>NZ_JBEGHX010000002.1:0-1087500 GCF_040801995.1 Agrobacterium radiobacter | reverse complement strand
GAAACGATCCGGCCCTCGATGTCGCTGAGGATACGCTGGTGCAGGGTTTGCCCGGCCGATGCTTTCGTCACGTCCGCAATGCCTTTCCCCACTGGCTTTTTTCCGTTTCTGCCGAGCCCATATCAGCTATCGAGAAGTTCGGCCATGACCTTGTTGAAACGATCGGATATTTCACGACGGTGGATATGCCGGCCGGCTTGCACGCGCTTTTTGCCGCGCACCCAAACGGAATCGACGCCAACACCACCCGCAAATATCCACTGATCGAGAATCTGGGATATCGGAAGATAAGAAACGGCGGAAACATCAAGAGCGACAAAATCCGCACTTTTCCCGCTTTCCAGACCATTTGGCGACGCCAGAGCCCTGCCGCCGCCTTCGAGCGCCTGCCGGAAGAGTTTTTCTCCCGTGGAATGGCCGGCATCGGCGATGACATTACGTGCCCGATGCGAGAGGCGTTGTGAATATTCGAGGGTTCGCAATTCTTCCGGCACGGAAATCAGAATGTTGGAATCGGATCCGACACCGTAATGGCCGTTTTCGCCAAAGAAAGCCGGAGCCGGGAAGATACCGTCGCCGAGATTGGCCTCGGTGATCGGGCAGAGACCGGCCACGGCACCGCTTTTCGCCATATGCCGCGTTTCGGTTTCCGTCATATGTGTCGCATGGATAAGGCACCAGCGACCATCGACCGGCGCGTTTTCAAGCAGCCATTCCACCGGTCTCGCACCGGAAAAGGCGAGTGAATCCTCCACTTCCTTCGTTTGTTCCGCCACATGAATATGGATCGGCCCACCCTTTGCCAGCGGCTCGATGGCTGCCAGCTCGTCGCCGGTTACGGCACGCAGGCTGTGTGGCGCAATGCCGAGGACCGCACCCGGCAATTTGTCTGCCACCGCCTGTGCACCCTGCATCAGCTTTCCATAACTGTCGAGCGAATGGATGAAGCGTTTCTGCCCATCGATCGGAGCCTGGCCGCCGAAACCGGAATGAGCGTAAAAGACCGGCAGCAAGGTGAGACCGATGCCCGTCTGCGACGCGGCCGCGCCGATGCGTTCGGCCATTTCGGCGATATTGCCGTAATGCGAACCGTCCCTGTCATTATGCAGATAGTGAAATTCGCCGACCCTTCCGAAACCGGCCTCCAGCATTTCCATATAGAGCTGGGCGGCAACGGCCTCGACATGGTCAGGCGTCATGGAGAGCGCGAATTTATACATGACGGTGCGCCAGCTCCAGAAACTGTCATCACCCGGGCCGCGGATTTCGGCAAGCCCCGCCATGGCCCGCTGAAAGGCATGGCTGTGGAGATTGGGCATAGCTGGAACGATGACGGCATGACGCTCATCCTGCGGCTGCGGGGAAACGCCGGTTTCGACGGATGAAACAATGCCGTCATCGCAGATGATGCGAACATCCTTCGCCCATCCGCCCGCCAGAAGCGCTGCGCCCGCGTGAATTGCCGTCATGCCACCCTCTCCTTTGGTTCTGTCCGGCAAGGCCATTTCAAACACGAAATTGCAGCTTGCCAAGCCGATTATTATGTATATACATTTAACTCACAAAGGAAAGGCGAAAAGCAAATGCCAGGGAACAAATCTGCAAACGGAACGGCGACGGGGAACGCCACGGCTTTGTGGCGCAACGCCCGGCTGGCAACCTTCAACCCCGACGTGGATGGCATCGGCGCCGTCGAAAACGCCGTGATTGCCGTGCGTAACGGCCGCATCGCCTTTGCCGGTCCCGAAAGCGATCTGCCTGCCGATCTGGCGACAGCCGATGACACCACCGATTGCGGCGGCCGCTGGATCACCCCTGCCCTGATCGACTGCCACACCCATCTTGTCTTCGGCGGCAATCGCGCCATGGAATTCGAGATGCGGTTGAATGGTGCGACCTATGAGGAGATCGCCAAAGCGGGCGGCGGCATCGTTTCTTCGGTGCGCGATACGCGCGCGCTTTCGGAAGAGGTTCTGCTGGCGCAGGCGCTTCCGCGTCTCGACACCCTTCTTTCCGAAGGCGTTTCCACGGTCGAAATCAAATCCGGTTACGGTCTCGACATCGAAACCGAACTGAAGATGCTGCGCGTTGCGCGCAGGCTTGAGACATTACGGCCGGTGCGCATCGTCACCAGCTATCTCGCCGCGCACGCGACACCTGCAGACTATAAGGGCCGCAACGCCGATTATATTGGCGACATTGTTCTGCCGGGGCTGGAAAAGGCGCATGCGGAAGGACTGGCGGATGCGGTTGACGGCTTCTGCGAAGGCATCGCCTTTTCCGTCGCGGAGATCGACCGGGTTTTCAAGGCCGCTAAACAGCTCGGACTTCCTGTCAAGCTGCATGCGGAGCAGCTTTCCAACCTTGGCGGTTCCGAGCTTGCGGCATCCTATAATGCGCTGTCGGCCGATCACCTGGAATATCTTGATGAAGCCGGTGCGAAGGCGCTGGCGGAAGCAGGAACCGTGGCCGTGCTTCTTCCCGGTGCCTTTTATGCGCTGCGCGAAAAGCAGCTGCCGCCGGTACAGGCACTGCGCGATGCCGGAGCCGACATTGCGCTCGCAACGGACTGCAATCCCGGCACTTCGCCGCTCACCTCCCTGCTGCTGACCATGAATATGGGCGCCACGCTTTTCCGCATGACCGTGGAAGAATGTCTGACGGCGACGACACGCAATGCGGCAAAGGCGCTCGGCCTGCTTGCGGAAACCGGCACGCTGGAGGCCGGAAAATCGGCTGATTTTGCCATCTGGGATATCGAGCGTCCGGCCGAGCTTGTCTATCGCATCGGTTTTAATCCGCTCCATGCCCGTATTTTCAAGGGACAGAAGGTTTCCCCATGACCATAAAAGCCATCACCCTTCATCCAGGCGCCGTGACGCTTGCCGAGCTTTCCACCATATACTGGGAAAACGGTACGGCAAAGCTCGACCGCAGCTTCGATGCCGGCATTGAAAAGGCAGCAGCCCGCATCGCGGAGATTGCTGCCGGCAATGCGCCGGTCTACGGCATCAATACCGGTTTCGGCAAACTTGCCTCCATCAAGATCGACGCGGCCGATGTGGCGACGCTGCAGCGCAATCTCATCCTGTCGCATTGCTGCGGGGTCGGCGCACCGCTTCCTGAAAATATCGTGCGGCTGATCATGGCGCTGAAGCTGGTTTCGCTCGGCCGCGGCGCATCCGGCGTGCGGCTGGAACTGGTGCGGCTGATCGAAGCCATGCTTGAGAAGGGTGTCATTCCCGTCATTCCCGAAAAGGGTTCGGTCGGCGCTTCCGGCGATCTCGCGCCGCTGGCCCATATGGCCGCCGTGATGATGGGCGAAGGCGAGGCCTTTTATGAGGGAGCGCTTCTGCCCGCCGGCCAAGCACTTGCGAAAGCCGGATTGACCCCGGTGGTTCTGGCAGCCAAGGAAGGGCTTGCACTTATCAACGGCACGCAGACCTCGACGGCGCTGGCGCTCGCCGGTCTTTTCCGCGCCCATCGCGCGGCACAGGCGGCGCTTATCACCGGCGCGCTTTCCACCGATGCCGCGATGGGGTCGTCTGCCCCTTTTCATCCCGATATTCACAGCCTGCGCGGCCATAAGGGCCAGATCGACGCGGGAGCGGCGCTTCGTAATCTGCTGGATGGTTCGGAAATCCGCGTCAGCCACATCGAGGGCGACGAGCGGGTGCAGGACCCCTATTGCATCCGTTGCCAACCGCAGGTGGATGGCGCCTGCCTCGATCTTCTGCGGCAGGTGGCCCGCACACTGGAAATCGAAGCCAATGCCGTAACCGACAATCCGCTGGTGCTTTCAGACAATTCCGTCGTCTCCGGCGGCAATTTCCACGCCGAACCGGTTGCATTTGCCGCCGATCAGACGGCGCTTGCCATTTGCGAAATCGGCGCGATCGCCCAGCGTCGTGTGGCGCTTCTGGTCGATCCGGCCCTTTCCTATGGGCTGCCGGCCTTTCTTTCCAAGAAGCCAGGGCTGAATTCGGGCCTGATGATCGCCGAAGTCACCTCCGCCGCGCTGATGAGCGAGAACAAGCAGATGGCGCATCCGGCCTCGGTCGATTCGACGCCGACCTCCGCCAATCAGGAAGACCATGTGTCCATGGCCTGCCACGGTGCACGACGTCTGCTGCCGATGACGGACAATCTCTTCGCCATCCTTGGCATCGAGGCGCTTTCGGCCATTCAGGGTGTGGAGTTGCGTGGGCCGCTGAAAACCAGCCCCGAATTGCAGAAGGTGATTGCCGCGCTACGCGCCACGATCCCGTCGCTGGAAGAAGACCGTTATATGGCGCCGGACCTGAAGGCGGCGGCAGAGCTGATCGCTTCCGGCGCTCTGGTCTCGACGATTTCAGGCGGCATTCTGCCGAAGCTGGAGGTTTGAGATGCGTGTCTTTGACGTCAAGGAAGGTTCATCGCCGATCATTCTCGGGCTACCCCACACCGGCACGGATGTGCCGGCGGATATCTGGCAACGCCTGAACGAAAACGGAAAATTGCTGGCCGATACCGACTGGCATATTCACGAGCTCTATGCGGATCTGATCCCAGAAGCGACGACGGTGCGTGCCACCTTTCATCGGTACGTGATCGACGCCAACCGCGACCCCGCCGGGGTGAGCCTTTATCCGGGCCAGAACACAACAGGGCTTGTTCCGGAGACCGATTTCGACGGCAAGCCGATCTGGAATGAAGGGCAGGAGCCCACTCAGGACGACATCGCATACCGTCTGGAAACCTTTCACGCGCCCTATCACGCAGCGCTTGCGGCGGAAATCGAACGGGTCAAATCCATTCATGGCATTGCCATTCTCTATGATTGCCATTCGATCCGTTCGCATATTCCCTTCCTGTTCGAAGGCAAGCTGCCGGATTTCAACATCGGCACGGATATGGGCGCAACTTGCGACCCCGCGATCGAAAAAATCGCTGTCGAAGCGACCGCCGCTGCAGAGGGTTACGACAGCATCCTGAACGGTCGCTTCAAAGGCGGCTGGACGACGCGCCATTACGGAAAACCGCAGAGCAGCGTGCACGCCATCCAGATGGAGCTGGCGCAGTCCACCCATCTTCAAAGCGAGACGCCGCCTTTCGCCTATGACGCGGGCAAGGCCGACCGGCTTCGCTCCCATCTCAAAACCATTCTCACGCGCATGGAAAAATTTGCGCTCGACACGAAACGATAAGGGGAAAACACATGAACAATCCACGCCATAATATTCGCGATGTCCGCGCGCCGCAGGGCACTGAACTCAATGCCAAGAGCTGGATGACGGAAGCCCCGCTGCGCATGCTGATGAACAATCTCGATCCCGATGTCGCCGAGCGCCCGCATGAGCTGGTGGTTTATGGCGGTATCGGCCGCGCCGCCCGCACCTGGGACGATTTCGACCGCATCGTCGCGACGCTGAAAGATCTGAACGAGGATGAAACCCTCATCGTCCAGTCCGGCAAGCCGGTCGGTGTATTCCGCACCCACAAGGATGCGCCGCGCGTCCTGATCGCCAACTCCAACCTCGTGCCACACTGGGCGAACTGGGATCACTTCAACGAGCTGGATAAGAAGGGTCTTGCCATGTACGGCCAGATGACGGCCGGTTCGTGGATCTACATCGGTACGCAGGGCATCGTGCAGGGCACCTATGAAACCTTCGTCGAGGCCGGCCGCCAGCATTATGACGGCAACCTGAAGGGCAAGTGGATACTGACCGGCGGTCTCGGCGGCATGGGCGGCGCACAGCCGCTGGCCGCCGTCATGGCCGGCGCCTGCTGCCTTGCCGTCGAATGCGATGAAACCCGCGTCGATTTCCGTCTGCGTACCCGTTATGTCGATGCGAAGGCGCATACGCTCGATGAGGCGCTGGCGCTGATCGACCAATGGACCAAGGCGGGCGAGGCGAAATCCGTCGGCCTGATCGGCAATGCGGCGGAAATCTTCCCGGAACTCGTCCGTCGCGGCGTTCGTCCCGATATCGTCACCGACCAGACCTCGGCGCATGATCCCGTCCATGGCTATCTTCCGGCCGGATGGACCGTTGCCGAATGGCGCGCCAAACAGGAAAGCGACCCGAAGGCCGTTGCCGCCGCAGCGCGCGCCTCGATGAAGGTGCATGTGCAAGCCATGGTCGATTTCTGGAACGCCGGCGTTCCGACGCTCGATTACGGCAACAATATCCGCCAGGTCGCCAAGGATGAGGGGCTGGAGAACGCCTTTGCCTTCCCGGGCTTCGTGCCGGCCTATATCCGCCCGCTGTTTTGCCGTGGCATCGGCCCGTTCCGCTGGGCGGCCCTGTCAGGTGATCCGGAAGACATCTACAAGACCGACGCCAAGGTGAAGGAACTGCTGCCTGACAACAAGCATCTGCACAATTGGCTCGACATGGCGCGCGAGCGCATCGCATTCCAGGGCCTGCCGGCACGTATTTGCTGGGTCGGCCTTGGCGACCGCCATCGTCTTGGGCTTGCCTTCAATGAAATGGTCAAGAACGGCGAGCTGAAGGCGCCTGTTGTCATCGGCCGTGACCATCTCGACAGCGGCTCCGTCGCCTCGCCCAACCGCGAGACCGAAGCCATGAAGGACGGCTCGGACGCCGTTTCCGACTGGCCGCTCCTCAATGCGCTGCTCAACACGGCATCCGGCGCGACCTGGGTTTCGCTGCATCACGGCGGCGGCGTCGGCATGGGCTTCTCGCAGCATTCCGGCATGGTCATCTGCGCCGATGGCACCGACGATGCGGCCCGCCGGCTGGAGCGCGTGCTCTGGAACGACCCGGCAACCGGCGTGATGCGCCATGCGGATGCCGGTTACGACATCGCCGTGGAATGCGCCAAGGAACAGGGCCTGCGCCTGCCCGGCATCCTCGGCAATTGATCCTGCCACGGCCGGAAATGGAGAACACCGTTTCCGGCCGATCTTTCAAAAGTGGACAACCATGACCCTGCTGCGCGCAAGCGACTACAAGCGAATGCCCTGGAAAAACGGTGGCGGCGAGACCGTGGAAATCGCCATCTTTCCGCCAGGCTCTTCCGTCGATGATTTCGACTGGCGTATCAGCATGGCGACGGTCGCAAGCGACGGGCCGTTTTCGATCTTTCCCGGAATAGACCGCACCCTGTCCATTCTTGAGGGAAACAGCATGGCGCTGGCAATTGCGGCCGCCGATCCACTGATGCTGACCGTGGAAAGCCAGCCCCTGCCCTTTCCGGCCGATGTTCCCGTCAATGCGATCTTATCCGACGGCGCGATCACCGATCTGAACGTCATGACCCGCCGTTCGACCTTTCGCCATGTCGTCAGGAGGCACTTCGGCCTGTTTGCGGGGAAAGCAGGCGGAAACGCGACACTTATCCTGGCAGTCGATCCACTGACGGTTTCCACCGGTGACGGCAAGGAGCAGCTGGGGAAGCTGGATGGTCTGCTGATCGAAGGCGGCTTACCGTTCACAGTCGAAGCAGGTCAAAACGAAAGCGCGTTTTTCCTGATCACGCTTGAGCGCCTCTGAAGCCTTTCCAGAAAAAGGCTTCAGAGTTCCGTCCCGATAATGCTCGAACGGCTGCCGCTCAATCCAGGCCCAGCGGATCAGCCACCCGTGGCCAAAGCTCGAGGCTCGCCTTGCGATAGGGCGTTTTTGCCGGATCGGTCGGATAGGACGTCGGGGCCGCGATATAAACGATCTCGGAGGCGACCGGCGCAAAGCCGGCATGAAAATGGTTGGTCGACTTGACCAGCAGCACGTCTTTTTTCGCGAAATCGATGCCGAGATTGGAAAAGATATCCGGCTCATAAGTCTGCGTCCGGCTGGTAATGAGGATGATATCGATCTCCGTGCCGAGCGGCCGCACGACAGCGGCGCGGCCGAGTGTTACGCGGCTGTTGCGGAAACTCTGCCAGCCGGCCTCGGCCGTGCGCATCACCTTTATACGGAAATCGAGCGGTTCGCCGCCTTGCGGGCTGGATTTTCCGCCGATGCGCAGGTCAATCTCGGCACCCTCCCCCGCCGCGTGACAGAAAGACACGGCGATCGGGTCCCAGATCGTCGCGACAGCGAAATTGTCCATGCCGCGGTCCACCATGCGCCGCAGAATATGGGTGGCATCACCGGCAACACCGCCACCCGGATTGTCCCAGATGTCCGATACCACGACCGGCTTCTCCTGATTGCCGCTGCGAATGGCGAGAACCCGGTCGAGACCCGTTTCCGTATCCAGCATTGGCATGGCTGTCAGCTTGCGCATGGCATAGAGCTCGCGGCCGAGCTTTTCAGCCAGCGCCTCACCCTTCGCCCTGTTATTATCGGTGACGACAACGATGCGCGTTCCCATATCCGGTACGTCGCCGGCCATGAAACCATGAATGACCGAAATCGACAGGATGCCGTCCCTGCCCTCCATTGCCTTCAGCCGGTCGACATAAGAACGCATCGGTTCGCGGCTGGTGGGATAAATAGTGATCATGCGGCAATCGAAAGTCGAGATGACCGGATTGATCTCTCCCCGAAGCGTGCGCAGCGCCATCTGCACTACATGTTCGCCGCGCTCTTCGAAATCCGTGTGCGGAAACTCCAGAAACGTCGCCATGATGTCGAGATTTTTGACCCGGAGCGCCGTCAGGTGGCTGTGGGGATCGAATTCCGCTGCGATCAGCACTTCCGGTCCAACCATCGCGCGGATGCGGGAGAGGAAATCGCCTTCCGGATCGTCATAACCCTGCGCCACCATGGCTCCATGCAGGCCAAAGACCACGGCATCGACGGGCATGGCGGCGGCGAGTTCGGCAAGAATCGTGTCCCGCAGCGTTTCATAAGTCTGGCGCTGGATAAGTCCCGCCGGTTCCGCCCAGCAGGAGGTTCCCTCAATCACCGTGAACCCTTCCGCCTTGCCGCGACGACGCAGGATCGGCACGGGCGACGAGCAGAGCGTCGGCGTTTCGGGATGCTCGCCCGGCCCGGCATAAAAAGCCGCACGAAAAGCGTCCATATCCGTCGGCACGGGGGAAAACGTGTTGGTTTCAGTGGCGAGCGACGCCGTGAAGATGCGCATATTTCCAGATTCTCGTTGCCGGTATCTGCATTTTCGCAGCTTCCGATTCCAATTTAATTAGCCGGGTAACTTTACCAGACGGTACCGCGCGCTGTGACCTTCTCAACGCGTGTTACGACACCGTTTCGATGGAAAACCATCCTGTCGAAAAGATTGCTGACGACGCAGGTGTGGTTCGGCACGACCTTTACCACATCACCGATTTCAGGCCGCCCGGAAGCGCAGCCGGACAGATCAACGACGGCGTGTTCTTCCGAAAGCGAGACGATTTTTGCGCCCTCATAACCTTCGATCAGCCCATAATCGCTGAAACCCAGGAGATCCGAGGTCAAGGCCTTGGATCCGCTGTCCAGCACCGCCCGATCGGCCGTAGGCCTCGAAACGACGGTGGCGAGAACATGCATGGCGAGATCGCCGGTCGTGCAATGTCCCGCGCGCAGCATGGCGCGATCATTATAGACATAGGTGCCTGCCCGATGTTCGGTCGCGGAAGGAACGAGATGGGCGGAATAAAAATCGGGCGAACCGCCGCTGGAACGGACCGGGCAGTCAATGCCCCTTGCCGCAAGCAACGCCATGGTTTTGCGAAGGAAGTTTTCCACCGTCTCGGCCCCATCCGGTGCCGGATAGGTCAAAATGCCCTTGAATCTGAGGCCCGGGGCCGCAACAATCTTTTCCGCAAGCGCCAATGCCGCTTCCGGCGTCTGCACGCCGCAGCGCTTGCCGCCCGTATCGCATTCGACAAGCACGGCAAGCGGCATTACTGCCTCGAATGTATCGGCAAGACCGGCAATCGTGACCGCGCTATCGGCAACCACGCTCAGCCCGCCGATGCGCGCATTCAACGCCTTCAGCTGCGAAAGCTTTGCTGCACCGAGAATATTGTAGGTGATCAGGATGTCATCGAAACCGGCATCCGCGAAAACTTCCGCCTCACTGACTTTCTGGCAATTAATGCCGATCGCACCAGCCTGCAGCTGCTGTTTTGCGATAGCCGGTATCTTGTGCGTCTTGATATGCGGCCGGAAAGCCTTACCGTGTTCATCCAGATAGGATTGCGCCCTGAGGATATTGGCACTGAGCCTGTCCTCGTCAATGACGGGCATTGGCGTTGAAATCGCATTGAGGGGTGTGCCCGCATCAGGCCAGGGATAGGTCATCATCTACTCTCAAAAATAGGCAAATTGGGCTTCAAGCCAGCGGCTTATAAGCGATAACGTCCATTTCCACCTTGGCATCGACCATCAGCGGTGATTGCACGGTCGAGCGCGCGGGTGGATGATCGATGAAATATTTCTGGAAAACGGCGTTGAAGCTCGAAAAATCCCGCGCATCATCCAGCCAGACATTGATCTTGACCACATCGGCAAGCGTACAATCCGCCAGCGCCAGAACATCCCTGATATTCGCGACCACCTGCTCGGTCTGCGCCACGATGCCGCCGGTCACGACCTCGCCATCAACAGTCGGCACCTGCCCCGAAACATAAACGAAATCACCGGCGCGAACGGCCTTGGCAAATGGCCGACGCTGTCCGCCGGCCTGACTGTCCGCCGTCTCGTATCTTGCCAGTTTCTGTTTCTGCATTGGTCCTCGCAAATTATTTTCATAATTTCAGAAATTTACAGGGTTTATAGCCTCTTTTATGACGAACTTCCATAAGCTATGTAAATTATTTAGCAATCGCGGACATTACCCCGCAAAGACGGTCTCGGTCTTTTACCCCAGTTGATTGCGGGAATACGCACTTTGAAGGCAAAAAGCGGTACTTCACCAAAGAACGTTCGTTGCTATCGTGCGGAAAGCCCACGCGACATTCATCAGCCGCCTCGAATCCGCGAATTCGGCCTCCAATGAATAGTCAGCACATTCATTCAAAGAAAAAGTTTGCCGCGGCTAACATCAAAATCAAGAGGCGCCGAGAATGTCTGTTATGACGGCACCTCTCGCTATGGTCGATTCTTCGGCCGGATCAGCCCTGTGCAGCAACCCGATCATTCGCGGTCACTCTCCGCGTAATCTCCCGCGCGATCTTCTGTGCCTGCACACGAATATCCGGAACAGCGGTTATCTCCCAGAACCGGCCTGCCGTCAGCGCACCCGCGGCGAAAAGACCGGGCCAGCTTCGTCCGTCCGTCCGCAGCAAATGGGAGTGGTCGTCAACCTCGACCCCGAGCCCGAAAGGGTCCAGTGAAATAACACCCTCGCCGCACATGGCTTCAAGAAGCCGCGAATGACCGATGCCGGCCCGCTCCATGCCCGTGCAATTGACGACCCAATCGACCTGAAGTTCCCTCACCACTTGTGTATGTCTGCGGCGGTAGCGCACGGCAATCCCCTCCTCCCCTTCGTCTATGGACCGGAGGTAACCCGCATGAATTTCCAGAATGCCGTCCGAGAGCAACTTCTCGAAAGCACCAGAGACCTCAGGCGCGATGCGGTGCCGATGGATATTCCACCAAGGCAAGGCATGCCGAAGAAACCGGCTGCGCTGCGCAGGTGTAAGGCGTTGCCACAGCAATTGTGTTTTCGGCCGCAAACCATCCATAACGGTGCGCCACGGTGCGCCATCGCTGACCTGTTTGCGTAGAGACTGCAGCAATAGGCTGATCTCCGTCGAGCCATCAGGCAGCTCGGGCTCCGTGGGGGGAGCAGGCGGGCTGACATGCGGATGCGGCACCAGGCCGCGTCGGGAGAGAACATGGATCGGGCCTTGATACCCTTTTCCCCGCAGGGTCAGAACCTGATCGATCATCGTCAGACCCGAACCCAGAATACAGATGCGATCTCCGGCCTTGACTTTGGACAGCCATCCCGGCTGCCAGCAGTGACCGATGATACGTTGTGGCCCCTCTTCTTCCCTCGCGACAGTTTGCACAGGCAAACTCGCCGCGCCGACACCGAGACACAAAACGACATTTTGCGCGCGCAGCTGCTCGCCATTCTCCAGAGCGAAAGAGAATCCACCCTCGCCATCCGGGCGACAGGCCGAAGCCTTGGCCCGAACGAAATCCACCCGCGCCCGTTGCTCCCTACTTCTAAGCAAACCCGCCAGCCTGTCGCGAAGATAAAGACCATAGTCTCCACGCGAGGCGAACAGCAGAGGATCCTCCGCTATCCCATTTTCCGCCAACCAGTCGACAAAATCACCGGGGCGGTCAGGGAAGACACTCATTCGCCCGGCTGGCACATTCAGCCGATGATAGGGAAGTTCGGTACGATAGGCGGTGCCGCGCCCGAAATCCGATTCATCGCCCACGATAGCGATCGAGGCTTCCGCCGGCAGGGACGATAAAAGATGAGCGGCAGTACAAATGGCCGAGAAACCCGACCCGACGAGAGCGACATCATAGGACATTCATTCCTCCAACCTGCGACAGCTTGAACGGCCAGACGACGGGCGTCGAACCCAACGATACTCTAGTCAATGAGTAGAGATTAAACATCCGCGAATGTCCACCCTTCACTTTTTACCGCGGGATGATCGGATGTGCTGTGGGTCAAAACCAAAAAGTTAGCCGCGGCAAACTTCTGCGCGGGCATGCATTCCTTGTGTGAAAAGACGCGATCCGCGCCCGTCTGTCTGATCGTCAGGGCGAAGTTAGCCGCGGCTAACCGTCAAACTGTCACAAAAAACAAAAGTGATTCTTCCACAATGCCTTAGCGGCACTTTCGCACCTGAGAAAAAAGCCTATTGCGCCAAAAAGAGAATCGGCGCTTATATCTCAGTTGCGGAAAAAACCGCCTTTTTCGAAAAAAACCGCTACTGCAATTTCGAGCGAAAGAAGACCGATGACACAGAGTGCCAATTTAAGACGTGCCGCAGGAGCACCCGACCTGACGAGTCTTATACAACAGCATTCGGCTGCGTTGTCAGCCCAATTGCAGGCTCATAATGCAAATACATTTTCACCACACACCGAAAAGAGCATGCGCCATTTCTCACCGGCAGAAACCGCGCGGCTGATCGGTATCGGCGAGGCCTATCTTCGTCAGATCGCCGCCGAACGCCCGGAACTCGATGCGGCCCAAGCCTCCGGCCGCCGTTCCTATTCGGTTGAGGATATGGACGAGATCAGAAAATTCCTTGATCAGGGCGCTCGCGGCACCCGCCGTTATCTGCCACACCGCCGTGATGGCGAAGAGTTGCAGGTCATCGCCGTCATGAACTTCAAGGGCGGTTCTGGAAAAACCACGACGTCTGCACATCTGGCGCAATATCTGGCGCTGCGCGGTTACCGGGTGCTCGCCATCGATCTCGATCCGCAGGCCAGCCTGTCGGCGCTCTTCGGTCATCAGCCGGAGATTGATGTCGGTCCGAATGAAACGCTTTATGGCGCCATCCGTTACGATGACGAACGCAGGCCGATCGCTGAAATCGTTCGCGGCACCTATATTCCTAATCTCCATATCGTTCCGGGCAATCTGGAACTCATGGAATTCGAACATGACACGCCCCGCGCTCTGATGCGCCGCGCGCCCGGCGATACACTGTTTTTCGCCCGCATTGGCCAAGCAATTGCCCAGGCGCAGAACTTCTATGATGTCGTGGTCATCGATTGCCCGCCGCAGCTTGGTTATCTGACGCTTTCGGCGCTGACCGCCGCCACATCCGTCCTCGTCACCGTTCATCCGCAAATGCTGGATGTGATGTCGATGAACCAGTTCCTTGCCATGACCGGCGACCTTCTCGCCGAAATCGGCAGGGCGGGCGCACGTTCCGACTATAACTGGATGCGTTATCTGATCACCCGTTTTGAACCGAGCGACGGACCGCAGAACCAGATGGTCGCCTTCCTGCGCTCGATTTTCGGTGAAAACGTCCTCATCCACCCGATGCTGAAGAGCACGGCCGTCTCGGATGCCGGACTGACCAACCAGACACTTTTCGAAGTGGAAAGAACCCAGTTCACCCGGTCCACCTATGACCGTGCGCTGGAAGCCATGAACAACGTAAACGCTGAAATCGAAGGACTGATTAAAAAAGCGTGGGGTAGGGCAGCATGAGCAGAAAACAGATATTCGCCAATCTTGGTACTCCGGCCGCCGACAGCAATGAGGCCGCATCCGAGCGGTCGCGTCCGCGTATCAGGCCCATCCTTGGCTCTCCGGAACTCGTGACCGATGTTCTGAATTCCCCGGTGGGAATGATCGGCCAGTCGCTCAGCGAGGTATCGGAACGCGCCAAGCGTGCGGAAGAAATCGAAAGGCAGCTCGCAGAAGGTCTCACGATCGTTTCGCTCAATCCTGCCGATATCGATCCTTCCTTCATACCCGATCGCATGCCAGCCTCCGAAGAGGCGGATGCAGGTCTCGTTGAAGCCATTCGTGAACAGGGCCAGCAGGTTCCCATTCTGGTGCGCCCGCATCCCGAGTTCCCCGGCCGTTATCAGGTCGCCTTTGGTCATCGTCGCCTGCGCGCCGTCTCCAGCCTCGGTATTCCGGTCAAGGCCGTCGTACGTGATCTCAGCGATGAGCAGCTCGTCGTTGCCCAGGGACAGGAAAACAACGAGCGTCGGGATCTCACCTATATCGAAAAGGCGCGCTTTGCCCAGAAACTGCAGATACGGTTTCCGCGGGATACGATCATGGCCGCCATGTCGCTGCACAAGGGCGATCTCTCCAACATGCTGTCGGTTGTCGGCCGCATTCCGGAGGATCTTGTCGATCTTATTGGCCCCGCCCCGACTGTTGGCCGTCGTAACTGGATGGACCTCGCCGATCAGCTTTCCTCTTCTCAGGTCAAGGAAGCGGCCCGTGCCTACGTGAGGGATGCCTCGGTTGCTGCCCTGTCGTCGGAAGACCGTTTCAAGTCGCTTCTGGATTTTCTGAAGCCCAAGGCGCAGGCAAAAAAAACCGGTGTCTGGTCATCCGAAACCGGCGGCCGGCTGGCAAAGGTGGTCGAGAGCGACCGCAAGCTGGATATCTCTATCGACAAGAACGAAGCACCGGAATTTGCCGAGTTCGTTCTGGAACATCTTCAAACGCTGTTTGCCGAATACCGGTCCAAGCAGTGAGTTTTAACTCGAACGACTAACAGGAGACGCATCACAAAAGAAAAAAGCCCCCGAACGTTGCCGCGCGGAAGCCTTTCTTTGATTTAAGCACCCGAAGAATCTCATTTCCGCGAATCATAGTCAAGAGTCTTGGCATCGAATTTTTCGGTGAGCGATTTTCTTTTGCCTTGTGAAAGGTGAAAGACATGGACAGCACATGTGTAACGACGCCCTTTGGGCGGCGAGCGATGTCGTTTGGCGTCCTCGCGACCCAGTTTGCCGCGCAGAAAAACAAGAAGATAGAAGCGGTCGATAAATGGAAACTCTATCGTTCGGTCTGTGAAGCCCGGCCTTTGCTTGGCGTGACCGATCGCTCGCTTGCGGTCCTGAACGCGCTTTTGAGTTTTTATCCCAAGAACGAACTTTCCAGCGAAGCCGGTTTGGTCGTCTTCCCGTCGAATGCGCAATTGTCACTCCGTGCCCATGGCATGGCCGAACAGACATTGCGCCGGCATCTTTCGGCTCTTGTCGAAGCCGGCCTCATCATTCGCAAGGACAGCCCGAACGGAAAACGATACGCCCGCAAACACCGGGGAGGGGAAATCAGCGAGGCTTACGGTTTTTCGCTGGCACCGCTTCTTGCCCGCAAAGCGGAAATTGAGGAACTCGCCGAACGCATCGTCAGCGAGCGGCTCGATCTTCAGCGGCTTCGTGAAAGTATCAGCCTTTGCCGCCGCGATATCCAGAAACTCTGCGACATGATTGCTGCGAGCGGTCAGGTCGAAGCCTTCGAAGGGTTTCAGACACGTTACAACGCCATTGCCCGCTCTCTCGGTCGCAATTCCAAGCCCGCGGAACTCAAAGAAATCGGCGGTTTTTTGGCCTCTTTGCGTGCTGAAGTAACCAACTATCTGGAAAATATTGAAAAATCGGAAACTTTGGGCGGCAATGACTGCCAAAATGAGCGCCTCATAAAGAATTCAGAATCCGAATCCATATCTAAACGGCAGGATTTGCACGAGCCGGTAACCACTGCACCTGCCAGCACGGTAAGCGCCCAGCCGGCATATGCGGCACCCGTCAGTGCAAAACCTTCACAGCCATCGCCAAAGCCTGTTCTTCATAAGCAATTTTTTGTTCCTGATATTGTTTTGGTTTTGAAGGCTTGCCCTGACATCACGCTCTATGCCCCAAGCGGAGCGGTTACAGGCTGGCGCGATCTGGAAGTGGCGACATCGGTGATCAAAACCATGTTCAACATCAGCCAGTCCGCCTATCAGGATGCGCTTGCCACATTTGGCCGACAGGGAACCGCAGCCATTCTCGCCTGCCTTCTGCAGAAAGCAGACCAGATAAGTTCGCTTGGCGGGTATCTGCGCAATCTGACCCGTAAGGCGCAGGAAGGCGGCTTCGACATGCAGACAATGCTTCTGGCGCAGTTGAGAGGGCGTAAGGACACTATGGAGGCCAGCATGCCCTGCTGAGTTAACGGAGCGTGGAAAACGGTCTCGGCTTGCGGAAAAAGCAGACCGAAGTTACATTAACGCCGTTTCCGCAAGAAAAAGAGATTCGCATGAGGCTGCTGATATCAACAGTGCAGCCAAGGGGTTTCTATGGTTAATGCAGGGTAATGAAAACTAAGTCCGAATTAGCTTTCGTTTGCGTTTTTCCGTGATTGCTTTCAAACGCTTGAGTCGGGCATACTTTTCGTCGGAAAAGCGCTGGCAAGGGCAGAAAAGTGCAATCTGTATACACCGATCACCTGCCAAAGTGGGCGTGTAGCACCGGATAAAAGGCATGTCCGGCTGCTGTAAAACCCGGGATGAGTTCCACGGGAATGCACATTTGAAAGACGACGGGCCTCGGGTGGAGGCGGGCGACGTTGAACTTTCGGCAAGGTCCCGCGTTTGCGCTTCATTGCTTAAACGGATGGCTGAGCCGATGAATTTTCCGGATGATATGGAACTCTCCGTCGCTCTCTATATGGCGGACAACGCTTTGCCCTGGGACAGGGCCATTGAAAAGCTTCTGAGGGCGGAGCTCGAAAACGCCGGCCATCTTCCCGGCGGTCAAGGTCGGCCGCCCGAAGTCGTCGATGGGCAACCGAGCGCGGACTATGTCCAATATCGCTCCTACCTCGATGAGGACATCTGAAAGGGGCGGAACCAAAGCGGGCGAGGGCTGTTTATGGCGCAAACAATTGTGCCAGGATGCGTCCCATGTTTCCAAGATCATTTTTTCTCGCAGCCGCGCTCGCCACTATGACGGGCTTGCCGGTATTTGCCCAACCTATCGAGGTCAGCACGCTCGAGGTTTCCAGGGCAGATAGCACCCCACTTCCGCCAAAGGTCTTGGCCCCGAACTACATTACCGACGTGTCGGGAAAAAAGGTTCGTCTGGTCGGGCCGCGTTTTTATCCCGACAGTGCGCGGGCGCTGGAGTTTCCCGGTCAAAAATTGAACCCGGTCGAAGCGGGCAGCGAAGAGATTTTTTCCCAACGGTGAGAGGCCATTGGTGAGCGGACGTATCGCGACGACCAATATCTGACGGGGGTGGCATGAGAGCCAAGGGCGAGACTTATTCACGCAAGGCGGATGGGGAAAGCTGGATAAGGCGGGAGGGGCAGGATGCCGGAAAAGCCAGTTTCCCCGAATTGTTCTTCGATCTGGTCTTCGTTTTCGCGCTGATCCAGCTCTCTCACGCCCTCGCCAAAGATTTTGGGCCGACGGCCGCGCTTGAGGCGGGCATCCTGATATTATCGCTTTGGTGGCTATGGATACACACCACCTGGATCACAAACCTGTTGAACACGGAAAAGGAGCCGGTCAGGATTTTGCTGTTTGTCCTGATGTTCGGTGGCGTTTTGCTCGCCATCGCGCTGCCGGAGGCTTTTGCGGAACAGGGCCTTGTCTTCGCCCTGATCTACAGCGCGATGCAGGTGGGGCGAAGCCTCTTTGCGCTGTATGCTTTCAAGGATGAAGACCGGCAGTCTTTTCTGGTATTTGTGCGCGTGACGATCTGGCTCGCGGTATCAAGCCTGTTCTGGCTGGCCGGTGGACTGGTCGATCTGGCGGATCGCATTCTTCTGTGGGGCATCGCGCTTGCAATCGAATATGCCGGCCCCGCCTGCCGTTATGTCGTGCCGGGCTTGGCCTCAAGCGACGAGGACCGGCTGCATCTTTCCGGCGAGCATCTGGCGGAGCGATGTGCGCTTTTCGTCATCATCTGCCTTGGGGAAACGATCCTCACCACGGGGCGCACGGCCACGGAATATATGAATTCGGGTCTGACATTCATCGTCTTCTGCTCGGCTTTCGTCAGCACCGTGGCGATGTGGTGGATCTATTTTCATCACGGGCAGGAGGAGGCTTCGAGAAAAGCCGAGAACGCCGAAGAAAAAGCGAAGATTGCCCATAATCTTTTTAACTACGGGCATTTGCCCATCGTGGCCGGCATTATCCTGACGGCGGTAGGTGAGGATTTCAGCCTCTCCCACGCGCGCGAAGGCGCGACCATGCGGGAGGCGATCGCCATTCTCGGCGGTCCCGTCCTGTTTCTGGCCGGCAATATCGGCGTCAAGATTGCCGCCGCCTATCAGCGGCCGGTTTCGCATTTTGCCGGCGTGGTGGCGCTCTGCCTGCTTTTGCCGGCGCCGGGTATTCCGCTTTTTGTGCTGCAACTGGCAAGCACGGGAATTCTCCTGCTCGTCGCCCTCTGGGAATATTTGGCACTGAAAAAAGCAGGCACCAATGCCTGACTGCTAGTCACGCATTGGTCAGATTACGCGCCCTGTCGTTCCAGAGCCGAAGGCTACGTGCATAAGCTTCCTCAAAGGGCAGAGTCATATCATTGACCAGCATCAGCGCGATGGCGGCGGTGGAAATGATGATGGTTTCGGCTCTTTTGTCCCTCGCCGCCCCCGTCCAGACCGCCCGCCAATATTCGAAGGTGGTGAACATGGTCGGCATTTCGGCGGGCGGCGCCTCGCGGGCGGGAATGAGGAATTCGACATCCCTGCCCTTTGAAAGGCCAAAAATCCGGGTGGTGCGGAAAGGGGTGAATTGCGCAAAATCCCGCGTATTGCCGAGAATGGCGAGGTTTTCCACCGAAAGCAGCCGAGCCGTGTCCCGGTGAAGTTCCTGATAGGATGGCCGGGCCACGCCGATGATAGTGCTTCGGGCGCGAAGCGGGTTGAGAAGATGGACGACCGTGTTGAGCGGCAGGCGCATCTCCAGAATGCCATGCAGGCCGAGCAGGCTCTGAAATTGCAGGGACAGGCCACCGATCGGCAGATAGGCGATGCGCTCTGAGGATGTGGCTTCGGCCGCCTGTGAAAGCGAATGGCAAAGGGGAATGCCGCAGGCCTGTGCGGCAAGTTCAAGCTTGCCGCCATTTTCGCCCTGACCCACATGGCCGTGCAACAGAACGCTGTATCCCGCCATGGAAACCAGGCGGGCTGAATGCAGGAACCACGGTGCATCGCGATGTTTCGGCGACATGTAGGCCGGCCAGTCAAGATCCGCCGCCGCCGGCTGCTGCCGATCTCTTTCGATATGTTGCCACATGGCCTCGATGAAGCCGGCAAGTTCGGCCGCGGTCACGCCGCGATAATGCATGGTGGCGAGCAGTGCGCCGATCTGTATGGGATCGGCATCGCCCTCGAGAATGATCGACAGCGCATCCATTGCCTCGTCTTGGGCGAGCGGACGGCTGTTGCCGATGCCCATTGCCGAGGTCGCGATATATTTGGCAAGCCGGTGCTGCGGATCGGCATTGTGCCCGATGCGGGCGAGACGGTCGGCAATATTTTCCGGTGTCGGCTGGCCTTCCAGAAGAACGCTGGGGCGAAGGGAAAGCGGCGGCGCCTTCATCAATACCGGCTGTTCCCAACCGCTTTTATCGAGGGCGGCCGGCGCCTCCGGTCTGCCCTGCGAATAGTCGATCAGGTTCTCGGCCTCCGCCGCCAGCGATCGAATGCGCAGCCGCATATTCTCCGCAAAGGGGGTAGGGCGCAGGCCCTGGCCAGTACGCAAAAAAAGCTGGTCTCCGTATCTTTCCCGGAGCTGTTGCAGAATGCGGCTCATCGAAGATGTCGGCAGTCCCATGCCCGCCGCAGCCCGGCTTACACTGCCTTCCCGCAACAACGCATCAAAAGCGACAAGTAATTTCAGCTGTCCGAGCCTGTCGGGTTTTGTCGTGGAGGCTGGTTCTTCTTTTCTCTTGCCGGTTGTCATCTTGCGATTTTTTTACTCCGCCGCTCATTCGGGGAGCCCTTTTTGCAATTTCTGGAATTTAGAACTGTTCGAAAACAAACGCGTTGCGCCCGCACCCCCTCCTAAATAAGTGGGGTTAAATTCTCAAGTTAAATGCGGGGGCGTAACATGGAATTGAAGTACCGCGGTCAGAACAGGGCTGCGACAACAATAAAGACCGGTGTTTCTGCAGCAATGGCGGGCACGGCTTTGGGCCTTGCTATGCCGGCTTTCGCGCAGCAGGCCCCCGAGGGAACTACGGTTCTCCAGCAGATTGTGGTCACCGCATCCGGCTTCGAGCAGAATGTGAAGGATGCTCCGGCCAGCATCACGGTTGTCACGCGGGAAGATCTGGAAAAAGGGTCCTATCGCGATCTGACCGATGCATTGCGCGAAGTTCAGGGCGTGTCCGTCACCGGCATTGCCAATGAAAAGGATATTTTCATTCGCGGATTGCCCGGCGCTTACACGCTGGTTCTGGTTGACGGCAAGCGACAGAGCACACGCGATGCCCGCACAAACGGCAATTCCGGCTTCGAACAGAGTTTCGTGCCGCCGGTTTCGGCGATCGAACGCATCGAGGTAGTGCGTGGGCCGATGTCCTCGCTTTACGGTTCGGATGCCATGGGCGGCGTCATCAACATCATCACCCGCAAGGTCGGCGATGTCTGGTCCGGCTCGGTCACGACCGAAGGCACGGTTCAGCAACATTCCAAATTCGGCAATAGCGGTCAGGTCTCCTGGTATGCCAACGGACCGATCCTGAAGGACCAGCTCGGCCTGCAGGTCTGGGGCAGGGGCTTCACGCGCGGCGAAGACGGTATTCTGAACGGCACCACGGGCGCCAAGGAATATGATTTCAACGGCCGCCTGACATTCACGCCGAATGAAGATCATGACATCTATCTCGAAGGCGGCAAGACGCGGCTGCGTCGCGACGCCGAACCCGGCGAGACGCTGGCAGCGACGGATGCCAACGGCACCTACAACACCAATACGCGTGACCATTGGTCGCTGTCGCATACCGGCCGCTGGGGGCCGACCACATCCGAGTTCTCGTTCCAGCAGGAATGGGCGGAGCGCACCAACTTCACCAGAAATATCCGCACGGGCCGCGTGACCGAAAACCCGCGCTCGCCGGAAGTGCGCAATACCGTTCTCGACGGCAAGTTCACCACGCCCTTCGAATTGTTCGGCAACCACACGCTGGTCACAGGCGGACAATATTTCGAGGCGCGGCTGACGGACCAGAATCCGGGACGCCGCACCGGTCGCGATGAGACATTTTCGGCGACGCAATGGGCGCTCTTCCTCGAGGATGAATGGCGCATTGTCGATAATTTCGCGCTGACGGGCGGTCTTCGTCTCGATAATCACGAGAAGTATGGCAATCACTTCAGCCCGCGCCTTTATGGCGTCTGGAGTGCGACCGAAGAGCTGACCATCAAGGGCGGCATTTCCACCGGTTTCCGCGCCCCGGAAATCCGCCAGATCGCGCCGGGTTACGCCTATACGACGGGTGGCGGCGGCTGCAGCTATGGCCCAAGCGGCACCTGCGGCGTGATCATCGGTGATCCCAACCTCGAAGCGGAAAAGAGTACGAGCTACGAAGTCGCCGCCCTCTGGGACAATGGCGACGTCGCCCTCGGCGCTACCTATTTCTATACCGATTTCAAGGACAAGATCTCCAACGCGCTGGTGCTCAATCCGGATGGAACACCGGCCCGCTGGAGCGAAGACCGCAACTATCGTCTCTGGTATAACTACAACATCGACGATGCGGTCATTCAGGGTGTGGAACTGACGGCGACCTGGTATGCGACGCCGGAACTGACGCTGCGCGGCAACTATACCTATACGCATTCCGAACAGAAAACCGGTGACTATGAGGGTTTCCCCCTGGCGCGCACACCTGAGCATATGGCCAATCTGCGCGGCGACTGGGTGACCCCGATTGATGGTCTGGAAGCCTGGGCCTCGCTGAATTACCACGGATCGGAAATCAACACCGGCCCGCGCATCGGCACGAATGGCACGCCGGTGACGATCAATGGCAAGGCCGGTCGCAAATATGACGCCTACACCACGCTGGATATCGGGGCGAAATACGCGGTCGCCGAAAATGTCGACCTCAATGCCGCCATCTACAATGTCTTCGACAAGGATGTCGGCACCGACGATTTCAACACCGTCATGGAAGGCCGACGTTTCTGGATCAGCATGACAGCGAAGTTCTGATCTGGACACAGTCACGAAATTCAGAGGCGCCTTCGGGCGCCTCTTTTTTTGAACGTTCGTCTATTGACCTCAACTATGGTTGAGGAATTATACAGGCTGCTCTTCAGTGTGTTTCCGCGTTTTCCGAGCGGAAATCGTCCGGAAGCAGGAGCCAGAATGGAAAATACCATATTTAAACACAGCCTGACGGTCGGGGAGGTTGCCCGTCGCAGCGGTATTGCCGTCTCCACAATCCATTTTTACGAGGCGAAAGGATTGATCGAGGGCTGGCGCACCGCCGGTAATCAACGTCGTTATCATCGCGCCGTTCTGAGGCGCATCGCCATCATCCGCATCGCGCAGCGGGCCGGTATACAGCTCAGCATCATCAGGGATGCGATGGCCGATCTGCCGCAAGACAGGGTAGCGACGACGGCCGATTGGCGCAGGTTTTCCCAATCCTGGCGGGAAATGCTCCAGCTTCGCATCAACAACCTGATCATGCTGCGCGATCAGCTTACCGGCTGTATCGGTTGCGGGTGCCTTTCGCTGGATGATTGTCCGTTACGCAACCCGAATGATGTTCTGGCCGATGACGGCGCGGGTCCGCGCCGTCTCGTATCCGCAGAGTGAGCAGAATTTTCGGACCGGGACGGTTATTCCTCACTCGGATTCGGCTGGAACCCAAACGCTGACGCTGCCGCCATTGGTGGAAAAGACGCCCTTGCCGCTCTCATCAAGGGTAATCCGTTCTTCACGGTGCCCGAGAAAGTCGCGCCAGACCGCTCCGGCGTGATCGGGACCGAGATCGATCTGCTTTTCCGCCGGCTCGCCATTCGACATCACCACCACGCAGCCCGGCGCGTCGGCAGTGCCGTGGCGAATAAAGGCAATGCAGCTCGGGTCGTCGAAAATATCCGTCTGGGCTCCGTTGGCGAAAAGGCTGCGGGCCTCGATAAGCGCCGGCAGGCATTCGATGGCCGGAATGATGATCTCGTGTTCGTTGCCGTCATTTCCGGTGTCGGTATAACGGGTGCCGAACAGATCGGGATAAAAGACGCAGGGCACGCCATCTTCGCGCAGCAGAATGATAGCGTAGGCAAGAGGCTTGAACCAGGGTTCCACCGGCGCTTCCAGCGATTGCAGCGGCTGGGTGTCGTGATTATCGACCAGCGTGACGGCGTGGTCGGGAACGGCGGAGACAAGCGAGCCATCGAAGATGTTGCGCATGTCGAAATCACCACCCTGTTTCGAGGCGTCATGGAAGCTGTGGTGAAGGGCGACGTCAAAAAGCATGAGCTGCTTGTCGACCAGTTCGAGATAACTTTTCAGCGCCTCGAGATCGGGGTGCCAATATTCCGCCACGACGAAGAGATCCGGATCGACCGTTTCGCGCATATGGCCGACCCAGTCACGGAAGAACCAGGCCGGGATATGTTTTGCGGCGTCCAGGCGGAAGCCATCAACCTGCACCTGCTCGGAGAGCCAGCGGCCCCAATATTTGAGTTCCTCGTAAACCGCCCGGTTCCTGAACTCGACATCCGCACCCATCAGATAGTCGAAATTGCCGTTTTCCTGATCGACTTCCTCATTCCATTCCCCATCGCCATATTCGTTGACGAGGCGGAAAATGCCGTCTTCGGTCGGCTCCTCGATATGGTCGACACCGCTGAAGCACTTCAGGTCCCATATGAATTTGGAATGTTTGCCGTTGCGACCGGGAAAGGTGAAGCGTGTATAGGCAAGCGCCGGAAAGTCTTCATCATCGATCTCGGTACGGTCCTCAGGATTGACGCGGCGAACCCGCACCTTTTCCTTCTCGTCGGCACCCATCTTGTGATTGAGAACAACATCGTGAATGACACGGATGCCGTTTTCCTTCAGCGTTCGTCCGGCATGTTCGAGGGCGGCGCGATCACCATATTTGGTGGCGACGGTGCCCTTCTGGTCAAATTCGCCGAGGTCGAAGAGATCGTAGGTATCATAACCTACAGAATAACCGCCGGCGGCGCCCTTGTAGGCGGGCGGCAGCCAAACGTCGGTGATACCCATTTTCGCAAGGCTTTCGGCCTTTTCGGCCACCTCGCTCCATAATTTCCCTCCGTCCGGATAATACCAATGGAAGAACTGAAGCAAGGTGCGTCCGGCCATATTTCCCTCACAGTAGTTAGCAGGTCGCGCCATAAACGGCCCGGCGGCGAAAGGGTTCCGCCGCCGGGGATGCGCGATCTGCAATTGTGAGGCCCGATGGCCCGTCCGTATATTAGCCGGCTATGTCGAGAAGAGCAGCGCCCGCCTGCAGATAGTCGCCTTCCTTGACGATCAGACGGACTTTGCCGGCCTTGGGGGCGACAATCTGCGTCTCCATCTTCATGGCTTCCATCACGGCCAGAAGATCGCCTTGCGAAACCGTGTCGCCGTCTTCCACCTTGAAGGACTGCAAGGTGCCGGAAACCGGGGCGAGGATTTCACCTTCCTTTTCCTTGGTGGCGGCGGCGCCCGGAACAGCCGCGCTGCTGCCGCTAACCGCACCGAGACTGGAGAGCAGCAGGCTGGGCAGGCCAACCGATACGCGCTTGCCGTCGATTTCCAGAAAAGTGCGAGTAACGGAAGGGTCGTCGGCCGGTGCCGGTCGTTCCATCGCATCCGGCATGGCGGCAAAATCGGTCTCGATCCAGCGGGTATGAACCTTGAACCCATCCGTGCCGATGAAGTCTTCGGTTTCGATCGCTGCGCGATGAAATGGCAGCGCCGTGGCGATGCCTTCGATGCGGAACTCCTTCAGCGCGCGGCGGGCGCGACGCAGGACCTGATCGCGGTCGGCACCGGTGACGATCAGCTTCGCCATCAGCGAGTCGAATACGCCAGGCACGCTGGAGCCGCTGACGACACCGCTATCCACGCGAATCCCGGGACCTGAAGGTGCGTCGAAAACCGAGATCGAGCCGGGTGTGGGCAGGAAACCCCGGCCGGGATCTTCGGCATTGATGCGGAACTCCATGGAGTGGCCACGCGGCTCCGGCGTTTCAAGCACCCGTAGCTTGTGGCCTTCGGCAATGCGGAACTGTTCGATGACGAGATCGATGCCTGTGGTTTCCTCGGTAACCGGATGTTCCACCTGCAGGCGCGTATTGACCTCGAGGAAAGAAATCGTGCCGTCGACGCCGAGAAGGAATTCGACGGTGCCGGCGCCGGAATAACCAGCGGCAGCGCAGATCGCCTTGGCGGCCGCATGGATTTTCTGACGCTGTTCGGCGGACAGGAAGGGGGCAGGGGCTTCTTCGATCAGTTTCTGGTTCCGGCGCTGCAGCGAGCAGTCGCGGGTGCCGAGTACCAGCACATTGCCGTGCTTGTCGGCGAGAACCTGCGCCTCGATATGGCGCGGCCGGTCAAGGAAACGTTCGAGGAAGCACTCGCCGCGGCCGAAGGCGGCCGTCGCCTCGCGCACGGCGGATTCGTAGAGATCGGCGATCTCTTCCATCTTCCAAGCAACTTTCAGGCCGCGACCACCGCCGCCATGCGCTGCCTTGATGGCGACGGGCAGGCCGTGTTCTTCGGCAAAGGCTGTGACTTCGGCGGCGGAAGAGACCGGGCCGTCGCTGCCGGCGACCAGCGGTGCGCCGACGCCGGTGGCGATGCGCCGCGCCTCGACCTTGTCGCCCAATGCTTCGATAACCTGCGGGTCCGGGCCGATCCAGATCAAGCCGGCATCAAGCACGGCCTGCGCGAATTCAGCACGCTCGGACAGGAAGCCGTAGCCGGGATGCACGGCATCCGCGCCGGCACGTTTGGCAATCGCGATCAGCTTGGTGATATCGAGATAGGTCTCGGCCGGGCGCACGCCTTCCAGCGCATAGGCTTCATCCGCCAGCCGGACGAAAAGCGCATCCTGATCGGGATCGGCATAAACGGCGACCGATTGCAGGCCATAATCGCGACATGCGCGGATGATGCGCACCGCGATCTCGCCGCGATTGGCAATCAGCACTTTTTTCATCGCTCTTCTCCTCGGAATTCTATGTTCTTGGCCGCGATTTCGGCGAATAGGCCGATCGGGCGGAATTTGATTTTGGCGTTGACGGGGATCTGCCCGGCAAGATCGAGATGATATTCCGCCACCGCGCCGATGACGGGATAACCGCCGGTCAGCGGGTGATCGGCAAGGAAGAGAACCGGCTGGCCGCTATGCGGTATCTGGATCGCCCCTGTCGCCGTGCCTTCACTCGGCAGTTCGGCGCTGTCCTTGCGTTCCACCGGCACGTCGCCGGCAAGGCGGATGCCGACGCGGTTCGATTGCGGCGTGACCTGCCAGAACTGGCCGGTCAGCGTCTCGATACCCTTCTGCGTGAACCAGTCGGTGCGGGGGCCGAGAACGACGTCCAGTGTCACGACCTCACCGGTTGCCGGAGGTTCGAAGGCCGGAACTTCGTTGATCGATACGCTGGAGAGGCCGGACTTCTCACCCTTGAGCGAAAGGACGGCGCCAGCGCCCACCGGTTCGGGACCGACAACAGCGAGCGTATCGGTTGCGAAACTGCCGAGTACCGGCTCAACATCAAAGCCGCCGCGTACCGCAAGATAACAGCGCATGCCCTTCGGCGGCTGGCCGAAAGTCACGACATCGCCGGGTTCGAGGGATACCGGGCCATCGGTCTTTGCCGCGAAGCTGCCATCCGCCGTGGTAATGGTGACGGGGCAGGGCGCACCGGCAATGCCGATGACAGTGCGGCTTGTGCTCCTGAAGGAAAAACCGCCGAGCGTCAGTTCAAGGCACGGCGTATTAACCGGATTGCCGACGATGCGGTTTGCGGCGTTGAACGCACCGCGATCCAAGGCGCCGGAAGCCGATACACCCTGCCCTGTCTGGCCGAAGCGGCCGAGATCCTGAAAGATGGCGGGCATGGGTGCGGTGAGCACCTCGAAATGTGGGCCGTCCTTTGTCGGTTCTTTTTGCGAACTACGCGGTGCCGAGACGGGAATATCGACCGTCTTGCCGGCCTTGTTCATGTCGAAGAAACGCACCCGGTAACCCGGCTGGAAAAGTGCGCCGGGATCGCGGTCAATATCCCACATTTTCACCGGCGTCGTGCCGATGATCTGCCAGCCGCCGGGGCTGTTTTGCGGATAGACGCCGCTGAAGGCACCAGCCAATGCCACTGAGCCGGCGGGAATGCGGGTGCGCGGGCTTTGCCGGCGCGGCACATGCAGGCCCGGATCGCCGCCGACCAGATAACCGAAACCGGGAGCGAAACCGCAAAAGGCCACGGTGAATTCGCTTTCGGTGTGGCGACGGATGACCTCTTCTATGCTCATGCCGGTCAGTTCGGCAACATCGGCGAGGTCCTCGCCATTATAATGGACTGGGATTTCGACGAGATTGTCCGAAGGTGCAATTTTCGCCGAAAGATCACGGCTTGCGAGCTGCGCGGCCAGCGTCTCCGCACCGATCTTTTCGGGGCGGAAACGGATCATCAACGTGCGGGCCGCCGGCACCGTCTCTTCGATGCCCTCGACCGGATCACTCTGAAGCGAGGCGAAAAGCGCCAGCGTTTCATCGAGATCGGCAAGTTCGACAAGAATGGTGGTGAGGCTGACGGGGAGAAAACGCATCATATCCTCACGCGTGATAGGCGGAATCGGGAATATCGGTGATGAACATGTGGCCCGGCGCATGGGTGATCGCAAAAGGCACGCCGGATGCCATGACCGCGGCCTGAGGGGTCACACCGCAGGCCCAGAAGACCGGAACCTCACCCGGCTCGATCCGCACCGCATCACCGAAGTCGGGTTTGGCAAGATCGATGATGCCGATTTCTTCCGGCGCGCCGACATGCACGGGCGCGCCATGCACCGCCGGAAAACGTCCCGAAATGGTTGCCGCATCGGCAACACGCGACGCCGGGATCGGCCGCATGGAAACGACCATATTGCCCTTCAGCCGACCCGCCGGACGGCAGGGCCGGTTGGTGAGATACATTGGCACATTGCTCTTGTCGGTCATGTGGCGGATTTCGATGCCCGCTTCCACCATCGGCGTTTCGAAGGTGAAGCTGCAGCCGATCAGGAAAGCGACGAGATCGTCACGCTCAGCCCACGCAGCGGTGGCATCAGCCGTTTCCTCGGCAAGCTTGCCGTCCCGCCAGATGCGGTAGAGCGGTAGATCAGTTCTGAGATCGGCACCGGGCGCGAGAAGCGTGGTGGGCGAGCCGGGATCGGAGACATCAAGCACCGGGCAGGGTTTGGGATTGCGCTGCGCATAAAGCAGGAAATCGAAAGCCCAGTCGCGCGGCAGCACGATCATGTTCGCCTGCGTGAAGCCGGGTGCGATGCCAGAGGTTGGGGCGACGAGGCCGTCGCGATAGATGGCGCGGGCCTTTCGCGCGGCGTCCGCGTCCGTGTGGTTGAGATAGGATGTCGGTATCGTCATCGGCTACCCTTTCAGCGATTGGATGCGAAGGAGCGGATGTCGATGCCATCAGCCTCGAAACGGCGGCGGATTTCCTGGGCGATGGCAACCGCGCCGGGGCTGTCGCCATGCACGCAGATGGATTGCGCCTCGATTTTTATGATGCTGCCATCGATTGCCTCCAGCGTGCCTTCGCGGGCGAGCTGCACCATGCGGTCGGCGATCTTTGCCGCATCATGCAGGACGGCACCGGCTTCCCGGCGGGAAACGAGCTGGCCCTGAGGCGTATAGGCACGATCCGCAAAGGCTTCGGCAACGACGGCAAGACCGGACTTGCGGGCGAGATCGAGGATGGGGGCATTGGCAAGGCCCATCAATACCAGCGACGAGTCTATCGCCTTGATGCCGTCGATAACGGCCTGCCCCTGTTTCGCGTCATTGGCGATGCGGTTGTAGAGCGCGCCATGCGGTTTGACGTAACGCACCGTGGTGCCGGCAGCGGCGGCGACGCCTTTCAGCGCGCCGATCTGATAGATGACATCGGCAATCAGCTCTTCCGAGGTCGCGTCCAGATCACGGCGGCCGAAGCCGACGCGGTCCGGATAGGAGACATGGGCGCCGACAACCACGCCTTTTTCGGCAGCGGCCTTGACGGTGCGGTAGATGCCGGCCGGATCACCTGCGTGAAATCCGCAGGCGATGTTGGCGCTGGAGACGATGGCGAGCATCGCCTCGTCGTCACCCATGCGCCACGCGCCGTAACTTTCGCCAAGATCGCTGTTGAGATCGATAGCGGCCATGTTTGCCTCCCTTGAATTTATCAGTAGCCGAGCAGGGCGAAGATCGCGCCCGCCGACTTATAGGCCATATACCAGGTGAGTGCGCAGGTCAGCACGCCAAGCACCAGCAACCAGCGCGGGTAGTGATAACCGTGCATCAGATCGGCGCGTTTCCAGGCTGCATACATGAAGATCGAAAGGCCGATCGGCAGAACGAGACCGTTGAGGCCACCGACGAAGACGAGCATGGCTGCTGGCGGTGTGGTGATGATGACATAGGCAATCAGCGAAATGGCGATGAAGCCGACGGTTGCCAGGTTTCGCTGGCGCTCCGTTATGTCAGGCTTGAAAGCCGTCAGGAACGACACGGAGGTATAGGCCGCACCAATGATGCTGGTCATGGCGGAGGCGAGGAAGACCGCGCCGAACAGGCGGAAGCCGATATCGCCGGCGGCGGCATGGAAAGCCTGGCCGGCGGGGTTTGCCGCCTTGCCGGAGAGATCGATGACCACGCCGCTGGCGACGACACCGAGGATGGCAAGGAACAGGATGTAGCGCAGCACGCCGGTAATCGCGATGCCGCTCAGGGCCGCACGATTGACCGCGTTGATATTTTCAACGCCCACCATGCCCTTGTCCAGCAGGCGATGCGCGCCGGCATAGGTGATATAACCACCGACCGTGCCGCCGACGATGGTGGTGATGGTGACGAAATCGATGGTATCGGGCAGGAAGGTCTGGCGGAAGGCTTCCGCCACGGGCGGGCCGGAGACGTAAGCCGCATAAACGATCAGCGCGAGTTTGACGAAGGCGGCCACGAAAACCACGCGGTCCATGGCGATGCCCGCCCGGCGCGACAGGAAGATGCCGATGGCCGCCAGCGCGCCGATCGCGCCGCCGATCTTCGGGTCGAGATCGATCATGGCGTTGAAGCCGAGGCCAGCGCCGCCGATATTACCGATATTGAAGAACAGGCCGCCGATGATGACGAGAATGGCGAGCAGATAACCCGAGCCCGGAATGGCGGCATTGGCAATCGCCGGCGCGCGCATGCGGGTGATGGTGACGATGCGCCAGATATTGGCCTGCACGACGAAGTCGATCAGTATGGAAATAATGATGGCGAATGCGAATGCGGCGCCCAGTTTCACCGTGAAATTCGCCGTCTGCGTGATGAAGCCCGGTCCGACGGCCGACATCGACATCAGGAACATTGCCGAAAGCAAGGCATAACGCTGATTCTTCGCCTTGCGCGCAACCTCGTTAGGGTCGGCGGGCGAGAGCTTGTTCTGCTCCATGGATTTTCTCCGCTCCAATCGCAATCCGCCCCTCGCGGATGCTTTATGCGGCCGATCTTGTCGTGTTCCGCGAAATTGTCAATATTGTTCAACAATAAATAATAATCGTTCTCTTATTCTGTTCATTTGTTGGACGTTATGCGCAGGAATTCATCACGTTTTTTTCGTGCTTTGCTAATGCTTTGTGCTATGGGCAATCATGCCGTGTCCGAACATGCCTGTCACGGAATTCCCGATGCTGCATTGCTCTTACGGAAAGGAGCGTCATGACGGAAACGATAGAGGGTCTGCCGCTTGCGGATCGATTGGCCAAGGGTATCCGCACCCTGCTGATATCAGGCGAGCTGATGCCGGGGCAGCGCCTTTCAGAGGCAGCCTTCAGTGAACGTTTCGACGTCTCCCGCAATTCGCTGCGCGAAGCTTTCCGGCTGCTGACCAAGGACGGCCTGTTGCGCCACGAGGCCAATCGCGGCGTGTTTGTCGCCGTTCCCACCATGTCTTCGGTCATCGATATCTATCGGGTGCGGCGCATGGTGGAATGTGGCGCGCTGCGCCAGGCCTGGCACAAGCACCCCGCGATCAAGGCGATGCGGGCAGCCGTCGAAGATGCCAAGGTCAAGCGTGACGAGGCCGACTGGCTGGGCGTGGGCAGCGCCAACATGAAGTTTCATGCCGCCGCCGTCGATCTTCTAGACAGCGCCCGTCTCAGCGACTTTTACGAGCGTATCGCTGCTGAGCTCAGGCTTTGTTTCGGTTTGCTGAAGGATCCCGAACAGCTTCATTCCCCCTTTGTGGACATGAACAGCAAGATTTTATCGCTGATGGAAGAAGGAAAGGCGCAAGAGGCTGGCGACGAGATGGAAATCTATCTCAATCTTTCCGAGCGGACGGTTTTGAAGGCGCTCGAACGCGCCGTCGAACACCCATCCTGATATGATGGGCGGCAGGGGAGAAAACGGCCCTTGTCGCTTCATCCATTTTTTGCATCCGCAGCCGATTGCCAAGTTTGCTGCGCTGCGTCATCAATGCTGACATGACGCTTCGCGACCTGACCATTCTCGTTTTAGACGAAAACGCGATCCGCGCCTCCATCATTGAAGAGGGGCTGCGCGAAGCCGGTTATAGTCGCGTCACTGTTATCCATGAGGTGAACGGGGTCGCGCGTACCATCGAGACGCTGCAGCCCGATGTCATCTTCATCGATCTCGAAAATCCCAATCGTGACATGATGGAGCATCTGTTCCAGCTCACCCGCACGGTCGGCCGGCCTATTGCCATGTTCGTCGATCGCTCCGATACGGCCTCCATCGAGGCTGCCGTCGAGGCGGGCGTTTCCGCCTATGTGGTGGACGGGCTGAAGAAGGAGCGGGTCAAGCCCATTCTCGATATGGCGGTCAGCCGCTTCAATGCTTTCAGCCGATTGCAGCGGGAACTCGCCGATGCCAAATCGGCGCTGGAGGAGCGCAAGGTCATCGAGCGCGCCAAGGGCATCCTGATGAAGATGCGCGGCCTTTCCGAAGAGGAGGCCTTCGCGCTTCTGCGCCAGACGGCGATGAATGAGAAAAAGAAGATTTCCGAGATCGCGCAAAGCGTGGTCACCGCGGCCGGTTTGTTGATGTGACGAACCGCCGGTCGGACAGTCAAGGAGTGCATGATATGGCGGCACCGGAAAAAACGGCCGGATCAGACGGCGGAGTAACGAAAGCCCCGGGCGCGCCGGCAATCGTCGGCGGCGACCGGCAGAAAATCCTGCGTGCCGGCTTTATCCCGCTTGTCGATGCATCCGTCCTGATCGCCGCTGCCGAATTCGGTTTTGCCGAACGCGAAGGCCTTTCGCTCGATCTCGTCAAAGATGTCTCCTGGGCGAATGTGCGCGACCGGCTGGCGTTCCGGCAATTCGATATCGCCCATATGCTGTCGCCGATGCCCGTCGCCTCCATGCTCGGGCTCGGTTCCAACCCGTCGCCGACGATCACGCCTTTTTCGCTCGGACGCGGCGGCAATGCGATCACGCTTTCGACCCGCCTGTTTGCCCGGATGAAGGCTTTGACAGGGCTTTCCGAAACGGCGGGCGCACTCGAAAATGCCCAGGCGTTGAAGCGGGTGCTCGATGATATGCGGGCGCGCGGCGAACCGCCGCCGACACTCGGCATGACCTATCCGTTTTCATCGCATAATTACGAATTTCGCTATTGGCTCGCCGCCGGCGGCATTCACCCCGATCACGACGTCAAGCTTGTGGTGGTGCCGCCGCCATTGACGTCGGACGCGTTGGCCGCAGGGGCTATCGATGGTTTCTGCGTCGGAGCGCCTTGGAACATCGTCGCCGCCGAGCGCGGTGTTGGGCGGATCGTTGCCGCCAAGCAGGACCTGTGGCCTTCTGCGCCGGAGAAGGTTATCGGCATGCGACCGGAATGGGCGGAAAACCAGCAGGAAACGGTCGGGCGGCTGCTGACGGCGCTCGATGCGGCCGCGCGCTGGTGTGACCTTGCCGAAAATCACGACCAACTGAGCCGTGCACTCGCCGATCCCCGTTATATCGGCGCGCCTGAGGGTATCATCCGCCGTGTGCTTGCCGGTGAATTCAGCATCGACAGCAAGGGCAACCGCCGGGTGATCGACGATTATTTCATCTTCCACGGCGGTCACGCCAATTATCCGCGCCAGAGCCAGGCATTGTGGATTTACAGCCAGATGATCCGCTGGGGGCAGGCCGAATTTTCGCGAGGGGGCGTGGAAGCCGCCTTGTCTGCCTACCGTCCGGATATCTACCGGGCGGCGCTGGGCGACGCCAATGCACCCGATGATGCCGATATCCGCATCGAAGGGCAGGAAGAGCAGGACCGTTTCGTGGACGGCCTCGTGTTCGATCCCGCCGACATCGAGGGCTATGTGAACGGCTTTTCCGTGCGCACATCAGCGCCTTTTTCTTCGGCTTCAGGAGAGGCATAAGCGGCGTCATGCTTGGCAGGCTGCGCAAATTTCAAGCGCGGAATTCCTCTATTTGCACAAATTGAAGACAAAAAACGCGCTGATTAAAATTTAATCAGCAAATTGGTCTCCCAAAATACCCCTTTATTTTCAGTGTTATGACCCAGTTTCGATAAACTGGCACGCCTCTTGCTTCTCATCTTGTGCACCGGTCAACGGCGATCGGGGCAAGCAGGGCGCGGCATAGGCGCTTTCAAAGACACAGACGTCGCAAGGTTTTGCTGCCCGGAACACCTCCCGTTCCGCCGGTGCAAACACCGAGCGGCGTTTTTTATTTTCAGGTTTTTTCGCAAGCGAAAACGTCACCCGCAGAGGTGGCCCAATAAGGGGAACATGCGAATGAAAAAGATATTCTCCGGCGCTGTCAGCCGCCGCACGATATTGAAGACAACAGCCGCCGCCGCCCTTGTCAGCGCCGTGCGCGTGGCCTTTCCATCGGGTGCTTTCGCAGCCACCGCCGAGCCGGAAGTAAAAGGTGCGAAAATCGGCTTTATCGCGCTGACCGATGCCGCCCCGCTCATCATCGCGGCGGAAAAGGGGCTGTTCGCCAAGCATGGCATGCCTGATGTCGAGGTTCTGAAGCAGGCCTCCTGGGGCGCGACGCGCGACAATCTCGTGCTTGGTGGCGCATCCAACGGCATTGATGGCGCGCATATTCTGACGCCGATGCCCTATCTCATGCACACCGGCAAGGTGACCCAGAATAATGTGCCGGTGCCGATGACCATCCTCGCCCGCCTCAACCTCGACAGCCAGGGCATTTCCGTCGCCAAGGAATATGCCGAAACCGGCGTTCAGCTCGATGCTTCCAAATTGAAGGCTGCTTTCGAGAAGAAGAAGGCCGAAGGCAAGGAAATCAAGGCCGCGATGACCTTCCCCGGTGGCACCCATGATCTCTGGATCCGCTACTGGCTCGCCGCCGGCGGCATCGATCCGGACAAGGACGTCTCCACCATCGTCGTTCCGCCGCCGCAGATGGTTGCCAACATGAAGGTCGGCAATATGGACGTCTTCTGTGTGGGCGAGCCGTGGAATGAACAGCTCGTCAATCAGGGCATCGGCTTTACTGCCTGTACCACCGGAGAGCTCTGGAAGGGCCATCCGGAAAAGGCGCTCGGCATGCGCGCCGACTGGGTGGAAAAGAACCCCAACGCCACCAAGGCGCTGCTGATGGCCGTAATGGAGGCGCAGCAATGGTGCGATGAGATGGCGAACAAGGAGGAAATGTCCACCATCCTCGGCAAGCGCCAATGGTTCAACGTGCCGCCGAAGGACGTTCTTGGACGCCTCAAGGGCAATATCAATTACGGCAACGGCCGCGTGCTCGAAAATACCGGTCTGCAGATGAAGTTCTGGCAGGACCATGCGTCCTATCCCTTCCGCAGCCATGACAGCTGGTTCATCGCGGAAAACATCCGCTGGGGCAAATTCGCGCCCGATACGGACGTGAAAGCGCTGGTGGAGAAGGTAAACCGCGAGGATATCTGGCGCGCGGCGGCCAAGGATCTCGGCGTTGCGGATCTTCCCGCTTCCACCTCGCGCGGTAAGGAAACCTTCTTCGATGGCAAGGTGTTCGATCCTGAAAATCCATCCGCCTATCTCGAAAGTCTGTCCATCAAGGCGGCCTCCTGAGGAGGAGACCCGGGCGTCGCTCCTCATCCGCCAGCAGCTCTGCCCAACCGGCGCTGCTGAAGACCGGATGAGGGGCGAGCCCAGACCGCAACCGAAATCAAGAGGAAATGCCCATGTCCGCATTGGCCCGAAAATTCAACGAAGAGCCGCAGCAGCCGGTGGCGCAGAAGGCAAACGTCGTGGCGCTTGCACCGAAACAGTCGCCGCGGATCGATCTGCGCAAATGGGGTGCTGCGGCGGCTCGTAACATCATACCGCCGCTTGTCGTTCTCGCCATGCTGCTCGGCGTCTGGCAGCTGCTCTGTTCCGCGCCCGGCTCCTCGCTGCCGCCGCCGAGCCAGGTCTTCGAGGAAAGCTACGATCTCATCGTATCGCCGTTTTTCCAGAATGGTTCGCAGGATATCGGCCTTGGGCTGCGCGTTCTGGTCTCGCTTGAGCGTGTGGCCTATGGTTTCGGCCTCGCCGCCGTTGCCGGCATCATCCTTGGCGCGGTGATCGGCCAGTCGGTCTGGGCCATGCGCGGCCTTGATCCGATCTTTCAGGTGCTACGCACCGTGCCGCCGCTCGCCTGGCTGCCGCTTTCGCTGGCTGCCTTTCAGGACAGCAATCCATCGGCCATTTTCGTGATTTTCATCACCTCCATCTGGCCGGTCATCATCAATACGGCGGTTGGCGTACGCAATATTCCGCAGGATTACCGCAATGTCGCGCAGGTGCTGCGGCTCAATCAACTCGAATTTTTCTTCAAAATCATGCTGCCATCAGCCGCTCCTTACATCTTCACCGGCCTGCGCATCGGCATCGGTCTTTCATGGCTCGCCATTGTTGCGGCTGAAATGCTGACCGGTGGCGTCGGCATCGGCTTCTTCATCTGGGATGCGTGGAATTCCTCGCGCCTGCCCGACATTATCGTGGCGCTCGCCTACATCGGCGTTGTCGGCTTCATGCTCGACAAGCTCGTGGCGGCGCTCGGCAAGGTCATCACCCGCGGCGCTGCGGCGAATTGAGAGGGCCAATATTATGAACGCTTATCTGAAGCTCGATCACATCGACAAATATTTCGACAAGGGCGGCTCGCGCGCCGAGGTGCTGAAAGGCATCAATCTCACCATCGAAAAAGGCGAATTCGTCTCCGTCATCGGCCATTCCGGCTGCGGCAAATCCACCATGCTGAACCTCATCGCCGGGCTGACGAAGGTTTCCGCCGGTGCGGTGCTTCTCGAAAACCGGGAGGTCAACGAACCCGGCCCGGAACGCGCCGTCGTGTTCCAGAACCACAGCCTGCTGCCCTGGCTTTCGGTCTATGAAAACGTCAATCTTGCCGTCGAAAAGGTGTTCCGCAACACCAAGACCCGGGCCGAGCGGCATGACTGGGTCATGCGCAATCTCGATCTCGTGCAGATGGCCCATGCCAAGGACAAGAAACCTTCGGAAATTTCCGGCGGCATGAAACAGCGCGTCGGCATTGCCCGCGCGCTCGCCATGGAGCCGAAAATCCTGCTGCTGGATGAGCCCTTCGGCGCGCTGGACGCGCTGACCCGCGCTCATCTTCAGGACGCGGTGATGGAAATTCACGCCCGTCTCGGCAATACCATGGTCATGATCACCCATGATGTGGACGAGGCGGTGCTGCTTTCCGACCGCATCGTGATGATGACCAACGGGCCCGCCGCCCATATCGGCGAGGTGCTTGACGTGCCGCTGGCACGCCCGCGCAACCGCATCGAGCTTGCCTCCGACAAGACCTACCTCAAATGCCGCGAAGCCGTGCTGAAGTTCCTTTACGAACGTCACCGCTTCGTCGAAGCCGCGGAGTAACGACTATGGCGCAAAAACTCGTCATCATCGGCAATGGCATGGCGCCGGGGCGCATGCTGGAGAACCTGTTCGAAACCGCCCCCGGCCTTTACGACGTCACGATTTTCAACGCCGAACCGCGCGTCAATTACGACCGCATCATGCTCTCGCCGGTACTCTCAGGCGAAAAGAGCTATGAGGACATCGTCATTCATAATGACGAATGGTATGCGGCTAATAATGTGACGCTGCACAAGGGCGCGAAAGTCACCGGCATCGACCGTGACAAGAAAACCGTGACCAGCGAAAACGGCATCACGGCCTCTTACGACAGGCTGGTGATCGCCACCGGTTCCCTGCCCTTCATCATTCCCGTTCCCGGTCATCAATTACCCGGCGTGCTCGCCTATCGCGATCTCGACGACGTGACGAAGATGCTGGAAATCGCTGAAGGCAAAGGCCGCGCCATCGTCATCGGTGCGGGTCTTCTCGGGCTGGAGGCGGCTTACGGGCTGAAGCGTCAGGGCATGGATGTCACCGTCATCCATCTGATGCCGACGATCATGGAGCGTCAGCTCGATCCGGCAGCGGCCTATCTCTTAGAAAAGGCGCTGAACGAGCGCGGCATCGACATCATCACCAAGGCCAACACCAAGTGCATTCTCGGTGAGGACAAGGTCGAGGGCATCGAGCTCGAGGACGGCCGGATCATCAAGGGCGATATGGTGGTGATGGCGGTCGGTATCCGCCCGGCCTCGGGTCTCGCCAAGGAAGCCGGCATCGCCGTCAATCGCGGCATCGTGGTGGATGACGGCATGATGACGTCGGACGCCTCGATCTACGCGCTCGGCGAATGCGCCGAGCATCGCGGCATGTGCTATGGCCTCGTTGCGCCGCTTTATGAATCGGCCCGCGTGCTGGCTGACCGGCTTTGCGGCGGTTCGGCCGAATATCACGGCTCTGTCACCAATACGAAGCTGAAGGTGACAGGCATCAACCTGTTTTCCGCCGGCGACTTCGCCGAAGGCGATGACCGCGAGGAAATCGTGCTGCGCGATGCCACCGCCGGCGTCTACAAGCGTCTCATTCTCAAGGAAAACCGCATCATTGGCGCGGTTCTTTATGGCGAGACGGCGGATGGGTCGTGGTTCTTCGACCTGATGAAGAAATCGACCGATATCTCGACCATGCGCGAAACCCTTATCTTCGGCCAGGCCTATCAGGGAGGGTCTCCGCTGGACCCTATGGCGGCCGTTGCAGCCTTGCCGGATGATGCGGAAATCTGCGGCTGCAACGGCGTCTGCAAGGGCAAGATCACTTCGGTTATAACTTCCAAAGGGCTGACCTCGCTGGACGATGTGCGCGCCCACACCAAGGCGTCCGCCTCCTGCGGTAATTGCACCGGTCTTGTCGAGCAGTTGATGACGATAACGCTGGGCGACAGCTACAATCCCGCCGCCGTGCAGCCCATGTGCAAATGCACCGATCTCGGCCATGACGATGTGCGCCGTCTCATCAAGGCCAAGGGCCTGAAGACCATTCCCGCCGTGATGCAGGAGCTGGAATGGAAAACCTCCTGCGGCTGCGCCAAGTGCCGGCCGGCGCTCAATTATTACCTCGTCTGCGACTTTCCGGATGAATATGCCGACGATTATCAGTCGCGTTATATCAATGAGCGCGTTCACGCCAATATCCAGAAGGACGGCACCTATTCCGTCGTCCCGCGCATGTGGGGCGGCGTCACCTCTTCCTCTGAGCTCCGGGCAATTGCGGATGTGGTCGACAAGTTCGAAATCCCGATGGTGAAGGTGACCGGCGGCCAGCGCATCGATCTTCTCGGTATCGAGAAGGAGGATTTGCCGGCGGTCTGGGCCGATCTCGGCAAGGCCGGTTTTATCTCCGGTCAGGCCTATGCCAAGGGGCTGCGTACCGTAAAGACCTGCGTGGGCCAGCAATGGTGCCGTTTCGGCACGCAGGATTCCACCGGTCTCGGCATCCGCATCGAAAAATTCATGTGGGGCTCGTGGACGCCGGCCAAGCTTAAGCTCGCCGTCTCGGGCTGTCCGCGCAACTGTGCGGAGGCCACCTGCAAGGATATCGGCGTCATCTGCGTCGATTCCGGTTTTGAAATCCATTTCGCCGGTGCCGCCGGTCTCGATATCAAGGGCACCGAAGTGCTCGGTCTCGTGAGGACCGAGGATGAGGCGCTGGAGCATATCGTGGCGCTGACCCAGATGTATCGCGAACAGGCGCGTTACCTCGAGCGTATTTACAAATGGGCCAAGCGTATCGGCTACGACGAAGTCCGTCGCCAGATCATGGACGATGCTGAAAAGCGTAAGGGCTATTTCGACCGCTTCGTCTTCAGCCAGAAATTCGCGCAGGTTGATCCATGGTCCGAACGTGTATCCGGACACGACAAGCATGAGTTCAGGCCCATGGCGGCAATCGGTTTCAGTGAAGCGGCGGAGTGAGAACGATGGACAGCAACTGGATTGATATTGGCGACATCTCCGACATCCCGCTGCGCGGCGCACGTTGCGTGAAAACGCCGATGGGCAAGATCGCCGTATTCCGCACGGCGGAAAATCAGGTCTTCGCCATCGAGGATCATTGCCCGCACAAGGGCGGGCCGCTGTCTCAGGGCATCGTGCACGGGGCTTCGGTGACGTGTCCGTTGCACAATTGGGTGATTTCGCTGGAAACCGGCAAGGCCTTGGGGGCGGATGAGGGTGAGGTGAAGACTATCCCCGTCCGCAATCTCGACGGCCGGCTTTCCATCGCGCTTGAAACTCTGATGATTGCGGCGGAGTGAATTGCGATGGCGGCGATTTTACCCCCCTCTGTCCTGCCGGACATCTCCCTCTCAAGGGGGGAGATCAATTGCGGCACGCGCTTCCGTTCCCAGCTGGCCGCGCCGCCCGTCGATATAGAGCGGGGAGCCTTACGCTTGTCGACCTCCCCCCTTGAGGGGGAGATGTCCGGCAGGACAGAGGGGGGAAGCGCCACGCACTGAGAGGGCAAACCCATGCCCGTTGAAACAAAAACCACCTGTCCCTATTGCGGCGTCGGCTGCGGTGTCATCGCCACCGTCAACGACAATGGCGCCGTTTCCGTCAAAGGCGATCAGGACCACCCCGCCAATTTCGGCCGGCTGTGTTCCAAGGGTTCGGCTCTGGCCGAAACCATCGATCTCGATGGCCGCCTTCTCCATCCCGAAATTGACGGCAGACGGGCGACGTGGGACGAAGCCCTTGATCTCGTCGCCACCCGCTTTTCTGAAGCCATAGCCGAGCATGGCCCGGATTCGGTGGCCTTTTACGTCTCCGGCCAATTGCTGACGGAGGATTATTACCTCGCTAACAAGCTGATGAAAGGTTTCATCGGCTCGGCCAATATCGATACGAATTCAAGACTTTGCATGTCGTCTTCGGTCGCCGGCCATCGCCGCGCTTTCGGGGCTGACACGGTGCCCGGCACCTATGAGGATATGGAGCTCGCCGATCTGGTGATTCTCACCGGTTCCAATCTCGCCTGGTGCCACCCGGTTCTCTATCAGCGCCTTGCCGCCGCAAAATCGGCGCGGCCGGAGATGAAGGTCGTCGTCATCGATCCGCGCCGGACGATGAGTGCCGATATTGCCGATATGCATCTCGCCATCCGCCCGGATGGAGATGTGGCGCTGTTTGTCGGCTTGCTGGCGCATCTTGCCGATAGTTCTGCAATCGATCAAGGCTATGTGGAAAACCATACGGTCAGCTTTGGCGCTGCGATGCAGGCAGCAACCGAATACAGCCTGCCCGATATCGCCGAGACCACCGGCCTGACAATCGCCGAACTGATTTCCTTTTACGAATTGTTCGAACGCACGGAAAAAACCGTCACCTGTTACAGCCAGGGCGTCAACCAGTCGCAGAGCGGCACGGACAAGGTCAACGCCATCATCAATTGCCACCTTGCCACCGGCCGCATCGGCCGGCCGGGTATGGGCCCGTTTTCGCTGACCGGGCAGCCGAACGCCATGGGCGGACGCGAGGTCGGCGGACTGGCCAATATGCTGGCCGCCCATATGGCTATCGAAAATGCTGACGACCGTGATCGCGTGCAGCGCTTCTGGACCTCACCCGCCATTGCGCAAAAGCCCGGCCTCAAAGCGGTGGATATGTTCAGGGCGGTGGCCGACGGCCGCATCAAGGCGCTGTGGATCATGGCGACCAATCCGGTGGTTTCCATGCCGGATGCCGGTGCCGTCGAGGCGGCCATCAAGGCCTGTCCTTTCGTTGTGGTCTCCGAGGTCATGGCCAGTACCGATACGGCCCGCCATGCCGATGTCCTCCTGCCCTCGCTCGGCTGGGGCGAAAAGGACGGCACCGTCACCAATTCCGAACGACGGATTTCGCGTCAGCGCGGTTTTCTCGATGCTCCGGGTGAAGCGAAGGCTGACTGGTGGCAAATGGCGGAAGTGGGTCGGCGCATGGGTTTTGACGCAGCCTTCGCCTTTGGCCAGGCATCGGAGATTTTCGCCGAACACGCCGCTCTTTCCGGCTTTGAGAATGCGGGCAGTCGCGATTTCGATATTAGCGGTGTCGAACGGGATTCCTATGATGCGATGACACCCTTTCAATGGCCGAGAGCCGAATCCAGTGACGCCACCGTTACCCGCTTTTTCGCGGATGGCCGGTTTTATCATGGCGATGGCAAGGCGCGGTTCATAGCCACCGCCTTGCCGGACACCCGCAGGACGTCACCCGACTATCCGCTGACACTGAATACCGGCCGCATCCGCGATCAATGGCACACCATGACCCGCACCGGCAAAAGCGCGCGGCTTACCGCCCATATCGCCGAACCCTTCGCCGAGCTTCACCCGCGCGATGCGCAGGCGCTGGGAATTGAAAGCGCCGATCTAGTGGAGCTGGAAAGTCCCCATGGCAAGGTTCTGCTGCGGGCGCTGGTCAGCGAAAGGCAGGCGCGCGGTTCGGTCTTCGTACCGATGCACTGGAACGATCAGTTTGCCTCGCGGGCGCGCATCGATATGGTTGTGGCACCTGTTACGGATCCGCATTCCGGCCAGCCCGCTTCGAAAAACGTGGCGGTGAAGGCAAGGCGTTTTGCGGCGAAGGCCTATGGTTTTGCCATTTCCCGCACCCGGCCCGATGCGCCGGATTGCGCCTACTGGGCCATCGCCAAAGCCGATGGCGGCTATCGCATGGAGCTTGCCTTTGCCGAAGAGCCGCAGGACTGGACGCTCTGGGCGCGGCAGGTTTTCGGCATCGATGCCAGGATCGAGCCGCTGGGTTACAGCGACCGGCAGACGGGCGATCTGCGTCTCGCCTTTTTCGACGGCGAAACACTGCTTGCGGCACTGTTCATTGCCAATGAACCGGTGGCCGTTGCCCGCAACTGGGCGATCTCGCAACTTACTGAGCGCCACGAGGATTTGCGCATGCGCTTTGCGCTGGTCGCCGGGCGTCCCGGTGCGGGCCGGGCTGATCCGGGTGCGACGGTCTGCTCCTGCTTCAATGTCGGGGTGAACCAGATCACGGCCGCTATCCGTGATGGCTGCCACAGTGTCGAAGCCATCGGCAAGGCGTTGAATGCCGGAACCAATTGCGGCTCCTGCCGCGCTGAAATCAGGGGGATCATCGATGGATGCCTTAAAACCGCAGCGGAATGAACCGGCTCGTATGGAGAAGCTCGCCAAGTTGCCTGTCTTCTGGGGACTTGAGGGCAAGCGCGTGGTTTTGGCGGGCGGATCGGATGGGGCGGCCTGGAAGGCGGAACTGCTGCTGGCCTGCGGGGCGGAACTTCATCTTTATTGTGAGGAAAGCGAGCTTTCGGAAAGCTTCGCGACGCTCGTCGCAAAAAGCCCGATGCTGATATGGCATGACCGTTCATGGGGTGCGGATATTTTCAAGGGCGCGGAACTAGCGCTGGCGGATTGCGAGACCGATGAAGAGGCGGAAAGATTTTACCATGCCGCACGAGCGGCTGGCATTCCCGTCAATGTCATCGACAAGCCGGAGTTCTGCCAGTTCCAGTTCGGCTCCATCGTCAATCGCTCGCCGGTGGTGGTGTCGATTTCCACCGATGGCGCCGCACCCATCCTGGCGCAGGCCATCCGCCGGCGCATCGAAACCTTGCTGCCGCTGGCCCTCAAGGACTGGGGCGCGCTTGCCCAGACAATTCGCGAGCGCGTCAATCTGCGACTCGTGCCGGGTCCGGCGCGACGCTCTTTCTGGGAAAAATTCGTCGATCGGGCGTTCACCGAAAGGCTGGATGAAGGCAGCGAAGAACGGCTGCTTGCGGATATCGGAACGCAGGCCGGTCGGGTGGGTTCGCGCGCCGGGCTGGTGACGCTTGTAGGCGCCGGACCGGGCGATGCCGAACTGCTGACTCTGAAAGCGGTGCGCGCTTTGCAGGCGGCCGATGTCATCCTGTTCGACGATCTTGTTTCAGCCGAAGTGCTGGAACTGGCGCGGCGGGAGGCGAAGCGCATGCTGGTTGGCAAACGTGGTGGCCGGGAAAGCTGCAGGCAGGAAGACATCAACGAGATGATGATCCGCCTCGCCAAGGCCGGAAAACGGGTGGTGCGGCTGAAATCCGGCGATCCGATGATTTTCGGGCGCGCCGGCGAGGAGATCGCCGCGCTGGAGGCCGAAAATATCCCGGTCGAAGTCGTGCCCGGCATCACTGCCGCAAGCGCCATGGCCTCGCGCCTAGGCGTGTCCTTGACCCATCGCGACCATGCCCAGTCGGTACGCTTCATCACTGGTCATTCCCGGCAGGGGAAGCTGCCGGAGAATATCGACTGGCAGTCCCTGTCGAACCCCTCCGTCACCACTGTCTTTTATATGGGCGGACGAACCGCCGGCGATATTCAGTCCTGCCTGCTTGCCCAGGGAATGCCCGCATCGACACCCGTGGTGGTGATGATTTCCGTCAGCCGCGCCAATGAGCGACGATGGTGCGGTTCGCTTGCGCAACTGGCTGCCGCGGTCGAGAGACTGGGCGTGAACGAACCTGTGCTGATTGGCATCGGTGATACGTTCCATAACGCCTCCGCGGCATTTTCCGTTACCCGCAACGAGGAAGCCGATGCTGGGCCTGTTCAAAAAGCCGGCTAACAAGATTTTTGATGGTTTCCGCTAACCGGCGATCCTTCTCACCGTAAACCCTCCCTTGACATTGGTTTTTCGTTCGCTCTTCAATAAAACGAAAAAATTGAAAGAGGAGGGAGGGTGAAATGCTGCTCACACCGCGTCAGGATGAAATCGTTGCGCTGGCGAAAGCGAACGGCCGGGTGCTGGTCGATGAACTGGCGGCGCGGTTTTCGGTGACCCCCCAGACGATCCGCAAGGATCTGAACGATCTCTGCGATACGCGGGTGCTGACCCGCATCCACGGCGGCGCGCTCTTTCCAAGCGGCAATGAAAACGTCAAATACGAGGCGCGCCGCGCCATCGCATCCTCCGAAAAACAGGCGATCGGCGCCGCTGCCGCCGCCCTCATCCCCAATAACTCGTCGCTTTTCATCAATATAGGCACGACGACCGAGGCAGTTGGTGAAGCGCTCGCGGATCATCACGAGTTGATGGTTATTACCAACAACATCAATGTTGCCAACAGGTTGAGGGTTTTCCCCGGCATCGAAGTGGTGATTGCCGGCGGTGTCGTGCGCGGTTCCGATGGTGGTATCGTCGGCGAGGCGGCTGTGGATTTCATCCGCCAGTTCAAGGTTGATTTTGCCGTCATCGGCGTTTCGGCCATCGATGAAGACGGGGCTTTGCTCGACTTTGACTTCCGTGAGGTCAAGGTGGCGCAGGCGATCATCTCCAATGCGCGCCATGTCATTCTGGTGTCGGATTCGCTTAAATTCGAGCGCACGGCCCCCGTGCGTATCGGTCATCTTTCCCAGGTGCACACCTTCATTACCGATCATTGTCCTGTTGATTCCATCCGTACCATCTGTGCCGATCACGATGTCCGGCTGATCGAAACCGAGGGTCGCGACGCCTGATTCAAGGGGCTTTTTGATTTCGTTTGACATTCGTTTTGTCTTCGAATTAGATGGCTGTGCTTTCAATATATCGATGAGGAGAGCGTCGATGAAAGCACGGGAGGGTCCATGTCTGACGAGGCAATTCACGATATTTTCGTGATCGGCGGCGGTATCAATGGCTGCGGCATCGCGCGTGACGCCGTTGGCAGGGGCTATTCCGTGGCGCTTGCGGAAATGAACGATTTTGCCTCCGGCACCTCGTCCGCCGCGACCAAACTCATCCATGGCGGTTTGCGTTATCTCGAACATTACGAATTTCGTCTGGTGCGCGAAGCGCTTATGGAGCGTGAGGTGCTGTGGGCCATGGCGCCGCACATCATCTGGCCGATGCGCTTCGTACTACCGTTCCAGAAGGGTGGCGTGCGCCCGGCCTGGCTCGTGCGTCTCGGGTTATTTCTTTACGACCATCTCGGCGGCCGCAAGCTTTTGCCCGCCACACGCTCGCTTGATCTGCGCCGTGATCCCGCCGGAAAGCCGCTGAAGCCGATTTTCGCCCGCGCCTTTGAATATTCGGATGGCTGGGTGGACGATGCCCGTCTTGTGGTGCTGAATGCCCGCGATGCCGCTAATCGCGGTGCTTTGATCCTCAATCGTACGCAGGTGGTTTCGGCCCGGCGCGAAGGCGCCTTCTGGCGGATTGAAACGAAAAATGTCGCCGGAGAAGCCAAGACCCACCGGGCGCGCATGCTGGTGAATGCCGCCGGCCCCTGGGTGGACAAGGTGCTGTCTTCGACATTCGGTAAAAACAATGTCCACAATGTCCGCCTCGTGCAGGGCAGCCACATCATCGTGCGCAAGAAGTTTTCCGATCCGCGCGCCTATTTTTTCCAGAATCCTGATGGCCGCATTATCTTCGCCATCCCTTACGAACAGGACTTTACGCTGATCGGCACGACGGATCGCGACTATACCGCCGACCCCCGTGCTGTTAAGATCAGCGACGAGGAGATCAGCTATCTTTGCAATGCGGCGAGCGAATATTTCGCTGAACCGGTGGGGCCGGCGGATATCGTCTGGACCTATTCCGGCGTGCGGCCCTTGTTCGATGACGGCGCGTCAAAAGCGCAGGAAGCGACCCGCGATTATGTGCTGAAAACCGAAGGGGCGGAAGGCGAAGCGCCGCTTCTCAATATTTTCGGCGGCAAGCTCACCACCTATCGGCGGCTTGCCGAACATGCTCTTGAAAAAATCGGCGATGCGCTGGGTGAAAAGGGTGCGCCATGGACCGCGGGCTCGCATTTGCCGGGTGGAGATTTCGGTGCCGAAGCCTACGTCGCGGAAGTTTCGGCGCTGCGTTCACGTTACCCCTTTCTCGAAGAGCGTCATGCAAAGCGGCTTGTGCGCTGCTACGGAACGGATGCGACGGCGCTGATCGGCAATGCGACTGAGACGGCGGCGATGGGGCGGTTTTTCGGCGGCACGCTCTACGAGGCTGAGGTTCGCTGGCTGATGGCGAGGGAATGGGCGCTGACGGCGGAGGATATTCTGTGGCGCCGCACCAAGCAGGGGCTGTTTTTAACCCCCGAAGAGGTGCGTGGGCTGGAGGATTATATCGAAGATATTGCGGGTGAACGCTTGAAGGCAATCTGACGATCCGATCGAAAAGCGGAGGAGGCTTTGGATCACCATGCTTGAATTGCGAAACGTCTCGAAGATGGTTGGCGGTGAGTATCATATTCACCCGATCGATCTGACGTTGCAGCGCGGAAGCCTGAACGTCCTGCTTGGACCGACACTTTCGGGCAAAACGACGCTGATGCGGCTGATGGCCGGGCTGGACAAGCCGAGCGCCGGCGAGATCTTTTTTAATGGCGAGGACGTGACGGGCTTTCCGGTGCAGAAGCGTAATGTCGCCATGGTCTATCAGCAGTTCATCAACTATCCGGCGCTCTCGGTTTATGAAAATATCGCTTCGCCGATGCGGGTTGCCGGCAAGGATCAGGCGACCATCGACAGGGAGGTCAGGAAGGCGGCCGAGCTTCTGAAGCTGACGCCCTATCTAGACCGCACGCCCCTCAATCTTTCTGGTGGCCAGCAGCAGCGCACCGCGCTTGCAAGAGCCATCGTCAAGAACGCCAATCTGGTGCTGCTCGACGAGCCGCTGGCCAATCTCGATTACAAGCTGCGCGAAGAATTGCGTGAGGAACTGCCGCGCATTTTTGCGGAATCCGGTGCGATCTTCGTTTATGCCACGACCGAACCGTCAGAAGCGCTGCTGCTGGGCGGCAATACCGCGACGCTTAACGAAGGGCGGGTGACGCAGTTTAGCCGCACGATCGAGGTCTACCGGCGTCCGGTGGATATCGTGACCGCGGAAATCTTCGCCGACCCGCCGCTCAACACCATCGAGGTCATCAAGACGGGTGGGGCTTTCACCCGTGCCAATCAGGCCGTTGTCACGGTGCCGGCGCATCTTGCGGCCGTGCCGGACGGACCTTTGACCATTGCTTTCCAGCCGCATCATCTTTTCCCGCATGCGAAGGGTGAGGCGCGGCAATCCATCCGGGCGCGGACGCTGATTTCGGAAATCGCCGGATCGGAGAGCTTCGTGCATGTGGAATTTTCCGGCAGGCGCTGGGTCATGCTGGCGCATGGCATCCACGACATCGAACCGGACAGAGATATCGAGCTCTTTCTCGATACAAAACACCTGATGGCCTTTGACGCGAATGGCCGCGCCATCGGCGAAGCGGCGTAAGGGAGATCGGTCATGGCACGCATCACGCTCGATCATATCCGCCACGCCTATAATGCCAAGGCGCAGGCTGCCGGCGAATATGCCCTGAAGGAAGTTCATCACGAATGGGAGGACGGCGGCGCCTATGCGCTGCTCGGGCCTTCCGGCTGCGGCAAGACCACGCTGCTCAACATCATTTCCGGCCTGCTGCGTCCGTCGGAAGGCCGCATCGCCTTTGACGGAACTGACGTGACCGATTTTGCCACCGAAGACCGCAATATTGCGCAGGTGTTTCAGTTCCCGGTCGTCTACGACACGATGACGGTCTACGACAATCTCGCCTTTCCGCTGCGCAACCGGCATGTGCCGGAGGCCGAGGTGGACCGCCGGGTGCGGGAAATTCTCGAAATGACCGATCTTTCCGGCATGGCCAAACGCCATGCGCGCGGATTGACGGCAGACCAGAAGCAGAAGATTTCGCTGGCGCGCGGCCTGGTACGTTCCGACGTCAATGCCATTCTTTTCGACGAACCGCTGACGGTGATCGATCCGCATATGAAGTGGGTGCTGCGCTCGCAGCTGAAGCGCCTGCATCGCCAGTCCGGTTTCACCATGGTCTATGTGACCCATGACCAGACCGAGGCTTTGACCTTCGCGGACAAGGTGGTCGTCATGTATGACGGGCAGATCGTCCAGATCGGCACGCCCGCCGAGCTTTTCGAACGGCCGGGACACACTTTCGTCGGTTATTTCATCGGCTCACCGGGCATGAACGTGCTGCCCGCCAGCATCGAAGGGGCGACGGCGGTTGTCGGCGGCCTCGGCGTGCCGCTGGCAGGTGCGCCGAAGGTTGATGGAAAGCAGCGGATCGAGATCGGCATCCGCCCGGAATTCGTCCGGCTGGAACGGGGCGGTATGCCCATCACTGTTGACAAGGTCGAGGATATCGGCCGGCAGAAGATCGTGCGCGCCCGGTTTGCCGGCCAGAAGCTCGCGATCGTCGTTGCGGAAGACGAGGAAATTCCGGCGGAAGCGGGTGTTCGCTTCGATCCGGCCGCGATCGGTGTCTTTGCCGATTCCTGGCGCGTGAAGATGGGAGCCTGACCATGGAAAAGAGCTGGAACAACAAGGCGTGGTTCATGGTGCTGCCGGTGCTGGTGCTGGTCGCCTTTTCTGCCGTCATTCCGCTGATGACCGTCGTGAACTATTCGGTGCAGGATACGTTCGGCAATAACCAGTTCTTCTGGGCGGGAACGCAATGGTTCGAGGAAATCCTCAGTTCCGATCGCTTCTGGAACGCTCTCGGACGCAACCTGGTGTTTTCCGGCATCATATTGGCGATCGAAATTCCGCTCGGCATATTCATCGCGCTCAAGATGCCCAAATCCGGCATCGGCGTGCCGGTCTGCCTCGTGACGATGGCGCTGCCGCTGCTGGTGCCTTGGAATGTTGTCGGCACGATCTGGCAGGTGTTCGGCCGCAGCGATATCGGACTGCTCGGTTATTACGCCAATCAGCTTGGTCTTGACTATAACTACGTCAACGATCCGGTTGACGCATGGATTACGGTCATCATCATGGATGTGTGGCACTGGACAAGCCTTGTCGTGCTGTTGTGCTACGCCAGCCTTGTCTCCATTCCGGACGCCTATTATCAGGCGGCAAGGATCGATGGCGCGTCACGTTTTGCGGTGTTCCGGTACATCCAGCTGCCGAAGATGAAGCGGGTGCTGCTGATCGCCTTCCTGCTACGCTTCATGGACAGTTTCATGATCTATACCGAGCCTTTCGTCGTCACCGGCGGCGGCCCCGGCAATTCCACGACCTTCCTGTCCATCGATCTCGTGAAGGTCGCGCTCGGCCAGTTTGACCTCGGGCCTGCGGCAGCCATGTCGCTGATCTACTTCCTCATCATCCTGCTGCTGTCCTGGGTGTTCTACACCGTCATGACCAGCCACGACGCGGAGACTTGAGACATGAGTGCTTCGAACGTCACGACCGGTGTGGAACGTAATGGCATGGGTACTGGTTCTGCGGCAGTTGCTGCCTCGGTACGGCCTGGTTTTGCCGCAACGGCAAGGTCACGCCGTCACCATGGGCCGTCCAGGTTTTCCTGGCTGGTGCCGACGATCTATATCGTGCTGTTGCTCGTGCCAATCTACTGGCTCATCAATATGAGCTTCAAGACGAATTCGGAAATCGTGTCGTCCATGACGCTTTATCCGCACCAGCCAACGTTGCAGAACTACAGGACGATCTTCACGGATTCATCCTGGTATTCGGGTTACATCAATTCGATTACTTACGTCGTGATGAATATGGTGATTTCGGTCGCGGCGGCGCTTCCAGCGGCTTATGCCTTCTCACGTTACCGTTTTCTGGGCGACAAGCACCTGTTCTTCTGGCTGCTGACAAACCGTATGGCGCCGCCCGCCGTCTTCGCGCTGCCTTTCTTCCAGCTTTATTCGGCATTCGGTCTGATCGACACACATATCGCGGTGGCGCTGGCGCACTGCCTGTTCAACGTGCCGCTGGCGGTGTGGATTCTCGAAGGTTTCATGTCCGGTGTGCCGAAGGAAATCGACGAGACCGCCTATATTGACGGCTATTCCTTCCCGAAATTCTTCGTGAAGATCTTCATGCCGCTCATCGCTTCCGGCATCGGTGTCGCCTGCTTCTTCAGCTTCATGTTCTCGTGGGTCGAGCTTCTGATCGCCCGCACGCTGACGACGACGGACGCCAAGCCGATTGCCGCGACCATGACGCGAACCGTTTCCGCCGCCGGCATGGACTGGGGCCTGCTTGCCGCCGCCGGCGTGTTGACACTGATCCCCGGCGCGCTGGTGATCTGGTTCGTGCGTAATTACATCGCCAAGGGCTTTGCGCTGGGGAGGGTTTGACCATGACGAAGATGCCCGATTTTACCTGGATGGCCTGGACCTGGCAGACGGCTGCGTTTTTCGGCGCCATTGCCGTGCTGCTCGTCGGCATGTGGTTCTGGGAATATCTCTCGCCCGGCGGCAATCCCCGCTTCGGCATCTTGCGCTTCGAGACCACGCGCGGCGACCGGTTGTTCATCTCGCTGCTCGGCAGCGCCTTCATTCATCTCGCATGGCTCGGGCTGGTCGGCCCGAACCTGTGGTGGGCTCTCGCTCTGTCTGCGGTCTACGCCATCGGCGTTTTCCGTTTTGTCTAGAGCAGGAAAAAGGTGCGGCGGAGGAAAACCGCACCAGCAGACTTCATGCAATCGCAAACCCTTGGGAGGACTGATATGCGACGGCATCTGATGACGACGACGGCGGCCATGCTGCTGGCAATGACGGGTTCCGCTTTCGCCGGAATGGAGGAAGCAAAGCAGTTTCTGGACAAGGAAATCGGCGATCTCTCGTCGCTTTCGCGTGGCGATCAGGAAAAGGAGCTGCAATGGTTTGTCGATGCCGCGAAACCTTTCGCGGGCATGGAGATCAAGGTCGTTTCCGAATCGCTCACGACCCATGAGTATGAATCCAAGGTTCTGGCTCCGGCCTTCACCGCCATTACCGGTATCAAGGTCACGCACGACCTGATCCAGGAAGGTGATGTGGTCGAAAAGATCCAGACCCAGATGCAGACCGGTCAGAACCTCTATGACGGCTGGGTCAATGACAGTGACCTCATCGGCACCCATTGGCGTTACCAGCAGGTGCGCAACCTGACCGACTTCATGGCCAATGAAGGCAAGGACGTCACCAATCCCGGTCTCGACCTCAAGGATTTCATCGGCAGCGCCTTTACGACGGCGCCGGACAAGAAGCTCTACCAGCTTCCCGACCAGCAATTCGCGAACCTCTACTGGTTCCGTTATGACTGGTTCAACAACGAAAAGAACAAGGCCGATTTCAAGGCCAAATATGGTTATGACCTCGGCGTGCCCGTCAACTGGTCGGCCTATGAGGATATTGCCGAATTCTTCACCGGCCGCGATGTCGATGGCAAGAAGGTCTTTGGCCATATGGACTATGGCAAGAAGGACCCGTCGCTCGGCTGGCGCTTCACCGATGCCTGGCTTTCCATGGCCGGCAACGGCGACAAGGGCCTGCCAAACGGTCTGCCGGTCGATGAATGGGGCATCAAGGTCAACGACAAGTCGCAGCCGGTCGGTTCCTGCGTGGCGCGCGGCGGCGATACCAATGGTCCGGCTTCCGTCTATTCCATCGAGAAATATCTCGAATGGCTGAAGAAATATGCGCCGCCCGAAGCGCAGGGCATGACCTTCTCCGAATCCGGCCCGGTGCCGGCGCAGGGCAACATCGCCCAGCAGATCTTCTGGTACACGGCCTTCACGGCAGATATGGCCAAGCCCGGCCTGCCTGTGGTGAACGAGGACGGTTCGCCGAAATGGCGCGTCGCACCTTCGCCGCATGGCGTCTACTGGAAGGACGGCATGAAACTCGGTTATCAGGATGTGGGTTCGTGGACGCTGATGAAATCCACCCCCGACGACCGCGCCAAGGCCGCCTGGCTTTACGCGCAGTTCGTGACCTCCAAGACCGTGGATGTGAAAAAGAGCCATGTGGGTCTGACCTTCATTCGCGACACCACCATCCACCACAAGAGCTTCACGGACCGGGCCACCAAGCTCGGTGGTCTCATCGAGTTCTATCGTTCACCGGCCCGCGTGCAGTGGTCGCCAACCGGCACCAACGTTCCTGACTATCCGAAGCTGGCACAGCTGTGGTGGCAGGCGATCGGCGATGCGTCTTCGGGCGCAAAGACGGCTCAGGCCGCAATGGACTCTCTCTGCGCCGAGCAGGAAAAAGTCATGAGCCGTCTGGAACGTGCCGGCGTGCAGGGCGATATCGGTCCGAAACTGGCGGAAGAGCACGATATCGAATACTGGAACAAGGATGCCGTTTCGAAGGGCAATCTGGCGCCGCAGTTGAAGATCGCCAACGAAAAGGAAAAGCCGGTCACCGTCAATTACGACGAACTGGTCAAAAGCTGGCAGAAGTAATTTCTGCATGAAATCTTAAACCGGGGCGGCTTTGCCGCCCCGTCATTGCGTCTGAAAGGGAGTAGCATAATGGGCGGTTATATTCTGGCGATCGATCAGGGAACGACATCGACAAGGTCGATGGTCTTTGATCGCGACATGCGGGTCATCGGTGTCGGGCAGCGAGAATTTCCGCAACATTTCCCGGCCTCCGGCTGGGTCGAACACGATGCAGAGGATATCTGGAAAAGTGTGCTGGAAACCATCCGGTTGGCGCTTGCCGATGCCGGCATCGCCGCATCCGATATCGCGGCGATCGGCATCACCAACCAGCGCGAAACGACCGTGCTTTGGGACCGTAATACCGGTGAGGCCGTGCATCGCGCCGTCGTCTGGCAGGATCGGCGCGCCGCGCCTGTCTGCGAGGATCTGAAACGCCGGGGACTCGAGCCGCTTTTTTCGAAAAAGACCGGGCTGCTGCTCGATCCCTATTTTTCCGGCACGAAGTTGAAATGGCTTCTCGACAGCGTCAGCGGCCTTCGCGAAAAAGCCGTGAAGGGGGAAATCTGCTTCGGCACGGTCGACAGTTTCCTGATCTACCGTCTCACCGGTGGCCGCCGCCATGTGACCGACGCCACCAATGCCTCGCGAACGCTGATCTACAATATCGAAGACAACGCCTGGGATGATGAACTCCTGTCGATCCTCGATATTCCGCGCGCCATGCTGCCGGAAGTGCTGGATTGCGCCGCCGATTTCGGCGAGACGGACAGGTCGCTGCTGGGTGCGGAAATCCCGATCCTTGGCGTCGCCGGCGATCAGCAGGCGGCCGTGATCGGCAACGCCTGCTTCGAGCCGGGCATGATGAAATCCACCTATGGCACCGGCTGCTTTGCGCTTCTCAACACCGGCACTGATCGCGTCGCCTCCACCAATCGCCTGCTGACGACGATCGCTTACCGCCTCGATGGCGTCACGACCTATGCGCTCGAAGGCTCGATCTTCATCGCAGGTGCCGCCGTGCAATGGCTGCGTGACGAGCTTGGCTTCATCTCGGTTGCATCAGAAGTCAGTGCGCTTGCCGAAAAGGCCGATCCAAGGCAGCGTGTTTATCTCGTACCGGCCTTTACCGGTCTTGGCGCGCCTTACTGGGACGCCGAGGCGCGGGGTGCGATCTTTGGCCTGACACGCGGCACCGGCCCGGCGGAATTTGCGCGCGCGGCGCTGGAAAGCGTGGCCTACCAGACCTTTGATCTGCTGGACGCCATGCGCAAGGACTGGGCGGGTGATAATGGCAAGACGGTGCTGAGGGTCGATGGCGGCATGGTCGCTTCCGATTGGACCATGCAGCGGCTGGCGGATATTCTTGCAGCACCCGTCGATCGTCCTGTCTTTCTCGAGACGACCATTCTCGGTGCCGCATGGCTCGCAGCATCGCGCGCTGGTATCTGGCCGGACCGCAAGGCCTTTGCCGACCATTGGCGGCGTGATCGCCGTTTCAGCCCGGATATGGAAGAGGGCGAGCGGAAAAACGCTATTGCCGGCTGGCGCGACAGCGTCGGCCGCTGCCTCTCGAAACGGGAAAACTAGAGTATTTCCAGCAAAAGTGTGAAGCGGTTTTGCTTTCGGAAATGCGCTAGGAAATCTATACGAAGCTGCCAGGTGCGATGCTCTTGCTCGACACAAGATCGGAAAGGGCGCGCACCAGCTTCGTATCCGCGCCCTTGCTGGGCTGAAGCACGAATTCCACATCCTCCAGAGCCGGCAGCACACCCGCCGCAATCTCCTTGAGGCCTGCCGGCGCCATGCTGCGTGGCTGCACCAGAATGCCCATGCCCGCTCTTGCAGCAGCGGTAAGTCCGCTGAGGCTGCCGCAGGTGCAGACGATCCGCCAGGAGAGGCCGGCCCGGTCCAATGCTTCCTGCGCCGCCTTTCGGGTGATGCTGGGCGGCGGAAAGGCGATCAGCGGCAGGGCGTCCGGCTGGTTCAGCATGCGTTCCGGGTCGCGCGCCAGCCAGACCAGCGGTTCGCGGTAAAGGAAGTGACCCAGCTTGTCGCCGAGGCGGCGTTTGGCGAGCACCACATCCAGCTCACCATTATCCTGCATCTGGTAAAGCACGCCGCTCAGCGAGACCGTCAATTCGAGATCCACCAACGGATAAAGGCGGATGAATTCCTCCAGAATGGCCGTCAGCCGGCTGGCGACGAAATCCTCCGAGACGCCGAGCCGCAGCCGCCCGCGCAGACGGTTTTCGCTGAAGAGCGATGAGACCTTGCTGTCGATCTCCAGCATGTTGCGGGCATAACCAAGCAGCGCCTCGCCCTCGCCAGTCAGTTTCACCTGATGGGTGCTACGGGCGATCAGCCGGCGGCCAAGGGCTGCCTCAAGCCTTTGAATATGCTGGCTGACGGTGGATTGGCCAATACCCAGCCGATCGGCAGCAAGCGTGAAACTGCCGGTTTGCTGAAGCATGACGAAGCTGGCAAGATGTTGAAGGTTCAGCATTATCTCAAATCGTGATAACTGTTAATCTTTGCATCCGAAATCATGATGAGCGATAGTGACGCCCGTTTCAAGCAAAACCGATGCCGGAAAGACTCCCATGACCCGCTTCCTGCCCGATCGTTTCACCATGATGCTGGTGGCCACCGTGATTTTGGCCTCCATCTTGCCGATTAGCGGCGAGCCGGCGGAGTATTTCGGCCTTGCGACGAAACTGGCGATCGCGCTTCTCTTCTTTCTGCATGGTGCGCGGCTTTCGCGGGATGTGGTGATTGCGGGCATCCTGCACTGGCGCCTGCATCTGGCGATCCTGCTCGTCACCTTCGGCCTTTTCCCGCTTCTCGGCGTGGCAATCGGTTTCATTCCCGAAAGCATCCTGCCGGCGCCGCTTTATATGGGTGTGCTGTTTCTCTGCGTGCTGCCATCCACCGTACAGTCTTCCATCGCCTTCACCTCCATGGCGGGCGGAAACGTGCCAGCGGCGATCTGTTCGGCCTCGGCCTCGAATATCTTCGGCATGTTCCTCACGCCATTGCTGGTTGGCCTGCTGTTTACGGTGGGCGGCCATGGCGGCGGCTTTTCGCTGGACGCGTTCCTGCAAATCTTCCTGCAGCTTCTGTTGCCGTTCATCGTCGGGCAGGCTCTGCAGCCCTGGATCGGCGACTGGATCCGGGCGCGCAAGAAGCTGCTGTCCCCGGTCGATCGCGGTTCGATCCTGATGGTGGTCTATCTCGCATTCTCCGACGCTGTCATCGAGGGCATCTGGCACACGTTTTCGCTCAGGGATATCGGCGTTGTCATCCTCATCAACATCGTGCTTCTGGCGCTTGTTCTGTGCGTAACCATGTTCGGCAGCCGTCTGCTCGGTTTCGAGAAGGCCGATGAAATCACCATCACCTTCTGCGGATCGAAGAAGAGCCTCGCAAGTGGTGTTCCCATGGCGGGCGCGATTTTCGCCGGCCAGAGCATTGGCGCGATCGTTCTGCCGATCATGCTCTTCCATCAGATACAGCTGATGGTCTGCGCGGTTCTTGCTCAGCGTTATGCCCGCAAGGCGCATGAAAAGGCAGCGATCGCGGAAACGGCTGCTGCAGAGGGTGCGGCGGCATCCGCTCGCTGACAGGATTTCCGCAAACAAAAACGGCCCCCTAAGGGGCCGTTCTTTTTGCATGTCAGAAAAGCTTAGTTGACCTGAGCCGGGGAAATCTGGGCTTCGATCGTCTTCGGCGCGTCGGCGCTGTCGGACGAGATCGCGATGCGGCGCGGCTTCATCGCTTCCGGAATATTGCGGACAAGGTCGATATGAAGCAGGCCGTTCTTCAAGGAAGCGGTCTGGACTTCGACGTGGTCGGCAAGCTGGAAGCGGCGTTCGAAAGCGCGCGTGGCGATGCCGCGATACAGGAATTCTCCCTCGGTGGTTTTTTCATCCGTGGCCTTCTCGGCCTTCACCATCAGCGCATTGGCGCGGGATTCGATGCTGAGTTCGTTCTCATCGAAACCGGCAACGGCCATGGTGATGCGATAGGTGTTTTCGCCGGTCCGCTCGATATTGTAGGGCGGATAGGACTGGGCCTGTTCGGGCTGGCCGAGGCCGTCAAGCATCGAAAAAAGACGGTCGAAGCCGACGGTGGAACGATAGAGGGGGGAAAAATCAACGTGACGCATGGTGTCCTCCTTAAGAAGCGACTGTTTGCGGTTAAGTCCGGCGTCCCGTTCTGGCTACGGCCGGACATATGGCGCGGTCCCGTTCTGGCGACCGCATGAATGAGATGGGAATGGCTTGCCGCCGCGTCAAGGGGCGTGAAAAGGTGAAAGCAATATGAACCATGGCTGAACGTCAGGTTCCGGCATCGTTCAGTTTGAGAGCCATAAAACATCGGTCATCGGAGACATTCTCCGTGGACAGAAGCAATAACGTCCCTTCTTCTTCTGTCTTATTCGCCGGAACCGCGACTGCTTTAACCGACGGTTCCGGCAATTTTTTCTTTGACCTTCCCGCGCCGCCGACCTATCCCGAAAAGGCACAAAAGCCGGAAAAGACCGATGATCGAAGCCACATTGCGCGCCAGTGAAGACAACCCGGTTCCCGGCAACCATACCGTCGGATATTTTACCGGCCATGGCGGCAAACAGCTTCGATATGCGATCTTCCGCACCAGCCGCCATATTGCCCGCGGAACCGTGGTTCTGCTGCATGGCAGGAACGAATGTATCGAGAAATATTTCGAAACGGTTGGCGATCTTACCGCCATGGGTTTCTGGGTTGCGACCTTCGATACACGCGGGCAGGGCGGTTCCGAGAGGCTGTTGAAGAAGCCGGGTGCCGGGCATGTGCGGCGGTTCTCCGACTACCAGCATGACATCAGCCTTTTTCTTGAGCAGGTGGTGCTGCCGGATACGCGGCTGCCATTCTTCATGATCGCGCATTCCACCGGCGCGCTTGCAGCACTTGCAGCTGCTCCCGGCCTGTCGAACCGCATTGACCGTCTGGCCCTTTGTTCGCCCTTCATCGAGCTGGATAGCCAGCAATCGGTTCCCTCACCCGTGATCCGGATTGTTGCTACGGTCTTGAGTCTTGTCGGTCTCGGCAGGGTTCAGCTCGGAAGAGACCAGCGCGAGCGGGATTTCGACGGCAATCCGCTGACCTCGGACGCCAGGCGTTTTGCCAGAAATCTGACCCTGCACCGGCAGTTTTCGGAATTGTTCATCGGCGCGCCGACGGCGCGCTGGGTCTATGAAGCGCTGAAGACCATGGGCCGGGTGAAACGCCAGGATCACCTGACGAATATTACCGTACCGACGCTTATTCTGGCGCCGATGCTGGATACGATCACGCCCTATAAGGCGCAGGAAGAACTCTCACGCAATTTCCGGGCGGCGCAGCTTCTCCCGATAACCGGCGCGCGCCACGAATTGCTGCATGAGCGCGATGTTTTCCGCAAACAGGTGCTGGCGGCCGTCGACGCGTTTTTCGCGCCGGAGTGATGGCCGCTCAAGCGGGTTGCCTAGAGTTTGGACAGAATGGCGAGCGCTTGTTCGTGCACCGCTTTTGAGCCGGCTGCGAGAATGCGGCCACCATTTTCCGGGCGCCCGCCATCCCAGGTGGTCATGATGCCGCCGGCCTGTTCGATGACGGGGATCAACGCGCCGACATCATAGGGCTTCAGGCCGGATTCGATCACCAGATCGACATGGCCGGCCGCAAGCAGGCAATAGGCGTAACAATCCACGCCGTAGCGGAAAAGGCGGACCTGATCCTGCACTTCTTCGTAAAGGGGCTTTTCTTCCGCAGTAAAGATGTGGGGAGTCGTGGTGAACAAAACGGCGTCCGATAGCGAAGCGCAATTGCGCGTGCGGATCTTCCGCTCGCCATCCGGCCCGAAATACCACGCCGCCTCACCATCGGCGAAATAACGCTCTTTGGTGAAGGGCTGGTCCATGATGCCCATCGTGGCGCGGCCGGCCGACTGGAAGCCGATCAGCGTGCCCCAGACAGGCACGCCCGAAATGAAGGCGCGGGTGCCGTCGATCGGGTCGATGACCCAGATATGGTCGCGGTCGAGACCGACATTGCCGTGTTCTTCGCCGAGAATACCATGCTGCGGAAAATGTGCTTCAATCAGGGTGCGAATGGCGGTTTCTGCTGCCTGATCGCCTTCCGTCACCGGGTCGTAGCCACCATCCTGCTTATTGGTGACGGCAATGCCCGTGCGGAAGCGGGGAAGCGTCTCGGCGCTGGCGGCATCGGCAAGTTTGAAGAAGAAATCCCGGTCGGGCAGCATGCGAAACCTCATCGCCTGAATATTGGGTCTGAATTCTGTGGCGCAATGCATAGACCGGAATCACATCCGCCGTCCACTGATACGGATGACGGGACCGGTGTTTCCATATTTTCAGCAGAAGCCTAAAAAATATGCATAAAATAAAATGATTGACAATTGTGCAGATACTGCGTAGCGTGACCCTGCAGTCTTTGACTGTAAATACCCTCCTTGGGTGTTTCCTCCCTAGACTTGACCGCGCCAAGGCGCGGTTTTTTTTGCCCGGCAAGCCGCCAGGTGATCCGGGATAAAGATTGAATTAGTGGGTGATTCGAGCTGCTACTCGGCAGCGAGCGACGTTTCGATTGCGTATTCGGAAACGAAGACGCCGAGCTGGCGCATGAAGATTTCAAGCGATGCCTGAATGGCCGGAAAATCGGCTTTTTTCAGAAGCGTCTTCTCATCGACGTAAAGTGCGCGATTGACCTCTATCTGCAGCGCATGCAGCGAGCGGATCGGCCGGCCATAATGTTCGGTGATGAAGCCGCCGGCATAGGGTTTGTTACAGACCGCGACAAAACCCAGTTCCTCGAGAAAATGCAGGGCGGCGCGGGAGACTTCCTGGGATGCGCTGGTGCCGTAGCGATCGCCGATGATCACATCTGGCCTGAGATTTGAACCGGCGACACGGATATTGCCCGGCATGGAATGGCAATCGATCAGCACCGCCATTCCGAAATTGGCGTGGGTGCGTGACAGCAGGCGGCGCAGGCAGGCATGGTAGGGCTTGTAGATCGTCTCGATCCGCGAAAGCGCCTCGTCGACCGGCAGGCGATGGGCATAGATATCCATATTCTCGGCGACGATGCGCGGCACCGTTCCCAGACCGCCGGCGACCCGCATGGAGCCAATATTGGCGTAAGGCGGCAACGTGCCTTCGAACATGCGAGGATCGAGTTCGTAGGGTTCGCGATTGACGTCCAGATAGGCGCGCGGGAAATTCGCCTTCAGAAGCGGTGCGCCGATCTCCGGTGCTGCCGCGAACAGCTCGTCGACGAAGTGATCTTCGGAGCGGCGGATCTCGTGCGAATCGAGCCGTGCCGATTCCAGGAAGGAAATGGGGTAGCAGCGGCCGCTATGGGGGGAATTATAGACAAATGGCAGGGTTTGAACGGCAGGTTCCGTTACCTCAAAAAGCTCATATTCACCCGTTACCCAGTCCATTCAGTGCCATTTACCATGTCGCAAACAATCGGGATGTTCATGTTGCCAGTTACGGTGCGGCAAGTCCATACTATCGCCTAAGCAGCGCTATACCGATTCACGTGTTCACAGGATATTTACCGTGAAAATCCTATAATCGGGCTAGGGTATTTCAAACATTGAGTAGTTACGGTCACTTATGATGAATCAGAAAATTCTTCTCGCTGAAGACGACAACGATATGCGCCGCTTTCTCGTCAAGGCGCTGGAAAAAGCCGGTTACAAGGTTTCTTCCTTCGACAACGGCGCCAGCGCCTATGACCGGCTTCGCGAAGAGCCCTTTTCGCTCCTGCTGACCGATATCGTCATGCCCGAAATGGATGGCATCGAGCTTGCACGGCGCGCGACCGAACTCGACCCGGACCTGAAAGTCATGTTCATCACCGGCTTTGCAGCCGTTGCACTGAACGCCGATTCGAAGGCTCCGAAGGACGCCAAGGTGCTTTCCAAGCCGTTCCATCTGCGCGATCTGGTGGATGAGGTCAACAAACTCCTTGTGGCGTAAGGCCTCTCAAAAAACCTTCACAAAACCGAAAAAAAGCAGTTGACGCATCAACCGGTTTTGTGGTCTATCCGCCGCCACGGAGGGCGTGTAGCTCAGCGGGAGAGCACTACGTTGACATCGTAGGGGTCACAGGTTCAATCCCTGTCACGCCCACCATCCGAATTCATGAAAAGGGTTTCTGAGCAATCAGAAACCCTTTTTTCGTTTCTGGCCTGCGCTTACCGCAACCTCCTTTCTCAAGCTTAAGAATTCTTCGGGACCTGGTCGACATCAGGAAATCGACAAGGCGGGAATCGTTTGCGCTGGTTTCAATCTTGGCCGCAATCGTGTCTCGCAATAAATTTCACGATACAAAATAAAATTCAAACCACGTTGACGTGACCTCGGTTTCCGGCTATCTCAAGTGACATGCAATAAATTACATCATATAAAATTTATTGCGGACTAAGTCATTGTCCTTGGGAGGGGAATATGTTGGCTTTTCTGAAATCGACCGCTGCCGCGGGTGTTTTAGCCGTGGCGATTTCCGCTGGTGCCGGTTCTCAGGCCGTCGCTGCGGGCAAATTCGCCTGCGAGCCGGGCGAGACCTATGTGATGAACGTCATGGTTTCCAGCCACCCCTATTGGGTGCCGGTCTTTGAGGGCTTCAAGCAGGCAGCAAAGGCGCTCGGCTGCGAGGCCGTTTTTACCGGTACGCCGGAATATGACATCACCAAGCAGATCGCGTCCTTCGAGCAGGAACTCGTGAAGAAGCCGAAAGGCATCCTGCTGCACCCGATGCAGGCCGATCCATTTATCGAACCCATCAACAAGGCGATTGGCTCCGGCGTTTCGGTGACGACTTTTGCGGCGGATTCTCCGAAGTCGAAGCGCACCGCCTACATCACCTCTGATAATGTCGCCGAGGCGAAATTCGCGGCTGACGAAATCGTCAAGAAGCTTGGTGAAAAAGGCGAATATGCCGTTCTGGAAAATCCGGGACAGAGCAATCACGATCTGCGCGTCACCGCCCTCATCGACTATATGGGGCGCACCTATCCAGGAATGAAGCTGGTCGGCCGCCAGGCGACCAACCAGGATGCGAATGTCGCCTATCAGGCAGTTGGCGCCCTGCTGCAGGCCAATCCAAATCTCGGCGCATTATGGATACCCGAGGCCGGTTCGGCTGAAGGCGCGACCACCGCTGTTCTCGAGGCAAAAAAGAAGGTCCTGATCCTGCATGCGGATATCACGCCTGCAACGCTGGAACATATCAAGCAGGGCAATATCTACATGTCCATCAATCCCAATCAGGGCGTTCAGGGTTTCATGGGTTTCATGAATACCTTTCTCGGCGCCCATTCGGACCTGATCGACCCATTCAACGACTACAAGGTTTCCGGCTTCAACCCGATGCAGGTTCCTTCGATGGACAATGGTTTCGCCGTCATCACCAAGGCGAACGCCGCTTCCTTCGATCTCAACGACTATATGAAGGGGCGCTGACGCGTCGCTCTGGACCCGGCGAGGTTTGCGCCTCGCCGGCCATAAGGGAAGCAGGTTCGGGAGGGCGTTATGGGTGAGGTCATCCTCAGCATGACGAATATTCACAAGGCGTTCGGCCCCGTGCGGGCGCTGCGCAATGCGGCATTTGAGCTGCGGCGTGGCGAAATCCACGCACTGGCGGGTGAAAACGGCGCCGGCAAATCAACGCTGATGCATATCATCGACGGCATTCTGCAGCCGGATGGTGGGGAAATCCTGCTGGATGGAAAACCGGTCAAGATATCCTCGCCCAATGCGGCGAACCGGCTTGGCATCGGCTTCGTGCATCAGGAGATCGCGCTCTGCCCGGAGATTTCGGTCGCCGAAAACATGTTCATGTCGCAGACCGGCCAAAGCCGTTCCTGGTTCATGAACTATCGCGACCTCGAAAGGCAGGCGGCAATCGTGCTGCGGGAAATCGGCGATATCGATCCCACCCGCCGCGCCGGCGACCTTTCGATTTCGCAACAGCAGATCGTTGAGATCGCCAAGGCGCTGACGCTGGATTGCCGCATCCTGATCCTTGACGAGCCGACGGCGGCTTTGACCGAGACCGAAGCCCAGACGCTTTTCAGGATCATGCACCGGCTGGCGGAACGGGGCATTGCCATCATCTATATCTCGCATCGCATGGCGGAGATTTTCGACCATTGCGACCGCATCACCGTCATGCGCGACGGCTGCCATATCAGGACGGAGAATATTGCCGACATTTCCCCCGAGGAGGTCGTCAACAGCATGGTCGGACGGGTGCTCGACAAGCTCTACCCGCCAAAGCTTTCGGACGACGAGAAATCCGATGACATCATTCTTTCGGTTCGGGGCTTGAATGAAGGAAAGCGCGTTTTCGATGTCAATTTCGATCTGCGTCGGGGCGAAATCCTGGGGTTGGCAGGGCTGATCGGTGCGGGAAGAAGCGAGATCGCCCGGGCGGTCTGCCGGTTGGAGGGAAAACCGAGAGGCGAGGTTACGCTGCGTGGCCGGCCGCTGAGGCTGAAAGACTACCGTGACAGCATCCGCGAGGGGCTGGTCTATCTGTCCGAGGACCGCAAGGGGGACGGGCTGTTCCTCAATATGTCCATCGCCTCGAATGTCTCCGCGCTCGATATCGGCAGGGTATCGAACGGCATGGGCTTCATCGAACGGCGCAAGGAGATGAAGCGGGCCGATGAGCTGGGACGTCGGCTGAAATTGCGGGCGAACAGTGTTGGCGATGCGGTGTCGACCTTGAGCGGCGGCAACCAGCAGAAGGTAGCGCTGGCGAAGATGCTGTCGGTAGAGCCGGAGGTCATCTTTCTGGATGAGCCGACACGCGGGGTGGATGTGGGCGCGAAGGCGGAAATCCACCGCCAGATCCGGGAACTGGCGCGTGAGGGGGTCGGCGTGGTCGTCATTTCCTCGGAACTGCCGGAACTCATCGGCGTCAGCGACCGCGTGCTGGTGGTGCGCGAGGGGCGGATCACGGGTGAGGTCGAGGGCGAAGACATGACGGAGGAAAAGATCATGCAGCTTGCATCGATCAATATTGTGCATAGCCCGGAAAGGGCCTGAGGGAGCGGGAAAATGGCAACATCGGAAACACCTTCAAGCCTTGCCGAAACGGCGGTTCGCCGCACCGCCTGGTGGGAGCCGGCGCTCAAGGCGCGGGAAACCGGGCTGATCGTCATCATCCTTGCGCTTTTTGCAGTGATGTCCTTCATATCTCCCTATTTCCTGACCGTGGACAATCTGCGGGCCATGGCCATGGTCTTCGCCATTGAAAGCATTGTCGTGGTTGGCATGACGATCCTCTTGATCTCGGGCGGCATCGATCTTTCGGTCGGCTCCGTCACCGCACTGGCGATGGTGGCGGCCGGCTGGCTTTTCCTTAATGGCGTCGATCCCTGGGTGGCGGCGGGGCTGGCGATCTGCCTGACGACATTGGTCGGCATGGCGATGGGATTTCTGACCACGGTCATCGGCCTGCATCATTTCATCGTGTCGCTGGGCGTCATGGTGATTGCGCGCGGTGTTTGCCTGCTGGCAACCGGCGGGCGGCCACTGGGGCTCTATTCCCTGCCGCCCGAATTCAAATTCATCGGTCAGGGTGTGATTGGCGGCATTCCGCTGGTGCTGATCATATTTGCGGTGGTGGTCGTCTCTTTCGATCTGCTGCTGCGGCGCACGACCGCCTTCCGTAAGGTGTTCTATACCGGCAGCAATCCCAAGGCCGCAGCCTATTCCGGCATCCGCGTCGGCCGGGTCGTGTTTGCCACCACCACGCTTTGTTCGATGCTGTGCGGTGTGGCAGGCGTTATCTACATGGCCCGCTTCGGTTCTGCCCAGCCGAGCTTTGGCGTCGGCATGGAACTCAACGTTATTGCGGCGGCGGTTATCGGCGGCGCGAGCCTTTCGGGCGGCTCGGGCACCATTCTCGGTGCAATCCTTGGGGCGATCCTTCTCTCGGTCGTTTCCAGTTCGCTTGCCTTGCTCAATGTGTCTGTCTACTGGCAGGACATCATCAGGGGAAGCATATTGCTGACTGCGGTTCTGTTCGACCACTATCTGGTCAGGCGTCGCCGCTGAGCGCCCATTGAACGCCCATGGGTAACTGGAGAAAGACGATCATGCTGGATATCAAGGACGATTTCGATCAACAGAGACAGATGTATTCCGTCCTGGTGCTGCATTTCATCGAGGGGGTGAAGCAGTCAGAGATCGCCGAGCGGCTCAATCTTTCCCATACCAAGGTGAACCGCATGATTGCGGCCGGCCGTAAGGCGGGCATGGTGAAGATCACCATCGCCAGCCCCTATCAGAGGCTGGTGGATCTTGAGAGCGAGATCACCCGCCGTTTCGGCCTCAGGCAGTCGGTGGTCACACCAACGGTATCCGATAATCCGGAAACCGCCTTGCAGATGGTGGGTCGGGTGGCCGCCAACCATTTGCTGGAGACCATCCGTGACGGCGACGTGATTGCGATTACGGGCGGCAAGGCGGTGAGCGCGGTTGTCGACAATCTGCAGGCGGAGCGTCGTTTCGATGTGCGGGTGGTGCCTTTGACGGGCGGCGTGCAGGGCAAGCACTATACGGATGTCAATCATCTCGCCACGCAGCTGGCGGAGAAACTCGGCGGCAGCGCCTCGCTCGTGCATGCGCCGCTGTTTGCCGAGGATGAGGAACAGCGCGATTTGCTGATGAACGTCGCATCGATCCGCGAGGTCTTCGATCTGGCGCGGCAGGCGCAGGTGGCGCTGGTCGGCATCGGTTCGGTGGAGGCGCCGGGCTCAGGCTATTACGATCTTCTGCCGGATGCGGCCCGTGGCGGGCAGGCGCTGGTGGATGCGGGCATTGCCGGGGAATTTCTTGCCCACCTCACCATGGCGGACGGGCAGCTGGCGCGGATCGATCTCAACTCGCGCGTGGTGGCGCTGGACCCCGGGCAGCTTGCCCGGTGCCCGAATATCATTGGCGTGGCGGCAGGCGCCATCAAGGCTGGACCGGTGGCTGCCACGCTTGCCGGCCGTTATCTGACCTCGCTCGTCGTGGACGAGGCAATAGCCGGCTATTTACTGGATCATGAAGGAGGGGAAACCTCGTGACGGACAATTCAATATTGACCCGGACGATCGGCGGCAGCGCCATCAGCGCATCCGCCGTGGGGCTTGGCACCTGGGCCATCGGCGGCTGGATGTGGGGCGGCACCGACGAACGGCAGTCCATCGCCGCTATCCAGGCCTCCATCGATGCGGGCATTTCCCTCATCGACACCGCGCCGGCCTATGGCATGGGGCTTGCAGAAACCATCGTTGGCAAGGCAATTGCCGGCAGGCGTGACAAGGTGGTGCTGGTCACCAAATGCGGGCTTGTCTGGCATGTGAATGAGGGCTCTTATTTCTTCCATCAGGATGGCAAGCCGGTTCACCGTTATCTCGGTGCAGCATCCATAAGGCACGAGGTCGAAGAGAGCCTGAAACGGCTCGGAACCGACTATATCGACCATTACGTCACCCATTGGCAGGACGCCACGACACCGATTGCCGAGACGGTCGGGGCTTTGGTGCGGCTGAAGGAGGAGGGAAAGATCCGTTCCATCGGGGCAAGCAACGTTTCGCCGGACGATCTCGAAGCCTATATCGCAACCGGCGCGCTGGATGCCATTCAGGAAGAATATTCCATGGTGAAGCGCGGTATCGAGACGACGCTCCTGCCGCTTTGCCTGGAGAATGCCGTCTCGGTTCTCAGCTATTCGTCGCTGGCGCTCGGTCTCCTCTCGGGCAAGGTTGGGCCGGAGCGGGTTTTTGCGGAAGACGACCAGCGTCACGGCAACCCGCGCTTCAGTCAGGCGAACCGCCAGAAAATCGCGCGGTTGATCGACGTGCTGAAACCGGTGGCGGCCACCCATGGAGCTTCGGTCGCGCAGGTGGTGATTGCCTGGACGATTGCGCAGCCGGGCATAACATTTTCGCTGTGCGGCGCGCGTGATCCGGCTCAGGCGGTTGAAAATGCCGCGGCGGCGCGTCTTCGCCTCACGGAGAGTGAGCTGGCGCTCATCAGTGCCGGCGTCGCGGAGCATCTTGTGGGGCTCGATACCTGATTATGTAAGCTGAGACGGGACTTCAGGCGAACAGCGTATCATTTTCGTCCCGTCTCTCACGTCGCTTTAAACGGTCAACAACATTGGGACGCTGGTCATCAGCCAGCGAACGGTATTTCTATGCCCAGTTTTCGCGAGGACGCTCTGCGCCGCATCCGGCACGATGGTGATTTTGATGCCGTCGTTATCGGCGGCGGCATCAACGGAATTGCCGCCTATCGCGATCTCGCCTTGCAGGGGCTGCGGGTGCTGCTGGTCGAGCGCAACGATTTCTCCTCAGGCTGCAGCGCCGCACCCTCGCGCATGATCCATGGCGGCCTGCGTTATCTCGAAAACGGTGAATTCAGCCTCGTGGCAGAGTCTTTGCGGGAGCGGGACGCACTTCTGAGGCTCGCGCCGCATATGGTTCGTCCGCTGCCGACCACGATCCCGATTTTCTCGACTTTCAGCGGCCTTTTCAACGCGGCAGCAACCTTTGCCGGCTCAGGCGGAAAACCCGCAAGCCGGGGCGCTCTCGCCATCAAGGCGGGTCTCATGCTCTATGATTTTGTCACCCGCAAAAACCGTATTCTGCCCCGTCACGCGTTTCGTGGAGCGCCCGGGACTTTGCAGCATTGGCCGGATCTGACGCCGGAAATCAGATACTCCGCCACTTACTACGATGCGTGGATAAGCCAGCCCGAACGGCTTGCGCTGGAGCTTCTGATCGACACCCGTACCGATGCGCCGCAAAGCATTGCGCTCAACTATGCCGAACTTGTCCGTCTTGGCGATGAGTACCGTCTTCGGGTGGAGGGCGCGGATGAAACCCTACCCATCCGCCCAAGGATCATCGTCAATGCGACCGGCGCATGGATCGACGAGACGATTGGCACGCTGACCGCCGGGCCAGTGGCGGAGAAAGCAAAGCCGACCGTCTCCGGAACCAAGGGATCACATCTGATCATCGCCAACGACGCGCTTCTCAACGCCCTGAACGGCCATATGATCTTTTTCGAGAATGCCGATAATCGCGTTTGTATCCTCTTTCCCTATCTCGGCCGGGTTCTCGCTGGCTCGACCGACATCAAGGTGGATCGTCCCGAGCGGGTGCGCTGCGAGCCCGAGGAGCGGGACTATATTCTGGACGCGATCCGGCAGGTCTTTCCGCAGATTGACATCGACCATTCCGACATCGTCTTCAGTTTCAGCGGCATACGCCCGCTGCCGCGCAGCGATGCCGCCTTTACCGGAAAAATATCCCGCAGCCATTTCATCCACCGCGTTGCGGGCGATCCGCCACAGCTCTGCATGATCGGCGGTAAGTGGACCACCTTCAGAGCCTTTGGTGAGCAGGTGACCGACGAGGTTCTGGCCTTTCTTGGACGCAGACGACTGACCGGCACCATGGATCGCCCAATCGGCGGCGGCAGGAATTTTCCCACCGGCGCAGGCAGCCTGCCGGCCTTGCTGTCGGAGGAGTTCTCGATCGCCGGAGACCGGGCGGAGCATCTGGCTCTGGCTTACGGCTCCCGCGCCTTCGATCTGATGGGCTTTTGCCGGGACCGTGCAGATGATGCACCGCTTTCAGAAAAATCGCCGATAACGGCCGCGGAGGTGATCTGGCTGATCCGCTGTGAACACGTGCGACACCTGACCGATCTCGTGTTGCGGCGTACGACGCTCGCCATCACCGGCGTCATCGATGCCGAACTGATCGACGCGATCTTGAACGTCGCGGCACGCGAGCTGGGCTGGCCGACCACCCAGGCGGCAGCGGAACGGCAGCGGCTTACCGATGAGCTGGAGACTTTTTACGGCGTCACGCCGGCAATGCTTCAACACAGATGCAAGGAGAATGCATGATGATGCGGATTTCGAAAAAGGCGCGCATGAACCGGCTGTTTCGCAATGGCGGCTGCCTCGATGTGGCCATTGATCACGGGGTTTGCAACGAGCCGAGCTTCCTTGTCGGGCTGGAGGATATGGCGCAGACCGTGGGCAGGCTGGTCGAGGCCGGTCCCGATGCTATCCAGATGGCCTATGGGCAGGCCGATCTGCTGCAGCAGCGGCCGGAGCGCGACAAGCCGGCCCTCGTCATGCGTATCGACATGGGCAATCCCTATAATTCCACGCGCCACAGAACGATGTGGTCGCAGTTACAGAACCATCACGATCCGATCATCGGTGCGCTGGAAATGGATGCCGCCTGCGTCGTCGTGAACCTGTTCATGCTGCCGGACGAGCCGGACCTGTTTCGTCAATGCGTCGAAAACATCAGTCGCGTGCGGGCAGATTGCCATCGTTTCGGCATGCCGCTGATGATCGAACCTCTGGTGATGCTGCCCAATGATATCAGGGGCGGTTATCAGGTGGATGGCGATGCCGAAAAGATCGTCACGCTGGTGCGTCTTGCCTCGGAAATGGGAGCCGATATCATCAAGGCCGATCCGACCAGCGATCCGCGCGATTTTCACAAGGTGATCGAAGCCGCGCGGTGCCCGGTGCTGGTGCGGGGCGGGGGACGTGAGGACTTGCGCAATGTACTGGCAAAATCGGCGGCTCTGGTGGCCGAAGGCGCGAACGGCATGGTCTATGGGCGCAATATCTATCAGCACGACAATCCCAAGGCCGTCGTTGCGGCGTTGATGGCCATCATCCATCAGGGTGCAGGTGGTGAGGAAGCATGGGATATCTATAATCGTGGCTGACAAAAATTACATATTGGGTCTCGATGTCGGCAACACGGTCATCAAGGCCGTGCTGTTCGACACGGCGGGCCGGCAGATCGCGCAACACGCCATCGATGGACATTCGACGTTCCCCCAGCCCGGCTATGTCGAGCGCGATCTCGAGGAATTATGGCGGAACGGCTGCGAGGCGATCCGCCAGCTTCTGGTAAAATCCTCTGTCGATCCCCGCAGTATTCTGGCGGTGGGCTGCGCCGGCCACGGCAATGGTCTTTACCTTCTGGACAAGAACCAGAAGCCCCTGATCGGCATCCAGTCGCTCGACAGCCGCGCCGCCGATGTGGCGGCCGAGCTTGACCGGAAAAGCGGAGCGCAGTTGCAGGCTCGTTGCCTGCAGCGGCCATGGCCTGCGCAAACACCCAGCCTGCTTGCCTGGGTCAAACGGCATGCGCCCAATCTATACGGGCAGATCGGCACGGTCCTGTTCTGCAAGGATTTCGTCAATTTCCGCCTGACGGGTTGCCTTGCCAATGATATTTCCGACCTCAGCGGCGCGGGGCTGCTGGCCTTGCCGGAAGCGCACCTCGACCGCGAGCTTCTGTCACTTTACGATCTTGAGGACGCGTTCGCGTTTTTCCCCCGTCTCGTGGAATCGGCCGACATCGTCGGCCATGTGACAAGCGAGGCTGCTGACATCACGGGGCTGCCCGAAGGCACGCCCGTCATTGGCGGTTTCTTCGATGTGGTCTCCAGCGCCATGGGGTCGGGCGTCATCAATGCCGGGGAGGCTTCCATCATCGCTGGCACCTGGAGCATTAACCAGGTTTTCGCAGACAAGCCGGTCATCAGCCCCGATGTCTTCATGGTCACGGCCTTTGGCCGTGACCGCTATGTCAATATCGAATCCAGCGCCACTTCCGCTGCCAATCTCGAATGGTACGTGCATCGTGTTCGCGGCGACCATGGTGACCATGCCTTCGAGCGCTGCAACGAATTGGTCGGTTCCGTCACACCGCGCGCCGACGATCCGTTTTTTCATCCGTTCATTTTCGGATCGAGGCTGGGTGCGGAATTTCGGGGCGGCTTTTATGGCCTCGCCGGATGGCATGGCGAGGGCCATATGTTGCGTGCCCTGTTCGAAGGTGTGTGTTTCGAACATCGTCGCCATATCGGTGTCCTGCGCGAAGCGGGATTGCCGGTGGAAAGCGCCGTGATGTCTGGCGGCGGTTCCCGCAGCCAGCATTGGCCGCAGATCATGGCTGATGTTCTGGAAATTCCGCTGCGTGTCGCGGAGGCGCGCGAGACGGGCGCACTCGGCGCGGCCATTGGCGCGGCCGTGGCGATTAGGCTTTATCCTGATTATGAGGAGGCGGTTGCGGCGATGACACGGGTTGCGAATGCTTATCAGCCGGATGCTGCGCAAGTCTCGCACTATGGGCGGCGTTATGGTCTCTATGCAGAATTGACCGCACAGTTGCGTGGCTTCTGGAGCGCCTTGAGGTTACCGCAATAGTCTCCGGCTTCGGCAGAGCGCAATTCCGCGCTGCATCAAGCAGAGCCCCTGCGCAGTGAAGTATCTGTGCAGGGGATAAAATATCGCGTAATAGTTTGTATATACTTAAATATTGCAACTTTATAAAGTATTGATGTTTTTTAATTGCGCGTGAAAAATAGAATTGAAAGTAAATCTTAAGCTTAACTTCTTAAGCTCACTCTCCAGCCCGGTCGCCAACAGTTGCGCACGCACCCGTAACTCCCGCTACCGTCGCAGCATAGTTTTGAGGGATGGGACATGCTTTTTAAATCGACAACGGGCCGGAATATTTTTGCGGTCGCCGCATGTGGTGTCTTTGCGACGATCGCGGCTTCGGCCGTGCTGTTTTATCGGTCCATGGAGGATACCAGGGCCAACAATCTCGAGCGTATGCGGCAGATCGCCCATGCCGAAGCGCTAGTGACCGAAAAGAATATCGGCGGTACCATTCACATCGTCAACAGCCTCGCCTCGGTTCTGGAATCGATGAAACAGTCAGGTGATGCCGACCGGGGCAAGGCCGATCAGATCATTCACCAGATGCTGGCCAATAACCCCGATATCCTTGGCCTCTGGACCGGATGGGAGCCCAATGCGTTTGACGGTAAGGACGCGGATTTCGCTAACAGGGAAGGCCATGACGCGACCGGCCGGTACATACCCTATTGGGTGCGCAGCGGCGGCAAAATAAGCAATACCGCTTTGACCGACTATGCCACCGCAGGCCCGGGCGATTATTATCAATTGCCCTTTACCCTGAAGAAAACGGTCGTCATCGAACCCTATTCTTATGCAATCGACGGCAAGGAGGTTCTGATCACCTCGATCGCCAAGCCGGTTATGGTCGATGGCAAACCTCTGGGCGTTGCTGGCCTCGACCTGTCGCTTGATGAAACAGGCAAGGCGCTTTCGACCGTGCGGCCCATGGGAACGGGTTTCGTCAGTCTCGTCAGCGGCGGCGGCAAGATCATCAGCCATCCGGATGCGGCGATCATGGGAAAAAGCCTTGCGGATGGCGGTGCGCAGACCGCTGGCTGGGATCAGCTGATTGCAAATCCCGGTGCGGAGCGGGAGATTACCACACAGGACGGAACGAAGTCCTTCGCCATCGCCTTGCCCGTCATGCTTACCCAGGACATGAAATGGTACGCAATCATCTCGGTGCCGGAAGAAACAGTGCTTGCGCAGCTGCATGCCATGATGCGTGACGCCGCTGTGACGATCGTGACGGCCACCGTGCTGCTGGCGCTGGCGGGATGGTTCATCGCGCGGCGGTTCATCGGGCGCATCGCCAATATCATCGATGAGACCGCCCAGATTGCGCAGGGAAATCTTCAGCTGACACTGAAGGATATCGAGACAAGGGACGAGATCGGCGATCTTGCCCGCTCGCTTGACGTTCTGCGCGAAAACAATCGACAAAAGGCCTCGCTGGAACAGCAGGCGGAGAGCAACCGCGCGCTTGGCGAAGAAGAGCGCACGGTCCGGGAACGCAGGGCCGCCGATGAGGCGAGCAGCATCCGCTTTGCCGTCGACAGCCTGGCCTATGCGCTGGCAAAGCTCGCCGACGGCGATGTGTCCTGTCGAATAGACGATCCCTTTGTCGAGCAGCTCGATGCGGTGCGGAGCGACTTCAACGGCTCGGCCGGGAAATTGCAGGACGCGCTTCTGCGGGTATCGGAAAATGCCTCTGGCATCGATGCCGGCGCCAATGAAATCAAGGCGGCGTCCGATGATCTGGCGCGGCGAACGGAGCAGCAGGCGGCGGCCGTTGAAGAAACCGCTGCCGCCCTTGAGGAGATCACGATAACGGTAAAGGATGCCGCGAACCGTGCACATGAGGCGGGCCGGCTCGTTTCCCGCACGCGCATCGGCGCGGAACGGTCGGGTGAGGTCGTACGGCAGGCCGTGCTGGCGATGGAGCGGATAGAGAAATCGTCAAACGAGATTTCCAGCATCATCGGCGTGATCGACGAGATCGCGTTCCAGACGAATTTGCTGGCGTTGAATGCCGGGGTGGAAGCGGCGCGTGCCGGCGAGGCGGGCAAGGGTTTTGCCGTGGTGGCGCAGGAAGTGCGTGAGCTTGCCCAACGCTCCGCCGCCGCGGCGAAGGAAATCAAGTCGCTGATCACAAAGTCGAACCAGCAGGTCGAAGACGGCGTGCATCTTGTCGGCGACACCGGCAAGGCGCTCGATGTCATCGTTGCCGAAGTGCAGGAGATCAACCAGCACGTCGCCGCGATCGTGGAATCCGCGCAGGAACAGTCGTCCGGCCTCCAGCAGATCAACGTTGCCGTCAACCAGATGGATCAGGACACGCAGAAAAATGCGGCAATGGTCGAGGAGATGACTGCCGCAAGCCACACCCTGGCAACAGAGGTCGATGCGCTGAACCGGCTGCTCGGCCAGTTCGAACTCGGTCAGGGAACGGGTGTCCATCGGGGTTCTCTCAGGGCGGCCTGATTGGACGCCTTCGCCATCGGCGCTGTTGGGGCCGGCGGGGAAATGGAAGATGGACTTTGTCTGCAAATTGAGCATCTTATTCCTGCAAGCAGTAATGGGATGATCAACAGCAGATGGATATCAGGCGCCTGAAATCGTTTATCACGATTGTCGACATGGGTAGCATAACCAGGGCGGCCGATGTGCTGCATATTGCCCAGCCGGCGCTTAGCCAGCAACTGGCGAGTATCGAGGAGCATTTCCGCCAGAAACTGCTGACACGAAGCCAGCAGGGCGTGGTCATGACCGATGCCGGCAAGGTCGTCTACAGGCATGCGCAGGTCATTCTGCGACAGATGGAGCAGGCGCAGGCGGAGGCGCTGGAAGCGGGCGCGGTGCTTTCCGGCAAGGTGTCGGTGGGGCTTGCGCCTTTCAGCAGCGCCGCCACGCTCTCGCTGCGTCTGATGGAAGAAACCAAGCGGCTTCATCCCGGCATTCTGCTGCACATCACGGAAAGCGTCAGCCAGCCCTATAGTCAGATGATCATGAATGGCCGTTTGGAAATGGGCCTGATTCACGGCACCGGGCCGATCAGGGGCGTCAAGTTCACGCCGCTATTGCGTGAGGAATTCGTGCTGGTCGTGCATCGCAGCTTCGGCGTGGAACCGGGCGATGCGCCGATCACGGTTGCTGATCTGGCGTTTCTCCCTTTCCTTCTACCGCCGACCTATAATTTCGTACGCCGCGCCATCAATCTCGCTTTCACCCGCAGCCGCAAGGATCTGATCGTCATGGCGGAGCTGGAATCGGTAAGGACCATCGCGCGCGGCGTGGATGCCGGGCTTGGCGCGACCATAACGCCCAAGGCCATCGCTGACCGTATCGTGGCGGAATCCAATGAAGAAATCGTCGTCAGGCAGATCGCCAGCCCGATGATCGAGGAAACGCTGTCCTTCTGCGTATCGGACAATACGCCGCTCTCCGAGCCTGCGCTGGCCGTCAAGGAGATATTGCTGCAACTGGCGGAGACCCTGAAATAAAAGGATCAGGCCGAGTTTAAAACTACGCGCGGCACAGTCATTCTGTACCGCGCGCAGAAAAGATTAAAGCATTGATTCCTTGCGGCAATTCACCAGTAGTTCGGCCACCGAAAGGTTGTTCGGCAGGCAAAGCAGGGTTTCCACCATTTCAGCGAGATCCTCCGGCTGGGTCATATCCTCGCGGCTGACTTCCGTTTCGCCTGCTGTCATGTCGGTTGCGATATAACCGGGGCAGAGGGCGGTGGCGCGCACGCCGCTGTCCCACAACTCCTGGCGGATTCCGTGGGTGAGGGCGACGACGGCGAATTTCGTCATTGCATAACCGACATTGGAGCCAACGCGGCGTCCCGCCAGCGAGGCGACATTTATGACCCTGCCCTTTCCGGACTTGACGAGATGGGGAATGGCGGCGCGTGTTACCCTCAGGGGCCCCTTGACGTTGATGCGCCACATCTGGTCGAGGCTTTCTTCGCCCGCATCCATGACCCGGACCTTCGGGTTGATGCCGGCGCAATTTACCAGACCATCGATTCGGCCATATCTTGTTGCGACGGCTTCAACCCAGGCCTCGGCCGAGCCCGTCTCTTCCGCATCGTATCGATCAGCTGAAAGCCGGTCCTTTACCGCAACAGCGGCCGGATTTCGCGCTCCCGCCGCGACGGTGAAACCGGCTTCGTGAAGCCTCTTGGCGATCGCAAGGCCAAGGCCTCGCGATGCGCCGGAAACCATGATGACACGGCCACTTCCTCCCAACATGCTGCTCTCCCTATTTCATTCCATTGCAGAATTCGGCGATGCGGGCGCAGCCTTCGGCCAGGTTCTCCATGCTGGTGGCATAAGAAAGCCGGAAGAAGGGGCTCAAGCCATAGGCCGCACCCTGCACAGTCGCAACGTGATGTTCGGCGAGAAGCGCCATGACGAAATCGGTGTCGTTCTCGATCTTCTTGCCGCCCTTTGTCGTCTTGCCGATCAGCGCCCCAATGTTCGGGAAGATATAGAAGGCGCCTTCCGGCTTGTGGCAGCGGATGCCGTCGATTTCGGCGAGCTTGTCGAGCACGAAATCGCGGCGCGTCTTGTAGATATCGGCGCGTTCCTTCAGCAGATCCTGCGGGCCGTCGAGAACCGCGACGGCGGCAGCCTGTACGATGGTTGCGACACCGCCGCTGTTCTGGGTGTTGACGTTGCTGATGGCCTTGATGAGGTCCTTCGGGCCGCCGCAGAAGCCGAGACGCCAGCCGGTCATGGCATAGGCTTTCGATGCGCCGTTGACGGTCAGAACCCGATCATAGAGCCGCGGTTCGACTTCGGCGATGGTGCAGAATTCGAAGTCGTCATAGATCAGATGCTCATACATGTCGTCGGTCATGATCCAGACATGCGGATGCCGCAGCATGACTTCGGCGATCTCTTTCATTTCCGCTCGCGAGCAGGCGGCGCCGGTGGGGTTGTTTGGGAAGTTGAAAAGCAGCCATTTGGTTTTCGGGGTGATGGCGGCTTCGAGATCTTCGGCCCGCAGGCGGAAACCGTTATTTTCGGGGCAAACCACCGGCACCGGCACGGCGCCCGAGAACTTGACGATATCGGCATAGCTGATCCAGGACGGCGCGGGGATGACGACTTCGTCGCCTGGGTCGCAGGTGGCCATGATGGCGTTGAAGATGATCTGCTTGCCGCCGCCCGCCACCAGAATCTGGCTTGGATCGTAGTCGAGATTGTTATCACGCTTGAACTTCCGCTGGATGGCGGCGCGCAGGGCAGGCGTTCCGTCGGCGGGCGGATATTTCGTATCGCCGGCAAGGGCCGCCGCATGCGCTGCTTCCACCGCGTGGGCAGGGGTCGGGAAATCCGGCTCGCCGGACGACAGGCTGATGACCTTGATGCCCTGAGCCGCGAGGTCGCGGGCTTTCTGGGTCATGGCAAGCGAGGCTGAAACGGTGACGTTGTTAAGGCGTTGGGCGATAGCGGGCATGGATCATTTCCGATTGTAACGGTGAAGGCAGGCATCTTCGTGGTGCCAGTGCATGACAAAGAGGTTACGGGAAATTTCCGCCGTTTCCCCAATACGACTTCGATGTGAGGTCATACGGGATTTTGATGCATCGCTCTGAGAGGGCGCAGGTCCATACTCGTATGCGATGACCTAAGAGCAATAAACTATTATGCAGCGCGTCGGCTTAGCCCCTAAGCTCCTGACAACAACAAGGGAACGACGCATCGGACAATATTACCCAAAGAGGTAACCGGCGCGAAAATGCAGAAACATGCGACAGGGGCCGGCAAAAGACCGGATACCTCGACAGGGAGCACACCCAGCAAATTCTAGTCATAGGGCCTGGACGATTTCGTTCGGCTCAACGCGATGCCTCGTGCCGTATTCAACGCGACGGGAGTATAGATGTCGGATATTGCGATCATGGAACCACATGCCCCGCCACGCCGTGGAGTTTCCGGCTGGAAAGCCATCGAGCGCCGGCTGTTTTCGCCCGGCATACTCATCCTGCCGCTTCTGATCTTTCTCACGATCTTTTTCTTCTGGCCGGCAATTCGGTTGATGACCTTCAGCGTCATGACGCAGAATTCGCAAGGGTTGATCGGTGCGCCCTTCACGCTTGCCCACTATGTGAGGTTTTTCGAGGTCGATCTTTACCAGAAAGTGCTCTGGGCGACGATCCGCATCAGCCTGATCACTTCGGCTCTCGCGGCTATACTCGCCTATCCGGTCGCGACCGTTCTCGTGCGCGGCAATATCGTCACGACCCGCATCATCACGCTGATCGTCATCGCACCGCTGGCCGTCAGCGTCGTGGTTCGCGCTTACGGCTGGCAGCTCATTCTGGGCAATGGTCCGACCGGTCTCTTGAACTACATCCTGATGAATCTGGGCATCATAGATAGCCCGTTGACGCTGCTTTTTTCGGACGCCGCCGTCATCATCGGCTCTCTGCACATCTTCTTCCCGATGATGGTGCTGCCGCTGTCGTCCGCGCTTGGCAAGATCGATCCCAATCTGCAGCAGGCCGCGCGCACGCTCGGCGCGCCAGCGTGGAAAGTTTTCCTGCGGATCACTTTCCCGCTCAGCCTTCCCGGCCTCGTGGCGGGTTTCACGCTGGTGTTCTCACTCGCCTCCGCATCCTATGTCATTCCTGCTTTGATCGGCGGTCCCGGCTCGCAAATGCTCGGCAACATGGTCGAACAGCAGGTTCTCGCGGTCTATGACTGGCCGTTCGGCGCCACCATCGCCACCATCCTCGTCTTCATCGTCATTCTGATCAACGCCGTCTCGATGAGGTTGCTCGGCGGGCGTCGTATCAAGGCAAGTGCATCATGAACAACAAGCTGACCGGCACACCCGCCATCGTCCTTTATGCGATCACCGCTGCCATGATGGTCTTCATTCTGGCTCCGATCGTCCTTGTCGTCGCCATCTCGTTTTCCGACAGCTATTTCGTCACCTTCCCGCCGCAGGGTTTCACCTTCCGCTGGTATGCGGCGGTAATGCAGAACGAGGAATTCACCGCCGGCCTCACCTTCAGTGCGGCGCTTGCGGTGGCGACCACCATTCTGTCGCTGGCACTTGGCGTTCCCGCAGCCTTCGCGCTCTCCCGGGGTAAATTCATCGGCCGCTCGCTGATGAAGGGGCTACTGCTTTCGCCGCTGATCTTTCCCGTGCTGGTGACCGGCCTTGCGCTGCTGCAGCTCTTTTCCGGCTACGGCTGGATGGATACCAAGCTGAAGCTTCTCATCGCCCATACCGTGGTGACGTCGCCCTATGTGATCCGCACGGTGCTGACCAGCCTCCAGCTCGTCAATGTCAGCCTCGAGGAAGCGGCGCGCACGCTTGGCGCCACCCGCTGGAAAACCTTCACGCGGGTGATCTTTCCGCAGATCGCGCCCGGTGTCGCCTCCGGCTCGATCTTCTGCTTCATGGTTTCTTTTGACAATTATCCCGTTTCGATGTGGCTGGCCGATTCCGCGAACCTGCCCGTGCCCATCGTTCTCTATCGCCAGATCGGTACGGTCTTTGATCCTTCGGTCGCGACCATGTCCACCATCATCATCGTTCTGGCGGTTACCGTCGTGCTCGTCCTCGACAGGCTGGTTGGTCTGCGCCGGGCAATGGCAATGTAAATCAACAACAAGAGGGGTACCGGAAATGACAGACAAGACCATCATCATGAAACGGCGCAGTTTCCTCACAGTCACCGCAGGCGCGCTCGCCACACCCTATTTTTATACCGCGGCTTCCGCGCAGGACCGCACCATGTATGTCGGCGTCTATAATTCGGCACAGGGCGGGCTGATCAAGAAGGAAGTGATCCCGGCCTTCGAAAAGGAATATAAGTGCCGGGTCCTGACGACTGAAGGCGCAACGCTTGCCAATATCGCCACGCTGCGCGCCACCCGCGAAAATCCGCAATATAGCGTGATGTCGATGGACGATGTCGGCGTTCCCCAGGCCAAGGAGGAAGGCCTGATCGAGCAATTGCCGATCGATGAAATCCCCAACCTCAAGAACGTCTATTCCCGTTATCTTTTCGAAGACAATTTCGGCGTCGGTTTTGCAATTTCGATTGCCGGCCTGTTCTACAATCCGACAACGGGCAAGCCGTTCGAAAGTTACGAACAGATGTTCGACAAGAAATATGCCCGCCGGATGCTTCTGAATACGCCGAAGAATACCCAGAGCGTTCTGATGCTGATGGTGGCGGCCGCACTTGCGACCGGCAAACCGCTGAAAGAAGCGCAATATGCCACCGATGCAGGCTGGGCGAAACTTGCCGACCTGAAGCCGAACGTCCTTTCCATCTATGATGCGGAAGCGCAGACCATGATGGTTGCGCAGGGCCAGGCGGATTTCGGCGGCATCGAATATTCCAAGGCCGTTTATCCACACACCAAAAAGGGCGTGCCGCTGGACATGACCTTCCCGAAGGAAGGCGCTTTCACCGGCATCAACTCCATCGCGCTGGTCAAGGGCGGGCCGCACCGCGATCTCGCTCTCGCCTATATCAACCGCATCCTCGACCCCGGCGTGCAGAAGATGCTGTCTGAAGCCACGCTCAGCGCCCCCTCCGTCAAGGGCATCGAGTTCGGCGCGGATACGGCGAAATTCCTTGCCTATCCGGAAGCGAAGATGGAATCGCTGAACCTCTTCACGCCGGACTGGAAATACATCATTCCGCGCCGCGCGCAGTGGCTCGAAAAATACAACCAGACCTTTAACGGCTGAGGAACGCAGATGAAATCCGTAGAAGTCCGCCTGGAAAGACTGACCAAGCATTACAGCGGTCAGGTCGTTGCCGTCGATGATGTTTCGCTTACCGTCAAGGCAGGGGAAATCCTGGCGCTTCTCGGTCCGAGCGGATGCGGGAAAACGACCTGCCTTCGCATGATTGCGGGGCTCGTCGATCCCACCTCGGGTGAAATCGTGGTCGGCGGCAAGCCGACCACGCGCACCCCGGTTCATCGCCGCAATGTCGGTATGCTGTTTCAGAACTACGCCCTGTTTCCCCATATGACCGTTGCCGAAAACGTCGCCTTCGGTCTCGAGATGCGGGGCGTTTCCAAGGCCGATCGGGAAGGGCGTGTGAAGCAGGCGCTCGATCTCGTTCAGCTGCACGCCTTCGGCGACCGGCTGCCGGCGCAGCTTTCCGGCGGCCAGCAGCAGCGTGTCGCACTGGCGCGCGCTCTGGTGATCGAGCCTTCGATGCTGCTGCTGGACGAGCCGCTTGGCGCACTCGACAAGGGCCTTCGGGAAAGCATGCAGGTTGAAATCCGCAGCCTGCAGCAGCGGCTTGGCCTCACCACCATCATGGTGACGCATGATCAGGACGAGGCCCTGACCATGGCGGACCAGATCGCCGTGATGCGGGACGGCAATCTCGAGCAGATCGCGCCGGCAGGTGAAATCTACCAGAAGCCGCTGACGCGCTTCGTCGCTGGTTTCATCGGCGCCTCGAACTTCTTCGAGGCGAGTGTGGTGGAACGCAACGGCCGCGCCGCACGGCTTGTGACCGGTGCCGGGGTGCGGCTGGATGTGGATGACATGGGTACGGTCCAGGGCGACAAGGTTGTTGTCACGGTTCGCCCGGAGGCGATCTCGGTTTCGCCGCTTGCGGCCGACGCGGGTGAAAACGCCAGCAATTCCACGACGGCAAAAGTGGAGCAGGTCGTCTATCGCGGTTTTATGCTGCACTACTACCTGCGGCTGGATAGTGGCGAGCCGATGATCGCCTACAGGCAGACCCAGACGGAAGGGTTCACCAATGCCGTCAGCGTGGCCGGCGACCGGGTGAAACTGAGCTGGACAAACGACAGCAATCACGTGATCCAGCTGAATTGATACTTCCTCTGCCGGATCGGTTCACCGTTCGGCCGACGAAAAATACCTGAAAATGTAATGGCACCGTGCTCCAGAAATGATGCACGGTGCCGTAATTGTTTGATTGTCAATGATAAGGGGAAAGCGGGCCGCCCTCAGACGACTACTTCGCGGGCCGGAACGACGCTGCCCCCGCAGGCTTCCACTTCGCTGCGCACCGTGCGAGCAAGCTCCAGCGAACCGGGTGTATCGCTGTGAACGAGGATCGATCTGGCGCGAATGGGGATGATCTCGCCCTCGATTGTCGTGACGGTGCCTTTTTCCAGAAACTGGCGCACGCGCGCGCGCACTTTCGTCTCTTCCTTGATGACGGAATTGGGCAGCTTGCGCGGCACGAGCTGCCCCTTCACATCATAGGCCCGGTCGGCGAGGAAAAGATTGAGCACCTTCAGCCCGCAATCCAGCGCGGCCTTTTCGATCAGCATGTCCGGCATCGAAAAGACGATGAGATTGGGATCGACCGCTTTGATCTTTTTCATAATCCGTTCGGCAAGGGCCGCGTCGCGGTTGATCATGTTGCCCATGGCAGCATGGAAGCTGATGTGAGAAAGCGCGACATCCTGCGCCCTCGCAATCGCCGATAGCGCGCCGAGCTGGTAGAGAACCTGCTGTTCCATTTCTTCCGCGTCGACGGGAATTTCGCGGCGGCCAAAGCCGAGACGGTCGGCAAGGCCCGGATGCGCGCCGACGCCGACGCCGTTCTGTTTGGCCAGACGCACCATGCGCGCCATCATTTCCGGATCGCCCGCATGGAATCCGCAGGCGATATTTGCCGAAGAGACGACTTCCATAAGTTTCTCGTCGTCGCAGACCTTATAGACGCCGAAACCTTCGCCCATATCGGAATTAACATCGATCTTCATGGTTCCCTCTCCTTGTTTTTCAGGATTATCGTTTTGTGAACGTGCCGAGTGCGGCGGTAACCAGCGGCAGGGTCTTGCGGATATCCGCGAAATAGGCGTCGATCGCCTGTTCGACTTCCAACGCCTCGCGCACCGTCGCCTGCACGAAGCGGATGCGACTGCCGATGCGCGCCTGTCCGAGCCGCCACAGATCGCTGTCGATGATGCCAGCCATCTTGGGATAACCGCCGGCCGTATTGGCGTCGCTCATCTGGATGATCGGCTCGCCGCTTGGCGGCACCTGAACCACACCGGGAATGACGCCGTAAGAACGCAGCTCCACCGGGGCCGAAAGTGTCATCGGCGTTCCGGCAAGCCGGTAACCGGTGCGGTCGCTCTGTGAGGTGATTTTCCAGGCCTCCGACCAGAAACGTTCGGCGCCTTCGCCGAAAAGATCGTGCTCGGCGGCCGGAATGGCTCTCAGCAGCAATTCGCCATTGTCAGACACCGGAAACATGTCCGGCATCGCATCGGCAAGCGCCATGACACCAAGACCGTTTGAGGGCAGTGGCGAGGCCTCGGATGGCAGAACGGCAAGCCTGTCGCCGGTCGCGAGATGGCGTCCTTCGTGGCCGCCGAAGGAACCGCGAAGCGAGGTGCTGCGCGATCCCATCACCACCGGAACGTCGATGCCGCCCTGAAGGCAGAGATAGGCACGCGCATTCTTCTGCGGTGTCGAAAGCTCGAGTATTTGACCTTTTTCAGCCCGAGTGCACCAGTAGGGTGGCAGGTCCGCACCATCAAGCCGTGCCGCGCAATCTGCGCCGGTCACGGCGAAGGTCAGGGCCTCTTCGAACTCGATGCGGAAAGGGAAGGTCTGGATTTCAATCGCGGCGGCGTCTTCGCCGTTGCCGACGAGGATATTGCCGACCCTGAGCGCAATGGGATCCATCGCGCCCGTGGCGGTGATGCCGATATTGCGGTAACCCGCGCGGCCGAGATCCTGGACGGTGTTCAGCGGTCCGCAGGCAAGAATATGGATCATAGTTCGATCCTTTCAGGAAGGAAACGAACCCGGTCGCCGGGCGCAAGCACCGCCGGCTGCTCGGCCGCGGCGTCGAACATGGTGATTTCGGTGAAACCCAGCGAATTCCAGCCATTAGGCCCGGTCAGGACCGAGATGCCAGACTGCATACCGCCGATCGTCACCATGCCTTTCAGCATGCGCAGCGACGGGACTTTCTTGCGTGGCATGAAAATGCGTGGATCGAGACCGCCGAGATAACCAAAGCCCGGCGCGCTGCCGACGGCGAAAACCGTATAGGTCTGCTCGAAGTGCAGGCGCACGACTTCCTTGTCCGGCAGACCCGAATAATCGCAGATCGCGGCAAGGTCGATGGCGTGCTCGCCGCCATAGGTCGTCGGCACCTCGATGGTCTTGCCCAGAAGATCGAGTTCGGTGGTGCGTTGCCAGATGTCGAGAAGCTCGTCCTGCAAACGCCCGGCATCTTCAGGCGTACCACGCAGCACGATCAGGAGGTTGGTCATGCCGGGTATCAGTTCCAGCACATCGGGGCGGTCCTTCAGCGCGCGTGTCAGCGCCCAGATGCGCCGCTGTGCAGGCAGGTCCAGCTCGCCGGGCGCTTCGATCAGAAAGGTCTTGTTGCCGATCATCGAGATTTTCGGCAGGCCCAGATGGGCGGGGGAAAGGTGGGGCGTTTTCAGCGGGAGGTTGCTCATTGACGTCACCATCATGCTTCGGTCTTGAGAAGGGTGGAGCCATATCCGACAAGCGCACCGGCTTCTGCCACCACTTCGGTGACGGTGCCGGCTTTGTCGGCGATCACCGGAACGATCACGGGTCCGACTGTCACGAATGCAACGATTTCGCCCTTCACTACCGATTTTCCAGTCTGGATCGGGCGGTCGGGGCGCTGCGGATACGCTGGGGTGAAGATGCCGGCAATCGGTGCGCGGGCAAGGATGTCTCCGGTCTTTGCCGGCGCCTTGGCCGTCTCGGCGGGGCGCGGTGCGGCAGGAGCCTGGCCCCCTGCCATGGCGACGATCTTCAGTGACCCATCCGGCGTCTCTATTTCGATGGCGGATACGTTGTTGCGCTCAAGGTAAGCGGCAAGATCGGCAATGATGTCGGGCTCGCTATAGCGGGATATCGAAACAGACTGTCGCTTCATTTTGACCTCCGCGCTGCAAGCCAGTGTTCGAGGTAATGGATGTCAGTGCCGCCTTCGGAGAAGGCCGGGTCTTCCAATATTTCCCGATGCAGCGGCAGGTTGGTGGAGACGCCTTCTATGCGCATTTCGCCAAGCGCGCGGCGCATGCGCATGATCGCCTGCTCGCGCGTCGACGCATGGACGATGAGCTTGGCGATCAGGGAATCGTAATGGGCGGAAACCCGATAGCCCGCTGTTACATGGGTATCGACCCGCACGCCGGGGCCGCCCGGCAGGTGGAGAGCCGTGATCAGACCGGGGCAGGGAACGAAGCTGTAGGGATCTTCGGCATTGATGCGGCACTCGATCGAGCGTCCCTCGCAGACGATGTCCTCCTGCGAAATTTCCAGCGGATGGCCGAGAGCGACGAGAAGCTGCTGGCGCACCAGATCCACGCCCGAGGTCATTTCCGTGACCGGATGTTCGACCTGCAGACGGGTGTTCATCTCGATGAAGTAGAATTCACCGTTTTCGTAGAGAAACTCGAAGGTGCCGACGCCGCGATAACCGATCTGGCGGCAGGCTTCCACGCAGCGATTGCCGACAAAGGCGGCAACATCAGGCGGGATGCCGATGGCCGGACCTTCCTCGACAACTTTCTGGTGCCGGCGCTGCATCGAGCAATCGCGCAGGCCAACCCAGACGCCGCCGCCCTGACCATCGCAGAGAACCTGAATTTCGACATGGCGCGGATGTTCGAGGAATTTTTCGATATAGAGTTCCGGCGTTCCGAAGGCACGGCTTGCCTCTTCGCGCGTAACGAGAACGGCGTCGTGAAGGGTGGAGGCATCATGAACGACGCGCATGCCACGTCCGCCGCCGCCGCCGGCTGCCTTGACGATGACGGGATAGCCGATCTCAGTGGCGATTTTCGAAACCTCCGCCATGTCATCCGGCAGGGCGGAATCGGGGCCGGGAACGCAGGGCACGCCGGCCTCCATCATCGCCCGTTTTGCCGCGATCTTGTCGCCCATGGTGCGGATGGCGTCGGCACGTGGGCCGATGAAAACCGCACCCGCTTCCTCAACCGCTTCCGAAAACGATGCCCTTTCGGAGAGAAAACCATAACCGGGGTGAACAGCGCCTGCGCCCGTCAGCTTCATGGCAAGCAGGATAGCCGGCACGTTGAGATAGCTCTGGCCGGGAGAAGCCGGGCCGATGCAGATGGCGGTATCGGCCGCCTTCAGATAATCCGCATCCTTGTCCGCTTCCGAATAGACCATGATGGTCTTCAGGCCGAGTTCACGGCAGGCGCGCTGCACGCGGAGTGCGATTTCGCCGCGATTGGCGATGAGGACGCTGTCGAATGCCCTTTGCCCGGCTGCTTCCTTTGGAAGTGTTGCATCCATCATTCGAACTCCAGCACTGGCTGTCCAAGTTCGACGTCTTCGCCGTCATTGGCGATGAATCTGGCGATCCTGCCGCTTCGTTCGGCTCTCACGGTGTTGAACACTTTCATCGCTTCGATGATGAAGAGTTCCTGCCCTTCCCTAACCTCGTCTCCGGCTTCAGCGAAAGCTGCCAAGCCCGGGCTCGGAGCGCGATGGAAAAGACCGAATGAGGGTGCCGCGACGATGCCGGAGGGCGCCGGTGCCGCTGTGGCGGATGCCGGTGCCTGTTCTTCGGCGCGGGGTGCCTCGTCGGGTGCCGCTTCCGCCACCGGAACGGTGCGGGGCTGCGATGATGTCGCGTGCTGTGAAACGGCATTGTTTTCGCGAATGATCCGGACCGTGGTTCCCGCCTGGCTCACGGTCAATTCGGACACTCGCGAAGAGCCGACAAACTCGATCAGTTTCTTGATCTTTTCCAGATCCATATTGGTTTCCAACGTCTTTTTTGTCCCCACGGCGGCGGGCAAGCGGAGCGGAATCCGCACCCTGTCCATCAGCAACAGCTACCATGGAGGCGGGATTGATGGGGTCAGACGAAGTTTCTATGGACACGGGTTTGAGGTTTGATATCCCGCCGCCGCGTGGTGAAACGGTTCGAAGACGTCCGAAGGAACGAACCATGGATTCCCGCAAAGGCATTCTCCTCAAAATCTCTGCAGCGCTCGCTCTTGTGCTGATGGGCGCCTGCATCAGCGGTCTCAGGGGTGAAATACCCATCGGGCAGGTCGTTTTTTTCAGGTCGGCGGTGGCCATGCTGCCGCTCTGTCTGTGGATGGCCGTGCAGGGAGGATTTCGGAAACAGGTGGCGACCAGCCACATTGGCGGGCATCTGGTGAGGAGTTTTTCCGGAACCGGCGGCATGGTCTTCAGCTATCTGGCGCTGGCTTACATTCCGCTCGCTGATGCGATGGCCATCAGCTATGCCACGCCGCTTTTTACCGTCATTCTGGCGGTCTTTCTTCTGAAGGAGGTCGTGAGGATTTATCGCTGGACGGCGGTGGTCTTCGGGCTGTGCGGCATCGTGCTTATCCTGTCGCCGCATTTTTCCTTCGATGTTTCGGATGTCGCCTCCGGGTCGGGTGTTGCCATGCTCGGTGGTCTGTTCGGTCTGGCAGCGGCTTTTTTCTCCGCCATATCGATGATCCAGATCCGGCATCTGACGCAGACGGAAAATACCGGTGCGATCATTTTCTATTTCACACTGCTCACAACGGTCATCGGTTTTGCCAGTATCGGCATGGGCTGGACAATGCCGACCGCGTGGCAATGGACCCTGCTGATCGGTACCGGTCTCATTGGTGGGATCGCGCAGATACTGGTGACGCTGAGCCTGCGTTATGCCGAGGCTTCGCTGCTGGCTCCGTTCGATTACACGACGATGATCTGGGCGCTATTGATTGGTTATGCCTTCATGGATCAGGTGCCCGCACTGACGACCATTCTCGGAGCCTCGATCGTGGTTGCCGCCGGCTTGTTCACGTTGTGGCGGGAAAGGCGGCTGCACAAAAAGCGCGTCACGGAACAGCTTACGCTGTCGGCTCCCTGACGGCCTGTTTCGTCAGCCGGTTTTCGCGCCACATGGCGAACAGCCCGGCGGCGATGACCGTCAAAGCGCCAATGATGGTCGCACCTGTCGGCACTTCGGCCATGAAGAGATAACCGAGGGCGATCGCCCAGATCATCGTCGTGTAATCGAACGGCGCCAGCAGGGAGGCCTGGGCATGGCGCAGGCTGAGCGTCATGGTGATCTGGCCGATGCCGCCGGCAAGCCCGCCGCCGGCGAGCAGCAGAAACTGGTTGAAATCCGGCATCTTCCATCCAAATCCAAGCGTGGCGAAGCCGGCGACGACACCCGTCAGCGTATAGATGAGCACGATGCGCGACGGCTTTTCGATGCTGTTCAGGTGGCGGACGGCGATGGAGGAAAAGGCCGCGCAAAGCGCGCCGGTCAGCGCCAGCGCCGTTCCGATCATCGCAATGCTGTCGATCTGCGCGGGGCCTGACACGGCGTCAAACACCAGGTTGGGCGAGAGCGTTATGAAGACGCCGATGAAGCCCGTCAGTACGGCGGACCAGCGATATATCCGCAATTTTTCGCGCAAAAGCAGCGCGGCCAGCATGATGGTGAAAAGCGGTGTCGTGTAGCTCAGCACCGTGACATTCACCAGCGGCAGATAGGCGAGCGCCAGAAAACCGAAGAACATGCCGCCCAATCCAGCCGAGCTGCCCGCAAGCAGGCGGCCGATATTTTTCGCGGCCGGCACGGTTATTCGCTCGGAGGAGGCGATGAACCAGAGACAGAGGGGAATGAGGGCAAAAAATCCCCGGCAGAAGACGACTTCGCCGACCGGAATCGCCCCCTCCAAACCCTTCACGCAGGCGGACATGACTGTGAATGCCAGCATGGCCGCCAGCTTGAGCAAAATACCGGTCTTAGGATCCATCCCGCTCCCCATCGCAGCAAAGACCGTGTCATGGGGAAGAGGCGGAGAAAAGCGATGGTCGCTGGCCATAAGAATCTTGTCTTACCCCATCATGCGCAGTCGGGTCCTTTGAAAACCGGTGGAACCACTTGACGGTGCTTTTGCTCTAGGCCCCGGCGGCGATTTGGTGTCATGATCGCATCTCGAACCGGTGGGAGGTTTAAGCCGACATGTTGGATTTGCGCAGGCTGCGATATCTGGTCGCGATTGCTGATTGCGGCTCCATGTCGGCGGCGGCGCGGCAATTGGGGATCGCCCAGCCGGCGCTCAGTCACCACATCACGGAACTGGAGCGGCTGGTGGGTTTCCCCGTGCTGCACAGGCTGGCGCGCGGCGTGAAGGCGACGGAGAAGGGTGAAATACTCCTTATTCATGCCCGGGAGATTACCGAGAGGGTCCGGCAGGCGGAGGCGGAAATCCGGGCCATGGCCTATCTGGATGAACGGGTGATCCGGCTGAGCCTTATTCCCTCCTGGGCCACGGCCTTTGCGCCGAACATCATCAGTGAGGTTGCCGCTTCTATGCCAAAGGTTTCGCTGCGGCTGATAGAGGCGCGCAATGACGAATCTCTGCGCCTCATTCGTCTCGGCAAGGTGGATATGGCTGTCGCGCTGGTCGGCGCGGAGGACAAGGCCGATGATCTTATCATCAAGGAGAGCCTTTTTGCGGTGTCTTCCCGACCCATCGGTCGGTCGATGCCGCTCGAGGCTGTGGCGGGGCTCAACCTTATCCTGCCGCCGAAGGACAACCCGCTGCGCGTATCGATCGACGAGGCCGCCGCCCGCGCCGGCATCACGCTGAACGTGACCATGGAGATCGACGGGCAGGATACAATCAAACGCGCCGTCAGCGCCGGTATTGGCGCGACGATTCTGTCATGGAATTCGGTGCAGCAGGAACAGGAGGCCGGTCAGCTTCAGGCCGCTCATATTACCGATCCCGTCATTTATCGCTCCATCCATTTGCTGAGGAACAGGGAGGTGGACGAGCGGACGTTCAGGCTGTTCCGAGACCTGTTGCGGGCCGTCGCAAGACGCGAGTCGGCATTCAACCCATAAACGATTTGTATGGGTAAGTTGAAAACTCGGTATTTGTATTGTTGATGGCTTCTTCCTAGCCTCCCCGGTGAAAGTATATCGGGGAGGAAAAGATATGCGTTTGAAGACATCTCTGTTCGGCATGCTGGCGGCTGCGGGAGTTCTGGCTGCCGGAGGGGCGGCGGCGGAATATCCGGAGCGGCCGGTGACGCTCGTCATCGGTTATCCGGCCGGCGGCGGCACCGATATACAGTCGCGGGCGCTGGTGCCCTATCTCGAAAAATATCTCGGCACATCGGTCGTGGTGGAAAACCGCGAAGGTGCTGGCGGGCTGATCGGCGCGACCTATATCGCCAATGCGAAACCAGACGGATACACGATCGGGGCGTTGAATTTCCCGTCCATGTATTCGCCGATCGTGCAGGGCAATGCCAGCTATAAGCAGGACGCCTTCACGCCGCTCGCCAACCAGATCGGCGGCGATCTGGCGTTGACGGTCAACAAGGTATCGCCGATCAAGACAGCCAAGGAATTCGTTGAAGCGGCCAAGGCGAACCCGGTCGTCGTTGGCGTGACGGGTATCGGCCATCCAAGCCAGATCACCGCCCTGCTGTTCGAGGAAGCGGCGGGCGTGAAGCTCAATTTCGTCCCCTTTAATGGGGGCGGACCAGCACGGCTCGCCATGCTCGGTAACCACGTCACACTCGGTTTCATGAACTTGAACGAGGTTTTTGCCGACAATCGTTCGGGTGCACTTCGTGTTCTGGCGACATCAGGCACTGAGCGTTCGCCGCTCTCGCCAGATGTGCCGACCTTCAAGGAAGCCGGTTACGACGTTCAGTTCAGCCTTCTTGCAGGTTTTGGTGCACCGAAAGGCCTGCCGGCGGATGTCGAGGCCAGGCTGGTCGATGCATTCCAGAAGGCGCTGAAGGACCCGGATTATCTTGCCGAGGCCAAAAAGCGCGAACTGACCATGCTGCCGCTGACCCAGGCGGAATTTGCCGAGGCACTCAAGAAGGGCAACGCCAATCTGGCCGAGCTCTGGAAAAGCAAGCCCTGGACGAAATAAGCGGCGCTTCTCTCACCACTAACCGAAATGACGCTTGGGCCTGTGCGTGGCCCGGGCATGACCCACTGTTGAAAGGAATCCGGCCAATGGCCCATGTCATCCGCAATTTCCAGCGCCCCTCAAGGGCTGATATTGAGGCGATCAGCAAATTCAGCCCCGCAACCATTCACGAGGCGCAGGGCAAGCTTGGCGCTCTCGATTATCGCATCAAGCCGATCAAGCCCGGCCTGAAAATCTGCGGCCCGGCAATCACCGCAAAATGCCATATCGGCGATAATCTGATGATTTTCGAAGCCATTAATCTCGCAAAGCCCGGCGACGTGCTGGTCATCGATGGCGGTGACAATCCAAATCAGGGCGGCTTTGGCGATGTGCTGGCCGCCGCCTGTATCGGCAAGGGCATTGTCGGCTTCGTGGTCAGCGCCGCGGTGCGTGACGGCAAGGGGCTGCGCGAAATCGGTTTTCCGGTTTTCTCGCTCGGGCTTTGCATGAAGGGCACGTCCAAGGACACGCTCGGCACCATCAACCATCCGGTCGTGGTGGGCGGTGAACTGATCAGCCCCGGCGATATCGTCTGCGGCGACGATGACGGCGTTGTCGTCGTGCGTGAGAAGGATATCGCGAAACTCGTCAAGGCCTGCCAGGAGCGCGACGACCACGAGAACCACATGATGGAACTGCACCGTCAGGGCAAGATGGATATCGAGGATCGTTACGACATGATGCGCTCGAAGGGGTGCGTCTGGGCGGATTGAGCCGGATATTCGATATTTGGATACGCCGTGTCGGGAGGCACGGCGTATTCCTCAATGAGGAGGGGAGAAAAACATGGCCGAACACAAAAATAGCTCGAAACTGACGGCGAATATTCTGTCCGGGGTCTTCTTTCTGGTGGCCGCCGCCGGGCTTTATTACGGCGCGCGGCCGCTGAGCATGGGCACCAATTTCCAGCCCGGGCCGGGCTACATGCCAACGGTCATCGCGGCATTGATGTTCGCGCTCGGTATCGCACTGCTCTTGCAGGATCTGTTGGGAAAGACACCGTCCGAAGCCTGGGCGGCTCCGAAGATGCGTCCGTTTCTGGCAGTGGCCGGCATTGCCGCTTTTGCGCTGCTGATCGAGCCATTGGGCTTCATCGCTGCCGCTTTTGTGCTGATCCTGCTCGCCTGCATCGCCTATGGCAGAATCCGGCCGGTTGAGGTGCTGCTGCTTTCCGCGGTGCTCATCCTCGCCTGCATCCTCATTTTCGTCGTCGGCCTCGGACAGAGGATATCCCTGCTGCCATGACCGATCTTCTTGCCAATATCGCCCTCGGTTTCGGTGTTGCTGTCACGCCGGTCAACCTTTTCTATTGTCTGCTGGGCGTCACGCTCGGCACGATGATCGGCATCCTGCCGGGCATCGGCCCTTCCGCGACCGTCGCGCTGCTTTTGCCCATCACCTATACGATGCCGGACACGGCGGCGTTGATCATGCTTGCGGGCATTTTCTATGGTGCACAATATGGCGGTTCGACTACGGCGATCCTCGTCAATCTGCCGGGCGAATCCTCATCCGTCGTCACCTGCATCGATGGTTATGCTATGGCCCGACAGGGCAGGGCGGGGGTGGCGCTGGCCACTGCGGCGCTGGGGTCGTTTTTTGCCGGCACGGTGGCGACCATTCTGATCGTCGTGGTCGCAAAGCCACTCTCCGCCATTGCGCTTGCCTTCGGGCCGGCTGACTATTTCAGTCTGGTGATCTTCGGGCTTCTGTTTGCCGTGTTTTTATCCAGCGGATCGCCGGTCAAGGCGGTCGGCATGGTCGCCTTCGGCATTGCGCTGAGCCTCGTCGGCATCGATCCGACATCGGGTGAGCAGCGTTTCACCTTCGGCATGGCGGAACTGTTCGATGGCATCGATTTCGTCGTGCTGGCCATCGGGCTGCTCGGTGTCAGCGAAATCCTTTTTAACCTGCAGCAGGGTGTGGAGCGTGATACAGGAACAACAAAGACCGGATCGCTGATGCCGACCCGGCAGGATTTCAAACAGGCATTTCCGGCCGTCCTGCGCGGCACGGCGCTCGGCTCCTTCCTCGGCGTATTGCCCGGCGGCGGTGCAATCATGAGTTCTTTCGCCAGCTACGCGCTGGAGCGCAAGATCGCCAAGGATCCATCCCGGTTCGGCAAGGGTGCGATCGAAGGGCTGGCGGGGCCGGAAAGCGCCAATAATGCCGGCGCGCAGACCTCTTTCATTCCGCTCCTGACGCTTGGCATTCCCGCCAACGGCCTGATGGCGCTGATGGTCGGGGCGATGATGATCCAGGGCATCACCCCGGGACCGGAGGTCATGCAGTCGCGGCCCGATCTCTTCTGGGGGCTGATCGCCAGCATGTGGGTGGGCAATCTGCTGCTCCTGGTCCTGAACCTGCCGCTGATCGGCATCTGGGTTCGGCTTCTCGGCATTCCATACCGCTTCTTGTGCCCCGCCATTCTGATGTTTTGCGCCATCGGGGCCTATGGGCTTTCCTACAGCGTTGTGGACGTTCTGTTCTGCGCGGTCTTCGGCATCGTCGGCTTCTTTCTGCGCAAGATCGGCTGCGAGCCGGCGCCTCTGGTTTTGGGCTTCGTTCTCGGTCCGCTTCTGGAACAGAACATGCGCCTCGGGCTGCTGATTTCGCAGGGCAGTTTCTCAACATTCGTCACCCATCCGATCAGCGCAACGCTGCTCGCGCTGTCCGGCATGGTCGTCATCATGATGGCGATGCCCGCGATCATGCGTCGCCGCGAGGTCGTGTTTCAGGGTGATGACGATTGACAATCAATCGAGCCGGTCTCACCGGCCAAGCAAAGGTGAAATAATGCATATTCTGATAATCGGCGCGGCCGGAATGATCGGCCGCAAATTGACACAACGTCTCGCTTCCGACGGAACGCTTGATGGTGCGAAGATTACCGAAATGACGCTGACGGATGTTTTCGAACCGGCCGCGCCGAAAGGCTTCGGCGGTGCACTGACCATCGAGCGCAGTGATCTGTCGAATGCCGGCGTGGCCGAAAAGCTGATCGCAAAACGGCCGGATGTGATCTTCAACCTCGCCGCCGTGGTTTCGGGCGAGGCGGAAGCGGATTTCGAGAAAGGTTATCGCATCAATCTCGATGGCGGGCGCTCGCTGTTCGAAGCCATTCGTCTGGAGCACGAAAAGGACGGATATCGGCCGCGCATGGTCTTCTGCTCATCGCTTGCCGTGTTCGGTTCGCCATTCCCCAAGGTGATCGGCGACGAGTTCCTGACGGCGCCATTGACCAGCTATGGCACGCAGAAGGCGATCGTGGAGCTGTTGCTTTCGGACTATAGTCGCCGCGGTTTCTTTGATGGCGTCAGCATCCGTCTCCCCACCATCTGCATCCGCCCCGGCAAACCGAATGCGGCCGCCTCCGGCTTCTTCTCCAATATCCTGCGCGAACCGCTGGTGGGTCAGGAAGCGGTGCTGCCAGTTGCCGATACCGTGCGTCACTGGTTCGCCAGCCCGCGCTCGGCGGTCGCCTTCCTGCTGCGCGCCGCGACGGTGGATCTCTCCGGGCTTGGCGTTCGCCGCAATCTCATCATGCCGGGGCTGTCGGCCACGGTTGCGGATGAAATCGAGGCGCTGCGCGCCTTTGCCGGGCAAAAGGCTGTAGCGCTTATCAAACGCGTTCCCGACGAGCGGATCATCCGGATCGTCGACGGCTGGGCCGAGGATTACGATCCGCAACTAGCGCTGTCGCTCGGCTTCAGGGCGGAAACCTCCTTTGCCGAAATCATTCAAGCGCATGTGGAAGATGAGCTGGAGGGGAAAGCAGCATGAGTGATGGAAAGATCGCGCTCGTCACGGGTGGAGGAACAGGGGTCGGCAAGGCGATTGCCAAAGCGCTTCTGGAAGATGGTTACAAGGTCGCGATAACGGGCCGGCGGCGGGAGGTTCTCGACACTGCCGCCGCCGAATGGAGCGAACATAAAGACTGTGTTCTGGCCGTCGCGGCTGATATTTCCGCTCCGGCCGATGTCGAGCGGCTGTTTGCGGAAATCATCGGGCGTTTCGGTCGCCTCGATCTTCTGGTCAATAATGCCGGCATGTCCGCACCGGCGGTGTATATCGAAGATGTGCCGTTCGAAACCTGGAATGCCGTGGTCGGGGCTAACCTCACAGGGGCTTTTCTCTGCACCCAGGCGGCGTTTCGCCAGATGAAGACGCAGTCGCCGCAGGGTGGCCGCATCATCAACAATGGCTCGATTTCCGCCACCACGCCGCGGCCGCGGTCTGCGCCATATACCGCGACCAAACATGCGATCACCGGACTTACAAAATCGGCCGCGCTGGATGGCCGGCGGTTCAACATCGCCTGCGGACAGATCGATATCGGCAATGCCAGCACCGAAATGACGCGCGCCATGGCAACCGGCGTGCTGCAGGCGGATGGCAGCACCGCCATCGAACCGACCATCGATGCCGGCATCGTTGCCAAGGCCGTGGTGCATATGGCCTCGCTGCCGCTCGAGGCGAACGTGCTGACCATGACGGTGATGGCGAGCGGCATGCCTTTCGTCGGTCGCGGGTAAGGAGCGCGCATGAAGCCCGATCTTCTGCAAACCTATCCGCTTCAGCCGCAGATCGAAGCCGAACTGCAAAAGCGCTTCAGGGTCCATCGCTGGCACGAAATATCCGACAAGCAGGCGTTTCTCCAGGCGGAGGCGGCGTCGATAAAGGCTGTCGTCACCGGCGGCCATATCGGGGTTGCTCCTGAACTCGCTGCCGGTCTGCCCGCTCTCGAAATCGTTGCCATCAATGGCGTCGGCTTCGACAAGGTCGATCTCGACCAGGCCCGCGCGCGCGGTTTCAGGGTGACGAACACGCCTGACGTGCTGACCGAGGATGTGGCCGATCTTGCCATCGGTCTCTCCGTCATGCTGCTGCGCCAGCTTGTGCGCGCCGATCATCATGTCCGCTCCGGGGAGTGGAAAAGAGGCGAAATGCCGCTGGGTAACAAGGCCTCGCGGCGGCGTTACGGCATTTACGGGCTTGGCCGCATAGGCCGCGCCATTGCGGTGCGGCTGGAAGCTTTCGATGCGGAGATTTCCTATTTCAGCCGGCAGAAACAGGACGTGGTCTATGAGTATCATTCGACGGCCATGTCGCTCGCGAGGGACTGCGACGTCCTGATTGTCGCGGCGGCGGCAACGCCGGAGACAAAACACGCGATCAACCGCGAGGTGCTGGAGGCGCTGGGACCGGACGGTGTTCTCGTCAACGTCGCCAGAGGGTCTCTGGTGGATGAAAAGGCGCTGGTTGATGTTCTTGTGGCAGGCGGGCTGAAGGGTGCAGCGCTCGATGTCTTCGAGAACGAACCGCATGTTCCCGAGGCGCTGATCGGCATGCGCAATGTCGTTCTCGCTCCGCATATCGGCGCTGCGACGCATGAGACGCGGCTTGAGATGGGCGCTCTGGTTCTCGCCAATCTGGATGCACATTTCGCGGGACGGGACCTGCCGACCGCAGTGGTCTAGAATGTGCTGGTGGCTGGCATCGGCAACGTACGCCCCATCGGCCGGGTTGCCGCATCGCCGAATTTGGCGCATTCGCCATCCATACAAGTTGCTTATTACTCCAAAAAAAATCGGTCTTAGGCAAGCGATGAAAGCTTCACTACTGTTTGCTCAACGATAGGGGACAAACATGCCATTCTCAGACTACAAGACCGCACTCGTAACCGGCGCATCTTCCGGAATTGGCGCCGCTGTCGTCGAGCGACTTTGCCGTGAAGGGCTGGAAGTGCATGCGGTTGCCAGAAGTGTGGGCGCTCTCAACCAGCTGGCGAAGCGCACGGGCTGCTTCGCACATGCCATAGATGTGACAGACCGGGCGGCGCTCGCGAAGCTCACCAGTGAGGTGGCGTTCGATGTCCTCGTGAACAATGCCGGTGTCGACCGCCCGAAGAAATTTCTGGAAGCGGATGAGAGTGACATCGATCTCCTGATCGACGTCAACCTGCGCGCCGTGCTGCATCTCTGCCGCATGGTGGTGCCGGGCATGGTGGCGCGCGATCGCGGCCATGTCATCAACATCTCCTCCATTGCCGGCAATTATAATTTCGGTGGCAATTCCACCTATCACGCCAGCAAGGCAGGCGTGGCGATGCTGTCCAACCAGCTGCGCATCGATGCTTTCGGCAAACGCGTGCGGGTGACGGAAATCTGCCCCGGCCGCGTCGCAACCGACATCTTCAACCATGTTCATGGCGATGATCCGAGCATTCGCGAACGTTTCATCGATGGTTTCGAGCTGCCGCAGGCCTCCGATATCGCCGATGCGATCGCGTTTGCCATCGCTGCGCCCGTGGCCATGAATATTGGCCACATGGAAATTACCCCGACGCTTCAGGTCATGGGCGGTCTGCAGACGGCCAAGCCCCAAACGGTTGAAAATCGACCGACTGAAAATAAGGCTGCGGCGGGTGGAGCCGGAGGAAGAGTCGCGTGAGCGGTTTTGACCTCTGGGCAATTCTGAACAATGCGGACTACGTCTCGATGTTTTTGCATGGCATCCAGATGACGTTCATCATCTATGCCGGCTCATGGCTGCTTGCCATGTCGCTCGCCATCGTGCTGCTTGCCATCCGCCTGTCGCCTTTCCGCTTCGGTGATCCGCTGGTGGCGGCCTATGTGTCCTATCACCGCAACGTGCCGACGCTGGTGCAGCTGATGCTGTGGTATTTCGGCGTGTTCACGCTGCTGCCGAGCGGACTGGCCAGCTGGCTTTCGAGCCATAATGCCGAAGCGATCTTCGCCATTATCGGTCTCGGTCTTTGTCAGGCTGCATATTTCAGCGAGGATCTGCGCTCCGGCGTTCGTTCGATCAATCCCGGCCAGATGGAGGCCGCACGTGCGCTCGGGCATAGCTATGTCTCGGCCATGCGTTTCGTCATCATGCCGCAGGGCGTTCGCAATGCGCTGCCGCCGCTGATCAATCACAGCACGTCCCTCTTCAAGAACAGCAGTCTCGGCGTTCTGATCGGTGCACCGGAACTGACCCATGCCGTCAAGGAAGTCGAGAATCTGAGTTTCCGGACATTTGAGGTCTATCTGGTCGCCACCGTGCTTTATCTGTTCTTCTCGCTGCTGATCATGGGTCTTGGAGCCTATATCTCCATGCGCGCCGATCCTCTCCGGAGGGCACGGGCATGATCCACGACATGATCGCAATCATCCAGGATTACTGGCTGCTGCTCCTCATCGGCCAATATCCCAACGGGCCGCTCGGCGGGCTTGCCAACACGCTTATCCTGTCGGCGCTCAGCATCGCGCTCGCCTTTCCCGTCAGCATCCTGATGGCGCTCGCACGGCTGTCGAAATGGCGGCTCCTGCGCTGGCCGGTCACTGCCGTGGTCTATTTCACCCGCGGCGTGCCGCTGCTGATGCTCATTCTCTGGAGCTATTTTCTCGTTCCGCTCTGGACCGGCGCCGACGTGCCGAGCTTTGTCACCATGCTGACCACGCTCGTCATCTATCAGGGCGCTTTCATGAGCGAAGTCGTGCGCGCCGGCATCGTATCGCTGGGCACGGGGCAGATGGATGCGGCGCGGGCGCTCGGCCACGGTTATTTCAGCGCGATGCGTTACATCATCCTGCCGCAGGCGCTCTACAACATGATCCCGAGCCTGATCTCGACCTTCGTATCCACCATCAAGGACACGACCCTCGGCTACGTCATCAATGTGCCTGACCTGACCTTTGCGGCGAACCAGGTGAACAACCAGCTCCTGACCCAGCCCTTCCAGGTCTTCCTCATTCTGGCGCTGGTCTATTACATCATCTGCTGGTCGCTCACCCAAGTCGCCAATCTTCTCGAGCGCCGCATCGCCCGCCGGCGCGCCGGCCCGCGCGGCAAGCTTGCCGTTGACACCGCACCGGCCCCCGCCAATATCGTTACGGAGCAGCTATGACCGCGCCAGTTTCCGCCACTCAGGACTACACCATCACGCTTTCGCAGGTCTGCAAAAGCTATGGCGATTATCAGGTGCTCAAGGATGTCAACGAAAACGTCACCCGTGGCGAGGTCGTGGTCATCTGTGGGCCGTCGGGTTCCGGCAAGTCCACCCTTATCCGCACGATCAACCGTCTGGAGGAGATCAGCAGCGGCTCGATCATGCTGGATGGCAGGAACATCCATGCCCAGATGCGCGCCAAGGAGCTGAATGCGCTGCGCAGCCGGGTGGGCTTCGTCTTCCAGAGCTTCAACCTCTTCCCGCATCTTTCGGTGGTGGAAAATGTCTCCATGTCGCCGATCCGGGTGAAGGGTGTTTCCCCGGCGGTTGCGCATGAAAAGGCGCTGAAGCTTCTCGATCGCGTCGGCCTTGCCGACAAGGCCGGTTCCTATCCCGCCCAGCTTTCCGGCGGCCAGCAGCAGCGCGTCGCCATTGCGCGGGCGCTCGCCATGGAGCCGCCGGTCATGCTGTTCGACGAGCCGACCTCAGCGCTCGATCCGGAAATGGTCGGTGAGGTGCTCGCCGTCATGAAGAGCCTCGCTGCCGAAGGCATGACCATGCTCTGCGTCACCCATGAAATGGGCTTTGCCCGTGAAGTGGCCGACCGCATCTGGTTCATCGATGCCGGGCGCATTCTCGAAACCGCGAAACCGGACGAGTTTTTCAAAAATCCGCAACATCCGCGTGCCCAGCGGTTTCTTGCCGATCTGAGACACTAGGACCCAACCTCTATAATAACAGGGAGAACTGAAATGAACTGGAAGTGCATTACTCTTACCGCCATATTGGCGACCTCGGCTGCGGTCATTCCGGCCAAGGCGGATCAACTCGATACGATCATTGCAAACAAGACGCTGCGTTGCGCGACATTCGCCGACGTCCCGCCTTTCGCCTCGCCGGACCCGAAGACGCGTGAAATGGCAGGCTTCGACGTCGATTTGTGCGGCGCTATCGCCAAGGAACTGGGCGTCAAGGCCGAGATCAAGCCGGTGTCGGTCGAAGCGCGCGTTCCAGAAGTCAAGCTCGGCCGCGTCGATCTCTCGGTGGCGAACCTTGCCTATACCCAGAGCCGCGCGGAACAGATCCAGTTCAGCGATCCCTATTATCTGGCTAAGGAAATGCTGATCGTTCCGGTCGACGACCCCGGCACCAAGAAGTCCGATTTCGTCGGCCAGCGCATCGCTTCCAGCAAGGGCTCGACGTCGGAACTCTCCGTCAAGCTCAACAAGTCCGAGCCGCTGACGTTCCAGGATACGGCGTCCGCCTATCTCGCCGTGCAGCAGGGCAAGGCGCGCGGCATCGTTGGCAACACCATGACGATGACCAAGTTCGTCAACGAATCCAAGACCAAGGGCAAGCAGATGCGCATGATCGAAGAGCCGATGCTCTTCCAGCCGATCGGCATTGGCATGGCCAAGGACAATCCGGCGCTGACGGCCAAGATCAACGAGATTCTCCGCAAGCTCGATGCGGATGGCGAGATCAACCGTATCTGGGACAAGTGGCTCGGCCCGAACACCGAATACAAGATGACGCGCACCGACAAGGTCGTGCCTCTGTCCGAACTGAAGTTCGATCCGATCCCCTGAGCCTCGGCTCAGCCTCGGCCATCATTCCATCCATTCAACACCATCATCGGTCGGCGAGACGTTCTCGCCGACGGTTTCAACGTGGGAGGTTTTCATGATCCACATTAAAGATATCGCGCAGCGTCCGGCCAAGGCGGATGTCGAAGCCCTAGCCAAATTCTCTCCCGCCACGATTCATGAGGCGCAGGGACGTCGCGGCGCATTGTCATCCCGGCTGAAGCCGGTCGATTATCGCATGAAGCTCTGCGGTCCGGCCTTCACGGTCAAATGTGCGCCGCGCGACAACATCATGCTGCAGCTTGCCATCAACTATGCCAAGCCGGGCGACATCATCGTCGTTTCCGCCGGCGAATATGAAGAAGCCGGTTCGTTCGGCGACGTTCTCGCCAATGCCTGCCTCGCAAAGGGTATTGGCGGCCTGGTGACCGATACCGGCGTGCGCGACACGCTGCAGCTGCGAGACCTCGGTTTCCCGGTCTTCTCGCTCAGCGTCTGCATCAAGGGCACGGTCAAGGAGACCATTGCCGCGGTCAATGATCAGGTGATCGTCGGCGGCGAGATCATCAATCCGGGCGATATTATCGTCGGTGATGCCGATGGGCTGGTGGTCGTCAGACGCGATGAAGCGCAGGAAGCGGCCAAGCTTTCGCAGGCGCGCGAAGATGCCGAAGCCGGTTACATCGAAGCCTACAAGCAGGGCAAGTCAGTGATTGAGGTCAGCAAGCTCGAGGCTGTGCTGAAAGCCAAGGGCCTTGTGGTCGATATCTGAGAAATCCGGGGAATGGCCTGGCGGCATTAGCCGCCATGCCGAACCCTCATGGGAGGAGAGACTATGAAAGCGGTTGTCATCCACGCGGCGAAGGATCTGCGGATCGAGGAACGGCCGGACGAACAGCCCGGCCCGGGACAGGTCGAGGTCGCCATCGAGGCGGGCGGCATCTGCGGCTCCGACCTGCATTATTACAATCACGGCGGTTTCGGCACCGTGCGCGTGCGTGAGCCGATGATCCTTGGCCATGAGGTGGCCGGTACCATCAAGGCTTTGGGAGAGGGGGTTTCCGGTCTGGCTGTTGGCGACCGTGTTGCCGTATCGCCGAGCCGGCCCTGCAACCATTGCGAATTCTGCCTGAAGGGTCAGCAGAACCAGTGCCTGAACATGCGCTTTTATGGCTCCGCCATGCCCATGCCGCATATTCAGGGTGCATTCCGCCAGCGCCTCGTCGCCGAAGCATACCAGTGCCACAAGGTGCGGGATGGCGTCTCCATCCATGAAGCGGCCATGGCCGAACCCTTCGCGGTAACGCTGCACGGCGTCAACCGCGCTGGCGCATTGACCGACAGACGTGTTCTGGTCACCGGCTGTGGGCCGATCGGTGCGTTGGCGATCATTGCCGCCCGTGCTCATGGCGCCCGGGAAATCGTCGCGACCGACATCATGGATGCGGTTCTGCAAAAGGCGCTCGCCATCGGCGCCGACCGCGTCATCAATGTCGCCAGCGACCCGGATGGGCTCTCCGCCTATTCGGCGAACAAGGGTTATTTCGACGTTCAGTTCGAGGCGTCCGGAAATGAAAGAGCCGTCCGTTCGGGTCTCGAAGCGCTGAAACCCCGCTCTACCGTGGTTCAGCTTGGCCTCGGCGGCGATGTGTCCATTCCGCAGAATATGGTGGTTGCCAAGGAAATCGAGATGAAGGGCACGTTCCGGTTCCATGAGGAATTCGGACTTGCCGTCGATTTCATCAATCAGCGCCGTGTCGACCTGAAGCCCCTGCTGACTGGAACCTTTCCATTGGAAGAAGCGGTTGCGGCATTTGAAGCCGCCGGTGACAGAAGCAGGTCGATGAAGGTTCAACTCGCCTTTTAACGGGCGCCGTTCCCTGGTTTCGAAACGGTCGCAGGAAGATTTCGATTGCGGCCGTTTACGCGCGGTTGAAAGATCATTCGGGCCGTGGCCGGACGAAGCGCTGTTCTAGCACCTCGCTTCCCCATTGGCTGCCCGGATGTTCCTCAACACATGCGAAACCATGGGCTTCGTAAAGGTGTCGCGCGGCCAAAAGGCCGTTGAATGTCCAGAGGTGGGTCTCGGCAAACCCTCTTTCATCAACGAAGGCCAACGCAGCCTCCAGCAGCCTGCGTCCCACACCGCCACCGCGTACGCCGTCATCAACGATGAACCAGCGCAGATGCGCAATATCCGCTCCGAGATCTTCACCATCGATAGCGACGGAGCCGATGATCTCCTGTCCGCGCATTGCGACCCAGATCGCATTCTTCGGGCTTTCGAGCCGGTTGCAGAAAGCCGCGAGGCCTTCGGCCACGACGGATTCGAAACGCTGGCCGAAACCGGATGTCCGGGCGTAATAAAGCGCATGCATCTGCGTGATACGGGCAATGATACCCGGCCTGTACCCCTCCTGGATCTCTATGGAGGGAGCAACGGTATCGGTCCGGTCTCCCAGCGCATCGGCATAAAGACGGAGCCCTTGGAGGATCGTGTGGGCATCCGCCGACGTAAGCTGCGTCAGGGCGTCGGAGACCTGCCGGTTCGCAAAGCCGTGAATGGCGCCCACCTTCTCCTGCCCTTTCCCCGTCAGACGCAACCGCTTGATACGGCTATCCTCCTCATCCGTTTCTTCGCGAACATCGCCGGACAGCACGAGCTTGCGCAGCATGCGGCTGACACTCGATTTTTCAAGCCGCAGCAGCTTTCCCAGATCCCGCGCCGTGATGTTGGGGCATGTCTCGATCTCGATCAGTGCATGCACGGCGGAGGGCGGCAGATCGGTGCCGGCAAAATCTCCGCCCATGAAGCCGAGTTCGCGGACGAGCCGGCGCGAGGTGGAGCGGATATCGCTTACGGGGAAAGGTTGCTGGGACACGGTCGATCCATTATGGTTGCATCATGCAACCATAATCACATTCTGCTTCGCTTGCCAAGATTGCTGCCAACGTAAAAGGCTGGCTTTCTCAGCAAAAGCGGGCAATCTGCTCTCCCGGCCGCCGACAATGGTGGCTAAACCGATATCATCGGCAAGATGGATGGTCGCTGAGACCGTACGGTGGAATTTCCCGGCCGCGTTCGCGGCAGTTGATTATCCGGCTATGGAGCAGGCATGCCCGACACGCCCCGATTTTTCCGTTATGCGGTTTTAGCCGCCATGTTTCCCGTGGCCGTCCTCGGCCTGGTGGCGACTCCGAACGAATATCGCGCCATCGGCATGAAGGCTGTCGATTGCGATGGCCCCATATCCGTTCTGATTGCCGCCGTGCCGGCGCTTGCGGTCTATGCAATTATCGGCTGGATGTTTCTCTCCGGAGCCAAACGCCATCGGTCGCTGATTTCAGCCTGTTTTTGTGGACTTGTTTGCCTGGCGCTCGTCTGGAATATCGGCATGGCGCTTCAGGAGCAGCGACGAAACGCGGCTGAAATGGCATGCGGTTTCAGTGGTCGATTGTGACCGCGCTCCGCTCAAGTCCTTCTGTAACCGTCCTGCCTGCTCAACGGAACCGAAGGTTTCGGCGTGTGAGCTGATCGACGGAGGTGCAACCCATCAGCTTCATGCCGCGCTCGATTTCGATACGCATCAGCTCAAGCGCCCGTTCCACGCCCGGTTGTCCGGCGGCGGCAAGGGGGAAAAGGTAATAGCGGCCGAGCCCCACGGCTTTCGCGCCGAGAGACAGTGCTTTCAGAACATGGGTGCCGCGCTGCACGCCGCCATCCATCATCACGTCGATCCGGTCGCCGACCGCATCGACGATCTCGGCCAGTTGATCGAAGGCGCTGCGGGAGCCATCGAGCTGGCGCCCGCCGTGATTGGAAAGCACAATGCCGCTGCAGCCGATTTCCACGGCGCGTCTGGCGTCATCCACCGACATGATGCCTTTAAGGCAGAACGGCCCGCCCCATTCGCGCACCATCTGCGCCACATCGTCCCAGTTCATCGAAGGGTCGAGTATGTCGGTGAAATAGCGGCTGATGGAAAGAGCGCCGCCGTCCATTTTGATGTGGTCATCGAGCTGCGGCAGGCTGAAGCGCTCATGTGTCAGGTAATTGATGCCCCAAGCCGGCTTGATGGCGAATTGCGCGATGCCGGAAAGATTGAGCTTGAACGGAATGGCAAAGCCGGTGCGCTTGTCGCGCTCGCGGTTGCCGCCGGTGATGCTGTCGACGGTCAGCATCATCGTCTCGACACCGGCGCTCTTGGCGCGCGCCATCATATCGCGGTTGAGGCCGCGGTCCTTGTGGAAATAGAACTGATAGACCTGTGGGCCGCCGCTGATCCGGCGCGCTTCTTCCAGGCTCGTGGTGCCGAGCGAAGAGACGCCGAACATCGTGCCGTATTTCCCTGCCGCTGCCGCAACCGCCCGTTCCCCTTGATGATGGAAAAGGCGTTGCAGCGCCGTCGGGGAACAATAGACCGGCATGGAGAGCTTCTGCCCCATGACGGTGACCGACATATCCACATCGGCCACGCCCCGCAGCACATCGGGAACGAGATCGCATTTTTCGAAGGCGGTCGTGTTTCGCCGATACGTCACCTCGTCATCGGCAGCACCGTCTATGTAATTGAAGATCGGTCCGGGAAGACGCTGTTTGGCCATGCGGCGAAAATCGTGGAAATTATAGCAGTCTTTGAGTTGCATCTGTTACCCGACCGGTCCGGTTTGAAAGCTTTCAAAAGAGTATCGGAAACCTATACCGGAGATTTAGGGCGGGCAATCATGCCATGGACGATTTCCGCAGGCTCAAAGCGATGGATGCCGCGAGGTCGGAACGGCAAGAGCTGTTCTGCACCGAGAAGCTTCGCTGAAAGCCAGAGAACCGACATCCACATTTCCGTGCCCTGCAGCCCGGCCGGGTGCCCCTCTGCGAAGGCAAAGCCCTTGCCTCTTTGCCAGCGCCCCTCATTTCGGCGCAGAATTTCCCGGGCTATCTCCTTTGCCTCATCTTGCCGGTGATCCGTCTGTTTCAGGCAGAGAAGAAGGGGATGGATCGTATCGAGCAGGTTGCAGGCATTAAAATTCCCGCCATGAAAACCGCCATAGGCATGATAATTGGCGATGACGGAGTCTATTGCTGCTGCCGGATAGGGAACGGGCAGGCCGAACTGGGCATGGGAGCCGCGGGTAAGTCGGTAAAAGCCGTTGACCGGTTGCAGTAGGCCCTGTGTGGAGGTCGGCTCACCCCAAAGCCCGGTGGTTTTCTCCACGTTCATGGCCAGCCAGCCGAAGAGAACGGTGAGATTGTCGCCGGATGTGAAATAGCGCCTGTTGAAATAAAGCGCGGTGGCGATGGCGTCTATGGTGGCGCCGCAATGCCATGCCCGGCTTTGCCACGGCAGTTTTTCCAGCAACAGGATGAGTTCGTCGGCACGGAGATGCTCGACGAAAGCGATCGGCTGTTTCGGCGCGGCGCTGAAACATTCAAGCGCATATCCGACCGCCAGAATATTGTAGAGGACGGCAGGGTCCTTCTCGGGCGGCGTTAACGGGCGGTGGTCACCGGCGAAAAACAGTCCGGTTTCCTGATCCTGCAGGGCCTGAAGGCTGGCCACGGTTTCTCCGGCATCGAAAGCGATATCCTCCTGTCCGAAGGCCGCCGCGATCTCGATCGCATCGCACAGATGCCTGACGCTTTCGACCTCATGTCCGGATGCATCGGCGGAACGATAGATGCCATCTTCGCCATAGGAGCGGATGGCGGCAAGCCAGTCGCCGGCAATCTCCTTGCCGAGTTCTTGCAGCAGATGATCGGGCAGCTTCGGTGCGGCCGCTTTTCCTCCGCGGTATCGCAGAACCCGGGCGGGAACGCCGCCTGCAATGGCCATGGCGGGAATGTTTTTCGCCACCACCGCGCCTGCGGCGATAACAGCGCCGCGTCCTATCTTCACGCCATCAAGCACAACCGCATTGGCGCCGATCCAGACGTCGTCACCAATCTCTATCCCGAGCGAGGTCAGCGGTTGGCGATAGATCGGAGTTTCAATGTCGTCGAAACCATGGTTGAAGCCGACGATGCTGACATGTGAGGCGATACGCACGCCGTTGCCGATCGTCACCTTGCCGGAAAGACAGGCATAGGGATTGATCGAGACATTTTCACCCAGTTCGATATTGCCGCGCACGATTGCATAACCGGCGACCCACGACTGCGCACCCATCAATAACCTGTCCGTATGCACCTCGGCCTTGTCGGCAATGTAAACGCCCTGCCCGAAAACGGCGTTGGCGGAGCGCTCAAGGCCGCGCAGCCGCGCCTGATGGTCGGGGCTGTCGATATCCTCCTGCTTCCGCTCCCAGGTCAGGATGTTCAGCCGATCCGGCCTCTGGGAGACACCCGGTGTGTCGTGGGTCATCTCCGTCAGCCTGCGCGGTTTTCATCGAGAGCATGGGCGGGAACGCGCCGTCCTTTCCGCTTGAACATCTTTTCCAGCCCTGCGAGATCAGGAATATCGGGAAGGGCAGCCAATGCGGCCTCGGCCTCTTTGCCAGCCGGCAGTGCCATGGCCGCCGTCACCAGCAGCGTTTCGCCGGAGGCGATGGTGCCGCGCAATTGCGGAACAAGGGTTCTGGCGTGGATAAGGTTGGTATTGGCGATTGCCTGATGGCATAGGCCTTCGCGCCGAATACCGGCCGAAAGATCGGCGATGATGCTGGTGTCAGTCTGTCCGTAACAGACGGCGCGACCTTCGCCCGCCTCGGTGCGGTCGCTATTGAAATCGGCCCGCTCTATGGCAAATCCGCCTTCTGATGTTTGCAAGGGGCGTGGGGTGCGGATGCGGTGCAGCCTTATGTGCCAGGGGTTTTGCGGCACGAGCCAGGTCTCGATCTCGACATCCGCCCATGGCCGCCAGCGGGAATAGAGGCAGTCTTTGGCAATCAACGCCTCTTCCATCGTCTCGCGGGTGCGGAAGTGCACCCCATCGTCGGAAAGGCCGAGCATGCCGTCGAAACTCGCGGCGGCAAAATGCCGGTCATCCGCTTCGATATTGAAGGCATAACGGGTGGAATAGACGAATTTCGAGTATTTTTCCTGCGCGCCGCGCATCCTCTCGTGCTGTTGCCCGGAGGACAGGACCACGATGTTGCCCGGCGTATGAAAGGCCACCATGCCGGGCTCTGCTAGGGGAACCGGTTCGGCAAACTCCTGCGGTTCGGCCTCTTCCGCGGCCCAGAAGGGGTGATCGGCGGGCAGCGCCAGCGGCAGGAAAAATTTAAGCGCCCAATAGGGCGAACAGGGAGAATTATAGCTCTCGCTCATCAGAAGGTTCGGATAGGCGTATCCAACTGACAGGACGCCATCGCGATCGGCGATAGGCCGCTTCGACCACCAGCGGATATGGCGCATGTAATAACCCTTGATTTCCGGCCACGGCAGGGCCTTGAGACCGGAAAAGGCAAGAGCGCCCCAGAAGCCGCCCGCCGCAAACCGGTAGGTCTGGCTGCGCCCGAAGGCGAGCGATGCCCCGTCGGGCCCGAACCAGTGGCGCATGTCGCGAGCGAAAATGCGCGAGCGTTCGAGGAACCGCGCTTTTCGTGCCCCGTCCCCTTTCGCCAGCGCCGTATAGATCAGACCGTAAAAATGCATGGCGAAGGGAATATAATGATCGACCCGGCGCACCGGCCCGTCTCGATACCAGCCATTGCCGATATCGAAAGCCTCGAGCTCATCGAGATAGGCCTGGGTTTTGGTCCGGTCGAATTCCACATCCACCCGCTCCAGCCCGAGATCGATCAGGACTCGAAAGAATTTCCAGTTATTGTCGACGAATTCCCGCTCGCGGGCGGCCAGAAGATAGGCGGCGACAATCTGTTTGTCCGTTTCGGCGAGTGGCTCCCAGATATGCTCGGGAACCATGGCAAGCGCAAATCCTATGGCCGCCAGTTCGACCAGCCGTTGGTGACGGTCGGCGGTATCGCCCCAATATTCGGGGTGAGCCGGGTTGGCGCCATTGGCCAGTCCACGTCTGTAGAGATCCCAGTGCGGAAAGTCATAACCACCGGCGGCAAGCGGGACGATGCCCCATAATGGCCGGGCAAAACCCTCCAGTTCCGCCGCAGGAAAATCGAAAATCGCCCCGGTTGCACCGAGCCGTACACGCGCGCCGCCGGGCGAAAAATAGGCAAGCAGCGGGTTGAAGAGATCGATCACCGCCTTTGCGAGATCGTCCCTGCTGCGAAGCGGGTTGTGAAAGAGTGGATTTGCTTTGGCGGTCTCGTGAGGCACGGTTACGAATGTCCGGAATTCATGATCAAAGGAAAGGGCCGCGGGCTTATCGCCCGCGGCCCCCGCGATAATTATTTGATGGCTTTGACGCCGTCATTCATGTCCTTGATGCCGTCATCGATGGAGATATTGTCGGTCATCAGCGCGTCATGCACGCGGTTCAGAACGACCTCGATCTTGGCTGCATTCGGGTTGACCGCCATTTCCAGATAGGCCTTGCCCGCCTGCAGCGCGTCCTTGCTGTTCTGATCCTGCGGAAAGCCCGGCAGCGCTGCGATCTTCTGAGCCACATCGTCGGTTCTGAGTGCAGGGAAAGTGCCGGTGGAGGCGATGATCGCCGCACCCTCAGGTCCGGTGACGAAGTGGATGAAATCCAGCGCCGCTTCCTTGTGGCCGGAATTGGCATTCACCGACAATCCGGCAATCTGCGCGGCCGTCGCGCCTGCCGCGACCCCATCCGGATGGGGGAATTTCACGATGCCCCAGTTGGCGCTTTTCGACTCGCCGGATTTTACCTTGGCGATCTGGGTTCCGACGAACCATGTGCCCATGGGCAACATGCCGATCGTTCCGTTGAAGAACAGGGCGGAATAGTGGGTGTTGGATGTTTTCAGCGAGGCATAGGACGGTATCGCGCCGCTTTTCTGCAGGGCAAGCGCACGCTCATACCAGGGTTTCAGGAATTCATAATTGCCGTCCACCAGCGTGTGTTTGCCATCCTGAATGCCCGGCAGCTGCACCGTCGAACGCCAGGTGTGCAGCAGCGCGCCATAGGTGCGGTTGGCACCCATGCCGCTCTTCAGCTTGCCGGCGATTTCATCGAATTGCGCCCAGCTCATGTCATTGCTGGGGTAAGGCACGCCCGCCTTGTCGAAAATATCCTTGTTGTAATAGACCACCCAGAAATCCGAGCGGAACGGCAAAGCATAAATCTTGCCATCGATGGTCAGTTCCTCGATCAGGCCGCCATAGGGGGCCGTCTCGATCTTCTGGTCCTTGATGAAGCCGCTGAGATCGGTGATGTTGCCGGCGCGCACCAGATTGGCGTAGCCGGGCACATCCTTGATGGTGACGACGTCGATATCCTTGGAGCCGCCGGTCAGCTGCGTGGATATCATCTGCGTATAGTCCTGCGAGCCGAGGTCCACCACCTCGAACGTCACATTCGGATGCTTCTGCTTGTAGGCCTCCATCAAGGGCTTGAAATAAGCGCCCTTGTCCAAATCCCACAACGCCCATTTAAGCGTGACGGGTGCATCACCCGCAGCGTGTGCCGTTACTCCCATTCCCATGGCAATGCCGAGACCGGCGGTTGCGAGAGCAAATGCACGTCTGGTTGTCTTAAACTCCATAGCCCGTTTCTCCTTCCCTGACTGATGTCGTTTTGATTTTGGTCTGCCTTAAGTGCCGCTCCCCGCCGGTTCGGGCATCCGCACGCGCGTTTTCGCGGCGGCGTTTCTCGCCGCGAAACACAGGGCGAACATGCCGAGCGAAAAATTGATGGTGGCCGGCATGAACACGGATACTGGATAAAAGAGGATATGTGTGAGCCAGAGCGCTGCGACGAAACCCAGCGCCGCCAGCATCGGCAACGGTTTCGTGAGTGCAAGAAATGCCGCCTGTCGCAGGGTTTCCGAAAGCGGCAGGTCCTGCCTGGCCAGAATAACACTGGCATAGGCGCTGAGGAGGATAAGGAATAACGTTACCGCCAGGCTGATCGCAAAAGGCAGGCTGTAAGCGAGCTGAAGCCGGGCGGCCCCGGCATAGCTGACAGTCGTATAAGTACCAGCGCTCACCAGCAATGCGCTTAAGACCACAAGCGTGGTGCCGCGCAGGGCGAATTTTGGCAGGGCTTCGAGAAAGTCGCGCAGCAAATAGGTATTTTTGTCGTCCGCGAAGGAAACACAGATGCGGGCCACGGCGAACATCGCCGCCGGCATCGTCACCACTGGCAGACTGGCGATGAGGAACAGGAGATTGAGCTTCACCATCTCCCACCATTCGCGTTTGAGGATATCCAGGAAGAGCGCAAGGCCGGTCAGCGGCGGGGCGTTCTTGTCGATCCCGGCTCCTTCCTTCGTCCATAACCCTGCCAGCCATTGCATCGCGTTTCTCCCGGCCGCGTCAGTAAAGGATCGATCGTTCGGTGACAGGATCGAAGAGCTGCGCATTCGTCAGATCGGCCACCAGGTCGACGGGATCGCCGATCTTGGCCCTGAAACGCGGTGAGACGCGCGCAACGAGGTTTCTGCCGCCGGAGACGAGATTGAGATGCACTTCCGATCCCATTGGCTCCGCCAGTTCCACCGTCGCACTGAAGGGCGCGACGTTGGCGGCATCGATATCTGCGGGGGCGAATTCGTGGAAATTTTCCGGTCGGATGCCGAGAATGATGTCCTTTCCCTCGTAAGGTCGCAGACGCCCGGCATCGATATCGGCTGGCAGCGGCAGGGGAGTGCCGTCGAACAGGGCGGTGAAACGGTCGCCGTCACGGCGCAGCGTCACGGGGAGCATGTTCATCTGCGGCGCGCCGATGAAGCCCGCGACGAACGTGTTGATTGGCCGGTCGTAGAGGTTCTGCGGCGTATCCACCTGCTGGATATGGCCGTCCTTCATCACCACGATGCGATCCGCCATGGTCATGGCTTCCACCTGATCATGGGTCACGTAAATGAAGGTGGCGTCCAGCCGCTTGTGCAGCTTGGAAATTTCCGACCGCATGGTGCCGCGCAGCTTGGCGTCCAGATTGGAAAGCGGTTCGTCGAGCAGGAAAACTTCCGGATTGCGCACCATCGCCCGGCCGAGAGCGACACGCTGTCGCTGACCGCCGGAGAGCGCCTTGGGCTTGCGGTTCAGCAGATGGGTGATGTCGAGAATTTTCGCCGCTTCCTTGACCTTGGTATCGATGATCTCGCGCGGCGCTTTCCTAAGTTCCAGACCGAAGGCCATGTTCTTGTAGACGGTCATATGCGGATAAAGCGCATAATTCTGGAACACCATGGCGATGTCGCGGTCCTTGGAGGGCACGTCATTCATAACGTCTTCGCCGATGCGCAATTCGCCACCGGAGATTTCCTCCAGCCCGGCAATCATCCTGAGCGTCGTGGATTTGCCGCATCCGGAAGGGCCGACCAGAATGATGAATTCCTTGTCGGCAATATCCAGATCGATATCGTGAACGACCTTGAGTGCACCGAAGGTTTTGTTGAGTTTTTTCAGGGAAATACTAGCCATCTGTTCCTCGCGCTCACCAATAGGAAGACCAGTTGCGCGAAAGCCGGATCAGCGCTTCCAGATAATAATAATCGCCCCAGGAGACGCATTCATCGACGCCTTCGCCCCGGCAGGTGTTATGGGGCGTCTTCTTGGAATAGGTGCCGTGCAGAAGCTGCCCGTTGGAGGTCGCGGGATCGCGAACCGAATAGATATCGGCGAGGCTTTTCACCATGCGCCTCGCCAGATTGCGGTATTCTTCTGCCTTTTCCGGCGTCTCCAGCTCCGCCATCTCCAACAGGCCACAGGCGACGATGGCGGCTGCCGAGCTGTCGCGCGGTTCACCGTCGCCATCGACAAAGATCAGGTCCCAATAGGGCACGAGATCGTCGGGCAGATGTTTGAGATAGAAGGCCAGAAGCCGCTCGAAAGTGTCACGATAGGCAGGCAGGCGCTCATAGCGATAGGAGATGGCCATGCCGGCGATGCCCCAGGCCTGTCCGCGCGCCCAGTAGCTCTCATCGCTGTAACCCTGCTTGGTGACGCCCCGCACAGGCGCGCCGGTTTCCGGGTCCATGTAGAATGTATGATAGGTGGAATCGTCAGGCCGGATGGAATGGGCAAGTGTGGTGCGGGCATGGGCGAGTGCGACGGTCCGGTAGTCTTCCCGGCCCGTTTCGCGGCTAGCCCAATAAAGCAGCGGCAGGTTCAAAAGGCAGTCGATGATGTAGCGATATTCGTTGGGGTTGTCCCTGCGGCCCCAGGCCTGAATGAATTGCCCGACGGGCTGGAACCGCTCCATCAGCTGATCGGCCGCCATAAGCGCCGCGCGCCTGCCGTCTTCGTCTCCCACCAGTTTCCATGCGGCGATGCAGGAGGGCGAATAGAGAAAACCCATATCGTGATGGTCGGTCTCGATGCGGTTTTCGATACGGTGCAGAAAGCTCTGCACCTGTATTTGCGCCGCATGCTGAAAGGTCCTGTCGCCGGTATGTTCGAAGGCGAGCCATATCTGGCCTGGCCAGAAACCGGCGGTCCATTGGTCGTTGGCGACTGCGGGGTAAAAATTCTTCACGCTCGAATGGTTCTGCGCCGCGTAGGTGAATTGCGGCAGATTGCGCCTGACCTGCGCGATGGCGGCCGTCAGCGCAGCATCGATTTCCGCTATGGTGATCGGGGTTGGAAGGGACGTGGTCAAATCGAGCATGAAATCAACCCTTGAGGCCAGTGGAAGCGACGCCTTCGACGAAGAAGCGCTGCAATGCCAGGAAAACGACGAGAACCGGGATGAGGGCGACGACCGAGGCGGCCATGATCAACCCGTATTCGGCCGAATATTGCGAAATGAACATGCGCAGGCCGATCTGGATGGTCTTCAGCTCGGTTTTGGTGAGATAGATCATCGGCCCGAGAAAATCGTTCCAGGTTGTGACGAAGGTGAAGATCGTCAATGTGGAAAGCGCCGGTTTGGAAAGCGGCAGCATGATCTTCGCCCAGATCTGGTACTCGTTCATGCCGTCGATGCGGGCCGCTTCGCATAGCTCGTTCGGGATCGACATGTAGAACTGCCGCATCAGGAAAACGCCGAAGGCGGTGAAGGCTTGCAGGAAAATCAGGGCGAGATGGGTGTTGTTGAGCCCGAATTCTCGCATCAGCAGGAATTGCGGCACCATATAGACCTGCCAGGGCATGGCGATGGTGGCGATATAGCCGAGAAACAACGTGTTCTTGTAGGGAAAATGCAGCTTGGCAAAGGCATAGGCCGCAAAGCTCGATGTCAGCAATTGCAGCAGCGTGACGATGATCGTCAGCTTCGACGTGTTGTAGATGAACAGCGCCAGCGGGATCTTCGTCCAGATTTCCACGTAGTTCTCCCAGCGCGGCTGAGAGGGTATCCATTCGATCGGGAAGGCGAAGACATCACGGCTGAGCTTCAGCGATGCCGACAGCATCCATGCGAAGGGCAAAAGCATGACGATGGTGACGACGATGACGGTCAGATAGATGCCGATCGTCGCGGTGGGGATTTTACGGTCCATGATGCGCATGGATCAATCCTCCCGCTGCCGTTTGAACTGGACGATGGTGACGACAAGGACCAGGAAAAACAGGACGAGGGCGATCATGCTGGAATAGCCGAGATCCCAGGAAATGAAGGCCTCATTGTAGATGTGGTAGACGAGAACGAGCGTCGAGGTGCCGGGGCCGCCCTGCGTGATCATGTAGACCTGATCGAAAACCTTGAAGGACTGGATCGTCAGCATGACGGTGACGAAAAAGGTCGTCGGCGCGAGTTGCGGCAGGGTGACGTGGATGAATTTCTGCCAGGCATTGGCGCCATCCAGCCCTGCGGCTTCATAAAGCTCCGAATTGATGCCCTGCAACCCGGCGAGATAGATGACCATGTAATAGCCCATGCTCTTCCACACGCCGAAGAGAATGACCGTGACCATGGCCCAATGCCGGTCGGCCGCCCATCCCGGCATGTCGGCGGGATCGAGGCCGAGCGTATAGAGCAGCATGTTGACCGGACCCATTTCCGGATTGAAAATCATGTTCCAGACGACGGCCACGGCGACCAGCGATGCGACATAGGGAAAGAACATCGCGGTACGAAAGAAATTGCGGCCGCGGATTTTCTGGTTGAGCAGGATCGCAAGCCCCAGCGCACAGGCGAGCGTCGCCGGCACCGATGCGACCGTGTAGATGACCGTGTTCCAGAAGGCAGCGATGAAGGCCCTGTCTTCGAAAAGCCGCCAGAAGTTATCGAGGCCGGCGAAACGCATTGCATTGGAGCCATCCCAATGCATGAAGGCCAGCGCAAAGGCGAAGAGGATCGGCCCGAGCGTGAAAATCGCAAAGCCGATAAAATTGGGTGCAATGAAGGAATAGGCGACGAGCGCATTTTCAATCCTGCGCCGCCGCTTGGAGACGACCCGGACTTTCTTCTTCCCATACGGAACCGCCTGCTTGTCGGACATGGTCGCGGTTGCGATTGCCACAGCCTACCTCCCATTGCTGCCGTTTCACCGCGTCATCGGTGTCGGCTGCTGCGTTTTCCATTACGGCCGGGGTCTTCACCCTGCCGCCTCCCGCGCTCTGGATAACACAATATCAATATTGGTCAAACAACTTTGCATTAAGTCAGACAAATTTCTGGTTTTCTAGAAATACGTATGATAGGAGCCGCATATCGGATTGCGGAACGCGCGGGAGGTTTGAGGGCGTGTTTGTCGAAATGATGCGGCTCCTGCCCGAACGGCTCGCCGATTTCGGTGTGGAACTGACGGTGGAAAAAATACGGTCTTCAGCGCCCGATACGGTCTACCGCGGCCTCGTCGAGGCGGCGGAAAAGGCGCTTGGCGAGCCATGGTCCGTCATTCTGGCGGGCGATTACCGGGAATATAGCCGCACCGGCAATCGCGATCGTTTCGAGGCGCTTTATTTTTCCCGACGACTTAAGCTGAACGCGCTGGTTCTGGGGGAATGCGCCGAAGGGCAGGGCCGTTTTCTCGATGCCATCATCGATGGTCTCTGGCTGATATGTGAGGAAAGCGGCTGGCAGTTGCCCGCCCATAACTCCCATATTCGCGGCGGTCCACGCGACCCGCTGCCCGACCCGGAAAATCCTGTCATCGATCTGTTTGCAGCTGAAACGGGCGCCAGTCTGGCGCTGTGTCTGCACCTGCTGGCACCGGAGCTGGAGCGGGCAAATACAAATCTCGTTTCGTGGGTCCGCGCCGAGATCGATCAGCGTATAACAAAACCCTATCTCGCCCGGCATTTCTGGTGGATGGGGAATGGCGACGAGCGGATGAACAACTGGACGGCCTGGATCACCCAGAATGTTCTTCTCTCGACCATGCTATCTCCCATTGACCAGCCGACGAGACGTTCGGTCGTCGAAAAGGCGCTCAAGAGTCTAGATGCCTTTCAGAAGGATTATGCAGAAGACGGTGCCTGCGAAGAGGGTGTTCTTTATTACGGTCATGCGGCACTTTGTATGTTCGGGGCGATGAGCATTCTCGAAACCTCCGCGCCCGGCTCCATGGCGCCGCTCTTTCATGCGCCGAAGCTTCGCAACATGGCCGAATTCATCGTCAACATGCATGTGGCGGGGGACAGGTTTTTCAACTTCGCTGATGCGCCGGCGAAGATCGAGACATCCGGCGTGCGGGAATATCTTTTCGGCAAGGCCGTTTCTTCGCCGTCACTCCAGACTTTCGCTACCGCCTGCTGGGACCGCTCGCCGGACCGGCTTATGCACAAGGAGTGGAACCTCTGGTATCGTGTCCAGGCGGTTCTGGCCACACAGGAATTGTCTGCGCTCACTGCTGCCGACCCCGCAAAGACCGACATCGCCTATCCCGGCATCGGTCTGGCGATTGCCCGCGACGGGGTTTTTGATCTTGCCGTGAAGGCGGGCAATAATGGCGAGAGCCATAACCACAACGATGTCGGCAGCTTCACGCTTTATAAGAACGGCAGGTCGTTCATCATCGATGTCGGGGTGGAAACCTACACTGCAAAAACCTTCTCGCCGCAGCGCTATGACATCTGGACGATGCAGTCGGCCTTTCACAATCTGCCGACTTTCGGCGGCGTCATGCAGGTCGCCGGGGCAGAGTTTGCAGCTGCAGATTTTGTGACCAGGTTTTCTGAAGAAGAGGCGGAATTTTCTCTCGATATGGCCGGGGCTTATCCCAGCGTCGCGGGTGTTGAACATTATCGTCGCCGTGTCCGACTGCTGCGCGGCCGCCATGTGGAAGTCCTTGACGATTATCAGGGTGGCCGGGAGGCGGTTCTGTCGCTGATGGTCGCCGAAAAACCTGCCCTCATGCCGGGTGGCCTGGTCTTTGCGGGGCTGGGAGAGATAGCCTGCGAAGGCGCAGGAGAGCCTGTCATCGAAGCCATAACAATCAACGATGCCCGCCTTCGCCAGTCCTGGTCGCCGGAAATCTATCGCGTTCTCATTCCCATCAAAGCCAAACGTCTGTGCCTGACGATCAGTTAAGGAAGTGCCGATGAAGCTCACACTCAAGGTCGTCAATGCGGCGGGAGATGTTCTGGCGGAAGCCGGAGCGGAGGATGAAGCTTTGCTGGTCTATCGCGCAGAATATTGCGAGGGAGACAGGCTTATCGTCGCGGTTTCGCAGCCAGGCCACATCTGGCTCGCGCTCGATGCCGGCATGCCGCCGACGCTGGTTTTCTTGCACGGGAACGAGTTCATCCTGCCTGTTCCTTCCGCTGCAAAGCGCAAATCCTATCCGCCGCAGGCCTTCAGCGGTAACCTTCACCGGATCGCTGCCCGCCGCACACTTGCCGGCGAGATTGGAGTTCGCAGGAATCTGGCCCTGAACCCGTTTGATGATCATGAAAACACCTCGCTGTTTCCGCATGTCTATGCGAGCACCGAAACGCGTGGGGAGGCGGCCTTTGCAGCCCGCAACGTCATTGATGGCGAAAAGGCAAGCGCTGGTCATGGTTTCTGGCCCTATACCAGCTGGGGCATCAACCGCGATCCCGAAGCCTCGTTGACGCTCGTATTCGGCCGCGCAGTCCTCATCGACCAGCTGACCTTTTATCTGAGAGCGGATTTCCCCCATGATGCCTGGTGGGAGAAGGCGAGCGTCACCTTTTCTGACGGTGAAAGCGCGAGCTTTTCCCTGCAAAAAACCGGGGCTGCCCAGAGTTTTCCGGTCGTGCCGCGCCGGGTGGAGTGGATCCGTCTGCACGATCTCAAGAAAGCGGACGATCCTTCGCCCTTTCCCGCACTGACGCAGATCGAGGTCTGGGGTGCGGATCTGCGGGAAGCGCCGTAGTTCCTGATCGCGCCCTTCAGAGCATAGAGCGACGACGCAGTTTACCGGAAATCCCTTAGCTGTGCGCGATGCCGCGCAGGTCTCGCATCATGTCGCGGTAGCGGTGCTGGCTGCCCCGCAGATGCGCCTGCATCGCCAGCTTCGCGGCCTGTTCGTTTCGGTCGGATATGGCGATGACGATGGCTTCATGCTCCTTGTGGATCAATCGCCGGTAAGCTGTCTGGTCGTTCTCCGCGGTTTCGGAAACCACGCGCGATTGTGGAATCACGGCCTGGCCGTGCAGTTCGAGAAACTGTGTGAAGAGCGGATTGTTGGTGGCGGCCGCAATGGCCAGATGCAGCGCGAGATCGGCTTCGCGAATGGAGCGGTTTTCTTCGATACATTGCAGAAGCCGGGCGTGACAGTCGAAAATCGCCTCCTCCTGCGATGGCGAGCGGCGAAGGGCGGCGAGCCCCGCCGCTTCGATTTCGAGCGGCGTCCTGATTTCCAGCACTTCCAGATCGGAAGAGAGGCGGGCGCGGTCGATACCGGGCGTGGGTGACGCTTCCTTTTCACGCTTCAGCACGAAAATGCCTGCCCCCTGGCGAACTTCTACCAGCCCGTCGCAGCGTAGCGCCGTGACCGCCTCGCGCACGACGGTGCGGCTGACACCATGGGTTTCCGTCATCTCGATTTCGCTGGGCAAGCGGTCACCGGGTCCGTATTGCCCTGAGGCAATCGCGTTTCTCAGGCTGAGGCTAACTCTGCTGACCAGAGAACCGGAGGATTTGCTGCGCTGTTTTTGCTGTTCAGGCACGTCGGTCACCATGCATTAAAATCGAGGCAGGCGTGGAGCCTGTCAAATATGTATGATGAATTTCAATAAAACTCAATGATCATACCAATTTTACCCGCTTTCCTGCAGAAGTCGGGCAGGATGGCATTAAAATCTTCCCGACTCTGGCAGGAGATACTAGGCTGGGCCGGCAAACTGTTCCGTGGAAACGGCATGCAACGCCCTGCCGGTTCTGAAAAAGCTCTCGATATTGCCGATCGTGGTGTCCGCGATGTTCGTGAGGGCTTCCTGCGTGAAGAAGCCCTGATGGCCGGTCACCAGGACATTGGGGAAGGTCAGCAATCGGGCGAAAACGTCATCGCGCAGCACGTCATTGGAAAGGTCCTCGAAAAAGAGATCGGCTTCTTCTTCATAGACATCGATGCCGAGGCTGCCGATCGTGCCGTCTTTCAGACCCGCAATCGCGGCCTGCGTGTTGATGATGGCGCCGCGGCTGGTATTGACGAGCATCACGCCCTTTTTTAGCAGCGGCAGTGTCTCCCTGCGAATGAGGTGACGGGTCTCCGGTGTGAGTGGGCACATCAGCGCCAGAATGTCCGATGTCTGGAACAGTTCCTCGCGCGTGACATATTCCATGCCCAGCGCCTCGCAATCGGGATTTGGCCGGAGATCGTGGCCGACGAGACGGCAGCAGAAACCGGCCACAATGCGCGCGAAAATCGCCCCAATCTTCCCCGTACCCACAATGCCGACGGTCTTGCCGTGAAGATCGAAGCCAAGCAGCCCATCAAGGGCGAAGTTTCCTTCACGGACACGGTTATAGGCGCGGTGAATCTTGCGGTTGAGCGACAGGATGAGCGCCATGGTGTGTTCGGCAACCGCATAGGGCGAATAGGCCGGGACGCGCGCAACGGTCAGGCCGAGCTTTTCGGCAGTGGCGAGGTCGACCTGATTGAAACCGGCGCAACGTAGAGCAATGAGCCGAACACCCATTTCCGCCAGCTTCTCAAGCACCGGTCGCGACAGGTCGTCATTCACGAAGGCGCAGATCGCCGTCGCTCCCTCCGCCAGCGCCACGGTCTCGGGAGACAGGCGTGCTTCGCAATATTGCATCCGCATGCCAGGGCGGGCGGCGGCGTCAAGGAACTGCCTGTCATAGGGTTTGGCGCTGTAGACCACGATCCGCATCTGTTTCTCCAGTCTCCAAACGAAAGCTGCCGTTACAGGGCGGTGGGTCCGGCAGGTGGCTTAGCTGCGAAGGCCCGGCGCTTCCTGTCCCGTGCTTTCGACATATTCGGTATAGCCGCCGCCATATTGGTGGATACCATCAGGCGTCAGTTCTAGCACCCTGTTCGAGAGCGCAGCCAGGAAATGGCGATCGTGCGAAACGAAGAGCATCGTGCCTTCATAACCCGACAGGGCCTTGATCAGCATTTCCTTGGTGTCGAGATCAAGGTGGTTCGTCGGCTCGTCCAGCACGAGGAAGTTCGGCGGATCGAACAGCATGGCGGCCATGACGAGACGGGCTTTTTCACCGCCGGAAAGAACACGGCAGCGTTTTTCCACGTCGTCGCCGGAAAAGCCGAAACAGCCAGCAAGGGCGCGCAACGGCGCTTGACCCGCCTTCGGAAAACGCTCCTCCAGCCATTCGAGAATGGTGCTGTCGCCATCCAGCACATCCATGGCATGCTGGGCGAAATAGCCAAGCTTGACGCTGGCGCCGAGGGTGACATTGCCGGAATCCGGTTCCGCCGTGCCGGTCACCAGTTTCAGCAGCGTCGACTTTCCAGCGCCGTTGACGCCCATGATGCACCAGCGCTCCTTGCGCCGCACCATGAAGTCCAGCTCACCATAGATCGTGCGGCTGCCATAGGCCTTGTTGACCTTCTTCAGCGCCACGACATCCTCGCCGGAGCGAGGCGCCGGCGCGAATTCGAAAGCAACTGTCTGACGCCGTTTTGGCGGCTCGACGCGGTCGATCTTCTCGAGTTTCTTCACACGGCTCTGCACCTGCGAAGCGTGAGAAGCGCGGGCCTTGAAGCGTTCGATGAACTTGATTTCCTTGGCGAGCATGGCCTGCTGGCGTTCGAACTGCGCCTGCTGCTGCTTTTCGTTCTGCGCGCGCTGCTGTTCGTAAAAGCCGTAATCACCGGAATAGGTGGTGAGGTTGCCGGCATCGATTTCGATGATCTTGGTGACGATGCGGTTCATGAATTCGCGGTCATGCGAGGTCATCAGCAGCGCGCCGTCATAATTCTTCAGGAAGTCCTCGAGCCAGATCAGGCTTTCAAGATCGAGATGGTTCGAGGGTTCGTCGAGCAGCATCACATCCGGGCGCATCAGAAGAATGCGGGCAAGCGCCACGCGCATCTTCCAGCCGCCGGAAAGCTTGGAAACATCGCCGTCCATCATCTCCTGGCTGAAGCTCAGCCCGTCCAGCACCTCGCGGGCGCGGCCTTCCAGTGCGTAGCCGTCCAGCTCCTCATAACGCGCCTGCACTTCGCCGTAGCGTTCGATGATGGCGTCCATCTCGTCCATCCGGTCGGGATCGGACATGGCTGCTTCCAATTCGCGAAGTTCGGCTGCCACTTCACTGACCGGGCCTGCGCCTTCCATGACTTCGGCGACGGCAGAGCGGCCGGACATTTCACCGACATCCTGATCGAAATAACCGACCGTCATGCCCTTCTCGACAACGACCTGGCCCTCATCGGGCTGCTCTTCACCCGTTATCATCCGGAACAGCGTGGTCTTTCCGGCGCCGTTCGGACCGACAAGACCGATCTTCTCGCCGCGATTGAGCGCGGCGGAGGCCTCGATGTAGAGAATGCGGTGACTGTTCGACTTGCTGATATTTTCGATGCGGATCATGACAGGGCCTGTGAATGGGAGCGGCCCTCCTATGCCACGGGCCGCCGCCGCTGTCACCTGCCGTGCGTGTCTTGCCAGCCATGCAGTCTGGCAACATCAGCCCCGAAGCAATATCGCCCCGGGGATTTCCTTGTGCGCTTGTCAGTTGGTCAGCGTGGCCATGCTGCCGGCTGCCTTGCGGGCGATTTCACCAAATGCGGTGACGATCTGCTCCATGTTTTCAGGGGCGTAATAATTGTCGATGCTGGATGCGCAATATTGCAGCAGCGACTTACCCTTGTCCGGCGCCATGAAAGCGACGCTGAAAATCTTGATCCCATCTTTCTTGGCAGTCTCGCAGGTGGTGCGTACCGACTGGTCGATGCTCGAATTCCACGCGGCGCTGTTTCCCGTCATTTCACCGTCGGTCATGAGAACGATATAGCGCTCGAAGGATTCACTCCCCTTCGTTTTATGTGCTTTCGCTTCATCCGGGTTGGCTTTTTTAAGGGCGTTATATGCGGCGTTCAGGCTGCTGCGGGCGTCGGTGCCGCCGGACGGAAATTCCGGGATTTGTTTGTCGACATAGCTGGCAACGCTGCTGGTGCCCCAGCTGATGGTCTGCGCGGCATAGGTCTCATGTGTATAGACCGACGCACCCGTGCGAACGAGCTCGGAACCGCCGTTGGCGGTATAGGTCGGATCGGCCTTGTTCAACGTCGCGACCAGAAACCCGACGGCGGTTTTGAGCGACGTGGCCTTGTTGACATAGCAGGGCGATGTCTTGCCCAGATTGGGATATTTATTCCAGTTGTCAGCCGTATAGTTCTGGCATGACGTTTTTTTCGTATCGATGGTATCCGTCTTGAATGACATCGAACCGGAACGGTCAAGTGCCAGATACATGGAGATCGGTGCGCCCTTGTTGACGGTGCTCTTTGCGGTACCGGTTACCGAAAGATCGAGTGTTTTGGCGCCAATGAACCCCAGCAGTGGGTTGAGCTGTACCCGGTGGTTGATCGTCGTCTCGACGGTGTAGGTCTTGCCGCGGGCATTTTCCGTCGTCGTGATAGCGGTTGGAGAGTTCTGCTCCAGTTCCTTTTTCTCTTCCACGGTCAGGTTCTTTTCCATCTGGGCCGCAATGAAGTTCTTGGCGATTGCCCTGATCTGCTCGTCCGTCAGGTCGCCCATTTTCAAACGGGCCTCGGTCGCCGCCGCAAGGGCTGCAGAATCCGCGGTATTCTGCAGATCGGCTTTCACCTGCATCACATTCGCCAACTCCATGCCGGCGCCGGCAAAACCCAGCAGGACCGGCAGCAGAATGGCCGTCATCATGCCGAAATTGCCGCTCTTATCGGCAAGGAAACGGCGCTTCAATTTGTGAGGTGCGGAGGCGGTCATAGTGGTGCTCACCGATTAGAATATTCGATTGAGCGCAGGAAACCCGCAAACGATGTAGAATCCGCTAACGTGATCGGTTCAATTTTACGCAGCGTTCAATTTGGTGCAGTTTTCAAAGTATTTTCAAGAATTGTTTCGCGCGATGGCCGCAATAATACACATCGTATCATTACTGGACGGGGATGACGTCGACGGCCTGTTTTATCTGCTGGTTGCCATAGCTCTTCAAGACACCGATGACCGGGGCGACATCGGAATAATCCCGGCCATAACCGACGACGATGTGGTCGCTTCCCGCGACGATATCATTGGTGGGATCGAGCTCCAGATAACCGGCTGCCTCGCCGCACCAGATGCGAACCCAGGCATGCATGGCATCGGCGCCTTCCAGCCGTTCCTTGCCCGGTGGAGGAATGGTACGCAGGAAGCCGCTGACATATCCGGCGGGAATGCCGAGGCTGCGCAGCGCCATGATCATGATATGCGAAAAATCCTGACACACGCCGCGCTTCAGCTTGAAGGCTTCCGATGGCGTCGTATCCACCGTCGTCGCCTCGCCATCATAGGTGAAATCCCTGTGGATGCGTTTGCACAGAGAGCGCGCGATTTCGCGAATGGTCATTCCGGGTTTCAGCAACTCCCGGGCATAGGCGGATATCGCCGCGTCCATTCCAATCCTCGGGCTTGCGCCAATGAAATGGTGCGGCGACTGGGAATCGAGCGACCAGACATCGGCAAGCTCCTGCGGCAGGCGGTAAAGCTCCGGAGAGAAATCCGCCGTCAGCGCCGGTGCCTCCACCATCACGCGGGCCTGCATGCGGATGTCGAGTTTTTCATGCGGCGCGCGCAGATGCACCGAGGTCGCCGATTGATGAAAGAAATCATCGAAGGCGACACGTTCTTCCGGCGTCGGCGAAACATCGATGGAACCGGCGACAAGCCGCTGCCGGCCGGGAATGGAGAGCGGCAGAACGCGGATGATGTGGCGCGCGCCGTGGGCCGGTGTGTCGTAGGTGTAACCCATATGCAGGGAAAGGTCGTAGAGCATAGGATTATCCGAGATAGGTTCGGGCAAGAACATCGGAGAGATGTTCCATATCGGTTTCGAGCTGACGATAGATCGCGCCGTTCATGTTTTCAGGCGTCATGACCGCCAGCCCGGAATGCAGGCGCATCGCCTCGCGGTAGAAGGGCGACATCTGGCCATTGACGAAGGCGTTCGGAAGCTGCTCCACCTCGGTGCGGATCTCGTTCAACTGGAACAGGATCGAACGGGGATTGAGCGGGTCGAGCGCCAGAAGATCGGTCACGGTCAGGCCGGCCGTGCTGACATTGTAGCGGCGGCGATGGGTCATGACGCTGTCACCGATTTCGAGCAGCATGTCATAGGAACCGTCAGGCGCATCCGGGCCGGTCATATGGCCGAGAAGACGTGTCATATGCAGGCCGCGTTCGAGATAGCGGCCGATCGACAGGAAACGCCAGCCGGTGAAGCGATACATGTTTTCGTGCACGAGACCGGCAAAGCCCGCAAGTTTGCGCAAGAGGATCGTCATGGCATGGGTGGCGTCGTCGCCCGGCGCGACTTTCGCGTGGAAGCGGCGGGCGGTCTTGGCAAGGTCGTTCAGTGCCAGCCATCCGTCAGGCGAAAAGCGGTCGCGGATATTGCTGGCGGAATAAAGCGCGCTGTTGATGTTGTTCAGCAGGCTTTCCGGCACGGCATCGTTCATCTCCACGTCCAGCGCTTCGAGATAATGCGTCACATGGGCGAGCAGCGGCTGGCGCGGATCAGCGGATTCGGCATAACGCCCATGCCAGGCGCGCAGGATGCGCAGGGCGCCTTCCGAGCGTTCGATATAACGGCCGAGCCAGAAGAGATTGTCCGCCGCACGGCTTGGCAGGCTTCCCGGCATGTTGCGGGTGAAGCTCTCCTCTGCGGGCAGAAGCGTGGTGCGTTCCACCGGCTTGTCGCTGACGATCCAAACATCCGCCGCACTCCCGCCAGATTGCATGGCGATTGCGGAAACGTCGTCGCCGCTTCCAATCCGTGCGAAGCCACCCGGCATGATCTGCCAGCCATCCTGAGTGCGGGCGGCAAAAACGCGTAGGCTCATCGGGCGCGGCACGAGCTTGTTCTCGATATAGGCCGGGGTGGTTGAAAGCTTCACCACTTCCTGACCCACCAGCCTGTGGCCGTCAGAGGCAAGCCAGTCGCTTATCGATTCCTTTGCCGTTTCACGCAGCGAAGAGCCGAGTACGGATTGGCCGTTATCGTCAAAGAAAGGCATCCGCGAATAGGCCGGGCCGATGACCATGCCTTCAATATTGCCGGCAACATGGCGACGCTCGGCTTCCTGCCCGCACCACCAGGTGGCGATGGAGGGCAGCTTCAGTTCTTCACCGAGAATGTGGCGGCAGATGCGCGGCATGAAGGCGAGCAGCGCCCGCGTTTCGAGAATGCCGCTGCCAAGCGCGTTGACGATGGTCAGCGCTTCATTACGCAGCGCCTGCACCATGCCCGGCGTGCCGATATGGGATTGCTGGTTGAGTTCCAGCGGATCGGAATAGGAAGCGTCCAGACGCCGCCAGAGAACGCCGACGGGTTTGAGCCCCGCCACGGTTCTGACCATGACGCGGCCGTTGACGACGGTCAGGTCCTCGCCCTCCAGCAGCATGAAGCCGAGATAACGGGCGATATAGGCGTGTTCGAAATAGGTCTCGTTGGCGGGGCCGGGCGTCAGCACCGCGATGCGGTCGTCAGGGTGTTTCCGGTGCGCCTGCAGCGTATCGCGGAAAGCGCCGAAAAACGACGCCAGACGGTGCACATGGGTTTCCGCGTAGATGTCGGACAGTGCGCGGGTGGTCGCCACCCGGTTTTCAAGCGCGAAACCCGCACCGGAAGGCGCCTGCGTCCGGTCGGCCAGCACCCACCAGTTTCCATCGGGGCCGCGGCCGATTTCAAACGAGCAGAAATGCAGATAATGGCCGCTTGCCGGTTTTACGCCGACCATGGGCCGCAGATATTCCGGATTGGAAGCGATCAGTGCCGGCGGCACGTAACCTTCCTTCACCAACCGGTTTTCGCCGTAGAAATCGGCGACCATGGCTTCCAGAAGATCGGCGCGTTGTTTCAGCCCTTCGGAAAGGACGGCCCATTCCCTGTCGTCGATCAGCACGGGAATATGGGAGATCGGCCAGTTTCTTTCGCTGCTGCCCTTGCCGTAATCGCGGTAGAACACGCCGGCATCGCGCAGATAACGGTCTGTGCGGGCAAAACGCTCGTGTAGTTCCCGTTCAGACATGCGCGACAGGGCATCGAGCAGGTTTTTCCAGACCGGCCTCACCTTGCCGTTGGTATCGAGCATTTCGTCAGCGACGCCCGGCAAGGGGGAATATTCAAGCCCGCGCGGTTGCGCGCTCGTTTCCGTTTTGCGTTCCGTTGCCGGGGCTTTGGACAATTTACACTCCGTAAGGCCGACGCAGATCGAGCGTCAGCGGAAATTCTGGCGACACGGTTTCCGCCTGTAGCGGATATTGCCCTGCCGTATGCCCCCATGGTTCGAAACGGGCGAGGCGGCGTGCCTCGGCCTCATTGCCGTTGACGGGAAAGGTCTCGTAATTGCGCCCGCCCGGATGAGCAACATGGTAGATGCATCCGCCGATCGATCGCCTCGACCATGTATCATAAATGTCAAAGGTCAAGGGTGAATTGACGGGCAGAACGGGATGCAGGCCGGAGGCGGGCTGCCATGCCTTGAAGCGGACGCCGGCCACCGCAACGCTGCGGTTTTCCGTCGGCGTCAGCGGAACGGCGCGGCCGTTGCACGCCACGGTGTAGCGGGCGGGATTGGAGGTCTCCAGCCGCACCTGCAGGCGCTCGACGGAGCTGTCGACAAAACGCACGGTGCCGCCAATGGCGCCCTGTTCGCCCATCACATGCCAGGGTTCCAGCGCCTGGCGCAGTTCCAGCTTCGCGCCCTCATATTCCACCTCGCCGAAGAAGGGGAAACGGAACTCCTGCTGGGCGGTGAACCATTCCGGTTTCACGTCGAAGCCGTTTTCCCTGAGATCGGCGAGCACATCCAGAAAATCCGCCCAGATATGATGCGGCAGCATGAAACGATCGGCGAGCGCTGTGCCCCAGCGCACGAATTTGCCGGCGACCGGGTTTTTCCAGAAGCGGGCAATGAGGGCACGCACCAGCAATTGCTGGGCAAGCGACATGCGTGCGTTCGGCGGCATTTCAAAGCCGCGGAATTCCACAAGGCCGAGGCGGCCGGTCGGCCCGTCAGGCGAAAACAGCTTGTCGATGCAGATTTCGGCGCGGTGAGTATTGCCCGTCACGTCTGTCAGCAGGTTGCGGAACAGGCGGTCGACCAGCCACGGCAGCGGCGGCACGCCCTCGCCGGGTGCGGGCACCTGCGCAATCGCGATTTCCAGCTCGTAGAGACTGTCATGGCGCGCCTCGTCGATGCGCGGTGCCTGGCTTGTAGGGCCGATGAACAGGCCGGAAAAGAGGTAGGAGAGCGACGGATGTCGCTGCCAGTGCAGGACGAGACTCTTCAGAAGGTCAGGACGGCGCAGGAAAGGGCTGTCATTGGGGTTAGCGCCGCCCACGACCACATGGTTGCCACCGCCGGTGCCGGTGTGGCGGCCGTCGATCATGAATTTGTCGGCGCCGAGACGCGACTGGCGCGCTTCTTCATAAACGGCGGTGGTGATATCGACACAGTCCTTCCAGCCCGCGGCGGGGTGGATGTTGACTTCGATGACACCGGGATCGGGCGCGACGCGGATGACATTGATACGCTCGTCATGGGGCGGCGCATAACCTTCGATATGGACGGGTAAGCCAAGATTGGCTGCTGCCGCTTCCGCAGCGGCGATCAGTTCCAGATAATCCTCGATGCGCTCGACCGGTGGCATGAAGACGCACAGCCGGCCATCGCGCGGCTCGACGGACAGGGCAGTGCGCACCGCGCCGCCGATTTCGCCGAGCGTCTGCTCTATGCGCTCCTGTCCCGCCCCCTCGCTCGCCTGGAAGGAAGCCTCAGGCATGGCGCGGCCCGATGGTGTCAGGACATCGGGAAGCGGACCTCTCGGGATCGAAGGGTCGGCCTCATGAATATAGGGATAGGCGGATGGCGGCACATGAGGCAGGGTGCCGAGCGGCAGGCGGTAACCCACCGGGCTATCACCGGGAACGAGGAATATTTTACCGCGTCGCGTTTTCCATTTTTCGCTGATCCAGCGCTTGCCGGCGGCGCGTGCATTCCACGCCTGAACGGGAAGAATATAGCCGGTCGGTGTCGTCAGTCCCCGCTCGAAGACGCGGGCAATGCGGTTTCGCTCTTCCGGGTCTTTCAGTCTGGAATTGGACGGGTCGACATTGTCGGGAAGGCTGCCTTCCTTGATGATCCATTCGGCCGGATCCTCATAGGCCGGCAGCACCAGCTCCGGCTCGATGCCGAGGTGGCTGGCTATGCCGTCCAGCAGTTTCTGCGCATCCTCCGCCCTGACGCCCGTATTGGCGCCCTCTTCGGCGATCAGCGCCGGGTTCTGCCAGATCGGCAGGCCGTCCTTTCGCCAATAGAGCGAGAAGGTCCAGCGGGGCAGACTTTCGCCCGGATACCATTTTCCCTGTCCGTAATGCAAAAAGCCGCCCGGTGCGAAACGCTCACGCAGGCGGCGGATCAGGGCGTCAGCCTTTTCACGCTTTGTCGGCCCGACCGCGCCGGTGTTCCACTCTTCGGATTCGAAATCGTCGATGGAAACAAAGGTCGGCTCGCCGCCCATCGTCAGCCGGACATCATGTCTATTCAGAACCTCGTCGACCTCCTGGCCGAGCGCATTGAGTTCCTCCCAGCTTTCATCCGAAAAAGGCTTGGTGATGCGCGGCGTTTCGGCAACCCGGCGGACCTGCATGTCGAAGGCGAATTCCGTGTTGGCATGGCCGTAATAGCCGCCGGAAATCGGTGCGGCATTGCGATAATGTGGCGTTGCCGCCAGCGGAATATGGCTTTCGCCGGTCAGAAGACCTGAGGTGGGGTCGAGGCCGATCCAGCCTGCGCCGGGCATATAGACTTCCGCCCAGGCGTGAAGATCGGTGAAATCCACCTCGGTGCCGGATGGGCCGTCCAGCGCCTTGAGGTCTGGCGTCAGCTGGATGAGGTATCCCGACACGAAGCGGGCGGCGAGGCCAAGATGCCTCAGAACCTGAACGAGCAGCCAGCTTGTATCGCGGCACGACCCCTTGCCGGAGGCAAGCGTTTCCTCAGGCGTCTGGACGCCGGGTTCCATGCGGATGACGTAGCCGATCTCCTGTTGCAGTCGGGCATTGAGGCCAACAACCATGTCCACAGTCGGTTGCCCCGATGTGCGGTCGACGGTGGCCATGAAGGCGGCGAGCAGCGGGCCGGTCGGTTCCGGCTTCATGTAGATGGAGAGATCGTCACGCAATTCCTGCGGATAATCGAAGGGCCACTTTGTCGCTTCTTCCTCCACGAAGAAATCAAACGGATTGTAAACCGTCATATCGGCGACAAGATCGACCTCGATCTTAAACTCCGTGGCCGGTTCGGGAAAAACGAAACGGGCGAGGTAATTGCCGTAGGGGTCCTGCTGAAGGTTCACGAAGTGATTGGAGGGTGAAACCTTGAGCGAATGGCTGATGACGCGGGTTCTGGAGTGCGAGGCGGGCTTTAGTCTTATGATCTGTGGTCCAAGGCGAACCGGGTTGTCGTATTTATAATGCGTCAGATGATAAATGCTCGCTTTGATCGCCATTAATCTGCCTTGCCCGGTTTTTCCGGTTTATGCGGTTTGTCCGCCCCTCTGAAATTATTCGGATTTTGTGCAATGCAGGAAAAGAAAGCAAGGATCATTTCCGGGGGCAATCGCATTGTTGGTTGAGACCACGATGTTTGCCCGAACGAAGAATTGCCCGGGCTTTTCAATCACCGTCGCGGAGATTTCGCCGGGATTGTGGACAAGGTTAAACAGCATGTTATTGCTTGGCATCGCAAGGCGCAGAATCGCGATCCGCTTTCTTTGCCGACTGACGTTTCGGAATGGAATGAATGGCAACAACCGTGACCGACGATCAGCGCAAGAGCGCGGCTAATCTTTCGGGTTTCGATCTCGATTTTCCCGCCCAGCTGCGGATGATGGGGCGTGCCTTCTGGACATCGCCGGTGCGCACCCGGCTGATATTGCTGTCGATCGCGCTGCTCACGGTGATATTGCTCACCGCCTATGGGCAGATCAGGCTCAATGAATGGAATGCGCCGTTTTACAATGCCCTGGAACGGCGCGATCTTGATGCATTCATTCATCAGCTCGAGGTCTTCGCCATCATCGCGGGACTGCTGCTGCTGCTCAACGTCATCCAGACCTGGCTGAACCAGATGACGGCGCTGAACATGCGCGAAGGTCTTGCCAAGGATATGGTGGATCAATGGCTGAAACCGGGTCGCGCCGCCCGTCTTGCCGGTTTCGGCACGATCGCCATCAACCCCGACCAGCGCCTGCATGACGATGTCCGCAACCTTGCGGAAAGCAGTACGGCGCTTTCTATCGGTCTCGTGAACGCGACGATCCTGCTCGTCAGCTTTATCGGCGTCCTCTGGTCGCTCTCGGCCGGTTTTACCATCACCATCAGCGGCGATACCTATGCTATCCCCGGCTATATGGTCTGGGCGGCGATCTTTTATGCCGGTTCCGCCTCGCTTCTCAGCAATCTCGTCGGTTATCGGCTGGTCGGGCTGAATGCCGAACGTTATTCCAAAGAAGCGGAACTGCGTTTTTCATTGATGCGGGCGAGCGAAAATCTTGCCGCCATTGCCCTTGCGCGCGGTGAGAAGAACGAAAGGCGTCGGATCGGTATCGATATTGACGCGGTGCTCGGCGTCATCCGGGGCCTTGCCATGGCGCTGACGCATCTCACATGGGTCTCGGCAGGGTATGGCTGGCTGGCGGTGGTGGCGCCGATCCTGATCGCGGCGCCGGTTTATTTTTCCGGCAACCTCACCTTCGGTGGGCTGATGATGGCCGTCGGCGCCTTCAACCAGGTCAATACGGCGCTGCGCTGGTATATCGACAATTTCGGCCCTATCGCCAGCTGGAAGGCGACATTGCAGCGCGTTTCCGTCTTCCGGAATGCCCTTATCCAGATGGACAGCGTTGAACAGCACGGCCTGACGATTGATCTGCAACGCAGCGCGGAGAATGAGAGGGTTCGTTTGCAGTCGGTCACGATCTGCCGTGATGCGGGCGGACAGGATATGGAGCGTGGGTTCAGGTTGCGCGAGGCCGAGATCGAGGTCGGGCCGGGCGGACGGCTGATGATAAACGGCGAGCAGGGCGTGAACAGGCGGCTGCTGTTTGCGGCCATGGCGGGGCTCTGGCCCTGGGGGCAGGGCAGGATCGAGATGCCCGAACAATCCGACACGCTTTTCATCGCCCAGCACGGCTATCTGCCGTCGGGTTCACTGCGCGAAATCCTCGCCTATCCGCGCGCGCCGCACCGGTTTACGGATGCGGATTATCTCGCGGTGCTCACCGCATGCGGGCTTGGAGAAATGGCCTCGTGTCTCGATGAGAATATCCGTTGGGACAAGAAACTCGATTCGGATGAGCAGGCCAGCATCCGTGTTGCCAATGCCCTGCTTTTGAAGCCGAAATTCCTCGTGATCGACGATTTGCTGGAAGGGCTGGAAAAACAGACGCAGGATACGCTGGCGGAGGTTTTGAACGGGATCGACGGCGCGGCGATCATCTATATCGGCCGGTCGGAAACATTCCTGTCGATCCTCACGCCTCAAGTGGCCCATCTCGACCACACCTTTCCGAAGGAAAATACTTCCAGGCCCGATAGTGCTCCGCAGTAAATCGTCGGGCCCTGAGCCTGATGGGAGCGGATCAGAGCCGCAAATGCCAGCTGTCTGAAGCGAGCCGTTGCTGTTTGACGAGGCTTATCGCGGATTCCGGCTCCACCTGCGAGCGCAGGGCAAGTGTGCCCGTCGCCAGGCTGATGGCGACGACGCTTGCGACCGCCAGAACAATACGGTCGTAGCGCTGCTGTATTGTGTTGTTTCCACTCCAGTCATAGGCCATTCGCACGCCCTCGCGTTTTTTGGAATCGTGCCCCATCATGGTTAACCGAAGCTTACGATGGCCCTGTGATTCCTTGCTGTTTTGGAAGGGCTGCCGCGAAAAATCGGCTATTGGCGGATAGGGCGCGGTTGTTTAAGTCCGGCAGCGGGAGGTTTGTGAAAGGATTTTGAGACATGGACCAGCAACCGCCCGCCGACATGGAACTCACGCTCAGAACGCTTGCAATGCCCGCCGACGCCAACCCGGCCGGTGATATTTTCGGCGGCTGGGTCATGTCGCAGATGGACCTTGCCGCTTTCGTTCGCGCCAATGATGTGGCCGGCGGCCGCACCGTCACCGTGGCAGTCAATGAGATCGTCTTCAAGAAGCCGGTCAAGATCGGCGATACATTGTGCGTCTATACCAGGATCGAAAAGATCGGCCGCACCTCCGTCACGCTCAAGATCGAAGCCTGGACCCGCAGGCATTATCAGGATTCACGCGAAAAGGTGACGGAGGCCGTCTTCATCATGGTCGCGGTGGATGACAATGGTGAGCCGCGCCCCGTCCGCAAAGAGGCTTGAAGGTCGCCGTCTTTTCAAAGCAACGACAAAGCGCCTGCCAAAGGAATAAAGAGCACAGGCGCTTTGGCCTTCCGCGCCATTCGATATCTCTCCGCTCAATACTTTCGAAATATCGAATTTATTTATCAATTTTTGCGATCAAGATATGGAATAGGACGGGGATCAGGCTTTGACCATTCCAGGTGTTGTTATTGTCGGCGGCGCTCACGGCACGCTAGCCCTTGCGCGCAGCCTCGGCGTCCTGAATGTGCCCGTCTATTATCTCACCCACGATTCCCCCTTGCCGGGCTGGTCGCGCTTCGTGCGGGAAACAATTCGCTGGGCTGGCCCGCATGATGCCGGGGCGATCGTGTTCCTGCGTCAAATGGCCGAGAAGCACGGTTTGAAGGGCTGTCTGCTGGTGCCGTCCGGCGATGGTGAGGTCCAGCTCATTTCGCAGCACCGTGAGGAGCTTTCCGCTCTTTACAAAATCGTTCTGCCGGATTGGGCGGCTCTGCAATGGCTGTGTGAAAAACCGCTGCTTTACAAGCGTGCGGCGGAGCTTGGTGTCAGCATTCCCCGGACCTATGCATTGACATCGGACGCCGATATCGATGCGATGGATGTGATGTTTCCCGTCATTCTCAAGCCCAACATGGGGGGCGGTGATACCACGATTGCCCGGGCGAAGGTGATCCGGGCGGATGATCGCCAGGCGCTGAAGACCGCTTTCGCCGATGCGAGTGGAGAGATCGGCGCTGGCAATGTCGTTGTGCAGGAACTCATTCCCAGCGGCGGAGAAAGTCAGTTTTCCTACGCGGCACTGTGGCTCAATGGAGAGCCGGTGGCCGAATTCACGGCCCGGCGCGCCCGGCAATACCCCGTCGATTTCGGTTATACCAGCACCCGTGTCGAGGTTGTCGATAACGGGCAAGCGATCGATGCGGCCCGAAAAATGCTGAAATCCGCGGGCCATAGCGGGCTTGTCGAGGTCGAGTTCAAGCTCGACGGCCGGGATGGCGAGTTGAAACTTCTCGATGTCAATCCGCGCCCATGGTCGTGGTTCGGCCTCTGTTCGGCCGCAGGCGTCGATCTTGGTGCTTTGCTGTGGCGGGTCGCGAATGACGAACAGACTGGCCAGCCCGTCAGCGCGCGGCAGGGCGTTTCCTGGTCTTATCTTGTCCGCGATACCGTTGCGGCTTTCACCCTGGCCCGGAGGGGTCAGACGAGGATTGGAGACTATTTCGCCTCTTTGGGCAAAATCCGCAGCTGGGCCTCTTTCGCGCTGAACGATCCCTTGCCGGGCCTGATCGATCTGCCATTGACGGTCTTGCGGGTCATAAAAAAACGCATCCTTCCCGGTCTGGCGTCAGGGCAATCGAAAACGGGATTTTTACCGCCGCTCAAACGCCTCGGAAAATATGGGGCCATAAGGGCGGGGCTGGAAGTGAGTTCTTTCCCGCCTGTCCGGTCGGCGTTTCCGTCCTTGGCGGGGCGTGGTGTGATTTTTACACTTCACCATGTGCGCCCGGGCAGGGCTGTTTCGGCCTTTGCACCGAACGTTCAATTGTCAGTTACGCCGCAATTTCTGGAAGAGGCGATACAGGCCGCGCTCGAATGTGGCCTCGTTCCGGTCCATCTGCACGATCTGCCGGCTCTGCTTGCCGATAACCACGAAGGTCGGTCGTTCTGCGCCTTCACGCTTGATGATGGCTATCGCAACAATGCCGATCATGCAGCGCCGATCTTCCGCAAATATGCCGTGCCTTACACGATTTTCATCACGCCGGGTTTTGTCGAGCGAACACGCAGCCTTTGGTGGGAAACCGCCGCTGCCCTGACGCAGAAGGCCGCGTCTTTCGAATTCGATTTCGGGGCGGGGCCGGTGCAGGTGGCATGCGCCAACCCTTCGCAGAAAGCGGAGGCATTCACGCGGCTTGAAGATTTCGTCCAGAACTTTTCGGAAGACGAGGCGGTGGAAAGAATCGACCGTGCCGCGAGGCAACATGGCGTCGATCCCATCGCGATCGTGGACGAACTCGTCATGGATACGGATGAGCTCAGGACGCTGTCGGAAGATCCTCTGGTTCATTTTGGTGCCCATACCATGACGCATGTGAATATGCGCAAGGTCGATGCGGCGCGCCTGGCTTATGAGATCGCAGAATCGGCACGCCGGGTGGAAGCCTATGTCGGCCATCGGCCACGGTCCTTTTCCTATCCCTATGGCTGGGTAAGGGCGGTGGGAGAACGCGAAGCGAAAGCCGTTCACGACGCAGGATTTTCTGCGGCCGTGACCACGCAGGCCGGCGTTATTGGTCCCCACAGCCTCGAAAAGCCGACGCAGTTGCCGCGGGTATCGCTGAACGGACGCTTTCAGAAAAAACGTTTTGTCAAAGCGCTCATCTCGGGCCTGCCCTTCCGGTTCATCTAGCAACCTCGGCGGTTTGTCATCTTTGCCCCGTCCAGCCATGTGTGGCTGCGGTCCCCTGCCACTATTTCCGAATTCTGCCGTCGCTCTGCGGGCCTCTTCGCAACCGTTTGGTCAATTCGAAATGGCGTGTTACAATTTTTGTTATTCACATCCCATTATCTATTGATTATAAATCAATTTATCGACGTAAAACATTACAACTTTTATGAAGGCTTCGTTCGTGCTGCTGATTTTTGCCGATGATCTGACCGGAGCGCTCGACGCCGCCGCCCCCTTTGCCGGGCGCGGGCTGGCGACCGAGGTTGCGATCGGGCTTGACGGTGTGCGTGCAGCGCTCGCGGATGCGCCTGCCGTCCTCAGCCTCAATCTCGGCTGTCGCGATGGCGAGGCAGATGAAGCCCGCCGCCGCACGCAGGAACTGTTGGCGCTGGTTCCGGCCGGTACAATTTTGTTCAAGAAGATCGATTCCCGCCTGAAGGGGCATATTGCAGCGGAAATGGATGCGATTTCCTATCGCCACGCGCTTGTCGCGCCCGCCATTCCGGACTTTGACCGTGTCGTTGTTGACGGAGCCGTTTCCGGCTTTGGCGTCGAAATTGCCATTCCTGTTCATGACAGACTGGGCGGACACGCCGGCCGCTGCACGGTACCCGATACGCGATCGAAGGGCGATATCAGGGAAGCTCTCGCCGCCGCGCAGGCGGAGGGGGCAGATCTTCTGGTCGGCGCGCGTGGGCTTGCCGAGGCGCTGGCTGAGGCGATGACGGGCCAGACTGTCCCTGAGGCGGCGGCCGTTCCAGCCGGCAAGGGGCTTTTTGTCATCGGGTCCCGCGATCCGATCACGGTGGAGCAGATTGACGTACTTGGGAGTGTTGGGCCTGTCTCGATCGTTGAGGCGCCGAATGGTATCGTGCCCAGTCATGCAGATGGGGGTGCCGGCCTGACGCTGGTTCAAGCAACGCAGGGTGCGGAAAATCTGTCGCCGCTTGCGGTTTCAGACCGGCTGGCGGAAGGCGTCGTGCCGCATTTTACCGACAGGGCGGCAAGACTGCTGTTATCGGGGGGAGCCACGGCCGAAGCCGTGCTGCGAGCCATGGGCATTTCGCGCTTGCGTCTTGCCGGCGAATGCCTGCCGGGTCTCGGCGTCGGCTGGTCCGGAGACCAATGCATCATTGCGAAGTCCGGCGGTTTTGGGCAAGCTGACACGTTGAAACGGATCGCGAAAATGATGCTTGGCGACAATGACGCTGGAGAGAGCTGACCAGATGGGGCTGATGAAAGAAACGGCGCGCAAGGCACTTCCGGACATTATTTTCGAGAGAATGCACCGGGCGATCAAATCCGGCGCCTACAAGCCGGATGAGCGGCTGCCGACCGAACATGAACTCGCCATGGAATTCGAAGTATCGCGACCGGTGGTGCGTGAAGCACTCCGGCGGCTGCGCGAGCAGGGTTTCATCTATTCCCGCAGAGGCTCCGGCAGCTATGTCAGGGCCTTTGGTCTGCGTGAACCGCTCGGCTTCGGGCAGCTCGAAAACGTTGCTGATCTTCTCAACTGTTACGAATTCAGGCTGACGCTGGAGCCGGCGGCGGCCGCAGCAGCGGCATTGCGGCACGATGGCGAAAGGCTTGCGGCGATCAGGAAGGCGCTCGAACTGATGCGGGACGCGACCAATCGCCAGTCTCACCGCGAGGATGCCGATTATCAGTTCCACCTTGCCATCGCGCGGGCGGCGCGAAACAGTTATTTCTCCACCGCGATGGAAGCGCTGAAAGACCATATTGCAGTGGGAATGAAGTTCCACGGCATGTCGGTGAAGCGGGAGGCATCCGGTCTGACGCGTGTTTTTGCCGAGCATGAGGCAATCGCTAAGGCGATCGCCGATGGGGATGCAGAGGCGGCACGCCAGCTTATGCTCCAGCACCTGACCGGATCGCGCGACCGCCTGTTTGAGTCTTCGCATACGGATTAAGCGGAAGGCCGATGCGCGTGTCCGCGTACCGGATTTTTGCTCAGAAGGCGTGGCGGTAAATCCCGAGCACGTCTTCGACGCTCATATCGACGGGGTTATTGTCCATCAGCCGGCGGATGGCGTGCGCATCCTCAGCGTAGCGGGGAAGATCGGCTTCAGTCGCGCCGTGCCGTGCGAGCGACATTTCGATGCCGAGCTCGGCACAGAAATCCGTTGCCGCCTTGCGCAGATCATCCGGCGAAAGATGTTCGCGAAGCCCGAGCGCTCCCGCCACTTCCGCCGTCTTCGCAGAAACCGCAGGCTGGTTGAAGGCCAGAACATGCGGGAAGACGATGGCGTTCGCCAGCCCGTGCGGCAGGTTGAGAAGCGTGCCGAGCGGATAGGCAATGGCGTGACCGGCCGCCGTATTGACCGGGCCGAGACAGATGCCGCCATAATAGGAAGCGAGCATCATGCCTTCTCGCGCTTCGGTATCCGCGCCATCGCGGACGGCGCGCGCCAGATATTTGCCGACCAATGCAAACCCCATGCGAGCGAAACCGTCGATCATCGGATGGGCCTTGCGGTTGGTGAAGGCTTCAACGCAATGGGCCATGGCATCCACCCCCGTTGCCGCCGTAACCGCTGAAGGCACGGAATAGGTCAGCTCCGGATCGAGCACGGCGAAATCCGCGATAAGATAAGGGCTTTCGACCGCGATCTTGTTGCCTTTGACGGGATCTGTGATGAGCGAACGGATGCCAGCCTCCGAACCGGTGCCGGCGGTGGTGGCGATCTGTACCAAGCGCGTGTCGCGCCCGGCAACCCTGTTCGGCCCCGCCACACCCTCAAGCCTCTGGTCGGAATTCCAGAGCGCCGCGACCAGCTTTGCCACATCCATCACCGAACCGCCGCCGAGGCCGATGACGAGATCCGGTTTGGCGGCGCGGGCCGCGGCAAGGGCGGCATCGAGCGTTGTGGTGTCCGGCTCGCCGGGAATGGCATCGAATATGGTGAAAGGGCCTTGCAATTGCAGCCGGTCGGCAAATTTCGCCGTCAGCGGTGTGGCGATAACCAAGGTGGATGCGGTTTTTCCTGCCCAGGCGCCGACCTGTGAAATGGCGCCTGCGCCAACGGCGAGCCGGCGTGGCTGGTGGATGAGAATGGGAGCTGTAGACATGGTACTCATCCCTTCGGTTCTTTGCCCGCCACGAGCTTGCGCGCATAGGCAATGGCCGCATTCATGTTGCCGTGATTGGCGATGCCTTTGCCGGCGATATCGAAAGCCGTGCCGTGATCGACGGAGGTGCGGTCTATCGGCAGATCGACGGAAACGTTGACGGCGGTATCGAAAGCAACAAGCTTGATCGGGATATGGCCCTGATCGTGATATTGCGCGACGACAAGATCGAAAGCGCCGGAATAAGCCCGGTGAAACACGGTATCGGCGGAAATCGGTCCCTGCACCTCGATGCCTTCGGCGCGGGCAGCGGCGACCGCAGGTGCGATCTGGTCGTCATCCTCGGTGCCGAACAGCCCGTTTTCACCACAATGCGGATTGATGCCGGCAACCGCGATGCGCGGCCGCTCGTAACCGATGCGCTTCAGATGCGCGTTGCCGGCGCGGATGGTCGCCAGTACCCGCTCCGTCGTTGCCCGGCGAATGGCCTCCTGCAGGGAAACATGGGTCGAGACGTGAATGACTTTCAGCCGTTCCGAGGCGAGGAGCATATAGGCCGCCGAGGAGCCGGTCAGGCTGCGCAACATGCCGGTGTGCCCATCATAATGGTGGCCGGCGAGATTCAAGGCTTCCTTGTTGATCGGCGCGGTGACGATGCAGCCGATTGCGCCCGCTTCGGCATCGCGAACCGCCTTTTCGATGAAACGGAAAGCGGCGTCTCCAGCCACCGGCGACAATGTACCCCAGGGCAGTGGCGCGCCTTCCACGGCCAAGTCGACGACATGCTGAGAGAGATCGATATCAACGCCAAGCGCATCCCGCGCCGCTTCCAGCGTGGCGAGATTTCCGTAAATCCGCGTCGCCGCGCGATCCGGCGCGGACATGTCCGCCAGCGCCCGCACCGTGATTTCTGGGCCGACGCCGCAGGGGTCACCCATGGTGATGCCAATGATATTGCTCATCTTTGTCTCCCGTCGTTCTCGTCAGCCCAGCCGGGCGCCAGCCGGACATATTTGATTGCGCGGCGATGATAGGTGTAGCTCGCATGCAGCGTACCGTCCGGCGCTTCCAGAAGCCATGGATAGGACATTTCCTGATTGCGGCCATCCGTCGAATCGTTCGACAGGCAGGTGCCCGGCCCGTCTTCGATCAGAATCCGGGTGGCAAAACTGCGCCCGTCATCATTGGAGAGGCAGATCGAAACCGGCGCGCGCGGCACGCCCCAGACCGGCACACAGCCACCGCTCGGATCGGCATCCGGCCTGTCGTCTTCCTCTCCCAGCTCGTCATAAAGCGAGGCGCGGCGATCACTCGACTGCGCGGCGTTGATGGGGTTGCAGATCATTGCCAGCCTGCCATCGCCGAGCCTGATCACGGCAATGGAGGAATTATTGTTTGGCACATCGGTCGGCTGCGGCTTTGACCATGAGCGGCCGCCATCGGCGCTTTCCGTGCGGTAAACGAAATCGGCCTGACGACGGCGGAAGAAGGCGGCGTAGTGGCCATTGGTCACCGCGACCGGGCTCATATGCACACACCCGGTCGATTCCTCCAGCTCCTGCAATTGCCAAGTCGCGCCATTGTCTGTGGATATGCCGAGCGCCGCCGTATCGTGGCTGCCGTTCCATTTCTGGCCGGGACGCTGGACGCAGCGGAAGATTGGCAGCAGCCATGCGCCGTCATCGCGAATACGCAGCGGCGCGCGGATGAAGCAGCCCTGCGGGAGATCGAGAAACCGTCCTGCCTCGGAGGCAAGCTTTTCCGGTGCTGTCGGGTCGCGTGTGACCCGCGCCATGCGAATGCGGCACTCATCCTGGTTGCCGGAGGGCTGGGCTGTGTGAAACAGCCAGAGAACGCCATCCGGCGCGGTGAAGAGAACCGGGTTCTGTTCGGAGTGGGCGGGGTCATGGCTCAGGCGCTGCGGCGGCCCCCAGCGGGTCGCACCTGCCGTCAACACGGATGCGAAGATCGAAATATCCGATTTTCCCTCCAATGTGCCGCCAAACCAGGCGCAGAGCAGGGTGCCGTCATCCAGAAGGTGCAGGAAGCTCGCATGGTTCTGGATCATGGGTGATGGCAGAAATGCTTCCTGCCGGTTTTCCGACGAGGCATGCATGGCTCCGGTCATGGCGTGAGCGATGTCATCAGGGGTCATCGTGGTCTCCTCTTGTCCTGATGAAAATGGCATATTCAAAAAGTTGTCAAGTTTATTTGATGATAAAAGATGCGCAGTCGGTTTTGATTTACGCAATTAACTGCATGTTTTTAAATGATAAAAATAAAAGATTTGACCTGAATAAAAACTGCTTCTGAAAAATAAATTGACAAAAAATTCGATAACGTCGATGCTCTGTTTACGGGTGGAGGAGACGATCATCCGCACGCCATGCTCCTCAATGCAGGAGATGGGGCTTTTAGAACGTCCCTTGCGGTGCGCCGCCATGTTGCTGAATTTCTGATCTGGGAGGAGAACGGAATGAAGAAGTCATTGATTGCGGGCGCCCTTGTCTTGGGTTCCCTCAGCGCCGCGGTTTCGCCGGCGCTTGCGGCATCGGGGCCGATCAAGATCGTGCTGGCGGAAGAAGCTGATCTGCTTGAGCCCTGCATGGCGACCCGCTCCAATATCGGCCGCATCATCATGGAAAATGTCAGCGAGACGCTGACCGAGCTCGATGTGCGCAGCAAGAAGGGTGTTCAGCCGCGCCTTGCCGAGAAGTGGGAGCAGAATGCCGATGGCAGCTGGCGTTTCCACCTGCGTGAAGGCGTGAAGTTTTCCGACGGCACGGCATTCGATGCCAAGGACGTCAAGCACAGCTTCGAACGCATCATGAGCGACAAGAACGCCTGCGAGTCCCGCCGTTATTTCGGTGGCATGACCGTGACCCCGTCGATCGTCGACGACCACACGATCGACTTCAAGACCGAACCGGCGCAGCCCATTCTGCCGTTGTTGATGTCGCTCGTTACCATCGTTCCCGAAGAAACCAAGATGGAATTCATTCGCGAACCTGTGGGCACAGGGCCCTACAAGCTGACCAACTGGACGCCGGGCCAGCAGATTGTTCTCACCGCGCGCGACGATTATTGGGGCTCCAAGCCGCAGGTGACGGAAGCGACCTATCTTTTCCGCGCCGATCCTTCGGTTCGCGCCGCCATGGTGCAAACCGGCGAAGCCGATCTTTCGCCTTCCATTTCCCAGCTCGACGCCACCAATGCAAAGACCGACTTTTCCTATCTCGACAGCGAGACGGTCTATATGCGTCTCGATCACAATATAGCGCCGCTGAACGATGTGCGGGTGCGCCGCGCGCTCAACCTTGCCATCGACCGACAGGCCTTCCTCGGTACGCTGGTTCCGGAAGGTGCCGTGCTGGCCACCGCGCTCGTTCCGCCGACCACGCTTGGCTGGAACCCTGATGTCAAGGTCTTCCCTTATGACCCCGATGGCGCAAAGAAGCTGCTCGAGGAAGCCAAGGCTGCCGGCGTTAAGGTGGATACGCCGATCACCATCATCGCGCGCACCGCGAATTTCCCTAATGTCACCGAGATCATGGAGGCGATCCAGCAGCAATTGCAGGAAGTCGGCTTCAAGATAGACCTGAAATTCGTGGAAGTGGCCGAGCACGAAAGCTATTATTCCAAGCCCTTCAAGGAAGGCCGCGGTCCGCAGATTGTCGCCGCCATGCACGACAATTCAAAGGGCGACCCGTCCTTCACCATGTTCTTCAAATATGCCACCAAGGGCACGCAGTCTGGCTTCTCGGACAAGAAGGTGGATGATCTGATCGAACGTGCATCCGCAGCCGTGGGTGACGAACGCGCCAAGCTCTGGTCGGAACTCATCACTTATCTGCACGACGACGTGGTGGCTGATGTGCTGCTGTTCCACATGGTCGGCTTCTCCCGCGTCTCGGAACGGCTGGACTTCAAGCCCACCATTGCAACGAACTCGATGCTGCAGCTTTCGGAAATTGGCATCAAATAAGACCCCGCGTCTTGTCAATTGAGAAGCGGCGGCGCAGCGAAAGCTTCGCCGCCGCATTGAAAAACCGGAGGCAACCATGCTGAGCTTCATCCGAAAACGTTCCGTTGCGAGCCTGATCTCCCTGATCGGCCTCATCGTTATGGTTTTCTTCCTGTCCCGCCTGACGGGGGACCCGGCCGCGCTGTTTCTGCCGGTGGAGGCTTCGGAGGAGTTGAAGCAGCAGTTTCGGGCGCTGCACGGGCTGAATGATCCGCTGATGGTGCAGTTTCTGCGTTATGCGGGCGATGTGATGACGGGGGATCTGGGAGAATCGCTCAGAAAAGCCCGCCCGGCACTGGATGTTGTGCTGGAGGCTTTCGTCTGGACGCTGTGGCTTGCGGTCATCACCATGTCGCTGGTCACAACCGCCGCAATCGTCGTGGGTTCGCTTGCGGCTTTCCGCTCCGGTGGCTTCTTCGACCGTATGGCCTCGAGCATCTCGCTCATCGGTGCATCCGTGCCGGATTTCTGGCTGGCGATTGTGGCGATCGTGGTTTTTTCCGTCAATCTCGCCTGGCTGCCCACGTCAGGCACGGGCTCCGTGCTGCACTGGATATTGCCGATCTCGGTCCTGTTCGTGCGCCCCTTCGGTATTATCGTGCAGGTGGTGCGCGGTTCGATGATCGGTGCGCTGTCTTCGGCCTATGTCAAGACGGCGCGCGCCAAGGGCGTGAAATCGGGTCCCATCATCTTCATTCACGCCTTGCGAAACGCCATGCTGCCGGTCATCACCGTCATTGGCGACCAGGCGGCAAGCCTTCTCAACGGTGCGGTCATCGTCGAAACCATCTTCGGCTTTCCCGGTGTCGGCAAGCTGATGATCGATTCCATTCTTCAGCGCGATTTCAACGTCGTTTTGGCCGCCATTCTCGTGACCGCGCTGGCGATCTTCCTGATGAATCTTCTGATCGATATCGCCTATGCGCTCCTCGATCCGCGTATCCGGCACTGAGGAGGCCCTTCAGCCATGAGCCTTTCCAACGCCGACATCGAGATCATAGCCGAACCCTCCTTCGCAACGCGCATGCTGCGCATGTTGTGGGCGGATAAATTCGCGCTCTGTGCCGCGGTCTTCCTTATCATCGTCGTTATCCTCGCTTTTGTCGGCCCGGCATGGCTCGGTGATCTCGCGACGAAACAGAACCTGCGCGGACGCAATCTCGCCCCGTTCGACTGGCAGCGCGAGTGGTATTTCTGGCTGGGGGCGGATGCGCTCGGCCGTTCGCTTCTCGCGCGCATCGTCGCCGCCACGCAAAATACGATGATGATTGCGGCCGGCGCAGTGCTTCTTTCCGCCATAACCGGCACCGTGCTCGGCCTGATTGCCGGTTTTTCCTCAAACCGTGTCGGCCAGATCATCATGCGGCTCGCGGATGTGATCATGTCGTTCCCGTCGCTCTTGATCGCGGTCATCGTGCTTTATCTGCTCGGCTCCTCCATCCTCAATCTGATGCTGGTTCTCGCCATCACCCGCATTCCCGTTTACATCCGCACCACAAGGGCCGAGGTGCTGGAGGTGCGCGAACGCATGTTCGTGCAGGCAGCGCGCGTGATGGGTGCATCGGGCAAGCGCATCCTGTTCCGCCACATATTGCCCGTGGTGCTGCCAACACTGACGACGCTCGCAACGCTGGATTTCGCCTATGTGATGCTGGCGGAAAGTGCTCTCTCCTTTCTCGGAATTGGCATTCAGCCGCCGGAAATCACCTGGGGCCTGATGATTTCGCAGGGGCGGCAATATCTCACCAATGCCTGGTGGCTCTCTTTCTGGCCGGGGCTCGCCATCATCCTCACCACCCTGTCGCTCAACCTGCTTTCCAACTGGCTGCGTATCGCGCTTGATCCCGTGCAGCGCTGGCGGCTGGAAATGAAAGGCCGCAAGCATGGCTGACCATCTTCTCGACGTGCGCAACCTTTCCGTGGAGTTCCACACCGCAAGCGGTATCGTCCATGCGGTGAAGGATGTCTCCTACCATATCGACCGCGGCGAAACGCTGGCTATCCTCGGCGAAAGCGGTTCGGGCAAGTCGGTATCATCGTCAGCCATCATGAACCTCATCGACATGCCGCCCGGGCATATCAGCAGCGGCCAGATACTGCTCGACGGTCAGGACCTTCTGACAATGCCGGTTGAAGCGCGCCGCGAGATTAACGGCCGGCGTATCGCCATGATCTTTCAGGACCCGCTCAGCCATCTCAATCCCGTCTATACCGTCGGCTGGCAGATCCGCGAGGCGATGACCACCCATGGCATGGACAAGGCAAAGGCCGAAGCGGAGGCGAGGCGGCTGGTCGCGCGCGTCGGCATTCCCGATCCCGACCGGGCGCTCAAGAAATATCCGCACGAATTTTCCGGCGGCCAGCGTCAGCGCGTGATGATCGCCATGGCGCTTGCGCTTCGGCCTGATCTCCTGATCGCCGACGAGCCGACCACCGCGCTTGACGTGACGGTGCAGGCAGAAGTGCTTTCGCTGCTCAAGGAATTGCAGCGGGAGACCGGCATGGCCGTGCTCATCATCACCCATGATCTCGGCGTTGTCGCCGAAATTGCTGATCGGGTGGTAGTGATGGAAAAGGGCGTTCTGGTTGAGGCCGGCACGGTTCGTGAGGTCTATCGCAATCCGCAGCACCCCTATACCCGCAAGCTCATCAGCGCCACACCCGGCAGGGGTGAAATGCATACGCCGCAGGCAGTGGGCGAACCGCTCCTTCGTGTGCGCGATGTGCGCAAACGTTATGGGGCATTCGAGGCGCTGAAAGGCGTTTCCTTCGACCTTATGGCGGGCGAAACCATCGCCGTCGTCGGCGAAAGCGGCTCCGGCAAATCGACGCTCGCGCGCATTCTCCTTCGGCTCGATGAGCCCGATGCGGGCAGTGCTTTGTGGAGGGGGCGGGACCTCTTCCAGCTCTCGCCTGCGGAACTCTTCGCGCTCAGGCGCGATCTGCAGATGGTGTTTCAGGACCCCACCCAGTCGCTCAATCCCCGAATGACGGTGTTCCAGCTTATTTCCGAAGCCTGGGTCATCCATCCCGATATATCGCCCAAAGCGAAATGGCGCGAACGGGTCGCGGAATTGCTGCATCAGGTCGGCCTTTCGCCGGAACATATGCGCCGTTATCCGCATCAGTTCTCCGGCGGCCAGCGGCAGAGGATTGCCATTGCCCGTGCGCTGGCGCTGGAGCCGAAGCTCATCATCTGCGACGAGGCGGTCTCGGCGCTCGACGTTTCGGTTCAGGCGCAGGTTATTGCGCTTCTGGACAAGCTTCGCCGCGAGATGGGCCTTTCTTTCATCTTCATCGCTCATGACCTGCCCGTGGTCCGGGATTTTGCCGATCACGTCATGGTCATGCAGCGGGGAGAGGTGGTGGAGTTCGGCACGGTTCGGCAGGTTTTCGAGGCGCCGCGCGAGGCCTATACGCGTGCGCTCCTTTCGGCCAGCCTCGATCCCGACCCCGATATGCAGCCTACGCGTCGTCCGGCCGGCGCCGATTACACTATTGGAAATCCAAGCGGAGTTCTTTCATGACCAAACAAGCCTTCGTCGCGCTCGTCACCTGTTTCAACGAAGACGAAACCATCAATTACGAGGCGACACGCGCGCAGGTGCGCCGCCAGGTGGCGGCCGGCAACAACATCATGTGCGCCGGTACCAATGGCGATTTCACCGCGCTGACGCATGAGGAGAAGATCCGGCTGACCGAAGAGGTGGTGGACGAAGTGGCAGGCCGCGCCCGGGTTATTGTCAATGCCGGCATGCCCGCCACTTACGAAACCCTGCAGCTCGCCGAGGCCTTCGACCGCATCGGCGTCGACGGTATCGCCGTCATCACACCCTTCTTCATCGCCTGCACGCAGGACGGATTGATCCGCCATTTCTCAACGGTGGCCGACGCCGTTGAAACGCCGATCTATCTCTACGACATTCCCGCCCGAACCCAAAACCACATAGAGCCGGAAACCGCCCGCAAACTCGCGGCCCATGGCAATATCGCCGGTATCAAGGATTCCGGCGGTGCACAGCAGACGCTGGAGGCCTATCTTCAGGTGGCAAAGGAGATGCCCGGTTTCGAGGTCTATTCCGGCCCGGACCACCTCGTTCTCTGGTCATTGCAGAACGGTGCCGCAGGCTGCATTTCCGGCCTCGGCAACGCATTGCCGGATGTGCTCGCCGGCATTCTCAGTGCTTTCAACGCCGGTGACATCGCTGAGGCCGAACGCCAGCAGGCAATCTACGCCGACTTCCGCACCGATCTCTACGCACTCGGTTTCGCACCGGCCATGGTCAAACGCTCGCTTTATCTTCAGGACTCTTCCGTCGGCGCCAGCCGCCAACCGGCCCTTCTGCCGGATAAAGAGCAGGATGCCAGAATCGTGGAAATCTTGCGGCTTTATCGACGGCTCTGACGCCGCTATCGAATATGACGCGCACCGCCGCAGTTCGTGCGTGTCACCCCCAAAACATCCGCCAAAACGGCCACAAGCCTAAGCATTTCCCCAACCTCATCCATGACGAATAATTTGTGACACAAACACGAAATTCCCCTTGTCAGTCACGCCATTGATGTTTAAGAGGAGCGCGCAACGCAAGCGTTCGCGCATGCGGAGAGGTGGCAGAGTGGTCGAATGCACCGCACTCGAAATGCGGCATACCTGCAAGGGTATCGTGGGTTCGAATCCCACCCTCTCCGCCATAGGACGCTTCGTTTCGAAGGTCTTTCACTGAGAAAACAAGCTCGCCAGTTATTGCTGGCTCGCCGCACCGGGATAATCATTGGGACAGCTCAACGGTCTATCTTGTGTCCGTTTCAGAACCCATTCTCAGCGAGAAACGCCCTGCTGGCCGCCAGATCATCCAGAATGCCGCCGGCATTGCGCGGATCGCGCTCCTGTTCGATGGTGATATAGCCGCCATAGCCGAGTTCCGTCAAAAGGCTGCGGATGGCCGGATAATCGATTGAGCCGCGACCGATCGGGCACATGACGCCTTTGGCGCAGGCGTCGAAGAAGCGGATACGTTCTCCCATAACCGCATCAAAAACCGTGGCGTCGATATCCTTGAAATGAATATAGTCGACACGATCCCAATAGCGGCGAAGCGTGGCGACGGGATCCATGCCGGAATAGGCCATATGGCCGGTATCGAGGCAGAGGCCGGCCAGATCTGCGGGAATGTCCTCAACGATCTGCTGCAACTCATCGGCAAATTCGATGTAGCCGCCGGCATGGGGATGGATGGTGGCGCGCACGCCGTATTTTTCACGGGCGAGCGTTGCGATGGCGCGGATGTTTTCCACCATGCCGTTCCAGGCGTTTCCATCGAGGCGCGGCGCGCGGTCGGAATGGCCGGCGGCATAGTCCCGCTCGTCATGTCCCCAGTCCATCACCGTCAGATAGGGGGCGGGAAAACGCTGGCCGGCATGGGTTTCGGGTTTTGGCAGGCGGGTGATCAACGCACAGATCTCGTCGGTCTGGCGCAACAGGTTGCGGCGGTTTTCCGGTGAGACCAGATCGTCGAAGATCGTACCGGCGACGATCTTCAGGTCGCGCTCATTGAGCGCCTGTGAAACCCGCTTGAGATCGAGCGGCAGATACCCGTAGGGGCCGAGTTCCAGACCGCCGAAACCGGCGGCCTTCGCCTCGCCCAGCACCTTTTCCCAATGGGGTAGATGGGGATTTTTGACGTCGTCGACGCCCCAGCAGCAGGGAGCGGTGGTGATGGTGATCTGGTTGGTCATGGCATCCTCGTGGCGCAATTGACGCCGGGCCGCCTTCTGCGGCCCGGAGCAGGTTTCAGCGGCTGATGGTGGCTTGCAGGGCGTCGATGGAGGACTGGATGCCTGCCTCGGTGGACATGGTGAAATCTTCCATTTCGAGGCTCACCCAGCCATTGTAACCGGCCATGCGCACGACGGAGAAGAACTCCTTCCACCATTGCAGGTCGCGGCCGGCGCCTACCGCCACATAGTTCCAGCTGCGGTTGGCGACGTCAGTCACCTCCTTCAGCTCCAGCAGACCGTTCACATCCGCCAGGCCGCGTTCGATGCGGGTGTCCTTGCCATGGCAATGGTGGATTGCACCGCCCAGCGCACGGGCTGACGTGATGGGATCAGCCCCCATCCACATCAGATGCGACGGATCGAGATTCATGCCCACCGTCGGGCCGACTTCGTTGCGCAGGCGGAACAGGGTTTCCGGGTTCCAGACAAGCATGGCCGAGAAATTCTCGAGCGCATATTTTTCGACGCCAGCTTCTTTCGCGAGCTTCACGAGCCCATGCCAGAGGGGGAAAGCGCGATCTTCCCACTGGTAACGGTCGCGCTCTGGCATCTCGTTCGGCCAGCTCTTGGTGTAGACGAGCCAGTTCGGCACGGTATCGCCGGGCGCCGCCTCCGGCAGGCCGGACATGGTGACGATCTTTGTCACGCCGATTTCACCGGCGAGCCGAACGGTGTCCTGCATTTCCTTCAGGTGGCGCTTGCCCATATCGCCGGGATCGAGCGGGTTGGCGGAGCAATTGAGGGCGGCGATTTCGAGGCCGCGGGCCTCGATTTCCTTGAGCTTGGATTTGAGAAGCCCCTTGTTCGCTAGAAGTTCGTCCGCCCGGAAATGCGGGCCACTGGACCATCCGCCTCCGGTCATCTCGATGCCTTCGACGCCAAGCGCGACGCATTTGTCGAGCATATCTGTGAAGGACAGGTTCGCCATGACATCAGTACAAATCGCGAGTTTCATTGTGTTATCTTTCCGAAAAATATGGGGACGCGCGTGAGGAGGAGGACGGGAGAGTGGTCCGGCGCGCCCCCGAACTGGTTATGCGAAGTCGACCCAGGCGGCGCCGGCATCGGCCGAGCGGACGCAGTTTTCCAGCCAGCGAACGCCTTCGGTGCCGGCCGTGATGCCGGGATAATGGTGGGTTTTCAGAAAGGCCCTGTCACCGCGATTTGCTGCGTCGATCGCCTGGGCGATCCAGAGGTAGATGTTCGACCAGCTGTCACCGAGGCCTTCGGTATGCAGCGCGCCCATACGATCGATGGCGAGGCTTTCCTGTTCCAGATAAGGCATGCCGTGGTGCAGGATGCGGCCGGGTTCGCCCTGAACCTCGTAGATCAGTTGGTCGGGGTGGGAATCAGACCATTCAAGCGAGGCCTTGGAGCCAACGAAGCGGTAACGCTGCGATCCCATATTGCCGGCATTGACGGAGGAGACCCAGAGGCGGCCGCGTGCGCCATTGTCATAGTGCATCAGAACGGTGGCGTGGTCTTCCAGCGGGGCGCGGGTGGGGATGAAGGCCTTACGGTCGCAGAGCAGCCGTTCCACCTTCATATGCGGCAGCACGACTTCCGAGAGATAATAAAGATGCGTGCCGATATCGCCCAGCACGAAGGTCGGGCCGGCGGTACGGGGATTGGTGCGCCATTTGACGGCCTCGCCCGCGCCCACATCGTCACCGGCATTGAAGCCGTGGGTATATTGCAGGTCAACGATACGGATGTCGCCCAGCATTCCCTTTTTGACCATGGCCGCCATCTGGTGGACGAGTGGATGGCCGGTAAAGCCATAGGTGACGCCGACAATCAGCCCCTTCTGTTCGGCGAGCCGCGCGACCTCGTCGCATTCGGTCACGGTGAAGAATAGCGGCTTTTCGCAGATGACATGCAGCCCGGCTTCAAGGCAGGCCTTGGTGATCTCGTAGTGGGTGAAATTGGGGGTGGCGATGGAGACGACATCAACACCGTCTTCACGCGCAGTCTCGCCGGCAATCAGCGCCTTGTAATCCGCATAGCAGCGTTCCGCCGCTACGCCGAGATTGACGCCGAAGTCTCTGCCCCTTTCGGCATCGAGGTCGAAGGCGCCCGCGACGAGCTGGTAGTTGCCGTCGCGCAGGGCGCCGGTGCGGTGTTTGTAACCTACCTGTCCCGTGCGTCCGCCGCCCACCATGGCCCAGCGCAGCGGGCGTGAAATCAGTCTTTCTCCGTTGATCATGTCAATCGCCTTTCAAAGTGATGTTCCGAATGGTCTGTCGCTTGAGGCAAGGCCTGCCTCGTCATCAGCGCCGGTATGCCGCGTTATTTCTTGAAATAGAGGTCGATATAGTCCTGCATCTTGGCTCGCATGAACTTGCTCGATTCATCCGCCCTGTCCTCCCAGGCGAAGACGCAGGAGGTCATGATGCCGTCGAAACCGATTTCGGAGAGCGTGCCGAAGAAGTCGTCCCACGGCACTTCGCCCTGGCCGATATTCAGATGCTGATGCACTCGCGCCTGCGTGCCGGGCGGGTTGAGAATGTAGCGAAGCCCGGAACTGGCCTTGTGGTTGAAGGTATCGCCAACATGCACATGCGCCAGCACATCCTTGGCTTCCCGCAGCATCGCCCTGGTGTCGTCGCCGAAATAGAAGGTATGCGGCGCGCAATAGAGGAATTTGACGTTCTTCGAATTGACGGTGCGGATGATGTCGAGCGCCGGCTGCAGCGTCTCGCACCAGTCTTCCGGATGCGGTTCGACATGCAGGCTGATGCCTTCGCGTTCGAAGATCGGCACCAGCTCTTCCATCGAGCGCCACCAGGCATCCTCGCAGGCCTCGATCATCGAGCCGGTATGGCAGCAATAACAGGAGCCCTTGTCGGGATGCGGACCGCGGCCGAATTCGGAGTTCATCGTGTCGACCTCCAGTTCGATGGCGATCTCGATGGCGCGTTTCCAGTGTTTGACCGCCGCCTGCCGTTCGGTCTCGTCATTGGAGGCCCAGCGATACATTGGCAGCAGCGAGGCGATACCGACATCGGCCTCCTTCAAAGCCTTCTTGAAGGACCTTATGCGTTCAGGAAAGACGCGCGGCGCCTTGAACCATTCGAGGAAATCGGCGCGCGGGCTGAGCTCGATCCAGTCGAAGCCGAGTTCCTTTACTTTGGCCGGGAGGGCTTCGAGGCTGCTAAAACGGTGCATGTGGGGGTCGATGGCGATTTTCATCGGTCTTGATCCTTCTCAATGTTTCAATTGGATGGCGGCGGCGGATGGTCGTCATGACCGGCCATGTAATTTTCCACCTCTGCGCTTAGATCGGCGAGCGCTTCACCACCGGCCATCAGATCAGTGATTTCCTCGCGGGATTTCTCGCCCTTGCGGAAGTTGGCGGCGACCGCGCCACGGATGAGCACGGCGAAATGGTCGCCGACTGCGATTGCGTGGGTGACCTGATGGGTGATGAAGATCACCGCGACCCCCCGCTTGCGTGCTTCCAGCACGATGCGCAGAACGTGGGACGCCTGTTTCACGCCCAGCGCTGCCGTCGGCTCGTCAAGGATGAGAACACGTGCGCCAAAATGCACCGCGCGGGCGATGGCGAGCGATTGCCGTTCGCCGCCGGAGAGCCCGCCGATCAGGCGGTCGCCGTCATCGATGCGGGTGATACCGAATTCCTGCACGGCCTTGACGGCGATTTCATTGGCTTTCTTGCGGTCGTAAATCCGGAAGGGCCAGAAACCTTTGGTCGGTTCGGCGCCAACGAAGAAGGAGCGGCCGATGCTCATCAACGGAAAGGTTCCGCCGAACTGATGAACAGTGGAAATCCCCATGCGCTGTGCGTCGCGCGGCCCGTCGAAATTGATCGGCTTTCCATCCATCAACAATTCGCCTGAGCTGGGCTGGTATACGCCAGCCAGCGTCTTGATCAGCGTGGATTTTCCAGCGCCATTGTCTCCCAGCAGGCAGAGCACTTCGCCCGCCCGCACCTTCAGCGAGATATCGTGCAGAACATCGATGGGGCCGAAGGATTTATTGACATTCTTAAGTTCGAGAATGGGTGTCGTCATCGTCCGTCCTCACTTCTTCTTCGGTGAATAGGTGAGCGCCATGACGCGGAAGGTGTTATTCATCAGCACCGCCAAGAGCAGCATGACGCCGATGATGAGGCTTGACCAGTTGCGGTCGAAGGCGGTGAAATAAATGCCCTGATTGACGATGGCGAAGGTGATGGTGCCGAGAAAAATGCCAATCACCGAACCGAAGCCGCCGGTCAGCAACACCCCGCCCACGACGACCGCGATGATGGAGTTGAAGATGAAGGTCATGCCCGCCGAGACTTGGGCGACATTGAACAATATGGCCTGACAGACGCCGACGAAGGAGGCGCTGACAGAGGAAAGGACGAAAAGCGTCACCGTCAACTTGTCGGTGGGAATGCCGGCGTTGCGAGCGCTCACCCGGTCTCCGCCCATGGCGAAAATCCAGTTTCCGAAAGGCGAATAATGGACATAGAAGACATAGATCGCCGTCAGCAGCAGCCACCAGATGATACTGACCTGAAAACTGCCGCCGATGAACTGTCCGAACAGGAATTTGGCGATTGGGCCGGATTGGGCCGGACTTAGCGCCACACTGGTCGTTCCAGTCAGCAGCACCGAAAAACCGAGGATCAGACCCTGCACGGCAAAGAGCGTGCCGAGCGTCACGATCAAGGATGGCACCACGGTTCTTATGACCAGAAAGCCATTGATCAGCCCGACAAGTACACCAAGGCAAAGCGCGCCGATGATGCCGAGCCAGATCGGCATGCCGTAATAACCGGAGATAATGGCGACCGTCAGCGCGCCGGCCGGGATCATTGCGCCGATGGAAATATCCAGCTCGCCGGAAATCATCAGCAACCCGACGGGAATGGCGACGATACCAAGATTGGCAGCGACATTCAGCCAGCTTGCGGCGCCGGCGGGTTTCAGAAATTCGATGCTGCCGAAGACAACAAAAAAGGCAAGAACAAAAACAAGGCCGAGAAAGGCGCCCGATTCCGGACGGCGCAAAAGGTCGCCCAACGAGAGATTTTTCACGTCGTTCACTCCACTATTAGTCAAAGGTTTCGAGGCGGTGTCCTTTGCCCGTCAGGTCCCGATCCCCGGTACGGCGGGGGTCGGGGCAGGGCGTGTCTCACCGCTCAGCGCGCACCCTTGGCGACGCCGGCAAGCGTGGCTTCGATGTTGGATTTGTCGACGATGCTCGGTCCGGTCAGCAGTGGGGCGGTCGGCAGATCGGTGCCGAAATCGATGGCCGAGGCCAGAAGCGTCACCGCCAGCAGCGATTGCAGGTAGGGCTGCTGGTCGATTGCGAAACCCTGCGTTCCGTCCTTGATCCGGTCGAGGCCGGACTGGTTGAGATCGAAAGTGCCGAGCAGGGCGGTTTCGGTTTTGCCGGCCTGCATGACGCCGATGGCGGCCGAATCCGCGTCACCTGCCGAAATGGTAAGGACGCCGTCGATCTTGCCGTCCTGAAGCAGCGTGGCCTTGATCGCTTCGGCGACGGCGGTGGCATCGCCGAAGCTGGTGGCGGGAAGCGGCAGCTGCTTGCCGGTGCCGCCGGCCTTGGTGATGCCGTCAAGGACCCCTTTGCATCGTGCTTCGAGATTGGCGGCGCCAGGAACGGTGTTGACACAGATAACGTTCTTTTTGCCCTGCCTGGCGAAATATTCGCCGCCGGCCACACCGGCCAGATATTCATCGGAGCCGACATAATTGATCGCGCCAAGTTCCCTGGCCTTCTCGTGCCCCCCGGCATTCATGAGAATGACCTTGATGCCGGCATTGATGGCTTCCCGGATCGCTGGGTCCTCGCCTTCCGGAACCCAGTTCGGAATGACGAGGCCGTCGACCTTCTGACTGATGGCGGTCTGGATCAGCTGCACCACATCGGGTGCAAAGTTGTCGTAGGTTTGCAGGCGGAGATAGTTGACCTTGCCACCATTCGCCTCGACCACGAGGCGTGCGTCGTCGACACCTTTTTTGATGAGGTTCCAGAACGCATCGTCATTCTTGCCGCCGACAACGGCGATATTGGCCGCAAACGCACCGGATGCCATCACAAGCGACGCAGCGCCCGCGACCAGAAATTTCCTGAAAAATGCCATTGTTTCCTCCCTGCCCATTCTCCCAACGGGCTCTCATGATGGGATGATTTATATCTTTCATTTTCATAAGAATGGAATTTATATTTCATTTAATGTTGAATTTCGTATCATTATATGTCATTCAGGAATGATAGGATTGTGAGGCGCCATGAACCGACCGACCATCACCGATCTTGCGAAGGCCGCGGGCGTCAGCATCTCCACGGTGAACCGGCTGCTGCACGGTTCGACCGCCGTGCGACAGGATACGATCGACCAGATTCTCAAGGCGGCGGAGGAAATCGGTTTTTATGGTCTCGGCACCATCAAGGACCGTCGTCGCGAGGCTATGCCTCACCACAGGCTCGGCTTTCTGATGCAGCAATCCCACCGGCCGCTCTATCGGCTTTGGGCGGAAGGGATCATTGCCGCCGCACGCCAGCGGCCGGATAGCATTATCGAGCCGGACGTTGTTTTCGAGGACGATCTTTCGCCGGAGGCCGTCTCCGCCAATCTCCTGAAGATGGGGCAATCCTGCAGCGCAATCGCGGTGGTGACGGCCGACCACCCGCTTGTCAGCCAGGCGATCGACGAACTGCGGGGCAGGGGCGTTCCCGTGGTGACTTATGTGTCCGATCTGTCCGCGGCGAGCCGGGCGGGCTTTGTCGGGACCGATAGCTGGAAACGCGGCCGCACGGCGGCGTGGTTCCTTAGCCAGACGGTGAAGGGCGAGGGAACGGTCGTGCCGCTGATTGGCAGCAATCGTTACCAGTGTCAGGATGTTTCTGATGCGAGTTTTCGCTCCTATATGCGGGAGAACACCCCCGAACTTCAGGTTGCGGAAACGCTGCTGACCCACGAGGAGCCGGAAAATGCCTATGTCATCGTTCGGGACATGATTGCTGCCGAACACGGGCTCAGGGGGATTTATGTCAATGGCGGCGGCATATCTGGTGTTCTGCGCGCGCTTCGAGAACTGCCTCTCGAGCGGCAGCGCGGCATAAAAATCATCTGTAACGATATCGGCCCGGAAACGCGCAAGGGCCTCAACGAAGGGCTGATCACCGCATCGCTGCCGCTTCCCCTCGACAGGATGCCGCAGCAGTTGATCGACGTAATGTTACGGCGCATCGAAAACGGTGGTTCGTCCTCCGTCGAACAGCGGATTGTGCCCTTCGAAATACTGACACCCGAAAGCATCTGGACCTAGCTCGGCATGCTCACCGGAATTTGAGGCTCATCCGGGCAAGATCGTCCACGGGCTTTCGGCAAAAGCGCACAGCATGATGACTGGACGGAGCGTCGCCTCGAGGCGGCTCCGCACCACGTCGCCAGCGCGATTGCGGAAACCGTTCTCATCGCCCACAAGACCGGCAGAGAGTAACCTCTTCCACATCCTGTTCAGCCAGATTTCTACCGCAGCAGTCAACCCGCGTCGGCGCGTATCCCTGCATGCGTGGTCTGCAGTATTTCCCGCGCAGCAGCCACCAAGTTGTTGAGCGGCCGGTCGTCACGGTAAAAGGGCACTGTCGTCCGGATACGCTGGTGGAGCGTATCGGTGCCGGGTGCACGGCCGGCTTTGTCTGGTTGCATGTCGTAAGCCTGCGCCGCGCTCATGATCTCGATCGCCAGAATGGTTTCCAGATTGCCGATAATCGAAAGTGTCTTGTCGGCAGCGGCGGTGGCATGAGTGAGTATGTCCTCCTGCAGAGCGGAGGTGATGCCGCCATCGAGGCTGGCGGGGGCGGCAAGGCGGCGATTTTCTGCGGCAAGCGCTGCGGCCGTGTACTGGATGATCATGAAACCGGAACAGACACCGTCACTTTCCGCCAGAAAGGCAGGCAGCCCGCTGACAAGCGGGTTGACGAGCCGGTCGATACGGCGCTCGGAAATCGCGGCAAGTTCGGCTGCGGCCGTTGCCAGCCCATCCATGGCGAGCCCGAGTGCCGCGCCAACTGCATGGGCCTGGGAATGGACCTCGGGCGCCTGCGGCGTGCCGGTGACAACAGGATTATCCGTGACGCTCGCAAGCTCGCGGTTCACGACGTCGGCGATCTGCGCGACGCTATCCCGAACGGCGCCGTGCACCTGCGGCACGGCGCGCAGGCTGAGCGGATCCTGCGTGCGCGATCCGGCCGACCGGGCAAGAAGCGGGCTTCCGGCCAGGAGTTGGCGCAGGTTCGCGCCGACGGTCTGGATGCCGGGCGAGGCGCGTAGCGCAAGCGGCTCTGCGGCGAAGGGGTCCGCCTGTGCGCCAAGATTTTCATAGCTCATAGCAGCTGCCGCATCGGCCCAGTCGATAAGGGAAGTGGTGCGGGCAAGTGCGAGGCTGGCGAGACCGGTGGCGCAGGGTGTGCCGTTGACGAGACTCAGCCCTTCCTTTGCCTGCAGGACCATGGGTTCGAGGCCGAGCTTTTCCAGCCCTTGTCTGCCGCTGATCAATTCGCTCCCGTGGCGGGCCTGGCCCTCGCCGATCAGCAGGAGGCCTATGGCCGCGGCATGGGTGAGGTAACCCACCGACCCCTTCGAGGGAATGACGGGAAGAATATCGCCATTCAGCAGGGCCAGCAGCGCTTCAACCGTTTTGACCTGCACGCCGGAGTAACCATGCGCGAAGTTGTTGATCTGGGCAGCCATGATGGCGCGCGTTTCTTCGCGCCCGAGCGGTTCTCCGACGCCGCAGGAATGGCTGAGCAGGATGTTTCGGGAGAGGGCCTGCTGTTGCGGAATATCCACGATCACATCGCAGAGCGCACCGACACCCGTATTGATGCCATAACCGCGCACGCGTTTTTCAACGAGCGCATCGACGATGGCGCGGGCCTTGGCGATGCGCCGCCACGCCGTATCCGACAGGGAAAGCGTCGCACCCTTTGCGACGGCGGCGATCTCTTGCCAGGTAAGGGGACGATCAATGGTGACCGTATCAGCCATGCTGGGCTTCCCCCGCACCTGCGCGGCGCTCCACGAAACGGGCGACATAGTCGTTTGCGGGGCTGTTGAGGATCTGGTCCGGTGTTCCCACCTGCACCAGTTTTCCGTCCTTCAGGATCGCGATCTGCGCCCCGATGCGGAGCGCCTCGTCAAGATCGTGGGTGATGAAGACGATGGTCTTGTGCAGGTTCTTTTCGAGCTGCAGCAACTGGTCCTGCATGTCGGCGCGGATCAGCGGATCGAGCGCCGAAAAGGCCTCGTCCATCAGGATGACGTCGGTATCGGCCGCCAGCGCGCGGGCGAGACCCACGCGCTGTTTCATGCCGCCGGAAAGCTGGTGGGGAAACTTGTCCTCGTAGCCTGAAAGGCCGACAGTCTCGATCCACTTCATGCCGATGGGTCGTGCGTCGGCCTTGGTCAGCCCGCGCACGCGCTGGCCATAAACGACGTTCTGCAAGACGGTGCGGTGCGGCATCAGGCCGAAATTCTGGAACACCATGCTGACGCGCCGGTTGCGGAAATCCCGCAGCTCCTTCGCCTTGAGGGCGAGAACATTGTCGTCGCCGACGAGAATCTCGCCGCTCGTCGGCTCGATAAGACGGTTGATGTGGCGCACCAGCGTCGACTTGCCGGAGCCGGAGAGGCCCATGATCACGAAAATGCGGCCGCCCGCTATATCGAGGCTGACATTGTCGAGGCCGACGCTGCATCCCGTCTTCGCCAGGATTTCGCTCTTTTCCGCGCCCTGCTGCGCCATGGCGAGCGCAGCCTTCCAGTTGCCGCCGAAAATCTTGGACACGTTGCGGATATGGATATCAGTCATTGCCCATTTCCTTCCGGCTGGATCGGCCAAAACCCTGGGTGATACGATCGAGCACGATTGCGAGAATAACGATGCCGAGACCCGCTTCGAGGCCCTTGCCGACATCAAGCGTCTGGATGCCGTTCAACACCTGTTCGCCAAGACCGCGCGCACCGATCATCGAGGCGACGACGACCATGGAAAGCGCCATCATGATCGTCTGGTTAAGACCGGCCATGATCGTGGGTGTGGCAAGCGGCAATTCGACGCCGAAAAGGATCTGTCTCGGGCTGCCGCCAAAGGCGGTCGCTGCCTCCACCACTTCCCGGTCCACCTGCCGGATGCCGAGATCGGTCAGGCGGATCAACGGCGGCACGGCATAAACGATGGTGGCAAGTACGGCCGGGACTTTGCCGAGGCCGAACAGCATGATGGCGGGGATGAGATACACGAAGCTCGGCATGGTCTGCATGACATCGAGGATCGGTAGGGTGATACGCCGGGCCCATTCGCTTTTGGCAAGCAGGATACCCATTGGCACGCCGATGACGATGGAGATGACGCTGGCAATCAGCATCAGCGCCAGCGTCTGCATCGTCAGGTCCCAGAGACCGAGCGCACCGACGATGAAAAGCATCACCGCCACCATGATGACGAGCGAAATCTTTTTCGCCGCGAACCAGGCGAGCACCAGGAAGACCAGAAAAATGACCCACCACGGCAGACCGCGCAGCGCCCATTCCACGAAGAGGATCGCCTGCAGGATCGTCTGTGAGATCGCCTTGAAAAGGTAGCCGTAGTTTACCACCAGCGAGCGCACGATCTCATTGATCGGGCCGCGGATGGAAATATGGAAAACTTCAGGAAACATTGGTGTCGTCCTCGCGCCTGCCGACCCCATTTCCGGGAGCCGGCCCCTGTCCTGACGGGAAAATGCGCGCCGGAAGTCCGGCGCGCCTGCGATGTTTACTTAACGGCGGCTTCGATACGCGCCTTGGCATCCGCAGAAACCCAGCTGCTCCAGATATCGGCCTTGGTCTGAAGGAAGGTCTTGGCGGCGGCTGTCGCATCGACCTGCTTGTCCGTCATGTAGGCGAGGCTGGCGTTGATTTCCGTCAGCGGGAAGGTCGCTTTTTCAAGGATCGCGATGATCTCAGGCGCTTCCTTGGCAAAGGTGCTGTTCACGCCATAGGCCACCTCGACGGAGGGGAAGGCGCAACCGGCGTCGCGCTTTCCATCCGCGCTTGTCAGTTCCTTCCAGCAGGCGTCGCTATAGGCCGGCTCCTGCAGCTGGACGAGCTTGTATTTGCCCATGATTGCCGTGGGGCTCCAGTAGTAGAACAGCATCGGCTCGCCCTGGAGATAAGCGGCGGCAATTGCGGCATCGAGCGCAGTGCCGGTGCCGGGGCGGAAGTTCACATAGTTTGCTTCCAGCTTGTATGCCTGCAGCTTGGCGGTGTTGACGCCTTCGCAGGTCCAGCCCGACGGGCAATTGAGGAAGCGGCCCTTGGTAGGCTCTTCCGGGTCCTTGAACAGTTCGACGATCTTCGGATCGGAAAGCTGGTCGACGCTCTTCAGGTCCGGAGCCTTGGCTTCGATGCCTTTTGCGGGGTCGCCCTTGATCAGATATTCCGGCACGAACCAGCCTTCGGCGGCGCCGACGAAGGTCTTGCCAACTGACGTGACCTGGCCTGCTTCCGCAGCCTTGTTCCAGACGTCGGAGCGGCCGATCCATTCTTCAGCGAAGATCTGCACGTCATTATTGGCGGTTGCCTGTTCCAGCGTCACGGAGTTGCCGGGAATGGAATCGACCTTGCAATCATAGCCCTTGGAAAGGATTTCCTTCATGACTTCGGTGATGAAAGCGCCGCTTTCCCAGTCGATGCCGGCGAAGGTGATGGTCTTTCCTGCGCTGCAATAGCCCTCCGCCTTGGCCGCGCCTGCGGACGCTCCCACGATGAGCGCGGTGGTGGCCAGCGCGATTTTCAGTTTTGAATTCAGCATTGCATTCCCCTTTTGGTTTGATGATTGGCAATTTGCTGGCATGCGTGAGACGGGCGCGCCCTGGGCAGGTGTTTGCCCCTGAGCCCGGTGGTCATTGGTGCATTTCATATCCCGTCGAAATCGGCGGCCGGGCGCTCATCGAATCAATATGGAATTCGATGTTCACCTTGAAGCGGCATGCCGAAAGTTCACTATACAACTTTGAAAAATTCGTATGGGACGCGCGTATCGGCGACGTTGGGTCGAACGCGCCTGCGGCTGGCCGGTTCTGAAAAGGGTGAGCTTTCAGCGCATAATGCCCAAGCGAGCCATCAAATACAGCTTTGGCCGCGGCATGGCAGCCGCTGCCCTTGCGCTGGGCGGGCATTTGAATATCGCCCCGACCATCGGCGGGAGACCTGCTGCTGCCAGAGATCGAGTCTTCGCTCGCCATTATTTTCCCCTCAAGTTGTATATGTAACTTCACACATTTGCGAAAGACAAGCAAGATAGGATGTGATAATTTTGTGCTTGCGCGGATTCTGGCTGCGTTTTGTGCAGTCGCCCGATTTTTAGGAGTTTTAATGCTGCCCATCATCGAAAGCGAGTTTTCTGTCTCGGGCGATCGCTCCTCCCTGCCGCTGTATGAGCGGGTGAAAGAACAGATCAAGGAAAAGATCGCCAGCGGAGAGTGGTTGACGAACCACAGGATACCCTCAGAAAACGAGATGGTCGACATGCTGGGTGTCAGCCGCATGACGGCAAACCGCGCCTTGCGGGAGCTGGCAACCGAGGGGGTGATTGTTCGCGTGCAGGGGCGCGGGTCTTTCGTCGCTCCTAAAAAGCGAAGCGCCGGCATGATGGGCGTGCGTAACATCGCCGACGAGATCAAGGAGCGCGGTTCAACCCATCGGCCAAGCCTGATCCTCGCCCAGACGGAAGTTTGCGGTCCGGATCTCGCAACGGCGCTCGAGATCACCGTGGGAGCGAAAGTTTTTCACTCCATCATCGTGCACCATGAAGATGACGTGCCGATCCAGCTCGAAGATCGCTTCGTCAATGCGGAGATCGCTCCGGATTATCTGATGCAGGATTTCAATACGCTCACGCCGAATGCCTATCTGACGGCGGCGGCACCCATTTCCCGGACCGAGCAATTCATCGAGGCGGCGTCGCCCCAGCCGTGGGAATGCAAGCTGATGGCCATCAGCCGAAACGAGCCCTGCCTTCTCGTGCGCCGCAGAACCTGGTCGTCGAGCCGTGCCGTCACCTCCGTGCGGCTGCTCTATCCCGGTTCCCGATACCGGCTTGAAAGTCAGGAATAGAGGTCCGCGGCCGCGTGCAGTGATGCCTATGCCAGCAGCCCGCGCATGATCAGTTCGAGATGAATCTTCAGAACGGCCTGCCTGTCCAGAATGCGCCGGTCGTTGAAAATCAGCCGAAACACCAATGTTCCAACCATGGGCGACATCACGACCTTGGCGAGTTCTGGGGGATTGGCCCTGAACCTTTTTTTCGCCACGCCTTCCTCGAGGATCGTATTGATGCGCTCGAAGACCGGCGCCATCAACGTGTCATGATGTTGGTCGATGAGATCGGGGAATTTTGCGCCTTCCGCAAGGATGAGGCGGAACAGTTCGCGCATTTTCTTGTTGTCGACGAGTGCGTCGAACATGAATTCCAGTAACAGGCGCAGCTCCTCGACGGGGTCGTCGGATGTATGCGCATAGGCCTTGAACGCTTCCTGGAATGGCTGGGAGGCGTGCTTGACCATTGCCTCGAAGAGCGCCTCCTTGGTTTCGAAATAGACGTAAACCGTCCCTTTCGTCACACCCACCCGTTCCGCGATGTCTTCTACCCGTGTCGCGGTAAATCCCCTTTTAGTGAATTCCTCGAATGCGGCATCGAGAATTTGCAACGGACGTTGTATCTTCTGTTCAGCACGTGTCAGTTTTGCTTTCGCCATGGCCCCGGATCCCTTTGTTTTTTCGGCGCGTGCCCTTCTGTCCGTCGCGATAGGCGGAAATGAGAGATGGTTTGCCTATAGCACCGGCGCAAAAACCGGAATGGATTTTTGTGAAGGCGCGCATGCTTCAATATGCCGGAACATTGCCGATGCGCCCGCAAGGATATGCCGGACGAAGTGGAATGATCATTCGGGAGGCTGGCCCGATGTTCCGGACAGATCCCCGATCGGCGGCATAAGAATTTCATTGACTATTCAGTCAGTCAAATATTATAGGATGAGGCGAAGATCAAGAGGTCACCATGAAAACCATCCTTATCGCGGCGGCGCTTGGCGGCATTTTCGCCCTGTCGTCCTGCAGCAATGAAGAGCCGCCTGCCGAAAAGCCGCTGCGCACCGTCGGCGTGGTCGCGGCTGAGAAGAAGCCCGTCGATCGCGGCAGCGTCATAACGGGTGAAGTGAGGGCAAGGGTCCAGACGGACCTGTCTTTCCGAGTCAGCGGCAAGATCACCGAGCGGCTGGTGGATGTGGGTACACGGGTCAAGACCGGGCAATTGCTTGCCCGCATGGATCCTGAAGAGCAAAAGGCCGATCTCGATGTTGCGCTCGCCAACCTGCAATCCGCAGAAGCGCAGCAGACGCAGGCGCAATTGACGTTCGACCGTCAGCAAAGCCTGTTCAGGACGCAGGTGACCTCGCGTTCGGCAGTCGACAAGGCCCAGGAAACCCTGCTCACCACGCAGGGCGCGGTGAGATCGGCGCAGGCGCAGCTCGACACGGCGCGGGATGCCCTGTCCTACACCGAACTCAGGGCCGATGCGGACGGCGTGATCACGGCGCGCAATGTCGAAGTCGGCCAGGTGGCGCAGGCCGCCCAGCTTGTCTTCACGCTGGCGCATGACGGGCCGCGCGATGCGGTCTTCGATGTCTATGAATCCCTGTTTCTCGAGCGCGACATCGACAATCTCGTCAATGTCAGCCTCCTGTCGGATCCCACCCGCAGCGTTGCGGCGCCGGTGCGGGAGATTTCTCCGACGATCGACCCCGACAATGGAACGATCAGGGTCAAGGTGGGTCTGAACGGTGATCTGACCATGCCGCTCGGGGCGCCTGTATCCGGCCATTTCCGCTTCAAGCAGGTCGATGCGATTGAGCTTCCGTGGTCGGCGATGACGTCGCAGGACGGCTTTCCCGCCGTCTGGGTGGTCGATCCGCAATCCTCGGAAATCGCCATGCGGCGCGTCGAGGTCGCTGACTACGAGACCGGTCAGTTCGTCATCGCGCAAGGACTTAATCCCGGCGATCTCGTTGTCACCGTCGGGACCAAATTTCTCCGCACCGGTGAAAAAGTCGCCTATGAAAAGGGGCAGGCACAATAATGTCCAGTATATACAGAAGCTTGTTTTTGGTGGCTGTGGCGATTGCGGTCTCCTCCTGCGAGGAGAAGCAGGAAGCCGCCGCCGAGGCGCCGCGTCCGGTACTTTCCGTCGTCGTGGAAGAGAAGCCCGCCGATGCGCTGCGGCTGACCGGCACGGTGGAATCGCGTATTCAGACCGATCTCGGTTTTCGTGTTCTCGGTCGGATCATCGCCCGCAATGTCGATGTGGCCGATCTGGTCAAGAAAGGCGATGTGGTCGCGTCGATCGATCCGCTGGCGCTCGAGCTTGCGGTGAAGAGTGCGCAATCCGATCTTTCCAATGCGGAAGCGCAGCTGGCCAACGCGGTCACGACGGAACAGCGTCAGCGCGTGCTGGCTGAAGCCCGCAGCGGCACGGAAGCCGCACTGGAAGAAGCCGAACAGGCAACACGCACCGCCAACGCCGCCGTCGCCAAGGCCCGCGCCAATCTGGACAAGGCCGAGGAGCAGCTGGGTTATGCGCAGCTGCATGCGGAATTTGACGGCGTGGTGACGGCAACCTCAGGCGAAATCGGTCAGGTTGTTTCGGCCGGCCAAACGGTCGTGACGATTGCCCGGCCGGAAGTGCGCGATGTGGTGGTCGATGTTCCGCAATTTGCGGCGCAGCGGCTCGAGATCGGTTCCGCCTTCGAGATCGCCCTGCAGCTTGACCCGAAAATCCGCACCACCGGCGTGGTGCGCGAGATCGCTCCGGAAGCCGAAACGGCAACGCGCACGCGCCGCACGAAGATCAGCCTGCAGGATGCGCCGCCGGCATTCAGGCTGGGTTCCGTCGTCACGGCCTCGGTGCTTGCCGCATCCGAACCGCAGATCATGCTTCCCGCATCAGCCCTGCTGAAAACAGATAGTGGGTGGGGTGTCTGGATCGTCAATGCCGACAAGGCAACGGTGACGTTGCGCCCTGTCACGATAGAAGGTGAGCCGACTGAGGGCGGCAGCGTGCGTATCACCGACGGCGTCAAGCCCGGCGAGCGCGTCGCTAGCGCCGGTGTTCACAAGCTCAAGGATGGACAGGCCATCAGGATCGATCAGGAGGTCCGTCAGTGAAGAAATTCAATCTCTCCGACTGGGCGCTCGAACACCGTTCGCTCGTCTGGTACTTCATGCTGGTCTTCGTTCTCGCCGGCGTTTTCTCCTATCTCAACCTCGGCCGTGAGGAAGATCCGAACTTCACCATCAAGACGATGGTGATCAGCGCGCAATGGCCCGGTGCTTCCGCGGAGGAAGTGGCCCGGCAGGTGACGGACCGGATCGAAAAGAAGCTCGAGGAGCTCGACAATCTCGACCATCTGCGCAGCCAGACGGTGGCTGGCCGCACCACAATCTTCGTGGAACTGGTGCCGGAAACCAAGGCACGCAATGTCGAACCGACCTGGGTGCGGGTGCGCAACATGATCGGCGACATCAAGGGGGAGTTTCCCTCCGGCGTGGTCGGCCCCTTCTTCAATGACCGTTTCGGCGATGTCTATGGCAATATCTACGCCTTCACCAGCGATGGTCTCAGCCAGCGGCAATTGCGCGACCTGGTGGAGGATGCCCGTGCAAAGGTGCTGACCGTCGACAATATCGGCAAGGTCGATGTCATCGGCGCGCAGGACGAGACGATCTATCTGGAGTTCTCCACGCGGCAGATCGCAGCCCTCGGCATCGATCAACAGTCGATCATCAAGACGCTGCAATCCCAGAACGCCGTCACGCAATCCGGCTTCGTTAATGCCGGGCCTGAGCGTGTGGCGCTGCGCGTCAGCGGCCAGTTCACTTCTGAAGACAGCCTGCGGTCCATCAATCTGCGGGTCAACAACCGGTTCTTCCCGCTGACGGAAGTGGCGACGATCAGGCGCGGTTATGTCGATCCGCCGTCATCGCTGTTCCGTTTTAACGGCCAGCCGGCTATCGGCCTTGCGATCGGCATGAAAACCGGCGCGAACCTGCTACATTTCGGCGAGGCGCTGGATGCACAGATGAAGCGTGTGGTGGCGGATCTGCCTGTTGGTGTCGATGTGCATCGTGTATCCGATCAGCCGGCCGTGGTCGATGAAGCGGTCTCCGGCTTCACTTCGGCGCTGTTCGAGGCGATTGCAATCGTTCTCGTCATAAGCTTCATCAGCCTTGGCCTCAGAGCCGGCATGGTGGTTGCCGTTTCCATTCCGCTCGTGCTGGCGATCACCTTCGTCTACATGGAATACACAGGCATTTCGCTGCAACGTATCTCGCTCGGCGCCCTTATCATTGCGCTCGGGCTTCTCGTCGACGATGCGATGATTGCAGTCGAGATGATGGTCGCGCGGCTCGAGGTCGGAGACGATCTCAGAAAAGCGGCGACCTATGTTTACACCTCCACCGCTTTCCCGATGCTGACGGGCACGCTGGTCACCGTGGCAGGCTTCATTCCGGTCGGTCTCAACAACTCCGCGGCGGGTGAATTCACCTTCACGCTTTTTGTGGTGATCGCCGTTTCGCTCATCGTATCGTGGATCGTCGCCGTCCTGTTCACGCCGCTTCTCGGCGTCACGATCCTGCCGAAGACGATGAAATCGCACCATGAAAAGAAGGGCCGGTTCGCCTCCGCCTTTTCCTGGCTCCTCGGGCGGGCGCTGCGCTGGCGCTGGGTGACGATCATCCTCACCATTGCCCTCTTCGGCCTTTCCGTCGGCGGCATGAGCCTCGTGCAGCAGCAGTTCTTCCCGTCATCCGACCGTGTGGAGTTGATCGTCGACTGGAACCTGCCGCAGAACAGCTCGATTGCCGAAACCAACCGGCAGATGGCGCAGTTCGAGCAGGAAATGCTGGCGAAAAATACGGATATCGACCATTGGACGACCTATGTCGGCGAAGGCGCACCGCGTTTCATCCTGTCCTTCGACGTGCAGACACCTGACGTCACCTTCGGCCAGACGGTCATCGTCACCAAGGGGCTGGATGTGCGCGACAAGGTGCGTGCCGAGCTGCAGGATTATCTGGACCGGACATTCATCGGCACCGACGCCTTCGTGAAATTGCTCGATATCGGTCCTCCCGTCGGGAAACCGGTCCAATATCGCCTGAGCGGTCCTGATATCCAGAAGGTCCGCGAACTCGGTCAGCAATTGTCCGGTATCGTCGGTGAACATCAGCTGCTCTCGAACCTCGTGATGGACTGGAACGAGCCGACGCGCGTGGTGAAGGTCGATGTCATCCAGGACAAGGCCCGGCAGCTCGGCGTCTCCTCGGAAGATATCGCCAATGCCATGAACAGCATTGTCGAGGGTTCTACCGTGACCCAGGTCAGGGACGATATTTACCTCGTCAACGTGGTGGCGCGCGCGCAACTGGCAGAGCGGGGGTCCATCGAGACGTTGCAGAACCTGCAATTGCCGGCGACGAACGGCAAGGCCGTGCCGCTCTCGGCGATTGCCAATTTCCGCTACGAACTGGAGCAGCCGACCATCTGGCGTCGTGACAGGATCCCGACAGTCACCGTCAAGGCCGCGATTATCGGCCCAACACAGCCAGCCACGATCGTGGAGCAGCTGAAGCCGAAACTCGAGGCTTTCGAGAAGACGCTTCCCGTCGGTTACAAGATGGAAGTCGGTGGCTCCGTGGAATCCAGCGCGGATTCGCAGGCTCCGATCGTTGCCGTGGTGCCCTTGATGCTGTTTGCGATGGCGACGATCCTGATGGTTCAGCTGCAAAGCTTCAGCCGGCTGTTCCTGGTCTTCGCCGTTGCGCCGACGGCCTTGATCGGCGTCGTGGTGGCGCTGCTCTTCTCCAATGCGCCGATGGGCTTTGTCGCCATTCTCGGCGTGCTGGCGCTGATCGGTATCCTGATCCGCAACTCGGTCATTCTGGTGGTGCAGATCGAGCATCTGAGAAGCGAAGGGGTCTCGGCATGGCATGCCGTCATCGAGGCGACCGAGCACCGCATGCGGCCGATCATGCTGACGGCGGCGGCCGCCACCCTTGCCCTCATCCCCATCTCCCGGGAGATATTCTGGGGTCCGATGGCCTATGCGATGATGGGCGGCATCGTGGTGGGTACGGCGCTCACGCTGCTTTTCCTCCCCGCGCTCTATGTCGCTTGGTTCCGCATTCCGCGTGAGGATGACAAGCCGGAGGGAACAGAAATCAAGGCGTGACATCGGTGCGGGGCGAGGGTACGGCGTCGTTGTCCCCTCGCTCCAACAAAAATATCCACCGTCGTTGTTCCCGCGGTCAGGATAATGTTAGGAAGGTCGGCTTAGCTGCGAGAGCGGCGGCCGTCCTTTTGCGTTTGGACGGTTGTCTGGTTTTGCGTTGATATTGCGGACATATTGAGAGTGCGGAGGGTTTAAAGATGGGCGGGTTGTCGGATTGGCTTGCGGATGGGCAGCCGATCAATCGCAAGAATGCCGCAGAAGCGGTGTTCGATGATATCCGTTCGGCCATCACCTCGGGGCAGCTTGCGGTCGGCATCCGGCTGCCTTCGGAAGCCCATCTGGCAGCGCGATATGGCGTCAGCCGGCCGATCATTCGCGAGGCGCTGCGCTCGCTCCAGACCCTGGGGTTGACGCAGACCCGCACTGGAAGCGGCACCTATGTGATGACGCCGACGCCACCTTCCGAATTAAATTACGGCGCCTATTCCGCCCGCGATCTGATCGAGGCCCGCCCCTTCATCGAGGTGCCGGCAGCCGGTTGGGCGGCGTTGAGGCGGACCGATGCCCAGCTGGAGGTCTTGCTTGACCTCTGTGATCGGATGGAAGCCGAAGAAAGGCCGCATCCCTGGGTGCTGCTGGATGGGCAGTTTCATTGCGCCATTGCGGAAGCCTCGGCCAACAGGCTGTTCGCCAAGGTGGTGGCCGATGCGCGCGAAGCCCTATCCCAGCAATCCGAGATGGTGAACCTGATGGCCGGCCGCCGCGTCGCGTCGAATTTCGAGCACCGCCGGATCGTCGAGGCGATCCGGCGGGGTTCAGCGCCAGAGGCGCGGGAGGCGATGGAGCTTCACCTTGGGCAGGTGAAGCAGGTGGTGACGACGATCATTGGCGAAGATCGGCTTCGCCAGCCGTGACGGCAGGCAGGTTGGCAAGGTGTCGCGGGCTCAGCGCCTGCTGCAATTGCGCATCGGTGAGATAACCGCGCTCCAGAACCACCTGTGGCACCGTGCGGCCGCTGGCAAGCGCTTCCTTGGCTACTTCCGTTGCCGCATAATAACCGATCAGCGGGTTGAGCGCGGTGGCGAGACCGATCGATTCTTCCACGCGCTGCGCCATGATGGCCGGATTGGCCACGATGCCGTCGACGCAGCGTTCCGCCAAGGTGCGGCAGGCGGCGCTGAGCTGGCTGATGCTCTGTGAAAGCGCGCGCACGATGATCGGCTCGAAGGCGTTGAGCTGCAGCTGCCCGGCTTCGGCGGCCATGGTGATGGTGATGTCGTTGCCGATCACCGCATAGGCCACCTGGTTGACCACTTCGGGAATGACCGGGTTGATCTTGCCCGGCATGATGCTGGAACCCGCCTGAACCGAGGGCAGGGTGATTTCGCCGATCCCGGCGCGCGGGCCGGAAGAGAGCAGGCGAAGGTCGTTGCAGGTTTTCGACAGCTTCACGGCGACGCGCTTCAGCACGCCGGAGAGATGCACGAAGGCGCCGGGGTCCTGTGTGGCCTCGATCAGGTCGGCGGCCGTTACCAGCGGTCGTCCGGTCAGTTCCGCCAGATGCTGGCAGGCGAGCGCCGCATAACCGCGCGGTGCATTCAGCCCGGTGCCGATGGCGGTGGCGCCGAGATTGATCTCGTGCAGCAATGCCGCGGATTCGATCAGGCGCGCCTGATCTTCGCCGAGCATCACCACGAAAGTGCGGAACTCCTGGCCGAGCGTCATCGGCACGGCATCCTGCAATTGCGTGCGTCCGATCTTGATGAAGCCGGCAAATTCCTGCGCCTTGCGGTCGAAAGCGTCCTTCAGAACGCCCATGGAAGCCGCCAGATCGTCGATCGCCTCGATCAGTCCGACATTGATTGCGGTCGGATAGGCGTCGTTGGTCGATTGGCTGAGATTGACATGATCATTCGGGTGAAGGCGGGCATAGTCGCCTTTTTCGTGGCCAAGCAGTTCCAACGCGCGGTTGGCGATGACCTCATTGGCATTCATGTTGGTGGAGGTGCCGGCTCCGCCCTGAATTTCATCCACCACGAATTGCTCATGCAACGCGCCGGCGCGGATTTCGCGGCAGGCCTCGGCGATGGCTTCCATTCGTTCGGTGTCGAGCAGGCCGAGCTCGTGATTTGCGCGTGCCGCCGCCTCCTTCACATAGGCCAGTCCCCGGACGAGATAGGGGTTGTGGCCAATGGTCACCCCGGTGATCTTGAAGTTTTCCACAGCGCGCGCGGTGTGCACGCCCCAATAGACATCCGCGGGAATTTCCTTCGTTCCGAGCAAATCATGCTCCCTGCGCGTCACGCTCACTGTGTCCTCCACTGGCTTTAAGCGTTGCAAAATCTGTAAAGCTGTCTTACAGATTTGATGACCATATTCCCAAGGAGGGGGAAGGTCAATATTGCCCGGTGGCTCTTGACGAAAGCCAGTCTCTGCAATTAAGAGGGCAAAAATCTGTCATGCAGCTTTACAGCATGCGCGCATTCGCTGGCCATATTTCCAGCCTTGGGGACGACGCCAGTTCCACTTTGATTTCCGGCTTATTGCCGATTACAAGCGTTTTATCGGGAGGATAAATCCATGCATTCTGGAAAAACGGCACCCGCCGAACGTGAGGTCTTCATCGAAGAGGACCTCGGTTACCATAAGGCCTTGAAGCCGCGCCAGATCCAGATGATCGCCATCGGCGGCGCTATCGGCACGGGCCTCTTTCTGGGTGCGGGCGGGCGTCTAGCGCAGGCCGGTCCGGCGCTGGTTTTCGTTTACGCGCTCTGCGGTTTCTTTGCATTTCTGGTGCTGCGCGCGCTAGGCGAGCTTATCATGCATCGCCCGAGTTCCGGTTCCTTCGTCTCCTACGCCCGCGAGTTCTACGGCGAGAAGATGGCCTTCGCGGCCGGCTGGATGTATTGGCTGAACTGGGCCATGACCTCTGTGGCCGATGTGACCGCCGTCGCCCTCTACATGAATTTCTTCAAGCAATACGTACCGTGGCTGGCGGGTATCGATCAGTGGGTGTTCGCGATGACGGCACTGGTCGTCGTGCTGGCGATGAACATGCTGTCGGTGAAGGTCTTCGGCGAGCTGGAATTCTGGTTCAGCCTGATCAAGGTGCTCGCGCTTGCCATTTTCCTCGTCGTTGGCGTCTATTTCGTCATTTTCGGCACACCCATCGAAGGCCACGTTACCGGCTTCAGCCTCATTACGGATAATGGCGGCTTCTTCCCGAATGGCATTCTTCCAGCCTTCGTCATCATACAGGGCGTGGTGTTCGCCTATGCCTCGATTGAGCTGATCGGCACGGCGGCGGGCGAAACTGAAGACCCGCGCAAGGTCATGCCGCGCGCCATCCGCGCCGTGGTCCTGCGTCTCGTCGTGTTTTATGTCGGCTCGGTACTGCTGTTCACGCTGCTTCTGCCCTACACCGCTTACAAGGCCGGCGAGAGCCCGTTCGTCACCTTCTTCGGTTCCATCGGCGTTGAGGGTGCCGATGTGATCATGAACCTCGTCGTTCTGACCGCCGTGCTGTCCTCGCTCAATGCCGGTCTTTATTCCACCGGCCGCATCCTGCATTCCATGGCGGTTTCCGGCTCTGCTCCGGCGGCGCTGGCGAAGATGAACAAGAATGGCGTGCCCTATGGCGGCATTGCGGTCACGGCCGTCGTCACCGTTCTCGGCGTGGCCCTGAATGCGGTCGTTCCCTCCGCCGCTTTCGAAATCGCGCTCAACCTGTCGGCGCTCGGCATCATCTGCGCATGGGCGGTCATCGTGCTTTGCCAGCTGAAGCTCTGGCAGCTTTCCAGGCGTGGCGAGCTTGCACGTCCGGATTTCCGCATGTTCGGCGCGCCCTACACCGGCATTCTCACGCTCATCTTCCTGTTCGGCGTGCTGGTTCTGATGGCCTTCGACTATCCCGTCGGCTCCTGGACCATCGCCTCGCTGTTCGTCATCATCCCGGCGCTCGTCATTGGCTGGTATCTCTTGCGTGAGCGCATCCACCGTCTGGCGGCCGAGCGTGCCGGTGCAGGAGCGTCGCATTGAGCGGGCAGGGCGCAACGCCTCTGGTGGCGGTCATCGCCACCGGCGGCACCATCGCCAGCCGGCGTAGCGCCGATGGCGTCAGCACGCCCAGCCTTTCGGGTGAGGACCTGCTGACGCTGGTTCCGCAAATCAGCGCCCGGCTGAAGCCGGTCGATCTGATGGCGAAGGATTCCTCCAGCCTGACATTGGCAGACATGCAGCGCATCAGCGATGCGGTGGGGGCAGAGCTTGATGATCCCGCCGTTGCCGGCATCGTGGTTCTGCATGGCACCGACGCCATGGAAGAATCCTCGCTGCTCGTGCATTTGCAGCAGGCCATCACAAAGCCGGTGGTCTTCACCGGCGCGCAGTTTACGGCAGACCATAAGGACGCGGACGGGCCGGCCAATCTGGCCCGGGCCATAGAAACAGCGCTCGATCAGGCGAATGCCGGGAAGGGCGTGCTTCTCTCCTTCGGCGGCCGCTGTCTGCCTGCCTGGGGACTTTACAAGCTGAGCGCGGACGAGGCGGACGCCTTCCGCTCGGCCAGGCCGCTGACTGCTGTTGCAACGCTGCGGCTTTCCGCCCCGGTAACCGATCAGCGCGTCGATATCGTCGCCATTCATCCCGGCTGTGATGCCACCCATATTGATGCAAGCCTGCAGGCGGGAGCGAAAGGTATCGTTCTTGCGGCGCTTGGTTCCGGCAACGCCAATCCGCGTATCGCTGAAGCCGTGAAGCGCTGCGCCGAACGCAACGTTCCCGTCATCGTTTCCAGCCGCGTGCCCGAAGGGCGGCTCGTGGCAAGTTACGGCGGCGGCGGCGGCGGGCATGATCTTGTCGCGGCGGGCGCCGTACATTCATCCACGCTTCGTCCGGGACAGGCCCGCATTTTGCTGGCCGCGCTGCTGGCCGATAAAAGTCCGGCGGAAACCATCATGTCCGCTTTCAGCGACAGCCCGCTCTCTTAAGTAGCGGCAGCGATGTCCGCGACCGGCGGGCGTCGAAATTCCTATAGGATTCCTATTTTATTGCCTCTGTGGCCGTCTCGAACCTTTATGCGGTTCGGGTGCATTCTTCTGTGCGGGAAGGGATGGTGTTCCCTTCTCAGCCAGAAAGATTGAAAAGCGACGTCCCACATGACGGCGCTTTTCTTCCTGTCCGGCTCCTCGAATAAAAAGGAGTCCCATCGATGATGGATGTTGTTCTGATCGGTGCAGCCACGGTGTTTTTCGCCCTCTGCTTTGCCTATACGCGCGCCTGCGACCGGCTTTAGACGGGAGGCTGCGATGACATTCGACTATATCTTGAGCGGCGCCGTCACGGTCTTTATCGCCGCCTATCTCACCTATGCTCTCATTCGCCCCGAACGTTTCTGATCGGGAAACGACGGCTATTGAAAGTTCAATACCATGACCCTCAATGGATGGTTTCAGGTCCTGCTTTTCTGCGGGATCATTTTTGCGCTGGTGAAGCCGCTCGGCTTCTATATGGCGCGTGTCTTTAATGGCGAACGCACCCTGTTGTCGCCGGTTCTCGCACCCGTCGAGCGCGGCCTTTATGCCCTTGCCGGGACAAGCGAGCGCGAGGAGCAGCACTGGACGACCTATGCCTTCTCCATGCTTCTCTTCAACCTCCTCGGTTTTGCCCTGCTCTATGCCCTGATGCGTTTTCAGGCCGTGCTGCCTTATAATCCGCAGGGAATGGCGGCGGTTGGGCCGGAACTCTCCTTCAATACGGCGGTCAGCTTCGTCACCAACACCAACTGGCAAAATTATGGCGGCGAAAGCACGCTGTCCTATCTGACCCAGATGGCCGGTCTCACCGTGCAGAACTTCGTTTCCGCGGCGACCGGCATGGCAATCGCCATCGGCCTCATCCGCGCTTTTTCACGCGCCTCCGGCAAGGCGATCGGCAATTTCTGGGTGGATATGGTCCGCTCAACGCTCTACGTGCTTTTGCCCCTCTGCATCGTGCTGACCCTCATCTATGTGTGGCTCGGCGTGCCGCAGACCCTTGGCGCCTATGTGAATGCGCAGACGCTGGAAGGCGTGCAGCAGACGATTGCCGTCGGTCCCGTGGCGTCGCAGCTGGCGATCAAGATGCTGGGCACCAATGGCGGTGGTTTCTTCAACGCCAATTCCGCGCATCCCTTTGAAAACCCCGACGCCATTTCCAACATGATCCAGATGGTGTCGATCTTCGCGATCGGCGCCGCCTTCACCAATGTTTTCGGCCGCATGGTTGGCAACCAGCGCCAGGGCTGGGCGATCCTCGCCGCCATGGGCGTTCTGTTCATCGCCGGCGTCGCCGTTACCTATTGGGCGGAAGCGGCCGGAAATCCGCTGATGCACAGCTTCGGCCTTGCTGGCGGCAATATGGAAGGCAAGGAAGTCCGTTTCGGCGTGGCGCTCTCGTCGCTCTTCGCGGTCATCACCACAGCTGCGTCCTGCGGCGCGGTCAATGCCATGCATGGCAGCTTCACGGCGCTGGGCGGTCTTGTTCCCCTCATCAACATGCAGTTGGGTGAGGTGATCGTCGGCGGTGTCGGCGCGGGCTTTTACGGCATCCTGCTCTTCATCGTCATCGCCATCTTCGTGGCGGGTCTGATGGTCGGACGCACGCCGGAATATCTCGGCAAGAAGATCGAGGCCAAGGAAATGAAAATGGCGGTTCTGGCCATTCTCTGCCTGCCGCTCGCCATGCTGGCTTTCACGGCAACGGCCACCGTCCTTCCCTCGGCCGTGGCGTCGATCGGTACGGCGGGACCGCACGGCTTCTCCGAAATCCTCTATGCCTATACCTCCGCCGCCGCCAATAACGGCTCCGCTTTCGGCGGGCTGACGGGTAATACCACCTGGTACAACATCACGCTTGGCCTTGGCATGCTGATGGGTCGTTTTCTGGTGATCATTCCGGCGCTCGCCATTGCCGGTTCGCTGGTCGCCAAGAAGACCGTTCCGGCCTCAGCCGGCACCTTCCCGACGGATGGTCCGCTCTTCGTCGGCCTGCTTGCCGGCACGATCCTGATTGTCGGTGGTCTCACCTTCCTGCCAGCGCTCGCACTCGGCCCCGTTGCCGAACATCTTGTCATGGCGGCGGGCCAGCTCTTCTGAGGTGATGCCATGAATGACGAAAAGTCTCGAAGTAACCGCATCGTCTCCGCCCGCAAGGGCGCTCCCGGCAAGGGGAGCGCCACGCCCGGCGGCTGGTGCGCCTCCAATCTCATTCTTGCGATGATGGCGGCTCTGTTCGCCGCCGTCGTCGCTCTCGAAGTTATCACGGGCTGATCGACCCTTATCGGTCGCCCCGTTTCAAACGCTGGAGCCTCTTCATGAGCCAGTCCAAACAAGCGAGCATCCTTGATTCTCGCATTCTCGTGCCGGCCATTGCCGCCGCATTCAAAAAGCTCAACCCGCGCACATTGGCGCGCAACCCGGTCATGTTCGTGGTGGCGACAGTGTCGGTGCTGACGACAGTGCTGTTCATCCGCGATCTCATCACCGGTGGCGCCAATCTCGGCTTTTCCTTCCAGATCAATCTCTGGCTCTGGTTTACCGTGTTGTTCGCCAATTTCGCGGAAGCCGTCGCCGAAGGGCGCGGCAAGGCGCAGGCGGATTCGTTGCGCCGGACCCGCACGGAGACCCAGGCGAAACTGCTGACCGGCGATGACCGCAGCCAATATAAAATGGTGGCGGGCACCAGCCTGAAGGTGAACGATGTCGTTCTCGTCGAGGCGGGCGATATCATCCCCTCCGACGGTGAGGTCATCGAAGGTGTCGCCTCCGTCAACGAGGCGGCCATCACTGGCGAATCCGCCCCCGTCATCCGCGAATCCGGTGGCGACCGCTCGGCGGTTACCGGCGGCACGCAGGTGCTGTCGGACTGGATCAGGGTTCGCATCACTGCCGCTGCCGGTTCCACCTTTCTCGACCGGATGATTTCGCTAGTCGAAGGCGCTGAACGCCAGAAGACGCCGAACGAGATCGCGCTCAATATCCTGCTGGCCGGCATGACGCTGATCTTCGTTCTGGCCACAGCCACCATTCCGAGTTTCGCGGCCTATGCCGGAGGTTCGATCCCGATTATCGTGCTGGTGGCACTGTTCGTGACGCTCATCCCGACCACCATCGGTGCGCTTCTGTCCGCCATCGGCATCGCCGGCATGGACAGGCTAGTGCGTTTCAATGTGCTGGCCATGTCCGGCCGCGCCGTCGAGGCGGCCGGCGATGTGGATACGCTGCTGCTCGACAAGACCGGCACCATCACCCTTGGCAACCGTCAGGCGACCGAGTTTCGTCCCGTTGCCGGCGTTTCCGAGCAGGAACTGGCCGATGCGGCGCAGCTTGCCTCCCTTGCCGACGAAACGCCGGAAGGCCGCTCGATCGTGGTTCTGGCCAAGGAAAAATACGGCATCCGCGCCCGTGACATGCAGAAACTCCATGCGAATTTCGTACCTTTCACCGCCCAGACCCGAATGAGCGGTGTCGATTTCGAAGGTTCCTCCATTCGCAAGGGCGCAGTCGATGCCGTTCTTGCCTATGTTGATGGCGGCGCTCCGCAACAGGGCAATGTGGCGCTTGCCGTCAAAACCGAAACGGACGCCACGCGCGGCATCCGGGCAATTGCGGAAGAGATCGCCAAGACCGGCGGCACGCCGCTCGCCGTTGTGCGCGATGGAAAATTGCTCGGCGTTGTGCAGCTGAAGGACATCGTCAAGGGTGGCATTCGCGAGCGTTTTGCGGAGCTTCGCCGCATGGGCATCCGCACGGTGATGATCACCGGCGACAATCCCATGACGGCCGCGGCAATAGCGGCGGAAGCAGGGGTGGATGATTTCCTCGCCCAGGCGACGCCGGAAAACAAGCTGGAGCTTATCCGCGAGGAACAGGCCAAGGGCAAGCTCGTCGCCATGTGCGGCGACGGCACCAATGATGCTCCCGCGCTGGCGCAGGCCGATGTCGGCGTTGCCATGAACACCGGCACGGTGGCGGCCCGCGAGGCCGGCAATATGGTCGATCTCGACAGCGATCCGACCAAGCTCATAGAGATCGTCGAAATCGGCAAGCAATTGCTGATGACGCGCGGTGCGCTGACGACGTTCTCCATTGCCAACGACATCGCCAAATATTTCGCCATCATCCCGGCAATGTTCCTGGCGCTCTATCCGCAGCTTGGCGTTCTGAACGTGATGGGGCTTTCGACACCCCAGAGCGCCATCCTGTCAGCCATCATCTTCAACGCGCTCATCATCATCGCGCTGATCCCCCTGTCGCTGAAGGGCGTTAAATATCGTCCGATTGGCGCCGGCGCGCTGCTGTCGCGCAATCTGGTCATCTATGGCCTCGGCGGCATCATCGTTCCCTTCATCGGCATCAAGGCCATTGACCTCGCTATTACGGCGCTCGGTCTCGCCTGAGGAGTAAAGACAATGTTTAAACAGCTTCGTCCCGCACTGGTGCTCATCCTCGCCACCACCGCCATCACCGGCCTTGCCTATCCCTTGGGCATGACAGGTCTCGCGCAGGCGATCTTCCCCTTTCAGGCAAATGGCAGCCTGGTAGAAAAAGGTGGTGCCGTGGTGGGTTCGCAATTGATAGGGCAGGCCTTCACCGGTGAGAAATATTTCCACGGAAGGCCGTCCGCTGCCGGCGATGGTTATAATGCCGCTTCGTCTTCCGGCTCCAATCTCGGGCCGACGAGCGCCAAGCTCATCGACCGGGTGAAACAGGATTACGAGGCCGCAAAAGCCGAAAATCCGGAGGCCGAGGTTCCCGCCGATCTGGTAACGGCTTCGGGCAGCGGCCTTGATCCACATGTTTCGCCTGAATCCGCCTATTTTCAGGTTCCCCGCGTGGCCAAGGCGAGGGGCATGGATGAGGCGTCCCTGCGTAGCATCATCGAGCGCCATGTCGAAGGACCGGAACTCGGCTTCATGGGAGAGCCTGTCGTGAATGTGCTGGCACTCAACATGGCCCTTGACGCAGCCGGCTCATGAATTGAAATGGCTATGGCTTGTTCGCAAGCCATAGCCTCGACCACTGGTGGGTTAAATGCCTGACGACAATCGTGATATGCCGAGCCGACCATCGCCCGATGCGCTGCTGGAAAACGCCCGGCGCGAGGCGCGGGGCCGGTTGAAGATTTTTCTGGGCGCAGCGCCCGGCGTCGGCAAGACCTATGAAATGCTGATGTCCGGCCGGGCGAAGCTGGCGGATGGTGTGGATGCCGTCATCGGCGTCGTTGAAACCCATGGCCGCCGGGAAACCGAAACGCTGGTGCAGGGTTTCGAGATCATCCACCGCCGTCGCATCGATTATCGGGGTCAGGTGCTGGAGGAGATGGATCTCGATGCCATTCTGGCCCGTCGTCCCGCTCTGGTTCTGGTCGATGAACTGGCTCACACCAATGCCACCGGCAGCCGCCATCCCAAGCGTTACATGGATGTTCAGGAGATTCTGGCGCGGGGCATCAACGTCTATACGACGCTGAATATCCAGCATGTCGAAAGCCTGAACGACATCGTTGCGCAGATCACCCGCATCCGTGTTCGTGAAACGGTGCCTGACAGCATCATCGACCGGGCCGACGATGTCGAAATCATCGATATTACCCCTGACGATCTGATCAAACGCCTGCAGGATGGCAAGGTGTACCTGCCCCGCACCGCCCGGCGCGCCATCGAGAATTATTTTTCGCGCGGTAACCTGACGGCCCTGCGAGAGCTTGCCCTCCGGCGCACTGCCCAACGGGTGGATGAGCAATTGCTCAACCACATGCAGTCCCATGCCATTTCCGGCCCCTGGGCGGCGGGAGACAGGGTTCTGGTCTGTCTCGACCATGGCGGCAATGGTCCGGGGCTGGTGCGTTACGCCCGCCGACAGGCGGATCGCCTGCGTGCACCCTGGACGGCGCTGCATCTCGATACGCCGCGTTCGCAACAATTGTCGGAGGCGGAAAAAGACCGGCTGGCGGGCACCATGCGGCTCGCGCAGCAGCTTGGCGGCGAGACGGTGACCCTGCCGGCACTGGACCTGACCCGTGAGATCATCTCCTACGCCAATGCCAATAATTTCACGCACATCATCATCGGCCGCCCGCGAAAATCCTGGTGGCAGCGAATTTTCCAGCGTTCGCTGACGCATGATCTGATCGACCACGCGGGCGATATCAGCGTGCATGTCATTTCCGGCGACAAGAGGGAAGAAAAGCAGGGTCAAGCCGTAAAGCCCGCACCGGCGCGGTCACGCCAGTCCTTCCGGTCCTATCTCAACAGCACCCTGTTTGTCGGGCTGGCGATCGTGGTCGGCATCGTGCTCGATCAGACGCTCGATGTGCAGAACCTCGCGCTTGTTTTCCTGATGGCCGTTCTGGCGGCCGCCGTGCGCGGCGGTTTGGGCCCGGCGCTTTATGCTTCGCTGCTTGGCGCGGTCGCCTTCAACTTCTTCTTTCTGGAGCCCCGTTACACGCTGACGGTCAGTTCTCCGGACAGCCTTGTCGCTCTTTTGTTTTATTTCGGCGTGGCGCTCGTCGCCTCCAACCTCACCGTCGCGGTGCAGCGGCAGGCGGCCTCCGCGCGGGCAAGGGCGCGAACGACGGAAGATTTGTATCTGTTCTCCAAGAAGCTTTCGGTGACAGGAACGCTGGACGACGTGTTGTGGGCAGCCGCTTTCCAGATGGCCTCGATGCTGAAGGTTCGGATCGTTCTGCTTCTGCCGGAAAACAATACGATAGCGGTCAAGGCGGGATATCCGCCTGATGATACGCTTGTCGACGCCGATATTGCCGCCGCCCAGTGGGCCTGGGAACACAACAAGGCTGCGGGCAGGGGCGCAGATACGCTTCCCGGCGCCAAACGTCTTTATCTGCCCTTGCGCACTGGCAGTGGCGCCGTCGGCGTGGTGGGGCTGGACGATGACCGGCTCGGCCCGCTTCTGACGCCGGAGCAGCAACGGCTGTTTGACGCATTGGCGGATCAGGCGGCACTCGCCATCGAGCGGATTCAGCTCGTCTCTGACGTCGACCGGGCAAGGCTTGCTGCGGAAACCGACCGGCTGCGCACCGCGCTGCTGACATCCATTTCCCATGACCTCAAGACGCCGCTTGCGGCTATCCTGGGTTCGGCCGGAACACTGAAGGATTTCGGCGAGGACATCCCGCCGGATGCGCGCGGCGAACTGCTTTCGACGATCATCGAGGAATCCGAGCGGCTGAACCGGTTCATCTCCAATCTTCTCGATATGACGCGGATCGGTTCGGGCGCCATGGAGCCGAATTATGGTCTGCATTTCCTGGGCGATATGGTCGGAACCGCGCTGTCGCGCGCGGCAAAAATCGTCGTCAGGCATGAGATCGTTCTGGATATTCCATCCGACCTGCCGATGCTGAAGGTCGACCCCGTGCTTTTCGAACAGGTCCTGTTCAATCTCATCGACAATGCCGCCAAATACGCTCCCGAACATACGACCATCGAGATTCGCGGCTGGCGACATGGCAAGAATATCTTCCTGTCTGTAGCCGATGCGGGGCCGGGTATTCCACCCGATGATACCGAGCGGGTGTTTGACAGTTTCTACCGGGTGCGCAAGGCGGACCATGTGCAGGCCGGAACGGGTCTCGGACTGTCCATCTGCAAGGGGTTTATCGAGGCCATGGGCGGGTCGATCCGCGCGGAAAACAGGCCGGGTCGCACCGGTGCGCAGTTTACCGTCAGTCTGCCGGTTCCTGCCGATGCGCCTGTAATAGATCATGATTAAGGCACGATTGCCGGCGACAAGCGGCTATGCCGCTGAAGGAGATCGGGAATGACCAATTCCGCCGTTCGTATTCTGATCATCGACGACGAACCGCCGATCCGCAAGCTTTTGCGCGTGGGGCTGTCGACTCAGGGATATTCGGTGAGCGAAGCGATGAATGCGAAGGTCGCCATGGAGCTGGTCAGTGAGGACAAGCCGGATCTCGTCGTTCTCGATCTCGGCCTGCCGGACATGTCGGGGCATGATCTCTTGGCGAAATGGCGCGGCGAGGGCCTGGCGCTGCCGGTTATCATTCTCTCCAGCCGCACGGATGAGGCGGGTATCGTCAAGGCGCTGGAACTGGGGGCGGATGACTATATCACCAAGCCTTTCGGCATGAACGAACTCGTCGCCCGCATCCGTGTTGCTCTGCGCCATCGTCTGCAAAGCCAGGGGGAGAGGCCGGTGTTTCAGACCGGCGACCTCTCCGTCGATCTGGTCAGACGCATCGTCCGGGTGGAGGACCGGGAGGTGAAGCTCTCGCCGAAGGAATATGACATCCTGCGGGTTCTCGTGCAGCATGCCGGCAAGGTTCTGACCCACCGTTTCCTGCTGGAGCATGTGTGGGACGAACTGACCGACGTGCAATATTTGCGGGTTTATGTGCGCCAGCTTCGCCAGAAGATCGAAAAAATTCCGGATCAGCCCCGTTATATCCTGACGGAAACCGGTGTGGGTTATCGGCTGCAGGAGGTGTGAGGGCGTCGCGATGCGACGCCCTGATATTTCAGACGGCAGCGCAGATCGACAGGAAGTCGTCCACATCGGCCTCGGTTGTCGCGAAGCTGGTGACCATGCGGATCAGCATCTCGTCCTTGCCGACTTCTTGCGGCATGTCGCGCGGTTCCAGCCAATCATAGAACTTCGCACCCTTTGCCGTAGCAGCTTCGGCGGCAGCCTTCGGCAGAATAGCGAAAACCTCGTTCGCCGTGGTCGGCCAGGCAAGGCGGGCGCTGTTTAGCGAAGCGAAACCGGCGCGGAGCCGGTTGGCCATGGCATTGGCGTGGCCGGCGAGACCGAGCCACAGGTCGTCCTGCAGATAGGCCTCGAACTGTGCGGCAATGAAGCGTGATTTCGAAAAAAGCTGGGCGGTGCGTTTGCGCAGAAAGGAAAAGTCCCGGGCGAGCGAGGGATCGAAGAAGACGATTGCCTCCGCGCACCAGCAGCCGTTTTTCGTGCCGCCGAAAGACAGGACGTCGACGCCGCGTTTCCACGTCATTTCGGCGGGCGTGGTGCCGAGTGCGGAAAGCGCATTGGCGAAACGCGCGCCGTCCATGTGTAGCGGCAGGCCGTTGTCTTTTGCGATTTTGGCGATGGCGTCGATTTCATCGAGCGTATAGACGGTGCCGGCTTCGGTTGCCTGCGTCATGGTGATGGCCGCGGCGCGGCCGTGGTGCACGGCATCCTGCGGATAACGGGCAATGCGTTCGATCAGGTTTTCCGGCAGCATCTTGCCGTTCGGTCCCTCGACTGCCACCATGCGCATGCCGGAAAAGAAATCTGGCGCGCCGCACTCGTCCTCGATCACATGCGCTTCGGAATGACAGAAGGTCAGGCCGCCAGCGCGGGCAATGCTGGCCAGCGAAAGCGAATTGGCCGCCGTGCCGGTCGCGACGAAAAATACCGCGACTTCGCGTTCGAAAATCTCGTTGAAGCGTTTTTCGATGGAGAGATCGAGTTCGCTGGTGCCATAAGCTGCGGCAAAGCGTGTGGATTCCCGCGAAAGCCGTTCGTTGACGGCCGGATGGGCGCCAGCCCAATTGTCTGAAGCAAAAAACATCTCTGAAGGCTTTCCGATAGCTGAGGTTCTGTTCGGGCTGTTCGAAGCGATAACGGGAAAGTTCTAGGTCGGAACATTGAGATTGGCAAATCCGGTAATGAAAGCAACGGGTCGGGCTGCTTTGCGACAAGAAAGTTTCGCACAATAGGTCAGTATCGAAACTTCGCTGCAAAATGGGGCTTTCACTAATTGGATTCGCACCCTTGCAAAATTCGCCCGTTTCTGTCAAAATCCTCGTGAATTGAGACAGCTTTGCTGTCCTAAATTTGATCGAGCCGGGTTGAATACGGATTTTGCGGGAAGCGAAAATTCGTGTCGAGCCGGATCTTCGCATGAAACCATGCAAGTAATTTTGCAGGAGGGACAAAAATGATGAACAAGCCGCAGGCAGAGATTGCAGCCGCCGCCCTGACCACTGACTGTCCCACCGCGGCTGCGGCCGCACCCGTTTCTGCGAAAGCGCGTTTCGCGGGCGGCCTGCCGGAAAAGCAGGGTCTTTACGATCCCTCCAATGAACATGACGCCTGCGGCGTCGGTTTTGTTGCGCATATGAAGGGCGTCAAGTCGCACCAGATCGTCAAGGACGGCCTGTTCATTCTCGAAAACCTGACGCATCGTGGTGCCGTCGGTGCCGACCCGCTGATGGGCGATGGTGCGGGCATTCTAGTGCAGATTCCCGATCGTTTCTTCCGCGAGGAAATGGCCGGGCAGGGCGTGACGTTGCCAAAGGCTGGCGAATATGCTGTCGGTCACATCTTCATGCCGCGCGATCCTTCCCGCATCGAGCACTACAAGAAGGTGATCGTTGACGTCATCGGTGAGGAGGAGCAGCAGTTCCTTGGCTTCCGTGATGTGCCTGTCGATAATTCCTCGCTCTCCAAGGCGCCGGATATCGCAGCGACCGAACCGCACCATGTTCAGGTCTTCATTGGTGCCGGGCGCGACGCTGCCACCAATGCTGATTTCGAGCGCAAGCTGTTCCTGATCCGCAAGGTTCTCTCCAACCGCATCTATGATGAGGGCGGCGGCAAGGAAACGCAGGATTTCTATCCCGTGTCGCTCTCCTCCTCGACTATCGTCTACAAGGGCATGTTCCTCGCCTATCAGGTTGGCGCCTATTACAAGGATCTGGCGGACCCGCGTTTCGAATCCGCGGTTGCGCTGGTGCATCAGCGTTTCTCCACCAACACCTTCCCTTCGTGGAAGCTGGCGCACCCCTACCGCATGGTCGCCCATAACGGTGAAATCAACACGCTGCGCGGCAACGTCAACTGGATGGCGGCGCGTCAGGCGTCTGTTTCCTCCGTGCTGTTCGGCGACGATATCTCCAAGCTGTGGCCGATCTCCTATGAAGGTCAGTCGGACACCGCCTGCTTCGACAACGCGCTCGAATTCCTCGTGCGCGGCGGTTATTCCATGGCGCATGCCGTAATGATGCTGATTCCGGAAGCCTGGTCGGGCAACCTGTCCATGTCGGCTGAACGCAAGGCGTTTTACGAATATCATGCCGCGCTGATGGAGCCGTGGGACGGCCCCGCCGCCGTCGCCTTCACCGATGGCAAGCAGATCGGCGCGACGCTCGACCGTAACGGTTTGCGCCCGGCGCGTTATCTCGTCACCGATGATGATCGCGTCATCATGGCGTCCGAAGCCGGCACATTGCCGGTGCCGGAGGAGCGCATCATCAAGAAGTGGCGTTTGCAGCCGGGCAAGATGCTGCTGATCGACATGGAAAAGGGCTCTATCATTTCCGATGAGGATGTGAAGCACGAGCTTGCCGCCAAGCATCCTTACCGCACCTGGCTCGACCGCACCCAGCTCATTCTTGAGGATCTGAAGCCCGTGGAGCCGCGTGCGCTGCGTCGCGACGTGTCACTGCTCGACCGTCAGCAGGCCTTCGGTTACACCAGCGAAGATACGAAACTGCTGATGTCGCCGATGGCGACGACGGGTCAGGAAGCTATCGGCTCGATGGGCACCGATACGCCGATTTCGGCCATGTCGGACAAGTCGAAGCTGCTTTACACCTATTTCAAGCAGAACTTCGCACAGGTCACCAACCCGCCGATCGACCCGATCCGCGAAGAGCTGGTGATGAGCCTCGTTTCCTTCATCGGTCCGCGCCCGAACCTTCTCGATCACGAAGGTGCGGCCCGCGCCAAGCGTCTGGAAGTTCGCCAGCCGATCCTGACCAATGGCGATCTGGAAAAGATCCGCTCCATCGGCCACACGGAAGACCGTTTCGACACCAAGACGCTCGACTTCACCTATGATGTGGAGCGCGGTGCGGAAGGCATGCCTGAAATGCTCGACCGCCTGTGCGAGCGGGCGGAATCCGCCGTTCGCGGCGGCTACAACATCATCGTTCTCTCCGACCGTCAGCTCGGCCCGGACCGCATTGCGATCCCGGCACTTCTGGCGACGGCCGCCGTGCACCATCACCTGATCCGCAAGGGTCTGCGCACCTCGGTCGGTCTCGTCGTGGAAACCGGTGAACCGCGCGAAATCCACCATTTCTGTCTGCTCGCCGGTTATGGCGCGGAGGCGATCAACCCCTATCTCGCCTTCGATACGCTTCTCGACATGCACAAGCACGGTGCATTCCCGAAGGAAGTGTCCGATGATGAAGTCGTTTATCGCTACATCAAGGCAGTTGGTAAGGGCATCCTCAAGGTCATGTCCAAGATGGGCATTTCCACCTACCAGTCCTATTGCGGCGCGCAGATCTTCGACGCCATCGGCCTGTCTTCGGAATTCGTCGAGAAATATTTCTTCGGCACCGCCACCTCCATCGAGGGCGTCGGTCTGACTGAAATCGCCGAAGAAACCGTAACCCGCCACACGGCTGCCTTCGGCAAGGATCCGATCCTTGCCAACACGCTCGATATTGGCGGCGAATATGCCTATCGCATGCGCGGCGAAAGCCACGCCTGGACGCCGGATGCCGTTGCCTCGCTGCAGCATGCCGTGCGCGGCAACAGCCAGGATCGCTACCGCGAATTCGCCGGCATGGTGAATGAGACGGCGCTGCGCATGAACACCATCAGAGGTCTGTTCAAGGTCAAGTCTGCGGAAGCTCTCGGCCGCAAGCCGGTCTCCATCGACGACGTCGAACCGGCGGCTGACATCGTCAAGCGCTTCTCGACCGGCGCCATGTCCTTCGGCTCCATCAGCCGCGAGGCGCATACGACGCTTGCCATCGCCATGAACCGCATCGGCGGCAAGTCCAACACCGGCGAAGGCGGCGAAGAATCCGACCGTTACATGCCGCTGTTGAACGGCCAGCCGAACCCGGAACGCTCGGCCATCAAGCAGATCGCATCCGGCCGTTTTGGCGTCACGACCGAATATCTGGTCAATGCCGACATGCTGCAGATCAAGGTGGCGCAGGGCGCGAAGCCCGGCGAGGGCGGACAATTGCCCGGCCACAAGGTGGATGCGACGGTTGCCAAGACCCGTCACTCCACACCGGGTGTCGGCCTCATCTCGCCGCCGCCGCATCATGACATCTACTCCATCGAAGATCTGGCGCAGCTGATCTACGATCTGAAGAACGTCAATCCGGAAGCTGATGTTTCGGTGAAGCTGGTATCGGAGGTGGGTGTCGGCACGGTTGCGGCCGGTGTCGCCAAGGCGCGCGCCGATCATATCACCGTTGCCGGTTTTGATGGCGGTACGGGCGCTTCGCCGCTCACCTCCCTCAAACATGCCGGTTCGCCCTGGGAAATCGGCCTTGCCGAAACCCAGCAGACCCTGGTGCTGAACGGCCTTCGCTCGCGCGTTGCGCTGCAGGTGGATGGCGGCCTGAAGACCGGCCGTGACGTCATCATCGGCGCGTTGCTCGGTGCTGATGAATTCGGCTTTGCTACCGCGCCGCTGATTGCGGCCGGCTGCATCATGATGCGCAAGTGCCACCTCAACACCTGCCCCGTCGGTGTCGCCACGCAGGACCCGGTTCTGCGCAAGCGCTTCAAGGGTACGCCGGAACACGTCATCAACTACTTCTTCTTCGTGGCCGAAGAAGTGCGCGAAATCCTTGCCTCGCTTGGTGTTACCAGGCTGGACGAGATCATCGGTGCTTCCGAACTGCTCGAAAAGGATGAGATGCTCGCGCACTGGAAGGCCAAGGGGCTGGATTTCAGCCGGATCTTCCACAAGGTCGAGGCTCCCAAGGAAGCGACCTTCTGGACAGAGCGTCAGAAGCACCCGATCGACGACATTCTCGATCGCAAGCTGATCGAGAAGTCACTGCCGTCGCTGGAAAACCGCGAGCCTGTCGTTTTCGAAGTGCCGATCAAGAACGTCGACCGTTCTGCTGGTGCGATGCTATCAGGCGCGCTTGCCAAGCGCTGGGGCCACAAGGGACTGAAGGACGACACGATCCACGTGACGCTGCGCGGCACGGCGGGCCAGTCCTTCGGTGCGTTCCTGGCCCGTGGCATCACCTTCGATCTGGTGGGTGACGGCAACGACTATGTCGGCAAGGGTCTTTCGGGTGGCCGCATCATCGTGCGTCCGCCGGAAAACACCCGGATTGTTGCGGAAAACTCGATCATCGTCGGCAACACCGTTCTCTATGGTGCGATCACCGGTGAGTGCTATTTCCGCGGTGTTGCGGGTGAGCGCTTTGCGGTGCGCAACTCCGGCGCCGTCGCGGTTGTCGAAGGCGTCGGCGATCATGGTTGCGAATATATGACGGGCGGCATCGTGGTCGTTCTCGGTGAAACGGGTCGTAACTTCGCGGCCGGCATGTCCGGTGGTGTGGCTTACGTTCTCGATGAGAAGGGCGATTTCGCCACCCGCTGCAACATGGCCATGGTTGAGCTGGAGCCGGTTCCGGAAGAGGACGACATGCTGGAGAAGCTGCACCATCACGGCGGCGACCTCATGCACAAGGGACGTGTCGACGTTTCCGAGGACATGACGCGCCACGACGAGGAGCGTCTCTACCAGCTCATCTCCAACCACTTCCACTACACGAATTCGTCGCGTGCCAAGGATATACTCGACCGCTGGAGCGAGTTCCGTCCGAAGTTCCGCAAGGTCATGCCGGTCGAATACCGTCGTGCGCTTGAGGAAATGGAACGTATGCGCATGGGCGTGGCGGCGGAGTAATCCGCCGCGTGAGGACACTACACCAACTGGTCTCGCTGATGATCGCGGTCGCCGTTCCCACGGCGATCTACTGGACGAGCGGCGAGACCGGATTTGAATTCATCGTATTGGGGGCGGCCTTCGGTTTCGCCACCTGGTACTGGGGCCCGACAGGCGCTCCGCTTTGATGTGAGGACATATACGTGGGCAAGGTAACAGGTTTTCTGGAAATCGACCGGCAGGTGGGCAAGTATCAGCCCGCATCGGATCGTATCCGCCATTTCCGCGAATTCACCATTCCGATGTCGGATGCCGAGGTGCAGAAGCAGGCGGCGCGCTGCATGGATTGCGGCATTCCATACTGTCACGGTCCGACGGGCTGTCCCGTGCACAACCAGATCCCCGACTGGAACGATCTGGTCTATAACAACAACTGGGAAGAGGCGATCCGCAACCTCCATTCCACCAACAACTTCCCGGAATTCACCGGCCGCGTCTGTCCCGCACCCTGCGAGGAAGCCTGCACGCTGAACCTCGAGGATGCGCCGGTCGCCATCAAGACCGTCGAGCAGGCGATTGCCGACAAGGCTTACGAGCTGGGCTTCATCGTGCCGAAGCCGGCGACGATCCACACCGGCAAGAAGGTTGCCATCATCGGCTCCGGCCCGTCCGGCATGGCGGCTGCGCAACAGCTGGGCCGCGCCGGCCACGAGGTTCATGTCTACGAGCGCGAAACGAAGCCCGGCGGGCTGCTGCGTTACGGCATCCCCGATTTCAAGATGGAGAAGAACTTCATCGACCGCCGTGTCGAGCAGATCAAGGGCGAAGGCGTTACCTTCCATTGCGGCGTCAATGTTGGTGTGGATGTGACGGTTGAAGCGCTTCTGGCCGATCACGATGCCGTTCTTTATTGCGGCGGTTCGGAAACCCCGCGCCCGGCCGGCATCGGTGGCGCCGATTTTAATGGCGTTTATGATGCCATGCCTTATCTCGTGCAGCAGAACCGCCGTGTCGGCCGTGAAAACATCGACAGCATCGGCTGGCCGGCCGATCCGATCCTCGCCGGCGGCAAGCATGTCGTCGTCGTTGGTGGCGGCGATACGGCCTCCGACTGCGTCGGCACGGCTTTCCGTCAGGGTGCGGTGAAAGTCACACAGCTCGATATCCGCCCGATGCCGCCGGAAAAGGAAGACAAGCTTGCGGTCTGGCCTTTCTGGGCAACGAAGATGCGCACCTCGTCCTCGCAGGCCGAAGGCGCCGTTCGCGAATTCCAGGTTGCCACGCTGGAATTCGTCGGTGAAGACGGCGTTCTGACGGGTGTGAAGTGCTGTCAGGTGGACGATCGTCGCAAGCCGATTGCCGGTACGGAATTCATCATCAAGGCCGATCTCGCCTTCATCGCCATCGGCTTCTCCGGTCCCTTCACCGATAGCGTGCTGAAGGAAATGGAAGGCCAGCTGACGCTGAATACTGACCGCCGCGGCTCCACCAACGTGGTTGCCAACGAGACGGATTACAGGACCTCGGTGGACAAGCTGTGGGCGGCGGGTGACGTGCGCCGCGGCCAGTCGCTGGTGGTCTGGGCCATCCGCGAAGGTCGCCAGGCGGCGCGCGCGATCGATGAGGCGCTGATGGGGGCGACCGTTCTTCCGCGCTAAGCACCGAAGATAATACGAACGGAAAAGGCCTGTTGCGTCTGCAACAGGCCTTTTCTTTTGTCTTCGAAAATGAGGGCTTCTTCTTCAGCAATAGGGAAGGGTGATGCGGAAGCAGGCGCCACCGGTGGAAGCATCGCTGATGGTAATCTCTCCGCCATGATAGCGTATGATCTCCTGCACGAGGTTGAGCCCGAGCCCGGTGCCGCGATCCTTAGGCCGCAGGCGGTGGAAGGCCTCGAAAATCAGCTCCCGTTCCTCTTCGGGAATGCCATTGCCTTCGTCAGCTATCTCGATCACCCGGTTTGCCGCGACCCTCATCGTGATCGTTCCGCGATTGCCGCCATGTTCGATGGCATTCTGCACGATGTTCATCAGGGCGCGCTGCAACGAGGCGTCGTCGGCAAGGGCGAGGATCGGCTCTTCCTCCGGCTCAAAGGAGAGCGCATATCCCTGTGATATGGCGAGCGGAGCCATATCGGCGACGACCGACCTGCAAAGGCCGACAAGATCAAGCGGCACCAGAGGTGCCTTCTGCCCGCCGAGACGTTGTAGATCCAGCAATTGTTCGGCCAGCACGGCAATGCGGCTGGCATCCGCCAAAATTCTGTTTCGGGCCGGGCCGTCCAGCAGCGTTTCAACGCGGGTCTGGAGAATGGCGACGGGGGTCCGCAATTCATGGGCGGCATCGAGAATGAAACGCTTGTGCCGTTCGTAGCCGTCATCCAGCCGTTTCAGCGCGCCGTTGACGGCATGCACGAGCGGTTGCACCTCTCGTGGAATATCGCCATCCGGCAATCGATATCCACGTCTGTCGATATCTATGGTTTCCGCTGTCCGGGCAATGGCGGAAAGGGCGCGAAATTCCCTGCGGATGAGCCAGGGAATGGCGACGATCGTCACGATGGACATGAGAATGAGGACCGGCATGATCAGTATGTTTGAGAACAGCAGGACGGGGAAAGTCATGCTGAACGGGCCGCCCTTGCCGATCATGACGAATTCTCCCGCTGGGCCGGAGGCGCGACGAACGACGGCGATGCGCACCACGGCAAGATAGGAATAGGAAAGCGCTGCGTCGCGTACGTCCGAGATCCTGACGTCGCTAAGCTGTTGATCCATGTTGCTGAAGGCCTCAGGCACCTGCCCGCCCTGAACGATCTCGCCTTTTTCGCTGACGGCGACAAACCAGAAATCAGAGGTGCCGTTGCGCAGGTCGATGAACTCAGGTGTTTCCCTGAGAACCAGCCGATTATCCTTATCGCGCACGATCGCATTGGCGGTTATCTGGGCCGCCTCAGGGCTGAGCAGCGCGCTGCCCGCACCGCCACTCGACATATAGGTGATGATGGCCGCGGTAACGATGAAAAGGCTGCCGATCTGGAACAGCAGCAATTGAATGGTGAGGCGGCGTTTGAGCGATTTTCTTTTGGCCGGTTTCATAAGGTGGCCCTCAGGAGATAACCGACGCCACGAATGCCGTGGACTTCGAGACCCGCATCTGCGGCCGCCAGTTTGCGGCGCAAGCGGGAAATATGGGAATCGAGCGCATTGGACTGGATCTCATCATCGAAATTATAGACAGCGTCCTCGAGCAATGAGCGCAGCACCGTTCTGCCCTGCCGCCGCAACAGGGCTTCGAGGATCAGCAGTTCCCGTCTTGTCAGTGGAAGAAATTCACCCATGATGCGCACTTCGCGGGTTTCGAAGCAGAATTCCAGCCTGCCGAGCTTTGCTGTCATCGTGACCGCACCCGCCGGCCGGCGCATCAGGGCCCGGATGCGAGCAAGCAATTCCTCGACGGCGAACGGCTTGGCCAGATAATCGTCCGCACCGAGATTGAGGCCATTGACCCGATCCGCAAGTGAACCCTGCGCCGTCAGCACGATGACGGGCGGGGTGATGGGCAGGAGGCGCAAATCTTCTATCAGCTGGATGCCATCGCCATCAGGCAATTGCCGATCAAGCACAACGAGGTCGTGAACACCATCCATGATGGCGTGACGGGCAAGATCGAGCGTGCCGACGGTATCTACGATAATATCGAACCGGTGGAGCGCGGCGGACAGGGCTGCTGCCATTTCGCGTTCGTCTTCAACAAGCAGCAGGCGCATGAATTCATCTCGGCATTGTCCGGCGTACCTTCCGGCAGGAAGGGGGGCGGGCGAAAGGCAAAAAAAGACGGCGCCGCTGACGCTACGGACAAGCGAGGCGTCGCCGTCAAATAAATATCGCCATGCAAAAGGGGGACCGGGGGTGGTGGATGGCCAACCCCGCATTCCTGCAAAGCTCTACCTACCCTGTCATGCGCGGATTGCCTAAACATTACGCCCGCTGCGGGGCGGTCAGGCCGCTGCGAAAGTGATTATTGTTTGGCCTGTGTGGTATCCGGCGCCACACGATAATCATCAATGCGACCTGCCGGTGCATCGGCCATCTCGCCGCGCTTGGTCAGCCTTTCGCGCGGCGATTCCACAACGGATACGCGTGTGGGGCCGGCGGTCAAAGGGGCGTCGCCCAGCAGCTTGTCGCCGCCATCGAGATTGGGATCGGTCAGGCTGATCGGCTGGGTCCGTACCTGCCCCGCATCGATGCCAAGTGCGGGCAGGGAGGTGAGCGCCGGCAGATTGCTGCCGTCCAGTTTCACGAGGTCCGGTCCGGCGCTATCAAGGTGCCGGCGCACGAATTTTTCGACGTAAAATGCAAGCTTGCGCTTGCCGGCCTGTGTCATGCCGATGCCATCAGCCTCACGCAGACGGGCCTGCTGGCCGTTCATGTCGTAGCCGGTGATGACGAATTTTCCCGCCTCATCGACGAAACCGTCCCAGACATCAACGAATTCACCGCCATATTTTTCGACATGGCTGCGATAAAGCCGGTTGAAGCCAACGAGATCGGCCGAAAGCGACGGCGACTGGAAGGCGGGAACGCCAACCCAGAGCAGCGGCACCTTCTGGCGTCCGGCAAGGGTCAAAAGTTCGTCGATCCGCCGTTCATATTCCTTGAACCAGACCTCCGTGCCGAATTTTTCCCTGATATCACCGATCTGCATCTGCTGGCGATCATTCGATCCCATCATGATGACGATGGTGGCGGGATTGGTCTCGCTGATGAATTGCGGCAGGTTTTTGAACCAGTCATAATAATCGGTGCGGACGAGGCCGGAAGAGCCGTTGGCACGCACATCGACGGCGATTGCCGGCGAGCTGGCAAAGGCATTGACCAGTTCTTCCCCCATGCCGCCGGCGAGAAAATCGCCGATGACCAGAACGCGCCTTGCATTTTCAAGCTTGGCTGCCGGTTCCGGTTTTGCGGTCCGCATCTGCACCACCGAGGGCGCTTTTCTGGCGGGTTGCGGGCGGGTGACCGATCGTTCACGCGGAGCAGAGGGAAAATCCCGGCGGTTGCGGGGCTGGTATTCACGACCGGATCCGCCATCGCGGCCCACAGGTTTGCCAAAGAGCATTTCAAACAGGGTGCGCCGTTGCTCTTGTGCGAAGCTTTCGGAAGGAACGAGCGGCAGTGTAAGCACAGCGGAAAGAAGGACGGCGCAGAAACGCCAGCCGGTTCTTCCGTTTTTTTCCGCAGGTTTCCTACTCATGACATCAACCTTTCCGGATGCATCGACGGCGCCCACAACGCCGCCGAATTCGCCGGCACATTATCAATTGCGCAGGGCTCTCAGCAACCGCTGCGACGGCTGACCGTCGGTTTCCATACCCATGCGCGACTGGATGGCGCTGATGGCGGCTTTCGAACCGGAGCCGAAGTTCCCGTCAACCTCGCCATCATAATAGCCGAGTTCCTTCATGCGGGTCTGGAGTTCGAATTTTTCACGAATATCCAGCGTCCCGTCGGGACGCGGCCATTTCTGTTGCATGCCGCCATAACCGGCAATCTCATCCGCAAGCAGGCCGACAGCCAGCGCATAGCTGTCGGAAGCGTTGTATTTCTTGATGGTGAAGAAGTTCTTCATCACCAGGAAACCGGGGCCGTTTGCGCCACCCTGCAATTTCAGCATGGCGCGATCGGAACCGCGGGTAAAGTTCTTGCCGTTCGGACGGGTGAAGCCAAGCTTTGCCCATTCCGCAATGGTCTTCGTCTGCCCTTCATAACGGGCGCCGCCACGCGGAACGGCGGTTTCGTAACCCCAGGTGCGGCCGGGCTCCCAGCCGTTCTTGGAAAGAAGATTGGCAGCGGTTGCCAGGGCGTCGGGAACGGAATGCCAGATATCGCGCTTGCCGTTGCCATCCGCATCGACGGCATAAAGCAGGTAGCTGGTGGGGATGAACTGGGTGTGACCCATCGCGCCCGCCCAGGAACCCGTCAGCTGTTTCGGTGTCACGTCGCCCGCCTGAAGAATCTTCAAAGCGGCGATCAATTGCGTGCGCGCGAATTTGGCGCGCTTGGGATCGGAGTAGGCGAGCGTTGCCAGCGCCTGCGGAATATTGTGCAGCCGCTCCGGCTTTTCGAGAACCGCGCCGTAATTCGATTCCATCGACCAGATGGCGAGAATGATGTGCTTGTCGACATTGAAGTTACGCTCGATCCAGTTGAGCGTCGTCGCGTGCTTCATCTTCATTTCGCGGCCGATCCGCACCGTGTACGGATTGACGCGGGAATCGAGATAATCCCAGATCTGCGTGGTGAATTCCGGCTGGAAGGTGGCCTTGCGCAGCGCATCCGGATCCGGCTCGCTGACACCGGCAAAGGCCTTCTGATAGGTCGCCTTGCTAATGCCTTCTTTCGCGGCTGTTGCGTAGAACTGGTTGATCCACTGTCTGAACCCCGCATCTGCGTGAGCAGAAACGGGCGCCAGCGAGATTGCCAAACCTGCAACCATCATGCAGCCGAATTTGCGGACACCTGAAAGGATCATCTTTGTCATCGTCAGTCTTTCGTTCTCTCGAATGTCATTTCGATTGCGAAAACGCATCGGGCGTCGTCATGGATAACAAAAGAACGTCAACAAATTCTTTACCATTAATAGATGGTAGCGTCACCCTTTACAAAACGTTGTTATTTTTGAAATAACAACAGCGTGCGGGGATTGTGATCAAGTTTTATCTCTCAGGAGGGATATGTGGTAGAACAGAAGAAAATTCGGAAGGCTGTATTTCCGGTCGCAGGTCTCGGTACGCGTTTCCTGCCCGCCACCAAGGCGGTTCCGAAAGAAATGCTCACCGTCGTCGACAAGCCGGTCATTCAATACGTCGTTGATGAGGCGGCGGAAGCGGGCATCGAGCATTTTGTATTTGTCACCGGCCGCGGCAAGGCTGTGATTGAAGATTATTTTGATATTCAATTTGAACTCGAACAGATGCTGCGCGAGCGCAACAAGAATGCCGAGCTGACATTGCTGGCCGGCCTTCTGCCCAAGGCGGGCACGGCAAGCTTCACGCGCCAGCAGGTGCCGCTTGGTCTTGGCCATGCGGTCTGGTGCGCACGTGATATCGTCGGCGACGAGCCTTTCGCCGTGCTCTTGCCCGACATGATCATGCATTCGCAGAAAAGCTGCCTTAAGGGCATGGTCGAACTTTACGACCAGACCCAGGGCAATGTCATCGCGGTGCAGGAATGCGCCCCTGATCAGACGCATAAATATGGCATCGTCGGCGTGGGCGACGCCGTCGGCGAAGGTTTCAAGATCACTGAAATGGTCGAAAAGCCTGCCAAGGGTACGGCGCCGTCGAATTTCTACATCAACGGCCGTTATATTCTTCAGCCCGAGATTTTCGACATTCTCGAAAATCAGGAGCGTGGCGCCGGCAATGAAATCCAGCTGACGGACGGCATGCTGTCGCTTGCCAAGTCGCAGCAGTTCGCCGGCTATCATTTCCGTGGCCAGACCTTCGATTGCGGCGCCAAGGATGGTTTCATTCTTGCCAACGTCGCATTCGCGCTCGAGCGTGGCGATATTCGCCCTGCGATCGAAGAGCCGATCAAGGCTCTGATCGACGGTCTGAAATAATCGACCGAGCATATAAGGAAATCCCGGCCTTTGCGCCGGGATTTTCGTTTGTGGCCATTATCGCTTCAGGACAAGTCCTGCGCCGACGCGCAGCTCGCTGCTGTCATAAACCGGCGTCCACTGGTAGCTGACGTCCGCGGTCAGGTCGAGATAGCGGTTGAGACCCCAGGTCAGGCCGGCACCCGCGGTATATTCCACGGCATTTTCTGTGTCGGAAGAGGGGAAGGTGCGGTGCACGATCTGTCCCGTCAGGCGGGCGACAAGGTTGTTGCGCAATTCGTGGGTCAGGCCGGCATCCAGCCGGTAGGAAATCCAGCCACCCTGCGGCCCGCCGGCAAAGTCCTCTATCGTCGTGCGCAGGCCGAGATTGACATTCGTGCCGCGCTGGGGTGACCAGTTGAGTTCGCCATCCAGTGTCAATGCGCCGATCGAGGCGAGACGATCGTCATCATATTGCTTGCGCAGATAACCGATGGCGGCCTCGCCGCGTGTCTTCTCGCCAAGATCGACTTCCGCGCCGATCTTTGCCCCATAGGCATTGGAGGAACGGGCATAGCCCGAATTGTCGAGACGCCTGTCATATTTGGTCGTCCCGGCGTTCAGCTCGAGGAAGGGGATGAGCGCCGGTGACAATTCATAGCCGATGCGTCCGCGCAGGTTGGCACCCTTCTGGTCGCGGTCGCTGAGGCTGATCGGCCGTCCGTCTATGCCTTTTGCATCCGTATAGACCGTGCGCGAGAGATCGAGCGCCGCCAGGCCGCGCAGCTTGCCGAAATCCCGCTCTATCGACGCGCTCGTGGTGAAGCGGTGTTCGCCGCCCTGTACGGCAGCGCCAGTCAGAGCGTTGGGGTCCGTCGTGTCCTCACGGCTGAATTCGTAACCGGCCTTGAGATTGGCTGTCGTTTCTTCGCCGAGATCAAGGCGCAGATCGGCCTCTATTCTTGCCCGGGGCTCTTCGCCATCCTTGTCGCTGCCGAAGTTTCTCTCCCAGGCACCGTCGCCTGTCACCGTCAAAGCGTGGCGGGACCAGTCGCTGGTGAGCGTGCCGCGTATGCCCGTCGTCAGATAGTTGCGTCTGGAAGGGCCGCCGGTATTCGTTTGTTTTTCCGTGTTGATCGTCTGGCTGATCGAAGGCCGCAGCAGGAATGTACCGAGCCGGATGCCGGGCGTCTGTCCGGGCTGAGTCGCTATCCGTGGATTTTCGCCGCCGTCCATCGTCGGCTCATAGGGGTTTTCGGCGTCGGCATAGGGTTGGCCCGCGTCGTCCTGCTGTTCGTAAATCGGGTCGCCGGGATTGTTGGACGGACGCCAGAGTTGTGGTGCGGGCGCCGGCGTGGCTGTGGCCTGAGCCGTGCCTGTGTTCACCCCTCCATCCGTCGCCAGCGGGGGTGAGGTTCTTCCGTCTCCGGCAGAAGCGGCGCCCGGTAATACGGGCGTGGCCGTCGTTGCAGTCTGCGCGAAAGCACTTCCCTGCGGGCAAAAAATCGTACAGGCGAGCAGCAGGGTTGCTGCTTTCCGCGACGTCGGCAGACGTGTGGCGGTGCCCTTCACATTCATTCCTTTTCACCCGGCGAGTTTGGCCGATGCCGGATCGAAGGCCCGCCAGGGCATCTCCTCGGACCCGATGAGTGACAGGCCGATGAAATGACATGAAGAAACCAGGGACCAGACAGGCGACGCAAGTTTTAACATCGCTTTAACAATAGGTTTTTTATGGTTAACAGTTGATAAAGATCGCCGGGATTTCAGCGTTATGGCGGGCGGCGGAAAAGCAGCGGCATCCATCACCGAAACCGACGGCTCGATTTCGTCCGCTCCGATGACTGGAGAAAAATAGTCATAAATGCAAAAAAATTCTAATATGAGAAGATTAAAACGTTTCAATTTGGCACGGAATCGCCCTATGATCTAACAGGGCTGATCTTCTATTGCTCAGCAAGCCGTATTAAATTTATTTTGTGTGACAGCGTCGTTTCATGAATCCCGTTTTGAACATCAAGCAGGTTGGCTTTTATTGTTGGGATATTACCAATGACCGTTTCTATTTAGATGAAGTATGTGCTGATCTCTTCGGGATTCCACTAAGACAGGCGATGCAGGGCATCAGCATTTTTCAGATGCTCGAAAAAGTGGACCTGGATCATCGAAACCGTGTGATCGAAACGGCGTTGATCACCCTGAAGGCCGCGAGTTTTTATAATCAGGAATATGCCGTACGCCGTAGCGACGGCTCGGTCTCATGGGTAAGGACGCTCGGGCGATATCTGGTCGATGAGGAAAACATCCCTTTCAAGCGGCTGGGAACGATCGAGGAGATTTCTCCACCGGACCGGCGTCATTGACGACATGCCGTCGTACCGAAACCGCTGAACATTTTCGGGTGGCATCTACTAAAACTCGGTGCTTGCCGGCTGAAGAGTGGACTTATTCCGGCTGAAAGAGTAACAGTCGGCCATGATTACGCGCGCCGTCAAACTGGTCGAAGACAACGCCATCGAATCCGCCGTGCGGACGATTTCGATGGAGCGGGCTGGCCTTGCCGCCCTTGAGGACGCTCTCCAGAACGGTCTTTCCGAGCCCTTCTGCAAGGCGATCGAGACCATCGGCCAGTCGAACGGCCGCCTCATCATCACCGGGGTCGGTAAAAGCGGCCACATAGGCGCGAAGCTTGCGGCCACCTTCGCCTCCACCGGCACGCCTGCCTTTTTTGTGCATGCGGCGGAAGCCAACCATGGCGATCTCGGCATGATCGGCGGCGACGACGTAGTGCTGGCGATCTCCAAAGGCGGCGAAAGCGCGGAATTGCGCAGCATCATCAATTATTCGCGCCGTTTTTCCATTCCGCTGATCGCGCTCACCTGCTCGGAAAATTCATCGCTGGCCCAGGCTTCAGATATTGTGCTGCTGGTTCCCAATGAGCAGGAAGCCTGCCCGCTCGGACTTGCACCGACGACCTCCACATTGATGCAGCTGGCGCTGGGCGATGCCCTTGCCGTTGCGCTTCTCGAGGCGCGCAATTTCACAGCGGGCGATTTCAAGGTGTTTCATCCCGGCGGCAAGCTGGGGGCTAGCCTGACACTGGTCAGCGATATCATGCATACCGGTGATCGCGTGCCGCTGGTCAATAAGGGAACGGCCATGCCGGAAGCGGTTGGTGTTCTCTCGCGCAAGCATTTCGGCTGTGTTGGCATTCTGGATGAGGATGGCCGTCTGTGCGGCATCGTCACCGAGGGTGACATGGCGCGCAACCTGTCGCGCAACCTCGCCGAAATGACGGTCGACGACATCATGACCCGCTCGCCGAAGACCGTCAAAAAATCGGTGCTGGCAACCAGCGCACTGGCGACGCTGGAAAAATTCCACATCGGCGCGCTGATTGTCATTGATGACGACAATCGACCGATCGGGTTGGTGCATTTCCACGATCTCTTGAGGATCGGCGTGGCTTGACGCTACCGCCGATCCTGAAAACCTATCGGTCAATCGGCTCGACTGTCAGCGTGCGTCCGCGCGCAGAAGCGATCCTCACGCGGGTTCCGGCCGGCATGTCTTCGCCGTTTACCGGCCACCATGTATCGTCCAGCCTGATCCGGCCACGCCCTTCGACAATCGGTTCCTGAAGGGTCGCCGTGCGGCCGACAAGGCTTGCCTCCCGCTGATTAAGGAATGGCTCGTCGCTTGCCCCGCGGTTTCGGCCGAAATATTTACGGCCGAGCAGGGCGAAGACGACGGAGAGCGCGGCAAACAGCACCAGCTGCAATTGCCAGGCCCAGATTGCGGCATCCCATAAGAACAGCGAAAAGACGCCGATGACCAGCGCAGCAATCCCGATCCAGATCAGGAAGACGCCGGGCGCGATGAGTTCTGCGGCGAGCAGCACGAAGCCGACGATCCACCAGCTCCAGGGTCCCAGCTCAGTGGCAAGCCGTTGCAACATCGTCACTTCTCCGATGAAGAACCGAAGGGATTACCCGGGATGGTAACATTGATGCTTTGGCCGGAGGGCCGGGTCGGCGGCACGGAGCGGGATGACGTGGGGGCGGCGGGCGCGCTCGGTGCATCGCCCTTGTCGCCGAAGACCTCCCGCGCAATCGTGCCGATGCCACCGAGGGAGCCGATCAGTGCCGAGGCTTCCATCGGCATCAGCACGATCTTGGAATTCTTGGCCGTGCCGATTTCGGCAAGCGCTTCGGTGTATTTCTGGGCGACGAAATAGTTGATGGCGTGGACGTTGCCGGAGGCAATGGCTTCCGACACCATGCGGGTGGCGTTGGCTTCGGCCTCGGCCAGACGTTCGCGTGCTTCGGCATCGCGGAACGCCGCTTCGCGCTGGCCTTCTGCCTCCAGAATGGCGGATTGCTTGGCGCCTTCCGCGCGAAGGATCTGGGCGTTGCGGGCGCCTTCTGCTTCCAGCACCTGCGCGCGCTTTTCGCGCTCCGCCTTCATCTGCCGCGCCATGGAATCGACGAGGTCCTTCGGCGGCGCAATATCCTTGATTTCGATACGGGTGACCTTGATGCCCCAGGGCCCCACTGCCTCATCGACCACGCGCAGCAGGCGGTCATTGATGGCGTCGCGGTTTGACAGCAGCTCGTCGAGGTCCATCGAGCCCATCACCGAGCGGATATTGGTCATGGTGAGGTTTTCGATCGCCATTTCCAGATTGGCGATCTGGTAAGCCGCCTGTGCGGCGTTCAGCACCTGATAGAAGGTGACGGCATCGGCAGAAACACTCGCATTGTCGCGGGTAATGACTTCCTGCGTCGGTATGTGGAGCACCTGCTCCATCACATTCATTTTCGAGCCGATTTTCTCGAAGAACGGCACGATGAGGTTCAGGCCCGGTTCGAGCGTGCGGGTATAACGCCCGAACCGTTCAACCGTGTAACGATGCCCCTGCGGCACGGTCTTGATGCCGGCAAACAGCACCAGAATAACCAGAACAACCGCCGCTATGACGACGATGTCGAAACCGCCCAATGCAATCATCACTTTCCCTCCAAATCAGAACTATCGGGGATTTATCCCAACAACCTTATGGCAAGATTACACCCAGCCTTGCAACTCCCGTCTTACAACCGTTTCGAGAACATTCATGCCCTCGACGCTGTCGTTGAGACACGGAATATGGGTAAATTTCTCACCGCCATTATGCAGGAATATCTCCCCGGCTTCACCGGCAATTTCTTCCAGTGTTTCAAGACAATCCGAAACGAAGCCGGGATTCATGACGGCGATGCGCTTCACGCCCTCGGAAGCCAGTTTTTCCACTGTTTTGTCGGTATAGGGCTGCAGCCATTCTTCCGGCCCGAAACGCGACTGGAAGGTGATCATGAAGTTCTTTTCGGTCCGCCCCAGCGCTTGCCGCAGCAGGCGGGCGGTTTTCTGGCAATGACAATAATAGGGGTCGCCCTTTTTGAAATAGGATTGCGGAATGCCGTGGAAGGAGGTGATCAACATCTCCGGCTCCCAGTCCAGCGTGGCCAGATGATTTCTGACGGAGGCCGCGAGCGCCTCGATATAGGCGGGATCGTCATGATAGGGCGGCACGGTGCGGATGGCGGGCTGCCAGCGCAGCTTCATCAGATGCTCGAAAGCCTTGTCGTTCACGGTCGCAGTGGTCGATGCGGCATATTGCGGATAAAGCGGGAAAAGCAGGATTTTTTCGCAGCCCTGTTCCTTCAGGGCGTCGATCTTCGAGGCGATTGAGGGCTGGCCGTAGCGCATGCCCCAGTCGACCACGACGTTGGGCAGATCCTTCAACGCTTCCGCCATCAACTCGCCCTGGCTGCGTGTATAGGTGCGCAGGTAGCTTTCATTGCGCTCGTGGTTCCAGATTTCCTCATAGGCCTTGCCGACCTTCTGCGGGCGCTTGTTGAGGACGATGCCATAAAGGATCGGATACCAGTAGAGGCGCGACCACTCGATCACGCGCTTGTCGCTCAGAAACTCCGCCAGATAACGGCGCATCGGCCAATAGTCCGTGCCGTCAGGTGTGCCGAGATTGACGAGCAGGACGCCCACCTTGCCAAAAGTTACGCGGGGATGGTTTGTGGGGAGTGGGGATAGTTCTGTCGCCATGAATGATACCCTGAAACTCGGACTGGTTGTATAAGGAGCGGCCCGCCGCAGATAAAGGCCGGAAACGCTCCATCTTCTGTTTATCTGCCCGAACGCAAACCGATGAGGTTTGGCCGGAATGCCCGAGCTATACGCTCTGGCCGTCATTTTGTTCATCGTGTTCTAGACGAAATTCTTCAGGATTGAACCATCGGCGGCGGCAATTTCCGGGGTGAGGGGAGGCGCAGGCTCGCCCTTGGCAAAATTTCATCCGTAGCGCTTTGTTTTTAAATAGAAAATAAGAAGCCGGCCCCGATGTCCCGGGGCCGGCTCTGTGTCTGCGGCAAATTGCCCTGTTCGTTCCCGCCCGGTTTATTGGGCCGGCAGTTCCAGCTCCTCGCCGATTTCAATGTGGTTCGGCTGCTTCAGCGTGTTTGCCTTGGCAATTCTGTGCCAGAGAGCGCCGTCGCCATATTTCTCCGCTGCGATCTTCCAGAGCGAATCGCCCTTTTCGACGACGTATTTGCTGACGGCGGCAGCGGCCGCAGCAGGTGCCGGGGATGCCGGCGCAGTTGTAGCGGGTGCAGCGGGTGCGGTGGCCGCGGGTGCCGCAGGTGCTGGAGCAGCAGCCGGGGCAGGCGCGGTTGCGGCTGGTGTCGGTGCCGCAGGCTTTGCCGGAGCGACATAACCGGCAGGCGTCACTTCGCTGATGCGGCCGTCGGTATAGGGCTTATAGGGGCTGTTGGCGGTGATATAAGCCGCAACTGCCTCTTCAAGGTTAGGGCCGAAGTCATAGGCATTGATCGCCTTGGTCGCGAAGACCTTGAAGCCATCACCGCCGGTGCGCACGTAGTTATTGGCTGCGACGATATAGGTCTTGGCGGGGTCGAGAGGCACGAAAGCATCGCCTTCCTTGACGTCGACCGAAACGATGCGGCTACCGGCCGGCTTGGAACGGTCGAAGGAATATTTCATGCCGGAAACCTGCATGAAGCGGCCCGCGACGTCATCGATCTGGCTGACGCCGTTTTCGAGCGCAACGCGAATATCCTCGCCCTTGAGCTGGAAGGTTGCAACGGTGTTCTGGAACGGCAGAACCGTCAGCACTTCACCCATCGAGACATCGCCGCCATCGATGGAGGAACGCAGGCCGCCGCTGTTTGCAAAAGCGATGGTGACACCCTGATCCTTGACGCGGGCCAGCGTCGCATCGGCCACCAGATTGCCCATGGAGCATTCCTTCACGCGGCAAACCTTGCGGTCGCCTTCGATCGGGCCTTCCGAAGTGCCGACGACCTTGGATTTCAGCGCTTCGATCGGCGCCTTCAGCTCATCAATGCGCTTCAGCGTGGCTTCATCGGGCTTGAAGGAGGAATCGATAAGGATCGGGTCGCCCTTGCTTTCCTTCACGACGCCGCCGTCGTCGAAGACCACTTTGAGGTCGCCGAGATATTTGCTGTACTGGCCGGCCTGCACCACCGGAACCTTGTAGCCGCCGGGATTGTCGACGAGGGTCGGATAAGGGCCTTCGGCCTTCTGGTCGGTGTTGGACAGCAACGTATGGGTATGGCCGCCAACCACGACGTCGACATCAGGAATTTTGGCGATGAATTCGAGATCGCGCGGATATCCGACATGCGTCAGCGCGATGATCTTGTTGACGCCGTCCTGCTTCAGCTTCTGCACCTGTTCGCTGATTTTTGCGACATCTTCGGCGATGGTGATATTGGGACCGGGTGTTGCCAGTTCCGCCGTATCGTTGGCAACGGCGCCGACGATGCCGATTTTCTGTCCGCCGACTTCGAGCACGATGGACGGCTTGACGCGGTCGCCGATTTTCGAGGCGGCAGTGGCCACCACATTGGCGGTTACGACCGGGAACTGCACCTTGTCGAGGAAGCCGGCAAGGCCGTCTTCGCTATCGTCGAATTCATGATTGCCGACGGTCATGGCGTCGAACTTCATGGCGTTCAGCACTTCCGCTTCCACCGTGCCTTTATAGGTGGTGTAGAACAGCGATCCCTGGAAATTGTCGCCGGCATTCAGCAGCAGGACATTTTTCCCTTCCGCCTTCAGCGCGTCACGGGTCTGGTTGATTGCGGTCAGCAGGCGCGCGGCGCCGCCGAAGCATTCGTTCTTGCCTTCTTCTTCCGCCGAGCAGGTCGAGTCGAATTTGTTGATCGATTCGATACGGGAGTGAAAATCGTTGATGTGAAGAATGTTGAGCTCGTAATCGGCCAGAGCCGCTCCAGCTGAAAGCGTTATTACCGAAACGCTCAGCATGCCCAGTCCCAAAATTTTCTTCATGGTCCCTCTCCTGTTCAAAGCGGAAGTCCAGGCCGGCTGATCATTCTCCGACCGCGCTCATTCTTTAATCCGAAAACATCTCAGTCTTTCGAAAACCGGATGTTTCCATTTAGCGGCAGCCGCCGCAAGCGAAATTATGACAGGTGCTCAATAAAGAAAAACGCACGCCGAAGGCGTGCGTTTCAGAAGGTCATCCTATTGAAAAGGCGATATTATCAGCCCTGGCGCGTCAGCGAGAACTGGCTGTTCGTGTCGGTCGTGCAGTTCAATTGTGACGGGGAGACCAGGGCGCAGTTGACGCGTGACTGCGTGTTGCGCACCAACGACGTCATGTTGATTTCATAAAGCGTCGGCGAAATCGTCACGTAGGTGCCGGAGGCCAGAAGCGTGTTGGTGTCTGTCGAACGCGTGGAGAAAGCGCCGTTCTGGAACGTGGATACGATGCCGTTGCGGTCGATCCAGCGGCCGTCGACTGCCGGGCCGCGGGAAAGCGAAGGCGCCATCGAGGTCTGCTGGGAGGGGCCCGGCGCGACGCATGAAGACACCGCGATGGCGGCTGAAAGCAAAGCAGCGCTTGTCTTGAAGTTCATGAGCCTGTTCTCCTGCGATTCGATGAAACCTTCTGTGCTTCGACCATGCCGTGAAGCGTTCTTTATTTCAAGGCAACGTTGTTCGCTCTCCCCGGTTCCTGACGTCGTTCAGGAAAGCCCCGGCGTGGCAAATATGAGACTCTGCCGCGTCAGCGCACAAGGATGTTGCGGAACTGCCAGGGATCGGACGTGTCGATATTGTCGGGGAACAGTCCCGGGCGACCGTCGAGCGGCGTCCAGTCAGTATAATGTCCTTCGACGGGCCCGAGATAGGGGCGTTGCACCTCGAGGCAGCGGCGGTAATCCACCTCGTCCGCTTCAACGATGCCGGCCTGCGGATTTTCAATCGCCCAGACCATGCCGGCCAATACTGCGGAACTGACCTGCAATCCGGTGGCATTCTGGCTGGGGGCGAGCGAGCGCGCCTCCTGCAGGGTGAGACGCGAACCATACCAATAGGCGTTCTTGTCATGACCATAGAGCAGAACACCCAGCTCGTCGGCGCCGTCGACAAGCTCGTCTTCACCGAGCACATGCTGGATCGGCTGGGGGTTGCCGCCATTGCCGAACAGCTCATGCAGCGACAGAATGGCGTCGTTGCACGGGTGATAGGCATAGTGACAGGTGGGCCGATAGGTCACATCACCGTCATCGTTGCGGACGGTGAAATAGTCCGAAATCGAAATCGCCTCATTGTGGGTGACGAGAAACCCATATTGCGGTCCGAGCCCCGGGCACCAGGTGCGCACCCGTGTATTGGCGCCGGGCTGATCGAGATAGATCGCCGACTTGCTTCCCTTTTTCTGCTTTTTCGCGTTTTTCGGCATCCAGTTTTCATGCGTTCCCCAGCCGAGTTCGGCGGGCTGGAAACCTTCGGCGATAAAACCTTCCACGGACCATGTGTTCCAGAAAGCCCCGAAAGGCTTCGGCTCTTTCGCCCGTTGGGTATCGCGCTCGGCCACATGCACGCCCTTGACGCCAAGCTGCTTCATCAGCTTCGCCCAGCCTTCCCGGTCATGTGATTGCGGTTCCTCGATGTCGAGGCCGGTATCCTTGGCGAGATTGACGAGCGCCTGCTTCACGAACCAGGACACCATGCCGGGATTGGCGCCGCAGGTGGAAACCGCGGTCGTACCGCCGGGCCTGCGCGCTCTTTCCTTCAGCATGGTTTCGCGCAGCGAATAATTGGTTCTGGCGGCATTGTCGGCATCGGCATCGAAATAAAAACCGGGCCACGGTTCCACCACGGTGTCGATGTAAAGCATGCCGTGCTTGCGACAGATCCGCATCAGGTCGACGGAGGCGGCATCAACCGAAAGATTGACGCAGAAGCCCTGGCCCTGCACGCCTTTGAGAAGCGGCTTGAGAACTTCCTTATAGTTCTCCTTGGTCAGATGTTTCTGGACGTGGCGGATGTTTCTCTCGGCCAGAAAGGCGGCGATATCCTCGCGCGGGTCGATGACGACGAGCCGGGTCCTGTCGAAATTGAAATGACGTTCGATCAACGGAAGAGTGCCGCGCCCGATGGAGCCGAAGCCGATCATGATGATGGGGCCGTCAATATCGCCGTAAATCGGGTGGTTTGCGTCCGTCATTCGTCAATTTTCCTTTTTCAGCCAATAAGTAAGCTAGATCATAAAAGCGTGCCACAATAAAGGGCAGGTGGATGACGGACATATGACGATAATGGCGGCGAGACGGGCGAACGCATTGTTTCCACCATTTCTGCCTCTTCGCATTTTAGAGAGTGCGTTTATAATTAAATTCTTCTTTTCGTTTTGTGCGTCCAGAGGCGTGGGGGCTTTGGCCGGATGACGACAGGGCAGTTTTTCGCCATCGCAGGGGAGTTGCCTGTTGAATGATCTTTTAGAGCGTGTCGCAGCTCTTCAGAGTGCCACCCCCGTCCTTATTGCCCTTTACGATTCCGAGGACCGGTTGCGCCATGCCAATCCGTCGTTTCGGGAAAGCTTTCAGCTTGCCGCCGGTGATTTGCCAACCTGGGCGGATATCATGCGGCTGAACCATCGGCTGCGCACCGGTGTCGTCATCCGCAACAATGATTTCGAGGGATGGCTGCTCTCGGCGCAGTCCCGGCGCGGCAAGCTGCCCTATCGCGCCTTTGAGATGGACCTGTATGACGGCCGCTGGTTCTGGATGACCGAGACGGTGCAGCAGGATGGTTGGATGCTGTGCGTCGCAAGCGACGTCACTGAACTGCGCCAGGGTTATAGAACCCTGCGGCAGGACAGGGATCTGGCGGTACGCGCCTCGCAGACGGATGAATTGACGGGAACAGCAAACCGCCGTTTCGTCTTCGCCAAGCTCGCTCTGCAGGTGGAGCAGGTCACCAAGGGGCTTGAGGCGCCCTTTTGCCTCTGCACGCTCGACATCGATTTTTTCAAGCAGATCAACGATCGTTTCGGTCACAAATGTGGTGATGCGGTATTGCGCGATTTTGTCACCATCGCCCACTCCGTCATCCGGCGGGTGGATTGTTTCGGCAGGATCGGCGGTGAGGAATTCATGCTGATTTTGCCGCGCAGTTCGGTTGCCGAAGGCCAGGAGATTGTTGAGCGGCTGCTGCAGAAAGTACGCCTTTCCAGACCTCTTTCCGAATTCCCGGATTTTTCCTATAGCTGCTCGGCGGGCATGACCGCCTATCAGGTGGCGGAAAGCGCCGACGATGTTTTCCTGCGCGCCGATCAGGCCCTTTATGCGGCCAAGGAGAGAGGACGGGACCGGCTTCTGGCGGTGACTGTTTAAACAAGCTCTGCCGCAATCAGCCCATGCAGCGAATTACCGACGAACAGCTTCCGGCCGGCGATGTCTTCCGGTTTCAGCGCCTGTCCGCGCGCCCTGCGTTCGCGGATCAGATCGGCGCGCAGCACACCCGGCAGGATGCCGCTGTCGAGCGGCGGCGTCAGCAATTGCCCATCCGGCATTTCGACGAAAATGCTGGTCGATGAGCCCTCGCACAATTCGCCACGCTCGTTGAGCAGCAGCACCTCGTCTGCCTCCCCGGCTGAAAATTCGGCTCGGGCGGCATCATAGGGCTCCCGGCGGGAGGACTTGTGGCGATAGAAGGTGTCGGAGGAATCGAGCCTGGTCTGCCGGGCGATGCGAACCCGCCAGACCGCATCCTGCTGCAAGGGCTGGAAATCGGCCGTGTCGATATCGAGTTCGCCCTTGTAGTTCATCACCAGCCTGACGCAGAGCGGCTTTTCACCGCCCACCTTCTTTTCCAGCACCTGCACTGCGTTGACCGGCGCGCGAAAACCGAGCGCGTCGGCGGAGCGCAACAATCGGCGCATATGCTGGTCGATGCGCTGAAAGCCGGTCTGCGGCTCCCAGCGCAGGGTTTCCCTCAAGGTCAGATCGGCGGGTTTGCGTTTCATTGCCTTTGCTCGTCGCCTGAATTGTCTGCCGGTGTCTTCTGCCGGCAATATCAACCGGCAAAGCTTGTCCGAAATAGGATAGCCCTGCCGGCGGAAGAGATTAAGCCTGTTTGTTATCCAGCGCTTCCAACTCGTCGATCAGTCCTTCGATCATCGAAAGTCCCTTGTCCCAGAAGGAGGGATCGGTCGCATCGAGCCCGAAGGGTTTGAGAAGCTCCGAATGGTGCTTGGTGCCGCCCGCCTTCAGAAGCTCGAAATATTTCTCCTGAAAGCCGGTCTCGGCCTTCTGGTAGACCGCATAAAGCGAGTTCACCAGGCAATCGCCGAAGGCATAGGCATATACGTAGAAGGGCGAATGGATGAAATGGGGGATATAGGTCCACCAGGTCTCATAGTCCTCGGAAATCCGGATCGCCGGACCCAGGCTCTCGGCCTGAACGGAAAGCCACAATTCGCCGATCTGTTCGGAGGTCAGCTCTCCCTGTTTGCGGGCGGTGTGCAGCTTTCGCTCGAATTCGTAGAAAGCGATCTGGCGCACGACCGTATTGATCATATCCTCGACCTTGCGGGCGAGCATGGCCTTGCGTTCCCTGATATCCTTGGTGTCATCAAGCAGCTTGCGGAAGGTCAACATTTCCCCGAAAACGGAGGCTGTCTCGGCCAGCGTCAGCGGCGTGGCGCACATCAGGGCGCCCTGTTCGCCAGCCAGAACCTGATGAACGCCATGACCAAGCTCATGAGCAAGTGTCATCACGTCGCGCGGTTTGCCGAGATAGTTGACGAGCACATAAGGATGAGCCGAGGGTACGGTTGGATGCGCGAATGCGCCCGGCGCCTTGCCGGGACGGGCCGGCGCGTCGATCCACTCTTCATCGAAGAAACGGCGGGCAATATCGGCCATCTCGGGGGCAAAATTGCCATAGGCGGAAAGCACGGTATCCTTGGCCTCATCCCAGGGGATGATCGTGTTCGACGTATCGGGAAGCGGCGCATTGCGGTCCCAATAATTCATCTGCTCCATGCCGAGCCATTTCGCCTTCATGGCGTAATATCGGTGCGAAAGGCGCGGATAGGCCTTTTTGACCGCTGCCGCCAAGGCATCGACCACTTCCCGCTCGACGCGGTTCGCCAGATGGCGGCTATCGGCAATATCCTCGAACTTGCGCCAGCGGTCGGAAATATCCTTGTCCTTGGCAAGCGTGTTGGTGATGAGGGTGAAGACCCGCAGATTGTCCTTGAAAGTGGTGCTCAGCGCTTCCGCCGCCTTCCTGCGGGTTTCCGGCTCCGGCTCCTGCAGCATGTTTAGCGTCACTTCCAGCGGAAGGCTCGCACCGTCTATATCGAAACGCAGATCGGCCATCGTCTCATCGAACAGGCGGTTGAAGGCCGCCGCGCTGGTCATCGATTTTTCGAGGAACAGCTGCTCCAGCTGGTCGTCGAGCTGGTGCGGCTTGTCCTTGCGCAAATCCACCAGCCAGGGACGGTAATGGCCTGCCGCGGCATCATTGGCCATGCAGGCGTCCATCGTGGCGTCGTCGATGCGATTGAGTTCAAGCGTGAAAAACAGGAGATGCGCGGAAATATCCGTCAGCTTTGCCTGGGCGTCGCCGTAAAGCTTGCCGTTTGCCGGGTTCGACGTATCGGAAAAATAAGTGAGCCCGGCAAAGGAGCCGATGCGGCCGATGAGATCGTCCAGCGCTTCATATTCCTTCAGCGCGGCCCCGATGCCCTTTTCGCCCGTGGCCTTCGCGGCGGCTTCGAGCTTTCCCTTCCACTTCTCCTCGAAAGCCGCCGCCATCGATGCCGCCTTCTCGAGATCACCCTTATATTCCGGTGAATCCCCCGACGGATAGAGATCCGAGAGCTTCCAGCCGGGCAGATCGCCAAGCGCCGGGCCGGAGGTTTCGGCAAGGGAGAATACGGGTTGCGGGGTAGCGCGGTTGAGGGTCATCCAACGTGTCCTTCTGATTATGCGTGCGAAGCATATGGGGACCTTGTTTCCCGCGGCAATGGATAAAATGCAAGCAATTCTCAAAACTGGATGTTCAAGTCTCCCATGCCAGAGTGCGGAATAAGGGACCGCATGAAGCAGGTCCATAAACCGGAAACCGGAGCTAAAAATGACCGCGCATGTTCTCGTGATAGACGATGATCCCGTCCAGCGCCGCCTGCTCAAAAATGCGGTGGAACGTTATGGGCATCTCGCCTTGCTTGCCGAAAACGGCAGAGCGGGGCTGGAACTGCTCAAGCAATATAGTGGCGAGATCAATGTCATCGTCCTTGATCTGATGATGCCGGAAATGGACGGGCTTACCTTTCTGAAGGCCGTCGGCGAACTCGGCACAGACGTTCCCGTCATTGTACAGACGGGGCAGGGCGGCATCGATACCGTCGTGCAGGCCATGCGCGCCGGCGCCTTCGATTTCGTTGTGAAGCCGGTCTCGCCGGAAAGGATCGGCGCCGCCATCTCCAATGCGCTCAAGCTTGACAGGAGAGAGGCAAAAGCCCGCACGGGAAGGCGCGGACGGAGCAATGCAGTGAATTTTACCGATATCGTTTCCGCAAGCCCCGCAATGCTGAGGGTCATTGAGCTCGCGCAGCGTGCCGCCCAGTCCAGCATCCCCGTGGTGCTGGAAGGTGAATCCGGCGTGGGCAAGGAAATGGTCGCCCGGGCCATCCAGTCTGCCGGCGACAGGGCGAACAAGCCCTTCATAACAGTCAATTGCGGCGCCATTCCCCATAATCTGGTGGAAAGCATTCTCTTCGGCCATGAGAAGGGAGCCTTCACGGGTGCTACGGAAAAACATGTAGGCAAGTTCATGGAGGCGGATGGCGGCACGCTGTTCCTCGATGAAATTGGCGACCTGCCGCTCGACGTGCAGGTAAAGCTGCTCCGCGCGGTCCAGCAGGGCGAAATCGAAACCGTCGGCTCCGCACGGGTGCAGAAGGTGAATGTCCGGCTGATCTCCGCCACCAACAAGAACCTCATCGAGGAGGTGAAGGAAGGCCGCTTCCGCGAGGACCTTTATTATCGCCTCAACGTCTTTCCGATCACTATTCCGGCGCTGCGTCGCCGCAAGGAAGACATTCCCCATCTGGCGCGGGTTTTCGCCGAGCGCTTTTCGGCGGAGCAGAAACTGCCCAATCCCGTCGGCCTCAACGCCAGCGCGCTGGCACTGCTGACGGCCTATGACTGGCCGGGCAATATCCGCCAGCTTGAAAATGCCGTTTTCCGCGCCGTGGTGTTGTCGCAGGGCGAGGAACTGTCAGATTCCGATTTTCCGCAGATCGCGCTGCAGCTGCCGGAATTTTCGACCGGCGATGATGCGGATGATCTCATCCGTGCGCCTTCAGGGGCGTCGCTGAAGCTAGCGGCCTATTCACCGCCCCCGCCGACGGCTGCCGAAAGCCATGCCGTCATCGAGGAGCCGTCGGATATTTCCACCACCATCTATCGGGGCGGAAACCTGATCTCCAGCATGGATGAGTCGGGCAATATCCGCAAACTGGCAGAAATCGAGGAAGAACTCATCCGTTTCGCTTTGCGCTTCTATCGCGGGCAGATGAGTCAGGTCGCCAGAAAGCTCGGCATCGGCCGCTCGACGCTTTATCGCAAGCTGAAGGATTATGGCATTGATCCCGACGATCCCCTTCGAGATGCAGCCTGAAGGCAGAGACCGCGTATTCGAAGGCAGATCGCAAATTCGTTAACTTCTGAGCAAGGATATCCGCTTACCGTCTATAAACCTCTTGTTAGTGGCTGATTCACTATGTAGAGGAAGGTTGTATGTGTGTGGCAATTTTGCCATCGTGTCACCGTATTTGACGTTCATTTGAGGCAATGTGACAGAAATTGTCTTCCAGGCGGGGATCGAATTGCCATATCTGCATCGGAATAACGCGCTTTCGACCAGGATCGCGCGCGGCTTGATCAAGGATATATGCACGAAGCTGTCGGCGCGCGCTGTCACCTTTGCCTGCCTGATGCTCGCCGCAATGCCCTTCGTAGGTGTTTCGGCGACGGAAGCCGCCGCCGAGACGCGCAGCCTCAAACTGTATTATATCCATACACGCGAGAAGGCGGTCATCACCTTCAAGCGCAATGGAAAATATGACCAGAAGGGCCTGCAGGAGCTGAACCGATTCCTGCGCGACTGGCGTCGCAACCAGCCGACACGCATGGATCCGCGCCTTTTCGATCTCGTCTGGGAAGTTTATCGCCGCAGTGGCGCGACCGATTACATCAACGTCGTTTCGGCCTTCCGCTCGCCGGAGACCAACGGTCTCCTGCGGACGCGCACCAAGGGCGTCGCCGAAAAAAGCCAGCATATGCTCGGCAAGGCAATGGACTTTTATATCCCCGGCGTGAAGCTTTCCCGCCTTCGTGAAATCGGCATGCAGATGCAGATCGGCGGCGTCGGCTTCTATCCGACCTCGGGATCTCCCTTCGTGCACATGGATGTCGGTGGCGTTCGCGCCTGGCCGCGCATGAGCCGCCAGGAACTCGTCCGCATCTTCCCGAACGGCAATACGCTGCACCTTCCGTCCGACGGCAAGCCGCTTCCCGGTTATGAGCAGGCGCTCGCCGATTACAAGAAGCGCGTCAACTCCTCCTCCGTTCAGGTTGCTTCCAGCGCCGGTGGCGGCCCTGCCTCTTCCGGCGGCGGCAAGCGCAAGACCCTGTTGCAGGCCCTCTTTGGCGGTGGCGACGAGGATGAAGATCCCGATAGCATCGCAGCGCCGGAGCCCGCAGAACGCCCGGCTGTCGCTCGCCCGGCGGCTCCGCAGCAGGCAGCTCCCGAGCCTGAACCCACCATTGCAGTTGCTTCGGCACAGGCACTTCCCGGCGTGAATGATGCGCCGCTGCCGACGGCTCGTCCCGCATTCGGCAACCAGCCGCCTGCCAATACCGGCCTTGCGACGGCCCTTTATTCTCCGGCCCGCAATGCTGCGCAGGATGCTCTGCAGGCAGCGACCACGCCGACGCCGACGTCAGCTCCGGCCGAGCGCCAGCAATTTGCCGATCTCGCTGAGGTTTCCGTGCCCGTGCCCACACTTCTCGGCCCGCGTGGCATGAAGGGTGATGCGGAAGGGTCTATCCTTACGGCTTCCGCCGACGGTGCGACACCGGCTGCGACCGGCGAGCTTGCTTCCGTTCCGGTTCCCGCCAACCGTCCGGCCGTGGCAGAAGCCCTGCTCGCGGCTGCAAATGCCGATCCGGAAGGTGAAGACGATCTCGCCGAGGCGCAGCAGGATACGCTTTCGCCGACGGTGGTTGCCGCTCTTGAACAGAGCGGTCAGGCTGCCCGGTCGCAGGTCCAGTCGGCTGCCATGCCGACAGCCGCGCCATTCCCGGCTGCCGTCAACCACAAGGTTACCGTCGCACCCGCCGAAACGGCCAAGGCCGAACCGCAGGCTGGCTTCGGTGATGCTTTTGATCTGAAGCCCGCCATCAATGGCGGCCTCAGCGCCGGCATGCCGACCAAGGGTTCGCGTCCAAGCAGGCAGGATGCCGCCGTTTCCCAGCAGGCCATGGTGGGTGGTGGACGCCTCACGCAGGACCTTATTTCGGACTGGGCGCTCAACCAGAACAAGGGCACGACCGGACGCTCGGTAAAGGCACCGCGTGTTGTCGCCAACCGCATGCTCAGCAACGACATGTCGGCTTCCGCCACTTCGGCGAGCTTCAAGCCGGGTGCCGTGGCCATCGAATCCAGCCGCTTCAGCACGCCGGTGAAGATGCACTGAGCCAGTTCTATCAGATGACCAATAAAAAACCCGCCGGCGACGGCGGGTTTTTTCATGCTGTATATTGCGCGGCGTCAGACGCCGCTCTGGCCGTCCGAGCCGATATAGGCAATGCGCACCATATTGGTCGCGCCGGGGGTGCCGAGCGGCACACCTGCGGAGATGATGATGCGATCGCCCGGCTTGCCGAAGCCTTCGGAAACCACGATGCGACAAGCGCGGTTCACCATGTCGTCCAGATCGCTGGCATCACCGGTGACGACGCAGTGCAGGCCCCAGACGACCGACAGGCGGCGTGCGGTCTGGATGATCGGCGACAGCGCAATGATCGGAACCTGCGGCCGTTCGCGCGCGGCGCGCAGGCCGGTCGTGCCCGAGGACGTATAGGTGACTATTGCCGCAAGCTTCAGCGTTTCGGCGATCTGGCGGGCGGCAAGCGAAATGGCGTCGGCACCTGTCGGTTCCGGCTGGGCGCGCTGCGCATAGATGATATTGGAATAATAGGGGTCCTGTTCCACCGTGCTGGCGATGGAGGCCATGGTGGAAACCGCTTCGACCGGGTAGTCGCCGGAGGCGGATTCAGCCGAAAGCATGATGGCATCTGCGCCTTCGAAGACGGCGGTGGCGACGTCGGACACTTCGGCGCGGGTCGGTACAGGTGCAGTGATCATCGATTCCAGCATCTGCGTGGCGACCACGACCGGCTTGCCCGCACGGCGGCAGGCGCGGGTCAGCTGCTTCTGGATGCCGGGAACGGCTTCCAGCGGCATTTCGACACCCAGATCGCCACGGGCAACCATCAATGCATCGGAAAGCTCGATGATTTCTTCGATACGCTCGACAGCCTGGGGCTTTTCGATCTTGGACATCAGGCCGACGCGGCCACGTGCGATCTTACGCACTTCGGCCAGGTCTTCCGGACGCTGGACGAAGGAAAGCGCCACCCAGTCGACTTCACCGGTTTCGAGGACTGCATCAAGGTCGACGCGGTCCTTGTCGGTCAGAACGCCGACGCCGAGCAGCGTATCCGGCAGGCTGATGCCCTTGCGGTCGGAAATGCGGGTGCCGGAAATGACTGTCGTGACGATGCTCTTGCCGTCGCTCTTTTCAGCGCGCAGATGGAGCTTGCCGTCATCGATCAGCAGGCGGTGGCCGGGCTTGACCGCTTCAAGAATTTCAGGGTGCGGCAGGAAAACACGGGTGTTGTCGCCGGGGGTGTCGTTGTTATCAAGCGTGAAGGTCTGGCCCGGAACCAGATCGACCTTCGTCTCGGCGAATTTTCCGACGCGCAGCTTGGGACCCTGCAGGTCGGCCAGAATGCCGATGGGACGACCGGTACGGCTCTCGACGGAGCGGATGCGCTGAATGAGCGTCCGCATCACGTCGTGGCTCGCATGGCTCATGTTGATCCGGAAAAGATCAGCGCCAGCAAGATGCAGCTTCTCGATCATGGCCTCTTCGGAAGAGGCCGGGCCGAGAGTTGCAAGAATTTTGACTTTGCGGTTACGCTTCATCAGTTTTGATTTCCCTGTGTGCCTGGCGTATCGGAAAGCTGGACCATCCAGCTGCCCTGTCTGCCCGTGTCATATTCCTTGAAACCCATTCTCTGGAAGCTGCGGGCAAAACAATCGTCCACGCCGTTGATCTTGAACTCGTTCTCCGCCACGCACATGTTGACGTCACCGGTCCAGCGGCCGCCATGAGCGGCATCTTCGGCATAGAGATAATAATAACGTGACTGCAGCTCGCCCTCGATCAGCGTCGCGCAGGTCGAAGAGGGGACCTGCCACCAGCCTTCGCTGACCCAGCCCTCCTGTGCCCGGTAGCCGATTGCGACCCCCACGAGGTTCTGCGTGCTGTTGCACACGCGAAAATCCGCATGCGCGGGTGCCGCGATCATGAACGGGGTCAAAAACAATGCCGCTGCGGAAAAAAGACGGGCGATATGCCTGAAGTGGCGAGGAAGAGCGAGAGATGACTGAGTCACGGCTTCCATCCGGATTCCATGGTTATAATGAACACACTTCTTGGCGTGGCCGCCCAAGAAAGTCAACGCGAGTTTAATCGATTATATTGTTCGTGGGATCATGAGTGCGATAAGGTAGATGGCTGTTCTTTCGCCGTAACTTGCGCCCGGCCTCAAGCCATGCCATCAAGCTTCTCTCCTCAATCCTGCCCCAGAAAATCATCGATGAACGACTTCATACCCTATGAAATCATAGAAGGCGAATATGACAAAGGCATGGTTCTTCTGGCGGACCATGCCATGAACCTCCTGCCGGCACACTACGGCAAACTTGGCCTTCCGCAAACCGCTTTTCATCGCCATATCGCATTTGATATCGGTATAGAGGGGCTGACGCGCTCGCTTGCCGCGCGCCTGGGCGTACCGGCGGTGCTCGGGCGGTTTTCGCGGCTCCTGATCGATCCGAATCGCGGCGAGGATGATCCCACTCTCATCATGAAGATCTCGGACGGGGCGATCATCCCCGGTAACCATCCGATTTCGGACGAGGAATGGCAAAGGCGAATCGAGATTTTTCACCGGCCCTATCACAATGCCGTGGACCGTGTGCTGACCGGCGTGGCCGAGGCCTCGGAAGAAGCGCCGCTCGTCCTGTCGCTGCATTCCTACACGCCGTTCTGGAAGGAAACGCCGCGGCCATGGCATGCGGCGGTTCTGTGGGACACGGATCATCGCGCGGTCGATCCGCTTCTGGCGCATCTGCGTGCCACCGGCGATATCCTTGTGGGTGACAACGAACCCTATGACGGGGCGCTGAAGGGCGACACCATGTATCGTCATTGCATGATGAAGGGCCTGCCGCATGCGCTTCTCGAGGTTCGGCAGGACCTGATCGCGGATGAGAAGGGGATCGCCGAATGGTCGGATCGGCTCGCTCCCATTTTCGCCGCAATGAATGACGATCCCGTTTTGCATGAATATCAGATGTTCTCCTCCCGCACCGGTCCCTATTGAGCCTGGAGTTTTGCCATGACGAAAGAGAACGACAACAGGCAGATCGAGTTTGAAGCGGCCGCCTTCCGCCGCCTCGTCAGGCACCTTCGTGAACGTCACGACGTGCAGAATATCGACCTGATGAATCTCGCGGGCTTTTGCCGCAACTGCCTTTCCAACTGGTATCGGGAAGCGGCCGAAGAGGCTGGCGTTCCGCTCAGCAAGGATGAATCCCGCGAAATCGTCTACGGCATGCCATATGAGGATTGGAAAGAGAAATATCAGGCGGAGGCGAGTGATACCCAGAAAGCCGCCTTTGAACAGAACCGGCCGAGGGAATAACCTCTGATCGACGGAAACGACTTGACGGGACGCCTTTCAGTGGGCAGTTCACAGGCCTGAATTTTGCTGCCCGCTGGCAGCGGCCGGCGAAGGCTTCGTCCGGAATGATGAACAAGGCTCCCATGCGGGCCGCCAATAAAGGATGATATGATGGACGATACCAGCACCACCGAAACCGTCGCCGCCGCAGAACTGCGTCAGTTCATCGAGCGCGTTGAGCGCCTCGAAGAGGAAAAGGCCGCCATTCAGGGCGATATCAAGGATGTCATGGGCGAGGCCAAGGGTCGTGGTTACGACACCAAGGCGATCCGCACCATCATCCGTCTGCGCAAGAAGGATGCCAATGAGCGCATCGAAGAAGAAACGATTCTCCAGACCTATATGGCCGCGCTCGGTATGGAATGATCGGTTGAGAACGTCTCAATGAAAAATCGCCGCTTCTGCGGCGATTTTTGTTTGGGCCTCTGCCCAATTCAGCCGCGCGTGCCGGCGAGCTTTTCCGAAAGGTCGGCAGCTTCCTTGCGGGCGTCCTTGTCCGCAGGATAAAGCGCCAGATAACGCTCCCAGGCCTTCAGCGCCAACTCGTCGCGGCCCGAGGCTTCGAGGATGTTCGCAAGGCTTGCGAGTGCCGGGAAATAGCGCGGCTCCCTTTCCAGCGTCAGATTGATATCCGCCATCGCCTTGCGGGTATCACCATCGGCGAAATGGACCATGGCGCGGCGATACGGCGCCTGCACATAGTCAGGATCGAGCAAAACAATCTGGTCGAGAAAATCGTAAGCGGCGGCGTTGCGCTTTTCGTCGGCGGCTTCGCCCGCCCATTGCATCAGGAGATTGATTGTCGCGCTGCCGGAATCATTCCATTCGGAGGCGATCTGGTTGGCAATGCTACGTGCCTTGACCGCATTCCGTTCTTTTTTCAGCGATGCAAAAAGAGTGTCAATGGTTTTGGCGGGTGAAGGCGCGGATTCCGCAACAGCAGGTGCCTGCCCGTCCGCCGCATGGGCAATCGCAGCCATTCCCGGAAACGGGAGGCTTGAAAACAGGAAGCCCTGAGCGAGAATGATAGCCGTGCAAAAACGATTTGGGCGCATGGGTTAAAGCTTAACCCGGCTGCGCCCAATATCAAATGCAAACTTCTGCACTGTCAACAAAGTGATCCGCGAAATCATCGCGAACCGCAGTCAATCAGCCCTGACGAGCCTTGAAGCGCGGGTTCTGCTTGTTGATGATGTAGACGCGGCCCTTGCGGCGAACCAGGCGGTTATCGCGATGACGGGCCTTAAGCGCTTTAAGCGAATTCTTGATCTTCATTTTACTGGTCCGCAGTTTTGCACGGATTTTGCCGTGCTATTCAAACAATCAAAAGCGCGCAACGGGGCGCGCTCTTTTCGGTTGGCAGGCAGATACCCGTTTGAGCCCTGCCTGTCAACACTTGGCCGTGCCTTTGCCTTAAAAGACTAGGCTTTTCCTGTGTGCAGAAGCTCGGTCACATGGCCCATCTTGCGGCCCGGCCGTGCTTCCGTCTTGCCGTAGAGATGCACGAGACAGTCTTTTTTCGACAGCCATGCCGGCACATCGTCGATGTCGTCGCCGATCAGGTTGGTCATGACGCAATCGGAGTGGCGCTCCGTGCTGCCGGGGGCGAGGCCCGACACGGCCCGGATATGCTGTTCAAACTGCGAGATCACGCAGGCCGCTTCCGTCCAGTGGCCGGTATTGTGAACGCGTGGCGCCATTTCATTGGCAACCAGCGAACCATCCGGCAGGACGAAGAATTCGATGCCGATGACGCCGACATATTCGAGCGCGGCCAGAAGCTTCTCTGCTGACTCCACGGCAACCGCCTTCGCGGCACCGGAGAGCGCTGCCGGAACAGTGGACGTGTGCAGAATGCCGTTCAGATGGACATTCTCGGCGGGATCATAACAGGTGACAGTACCGTCCTGGAAACGGGCGGCGATGATCGAAATCTCCCGCTCGAAGGCGACAAAGCTCTCGAGAATGAGCGGCGCGCCGCCGAGCGCTGCAAAGGCACCCGCGAGGTCTTCGCCGCCCCGGAAGAGACGCTGGCCCTTGCCGTCATAACCCATGCGACGGGTCTTCAGTACGCCCTTGCCGCCGAAAGCGGCCAGAGCAGTTTCCAGCTCTTCCTGGCTGTCCACTGCACGAAAATCGGCGGTCGGGATGCCGCAACCATTGAGGAAGCGTTTTTCAGTCAACCGGTCCTGCGAGGCGCTGAGCGCCTGCGCCGGTGGATAGACGGGAACGGAGAGGCTGAGCTTTTCGGCGGCCGCGACAGGCACGTTTTCAAATTCGTAGGTCACGACATCGCAGCGGTTTGCGAGTTCCGCAAGCGCTTTTTCGTCATCATATTCCGCGACGATCTGGTCGTTGCAGACCTGCGCAGCCGGGCAATCGGCCTGCGGTTCCAGCACGATGGTTCGGTGGTTGAGACGGGCAGCGGCCATCGCCAGCATGCGCCCGAGCTGCCCGCCGCCGATGATGCCGATGGTCAGGTTGGTCGTCTTTGCCATCACTTCGGTCGTCACTGGGCGCTGTCCATGGGATATTCGGCGACGGCTGCCGACTGGCGCGCACGCCAGGCATCAAGCCGGTCAGCGAGGTCCTCGTCGCTCAGCGCCAGAACCGCAGCGGCGAGAAGGGCCGCATTGATCGCGCCGGCCTTGCCGATGGCGAGCGTGCCGACGGGAATGCCGGCGGGCATCTGAACGATGGAATAGAGGCTGTCCTGACCGGACATGGTCTTTGACTGAACCGGAACGCCGAACACCGGAAGCGGCGTCATTGAGGCCGTCATGCCGGGCAGATGGGCAGCGCCGCCGGCGCCCGCGATAATGACCTTGAAGCCTTCGTCCTTCGCGCCATTGGCGAAGTCATAAAGCCGGTCCGGGGTGCGGTGGGCGGAAATGATGCGGGCTTCGTATTCGATGTCGAGCGCATCCAGCGTATCGGCGGCGTTCTTCATGGTCTCCCAGTCGGACTGGCTGCCCATGATGATGGCGACGGGGGGCGTTTCTGCTGTCACGTAATCTCTCCGGCTCAGGCGATGATATCGGGAATGACCTGGTCTTCGAGCTGGGTCATCTTGTCCTTGACGGCCAGCTTCTTCTTTTTCATGCGCTGTATTCTCAGCGCATCGCAGCTGGTCTGGATCATCGCGTTGATCGCCGCGTCATAATCCTCATGCTCCTGGCGCAGCCGCGCCAGCGTGAGCCTGATGTCCGCCTGGTCCTGATCGGGCATCTCGTCATCCCCATTTTATGCTAGCCGGATCGGCTCCGGCGCGTCTGTGATCGTTCACGAGCCTCTATCATCAAATCGCGGTAACGGGAAGTTATCCCTTGCGACCAAATTGCCCACTTATTGCCTTCATTTCGCCTTCGACAAGACCAACGATCCGTGTCACATTGTCGTCGCAAACCTGAAACTCCAGCGATGGAGAGCTGGAGGTAGGCTTAAAAATGGAAGGACGTGCCGCATGACCATTCAGGCTCATATTGCATCGCTCGAAAAGAAACACGGTGCTCTGGAGGAGGAGCTCGAAAGTATTCTTGCTTCCCCGTCCTCTGACGATAGAGAGATCGCCGACCTCAAACGCCGTAAACTGCGCCTGAAGGATGAACTGCAGAGGCTTAAAGCCTCCACAAGGCACTAATTGATGCCAAACCGCAGCCTTCAATGAAGGACTGACGGATTCCTTTTCGGCCCTGACGGCACCTGCGTGCTGCCAGGGCCTTTTAGTGGCTGCCTGAGCCTAGAAAGGCAACCCGTCCCAAAGCAGTTTCAGCGCGGCAATCAGCGCCATGGAATACATCAGCGGGTAAAACACGGATGGTTTCAGATATTTCACCACCCTTGCACCGGCAAGCGTCGCCAGCATCGCCACCGGCAGTAAGCTGGCCGAGGTTTTGAGGTTGGTGGCATCAAGCGCGCCGAGCGCGAAATAGGGAATGAGCTTGATCGCATTCATGATGGCGAAGAAGCGCACGCTCATGCCGGTATAGGTCTTTGGATCGAGCTTCAGCGGCAGAACATAGATCTGAAAGGGCGGTCCACCCGCATGGGCAACGAAGCTCGCATAACCGGAAAGGCTGGACCAGAGCGTGGCAGCAGCCGGTCTTTGCGGTTTGGCCGGAATTTCCTGTCCCTTACGGCTTTTGAAACTCTCCTGAAAATAACGCAGCACGAACAGGATCGTCACCGAGGCGACGACGAGGCGCATGGCATCCGCGGAGATGAGGCTTGAGGTCGCCCAGCCGAGCGTGATGCCGGCGATTGCGCCGGGCAGCATGATGAGGAGCGTTTCCCGGTGGTTGTGGTGCCGCCAGGCCCAAAGCGCCACGAGATCCATCACGATCAGGATCGGCAGAAAGATCGCGGCGGCCTGCACAGGCGATACGGCAAGCGCCATCAGCGGCACGCCCATTAGGGCCAGTGCGCCGCCCAGCCCGCCCTTGGAAAGGCCGACGAGCACGACTGCGGGGATGGCGACGAGATAAAAATGAAAATCGGTCAGCATGGATGGACAGTTGATCCTTTCGCCGGTCCGGTTTATCGGATTTGTCATATGAAAACGAGTGCAGATTGCGCGGCAAGCGTCTTCTGTCTGAAATGGACGAACCGATGACCCTAGTTGAAGATCGTTGCCGCCTTGTCCTGATCGTTCCGGAATCGGACGACGCGCAAAAGCAGGCAACAGAAGTGGAAGAAGCATTGCGGGGCGGCGATGTCGCTTCCGTCATCATTCCGCAATATGGTCTGGATGACGCCGCTTTCCAGAAACGCGCCGAATTGATCGTGCCTGTCGTGCAAAAGGCCGGTGCGGCGGCGCTCATTGCCGGAGACAGCCGCGTTGCCGGTCGCGTGAAGGCGGATGGCCTTCATGTGGCTGGCAATGCCGAGGCGCTTGCCGAGGCCGTGGAAAAGTTCACGCCGAAGCTGATCGTCGGCGGCGGTAATGCGGATGACCGTCACAAGGCTCTGGAGCAGGGCGAGTCCAATCCGGATTATGTGTTTTTCGGAAAGCTGGAAGGCGACATCAAGCCTGAGGCGCACCCCAAAAACCTGGCTCTCGGTGAGTGGTGGGCGTCGATGATCGAAATTCCGGCCATCGTCATGGGTGGCACGGATGTGTCTTCGGTTGTTGCCGTAGCTGAAACCGGCGTGGAGTTCGTGGCGATGCGCAGCGGCGTCTTTGACAATGCCGGTGGCGCTGCCCAGGCGGTTTCTGAAATCAACGCCCTGCTTGACGAAAAAGCGCCACGGTTTGGCGGTTGATACAGGCGATGATCATGCGCTCGGTTCACCTCTGCTTTTCCGTTTCGCTGCTGACGCTTGCTTTCGGCGCGCCGGCGGGTGTCGCTTTTGCTCAATCCGGGCCGCAGAGCGAAAGCAATGCGCTTTCCCGCCAGCTGGAAAATGAGGCTCAGCCGACCCGTCAGGGCAGGGTGCAATCCGAAGAGCAGAAGGACTTGCAGCCGTCCGCAGGCGTCAATGTCTATCAGCGCATGGGTGCGGAGCTGCCCGCCCTGCCGCCTGAAAAGGAATTCAAGGGCAGGGTGGACGAAGCCTATGGGCATTTCCAGCGCGGTGAATATGTGCAGGCGCTCGACAAGGCGCTGAACCGTGCGCAGAACGGTGACGCATCCGCCCAGACGCTGGTGGCGGAAATGATGTCGCGTGGTCTGGGCATTGCCCGTGACGAGAAAACCGCTGCTTTCTGGTATCAGCAGGCTGCAGAGGGTGGCGATCCCGTTGCCATGTTCAAATTCGCCCTGATCCTGATGGAAGGCAAATTCGTCACCCGCGACAAGGCGAAAGCTGACGATTTCATGCGCCGCGCCGCGGAAGCCGGTAATGCCTCTGCCCAGTTCAACTGGGGCCAGATACTGGTTTCGGAAAATCCCGGCGCCAAGGGCCTGCTGATGGCATTGCCTTTCTACGAAAAGTCCGCCGACCAGGGCATTGCAGATGCGCAATATGCGGTGTCGCAGATTTACTGGTCGGTGAAGGACGTGCCGGCCGAAAAGAAGGCCAAGGCGCGGGACTGGCTGATGCGGGCCGCAAAGGCGGGTTACGACACCGCGCAGGTCGATCTTGGCATCTGGCTGGTGAATGGTTTCGGCGGCGAGCGCAATCTGGATGAGGGCTTCCGCTGGCTATACGGTGCGGCACAGCGTGGTAATGTCGTGGCGCAGAACAAGGTGGCGCATCTTTATATTCAGGCGCTTGGCACCCGGCCCGATGCGGTCGAAGCGGCCAAATGGTATGTGCTTTCCCGTCGCGCGGGGCTCAAGGATCCCTCCCTCGAGGACTTTTATCTCGGGATCACCGACGAGCAGCAGAAGAAGGCGATTGAGGCCGCAAATCGTTTCCGCCCGACGTGATGGCAGACGGGCCTAACCACGCCGGCGCAGCCCCATGGGCTTTTTGCCTTGAATTTCCGCGCGTTTTGTGGTCTTGAACCGCAAACTTTCAATTCAAGAAAATAATGACGTGCCTGTCCGGTGAACTTCCGGGCGGTTCGCAAGCTTTCCAGGAAACAAATTCGATGGCCCGTTCAGCCCTTCTCAATGTCATGGTTCAGGCCGCCATCAAGGCGGGTAAGTCTTTGTCGCGTGACTTCGGTGAAGTGCAGAATCTTCAGGTTTCGGTCAAGGGGCCGAGCGATTTCGTCTCGCAGGCGGATCTGAAAGCCGAAAAGATCGTGCGCGATGAATTGATGAAAGCCCGCCCGACCTATGACTTCCTGGGTGAAGAAGGCGGCGAGGAAAAGGGTAGCGATGGCGCGCATCGCTGGATTGTGGATCCGCTTGATGGCACCACCAACTTCCTGCACGGCATTCCGCATTTTGCGGTTTCCATTGCACTGGAGCGTAACGGTGAAGTCGTTGCCGGCGTGATCTTCAATCCGGCCACCGACGAACTCTACACCGCCGAGCGTGGCGGCGGCGCGTTCCTCAACGATCGCCGCATCCGTGTTGCCGCGCGCAAGGCGCTGACCGATTGCGTCATCGGCTGCGGCGTGCCGCATCTCGGTCGCGGCAATCACGGCAAGTTCCTGGTCGAGCTTCGCCATGTCATGGGTGAGGCTGCCGGCATCCGTCGCATGGGCGCGGCTTCGCTCGATCTGGCTTATGTCGCCGCGGGCCGTCTCGACGGTTACTGGGAAGCCGATCTTTCGCCATGGGATATGGCGGCCGGTCTGGTGCTGATTCGTGAAGCCGGCGGCTTCGCATCCGACATCAAGGGCGGCACGGATATCTTCGGCAGCGGCACCGTTGCTGCCGGAAACGAATATATCCACAAGGCGCTCGTTGAGGTCGCCAACCGTCCCATCCCGGGCCGCTGATCGGTTTTCGGCGGAAAACCTGTCGTTTTCTACAAGTTTTAGACGCCCGGCGAATGTTCGCCGGGTGTTTTTGTTTTCCATTGCTGGGTGCTCACACATTTTCCTAAAACGCCTGTGACGAAAGACCGGCTTTTCGCTTCAAATCGTCGCAATTTTCAAATAGCTTCCGCTGGATACCTGACCAGAGGGAATGCGAACGTTATGGCGGATTCGGAGCTGCTCGATCTTGGCGTCGAGAAACCGGTGACCACACGGCAATACAGCCACAAGCTGTCCAGCCCCACACCGTTTCTCTGGACGATGGTTCTGTTTCTGATCCTCGTCGGCTTTCTGGCGGCCATTCTCTATCGGCAGGCGCACACCGCCTTCATGACCAATCCGGGGCTCAACGGCTTCATTCTCGGCGTGTTGGCCATCGGCATCATTCTGGTGTTTACGCAGACGATGAGCCTGCGCTCGGAAGTCCGCTGGTTCAATGCCTTTCGTGCTGCCGGCAGCGTCGAAAAGGTCGGCCGTGCGCCAAAACTGCTTGCGCCGATGAGCACGCTGATCGGCAAGCGCGGCGAAGTCCGGCTTTCCACGGTCACGCAGCGGACCATCCTCGATTCCATCGCAACACGACTCGACGAATCGCGTGATACCTCGCGTTATCTCGTCGGCCTGCTGGTGTTTCTCGGTCTGCTCGGCACCTTCTGGGGCCTGATCGGCACCATCGGCGCCATCAGCAATGTCATCCAGTCGCTCGATCCGAGCGCCGGTGACAGCAACGATATTCTGAGCTCGCTCAAGGCCGGTCTCACCGCGCCGCTGGCGGGCATGGGAACGGCCTTCTCCTCGTCGCTGCTCGGTCTTTCAGGTTCGCTGATCCTCGGTTTTCTCGATCTTCAGGCCGGTCGCGCGCAGAACCGTTTTTACACCCAACTCGAAAACTGGCTGTCATCGGTAACTGACACCTCGGCGGAAGGGCCGAGGGAGTTCAAGGCCGTTGAGCCGGGCGCCATGGTCAGCACCGAGCGTTCGCTTGCGGCCATGACCAGCCTTGCCGAGGGCATTCAGGGTCTGGTCAAGAACATGCGCAGCGAACAGCAGATGCTGCGTGACTGGATCGAGGCGCAGCAGGAGGAATCGAAATCACTCCGCCGCACGCTCGACCGGCTGTCGGCGCGGATCGATAGCGACACGAAATCATCCGGACGCACCCGGCACGATAACGGGAGCGAGTAGCCATGGCGCTTGCGCGCAACCGCCGCCGCGACAGGGGTGTGGATTATTGGCCGGGTTTCGTCGATGCGCTTTCGACGCTGCTGATGGCCATCATGTTTTTGCTGACGGTCTTCGTGCTGGCGCAATTCGTACTGTCGCGCGAAATTACCGGCAAGGACGAAGTGCTGACGCGCCTCAACAGCCAGATTGCCGAACTGACCGAACTTCTGGCCATGGAAAAAGGCAACAAGCAGGATATTGAGGACGCGCTCGCAAGCCTGCAATCGACGCTCGCAGCTTCAGAAAACGAGCGTTCCCGACTGCAGGCGCTTCTCGATGCGGGATCGGGCAACAATGCGAACGCCAATGCCCGGATTGGTAGCCTGACCGGCGAGCTGGACGACCAGCGGCAGGCCAATTCCCGCGCCTCCGCGCAGATCGAATTGCTGAATCAGCAGATTGCGGCGCTGAGAGCGCAGATCGCTTCGGTGGAAGCCGCCCTGCAGGCTTCGGAAGCCAAGGATACCTCGTCTCAGGTCAAGATCGCCGATCTCGGCCGTCGCCTCAATGTCGCGCTGGCGCAGCGGGTGCAGGAACTGAACCGCTATCGGTCTGATTTCTTCGGACGGCTGCGCGAAATCCTGTCGGACCGCGAAAATATCCGCATCGTCGGTGACCGGTTCGTCTTCCAGTCCGAAGTGCTCTTCCCTTCCGGCGGCAATGAACTCAATCCGGAAGGACAGACGGAGATGGAGAAGCTGGCGGTCGCGCTGCTCGATCTCGCCAAGGAAATTCCGGCGGAAATCAACTGGGTCCTGCGCGTGGATGGCCACACGGATAATGTCCAGCTTTCCGGTTCCGGACGTTACCGGGACAATTGGGAACTATCCTCGGCCCGTGCCACCTCTGTGGTGAAATTCCTGATTTCCAAGGGCGTCCCGGCAAACCGGCTGGTCGCCGCTGGTTTCGGCGAATATCAGCCGATTGCCGAAGGCGATACCCCGGAAGCACGGCAGCAGAATCGCCGTATCGAACTCAAGCTCACCGAGCGCTAGCATTTATGGAGAATGCATGACGTTTCCACACGAGCCTTACGCCGTTGCTCAACTGGCAATGTCACAGTTGAAGTCGGCCATTTATCTCCTACTGAAGGACGCTAAGAGCGTCGGAATGAAGAATTCTGAAATCGGTCGGGCGCTTGGAATCTACACGGGCCATGTTGAGCACGAAGGCCATATTTCACGGACTTTGTTGTCGATTATGGAGGCAGAGGGCGTGGTAGAGCAAAATAAAGAAACAAAGCTCTGGTCGCTAAAAAAAATCTAGCTCGCTCAAGATTTTTATCTCCCACATTCGGGGCCCCTGCGATAAGTTCTGAATTTACGTTCGCGTAAAAGTAATTCCGTCATATCTGGGAGGGGCTGATGGAGCGCTATGATGTGATCGTTGTCGGCGCGGGGCTTGCCGGGCTGGTGGCGGCAACCGAGGCTGCTGAGCGAGGTTTCAGCGTCTGTATCGTGGATCAGGAGGGCGAGCAGAACCTTGGCGGCCAGGCCTTCTGGTCGCTGGGCGGTCTGTTTTTCGTCGACAGTCCCGAACAGCGCCGGATGCGGGTGCGCGACAGTCTCGATCTTGCAAGGCAGGACTGGTTCGGCTCAGCCGGTTTCGACCGTCCGGAGGATTATTGGCCGCGCCGTTGGGCGGAGGCCTATCTCGATTTTGCCGCCGGTGAAAAACGCGAATGGCTGCACCGTATGGGCATGCGCTGGTTTCCCGTGGTCGGCTGGGCCGAGCGCGGCGGCAGCCTCGCTCATGGTCATGGCAATTCCGTTCCGCGTTTCCATGTCACGTGGGGCACGGGTCCGGGCGTACTCGCACCCTTCGTTAAAAAGGCGAAGGCCATGGCGGCAACCGGCCGGCTGACCTTCCGTTTTCGCCACCGGGTTGATCGTCTGGATATCACCGACGGCCGGGTGACCGGTATTTCAGGCGCTGTTCTTGCAGCCGACCCCGTGCAGCGCGGGCAGGAGAGCAGCCGGGAAGAGCAGGGCGATTTTACCTTCTCCGCTGCGGCGGTCATCGTCAGTTCCGGCGGCATCGGCGGCAATCAGGACTTGGTGCGGCGCAATTGGCCGGTGGAACGTCTGGGCGAGCCTCCTGCCGGCATGGTCTGCGGTGTCCCCGCGCATGTGGACGGCCGCATGGTCGCCATTACGGAAACGGCCGGTGGGGCCGTCATCAATCGTGACCGCATGTGGCATTATACCGAGGGCGTGAAAAACCATGATCCGATCTGGCCGGGTCACGGTATCCGCATCCTGCCCGGTCCCTCGTCCTTCTGGTGCGATGCGGATGGAAACCGCCTCGCCGCCCCCGCCATGCCGGGTTTCGATACGCTCGGCACGCTTAAAATGCTGGGCGAACGCGGCAGCGGCCATAGCTGGTTCATTCTGACCAAGGTGATCATCAAGAAGGAATTTGCGCTTTCAGGCTCGGAGCAGAATCCTGATCTGACCGGCAAGGATATACCGCTGCTGCTCAAAAGGTTGGGCAAGGAGCCGCCGGGACCAGTGCGTGCTTTCATGGAGCGCGGCGAAGATTTCGCGGTTCGAGATACGCTGGAAGAACTCGTGGCGGCGATGAATGCCATCAGTGGCGATAACCGGCTGCATATAGACCATATCCGCCGGCAGATCGAAGCGCGCGACCGCGAAATCGAAAATGGTTTCAGCAAGGATGCCCAGGTAACGGCCATCCATGGCGCACGTCGTTATCTTGGCGACCGGCTGATGCGGACGGCAAAACCGCACCGGCTGCTCGACCCGTCGATGGGACCGTTGATTGCCGTGCGGCTGCATGTGCTGACGCGCAAGACGCTTGGCGGCCTTCATACCGATCTTGAAGCCCGGGTGCTGGATGCTGCCGGTGAGCCGGTGCCGGGGCTTTATGCCGCCGGCGAAGTGGCGGGTTTCGGTGGCGGTGGCATGCATGGCTACAACGCGCTGGAGGGCACATTCCTTGGCGGCTGCCTGTTTTCGGGCCGCATTGCCGGACGCAGCGTGCTGGCGTGAGCCGTTGAGAGCGGAATGGTGAAACACCAGCGGTTTTGCCTGAAATTCCGCTCCGATCGCGTGAACTAAGCCTGGGCGCGCAATTCGTCCGGTCCGGTCTGGAATTGCAGCCGGGCAAGCCGCGCATAAAGGCCGTTCTGGCGGATGAGGCTCTGATGCGTGCCTTCTTCAATGATGCGGCCTTCATCCATCACCAGAATACGGTCGGCCTTCAGCACGGTGGCAAGACGGTGAGCGATGACGATGGTGGTGCGGGTTTTCATCAGCTCATCAAGCGCCTTTTGAACCAGCGTTTCGCTTTCCGCATCGAGTGCCGAAGTCGCTTCGTCGAGCAGCAGGATCGGCGCATTGCGCAGGATGGCGCGGGCAATGGCGATGCGCTGGCGCTGGCCGCCGGAAAGCGTCACGCCGCGTTCACCCACCTGGGTATCGTATCCATCGGTGAGACGTTCGATGAAGCTGTCGGCCTGTGCGGCGATGGCGGCGGCGCGCACCTCCTCGCGTGTCGCGTCAGGTCGGCCAAAGGCGATATTGTCGTGGATGGAGGAGGCGAATATCGCCACATCCTGCGGAACGATGGACAGGCGCGCGCGCAGATCGGCGAGGGTGACGTCGCGGATATCCGTGCCATCGACGGTGATGCGGCCCTGTTGCGGATCGTAAAAGCGCATCAGCAGCGAAAAGACCGTGCTCTTGCCCGCACCTGAAGGCCCGACGATTGCGACGGTTTCGCCGGCGCTGACCTTGAAGGAGAGGCCGGAGACGATCGGCCGCCCTGTCGCGAGCGGGTAGACAAAATCGACATTTTCGAATTCGGCTTCGCCGCGCGGCGGCTGCGGCATGGCGACAGGGGTTGCGGGTTCTGCGACGGGCGAGCGCTCGTTCAGCAGTTCGGAAAGCCGTTCGGCTGCACCACCCGCCTGCGCCAGTTCCCCCCAGACTTCCGAGAGTTGGCCGAGACCACTTGCGGCGATGACCGAATAAAGCACGAATTGACCGAGCGTGCCTGCCGTCATGCTGCCCGACAGGACGCTTTGCGCGCCATACCAGAGAATGCCGACGACGCTGCCGAAGACCAGCGCGATGGCGACGGCGGTGAGAATGGAGCGTGCGCCGATCGCTGCCCGAGCGCCCTGATAGGCGGCTTCCACGGAAGCGCCATAACGGGCATTTGCCAGCACCTCGGCGTTAAAGGACTGCACGGTGCGGCTCGCAGCGATCGTCTCGGAAGCATAGGCGGCGGAATTGGCCAATGTATCCTGCGTGGTGCGGGAGCGGGCGCGAACCGAGCGCCCGAAGGCGATCAACGGAAAAACGATGAAGGGAATGGCAAGCAGCGCAAGGCCCGAAAGACCGGGGCTGGTATAGATCATCATCGCCACGGCACCACAGCACATGATGATGTTGCGCAAAGCCACGGAGGCGGACGACCCGAATGCCGAGCGGATCTGCACCGTATCGGCGGTCAGTCGCGAGGTCAGTTCGCCGGATCGATTGCTATCGAAAAACTGCTGCGACAGGGTGGTGAGATGGGCGAAGACATCGCGGCGCAGATCGGCAACGACCCTTTCACCAATGGTCATGACGTAATAATAACGCATGGCGCTGGCGAGCGCGAGGACAACGGCAATCGCCAGAAGCATCGCGAAATAGCTGTTGATCATGCCGCCATCCGGCGTCTGGAAACCGTGGTCGATGATGCGGCGAACGGCAAGCGGCAGGGCCAATGTCGTGGCGGAGGAAAGCACAAGCGCGAAAAGAGCTGCCGCCATCAGGCCGCGATAACGGCTCAGATAGGGGAAGAGGCCAAGAAGCGGCTTCAGGCTTCTCTGTTTCGCAGCTTTCTGCTCGTCAATATCTGCCACGTCCTCTATGCTCCTTGTTCAATGCCGTTTTTGGACCTTTTGCGGGTGAATTTCCGGCGTGCGGTAAAATTCCAGCCCCTGCGGCCATCTCCTTTCACAAGGGGATAGCAGGCTCTTGTTATCTGGGCGACCTTCATGTATAGGCTCCGCATCGAATTGGGAAGCCATAGCCCATCTGGTCTATGGCTTCATTTATTGAAATGGCTCAGTTGACGCAATTGCGGCAAATGGACCGCACGTCACTTAACCAGGAAGATTGTCATGAAGGCTGATATCCATCCCGCTTATCACACGATCAAGGTCGTCATGACCGATGGCACCGAATACGAAACCCGCTCTACCTGGGGTTCGGAAGGCGCAGTCATGAACCTTGAAATCGACCCCAAGTCCCATCCGGCATGGACGGGCGGCAACCAGCAGCTTATGGACCGCGGTGGTCGCGTTTCCAAGTTCAACAAGCGTTTCGGCGGCCTCGGCCTCTGATCCACTTGCGGACGGATTGTTTAAAAAAAGCCCGGTTTTTCCGGGCTTTTTTGTTGTCTGCTTTTCGCGGCCGTACATATGGGTGTAACGACCAAAACAAAAAAGCAGGCTTTTCAGCCTGCTTTTCAAATTGTCCGGATAAGGTCGTCTTTTCTCAGTTGATCGAGAAAGCCGTGCGCAGAAGATTGAGCTGCGCCTGCACGCTGTTTTCATTGTCCGGCACCTTGGCGGCTTCGGACGGGCGATAGATTTCGCGGTCGAGCAGGGCGATGCGGTTCTGGAGACGCAGCGAGCGCTCGATGAGGTCGCGGAAGGATTCGGGCAGGTCGTTCCAGCCGGGCGCGTTGCGGTCGACGTTAAAGCTGTCGAGCCGCACCTTGTTCTTTTCGCTCAGAACCTGATCGCGCGTCATTTCGCCATTGTTGACGGCGCGCTGCAGAAGCAGCCAGGAGGCCATCTGCATCAGGCGGGTGGTGAGGCGCATCGATTCCGCCGCATAAAGTACCGAGGCCATGCGCGGCAGCACCTTGGAGGCGGCGCGGCCGGCACCGTCGAGATAACTTGCCGTTTCCTCAACCAAGGTCATGCCTTCGGTATAGAGGGTCTTGAACTGGTTGGAAGCAGCCGCGCGACCCGCAAAGCTTATGGTATTTAAAACCTGTTCCGACATTTTCTTTAAATCCCTGCTCACGCACCACACTGTCAGGCAACGACGACCCGGATATTTTGTTCCGGCCTTTAGTGTTTTCAGGATGGTATCTTTACCTGAAATGCGCAAGGCAATTATTAAAGAAGGGTTAATACCCACAGTTTTACGGAATCCGGCAAGCGGCAAAAAAAGAGCCGCGAAAGCGGCTCTCAAGGTAAAACAGGGAGAAAAATCAGACCAATTCGCCGTATGGAGAAGATGCCTGAGGTCCAGAAGAACTGGACATGTATAGTAATCTCTCAGAAAGCTTAATTTTTGGTTAATGGTAAACGAAAGACTGCCCCGGAATATTCATTTCCAGATACCGCCTGAGCCGCAGCTCTAGGCATTGGAAGTGCAGTCCCATGTCTATTCTCAACTGCGCGTCAGGACCGGAAGAGATTCTCCGCCGCCTGCCTGCCGGCGGATTTCCGTGTCCTCTCCTCTTCCAGCCGGGTGATTTCGGCTTGCAGAAGATCGATACGGCTGCTCAGTTCGTCCACCGAAAGAAGGCTGAGATCGCCGCCGATCTCGTGCGCTGCCGGTTTTTGCGGACGGTCATCGTCAAAGAGACTCATATGCCTGCTCCTTTTTCCACATAGTCGCCATCGTCCCCGGGATATTGCTGCGCGCGCGGGTCAAGCGCAATACTTTCCGGCGTGACGAGCGTTGAGGGCGTCGTCGGCATCATGGTCGAGAAATTGTCTTTTTCCTCGGTCGAAAGTGCTGCGCGCTGGCGGCTTCTGATGATGGCATAGGCGGTGATGAGCAGATGCGCCACAGCCGTCACCAGAAACAGCGCATAGGGGCCGAAATGGGTCATGATCGCGCCGCCGAGCGTCGGGCCGATGATGGTGCCGATGCCGTAAAGCAGAAGCAGGCCACCCGAGACCTTGACGAAGTCTTCCGAGGCGGCGAAGTCGTTGGCATGCGCCACAGCGATGGGATAAAGCGCGTTGGCGGCGGCGCCGTAAATGGCGATCATGAAAATCAGCACATAGACGTCATGCGGTTGTACCACCGCGACAGCGAGGCCCGCGACCGCGCCAACCCCGGCAAGTCCCGCCAGCACGTAACGGCGGTCTATCCGGTCTGAAAGCCTTCCCGCCGGAAATTGCGCCAGCGCACCGACGAAAATCGTGACCGAAACCATGATGGCGATCATGGTCGGGTCCAGACCTGCGCGCGCGCCGAAGACGGCGCCGAGCGTGCCGTAAGCGCCGTTGGCAATGCCGATCATCAGGATGCCGACGAAGGAGACCGGCGAGTTGCGGTAAAGGGCCGGCAGATCCAGCTTCACCTTCTGTAACGGCTGCGGACTGGCCGCTTTCGAAAGCGTGGCCGGCAGAATGGCGATGCAATAGATGATGCCGCAGATCATGAACAGAGACGTATTGCTGATATCGCCCATCGGCACGATCATCTGCCCTGCCACGACCCCGAGCAGCGTGATGGCGATATAGAGCGAGAAGATCATGCCACGGCTTTCATTGGTGGCGCGCTCGTTCAGCCAGCTCTCAATGATCATCGAGGTGCCGGCCGTGCAGAAGCCGGTAAGCGCGCGCAGCGCGATCCACGATGTGTCATCGATGATAAGGCCGGTCATCAGCACCGTCAGGCACACCAGCGCCACGAAGGAGCCGAATGCCCGCACATGCCCCGCACGGCGCACGATGGCAGGCGCGACAAAGCAGCCGATGACGAAGCCGGCCGCCCAGGAGGTGCCCAGAAAGCCCAGAATTTCATTGGAGTAACCTTCCGCTGAACCACGGACGGGCAGGATGAGACCCTGAAGGCCGTTGCCGAGAAAAAGAAACAGAGTGCTGGATAAAAGAGCGAATACGGGTAGAAGATTTCTGCTCATGAAAACACTCTCATGCGTTCGGACGGACGGTCGGACAGGCCATAGACGGGCGTTACCCGAATGAGTTGCACTCTTCTGGTGAACGGTAAAAATGTCCAGCCTGTGACGATGCAGAAATAAAGAAAAGGCTCAATAAATGACGAAGGCGATCGGCCTTTTTTTACTGCTGGCCATGGCGATCCAGATCATCCGGCCGCTAGGTCTGCCGGGCCTGAAGAAAAGAGGCGATTGCTGGAAGATCGCGGTTGCCGCCTTTGTCATCTGGTCGGCGACGCTGCTTCTGCGTCCGTAACGAAAAAGCCGCCCCAGAGGGCGGCTTTTGTTTGACTAAATGCCTGCCGGTGAGGGCCTCAGGCTGCCTTTTCGAGTTCCTGCTTCCAGTTACCCTTGGCGGCGAGGCTGTTCATCGCGGCGCGGTGCGTGAAGGCGCGCTGGCCGGCGGCGACATTTTCCTGCTTGCCGCCCCAGGTCTTGAGGGCCGTATCCTGAAGCGCGCGGCCGTAGGAATAGGTCAGTGACCAGGGCAGGTCGTAGCCGGCATTCATGGCGGAGAGATGCGCGGTTGCCTCTTCGGAAGACTGGCCGCCGGAAAGGAAGGCAATGCCCGGAACGGCTGACGGCACGGTCGCCTTCAGAACCTTCACGGTCTTTTCCGCCACTTCCTCGACCGAAGCCTTGCGGGCATTCTTGCCGTCGATGATCATGTTCGGTTTGAGGATCATGCCTTCGAGGTTCACGCGGGCGTCGAACAGATCCGCGAAAACGGTCTGGAGAACCCATTGCGTGACTTCCGCACAGCGGTCGATGTCATGCGTGCCCGGTTCGCCGTCCATCAGCACTTCGGGTTCCACGATCGGCACGATATCCGCCTGCTGGCAGAGAGCGGCGTAACGGGCGAGCGACTGGGAGTTTGCCTTGATAGAACCCCAGCTCGGACGCTGTTCACCGATGGTGATGACGCCGCGCCACTTGGCGAAGCGGGCACCGGCGTCATGATATTTGCGCAGGCGCTCGTAAAGACCGTCGAGGCCTTCGGTGATGAATTCGTGCGGGTGGAAAGCCATCGGCTTGGCGCCGATATCCACCTTGATGCCGGGCAGGCTGCCGGCCGCCTTGATGATATCAACGAAAGGCGTGCCATCGGCGGCCTTCTGGAACAGGGTCTCTTCATAAAGGATGACGCCGGAGATGTATTTCTTCATAGCGTCGTCGGAGCGGAACAGCATTTCGCGGTAGTCGCGGCGGGCGGTCTCGGTGGACTCCAGATTGATGCTGTCGAAACGCTTCTTGATCGTTCCTGTGGATTCGTCGGCTGCGAGCAGGCCCTTGCCGTCGGCAACCATTTTGATGGCGATGTCTTCGAGACGTTCGGTCATTTGCTATTCTCCCAAGGCACAATAAATTTCCGATAACAGAAGTTCCAGGGCAGGGAAATGGCACGCTAACTCATTGAAACGATTGAAATCATTTCAATCGTTTGAAACTTTTCCTCAAGGTGCCGCTTACCAAAAGACAAGGCCGGACAAGCATGGCTTGTCCGGCCTTGTGTCAGGCAAGTGGGGTAAGTTTACTTGGCGGCGGTCAGGATGGCAACGCCCGGCAATTCCTTGCCTTCCATCCATTCGAGGAAGGCGCCGCCTGCCGTCGAGATATAGGTGAAATCGTCCGAAACGCCGGCATGGTTGAGTGCGGCCACGGTGTCACCGCCGCCGGCGACGGAGACGAGCTTGCCGGCCTTCGTGCATTCCGCTGCGTGTTTTGCAGCAGCCACAGTCGCCGCGTCGAAGGGTTCGATTTCGAAAGCGCCGAGCGGGCCGTTCCAGACCAGCGTTTCCGCGCGGGAAATCCAGGCCTTGATGCTTTCAACCGATTTCGGGCCGACGTCGAGAACCATCGCGTCGGCGGGAATGGCGTTGATATCGACGGTTTCATTGGCCGCACCGGCCTTGAATTCGCGGGCGACCACGCCGTCTTCCGGCAGAACAATCGCACAGCCGGATGTCGCGGCCTCGATCATGATCTGCTTTGCGGTCTCGGCAAGATCGTGTTCGCAGAGCGATTTGCCGACTTGTGCGCCGCGTGCGGCAAGGAAGGTGTTGGCCATGCCGCCGCCGATGACGAGGGCATCGACTTTCTTGACGAGGTTCATCAAGAGATCGATCTTGCTCGAAACCTTGGCGCCTCCGACGATGGCGACCACCGGACGGACCGGCTGGCCGAGGCCCTTTTCCAGCGCCTCAAGCTCGGCCTGCATGGTGCGGCCGGCATAGGCGGGCAGGTGGCGCGCAAGACCTTCGGTGGAGGCGTGGGCGCGGTGGGCGGCGGAGAAAGCGTCGTTCACATAGATATCGCCGTTGGCCGCCAGAGCCTCGACGAAGGCGGGATCGTTCTTTTCTTCGCCCTTGTGGAAGCGGGTGTTTTCCAGAAGCAGGATATCGCCGTCGTTCAGTTTCGCGACGGCATCCGCCGCAGGCGCACCGACGCAGTCGGTCGCGAAGGAAACGGCGTGATCCAGCACTTCCTCGACGGCGGGCACGATCTGGGAAAGCGACATGTCGGCGACCGGTTCGCCCTTCGGGCGGCCGAAATGTGCGAGCAGGATGACTTTCGCGCCCTTTGAGGACAATTCCAGAATGGTCGGCGCAACACGTTCGATACGGGTTGCGTCCGTCACCTTGCCATCCGCGACCGGCACGTTGAGATCAACGCGGACGAGAACGCGCTTTCCGGCAATGTCGTTGAGGTCGTTGAGGGTCTTGAAAGCGGGCATAGGTCGATCCTGATTTGTTGCGAGTTCGGCACGGACCATACTATGCCTGATTGACGACGCAAGCCGGTCAGGCCTCATTTTCTCTCACTGTATTGGCCGGGGCGGGGGCACTTTCTTCAACGCCGGCGGCGCGCGGCTGACGCTTCTGCGCCAGATAATCGCGCACACGGTTGAGGATTTCCGAAAAGCTGATGAAGATCGGCAGGCTGGTGGCCGGCTCCACCGGTTCGAGCGAGATTCCGACGCCGGTGATTTCCTCATGCTCGTCCAGTGTGCGGACGATCAGGACGATGGAGCCGAGGCGCACACGGTCGGCATAATCGGCCTTTCCGGCAAGGCGCGCCTCTATCAGTTCCGCGACGCTCATCGCCTGCTCGGCGGGCGAAAGCAGGCCGGGGCCATAGGCCGCGTCCAGCTCCTTCGCCGGGCGGGCGGGTGAGATCGCGAAGGTGCCGAAGAAATCGGCGTCGTCATCAGCAACCGGCAGGGCGCTGGCGAACAGCCGGTCGATCAGGCGGGAATAGCCGGGTGCGATGAAGAGATAGACGAGATCGTTTTCACGCAGCCGCCCGGCATATTGGTAGCGGATCGACTTGCCGTCGCGCACCACCAGCGAGGGCATGGCCCAGCGGGGAATACGTTCACCCTGCATGATGGCGCTGCCCTTGGCGACCCGGTAGGAAATCAGTTCATGATTGGCGGTGCCGGGAAGGTCCACCTCGAGCTTGTCCACCTCGCCCATGCGCGGCGGCACGATCAGCCCGAGCCTTGTTGCCACAGGCTTGATGGTCCAGCCCTGCACAAGCAGCGAGACCAGAACGATGATGAAGGCGGCGTTGAAATAGATTTGCGCATTATCAAGCCCGCCGAGAATGGGCATGATGGCCAGCAGGATGGAGACCGCGCCACGCAGGCCCACCCACGCCACGAAGGATGTTTCCTGCTGGGTATAGTTGAAGGGCATAAGGCTCAGCCACACCGCGAGCGGGCGGGCGACGAAAATCAGGAACAGCGCAAGCAGGACGGCGGGGATGGCGATCGCCGGAAATTGCGACGGTGTGGCGAGAAGGCCGAGCATCAGGAACATGATGATCTGGGCAAGCCAGGTCAGCCCCTCATGGAAACGGCGTATGGTTTCCTTGGCGAAAATCCGGCGGTTGCCGGCGACGATGCCCGCCACATAGACCGCCAGAAAACCGCTGCCGCCAATGGTGCCGGTGAAGGAAAAGACGAGCAGCGCCAGCGCCAGCACGAAGATCGGCGCGAGCCCGCGGTCGGCGGCGAACCGATTGACGACGGTGGCGATCATGATCCCGCCGAGCAGGCCGAAAATCACGCCAAGGCCCATCTGCTCGATGAAAAGCAGCAGAAAGCCGCTGTCGATGCCGGCAAGCCCCTGACCTTTGGCGATGATTTCGACCAGGGCGATGGTGAGGAAGATCGCCATGGGATCGTTGGTGCCGGATTCGACTTCCAGCGTGGAGCGCACCTGATCGCGGATATGAATGCCGCCGATGCGCAGCAGGAAGAAAACGGCGGCCGCATCCGTGGAGGCGACGATGGCGCCAAGCAGCAGGCCCTCCAGCCAGGAAAGCCCGAGCAGCAGGGCGGCCGCGCCCGCGAAAAAGACGGATGTGAGAATGACGCCGACCGTGGCGAGAGCGACAGCCGGGGCTGCCGAAAGCCGGAAGGATTGTATCGACGTACCGAAACCGGAATCGAAAAGAATGACGGCAAGCACGAGCGAACCGAGCATATAGGCCAGTGGATTGTTGGTGAATTCAATGCCGAGGCCATCCACACCCGCCGCAAGGCCGATCATCAGGAAGAGTAACAGGAGAGGTGCGCCGAAGCGGAAGGCGATGAGGCTCGAAAACGCCGCGACGAGAACCAGAACAGTTGCGACCAGCAACAGAAGATAAAATGATTCCACGTCCACCGCCTCATTCAAACCGCGTTGACCGCCGCAATGAATGCTCTGCGCGTCTGCAGTCAATGCGCCACGGGTTGCGGTCTGTCAGCGCTGTTTCGGGTGGCGTTGAAAGGCGACGCAAGGCGGGTGTATCGAATGATACGGCAGGGCCGAAGTGCATTGCGCACGACCGTTATCCCTGTGTCTCTTGTCCGTCTCAAAGTGGACCAGACAAAGGCAGGAAATGGGAATTTTTTCGGCTCGCGGGCGAAAAAATGGATGGCAAGGAGAGCGGCAGATACCCCCGCAGAAACAATTCATCTTCCGGCGTCTCAACGTAACATAGAGACAATGCAGCTGCGTTAGTTCTCTCGTCCGAATTGCTTTTCAACATTACCGGAGCGATCGGATGAAGCGGATAAATATTACTGGACTTTTTATAGTATTGGCGGCGGGCTCGATTGTTTCGGGCTGCTCGAGCACGGAACAGACGGCTGAAAACATGGCCGCGCAACGCGAGCGCTGCCGCTCCTTTGGTTACCCCGAAGGCTCGCGGGATGCTGCCGACTGCATGATGAAGCTTTCCATGCAGCAAAGCGAGTTGAGGCAGCAGACTTTCGATACGATCTGGAGCAATGCCGGCTCGCGGGACCCAATCATCATCAACAACAGAAGGTGACGGTTGCGCCGGCAGGCTGGCAGCGGGTTGGTTCCTCTTGTCCCCCAACGATGGTTTCGATCCGAAGCGCCCCGCCTTGCTTCCGGATCGATGCCGACGGGTTTCCTCGTTCCCGTCGGCATTGTTACAAATAAAAAGCCGGCAGGATTGCTCCTGCCGGCTTTTTGATCGAACTGAGTTCCGCTTAGATGGTCTTCGCGAATGCGACGGCCGTGTCCGACATGCGGTTGGAGAAGCCCCACTCGTTGTCGTACCAGGACAGAACGCGCACGAACTTGCCTTCCATGACTTTCGTCTGGTCGATCGCGAAGATCGAGGAATGGCTGTCATGGTTGAAGTCGCGGGACACCAGCGGCTCTTCGGTGTAGCCGAGGATGCCCTTCAGCTTGCCATTGGCGGCGGACTTGATCGCTTCGTTGATTTCCTCAACCGTCGTGTCGCGCTTGGCGATGAACTTGAAGTCGACGACCGAAACGTTGGGGGTCGGAACGCGGATCGACGTGCCGTCCAGCTTGCCCTTGAGGTGCGGCAGAACGAGGCCAACGGCCTTGGCTGCGCCCGTCGAGGTCGGGATCATGGACAGGGCTGCGGCGCGGGCGCGGTACAGATCCTTGTGCATGGTGTCCAGCGTCGGCTGGTCGCCGGTGTAGGAGTGGATCGTCGTCATGAAGCCATGATCGATGCCAACGACGTCATCGAGAACCTTAACGACCGGCACGAGGCAATTGGTGGTGCAGGATGCGTTGGAAATGACCAGATGGTCCTTCGTCAGCTGGTCGTCGTTGACGCCGAAGACGACGGTGAGGTCAGCGCCGTCAGCCGGAGCGGAAACGATAACGCGCTTGGCGCCTGCCGTCAGGTGTGCTGCGGCCTTGTCGCGGGCGGTGAAGATGCCGGTGCATTCGAGCGCGATATCGACGCCGAGTTCCTTGTGCGGCAGCGTCGCCGGATCGCGAACGGCCGTCACCTTGATCGGCTTGCCGCCGCCAACGATGATCGTGTCGCCTTCGACCTTTACGTCGGCAGGGAACTTGCCGTGGATCGAATCGTAGCGAAGCAGATGGGCGTTGGTTTCAACCGGGCCGAGGTCGTTGATGGCAACAACTTCGATATCGGTACGGCCGGATTCGACGATGGCGCGCAGGACGTTGCGGCCGATGCGGCCGAAGCCGTTAATGGCAACTTTTACAGTCATTTACAGTCTCCCGAACAAGATATGTGCTTGGTCTTTGCGGAAATGTGAGGGCTTGGGAAGCCCTCACGCAAGTTTTGCCTCGACTGCGGCGACGACGGCTTCCGCCGTGATGCCGAAGTGCTTGAAGAGATCCTTCGCCGGGGCAGATGCTCCGAAGGAATGCATGCCGACGAAAGCGCCATCGTTACCGATGAAATAGTCCCAGCCCTGACGAATGGCGGCTTCGACCGCGATCTTGACCGGAGCCTTGCCGATGATGGCGTTACGATAGGTTTCCGGCTGTTCCTTGAAGAGCTCGAAGCAGGGAACGGAAACGACGCGGACGGAAACGCCGTTGTCCTTCAGCGTTGCAGCGGCCTTGAGCGCCACTTCGACTTCCGAACCGGATGCGAAGATCGAAACCTTGGCGTCGCTGGCGGATACGAGTTCGTAAGCGCCGTAAGCGGAAAGGTTCTTCTCTTCATATTCCTTGCGCGAGGGTGCGAGGTTCTGGCGGGTGAGTGCCAGGGCAGACGGACGATGCTTCTGCTCAAGCGCCAGCTGCCAGCATTCCGCCGTCTCGGTTTCATCCGCCGGGCGGAAAACGAGGAGGTTCGGAATGGCGCGCAGCGCTGCAATCTGCTCCACCGGCTGGTGGGTCGGGCCGTCTTCGCCGACGCCGATGGAATCATGCGTCAGAACGTGGACGACGCGGATGCCCATGAGCGCGGCAAGGCGGATCGACGGACGGCAATAGTCCGAGAAGATCAGGAAGCCGCCGGCATAGGGGATGAGACCGCCATGGAGCGCGATGCCGTTCATCGCGGCCGCCATGCCGTGCTCGCGGATGCCGTAATGCAGATAACGGCCGGAGAAATCCGTCGGGGTGATGGACTTCATCTGGCTGGTCTTGGTGTTGTTGGACGGCGTCAGGTCAGCCGAGCCGCCGACCATTTCCGGCAGGATGCCGTTGATGACTTCAAGCGAGTCTTCAGAAGCCTTGCGGGTGGCGACAGTCGGGTTGTTCTCGATGATCTTCTTCTTGAAGGCATCGATCGAACTGTCGAAATTGCCGGGCAGATCGCCGGCGAAGCGGCGCTTGAACTCGGCCTTTTTGCCGGCTTCAGCGGCCTCGAGACGGGCTTCCCAGTCCTGACGGGTCTTGGTGGAGCGCAGGCCGGCGAGACGCCATGCATCGAGCACATCTTCCGGAATGACGAAAGCTTCGGCTTCCCAGTTGAGGCTCTTGCGCGCAGCGGCGATTTCTTCGGCGCCGAGCGGGTTGCCGTGTACCTTGTGGGTGCCCTGCTTGTTGGGCGCGCCGAAACCGATGACGGTCTTGCAGGCGATGAAGGTCGGGCGGTCGGATTTCTGCGCGGCCTCGATGGCGGCAGCAATCGCATCCGGATCATGGCCATCGACGCGGATGGTGTTCCAGTGAACGGCCTGGAAGCGGGCGATCTGGTCGGTGCTGTCGGAGAGGCCAACTTCACCGTCGATGGTGATGTTGTTGTCATCCCAGAACAGAACGAGCTTGTTGAGCTTCAGGTGGCCGGCAAGCGCGATGGCTTCGTGGCTGATGCCTTCCATGAGGCAGCCGTCGCCGCACAGCACATAGGTGAAGTGGCTCTGCAGGTCGGAGCCGAATTCCTCTTCCAGCTTGCGTTCGGCAATAGCCATGCCGACGGCGTTGGCGATGCCCTGGCCGAGCGGGCCGGTGGTCGTTTCGATGCCGGTCGCATGGCCATATTCGGGATGGCCGGCGGTCTTGGAGCCGAACTGACGGAAACGCTTGATCTCGTCGATCGTCATGTCCTCGTAGCCCGTCAGATAGAGCAGCGAGTAAAGCAGCATCGAACCATGGCCTGCCGACAGCACGAAGCGGTCGCGGTCAGCCCAGAGCGGCGCCTTGGGATCGAATTTCAGGTAACGGGTGAAAAGAACGGTGGCGACATCAGCGGCGCCCATCGGCAGACCGGGGTGGCCTGAATTGGCCTTCTCCACTGCATCCATGGCAAGAAAGCGGATCGCGTTTGCCATCCGGTTGTGTTTGTCGCGAGAAATCATGGCTTTTCCGTCTGTTTCCGGGTGAAAGGAGATAGTTTTACGCAACTATCCAAAAAGCGGGTTGATCCATAGCAGGTGAGGCAGGCAAGTCAATAAATCCACGGGCGTTTGCGGTTCCCTCAGGGAGAAAAAATCGTTTAGAAAATCGGTCATCCTGACAAAATCCGTGCGATATGTGCCGCCGCCTCTTCGTTCATCCACAGAGCAAAACGCCTCAATGCACTGGTTTGATTGACGGGATGGTAAATCGGGTAATAACCTCGTGATTGTTGAAAAGGCCTGAAACCGGACGATTCGCCCGGTGGCGTGCGAGTTGGAAAAAACGATGTCGGCTGAGAAGACCGTACAATCTGCGCTGACGGAGCTGAATGCTGCCATCACAAATCTCGAAAATGCCATCGATATGCGTATCGAACGGCAAAGGGAGACGGGCGAGATCGATAATGAGGTCAAGCGGGTCCATGTCGACCGCGCAAGGCTCGCACATGAGCTGGATCAGGCCGAATTTCGCGCCAATCGTCTTGAAGAAGTCAACCGCGAGGTTTCCCGCCGGCTGGTAACGGCCATGGAGACGATCCGCGCGGTGCTGGATCGATAGGAGCGGGTTCATGGCGCAAGTCACAGTTATGATCGACGGCAAGGCCTATCGCATGGCGTGCGAGGCAGGGCAGGAAGACCATCTGACTGATCTCGCAACCAGGTTCGACCGGTATGTCGGGCACCTCAAGAGCCAGTTCGGTGAAATAGGCGACCTTCGCCTGACCGTCATGGCCGGCATCATGGTGATGGACGAGCTTTCCGAACTCAACCGCAAGATCGAAAAGCTGGAAGGAGAGGTCGCATCCCTTTCCCGCAACCGTGACGGCATGGCCGAGCACAGGGCGAAATCGGATGAAGTGGTGGCGCTCGCCATCGGCGATCTGGCCGACCGGTTGAACGGCATTACCGAAAAACTGCTGGCGCGGCCGAAGCCCGCGGCGCATTGACTGCGCAAAGAGTTCTGAGGCGGCAAAATTTCGCTCGGTGCCCTCTGGTGGTTTCCCCCGATCCGTCCTATATCTTGGATGCGTTCTGCGCTTCCCGACAGGAACCACAATCCCTGGGGCCATACTCGATCCAAAGGGAGCTGTCCCTGGCCAGTCCCGTGGGACTGGACACACGGCGCCCACCTACTTTTGTAGGCACCCAGGATCGTAAATCTCCATCGGTCGCCGTGGATCGCGCTTGAAGTTTCGGATCAACCCCGATGCTTCACCATATCCTTGATATATTCGACAGTGATTTTTCATAACTGCCGGACGCGGCTTTTTTATATTGCCGTCATTGCAATGGCGGAACAATTCCCTATTATTCGGATTGGTATGTCTGTCATGCCCTTTAAAAAAGGGCGCTGCGGCCAAAACCGCGACGTGCCGTTCAACAGCCCAAAGAGCTAAACTTGTTTACTGAAATTATGATCGTGGTCCTGCTCACCGTATTGAACGGTGTGCTTGCCATGTCCGAGCTTGCCGTTGTCTCCTCCAGACCGGCGAGGCTCAAGGTGCTTGCCGCGCAAGGCAGCAAGGGCGCCACCATGGCGCTCGGCCTTTCCGAAAATCCCGGACGCTTTCTTTCCACAGTGCAGATCGGCATCACGCTGGTCGGCGTCCTTTCCGGCGCTTTTTCCGGTGCCACGCTCGGTGCCCGCTTTACGGCGTGGCTTCTGGAACAGGGTGTTCCCGACCGTGCCGCCGATGCGCTTGGCGTCGGCTCGGTGGTCGTCGCCATTACCTATCTGTCGCTGATCGTCGGCGAACTTGTGCCCAAGCAGATTGCGCTGCGCGATCCCGAAAAGGTCGCTGCCCGCGTCGCACCCACCATGATGCTGCTGTCCAAGGTCGGCGCGCCGCTGGTATGGCTGCTCGACAAGTCGGGCAAGACGGTTCTTGCCCTTCTCGGTCACAGCGGCGAGTCCAACGCATCGGTCACCGATGATGAAATCCGCACGGTTCTGGCCGAAGCCCATAGCGCCGGTGTGATCGAGACCGAGGAATCGGCGATGATCACCAGCGTCATGCGCCTTGCCGACCGCAATGCGCGTGGCCTGATGACACCGCGTCGTGATGTCGAAGTGGTCGATATCGAAGACAGCGCCGAGGAAATCCGAGAGCAGCTTCGCCAGACGCAGCGTTCGCGCCTTCCGGTACGCAACGGCGCTTCGGATGAAATTCTCGGCGTGCTTTTCGCCAAGGATGCCTTCGATGCGCTGGCCTCCGGCAAGGAGCTCAACATTCGTGAGCTTCTGCGCGAAGTTCCTGTCGTGTCGGATCTGACGAGCGCGGTGGATGTCATCCAGTCGCTGCGTCGCTCCACCGTACACATGGTACTGGTCTACGACGAATATGGCCATTTCGAAGGTATCGTCAGCTCTGGCGACGTTCTGGAGGCCATCACCGGCGCCTTCCAGGAAGATAATGACGAGGAGCCGGCCATAGTCGAGCGCGAGGACGGTTCGTTCCTCGTCGCCGGCTGGATGCCCGCCGATGAGTTCGCTTATCGCATGGGCTTCAAGATCGACGAGGATGCCGAGTTCGAAACCGTTGCCGGTCTGGTTCTGGACGAGTTCCGTCGCCTGCCGGAACTGGGCGAACATGTGACCCGCAACGGCTGGCGTTTTGAAGTCATCGACCTCGACGGCCACCGCATCGACAAGGTTCTCGTGAGCCGGGCTGCCTGATGCCCGGCGATGTTGCCGAAAAAGCGAGGCTGCGCGGCGAAAGGCTCGCCGCGCGCGATGCGCTGACGCTGACGGAGCGGCAGCAGAAGAGCCAGTCTATAACGGCCCATGGCGCCTCCGACATTGCCTTTGCGCGTGGCACCGTGATTTCCGGCTTCATGCCTATCCGCTCCGAGGCCGATACACGGCCGCTGATGGAAGCATTGCGGACAAGGGGCGGGCGTCTCGTTCTTCCCGTTGTGCTGGATCGTGAAACCATCGTCTTCCGTCGCTTCGAGGCGGATACGCCGCTGGTGAAGACCGGCTTCGGCACGACTGGCCCGGGCGAGGATGCGGAGGTTGTCGATCCGGATATTCTGCTCGTGCCTCTCTCGGTCTTCGATGGGCGCGGGCAGCGGGTCGGTTATGGCGCGGGCCATTATGACCGCGCCATTGCGCGGTTACACGCGATGGGCAAACAGCCAGTTCTCATCGGCGTCGCCTTTGATTGTCAGGAAGTGCCATTCGTACCGGCGGAGCCGCATGATATGTCGCTTCACGCCATTCTGACGGAAAGCGGCCTGCGCTGGTTTTCCGCTCCGTTGTCGATCTCCGATAGTGGGCAAAAGGCGCTTTAGCACTTTTTAAAAGATGGATTACCCGCTAGAGGGGACGAAATATAGAAACATGCGCAAGATCGGGGCGGGTGAATGAGGCTTCTTTTTCTCGGAGATATGGTTGGCAAGACCGGACGCACTGCTGTCTGGGAACGATTGCCGGGGCTGATTTCCGATCTGAAGCTCGATTTTGTGATCGTCAACGGTGAAAACGCCGCCGGCGGCTTCGGCATCACCGAAGATATCTATCTCGAGACCATCAATGCCGGCGCTGATGTTGTCACGACCGGCAACCATGTCTGGGACCAGAAGGAAGCGGTTTCCTTCTGCGAGCGCCACGACCAGTTCCTGCGGCCCGCCAATTATCCTGACGGTACGCCGGGCAAGGGCTCGGGCCTTTTTTATGCCCGCAACGGCGCACGCATATTGGTCGCCAACATCATGGGGCGGGTCTTCATGCATCCGGAACTGGACGATCCCTTCAAGTCTGCGGAAAACATTCTTGCCGCCTGCCCGCTGAAGGAACAGGCCGACGCCATCATCTTCGATTTCCATGCGGAAGCGACGAGTGAAAAACAGTGTTTCGGCCATTTTGTGGATGGCCGCGCGAGCTTCGTTGTCGGCACCCACACCCATGTCCCGACGGCGGATGCGCAGATCCTTAATGGCGGCACGGCCTATATGTCGGATGCCGGCATGTGCGGCGATTATGACAGTTCGCTTGGAATGGAAAAGGAAGAGCCGATCAACCGCTTCATTTCCAAGATGCCGAAGGGCCGTTTTGAGGCTGCCAGCGGACCGGCGACGATCTGCGGCGTCGGCGTCGAAATCTCCGACCGCACCGGGCTTGCAGAAAAGATCGCGCCGCTGCGCATCGGTCCCCGGCTCTCGGAAACCCTGCCGTCCTTCTGGGCGTAATCTCTCCCTGAAGCGTTCACAATGACGAGAGTGTGAGCCTTCCGGCACTCTTGTAACTGGACGCTCCGCAAAACCTGCCCCATCCTCCCAACCTTCGCAAGTTCAGGGAGTGGCATGATGCTGCGCGTGCTAATGCTTGCAATATCGGGGCTGATCGCCTCATCGGGAGCGGCCTTCTCCCAGACGGAAAGCCGCCCGCCCGTCAGTCAATGCCAGGCGATCGCCAGCAAAATTCCCGGCGTCATGTTTGCGAGCTTCAGTCCGCCGGGTGTTCAGCTGGCTCAGGCGGCGGCGAAGGAAGAGGTGAAGATCAGCTTCATCGGCCATTCCACCTATCTGATCGAAAGCCCAGGCGGGGTAACGATCGCCACGGACTATAACGGCGTCTATCGCCCGCCGGTCGTGCCAACGGTAGTAACGATGAACCGGGCGCATTCGACCCACTTCACCCTTAGTCCGGACCCTGCCATTCAATATGTGCTGCATGGCTGGAGCGATACGCCGGGAGAAAAGGCCGAACACAAGGTTCTGGTAGGCGATGTCTATATTCGCAATGTCGCAACCGATATCCGCAACCGCTGGGGCGATTACGAATCCTTTCAGGAAAACGGCAATTCCATCTTCATCTTCGAAGTTGCGGGCCTGTGCATCGGTCATCTCGGCCATCTGCATCATGAGTTGACGGATACGCATTATGCAGAGATCGGCCGTCTGGATGTGCTGATGGTGCCGGTGGATGGCGGCTTGACCATGGGCGCTGACAGCATGAGCCGGGTGGTCAAGCGCCTGCGCTCGGCGCTGATCCTGCCGATGCACCGCACCGGCCCGCCGCTGGAGCAGTTTCTGACAATGTTTGGCGAAAGTTTTCGCATTGCCTATGCGACCGACCCGGTGATCCGGGTTTCGATGAGAAATCTTCCCCGCCAGCCGCAGATACTCGTGCCGAAAGGCATGTAACATGGCGGTGGGCGAGGAAAGGCCATAGGAGATGTTGATCAGGCAAAGTTGAGATGCTGGCGAACGCCTACATCTGGCGTCTTGTCATCCGACATGTTCGCCTTGGCGATTTCCCAGCCGAATTTAAGCGTGCTGTCCGTCGAAGCCCAGATATCGGCATCGTCGACATGCAACGCCAGCATTGTCAGCTGTGGATCGCTCTTGCCATGTTCATACCAGGCGGCCGTGACGGAATTCCAATATTCCTCGATCTTGGTTTTGTCGTCGCGCACTTCAAGAATGCCTGAAAGGCAGGCATGGTAGTCATGGTCCTTCCCCACGACGCAGAAATGCGCCCGGGAACCGGATTTCAGCGACTTCACCAGATCGGTGTCTTTTTTGGAGAAGAACCAGATCGTGTTGGTCTTGGGATCAGCGTGAGGTGCCATGGGCTGCATGTGATTATGCAGGCCTTCAAGACCGAGCATGCCGGCGTGGACGGAGTTGATCTCGTCCCAGAGCTGACGGGCCGGGGCTTCTCTTGCTTCAGTCAGGCTGACCATTTGTTTTCTCCTTCCGGTCTGATGCTGCGATGGAGAGAAATCAGGTGCCCTTCCGTCGCGTTCATGATCAGAACGAAGAGCGGATAAATCAGTTCCTTCTGTTGTTGCGGCAAGAGAAAGCGCTTGCGGGGTTGAACGGCGGGCGTATCGCACTTATAAGGCCCGCAATCTCCAAATTAAGACAATCAGGTTTTCCATGGCTGGTCATTCACAGTTCAAGAACATCATGCACCGCAAGGGCAAGCAGGACTCCGTACGGTCCAAAATGTTTTCCAAGCTTGCGCGTGAAATCACCGTTGCGGCAAAGGCGGGCATGCCCGACCCGAACATGAACGCGCGCCTGCGTCTGGCGATCCAGAACGCCAAGGCCCAGTCCATGCCGAAGGACAATATTGAGCGCGCCATCAAGAAAGCTTCCGGTGCAGACAGCGAAAACTACGATGAGGTCCGTTACGAGGGTTACGGCCCGGGTGGCGTCGCCGTCGTCGTCGAGGCCCTGACCGACAACCGCAACCGCACCGCCTCAAACGTACGCTCCATCTTCACCAAGGCTGGTGGCGCACTCGGCGAAACCGGCTCGGTCTCCTTCTCCTTCGACCGCGTAGGCGAAATCACCTACAAGGCGGAAGTGGGCGACGCCGACAAGGTCATGGAAGCGGCCATCGAAGCGGGCGCTGACGATGTCGAATCTTCCGAAGATGGCCACACCATCATCTGCGGTTTCGAAGCGATGAACGAGGTTTCCAAGGCGCTGGAAGGCGTGCTCGGCGAAGCCGAAAGCGTCAAGGCCATCTGGAAGCCGCAGAATACGGTGCCGGTGGATGAAGAAAAGGCGCAGTCGCTGATGAAGCTCATCGACAATCTCGAAGACGATGACGACGTGCAGAGCGTCTATTCCAACTTCGAGGTTTCCGAAGAAATTCTCGCCAAGCTTTCCGCCTGACGTTTCATGTTTCAAAAAAGCCCCGGCAGCGATCCGCTCCGGGGCCTTTTGTTTACGCGGCCTTCTTTATGGAGGTTCGCACATCGGCAAAAATCTCGACCGACCGCAGCCGCTTTTCGATGTCATGGATCGGCATCGAGACAATCAGCTCATCCGCCTGCGTTTCCGCCAGGAAGCCATCGAGATGGCGTTCGATCGTCTCAGGCGAACCGACGGCGGCGAAACGCAGCGTGTGTTCGACAGAGAAACGCTCCATTTCGTTCCAGTAATCGTCCATGCTGTGCACCGGCTTCGGAAACTGCGTGCGCACATTGCGGCGCAGGTTGACGAATTGTTGCTGCGAGGAGGTGAAGAGACGTTGCGCCTCCTCGTCCGTATCTGCGCCGACACCCATTACACCCACCATCACATAGGGCTTGTCCAGCACTTCAGAAGGCTGGAACCGCTCGCGATAGATATGGATCGCTTCCATCAGCATATCGGGCGCGAAATGCGAAGCGAAGGAATAGGGCAGGCCAAGCGCTGCGGCGAGATGCGCACTGTAGGTGCTGGAGCCGAGCAGCCAGAGCGGCACGTTGGAATTCATGCCCGGTACGGCAAGGATTGCCTGATCCGGCTGCGGCGGACCAAGATAACGCTGGAGTTCGACGATATCGTGCGGGAAGTTTTCCGCGCCGGCATCGAGATTGCGGCGCAGGGCTCGCGCTGTGCGCATATCAGTTCCCGGAGCGCGGCCTAGACCGAGATCAACGCGGCCGGGAAGGAGCGCTGCAAGCGTGCCGAACTGCTCGGCGATAACGAGCGGGGAATGGTTGGGCAACATGATGCCGCCGGAACCGACGCGAATATGTTTCGTGGCCGCGCCCACATGGGCAATGACGAGCGACGTTGCCGCGCTGGCAATGCCGGGCATGCCGTGGTGTTCCGCCAGCCAGATGCGGTTATAGCCGTGTTCTTCGGCCTTGATCGCCATTCGGCGGGAATTCTCAAGCGCCTGACTGACGCTCTCGCCTTCGCCGATCGGCGAAAGGTCGAGAATGGAAAAAGGTATCATCCGACGCTCCTGCGAAATTTAAATCTTTGCTGCGGATGTAAGGCGCGTGTCCCGATTTACCAGTGAAGTCGCGCAGAATTGAAGGATGGTTCAAAAAAATTGGGGCCTCCGAAGAGGCCCCGGTATTTCGCCGGCTGGCCTGTCTCAACCCACCCGCCTGAATTGCCTGTCCTCGCAATGCCCCGCGGCCTCGTTCTCCGGAGCCAATACGAACTGTCCGAGCCTGCCGTCCATTTCACCCGCTTCGGAAGCGAGATTGTGAATGGCGGCCGTCGTTTCCTCCACCATGGCGGCGTTCTGCTGGGTCATGGTGTCGAGGCTGGTGACGGTACTGTTGATTTCCGAAAGCGTGTGCGCCTCCTCGCGGGTAGACTCCATGATCTCTTCGATACGCGTGCTGATGGTCTGCACGTGTTTGCCGATGCCGGTCAGCGAAGCACCTGCCTTTTCCACCAGCACCACGCCCGAGGATACCTCGTCGGTGGAGCGTTTCAGCAGGCTGGTGATTTCCTTTGCGGCGGCGGCCGAGCGCTGCGCCAGTTCGCGCACTTCCTGGGCCACGACCGCAAAACCCTTGCCTGCGTCGCCTGCGCGCGCCGCCTCCACGCCGGCATTCAGCGCCAGAAGGTTGGTCTGGAAGGCGATTTCGTCGATGACGCCGATGATCTGGTTGATCTGGCGTGATGAGGTCTGGATCGCCTCCATGGCGGCGATTGTCTGCTCCATGACGCGGCTGGATGCCGTTGCCTCCGTGCTGGCGTCGCGGGCGATCCGCGTTGCCTGTTCGGCGCGTTCGATCTGGTCGCGGACGGCTTCGGTGATCGCCTTGATGGCGCTTGCGGTTTCGGTGATGGAGGCTGCCTGCCGTTCGGTACGTTCGGCGAGCTGGTCGGCTCCCACCCGCATTTCCTCGGAACCGCCACGAATGGCGGCGGAATTGCCGCCGATGGCCTGCATGGTTTCGCTGAGCCGGGCAAGCGCCGTGTTGAAGTTATGGCGCAGGCTTTCGAGATCGTCGGGGAAAGCGGTCTCGATACGATAGGCGAGGTTGCCATTCGCCAGCCGGTCGAGCCCCTCATCCAGAGATTGCACGACCATTTGCAGGGTGCCTGCCTCGGCCTCCCGTTCCGCAAGATGCGCGCGCCGGGCTGTTTCGGCTTCTTCCCGTGTGCGTGATGCGGTCTCTTCCATGTCCCGCTGCAGGATAAGTTTTTCACGGAAACTGCCGAGCGCACGCGCCATGCGGCCGATCTCGTCCTTTCGGTCCTGATTGCCGATCTCCGCATCGAGACGGCCTGCGGCCACTTCGCCGGTCAGTCCGGCAAGCTTTTCCAGCGGGGCGAAGAGACGCCGCGCGAAAAAGGCCGTCGCTGCACACATGGCGGCCAGAACGCAAAGGCCGATCACGGCAAGCGTGCCGGCAATCGAGATGGAGCCGGCGTTCAACTCGCTGCGCAGCATGCTTTCCACCGCGAGATATTTTTCGTCGGCGAAAGAGAAGGGGCGGGTATAGGCATTGGCTTCGCCATCCGCGCGGTCGATCTTGGCAATGGTCATGCCCGCCGCGTTCAGGGCCTCGCCGTGGAAATCGTAGATGGCTGGGTCAAGGCTGATCAGCCTGTCGCCCTCAACACCGATAACCTTGCCATCGGCTGATATGATCGCGGATTGTTCCGAACTGCCCGCCGCGATGCCTTTCGTCAGAATCTGACTGAAAACGCCTTCCTTGACCTGGAAGAGGACGATGCCCTTGAACGCGCCGAATTTGACGACCGGAACGCCGAAATAAATACCGGCCTCTTTTGTCGCAGCATCAATCCGCAGGCCGGAGAAACTGGTCTGCGCCACGTCGTTGACCGCCTTTTCGGCGTTCGCCGCGCCGCGGGCGAAGGCCGTGCCAAGGCCGCTTTCCGCCCAGGCGCCGCCCTTGACGGTTTCCCCGAAGGCCGGTCCCTTCAGATAGGAATAATAGACTGTACCGGCGGGATCGATGAAGAGAACATCGCTGAACGGCGTTCCCTTGATATAAGCGCCGATATCCGTCTGGGTCTTCTCATGGGTGGAGTAATAAAAGCCGCTGGGGCTTTCCGGCTTGATCAGCTTTTCCTTTTCGCCGAAGGGGTTTTCCTTGACGAAGACGCGCTGGAGTTCCGCCTTTGCGTCGCCGGAGTTTTTCTGCACGGTGGCCCAGCCGCTGCGCATGGAGACAACAGCCATCTGCAGGGATTCGATCTTGGCAATGGAATCCGCCTGTGTTTTCAGCTGCTCAAGGCGTTCCTGAAGCATGTCGCCGCGGAAAACCAGAATGCTCTCCATGGATCTCGACGCCTGCTCCTCAAGAACGCCGCTGCTGCTTTGATAGCCGAGAAGTGTCAGAGCCCCGGTCGAGATCGCCATCAGCGCCAGGAAAATCGCGAGCACTTTGGTGGATATGGAATGAAAACGGTTCAGCATGGCCGATGCAGCCCTCAATGTCGGATCAGTTCCCGCGCCATGCATGGATGGCGCCATTGGACGGCTGATATGGCGAACATATTGTGCTGCGGATCATCATGTCCGCAGCTCCCCTTTTTTGATTTTGTGGAGAACAATGCGGTACGCGGTTTAAGCAGAGGTAAATGCTGCACTGCAAATTTGATCAATGTTGTCGTTTTGTTCACTTATCGCTGGCAGGGTCGCAGCCGGAAAGATAAGGTGCCTCATGCAAAAGACGATTCGAATCATCGGCATTGACCCCGGATTGCGGCGCACCGGATGGGGTGTCATCGAAACCCTTGGCAACAGCCTTCGGTTCGTCGCCTCCGGTACCGTGACATCGGATGGCGATATGGATCTCGCCTCCCGGCTGTGCCAGTTGCATGACGGGCTGGCTGACGTCGTGCACAGCTACCAGCCCGACGAGGCGGCGGTGGAGCAGACTTTCGTGAACAAGGATGCGGTTGCAACATTGAAACTTGGTCAGGCGCGCGGCATCGCCATGCTGGTTCCGGCGCGGGCAGGACTGCCGGTGTTTGAATATGCGCCGAATGCGGTGAAAAAAGCCGTCATCGGCGTCGGGCACGGCGAAAAGCAGCAAATTCACATGATGCTGAAAATCCTGATGCCGAAGGCCGAATTCAAGGGTAACGATGCGGCGGACGCTCTCGCCATCGCAATCTGCCACGCGCATAATCGCGGCGGCGACAGGATGGCGCGGCTTTTGGCGGCCGGTTGAATATTTAAAGTCTCATTGCAGCGGGCGGCATCATGATCGGAAAACTGAAGGGCAGCATCGAGGAAATCGGCGCGGACTATGTGCTGGTGGATGTGCATGGCGTCTGTTACGTCGCTTATTGTTCGGCGCGCACGCTGTCGAAAATCGGCTCCGTCGGGGAGGCGGTGGTGCTGTTCATCGAAACCTATGTGCGTGAAGACCAGCTGAAGCTTTTCGGCTTTCTCTCGGCACTGGAGCGGGAATGGTTTAACCTGCTGCAGAGCGTGCAGGGCGTGGGTTCGAAAGTGGCCCTGGCCGTCCTTTCCACGCTCTCGCCCTCCGAACTCGCCAATGCCATCGCGCTTCAGGACAAGGTGATGATTTCGCGTGCGCCAGGCGTTGGGCCGAAGGTGGCGGTGCGTCTTGTGACCGAACTTCGCAACAAGGCGCCTGCCTTTGCGGGAGAGGCTTCCGCCTCGATCGGGCTCAAGCAGGAGCTTGGTGAAGGCGTTGCATCCGCGCCGGTGGCGGATGCCGTTTCCGCGCTCACCAATCTCGGCTATTCGCGCGACCAGGCCGCCAATGCGGTTGCTGCCGCGCTGAAGAATGGCGGGGAGGGCGGTGACAGCGCCAAGCTTATCCGGCTCGGGCTGAAGGAGCTTTCGCGGTAAGGACGCCTGGCATGCGGACGTGGAGCCCCGGTTATCCTGAATTTCGTGAAGCGCGTTGATGCGATAGTCGTGATATAGGGGCGGCGACCACCTGATGAATTCGGTTAGAACAATGGAATGCCCTGAATGAGCGATGCGGAGAGACTGATTACCCCGGAAAAGCGTGGCGAGGATATCGACACCACGCTGCGCCCGCAGTCGCTGGATGATTTTACCGGCCAGGCGGAGGCCCGTGCCAATCTCAAGGTGTTCATCGAGGCCGCCAAGAACCGCGGCGAGGCGCTGGATCATGTGCTGTTCGTCGGCCCGCCCGGCCTCGGCAAGACCACGCTGGCGCAGATCATGGCCAAGGAACTTGGCGTCAACTTCAAATCCACTTCCGGGCCTGTCATCGCCAAGGCGGGTGATCTCGCCGCACTTCTCACCAATCTGGAAGAGCGCGATGTGCTCTTCATCGATGAAATCCACCGCCTCAATCCGGCAGTGGAAGAAATCCTTTATCCTGCCATGGAGGATTTCCAGCTCGATCTCATCATCGGCGAGGGGCCGGCGGCGCGCTCGGTGAAGATCGATCTTTCCAAATTCACCCTCGTTGCCGCCACCACCCGCCTCGGCCTCTTGACGACACCGCTGCGCGATCGTTTCGGCATTCCCGTCCGGTTGGCTTTCTACACCGTTGACGAGCTGGAACTGATCGTCCGGCGCGGCGCGCGGCTGATGGGGCTGAATATGACCGATGAGGGCGCGCGTGAGGTGGCAAGGCGCGCGCGCGGCACGCCGCGTATCGCCGGGCGGCTGTTGCGCCGTGTGCGCGATTTCGCCGAGGTGGCGCGGGCGGAAGCCGTCACCCGTGAGATCGCCGACGAGGCTTTGACGCGGCTGCTGGTCGACAAAATGGGTCTCGACCAGCTCGACATGCGTTATCTCACCATGATCGCCGTCAATTTCGGCGGCGGCCCGGTTGGCATCGAAACCATCGCCGCCGGCCTCTCGGAGCCGCGCGATGCGATCGAGGACATCATCGAGCCCTATATGATCCAGCAGGGTTTCATCCAGCGCACACCGCGCGGGCGCATTCTGACTGCAACAGCCTGGAAACATCTGGGCATGCAGCCGCCCAAGGATATCGAGGCGGCGCAGTTCCGTCTGACGCTTGAGGATGATTGAAGGAACAATCCCGGCTTGCCGGCTTTGATCGTCTTTGGCACGGAGATGGTCATGTCTGGATATCGAAAGGGTACCAAGGTCCGGTGGAACTGGGGCAGTGGCACCGGTGAAGGTAAAATCGTCGAGACTTTCACTGACGATGTCGAACGCACCATTGCCGGCTCCAGAATAAAACGGAAAGCGAGCAGGCAGGAGCCTGCCTATCTGATCGAACAGGAAGACGGTGCGAAGGTTCTGAAAAGCAGATCGGAGCTGGAACACGTCGATTGAACGACGCCGTCCTCTGGCGTCAAGGGAGGTACCCTCATGCCTTACGATCCGCTGCGGGTTTTCCGCAAACTCGCGCGCAACAACCGGCTGGCCAATTTCCGGCTGCATCAGGCCTGTCTTCAGCTTTCGCAGGAGGCGTTTGTCGCTTCCCGTGTCAGTTTCTTTCCCACGCTCAGGGCGACGCTGAACCACATCTACACCGTCGACCGGTTTTATATCGATGCCCTCCAGGGCGGCACGCTCGGCCTTGCCGCTTTTGCCGAAGAGGAGCCCTTCGCCACCATGTCGGATCTGCGAGCCGCTCAGATGGAGCTTGACGAGGCGCTGATCGCATTTGTCGATGGTTTGGACGAAGACGGCCTTGCGGCCGACGTCAATATTCACCGCGGCAGGCGTATCCAGCGGGATCGCTGCGACGATGTTCTGTCCCATCTCTTCCAGCACCAGACGCATCATCGCGGGCAGGCGCATGCGATGTTATCAGGGACCACGGTCAAGCCGCCGCAACTGGATGAATTCATTGTGGGAGATGATGCAAAGACGAGAAAAGACGAGATGGATGCGTTAGGGTGGACGGAAACCGATTTGATGTTTCCAGCCCGCAGGCCAGCACCATGACACACGATACCAAGCAGGACACCCGCATCCGCATCAAGTTCAAGCCGAAGCGCATTTTCCAGATGCGTGTCGCGGGACTGGCGTTTCGTGATGGCCATGTGCTGGTGCACCGGGCGTCGCATGAAAAATTCTGGACCTTTCCGGGCGGCCGTGCCGAAATGGGCGAACGCTCCGAAGAAACGCTGGCGCGTGAAATGGTCGAGGAGCTTGGCGTTGAAGCCAAGGTGGGACGTCTTCTCTGGGCGGTCGAGAATTTTTTCCACTACGAGGGCAAGGACTGGCACGAACTCGGGTTTTATTACCTGATGGACCTGCCGGAAACGCTGGCCTTTCATCCGACTGACATCATTCACCGCGTTCAGGACGGCGATAACGAACTGGAGTTCCGCTGGGTTGCGGCAACCCGGCAGGCATTGACGGAGCTTGATATTCCGCCCTATTTCATCGCCGACGAAATAGAACACCTGCCGAAGACCACACGACACCTCGTCTGGCATGACGGCGATCTGGACGATAAATGATCTCTGCGCCTGAACGCCACATGATCCGGCTGGACCGGAAACCGCAGCTTTTCAGCATGCGGGTTGCGGCGCTGATCTTGCAGAATGAGCATCTTCTGGTCCAGCGCGGCACGAAGGACAGCTACTGGGCCTTGCCCGGCGGCCGTGCCGAAATCGGCGAAAGCTCCGAGGAAACCATCATCCGCGAGATCGGCGAGGAGCTTGACCGGGATTGCTCGGTCGAGCGTCTCCTCTGGTCGGCCGAAAATTTTTTCGCCTATGACGATTATGCGGCGCATGAGCTGGGATTTTATTATCTTATTTCGCTTCGCCAGCCTCTGCCGTTCCATGAAAACGATATCGTGCATCGGGTGCTGGATGGCGTCGAGGTGGAGTTCCGCTGGCTGCGCGCGCAGCCATCAGCGCTTTTGAAGAGCGATCTGAGGCCCCGTTTCATCGCGGAGCGTATCGAGGCGCTGCCTCAACGGCATGAGCATCTTATCATCCGCGAAGGTCGTTCCGATGCTGCCGAAATTCTCAAGGAGATAGTATGAGCGAGCTTGTGGTTTCGCTTTCGGGTGAACTGATCGAACATGGCCACCGCCTGACGCAACGGGTCTATTATGAGGATACGGATTTCTCCGGCCTCGTTTACCACGCCCGTTATCTGCATTTTCTCGAGCGCGGCCGCACCGATTACCTGCGTTGCCTCGGCTGCGAACAAAGCGCGCTTTTGACCGCCGATGAGGAGGGGCTGGTCTTCGTCGTGCATCGCATGGAGATCGATTTCAAAAGCCCGGCGCGGATGGATGACGTGTTGACGATCACGACCATCACCGAAAAGGCCGGCGGCGCGAAAATGGTGCTCAATCAGGAAATCCGGCGGGGCGAAACCCTGCTGGTCGCCGCCAAGGTCATCATCGCCGTCATCAATGCCAATGGCCGCCCGAGGCGTCTTCCGGAGGCGGTTGCCGAAAAATTCCTGAAGTAATTGACGGCTCCGTCCAGTAAATCCATCCGGCGTGGCCCGGCTGTAACACTCCTTTAACCATAATGGTGTCTTACTTTAGCAACTGGCATTTGTGCGGCGCACGCCTTCCTTTCACCAAATTTATTGGCAAGTAAGGCTTACTGGCAAGTATCGGGGTATGGCTAAGGGGTTGGCGGCTGCGGCTGCAGGACTTCGAGCGTTAACACGCGTTTGAATCGCCCGGTCCCGTACCGGGCGTTTGGATTCGGGGATTGGATATTTATGGAACAGGCAGGTTTGGCAGCGGCGACGCACGATGTAAGTCTCTGGGCGCTGTTTATGCAGGCGGGCCTCATCGTGAAGCTCGTGATGATCGGACTTATCGCCGCCTCGGTCTGGACGTGGGCGATCGTCTTCGACAAATATGTGAGCTTCGGCAAGGCAAAGCGCCAGTTCGACCAGTTCGAACAGGTCTTCTGGTCGGGCCAGTCGCTCGAGGAGCTTTATCGCACGCTGGCGGAACGCCAGAATGGCGGTCTTGCGGCAATTTTCGTTTCCGCCATGCGGGAATGGAAAAAATCATTCGAGCGCGGCGCGCGTTCGCCCATTGGTCTGCAGATGCGTATCGACCGGGCGATGGATGTGACGATCGCGCGTGAAGGCGAACAATACGAGGCGCGCCTTGGTTCGCTCGCCACCATCGGTTCGGCTGGTCCCTTCATCGGTCTCTTCGGTACGGTTGTTGGTATCATGACCTCGTTCCAGGCGATTGCCGGTTCGAAGTCCACCAACCTTGCGGTCGTGGCGCCGGGTATCGCTGAAGCGCTTCTGGCAACGGCCATCGGCCTTGTCGCGGCTATTCCGGCAGTTATCGCCTACAACAAGTTCACGGCCGACGCGCACAAGCTTTCCGCCCGCATGGAAGGTTTTGCCGACGAGTTCTCCGCGATCCTGTCGCGCCAGATCGATGAAAAACTTCAGACGCGGCAGGCCGCCCAGTAAGCGGCCGCATGCTGTGCATGCTGTGCAGTAATTTGCCGCAAGGCAAAATGGAGTAGATGATATGGGTATGTCAGCAGGTGGCAGCGGCGGTGGTTCCGGTGGACGCCGGGGTGGGCGCGGCGGACGACGCAAAGGCGGCGCGATCAGCGAGATCAACGTCACGCCGCTGGTCGACGTCATGCTCGTGCTGCTCATCATCTTCATGGTGGCGGCGCCGATGATGACTGTCGGCGTGCCGATCGACCTGCCGCAGACCTCCGCCAATGCGTTGAACTCGGACACGCAGCCGATCACCATTTCCGTTAATGCCAATGGCCAGATCCATCTGCAGGAAACGGAAATTCAGGCGGCCGAAGTGGCCGACAAGCTGCAGGCGATCGCCACGACTGGTTATAACGAACGCATCTTCGTGCGTGCGGATTCCGTTGCCGCCTATGGCGTCGTTGCCGACGTGATGGCGCGTATCCAGGCGGCAGGCTTCAAGAATATCGGCCTCGTGACCCAGCAGAAACAGGACAATTGACGTAAAACGATGAAGGGCAGCCTTACCACATCCGCGATCGTGCACGCGTCGCTTCTGGCTTTCGCCCTCGTTTCCCTGGGCTCGCCGGAACCGCTTGACGTGTCGCAGGCCGAGGCCCTGCCTGTCGAGCTGGTGCCGATCGAGGAATTGACCCAGATCCAGCAGGGTGACAAGAAGGCACCGAAGGCCGAAAAGTCCGCTCCTGTTCCGACCACACGTCCTGACATCATCGAGAACGCCCAGAATGTCGGCAACAACACGGCCGATCTTGACGCGCCCCCGACGCCTACCACCAAGCCTAACGACAATATTAGCGCGGCGGCTCCGCCCAAGCAGGAGAAGCCGCAGCCGGTCGTCGATACCAAGGCGAACGAGGTGAAGGAAATCGTCAAGGAAGAAACCTCGGCTCCCAAGCCGCAGGAAATGGCCGCCTTGCCGCAGACCAAGCCTGAAATCGCGCCGCAGCCGAAGACGGAACCGCCGCCGCAGGAAACCAAGGCCGAAGAGCCGCCGCCGGCAACGCAGGAGCCGGCCGAAATTCCCGTGCCGCAGAACGTGCCGCGTCCGAATTCCCGCCCGGAGCCGCCGAAGCCGGAGGAGCCGAAGCAGGCCGAGACCAAGCCCGCCGAGCAGAAGCCCGCGGAAAAACCGGCCGAGACCAAGCCCGATCAGGCGAAATCCACCGATAAGCCTTCCGACAAGAAGCCGGGCGAGAAGAAGCAGGAGACTGCAAAATCCGCCTCTTCGAAGGAAAGCGATTTCAACGCTGACGATGTTGCAGCGCTTTTGAACAAGCAGGCGCCTTCCGGCGGCGGCGCCAAGCGCTCCACCCAGCAGGCGGCCCTTGGCGGCAAGAAATCGACCGGCGGCTCTACACTCAGCCAGACGGAAATGGATGCGCTGCGCGGCGCAATCCAGAAAAACTGGCAGATCATTCCCGGCATGGCGGATGCCTCGGACGTTCGCGTCCGGGTCACCATGAAGCTTGACCGTGATGGAACCATCATCGGTCGGCCCGAGATCGAGGCAACCGGCGGTTCGGAAGGAACGCGCCGTGCTCTTTCCGGCGGAGCCTATCGCGCCATCATGCGTTCTGCTCCGTTCACGAACCTTCCTGCCGACAAATATGACGCATGGAACGAAGTCGTCGTGAACTTCGATCCCAGTGAATTGCTATGAATGCTGAAAGGCCTGGCAACATGAAGATATTTTCGCCGATCCGGCTGGTGCTCGCTGTCGCGGCCCTCATGTCGGTTTTCTCCGCACCGGCTTTTGCGCGGGTGGAAATCAACATCAACAAGGGCAATGTCGAGCCGCTGCCTATCGCCATCACCGACTTCATGTCGAGCGATGGTATCGGTGCGCAGGTTTCCGCGGTCATCGCCGCCGACCTGCAGCGTTCCGGCCTCTTCGCGCCGGTCAACAAGAACGCCTTCATCGAAAAGATCAGCAATCCGGATCAGCAGCCGCGTTTCGAGGACTGGAAGGTCATCAACGCCCAGGCGCTCGTGACCGGCCGTGTCACGCGTGAAAGCGATGGCCGCCTGCGCGCCGAGTTCCGCCTGTGGGATACTTTCGCAGGCCAGCAGATGACCGGCCAGCAGTTCTTCACGCAGCCGGAAAACTGGCGCCGTGTCGCCCACATCATCGCCGACGCGATCTATGAGCGTGTCACCGGTGAAAAGGGTTACTTCGACACCCGCGTCGTTTTCGTCTCCGAAAGCGGCCCGAAAACCGCCCGCAAGCGCCAGCTCTCGATCATGGATCAGGACGGCTTCAACGTCCGCAATCTTACCAACTCGAACGACATCGTTCTGACGCCGCGTTTTTCGCCGAACCGTCAGGAAGTGACCTACATGTCCTTCGAAGGCCAGCAGCCGCGCGTTTACCTGCTGCAGCTGGAAACCGGACAGCGCGAAGTGGTCGGCAACTTCCCCGGCATGACGTTCTCGCCGCGCTTCTCTCCTGATGGCCAGAAGGTCATCATGAGCCTGCAGCAGGATGGCAATGCCAATATCTACACCATGGACCTGCGCTCGCGCACCACGACGCGGCTGACCAATACGTCGGCGATCGATACGGCGCCGTCCTATTCGCCTGATGGTCAGCGTGTCGCCTTCGAAAGCGACCGCGGCGGCCGCCAGCAGATCTACGTCATGAATGCCGATGGTTCCGGCCAGCAGCGCGTCTCCTTCGGTGATGGTTCCTATTCCACGCCGGTCTGGTCCCCGCGCGGCGATCTGATCGCCTTCACCAAGCAGTCGGGCGGCAAGTTCTCGATCGGCGTGATGAAGACCGACGGTTCGGGCGAGCGCATTCTGACCAGCGGGTTCCACAATGAAGGCCCGACCTGGGCGCCGAACGGCCGCGTGCTGATGTTCTTCCGCCAGAACGCCGGTGCCGGTGGTCCGCAGCTCTATTCGATCGACCTGACGGGATATAACGAACAGCTCATCAAGACGCCGACCTTCGCTTCGGATCCGGCATGGTCGCCGCTTCTGGACTGATATGACTGTCATGATGGCGCCAGCATGAACCGGCGCCATCATGTTTTACCTGATACCATGGGGAAGTGTGCCTCTTTCTTGCCGCAAAGTGTTGTGAGGGAGCAAAAAACTGGGACATTTTCTTTCTGTTAACCATAAGCGTTTGCCGGCTATTAACCGCGATCAGTTAGTGTCCGGAAACGTTATTGAAATCCTAAGGAGAGACCGGCGATGAGCCGTACACACATTTCGGCACTCAGCCCCATGCAGAAACTGGCCCGTAACCCGGCTGTCATCGCCATGACGCTCGCGCTTGCTCTCGCAGGCTGCGCGAACAAGAAGAACATGCCGAACAGCGCCGGTGAACTCGGCCTTGGTGGCGCGGGCTCCGCAACGCCGGGCTCCCAGCAGGACTTCACGGTCAATGTCGGCGACCGCATCTTCTTCGACACTGACTCCACCTCGATCCGCGCCGACGCCCAGCAGACCCTGCAGCGCCAGGCCCAGTGGCTCGCCCGTTATCCGAACTACGCCATCACCGTTGAAGGCCATGCCGACGAACGCGGTACGCGTGAATACAACCTTGCGCTCGGCGCCCGTCGTGCGGCTGCAACCCGCGACTTCCTGGCTTCCCAGGGCGTTCCGGCAAACCGCATGAAGACGATCTCCTACGGCAAGGAAAAGCCGGTCGCGGTTTGCGACGACATTTCCTGCTGGTCGCAGAACCGCCGCGCCGTGACGGTTCTCGGTGGCGCGGGCATGTGATTGCCTGACGTTATTGTGATCTTGAATGGGAGGCGGTCTTCGGGCCGCCTTTTGTTTTTTTCATAGTTTGGCCGAAGTTAAGTTGCTTTTTCGGTTGATATGGAAAAAATCCGGCTTGCGCCATTCCGGTGCAAATCAGTTAAGGCAGGACGAATGAGATGAAGAAACTTGTCGTGGCGGGAATGCTGGGGCTTGCAGCCTGCACCGGCTTGAGCGGCGCAGCCGTTTCGGGTCCGCTGTTCGGTGCGGGGGGTAGTTTCGGCACGATCAACTCTCAACAGCAGCTCCCGGTCGTCCGGGTTCAGGCCAATGAAGCCTATCGGGTTCAGCAGCTTGAAGAACAGATCCGGCAGCTCAATGGCCGTATCGAAGAAATGAGCTTCCAGCTTCTGCAGATGCAGGAAACGATCCGCAAGGCGCAGGAAGACAACGAGTTCCGCTTCCAGGAACTGGAAGGCGGCAATGCCGGCGGCAAGGGTGCAAGCCCGACCGCTGCACCGAAAAAGAAGGCGGAAGCCAGTCCGGTCAATCCGGCCTCGCCGCCGACCGACGACGTTGCAACGATCATCGAAACGCCACCCGAGGGTGGCGCTTCCGTTTCTCCCTCTGCTCCCTCCAGTGCTCCGACAGGCGCACCGGGAGAGACGACGCTCGGCTCGATCGAGCTTGATTCCAAGGGAATGCCGATTGGCGGCACGCTCAATTCCGGCGCCAGTAATTCCTCCGGCAACCTTCCCGGTGTGACCACCGGCAACAGCGCCCGCAAGACCGATCCTGTCAACACGGCGGCGCTGACCAGCGAAGGCGACATCTATCAGGCCGCCTACGGCCATGTCCTTTCCGGTGACTACAAGCTGGCGGAACAGGGTTTCCAGCAATATCTGCAGGGTTACCCCAAAGGCACCAAGGCCGCCGATGCGAGCTTCTGGCTGGGCGAGGCGCAATATTCCCAGGGCAAGTTCAACGAGGCCGCCAAGACCTTCCTGAACGGCCATCAGGCCTATGGCAAGTCTCCGAAAGCGCCGGAAATGCTGATGAAGCTCGGCATGTCACTTGCCGCTCTCGACAATACTGAAACCGCCTGCGCCACGCTGCGCGAGGTGCCGAAGCGCTATCCCAATGCTTCGAAGACCGTGCTGACCAAGGTCGCCAGCGAACAGAAACGGCTGAGCTGCTGATTTTCCCCTGCCATGGCGGGTATTTCCATGCCGGTTGATGCCCGCACTCCGAATGAAAAGACAGTTGCGCCGCTCGCGGCGGCACAGTTTTTTGTCGGAAATCTACAAAACCCCGCCCATATCCTCGTCGCAATCTCCGGCGGCAGTGATTCCACCGGCCTGTTGCTGGCATTGCATGAGGCAACGGCGGGAGTGGGTAAGGACCGTTTGCGGCTTTCCGCCGTCACGGTCGACCATGCGCTGAGAGCGGAATCCGCCGATGAGGCGTGCAAGGTCGCCATGCTCTGCGCCGAACTTGGCATCCCCCACGTTACCCGCCGGTGGGATGGTGCCAAACCGGCCTCCGGCCTTTCCGAAGCCTCCCGACTTGCCCGCTACCGCCTGATTGCCGAGGTCGCCCTTGAGACTGGCGCCGATCTTGTCGTGACGGGGCATACAATCGGCGACCAGCGTGAAACCGTGGCGATGCGCGCCGCCCGCAACGGCGGCAGTAATAATCTCGGTCTATCCGGCATGGCGGACGCGGTTTTATACGATAGCCGCTACTGGGTCATGCGGCCGTTCCTGATGTGTGAGAGGCAGGCGATCCGTGACTATGTATCGTCCCGCGAGCGCGGGTGGCTTGACGATCCGAGCAATGAAAATATCAGATATGAGCGGGTGCGTGTTCGGCAGGCGCTTCCCGTCTCCCCCGCGTTGATCGATGCGGAGGTCTCTTTCAAAAGACGGGCGCTTTCCGACAAAACAGCCGTTTTCCTGCGCGATCACACGCAGATTTTCCATGCTGCTCTCGCCAGACTGGCCGACGATGCCGTCAATCCCGATCTTCCCGAGTTCCGGCACGGGTTGGCGGCGCTGATCGCCATCCTTGGCGGAAGGGCATATTTTCCGGCCGCAAGCGGCATGGAGCGCGTTTTGCGGTTTCTCAAAACGGGTGAAAACGGACGAATGACAGTCGGCCGTGTTCTTCTCGATCGGCGGCGGGATGGGCTTTATTTGTTGCGCGAGCAGCGAAACCTGCCGGAGCTTCATGTCGGCGCGCATCAGCAAGGGCTGTGGGACGATCGTTTCCTTGTGAAGAATGGATCGGCTTTTCCAATCCTTGTCAAAGCGGGCAGGGTTGGTGATGCCGTGGAAATGGCCGCGCATTTTCCGTCGGTGCCATCAGGGGTGACAAAACCGGCGATGGCGGGTCTGCCGCAAATTGCCGCAGCGGCCGAAGGGGAGGTTTCCATGCCGCAGGCCGTCACCATCACGCCGAGGCTTGCACCTTTCGATCTTTTCCTGCCGCGCTTCGACCTTGAGTTGGCAAATGCAATCGCCAATTTATTCGGACGGACGGCCTATCCACAGCCACCGGTTTAAATCCGGCCTCTTTTTCGTGAATTGCCATGGAAGAGTTTTTACACCAAAACGCATCAGATAACGCGCTTTGCCTTGGCAACGGCGGATGTCGTCCTTATGTTAGGGGCACATAATAGCGGGCAGCAGATATGCCCGTGTGAGTTCGGGGAGTTCGATGAACCCAAATTTCAGAAATTTCGCCTTGTGGGCCGTGATCGCCCTCTTGCTGATCGCGCTGTTCAGCATGTTCCAGACCTCGCCGACGCAAACGGGCTCGCGGGAAATCCCGTACTCCCAGTTTCTTCGCGATGTGGATTCCGGGCGAGTTCGCGACGTGACCGTCACCGGTAACCGGGTTCTCGGAACCTATACCGAAAACGGCACGGCCTTTCAGACCTATTCCCCCGTCATCGACGACAGCCTGATGGAGCGCTTGCAGAGCAAGAACGTCACCATCGTCGCGCGTCCCGAAAGCGATGGTTCCTCCGGTTTTCTGAGCTATCTCGGCACGCTTCTGCCGATGTTCCTCATTCTCGGCGTCTGGCTGTTCTTCATGCGGCAGATGCAGGGCGGTTCCCGTGGCGCGATGGGCTTTGGCAAGTCCAAGGCCAAGCTTCTGACGGAAGCGCATGGCCGCGTGACGTTTGATGACGTCGCAGGTGTGGACGAAGCCAAGCAGGACCTCGAGGAAATCGTGGAATTCCTGCGCGACCCGCAGAAGTTCCAGCGCCTCGGCGGCAAGATTCCGCGCGGCGTGCTGCTTGTTGGCCCTCCGGGTACCGGTAAGACGCTTCTGGCGCGTTCCGTCGCCGGCGAAGCCAATGTGCCGTTCTTCACCATTTCCGGTTCGGACTTCGTGGAAATGTTCGTCGGCGTCGGCGCAAGCCGCGTGCGTGACATGTTCGAGCAGGCTAAGAAGAATGCACCCTGCATCATCTTCATCGACGAAATCGACGCTGTCGGCCGCCATCGCGGCGCCGGTCTTGGCGGCGGTAACGACGAGCGCGAGCAGACACTGAACCAGCTGCTGGTCGAGATGGACGGTTTCGAGGCGAATGAAGGCATCATCCTCATCGCTGCCACCAACCGTCCCGATGTTCTTGACCCCGCACTTCTGCGTCCAGGCCGTTTCGACCGTCAGGTCGTCGTGCCGAACCCTGATATCGTTGGCCGCGAGCGCATCCTCAAGGTGCATATCCGCAACGTGCCGCTGGCGCCGAATGTCGATCTCAAGATTCTGGCCCGCGGCACTCCCGGTTTTTCCGGTGCGGACCTCATGAACCTCGTCAACGAAGCCGCCCTGATGGCTGCCCGCCGCAACAAGCGCGTGGTCACCATGCAGGAATTCGAAGACGCCAAGGACAAGATCATGATGGGTGCGGAGCGCCGTTCCTCCGCCATGACCGAGGCCGAAAAGAAGCTGACGGCCTATCACGAAGCCGGCCATGCCATCACCGCGCTGAAGGTTGCCGTGGCCGATCCGTTGCACAAGGCGACGATCATTCCGCGCGGCCGTGCACTGGGTATGGTTATGCAGCTGCCGGAAGGCGACCGCTATTCCATGAGCTACAAGTGGATGGTGTCGCGCCTGGTCATCATGATGGGTGGCCGCGTTGCCGAGGAATTGACCTTCGGCAAGGAGAACATCACGTCAGGCGCGTCTTCGGATATCGAGCAGGCCACCAAGCTTGCCCGCGCCATGGTCACGCAATGGGGCTTCTCCGACGCTCTCGGCCAGGTGGCCTATGGTGAGAACCAGCAGGAAGTCTTCCTCGGCCATTCCGTCTCTCAGTCGAAGAACGTCTCCGAGGCGACGGCGCAGACGATCGACACCGAAGTCCGACGTCTGATCGACGAGGCCTATACCGAGGCACGGCGTATCCTCACGGATAACCACGATGGCTTTGTCGCAATTGCCGAGGGTCTTCTCGAATACGAAACCCTGACGGGCGACGAGATCAAGGCGCTGCTGAGGGGTGAGAAGCCGGCGCGCGATCTGGGTGACGATTCTCCGGGCAGCCGTGGTTCGGCGGTGCCGAAAGCCGGCGCCAAGAAGGACGGCCCGAGCGAAGCGAAGGGTGACGGTGAGGCCGAAGGCGGCATGGAGCCGCAGCCGCATTGATCGTCCGGGCATGTTAGAAATTGTAAAAGGCCATCCGGGTTTCCGGGTGGCCTTTTCATTTTGGTAACAAGATATAAGCCATTTTTGCGGTAATTTACGTGCTGTTTATCGTGGTTTGTGGCATCTAGCCAAAAACGCTTCCGGCTGTTTTCAGCTTTTGCCGGAATGCCCGAAAGATTTGGAGTTCAAATGGCACGCCGTTATTTCGGAACCGATGGTATCCGCGGACAATCGAACGTATTCCCCATGACGCCTGATCTGGCGATGCGTGTGGGCATTGCCGTTGGAACGATCTTCCGCCGGGGCCATCATCGTCATCGCGTGGTCATCGGCAAGGATACGCGGCTTTCCGGCTATATGCTGGAGAACGCACTGGTTGCCGGTTTCACCGCCGCCGGCCTTGATGTCTTCCTGCTCGGCCCCATCCCGACGCCCGCCGTTGCCATGCTGACCCGGTCGCTACGTGCCGATATCGGCGTGATGATCTCGGCTTCGCACAATCCCTTCTCCGATAACGGCATCAAGCTTTTCGGACCTGACGGATACAAGCTTTCCGACGAGCTGGAGCTGGAGATCGAGGATCTTCTCGACAAGGATATCTACGCCCAGCTCGCCAAGCCGAGCGAGATCGGCCGCGCCAAGCGCGTGGATGGTGACATCTATCGTTATATCGAATTCGTCAAACGCACCCTGCCGCGCGATGTGACGCTGAGCGGGCTTCGGATCGCGATCGACTGCGCCAATGGCGCTGCCTACAAGGTCGCACCCGCTGCGCTCTGGGAACTCGGCGCGGAAGTCGTCACGATCGGCAATGAGCCGAACGGCATCAACATCAATCTCGAATGTGGCTCCACCCATCCGGAAGCTCTGCAGAAGAAGGTGCATGAAGTGCGGGCCGATATCGGCATTGCTCTCGACGGTGATGCGGACCGTGTCATCATCGTCGATGAGCGCGGCGAGATCGTCGATGGTGACCAGCTGATGGCTGTCATCGCTGATAGCTGGGCCGCCGACAACACGCTGCGCGGCGGCGGCATCGTCGCGACTGTCATGTCCAATCTCGGGCTGGAGCGCTTCCTCGGCGACAAGGGCCTCACCCTTGCCCGCACCAAGGTGGGCGACCGTTATGTCGTCGAGCACATGCGCAACCACAATTTCAACGTCGGCGGTGAACAGTCCGGCCATATCGTGCTGTCGGACTACGGCACGACGGGCGATGGCCTCGTCGCGGCATTGCAGGTTCTCGCCAAGGTCAAGCGCTCCGGCCTCACGGTCAGCGAAGTCTGCCGCAAGTTCGAGCCGGTGCCGCAGCTTTTGAAGAACGTGCGTATCTCCGGCGGCAAGCCGCTGGAAAATCCTGTTGTGCAGCAGGCGATTGCGGATGCGGAAAGCGCATTGGCCAATAATGGCCGCCTCGTCATCCGCCCCTCCGGCACCGAGCCGCTGATCCGCGTCATGGCGGAAGGTGATGACAGCGCGCAGGTGGAGCAGATCGTCAACGATCTCGTCGGCGTCATTGCCAATGCTCGCTCGGCCGCGTGAGCCGAGGCGTCAGTAATGTCCTAACAAAGCCGGCTGCCCAGCCGGCTTTTTCTTTGCGTATTTGCTAATAAATATAGTGAATGATCGTGGTTAATCGGGACTTAACCATTTTACGTCAATCTCCATGACTGAACAGTTCACTGGCATCTGCTGCCGAAAACGCACGTGCCTCTTCTGGAGTGGAAGTCATGAAAAACGCCCTGGCCGGATTTCTGGCCGTCCTGCTGACCGGTACCAGCGCTATCGCTGCCGATCTTTATCAAGCCGAACCCGCACCGGCCTATGTCGAGGCCCCCGAGGTCGCGATCACCCAGGCGAGCGGCTGGTATCTGCGCGGCGATGTCGGTTATTCCTTCAACAAGCTGCGCGGCGCCCATTATTATCAGGGTGGCCCGGGTGGCTATCTACAGGATTTTGATACAGCGACAATCAAGGACAGCTATGTCATCGGCGGCGGTGTCGGTTATCAGTTCAACAACTATTTCCGCAGTGACGTGACCTTTGACTATATGGGCAAATCGGATTTCAGAGGCTCCACGAGCGGCTTCTGTGGCTCTGTTCCCGGTCGTTGCGTCTCGGCGGATCTTAGCTCCCTGCGAGCCTACACGCTGATGGCCAACGCCTATGTCGATCTCGGCACCTATGGCCGCGTCACACCCTATGTGGGCGGCGGTATCGGCGGCTCTTACGTGAAATGGGACAAGCTGCGCAACACGTCGTGCAGCGTCAATGGCCTTGGCTGCGACCCGACCACCGAACATGGCGGCAAGGGCAAGTGGCGCTTTGCCTACGCTCTGATGGCCGGTGCGTCCATTGACGTCACCTGTAACCTGAAGGCCGATATCGGCTACCGTTTCCGCCACATCAACAAGGGCGATATGTTCGCTTATGAGAATGGCGGCGGTCCGGGCCGTGACAAGGGCCTTTATTCACATGAAGTGCGCGTCGGCGGCCGTTATGTCTTCAATGGCTGCGACACTGCGCAATACATGCCGCCCGCTGATATTCCGCTGCAGCCTGCCGTTTATAAATAAACGTCACGCACCGCTGGTACTTTCAGACCGTCCGCATCCTCCGGGTGCGGGCGGTTTTGTTTTACCGGCATCGGACACCGCGCATGACGCATATGGACCAAAATTCTTCTGCGCAGCGACATATTCCGCTTGACTGGGATCGGCGACAGGAATAGCAACGGCGTCAGGACACCTCTCCCTAACGAGAGGCGCCTATCTGAAAGGGTAGTTAAATGACAGATATAGTGAAGCCGGACGTGCGTCCGGGCAATACGCATTTTTCCTCTGGTCCCTGCTCGAAGCGTCCCGGTTGGTCGCTAGATGCTCTCTCCGATGCACCGCTCGGTCGCTCGCATCGCGCCAAGGTTGGCAAAGCCAAGCTGAAGCAGGCCATCGATCTCACCCGTGAAATTCTTGATGTTCCTGCCGATTATCGCATCGGCATCGTTCCCGCATCCGACACCGGCGCTGTTGAAATGGCGCTCTGGTCGCTTCTCGGTGAACGGGGCGTTGACATGCTCGCCTGGGAGAGCTTCGGCGCTGGCTGGGTTACCGACGTCATCAAGCAGCTTAAGCTGCGGGACGTGCGCAAGTTCGAGGCCGATTACGGTCTGCTGCCGAATCTCGCCGAAGTCGATTTCGACCGTGACGTCGTCTTCACCTGGAACGGCACCACCTCTGGCGTTCGCGTTCCCAATGCCGACTTCATCCCTGCCGACCGTAAGGGCCTGACCATCTGCGACGCCACCTCGGCGGCCTTCGCGCAGGACATGGACTTTACGAAACTCGACGTCGTCACCTTCTCCTGGCAGAAGGTTCTGGGCGGCGAGGGCGGCCATGGCGTCATCATTCTTTCGCCCCGCGCCGTCGAGCGCCTGCTGAGCTACGCGCCGGCATGGCCGCTGCCGAAAATCTTCCGCATGGTCTCCGGCGGCAAGCTGATCGAAGGAATCTTCACCGGCGAAACCATCAACACCCCATCCATGCTCTGCGTGGAAGATTACATCGACGCACTGCTCTGGGCGAAGAACCTCGGTGGCCTTAATGCGCTGATCGGCCGTGCCGACGCCAACGCCAAGGTCATCTACGACTTCATCGAGAAGAATGACTGGATCGCCAATCTGGCCGTCAAGCCGGAAACCCGCTCCAACACCTCCGTCTGCCTGAAGATCGTTGATCCCGAGGTGCAGGCGCTGGATGCGGCCGCACAGGCCGATTTCGCCAAGGGCGTCGTCGCCCTGCTCGAAAAGGAAAATGTCGCCCTCGATATCGGCGCTTACCGTGACGCACCGTCCGGTCTGCGCATCTGGGCCGGCGCGACCATCGAGACGGCCGATATGGAAGCCGTCATGCCCTGGCTCGCCTGGGCTTACCAGACGCAGAAGGCAGCACTTTCCAAGGCTGCCGCCTGATTTTGATACCGGCCCTGCGCTGATGCAGGGCCGCACATTCCCCGCTTTCAAAACTGCACCGCTTTTCAAGGAGCCCGTGAACCATGGCACCTCGCGTACTCGTATCCGACGAACTGTCGGAAACCGCCGTCCAGATTTTCCGTGATCGTGGCGTCGAAGTCGATTTCCAGCCGAAGCTCGGCAAGGACAAGGACAAACTTGCCGAAATCATCGGCAATTACGATGGTCTGGCCATTCGTTCCGCTACCAAGGCGACCGAAAAGCTGATCGAGGCGGCAACCAACCTCAAGGTCATCGGCCGGGCCGGCATCGGCGTCGACAATGTCGATATTCCGGCGGCATCGCGCCGCGGTATCATCGTCATGAACACGCCGTTCGGCAACTCCATCACCACTGCCGAACATGCCATCGCGCTGATGTTTGCCGTTGCGCGCCAGCTTCCGGCCGCCGACAGCTCTACGCAGGCCGGCAAGTGGGAAAAGTCGAAATTCATGGGTGTCGAAATCACCGGCAAGACGCTCGGCGTCATCGGCGCCGGCAATATCGGCTCCATCGTCTGCTCGCGTGCGCTTGGTCTCAAGATGCATGTTCTGGCCTACGACCCCTTCCTGTCGCCGGAGCGCGCGCAGGAAATGGGCGTCACCAAGGTTGAGCTCGACGAACTGCTGGCGCAGGCCGATTTCATCACCCTGCATGTGCCGATGACTGACAAGACGCGCGGCATCCTCAATGCCGAAAACCTTGCCAAGACCAAGAAGGGCGTGCGTATCGTCAACTGCGCCCGTGGCGGTCTGGTGGATGAAGCGGCTCTTGCCGAAGCCATCAAGTCCGGCCATGTCGCCGGCGCCGGTTTTGACGTGTTCGAAGTCGAACCCGCCACCGAAAGCCCGCTTTTCGGCCTGCCAAACGTCGTCTGCACGCCGCATCTCGGCGCTTCGACCACGGAAGCACAGGAAAACGTCGCTCTTCAGGTTGCCGAGCAGATGTCGGATTATCTGGTCAAGGGTGCCGTCTCCAACGCCATCAACATGCCGTCGATCACGGCTGAGGAAGCACCGCGCCTGAAGCCTTTCATCCGTCTGGCGGATGTTCTCGGCTCCTTCGTCGGTCAGGTGCAGGAAAGCGCCACCAAGGAAATCGAAATCCTTTATGATGGCGCAACCGCCAACATGAACACCAAGGCGCTGACCAGCGCCCTTCTGGCCGGCCTGATCCGCAGCCAGGTTGCGGATGTGAACATGGTTTCGGCCCCGGTCATGATCAAGGAAAAGGGCATCATCCTTTCTGAAGTCAAGCGCGACAAGACCGGTGTTTACGACGGTTACATCAAGCTGACGGTCAAGACCGAAAACCAGATACGCTCGGTTGCCGGCACGGTGTTCTCGGATGGCAAGCCGCGCTTCATCCAGATCAAGAACATCAACATGGATGCGGATGTCGGATCGCACATGATCTACATCACCAACACCGACGTTCCCGGCATGATCGGCTTCATGGGCACCACGCTCGGCGAAGCTGGCGTTAACATCGCCAACTTCCAGCTCGGCCGTGAAAAGGAAGGCGGCGACGCCATCGCGCTGCTCTATGTTGACGGCCCGGTTTCCGAAGAGGTGCTGGACAAGCTGCGCGCCAACCCGGCCATCCGCCAGGTCAAGCCGCTGACGTTTAACGTCGACTGATCTATCGTTCCTCCCAAGGGGACAATAAGGACCGGTGCAGGGGCAACCCTGCGCCGGTTTTTGTTTCTCCAGTTGCCCATTTTATGGCAATCCGCGCCGGTCTCGCGCCTCGGTTGCATATCACAAAAAATTTAAGCCGAGTGGTCTAAAAATGATGATCATGAGTTGCTATATCGCCTGCTGAGATGCCGCTCATGGGAGGGCGGCCAACAGGAGATAACGATGTTTGCTGCCTTTCGGCGCTTCAAGGGTTTGTTCGCAGTCGCCGCGCTTGGTATCGCGGTGTCTTTCGTAGCTGTTGATATGGCAGAAGCACGCCGCGCCAGCGGTGGTTTCGGCAGCCGCGGCACGCGCACCTATTCGGCTCCGCCTTCGACCAGCACGGCGCCAGGCCAGACCGCGCCGATCAACCGCAGCATGACGCCCAATACCAATCAGGCAGCACCGAGCGCTGCTCAGCCGGCCCGTCCCGGTGCGCAGGCGCCGCAGCAAAATCGCGGCCTGTTCGGCGGCATGATGGGTGGTTTGATGGGCGGCCTGTTGATGGGCGGCCTGTTCGGCATGCTTCTCGGCGGTGGCTTTGGTGGCATGGCCGGTTTCTTCGGCATGCTGCTGCAGGTGGCGCTGATCGGTCTCCTCGTTATGCTCGCCATGCGTTTCTTCGCATCGCGCCGTCAGGGTCAGCCCGCTTATGGCTCGGCCGGCGGTTCGCAGCGCACTGATCATTCAAGTTCCTCCTATAATGGCGGTTCGCAGGCGGGTCCTTCCGCATCCTCGTTCAAGATTCCGAAGATTGGTGCTCTGGCTGGTGCTGCGGGTGGCGCTGCGGCTGCTACTGCGGCAACGGCAAAGCCCGTGCCCCACGCCAATGCCATCTCGGAAGGCGATGAAATCGGTATCACGCAGGGTGACCTCGAAACCTTCCAGAAAATGCTGGAAGATGTGCAGGCTGCCTATGCGGCCGAGGATTACGGCACGCTGCGCAAGCTGACGACGCCGGAAGCCATGTCCTATCTCGCGGAAGAACTGAGCGACAACGCGACCAGCGGTGTGAAAAACGACGTGCGCGACGTGACGCTGCTGCAGGGCGATGTCGCCGAAGCCTGGCACGAAGAAGGGCAGGATTACGCAACGGTTGCGATGCGTTACTCCGCCATCGACGTGATGCGTGACCGCACGTCCGGCAAGGTAGTCGAAGGCGATGAACAGCATCCGTCCGAAGCGGTCGAGATGTGGACCTTCGTCCGTCGCCCCGGCAACGATAACTGGCAGGTCGCCGCCATTCAGGCCGCCGCCTGAGGCAACAGCCCGAGTTTTATAGAACGAAATGGCCCGGAGGTTCACGAACCTCCGGGCTTTTGTTTATCAGGACGCAAAGACGTCGACCGTCCTGAAATTTAGTCCCGGATACTCCTTGCCCTGGGCAGACGCGGCAGGGCAAAAAACCGATTGATAAATCTAACGGGTGATATCTCCGCCGATCATTGGCTGCAATTTCCGCTTCACCCTGCTATGCAGGGTTTTGAGCCCTGTTTGTCGTGGCATGTCGCCGGTGCATGGCTCGACCGCTTCACGGAATTGCCTTTTTTCATTCATCCGGCATTCAGTCCCTGCATCCTAACCAGAAAGCATACACGTCAATGTGACTTTTCGCGCCGGTTCTAAACCGCTTTGGAAAGGGAACCACAGCCGCAAAACAGCGTTGACAATCCAATTCCCGGCCCGCCTCCCGCAAGCCGGGCTGGGTGGCCGGGCAATGCACGGCCCGCGAGAACGGAGAGCTATCGAGATGAAACGCTTCGACCTGATCGACGGGATGCGTGGTTACTTCCTCGTCTTCATGCTGATCAACCATCTGGTGTTTGCCGGCGGCTTCTGGCTGGTGGAAATCAATCACCGGCAGTTTGCCTTTGTAGAGGACGCGCAGGGCTTCGTCTTCCTGTCCGGCCTGCTGATCGGCATGGTCTATGCGCGCAAGATGATGAAATATGGCTATGACGCTGGCAAGCAGATGATCTGGAACAGGGCGATGGAGCTTTATCGTTATGCGATGGGCCTCGTCATCGCCGTGCTGTTCTTCCGCATGGTCATCCCGCATGCGCCCTACATCTGGTACAACTGGCTTGGCATGACGACGTTCGACGATCCGCTGCGTCTGGCGGCGATTGCGACATTCCTTTTCCAGCCGACCTTCATGGATATTCTGCCGCAGTATATCGTCTACATGCTGTTTGCGCCGGTACTCGTTAAGCTCTGCCTTGACGGCAAGTGGGCCTATGTCATGGCCGGTTCCCTGCTGGTCTGGATGGCGGGCCAGCTTGGTCTTCAGCAGATCGTGACGACGCCGCTCAACGAACTCGTCAAGGGTGCGGACGAGCAGGGTATCCGCGTCAGCTTCAACCTGCTTGGCTGGCAGCTCGTTTTCTATTCGGCGCTGGTAATGGGCGCGATGACGGCGCAGAACCGCATTCCGTGGAAGGCGATCTTCTCGCCGCAGCACACATGGCTTCCGAAGGCAGCGCTTGTCATCTGCCTGTTCTTCATGCCGCTGCGCATCGCCACCGCCTGGGGCCTGATGCCGGAATTCATGATGGGCAAGTTCTCCACCATGGAAATCCGCGCCGATTTCGGCCCGGTTTACCTCATCAACTTCCTGGCGGTTGGCGTTGGCCTGACCTGGCTGGTGATTGCCGGTCCGCACCACCACCGTCCGCTTGTGCGCTCCATTGCTGAGGGCGTCATCTGGGTGCTGTCGTTGAAGTTCCTGCAACTGCTCGGTCGCCATTCGCTGCAGGTCTATGTCTGGCATGTGGCGATCGTCTACGGCGTCTATTATCTCGACGGCCGCACGGCGGAACTGTCGCAGCTGAACAAGACGCTGATCGCTTTCACGGCCATCGGATTGCTGGCCTTGCCGGCCCTGTGGCGGGAGCGCGACAAGTGGTTCGGCAGCAGCGGCCAGAAGACGGCCGGCGCTTAACAGCCTGTCGCGGACCGAATCTGATTGCTTTGCGGGGCGGTTTTCCGCCCCGTACTTGCGTGCGCGGCCATTCCTTTCTATATGCAGCCCTTAAATCCGCAGGATGGCGAGACAGGACGGCCCGATTGATGGCCATGGTTTCTCGCGGCGGATGACCGACAGGCGGCGGGGCCTTTACCCCCGTTATGACTGACGATGGGAAAAAACGTGAATACGCTCGATTTTGACAAGAGGCCGGAAGATACCCGGATCGTTGTCGCCATGTCCGGTGGCGTCGATTCTTCCGTGGTGGCCGGTATCCTCAAGCGCGAGGGCTATGATGTCCTCGGCATTACCCTCCAGCTTTATGACCACGGTGCCGCCGTGCACCGCGCCGGCTCCTGTTGCGCCGGGCAGGATATCGACGATGCGCGCAGGGTCTGCGAAACGCTCGGTATCCCCCATTATGTGCTGGATTACGAAGCGCGGTTCCGTGAAACCGTGATCAACCCCTTTGCCGAAGCCTATGCGATGGGTGAAACTCCGATCCCCTGCGTCGCCTGCAACCAGACGGTAAAATTCGCCGATCTGCTCGCTACGGCACAGGAACTGGGTGCCGATGCACTGGCGACCGGCCATTATATCCGCTCGCGCCCCAATCCCGTTGCCGGTCAGCCGGGGCGGCGTGCGCTCTATCGGCCGATTGACAGCGACCGTGACCAGAGCTGGTTCCTGTTTGCGACGACGCAGGAGCAGATCGACTATCTGCGCTTCCCGCTGGGCGGTCTTTCCAAGGCCGAAACGCGGGCGCTGGCGGAAGATATGGGGCTTGTCGTCGCCAAGAAGGCCGACAGCCAGGACATCTGTTTCGTGCCGCAGGGCAAATATACCGATATCATCAACAAGCTGAAGCCGAATGCGGCCTTGGCCGGCGATATCGTCCATCTGGACGGGCGCGTGCTCGGCCGCCATGACGGCATCGTGCATTATACCATCGGCCAACGCCGGGGCATCGGCGTCGCGACCGGTGAGCCGCTCTACGTCGTGCATCTCGATGCGCGGGGCCGCCGGGTCATCGTCGGCCCGCGCGAGGCGCTGGAAACCCGTCGTGTCTATCTACGCGACATGAACTGGCTGGGCGACGGTGAGCTGGCGAGTGACGCAGGGCAGGGCTTTGCCTGTTTCGCCAAGGTGCGCTCCACCCGCCCACCAACCGAAGCGATGCTGCATGCGGACGAAAACGGTATCTATGTGGATCTGATGACCGGTGAGGCCGGTGTCGCGCCCGGGCAGGCCTGCGTGCTTTATTCCGCGCCGGGTGCCGATGCCCGCGTTTACGGCGGCGGTTTCATCGAACGGTCGGAACGCTCGGTTGAAGCCGAGGCATCGCTCAAGGCGCTTCTCGAAAAGCCGGTTGCCGCCTGAAACCATTCGCTTTTTGCAGCAATGCGGAAAGCGAATTTTTTGCGCATCTTGCGCTTGACACTTTGGGGAGCGGCACCTTATAAGCCGCTCATCCTGATGGAACGGCCGGTCACATGACTGTCACGTTTCCACTGTGGCGGGGTAGCTCAGGTGGTTAGAGCAGCGGAATCATAATCCGCGTGTCGGGGGTTCAAGTCCCTCTCCCGCTACCACTTTCCTTCATATGAAAAATCTAGCAAGTAGCGTTCTGCGCCTGTGTTTCGTCGCTTCTCCAAGCCCCGAGAAACGATGGATCAGATGGTGTTTGCCTGTAAGTTTCGCCCAAAAAAAGGGAAACCCGCTTACTGCAAAAATGCAGCCAGCGGGTCTCAACCTCTACCCCCTCCCACAAGGGCGGCTGCACAAAAGCACATTGAATGAATTATGGCAAGATCAAGGCGACCATATTGTTGCGGTGGAGGGCCCTGTTCTCCAGTTTATTGGTGGATGGCAAAGCGTGACCAGTTCCGTGTGCCGTTGGTAAGGGGAGCGGTAGGATACCAAGTTTTCGGTGCACCCCATTTTTTCAACGGTCCGCGGTTGGTAATGTGTCTTGTGCGGTGAAACCTGTTCGCGGCCATAAACGATCATGTCTGCGGCAAGCGAGGTGGTTGGTATCGACAGGACGGCGAATGCGGCAGTCAAAAGAATTCTTCTGGAATATGCGGACATGGCTCTTCCCCTGTTTATCAACGCAGGAGAACGTCCGGCGCATATGAGCCGTTCCAGGGTTGATGCTGTTATTTTCGCGCGTGGCGGCGCCAGCAAAAAAAGATGCCCGCTCAAGGCGGGCAATCAGAGGGGAACTGAGGTTAGGAGCCTCGTGTCTGAAACGGACATCTTCAACATAAGTTCCGATTGCGGGATAATTTCCGCAGCGCGTGCCGACGGGAGTGCTGCGAAGGCAAAGTATTCCAGGCCGCATCGCCCGGAACGATTCGGTGTGCGGAAACAATGGTGCTTTCCTGAGGATTCAATCTTTAGGGAAATTTGGAGCGGGCGAAGGGATTTGAACCCTCGACCCCAACCTTGGCAAGGTTGTGCTCTACCCCTGAGCTACACCCGCTCAAATCCACCGGTCCGGGGTAGTACGCTGAACCGTGGGCCGCCAAGCGGCGACGGGCGCTATATCGCTCAATCGATTCTGGAATGCAACAGGGAAATGACAAAAACGCGAAAATTTCTTTGAGAAATGCGACAAGCGGCGGAAATGATTGAGAATTTTTCATTTCACTGTTTTTTCCTGCGTTGCCAAGCGTCAGTTGCCCCCTTAATCAGGAAACAAGGAAAACGGAATCGACAGAGGCAGGCGGCAGGATATGGCGGAAAATTCCCAGAAGACGGCAAAGGAACTGTTCGAGTTTCTCGACGGGCTTGGCATTTCCCACACCACGAAGCAGCATGAGCCGGTGTTCACCGTCGCCGAATCCCAGTCGCTGCGCGACCTCATTCCCGGCGGTCATACAAAGAACCTCTTTGTAAAGGACAAGAAGGATCAGTATTTCGTGCTGACCGTTGAGGAAAACGCGGCCGTGGACCTGAAAAGCGTTCACAAGACCATCGGTGCGGCGAGCCGCGTGTCCTTCGGCCGGCCGGAAAAAATGCTGGAATATCTGGGTGTCGTGCCGGGTTCGGTCACGGTGTTCGGCGCCATCAACGACACGGACAGGCAGGTCACCTTCGTGCTCGACAGCGATCTCCTGGAAAACGAGTTGGTGAACGGCCATCCGCTTTCCAACGACCAGACGACAACGATCGCGTCCAAAGATCTCATTCGCTTTCTCGAGGCAACGGGACATGCGCCGCTTGTCTTGAAAGTCAGCGAGTGAGATACGATCTTTGCTTCAAATAAGACAGATGACAGAAGTTTACGGGAGACCGGCATGAGCGGCGACAATAATCCTTACGGCGGTTCCTATAGCGGGCAGATGACCGCAAGCGCGCATCACAATGGCGAGCTTAACGGTGCGGCCTCCGGCCACATCAAGGACACGACGACGGCCGGTTTCTCCAAGGATGTTCTTGAAGAATCCCGTCGCCAGCCGGTTCTGGTGGACTTCTGGGCGCCCTGGTGCGGCCCGTGCAAGCAGCTGACGCCGGTGCTTGAGAAGGTCATCAACGAGGCGAATGGCCGTGTGAAGCTCGTGAAGCTGAACATTGACGATCATCCGTCCATTCCCGGCCAGCTCGGCATCCAGTCGATTCCGGCAATCGTCGCCTTTGCCGACGGCCGGCCCGTGGATGGCTTCATGGGTGCCGTTCCGGAAAGCCAGATCAAGCAGTTCATCGAAAAGATTGCCGGACCTGACGCGGGCGATCCCAAGGCTGAGATCGAGGCCGTTCTGACCGACGCGAAGCAGCTTCTGGCAGATGGCGATTTTAACGGCGCAGCGCAGCTTTTCGGCGCCGTCATGCAGGCCGATCCGGAAAATCCCGCAGCGATTGCCGGTATCGCCGAATGCATGATCGCGGCCGGTCAATATGAGCGGGCCAGCGAGCTGCTCTCGTCCCTGCCTCAGGAACTCAATGACGATGCGGGCATTCAACTCGTTTCGAAAAAGATCGCGCAATATGAGGAAGCCCGCAAGATCGGCGACCCCGTGGCGCTGGAGCGCGAGCTGGCACTTGATCCCGATCAACACGAGGTGCGGGTGAAGCTTGCCAAGGTGCTGAACGCGCAGGGCCGACGCGACGAGGCGGCGGATCATCTGCTCTATATCATGCGCAAGGACCGGACCTTCGACGATGACGGCGCGCGCCGCCAGCTTCTGGAGTTTTTCGAGGCCTGGGGCTTCAAGGATCCGGCAACCGTTGCCGGCCGCCGGAAGCTTTCGGCGATACTGTTTTCGTAATGCGGGCATATCCCGGCCAGGGCGGTTGAACCGCCGGCCGGGCAGCAGTGAACAGGGGGCTTGATCCCATGCACGTCGGAAATGCGAGATATGTAAAGAACGACGACCTGCCGGAAACCGTGCCGGTCTTTCCACTTCCCGGTGCCCTGCTGCTGCCGGAAGGCCATCTTCCGCTCAATATTTTCGAGCCGCGATATCTTGCCATGATCGACACGGCACTGGCGGGCCACCGGCTCATCGGCATGGTGCAGCCGGCCCTTCATGTCATTGAGTCCGGCCTTGAGGGCGGACCTCTGAGCGCAGTCGGATGCCTCGGCCGCATCACCTCCTTTTCCGAAACAGGTGATGGCCGTTACATCATCTCGCTCACCGGTGTGTGCCGTTTCCGCCTGCTGGAAGAGGTTGGGGTGGGCGAGCCCTATCGCAGCTTCCGGCATGCGCCTTTCATCGCCGATCTCTCGGGCGAATACGACGAGGAGGCCGTGGATCGTGAAAACCTGCTGCGGGTATTCCGCTCGTTTCTGGATGCCAACCAGCTGGAAGCCGACTGGGAAAGCGTTGAAAGGGCCGGCAACCGTGTTCTCGTCAATTCGCTTTCCATGATGTCTCCATTTGGACCCGCCGAAAAACAGGCGCTGCTGGAAGCGCCTGATCTGAAGACGCGAGCCGAAACATTGATCGCCATCACCGAGATCGTTCTTGCGCAAGGATCGGGTGAGGGCGGCAACGTGCTGCAATAGGATCGCCGCCATGGACGACAGGATGAGCAGTGTCGACCCCAAGCTGCTGGAGCTTTTGGTCTGTCCTTTGACGAAGGGGCGTCTTTCCTATGATCGCGCCCGCAACGAGCTCATTTCTGAAAGCGCCAGACTTGCTTATCCAATCCGCGACGGCGTGCCGATTATGCTGATTTCGGAAGCGCGCAAGATAGAAGACTAACCTCCCCGGTTATCACCTCCACACATTGCGTGTCGCGAATTGACGAAGATGCGTTGACAACCATGCGTGGATTTGACCAGAGTCCCGCCCGACATATCTGATGCGGGGAGAATACTGATGTCGTTGCGCGCGCTCGTCCGGATTTCGTTGGTTGTGGCCTCGGCCGCCCTCATTTTTCCGCCAGCCATGGCGGCGGAGCCCTCCCGCAAGGTTGTTACCACCCAAAACGGCGATTATTTCGGCTTCGATCTTCGCACTGAGCAGAATGTCTCGCTGGAGCAATGCGGCGAGATTTGCGTAGGCGATACCGTCTGCAAGGCCTTCACCTACAATCCCAAGGTGAAATGGTGCTTCCTCAAATCGGATTTCAATCAGCTGAACGCTTTCCCCGGCGCGGTTGCCGGCAAGATCGTGGAAGTGGTAGCGGAAACCGATATCGGCGCGCCGCAACGCCTGTCCTTCGTCACTGACAGTCTGCAGCAGGAAGCGCGCCGGCTGAAATCCGGCCTTGCGGCGAATGACGGTGAAGGCGGACAGGGCGTGGAAGCCCTCGTGCAGACGGCGCGGCAGCAGGCAACCGCGGGCAATATTCCCGATGCGGTCACGACCTATAAACAGGCGCTTGCTATCACGCCTGACGACGGCGCGCTCTGGGCGGAGCTTTCCGAAAAGGCGGCGCAGGTCACCGATAATTATTCGATTGCCGGGCAGGCCGCTTCCGCCGCCATCAATGCCTACCAGCTGAGCCGCACCGTCAGCGCCCGCACCGAGGCCCTGAACCGGCTGGCGAAGGCTTTCGAAAGAACCCAGAATTATCGCGCAGCACTCAATGCCTATAAGGAGAGCCTTGCGCTTACCGACAATGCGCAGACCAAGGCGGCCTATGCCGATCTGCGCACGCGACAGGGTTTCCGCGTCATCAATAATACCGTGGATACGGATAGCGTCAGCCCGCGCGCCTGCGTGCAGTTTTCCGAGCCGCTGGTGAAGAACGGTGTCGATTATTCCTCCTTCATTACGCTGGATGGGGCAGCCCCCAAGGCCATCGAAGCGAAGGGCAGCGAGATTTGCGTCGAAGGCCTCACCCATGGCCAGCGTTACAAGATCGCGCTGCGCGCCGGTCTGCCTTCCTCGGTGGAAGAGCCGCTGGAAAAGCAGGTCGATCTCGATATTTACGTGCGTGACCGTGCCGCCAGCGTGCGCTTCACGGGTGAGAATTTCGTGCTGCCGGGTACTGCCCGTCGCGGTATCCCCATTGTCTCTGTTAATGCCGACAAGGCCGACCTGAAGCTCTATCGCGTTGGCGACCGCAACATCACCTCGCTGCTCGCAAACTCCCAGTTTCTGACGCAGATGGACGGCTACAATGCCGACCGCATCGAAAACGAGATCGGCGAACTCGTCTGGCAGGGCTCGATCGATATCCAGCCCAATCTCAATAAGGATGTGGTGACGAGCTTCCCGGTGGATGAGGCCTTGCCGGAGCGCAAGCCCGGCATCTATGTGCTGACCGCCGTGCCGCCTGGCACCGCGCCGGAAACGTGGGATTCACGCGCCACACAATGGTTCCTGGTCTCCGATACCGGCATCACCACCTATGCCGGAACCGATGGGCTGAATGTGTTCGTCCGAGCCCTTGGCAGCGCCAAGCCGCTTGCGGACGTGGATTTGCAGCTGCTCGCCAAGAATAACGAGGTGCTGGGCACGGCGAAAACCGATGCGGACGGCCGCGCGGTATTCTCCGCCGGCCTGATGCGCGGCACGGCGGCGCAGGCGCCTGCCATCCTCACCGCGCGTAACGGCGACAAGGACTACGTCTTCCTCGATATGACCCGCGCAGGCTTCGACCTCTCGGATCGCGGCGTGACGGGACGTGCAGCGCCCGGCGCGATCGACGTGTTCAGCTGGACCGAGCGCGGCATTTACCGCGCCGGCGAGACCGTGCATGCCGCAGCGCTTGCCCGTGATGTCGACGGCAAGGCAATCGAGGATCTGCCGCTCACCTTCATCTTCTCGCGCCCGGACGGTGTCGAAGACCGGCGCTTCGTCAGCGACGGCAAGGCGCTGGGCGGCCATGCGGTCGATCTGCCGCTGCAGGCGAATGCCATGCGCGGCACCTGGACATTGCGCATCCATACCGACCCGAAAACGCCTGCGATCAGCGAAAAGAGCTTTCTCGTCGACGATTTCGTGCCTGATCGCACCGAGTTCGACCTCTCGAGCAAGGCGAAACAGATCGATCCGGGAGCGGAGACCGCAATCGACGTCGATGGCCGTTATCTCTATGGCGCGCCGGCCGCCGGTCTGACGCTGGAAGGCGAGGTCGCGATCAAGCCGACGCGCACCAGCGCCGATTTCGAAGGTTATTTCTTCGGTCTGGCGGATGAGGAAAGCGAAGAGGAAAACCGCACCGCGCTCGCCGACCTGCCGGTGCTGGACGAAGAGGGCAAGGCGAGTTTCAATGTTGACCTCACCGATCTGCCCTCCACCACTCAACTTCTTTCCGCCAACATCACTGTGCGCATGCGCGAAGCCGGTGGCCGCGCCGTGGAGCGCTCGCTGACGCTGCCTATCAAGGCGGAAGCCTCTGTTATCGGGATCAAGCCGCAGTTTTCGGGCGATCTCGCCCAGAATTCCGTCGGCCGTTTCCATATCATCGGCGTCAGCGCCGATGGCGCCAGGCAGGCGATGAACGGCCTCAACTGGAAGCTCATCAAGGTCGAGCGGAACTATCAATGGTATCGTCAGGGCAATTCCTGGCGTTATGAGCCGGTGGAATATACCAAGCAGCAGGAAGCGGGCACCTTGTCCGTCGATGCCAATGGCGGCGAGATTTCCGTGCCCGTCACCTGGGGCCGCTACCGGCTGGAAGTGGAGGGCGCGGGTAACGGCGCACCGGTTTCCAGCGTCGAATTCGATGCCGGCTTCTACGTCGAGGCAAGCTCGACGGAAACGCCGGATGCACTGGAAATTGCCCTCGACAAACAGAGCTACAAGATCGGCGATACGGCCAAACTCAAGGTATCCTCGCGTTTTGCCGGTGAGTTGATGGTGACATCAGGTTCGGAAAAGCTGATTGCCGTGCAGAATGCCGAGGTCGGTGAGGATGGCGGCGAGATCGACATTCCGGTCACCGAGGAATGGGGTGCGGGCGCTTACGTCACCGCCACGCTGTTCCGCCCCGGCGATGCGCAGGAAAGCCGCATGCCGATGCGCGCCATCGGTATCAAATGGCTCGCCGTCGATCCGGCTGAGCGCAAGCTTGCCGTCACCCTCGGCGCGCCGCAGAAAACACTGCCGCGCCAGCCGCTTGAAATTCCGATCACGGTTGCGGGCACTGGCGTCGGCGAAAAGGCCTATGCCATCGTTGCGGCCGTCGATGTCGGCATATTGAACCTCACCCGCTATGAACCGCCAAAGCCCGATGAATGGTATTTTGGCCAGCGCCGGCTGGGGCTGGAAATCCGCGATCTCTATGGCCGGCTGATCGATGGTTCGCTTGGCGCCACCGGCCGGCTGCGCACCGGCGGTGACGGCGGAGGGGCGGCCCTTCAGGGCAGCCCGCCCACCGAAAAGCTCGTAGCCTTCTTTGCCGGTCCGGTCGAACTCGACGCTAACGGCAAGGCGACGGTGAGCTTCGATATTCCGCAGTTCAACGGTACGGCCCGCATCATGGCGGTGGCCTGGACGAAGACAGGCGTAGGACATGCCGTCTCCGATGCCATCATCCGCGATCCCGTGGTAGTCACGGCCAGCGCGCCGAAATTCCTCGCCCCCGGCGATGTCTCGCAATTGCGACTCGATATCGCCAATACGGATGGCGAGGCCGGCGATTACCGGCTGGATGTGACCAGCAACACGGCCTTGACCGTCGATCAGGGAGAGATGTCGCAGACATTGGCGCTGCAGAAAGGCGGCAAGTCTTCGCTGACCGTGCCGCTGACGGGTGAACAGCCCGGCAATGGCGCGATCACCATCAAGGTTTCCAATGCCGCGGGTGTTTCGCTGGAGCAGGTTCTGAACGTTCCTGTGCGTCCGGCTGTCCTGCCGGTGACGACGCGGCGCGAAATCAAGATTGCGCCGAACAGCAGCCTGACGATCAATGGTGATCTTCTGGCCGACAGCATGCTGCTCGGCTCCTCGGTCGCCGTCAACGTCACGCGCTCGCCCGCCTTCGATATTCCGGCGCTGGTGATGATGCTGGACAAATATCCTTATGGCTGCGCCGAGCAGACGACGAGCCGCGCTTTGCCGCTGCTTTATGTCTCGGAACTGACGAAGGACAGCGGCATGGCTGAGGACCCTGATACCCGCAAGCGGGTGCAGGAAGCGATCCACCGTGTGCTGTCCTTCCAGTCGAGTTCGGGCAGTTTCGGCCTCTGGTCGCCTGGTTATGGCGATCTGTGGCTGGATGCCTATATCAGCGACTTTCTGACAAGGGCGCGCGAGCAGAATTACGACGTTCCCGAAGCGGCCATGGTGCAGGCGCTGAACAACCTGCAGAACGGTCTTTCCTATGACAGCAATGTCAAGGATCGCGGCAACGAGATCGCCTATTCGCTTTATGTGCTGGCGCGCAACCGCAAGGCGGCGATCAACGATCTCAGATATTACGCGGATACGGCGCTCGCCGATTTCCCGACGCCGCTTGCCAAGGCGCAGGTTGCCGCCGCCCTTTCGCTTTACGGCGATCAGGCCCGTTCGAAGACCGTGTTCGGCGCTTCGCTCGATATGGCAAGCCGCGCCACCAATGTCAGCCTCGCGCGTGCGGATTATGGTTCCGCCCTGCGCGATGGTGCGGCGACGCTGGCGCTTGCGGCCGAAAGCCGTCCGGTTCCGGCCGTCGTGCCGCAGCTTGCCGGTGCCGTGGCCAAGGAATGGGAAAAGAAGCCCTATACCAGCACCCAGGAACAGGCATGGATGCTGCTTGCCGCCCGCGCTGTCAAAGGCGAGGACAAGGATATCCGTCTCGATGTGAATGGTGATTTGCAGACTGGCGGTTTCGGCAAGCGGATGAGCGGCGATGAATTGCTGGCAGCTCCCTTGAAGATCGCCAATGCCTCGGCCGATCCGGTCACGGCTGTTGTCACCACCGTGGCGCCCCCGGCCCAGCCGCTCGCTGCCGGCGGCGAAGGCTTCACCATCACCCGCACCTATTATTCCATGGATGGCGAGGAGGTGAACCCGAGCGAGGTCACGCAGAACGAGCGTTATGTTGTGGTGCTGAATATCGTACCGAAGAATAACTGGCAGTCGCGCATTCTGGTGACGGATCTGCTGCCCTCCGGCTTCGAAATCGACAATCCCAGCCTCGTCAATTCGGCGGAACTGTCGAATTTCGACTGGTTACCGGAAACGGAAGCGGCCCATACCGAGTTCCGTTACGACCGTTTCGTGGCGGCCTTCGACCGCTCTGCCGGTGACAGTTCGGAGATTGCGCTCGCCTATGTGGTCCGTGCCGTCACCCCCGGCACCTATGATCATCCGGCAGCTTCGGTTGAGGATATGTACCGGCCGCAATTTGCCGCCCGCACGGCAACCGGCCGCATGGAGGTGCGCTCGGCAACCCCATGAGCCGGAAAAAGGCAATCATCGTTGGCATCGTGACTGCCGCGTTGCTTCTGGGCGGCGCGGCCTTCGGTCTCGATGCGCTGGACAAGGCCTATCCGCCGCCCCTGGAGGCCGCACGGCAGCGATCTTTCGAGGTGCTGGATCGCGATGGCAAACTGCTGCGGGCCTTTGCGACAGCAGATGGCCGCTGGCGGCTCAAAACCACGGCGGCCGAGGTCGATCCGCAGTTCATGCGTATGCTGGTCGCTTATGAGGATCAGCGTTTCTACGATCATCACGGGGTCGATCCCTTAGCGCTTTTGCGCTCCGCGTGGCAATTGGCCAGCAACGGCCGGATCGTTTCCGGCGCATCGACGCTGTCCATGCAGGTGGCGCGGCTGATCGAGCCGCGCGCCGACCGGTCATTCTCGGCGAAATTGCTGCAGGTCGTGCGTGCTCTCCAGATCGAAAGAAGGCTCAGCAAAGCTGATATCCTCGATCTCTATCTGAATATCGCACCCTATGGCGGCAATCTCGAAGGCGTCAGGGCCGCAAGCCTTGCCTGGTTCGGCAAGGAGCCGGGCCGGCTGGATACGGCGGAGGCGGCTCTTCTGGTGGCGCTGCCGCAATTGCCGGAAAAACGCCGCCCGGATCGCTTTCCAGAGGCGGCGAAGCAGGCGCGGGAGCGCGTATTGCAACGGCTTGCCGTCGAGCGCGTGGTGGGCGACGGGGAGGCGGCGCGGGCGGCTCTTGCAGATGTGCCTTCCAGCAGGCGCGATCTTCCCTCCTATGCGCCGCATATGGCCGTTGCCGCACGGGCGAAATTCCCGAATACCGCCAAAGTGCGCTCTACGCTGACGCTGCCGATTCAGCGGGAACTGGAAGATGTTGCCCGCCATGCGGCGGAAAAGCTTGAGGACAAAGTCTCCGTCGCCATCGTCATGGCCGACGCGCAGACCGGCGATATTCTGGCGGAGGTCGGTTCGGCGGACTATCTCGATACGGCAAGACGCGGTTTCGTGGAGATGAGCCGGGCCGTGCGTTCGCCGGGCTCCACCCTCAAGCCGTTTATCTATGGCCTCGCCTTCGAAAATGGCCTCATTGGGCAGGAAACCATCATCGAGGATCGCCCGGCTGATTTTTCCGGCTACCGGCCGCGCAATTTCGACATGCATTACCAGGGTGATGTCAGCATCCGCCAAGCGCTGCAACTGTCGCTCAATGTGCCGGCCGTGAAGCTGCTCGATGCGGTCAGTCCCTCGGCGCTGATGGTGCGGTTCCGGCGGGTGGGTGTCCGGCTCGTGCTGCCCACCAGCGAAGCGCCGGGGCTTGCCATCGCCCTTGGTGGTGCCGGCATTTCTCTGGTCGATCTGGTGCAGCTCTATGCCGGGCTTGCCGGCGGTGGTGATCCTGTGCGGCTTGGAGATGGTGTCCGCTCTGCCCCGGAACGGCTGGAGGGCGACCGGTTATTCTCCGATGCCGCGATCTGGAATGTCTCGGATATTCTCTCCGGCGTGCTGCCCCCGCTCGGCATGAAACAGCGCGGCATCGCCTACAAGACCGGCACCAGTTATGGATATCGCGACGCGTGGTCGGTTGGATATGACGGGCGGCACGTCATCGGCGTCTGGGTTGGCCGTGCTGACAATGGCGCGGTGCCGGGCATTGCCGGATACGCAACGGCGGCGCCGATCCTGTTCGAGTCTTTCGCAAAATCCGGCGTGGCGGTGACGCCGATGCCGGCCGCACCCTCCGGTGTTGCGCGCATTGCCGTGAGCGACCTTCCCGCCAACCAGCGGCGTTTCACCACGACGGCCAGCGGCCTGCTTGCGGCATCGAGGCGGGAAAGCGCCCCGCGCATCGTTTACCCGCCGGAAGGCGCGCGGGTGGAGCTCTCCGGCCAGTCAGGCATTTCGCCGCTGGTGCTCAAGCTGCAGGGCGGGCGTGCACCCTTCCGCTGGCTTGCCAATGGCTTGCCTTTGCCGGATGCGTCCCACCGCCGCAACAGCGAATGGCGACCGGAAGGGCAGGGATTTTCCACACTCACGGTGATCGACGCCGATGGCCGTGCCTCGAGCGTCAGGATTTTCGTCGAATAGCATGGACGTCCAACTCAACAAAGGGTCGCCCCTGAGCTTGTGTCGTACAGAGCCGCGAGCGTCTCGTCAGTTCTTTTTCGCCGTCTTGCCTATTGCGCCACATCGAATGAATGGCGGTCGATCCGCTCCTGAAGCGAAGCTACGACGGCTTGCAGAAACTCCCGGCGCCTGGGGTTGGTCGTCGCCGTCAGTGTCACCTGTAACCGGCTTCTGATCCTGTTCAGAAAGCCAACGTGATTAAAACTATCGGCGGCGATATTGACCTCTACCTCGTCCATGTAATGCGCCAGATGCGGTTCCAATACGAGATTTGCATCCGTCTGGTAGCAGGCAGCCATCTGTTCCCCAAGCGTAGACACCTGCACATATGGACCATATTCGTCGATCATCAAATCTCCTTCCTCTAGCGCAAACAATTCTGAGAGGCGCTTCATCATCACTGATAGGAAATAGGAAGCAATTGCCGGCTTTCAACGTTCCCTTTTGAAGCTTTGAATTTTCCGTGTTCGTGAAGGATGTCGCCGATACTTCGGTCGAGGTAGAGACCTGTCAAATGGTCGGCGGCTGCGCCGGGTGAGGCTGCGCTCAATCTAAATCGTTGTTTTTACTATATTTTACAGGAAAAATGGCGTCCACGAGAGGATTCGAACCTCCGACCCCAGGATTCATACCGCTTCGGCTTTCGCCGCCGTCCCGCCGTTGCCGGGCAAGACGTTCGTGGTCTGGACTGTCCCTTCACCATGGGCCATCGAGGCCTTTAGGTGCTGCCCATCCAGTCTCTACACCTTCACCGGATTTCTCCGGAGCTTGGCTCGGGATTGGCATGCTGGAAGACCAGCGAAGCTTTCCCCGACTTTGAGCAGATCGATTGCGTCGTTTCCGGGCGCAACCCCCAATTTGTCTTAGGAATCCTGTGCTCTATCCTGCTGAGCTACGTGGACACTGAATTGCTCTTTAACCTGACGATGCCTGCGGATCAACCGCGTTCTTTATCGCGGTTGATCTCGTCCTCGGCTTTCTTCACTTCCGCCGGCAATCAGCTCGCCAGGCGCTGTTCGGCGAGCTTCACCCAATAGGAAATGCCGTAGGCGATGGCGTCATCGTTGAAATCATAACCGGCATTGTGGAGGCCTGCCGAATCGCCGTTGCCGATGAAGATGAAGCAGCCCGGTCTTTCCTTCAGCATGAAGGAGAAATCTTCACCCGCCATGGAAGGATCGACATCGGGGTCGACATTCGGTTCGCCCGCCACATCGCGGGCAACAAGGATGGCGTGGTCGGTCTCGGTGGCGTGGTTGAAGGTCACCGGGCAATAACGCTCGTAGACGACTTCCGCTTCCGCTCCGTTGGCAAGGGCAATGCCTTCCGCCATCTGCTTGATGCGATCCTGCGCGAGATCGCGCACCGTTTCATCCAGGCTGCGTACCGTGCCGGCGATCAAGGCCTCGTTGGGGATGATGTTGTGGCTGGAACCGGCGTGAAAACGGGTGACGGAGACGACGACGGAACGGATCGGATCGGCGTTGCGGGAGGCGATCATCTGCAGGTTGCCGACGATCTGCGCGCCGATGGTAATCGGATCGATGGTGCGGTGCGGCTGCGCCGCGTGGCCGCCGCGGCCCTTCACCGTGATCGAGAACTTGTCGGGTGCCGCCATGATACCGCCCTTGCGGATGGCGAAGGCGCCGAGCGGAATGCCCGGCATGTTGTGCATGCCGTAGACCTCGTTGATGCCGAAACGCTCCATCAGGCCGTCCTCGACCATGGCAAGCGCGCCGGCACCTCCTTCTTCCGCCGGCTGGAAGATGACGGCGATGGAGCCGGCGAAGTTGCGGGTCTCGGTGAGATATTTGGCCGCGCCAAGCAGCATGGCCGTGTGGCCATCATGGCCGCAGGCATGCATGGCGCCTGCGGTTTTGGAGGCCCAGGGCTTGCCGGTTTCCTCCAGAATTGGGAGAGCGTCCATATCCGCGCGAAAGCCGATGGTGCGATTGCCCGGAAGATTGCCCCTGATGACGCCGACCACACCGGTGCGGCCGAGACCGGTCACGATTTCGTCAACGCCGAAAGATTTCAGCTTCTCCGCGACGAAGGCTGCGGTGTTGTCGACATCATACAAAATCTCGGGATTTTCATGCAGGTGATGCCGCCATTCGCTGACTTCCTGCTGGAGTTCGGCGGCTCTGTTCAAAATCGGCATTCGTTCATTCCTGGGTTCATCGGTACGGCGTGTCGTAAAATCCTATCCTCCGTGGTGGATAGTGCGCCGCATAATTGACGTAATCAATGTACTTTGCCATTGCTAGGACATATATGGTGAATATTGCCATTCCCCGACCGAAGACGGGAATTCGAGGACTAGCCTTGCCACAGACTTTTAAATCGCCAAACGCCGCCCGGCGGCTCTCCGCAGCTATTGCCATCATGACCGCAGGCCTCGTGGCCGCGGCGCCCATGGCAAATGCCAATCCGAAAATGGTGGTCGATGTCAAAACCGGCAAGGTGATTTCCCATCAGGAAGCCTTCCGCAAGTGGTATCCCGCTTCGCTGACCAAGCTGATGACCGCCTATATCGCCTTTTCACAGATGAAGGCCGGCAAGATCAGTCCGCAGACGGAAGTGGTGATGAGCAAGAAGGCCGCCGACCAGCCGGCCTCGAAAATGTATTTCAAGCCGGGCCAGAAGCTGACGATGGACAGCGCCTTGAAGCTGCTGCTCATCAAATCCGCCAATGACATCGCCGTGGCGATCGCCGAGACCATCGGCGGCACCAGCGACAATTTCGTGGCGCAGATGAATGCGCAGGCGCAGCGGCTGGGCATGAGTTCCACCCGTTACATCAATGCCAATGGCCTGCCCGGCAAGGGGCAATATACGACCGCCCGGGATCTGGCGCTGCTGGCGCTGATCATCAAGCGGGAATTCCCGGAATATGCCCATTATTTCTCGCTGGAGGGCGTCAGCACCGGCAAGAAGAATTACGCCAACTTCAACATGCTGGTCGGCCGCTTCGATGGCGCTGATGGCATGAAGACCGGTTTCATCTGTGCCTCCGGCTTCAACCAGGTATCGTCAGCCGTGCGCAATGGCCGCTCGGTCATCACGGTCGTGCTGGGCGCGGACAGCCTTGCCGGACGCACCGACCAGTCGGCCGATCTGCTGCAGATGGGGCTGACTGCGCCTTCCGGCCAGGGTGTTTCGCTTGCCTCGCTGGCGCCCTATGGCGATACCGGCGACGTGAATGATGTCAGCGCCGAGATCTGCAATCCGAAGGCCGCCAAGGTACGCAGCGAAAGCCGCGACGAGGCTGGCCGCATGGTCATCCATTCGCCCTATGTCCAGGAAATGACCCGCCCGCCGGAATATTCCTTCGCCGGTCTCATTCCGGGCAGCGAGACGGTGGCGGTGAATGCCGCCAAGGGAGCTGGCAAGGGTGAACTCGCGAACGTGCCGATCCCGATCCCGCGCCCGACATTCTGATCGTCGGTGGTGGCCTTGAGGGGCCAGTGCCGGGGTGGCGATGCACTTTGTGTATTCGCAGGCCAATGATGTTATGATATTACAATGTCGCTCGTGGCTTCCAGCCTCGGGCGATTTCTTTTAGCTCCATGCGGCTCCGGGTTTCGCGTCGTCCAGTGACCGGCCGGAGCGGCCATCAACATACAGGCAAGTCATGTCTCGCGATCGCATCCCGGTTTCCATCATCACCGGATTTCTCGGCGCCGGAAAATCGACGCTGCTCAACCGGCTTCTCAAGGATCCCGCGATGAGCGATGCGGCGATCATCATCAATGAATTCGGCGATGTCAGCATCGATCACATGCTGGTCGAAAGCGCGGGCGAGGGCATCATCGAACTGGCGGAGGGTTGCCTCTGCTGCACGGTACGTGGCGAGCTGGTGGATACGCTGGCGGAACTGATGGATGGTATCCAGACAGGTAAGCTGAAGCCGGTAAAACGGGTGGTGATCGAGACCACGGGCCTTGCCGATCCCGCCCCCGTCATGCAGTCGGTCATGGGCAACCCCGTTATCGCACAGAATTTCGTGCTGAACGGCATGATTACGGTGGTGGATGCCGTGAATGGCCTTTCCACTCTGGATAACCATCAGGAGGCGGTGAAACAGGCGGCCGTGGCCGACCGTCTGGTGATGACCAAGCGCGCTCTTGCCGATGCCGCCACGATTTCCGCGCTGACAGCCCGCCTCCAGATTCTTAATCCGCGCGCGACAATTGAGGATGGTGACAAAACCGACTGGAGCGCTGCGGAGCTTCTCGATAACGGCCTTTACGATGCCGGCAGCAAGAATGCCGATGTCGGCCGCTGGCTGGGCGAAGAGGCGGCAGACGATCACCACCACCACGACCACGACCATGATCATCACCACCATCATGACGACCACGACGACCATCACCATCATCACGATGTGAACCGGCACGACGCATCCATCCGGTCCTTCTCGATCATCCACGACCAGCCGGTCAGCCCGATGGCGATCGACATGTTCGTGGATTTGCTGCGCTCGGCGCATGGTGAAAAGCTCCTGCGCATGAAGGCGATCGTCAAGCTGTCGGATAATCCGGGCCGGCCGCTGGTGCTGCATGGGGTGCAGAATATTTTCCACACGCCCGAGCGCCTCGCGGCCTGGCCGGACCCGGCCGATCAGCGTACGCGCATGGTGCTGATTACGAAGGATTTGCCGGAAGCCTTCGTAAAGGACCTGTTCGCCGCCTTTACAAGTGCACCGGGCATTGACCGGCCGGACAGGCAGGCGATGACGGATAATCCGTTGGCGGTTTCCGGGTTGCGGTTCTAGGTCGCGCCGTGATGGCCTAGGTCGGTGGGTGTGGTTCACCCCCCCTCTGTCCTGCCGGACATCTCCCCCTCAAGGGGGGAAAGTTCGACTTGCGGCTAGGTCTCGCCCATCTTAACCGTTGCGAATGTACTGGCGACGACGCATCTTGCTGATCTCCCCCCTTGAGGGGGAGATGCCCGGCAGGGCAGAGGGGGTGAGCCACCGGCGACACCGTCAAATGTCGGTTTCCCCACCCTTCACAATCCGAAACCGATGCCCCTTATCCAGCGCAGTGGTCTCAACCAGACTATGCCCATCTTCATTACACATATGGGTAATATCGATCACCGCCAGCGGATCGGTCGTCTCGACGGTCAGAACATCGCCCCTCTTCAGGGTTGCGAGTTTCTTGCGGCTTCTCAAAACCGGAAGGGGGCATTTAAGCCCCCTCAAATCATAAGCGATCTCGGCCGTTTCGCTCATTCCTTGGCCCAGAACTTCCAGAACGGCTTCTTTTCCGGCGCTTCCGGTGCCGGTGCGGCGGAATAGGCAAGCGGGTTCATGGCCGGAACGGGGATGCTCTGGGCGGCAGCTCCGGTCTGACCGGCTGCGGCCGGGGTGGCTGAGGCAACCATCGTCGGTGCCGCGGGTGCCGGGTTCGATTGCGGAGCAGCGGGCTGGACGGCCGAAGGACGCGGGCCGCGCAGGGCCGAGGCGGTTGCGGTTGTGGCCGGTGAGGACGACGTCACCTGCTGCGCCTTCTTCTCCATCAGCGCGGCATATTCCGTTTCCTTCATCAGCTTGCCAGCTTTCAGCGCCGAGCCGGTCGGCGCATAGGCGGGTTCGCGGCCCTTGCGCTTTTCGGCCACCAGCGCCTTGCGCTCCGCCTCGCTCGGGTCGTACCAGGCCATGCCGTCATATTTCTTCATCGCCGTTGCATAGGCGAGATCGTAGGTCTTTTCGTAGCTCGACAGCGCGCTTGCGAGTGCCGGCGGCGTGCTCATCGGCGGGCACTGGGCGGCGGCATTGAAACTGCCGCCTTCGGTCTGCTGGTTGAAGACATATTTCTTCTCGCAGACATTCACTTCCGGCGGGCGCTTGGTGACTTCGAAATTGTCGTAGCCGACCTTCAGCATCTTCCAAAATTGGAGATGCTCGCTCTGGCGATGGCGAGCCATGTTTTCCGCCGTCATGCGGAAGGGGAAGGCCTGCAGCTGCACGGTTTTCTGGCCGCCCTTGAAGGCGTCGCGCGCGAAACCGTAGATTTCAAGAATCTGTGCATCCGTCATCGAATAGCAGCCAGAGGACGAGCAGGCGCCATGGATCATCAGATTGGTGCCGTTGCGGCCATTGGCGGCATCGTAACGGTTCGGGAAACCGGTATTGATGGCGAGATAATATTTCGAATTCGGGTTCAGATGAGCGGGAGTGAGGTTGTAGAAACCTTCCGGCGCCTGCCGGTCACCCTCTTTCACCTTGGGGCCGAGTTTGCCGGACCATGCGCAAATCTCGTAGCCGGCGATCTTTTCGAAACGGTTGTCGCGCCTGGCTTTCCAGATCTCTAAGGCACCTTCTTCCTTGAAGATGCGGATCATGATCGGTGAGGTACGGTCCATGCCCCTTTTGTCGATCTCGGCCAGAATGGACGGAGACAGCGGGTAATCGACCTTGTTCTTGACGTGTGAGACGTCGCGCTCAACGGTTTCGAGCGTATCGTTGCAGCCGGCAAGAACGAGCGCGGTGCAGGCAAGAAGTGCAAAATGTGTCAAACGCATGATCTGATCCGAAAGACGATGGCACGAAGCGGCGGCAGTTCTACACCGTCCCGTGTGTATTTTAAATACGGTATTAACCGTTTACATCTTCTTAACTCAAATCGGATCCGCCCCCGCGGCCGCCGATACATCTTTTGATGTGACCGGACTATGGCCGAGTTGGGGCGATATTCAAGGAAAATAAGGCCGGGCTTAAAGGTTCCGGCCGATATCCAGGAATTTCTGGCGGCGTTCGGCGCGCAGCTGTGTGCCGGAACGCTGGGAAAGATCGGCCAAAGCCTTGGCGATGACGTCACCGGTTGCATTGATGACGGTTTCCGGGGCGCGATGCGCGCCGCCGATCGGCTCCGGAATGATTCCGTCGATGACTCCGAGCGACTTCAGATCTTCCGACGTGATCTTCATGTTGGTCGCGGCTTCCTTGGCGCGGGTCGAATCGCGCCAGAGAATGGAGGCGGCACCTTCCGGCGAGATCACCGAATAGATCGCATGTTCGAGCATGTAGACGCGGTTGCCGGTGGCGATCGCGATTGCGCCGCCCGAGCCGCCTTCGCCGATGACGACGGAGACGATCGGCACCTTGACATTGAGGCACATTTCCGTCGAGCGGGCGATGGCTTCTGCCTGACCGCGCTCTTCTGCGCCGACACCGGGATAGGCACCAGCGGTATCGATGAGGGTCACGACCGGCAGCGAGAAGCGGTCAGCCAGTTCCAGCACGCGGATCGCCTTGCGGTAACCTTCCGGACGCGGGCTGCCGAAATTGTGCTTCAGGCGGCTTTTGGTGTCATTGCCCTTTTCCTGGCCGATGATGGCGACGGGCTGGCCGTTGAATCGGGCAAGGCCCGCCTGGATGGCGGCGTCTTCGGCAAATTTGCGGTCACCGGCGAGCGGCGTGAAATCGGTGAACAGCGCTTTGGCATAATCGACAAAATGCGGACGCTGCGGATGGCGCGCGACCTGCGTTTTCTGCCAGGCGTTCAGCTTGGAATAGATGTCCTGCATCGCGTCGTTGACGCGCGATTCCAGACGGTTGATCTCCTCCGAGGTGTCTATGCTCTCGTCTTCATCGGCAAGCTTCTTCAGCTCGATGATCTTGCCCTCAAGGTCCGAGATAGGTTTTTCGAAGTCGAGATAATTGTGCATGAGATCCGTTTCCGATCGTTTTGCGCAAGGTTTGACCGGATTATCCGGCGGTTCCGGTCGCTCTAATCAAGGTTTTTACCCTGTTTGGCAAGGGGGTGATGTGTTTGTACCAGCTCTTGCAAGCGTTCTTCCAGCACATGTGTATAGATTTGTGTCGTTGAAATGTCGGAATGGCCGAGCAGTTCCTGCACCGCGCGCAGATCCGCACCGTTCTGCAGAAGGTGGCTGGCAAAGGCGTGGCGCAGCACATGCGGCGATATCACGGACGGGGTCAGACCCGCGCGAATGGCGATGTCCTTGAGGTCGCGCGCGAAGACCTGGCGGGGTAGGTGCCCTTGCCTGCTGCTGGAAGGAAAGAGCCATGGGCTCTCCGTGGCTTCGGCCTTTTTCGGCGCCTTGTCTTTTTCCTGCACGAGCGCCTTTCGGGCTGCCTCGTATTTTTCCATCGCCTCGATGGCGGCACGGGAAAGAAGAACCATGCGGTCCTTGTTGCCCTTGCCGCGGATCATCAGGAAGCGGCCTTCCTGGCGCAGCACCTTGACGGGCAAGGACACGAGTTCGCTGACACGCATGCCGGTGGCATAAAGCAGCTCAAGCAGCAGATGCATGCGGATGCGGGCAAGCTGGCCGGGACCTGCGGTTGCAGCCTCTTGCGCCGCGAGCCCAAGTAGCCTGTTCACATCGGCGACGCTCATCGTTTTCGGCAGGGCGAGGCCTTTCTTGGGCGCATCGATGATGCCGGTCGGGTCGTCACCGCGCAGCCCTTCCGAATAAAGAAAGCGATAAAACTGCCGCATGGAGGAAAGGCGTCTTGCCTGCGAGGTTGCGGCAAAGCCCTGAGCGGAAAGGTGGGTCAGGTACGCGGAAAGGTCTGGTGTCGCGGCATCGGTCAATGACTGGCCGCGGTGGCTGAGAAATTCACTGAGATCGACAAGGTCGCGCTCATAGGAAGAGAGCGTGTTGGCGGCGGCGCCGCGCTCGGCGCTCATCATTTCCAGAAAACTTTCGAGCCGCGCGCCGTCGCGCCCTGTCGTCGGTTGCCCGCTCATGGGGTGCGCCTTGCCGGTTCTGTCGCCGGCGGGTTCAGCCGCTCGGAGGGGATGCGTACAGTCACCTCGCGGTCGCGCGGCTTGACGACCATGACGAGCAGCACCATGCCGCCATAGATCAGCCCCGCGATGGTCGCCAGTATCATCGTGAAGCGGAAGAGGGTGGGCATGGCGGCTCCGTAAGGGTGGCGGTCGAAATCTATATGCGGTGCGGCGAAAGCGGCGACAAGATCAAAATGGCCGCTCCGCCCCGTGCCGCATGCGGCGATGATTGTGATTCACCGCAATTCAGTCAGCAATTTGGCTTGACGCTTCGTAAACATTTGCAGATATCCATGCCAAACGGGCTTTCAAATTTATGAATGAAACGAATTTATCCGTCCCGGCCACACTCGGGGAGCAAGCGCGGGCAAAGCTCGGACGGCGCAACATCGTCTTCGTCGGGCTGATGGGGGCTGGAAAGTCGGCGGTGGGCCGCATGGTCGCCCAGCAGCTCAAGGTTCCGTTCATTGATACGGATGTCGAAATCGAGCGCGTATCGCGCATGACGATATCGGAACTTTTCGCCACCTATGGCGAAGAGGAGTTCCGTGCGCTGGAAACGCGGGTCATCAAGCGCCTGCTGCGCGGAGGCCCCAAGGTCATCTCCACCGGCGGCGGCGCCTTCATCAACGACAATACCCGCCGGCACATTACGCGCGGCGGCATTTCATTTTGGCTGAAGGCCGATCTCGAGGTGTTGTGGGAAAGGGTCAACAAGCGCGACCACCGTCCGCTTCTCAAGACCGAAAATCCCAAGGCCACCCTGGCGGCGCTGATGGAGAAGCGCTACCCGATTTATGCGGAAGCGGACATGACCATCGAATCCCGTGATGTCCGCAAGGAAATCATCGTGACCGAAGTGTTGACCGCCATAGCCGGCATCGAACAGAAAGACTGACACCATGACGCCTTCCGAAATCCACGCCGATGAACGTCTCGTCCATGTGCCGCTCGGCGAGCGCGCCTATGACATTCTGATCGGGCCTGGCCTGATCGGCCGGGCGGGCGGTGAAATTTCGGCGCGGCTGAAGGGCAGGCGCGCGGCGATCATCACCGATGAACATGTCGCGCCGCTTTATCTCGAAGGTTTGATGGATGGCCTGCAGACTGATGGCATCGAGGCCGTTTCGCTCACCCTGCCGGCTGGCGAAAAGACCAAGAGCTTCGAGCATCTGGTCACCGTCTGCGATGCGGTTCTGGCAGCAAGAGTGGAGCGTAACGATGCGGTGATCGCACTCGGCGGCGGCGTTATCGGCGATCTCGCCGGTTTTGCGGCGGGCATCGTGCGCCGCGGTGTGCGCTTCGTGCAGATACCGACCTCGCTGCTGGCGCAGGTCGATTCTTCCGTCGGCGGCAAGACCGGCATCAACACCCGCCACGGCAAGAACCTCGTCGGCGTTTTCCACCAGCCCGATCTGGTGCTGGCGGATACGGCGGTGCTCGATACGCTGAGCCCGCGGGAGTTCCGCGCCGGTTATGCCGAAGTCGTCAAATATGGCCTGATCGACAAGCCGGATTTCTTCTTCTGGCTGGAAAAGAACTGGGATGAAATCCGCACCGGCGGCCCTGCCCGCATCCAGGCGATTGCGACCAGCTGCCAGGCCAAGGCCGATGTGGTGGTGGCCGACGAGAAAGAAAACGGCGTGCGCGCCCTTCTCAATCTCGGCCACACCTTCGGCCATGCGCTGGAAGCGGCGACCAATTATGACAGCAAGCGGCTGGTTCACGGCGAAGGCGTCGCCATCGGCATGGTGCTGGCGCACCAGTTCTCCGCACGCCTGAACCTCGCAAGCCCTGATGATGCGGCCCGCGTCGAAGCGCATCTGAAGGCAGTTGGCCTGCCGACAACGATGAAGGATATTCCCGGTGAACTGCCGCCGGTCGAAACGCTGATGACGGCGATCGGGCAGGACAAGAAGGTCAAGGGCGGCAAGCTCACCTTCATCCTCACCCACGGTATTGGTCAGTCCTTCGTGGCTGACGATGTTGCGGCGTCCGAGGTGCAGTCCTTCCTGTCGGAGAAGCATCCGGGTTAAGTTATCCCCGGCGCCACGCGGTCAAAAGGCGCCGGTCTCGCTGGCAAGGCGTCCTATCGTTTGCAGCGGCATCGTCGACACATCTGCACGCCTTTGAAATCGGATTTTGCCGCCGCCGAAGGTTTCATAAAGCTGCAAATGTCCCGCAAAGGAGGATGACGTCGTCCGCGTCCAATAATCTCCTGCCCAAGCCAGAAGTGCCGCCTGATCGCTTTCGGTCTCGCCGTGCTGCGCTCCGCGCCGCAACAGGCCCTCGCGGCATTCTGCCCAGGGGAGGTCGAGCCATATCAGCACCTTCGCGCGCGGCAACGCCGTTTCAACCAGCCAGCCATAGACCCCTTCGATGATCCAGTCGCTGGTATTGGCATGCCGGGCCACCAGAAGTCTGGCTTCCGCCTCGTCCCGTTTGCGGCCATCCTCCTCCCAGTGAAGGCGATCGAGATCGTAAAAGGGCAATTTCAGCGCCGAACCGGCTTTTGCGGCGAGACTGCTTTTGCCGGATCCGCTGTTGCCGATGATGGCGATGCGGAGCGAAGGGCTGGCTGCTATCGACATTTGGGTAATCCGTCGAGTTAAGGTTCTCTCTTGGAATGCAGAATCTTTGCACCAACTGGATTTTTAGCCCGGAAATACGAAAGCAATGTTGCGTGGTTAAAACTAGAACCGCACCGCTTCCCCCGGCGCCGCCGCCTCGATCGCCAGCGCATGCAGCCCCGCGTCGAGTTCCGGCTTCAAAAGTGCGTTGATCGCCCGGTGGCGTTCGACGCGAGACTTGCCGGAAAAGCTTTCGGATACTATCTGAACACGCATATGCGTCTCGCCTGTGCCGGTCATATCCGGCTGGTGGCCCGCATGCATCTGGCTTTCATCGACGACCCTCAGGCGCTCGGGTGAAAAGCTCTCCCGGAGCTTGGTTTCTATGCGTTCTCGCAGGGACATGCGACGGGCTCCATTCTCGTTGGCTGGTCTTGAAGGGGGCTACCTAAAAGCCAGCAACATTCCGCTTTGTCAATTCTTGTTGTGCAGCTTTTCGCACCCCATAATCAGGGCATCATGAAACTGGATTCGAAATATTTCGATCGCATCCGCACGCGCCGGAAAAGGGAGCGGGAACCTGAGGTTCAGGCCCCCACCTGCCAGTGGGACGGATGCGACAAACCGGGCATTCACCGGGCACCCGTCGGCCGCAATGCCGAGGGGCAATTCTTCCTGTTCTGTTTTGAGCACGTGAAGGAATACAACAAGGGCTATAATTATTTTTCCGGCCTCTCCGACAGCGAGATTGCCCGCTACCAGAAGGAAGCGATCACCGGTCATCGCCCCACCTGGACGGTCGGCGTCAACAAGACGGCCCGCGACAGCCCGCTGCATTCCACGCTGCGTTCCGGCACGGCCAGCGGCAATGCCCGTATCCGCGATCCTTTCGGCTTTGCCGGCGGTTTTGCGGGCGGCGCAAAGGCAGGCGGCACCCGCCTGCAGCAGGACCGCAAATTGAAGACGCTGGAGGCAAAAGCCTTCGATACGCTCGGTCTTTCTTCCAGCGCAAAGCAGGAAGACATAAAAAGGCGCTACAAGGAGCTTGTCAAAAAGCATCATCCTGATGCTAATGGTGGCGATCGTGGTTCGGAAGAGCGTTTTCGGGCTGTTGTTCAAGCATATCAATTGTTAAAGCAGTCAGGTTTCTGCTAAGCCAACTTACGTGTTTACCGCCTGATTGATGATGTGGCCGGGTGGCTGCCGCCCGCCTTGGAGACGTGATGAGCAAAATCGACCTTGATATTTCCAACCTGCCCGACACGACGGTGTCCGTGCGGGAGGTTTTCGGCATTGATACGGATCTGCGGGTCCCCGCCTATTCGCAGGGCGACGCCTATGTGCCTGACCTTGATCCCGACTATCTGTTCGACCGCGATACGACACTCGCGATCCTTGCCGGTTTTGCTCACAACCGACGTGTCATGGTCTCCGGTTTCCACGGCACCGGTAAGTCCACCCATATCGAGCAGGTGGCTGCCCGCCTCAATTGGCCCTGCGTGCGCGTCAACCTCGACAGCCACGTCAGCCGTATCGACCTCGTCGGCAAGGACGCCATCGTCCTGAAAGACGGCAAGCAGGTTACCGAATTCAAGGACGGCATTCTGCCCTGGGCCTACCAGCACAATGTCGCGCTCGTCTTCGACGAATATGATGCCGGCCGTCCGGATGTCATGTTCGTTATCCAGCGCGTGCTGGAATCCTCGGGCCGCCTGACCCTGCTCGACCAGAGCCGCGTCATCCGTCCTCACCCGGCCTTCCGCATTTTCGCGACCGCCAACACGGTCGGCCTTGGCGATACGACGGGTCTTTACCACGGCACGCAGCAGATCAACCAGGCGCAGATGGACCGCTGGTCCATCGTCACGACGCTGAACTACCTGCCGCATGAGCAGGAAGTGAACATCATCGCCGCCAAGGTGAAGAGCCTCGACAATCCGAAGGGACGCGAAACCGTTTCCAAGATGGTGCGCGTGGCCGATCTCACCCGTTCGGCCTTCGTCAATGGCGATCTTTCCACCGTCATGAGCCCGCGTACCGTCATCACCTGGGCGGAAAATGCGGAAATCTTCGGCGATCTCGCCTTTGCCTTCCGTGTGACCTTCCTCAACAAGTGCGACGAGCTTGAGCGCACGCTGGTGGCCGAACAATATCAGCGGGCCTTTGGCGTCGAGCTGAAGGAAAGCGCTGCGAACGTCGTTCTCAGCGCCTGATCGTCCCCGGCTTGTCCGGAGACGATTTCGATGACTTGAAGACGCCGGCAGACCGCGCACATATCGATGGGCGGTCTCCACGCGTCGGCAAATGACAGGAAAGACAATGGCAGCGCGCGGCGACAATTCCAGAGCAAAACCGGGTACGGCTGTTGATACGGAGCCGTTGCGTCAGGCGATTGCCGGATGTGTGCGATCCGTTGCCGGCGATGCCGAGGTCGAGGTCGTCTTCGCCAATGAGCGGCCGGGCCTTGCCGGTGAGCGCATGCGCCTGCCGGAAATCTCCAAGAAACCGACCGCACAGGAAATCGCGATCACCCGCGGCCTCGGTGATTCCATGGCGCTGCGCCTCGCCTGCCATGACGCCGACACGCATGCGGTGATGTCGCCGCAGGGCGCCGAGGCGCGGCTGATCTTCGACGCGGTTGAACAGGCGCGCGTGGAATCGATCGGCGCGCTGCGCATGCCGGGCATGGCCTCCAACATCCAGGCCATGAACACGGAAAAATACGCCAAGGCCAACTTCGCCGGCATCACCAACAAGGACGACGCGCCGCTCGCCGAAGCCGTGGCGCTTCTGGTGCGCGAGAAGCTGACGGGCGAAAAGCCGCCGGAAAGCGCCGGCAAGGTTGTCGATCTGTGGCGCGATTTCATCGAGGACAAGGCCGCCGGCGATCTCAAGGATCTCTCCAGCGTCATCACCGACCAGAAGGCGTTTTCGCGACTGGTGCGCAAGATGCTGACCTCCATGCAGATGGCGGAAGATTTCGGCGACGAGGATAACGAGCCTGACAGTCAGGAAGCGGAGTCCAACGAGGACCAGCCGCGCACCAACGAGACGGAAGAAGAGCAGGTCGAGGAAGAGGCCGGCTCGGACGCGACGCCCGCCGATGAAAACGAGGCCTCGCAGGAGGAAATGGAAGAAGGCGAGATGGACGGCGCCGAGATGTCGGACGAGGAGATGTCCGACGATCTCGACGAGGATTCCGAAACGCCCGGCGAGACCCGCCGCCCCAACAGCCCCTTCGACGACTTTAATGAAAAGGTCGATTACCGCATCTTCACGCAGGAATTCGACGAGGAAATCCACGCCGAGGAATTGTGTGACGAGGCCGAGCTTGATCGTCTGCGCGCCTTCCTCGACAAGCAGCTCGCCCATCTTCAGGGTGCGGTCGGGCGCTTAGCGAACCGGCTGCAGCGCCGCCTGATGGCGCAGCAGAACCGTTCGTGGGATTTCGATCTGGAAGAGGGTTATCTCGATCCGGCTCGCCTCGTCAGGCTCATCATCGATCCCATGCAGCCGCTCTCCTTCAAGAAGGAACGCGACACCAAGTTCCGCGATACCGTCGTGTCGCTCGTCATCGACAATTCCGGTTCGATGCGCGGCCGGCCCATCACTGTTGCGGCCACCTGCGCGGATATTCTGGCGCGCACGCTGGAGCGCTCGGGCGTGAAGGTGGAAATTCTGGGCTTCACCACCAAGGCGTGGAAGGGCGGGCAATCGCGTGAGCAATGGCTGGCCAGCGGCAAGCCGGCTTCGCCCGGCCGTCTCAATGATCTGCGGCACATCATCTACAAATCGGCGGATGCCCCGTGGCGGCGCGCGCGACGCAATCTCGGCCTGATGATGCGCGAAGGCCTGCTGAAGGAAAACATCGACGGTGAGGCGTTGATGTGGGCGCATAACCGTCTGATCGGTCGCCCCGAGCAGCGCAAGATCATGATGATGATCTCGGACGGTGCGCCGGTCGACGATTCGACCCTGTCGGTCAATCCGGGCAACTATCTGGAACGGCACCTGCGCGCCGTCATCGAGCAGATCGAGACACGGTCGCCGGTGGAACTGCTGGCAATCGGTATCGGCCATGACGTGACACGTTATTATCGTCGCGCCGTGACCATCGTGGATGCCGACGAACTGGCGGGCGCGATGACCGAGCAGCTCGCAGCGCTCTTCGAGGATACGAGCAGCGCTTCCGGTTCGTCCCGCAGGGTTCGCCGTGCGGGATAAGCGGGGCCGGGCTCTCTCCGCCTGTAAAACGCTCTCAATGGCCGCCATTCTGGCGGCCGCATCGTTGTTCCCGGTTTCCATCGGCGCTTCGACCATCGATGTGCCGGTGAGTGCGCGTCTTCTGTCTTCTTTCGAAGTCGGCACCAGCGAGAAACGTTTCGGCAAGCTGGAATTTGTCGGCGGCATGGTAATGAGCGCGCCGGAAAAACTGTTCGGGGCCATATCCTCCATCCGCTTCCGCCCAAACGGGGAGGATTTCATTGCGGTGCTGGATACCGGCCATTGGCTGACGGGCAGAGTCACGCGTGACGCTGTCGGGGCGCTGTCTGGCCTTGCTGAAGTCCGTATCACCCCCATGCTGGATATGAGCGGCCGCGAACCGCCGCGCAAGATGGAGATGGATGCCGAAGGGCTGGCGCTGCGCGACGGCAAGGTTTTGGTCAGTTACGAGCAACGTCACAGGATCGATATCTATCCCGATCCAGGCTTCGCTACCTCGAAACCGCTCGGCCGTCTGCCGCATCTCATTCCCAATAACGAGTTACGCCACAATGGCGGCATGGAGGCGCTGGCAGTATCACCGGCCGATTCGCCCCTCGCCGGCTCTCTCGTCGTGGTGGCTGAAAAAAGCATCGATGCTGACGGCAATCTTCTCGCCGCCATATTGGAAGGCCCGCTGAAGGGCACATTCGCCGTCACCCATCACCCGTCATTCGACGTGACGGACGGCGCTTTCCTGCCAAATGGTGATCTGCTGCTTCTGGAGCGCCGGTTCAATTTCGCCGAAGGCGTCGGCATGCGCATCCGCCGCATCCGTGGGGCCGATATCCGGCCGGGTGCTGTGGTGGATGGCGAAATCCTCATGGAAGCGGGCATGGCCTACCAGATCGACAATATGGAAGGCATGGATGTGGTGAAGGGGCCGGACGGCTCGACGCGCCTCATCATCGTTTCCGATGACAACCACTCGTTTCTCCAGCGCAATCTGATGCTGGAATTCAAGCTGGTGGAGTGAATATCAGGCCTGCTCCTGTGCCGCCTTGTAGGCAGCCAGGAGATCCTCGACCGGAATGCCGTCGATCTTCATGCCGGTCATTCGGCACGCCGTTATCTGCGCGCCGGAGAGGTTCGTGTTGCTCAGCTTCAGTCCGGTAAAATTGACGTCATCGATCGACCAGCCGGACATGTTGCTGTCCGTAAACGACGCACCGGAAAAGTTGATGTCATTGAAGCGTGTGCCGGCCAGATTGACATTGTTGAAGACCGTCCCCGACAGATTGACGTTATCGAAGCTGGAGCCCGAAAGCGTGGCGCTCGTCGCATCCACAATGTCGATAACGTCCTTGATCTGCATGCCGATCCGCCTCCGAGCTTTGCCACGGACGGCAGATTGCAACGCCACCCGTGGGTTTGCAAGCGTGATCTGGTCGTGCATCCCCCGGCCACAAATCCCGCTGACGGAAAATATCAGCTCGGTTTGACGGTGCCTGGCATGGGCTTCAGCGTGTTCATCAGCGCGCCATAAGGCAGCAGCATGACGAGGCCGACAAGGACCTTCACCGAAAGATCGCCCAGCGCCCAGGAAATCCACCGGGGGGCTTCCAGAGCGAAGATGCCGAGCAGCGGCGCGCTTTCGATGGCGAAGGCATCATTGGGGCCGACAAAGGAGAAGCTCGCGGCAAAGGCGATTGAGAAGAACAGAGCCGTATCCAGCACCGAGCCAAGCATGGAGCCGGCCAGCGGCGCATGCCACCAGCGCTGGCGGCGCAGGCGGTTGAACACGGAAATATCCAGCAGTTGGCCGATGAGATAGGCGGTGCCGGAAGCAACAGCGATGCGCGGGATGGATGTCCAGAAGGACAGCGTGACGCCGACGACGAAGCCCGCAAGCACGACGCGACGCGCGATGGACGGACCGAACTGGCGGTTGGTCAGATCGGTAACAAGGAACGCGATCGGATAGGTAAAGGCGCCCCAGGTCAGAAGGTCGCCGAGATTGACGCCGAACAACGAGCCGGAAAGCGGGTATTGCACCAGAATATTGGAAGCCACGACGACGAGCGTCATCAGCAGAACATAGATAAGCGTATAGCGCAGATAGGGCATTTTTTTATCCTGGGTGATGCCACCAGTTGGAGCCAAGCATCGGCGCGAAACGTCTCAAACGGTTTCCGCAAAACTCGATGCAACGAAAATCTAAAACAAACAAAAGGCTTGAGCGGCAAAAGCCATTCAAGCCCTCTGAATATCAGATGATGTCGAAACCGCTATTAAGCAGCTTCAGCAGTCTTCTTGGCGATCTGGCGGCGCAGGAGACGAGCGCGCATGCTCAGTTCGTTTTCGCCGGACTTCAGAAGGAAGGCATCGAGGCCGCCACGGTGTTCAACGGAGCGCAGAGCGGCTGCGGAAACACGCAGGCGGAAGCGCTGGCCGAGAGCATCGGAGATCAACGTGACCTGGCAGAGGTTCGGAAGGAACCGGCGCTTGGTCTTGTTGTTGGCGTGGCTGACGTTGTTGCCCGTCTGGACGCCCTTGCCGGTCAATTCGCATACACGGGACATGGGTACACCTATTTCGTTTCGTCTGTTTCACCACTGGCTCGCCACCGGCAAAACCGGGGTGGCAATCCAACTGGCCATGATTGGAAAGTTGCGGTTCTATAGTCAGACGAGACTTAACAGTCAAGCCGCCCGCGAGCAAATCAAAGGAAATTCCGGCGTTTTCAACCGGCATCCGCTTTTTTATTGCCACAAGTCAGCGTATATGATCGCCCGATAAGGCCGCTTCCGCGCCTCATTTAAGGTGATATCGAAATGATTGCCAGAGGAAAAAGCATTTTCATGGCCGCTACCATGGCGCTTGCGGGTGTCTCCCCCTCGCTCGCCGCCGAAGCGCGCCACACAAGCGAATACAGCATTAATCTCGGCATTTTGCCGATCGCGCGGGCAAGTTTTTCGACTCGCATGGATGGGCCGAATTATTCGATCTCCGGTTCCTTCAGCGCCGCCGGCCTTGCCAGCATCCTCAAGGATATTTCCGGCAAGACGACGGTTTCCGGCGCCAAGCGCGGCCACCGGCTGCAGGCCAATGAATATTCGCTGGTCTACAAGGACGGCAAGCGGGTGCGCACCTATGACGTCGTCTATCGCAACGGCAACGTCACATCGACGACGGTGAAGCCTGAGCCTAAGGCGCGGCCGGACAACTGGGTTGACGTGAAGGACCGCGACCTGCGCTCGGTTCTCGATCCGATTTCCGGTCTCATCATTCCCGCCGGCGGCCGCATCTGCCCGACTCGCCTGCCGATCTATGACGGCGAATCGCGGCTTGATCTCGTTTTGAGCTCCAGCGGCACCAAGCCGTTCAAGACCAATGGTTTTAATGGCGACGCCATCGTCTGCAAGGCGCGTTATGTGCCGAAGTCGGGCTATCGGCAGGGGCGCAAGGATATCGAATATCTGAAATCCATTTCGATGGAGATCTGGTTTGCGAAATCCAACAACATGGATGTCTATGCGCCGGTCTACGCCATCATTCCGACGCGGGTGGGACAGGTCTACATTACCGCTACGAAATACGGCGGCTGATTGCTGGCGCATGGCGGGGTAAGTGACACGGCGGTGCGGTTCGGTTCTTCTCCCCGCCGGGGAGAAGAAACAAGTGGCATCCGCTCATTCCGCCGGCATTGCGCTGAGAATTACGGGGCATCGCCCGGCGACCAGCCGGGTTCGGCCATAACAAAGCTCGAAAAGGCAAAGCCTGGCGAGACGGTGCAGCCGACGAGGGTGAAATCGCCGAGGCTTTCGGCCGATTGCCAGCAGTTGGCGGGAACGATCACCTGCGGGCGCTCGCCTTCCAGAATGGCGGGGCCGAGCGTGAAGGTCTGCACCTCCCGGCCGTCCTGGGAAAGATGCAGCGCGATCGGCGCGCCGGCATAATAGTGCCAGACCTCGACCGCATCGGTGACCCGATGCCAGTGCGAGCGCTCGCCTTTTTCCAGGAGATAATAGATCGCCGTGGAATGGCCGCGCTCGCCGCCGGCCTTGTCACGGAAAGTCTGGTGGTAAAAACCGCCCTCGGGATGTGGCTCCAGCCCCAGTTCACGAATGATCGCCTGCGCCGATATATCGGTTGCCATCAGAAATTGTCCTTGCGCGTGCGGATTTCCGCGAAGACGTCGGCATCGGTGGCGCTTTCCAGGCCAAGATATTTGCGGATGCCGGGATCGGCCACCCGCATATAGGGATTGGTCTGTTTTTCGAGCCCGATGCTGGTGGGAATGGTGAATTCATTCGCCTGCCGCGCCTTTTCCACCTGCTCCGCGCGGTCGCGCAGCACGGTATTGTCGGGATCGACGGTCAAGGCGAAACGGGCATTCGTCAGCGTATATTCATGGCCGAAATAGACCTTGGTCTCATCCGGCAGGGCAATGAGTTTCTGGAAGGAGTGCCACATATCCGCCGCCGGGCGTTCGAACAGGCGACCGCAGCCCATGGCGAACAGCGTATCGGCGGCAAACAGCAGCCCGTCATCCGGCATATAATAACAGATATGTCCCGCCGTATGACCGGGTGTGGCGATGATCTGAACGCGGCGACCGGCGAATTCGAATTCGTCGCCATCGGCCTGCGAGCGGTCGAGCCCGGGTATTGCAACAGCCTCATCATAGGGACCGTGAATTTCGCACTGAAACTTGTCCTTCAGCGCCAGATTGGCTTCCACGTGGTCCTGATGATGATGGGTGGTGAAAATATGGGTGAGCTTCCAGCCGTGGCCGTCGAGAGCATGCAGGATAGGGCCTTCTTCCGGGGCGTCGATGGCGGCGGTCGCTCCGCTTTCGGGGTCATGCAGGAGAACCCCGAAATTGTCGCTGCGGCAAAGAAAGACGTCTATTTCCAAAGGTTTCATCTTATCCTCTCCATTTGCCGGCCAAAACCGGCGCATTCGCCCGCCTGATCTTCTATGTAAGGGCAGACGCCTTGAAGTCCAACCGCCTGATGCTACATTCTCGCCATGAATACCGATATCGTCGATCTGCGCGAATTCTATCATTCTCCGCTTGGCCGCTCGGCCGAGCAGGCGATCACCATGGCGCTTTCGACGCTCTGGCCGCCTTTGCCGGAAGAGCGTCTGGTCGGGCTGGGTTATGCCGTGCCGTTTCTGGACCGGTTCCGCCGCGATACGGAGCGCACCTTCGCCTTCATGCCGGCGGGGCAGGGGGCGGTGAACTGGCCGGCGGGCGAGCTTTCCTCCACCGCGCTGGTGTTCGATGAAGAACTGCCGCTGCCTGATTCGTCGATAGACCGGGTCCTGATGGTGCATGCACTGGAATTTGCCGAAAATCCGCGCGAAACGCTGAAAGAACTCTGGCGGGTGCTGGCGCCCGGTGGCCGCCTCGTCATCGTGGTGCCGAACCGGCGCGGTGTCTGGGCACGCATGGAACATACGCCCTTCGGTTCCGGAAGGCCCTATTCGCGCGGGCAGCTGACGGCGCTTTTGCGCGAAACCAATTTCACACCGGGCGCCTCCGCCGAGGCGCTGTTCTTCCCGCCGACCACAAGCCGGCCGGTGCTGAAATTCCGTCGTTATCTCGAGCATACCGGTCGCCGGCTGTGGCCGCTATTTTCCGGTGTCATCGTGGTGGAAGCGCAAAAACGCCTCTATCAGGGATTGCCCGTCACGCAGCGCGCCTCGCGCCGGGTTTTCGTGCCGGTTCTGGCGCCGCAGGGGGTGCCCACCACCCGCGCCGCCGTGTAGCAGGGAAAGCCGCGCTAACCCTCGACAAAACGCACATTCCGGTCTAATGCCTCCGGCATTGCTTTTGCCGGGTTCCCCGGCGCTTTTCCAAAGGTCGATCAAATGAGTGCAGAGCTTAGCCAACCTGTTCCGCGTCCGGGTATTCTGGATATCGCTGCTTATGTTCCCGGCAAGGAACATGTGGACGGTGTTGCGAAGGTTTATAAGCTCTCCTCCAATGAAACGCCGCTTGGGCCCAGCCCCAAAGCCATAGAGGCCTTCGGCACCGCGGCCAGCCATCTGGAAATCTATCCGGACGGACAGGCGATTGCGCTGCGCCAGGCGATTGCCGACGTGCACGGTCTCAACATTGCGAATATCATGTGCGGCAACGGTTCGGACGAGCTGCTCGGCATGCTTTGCCACGTCTATCTGGGCGCGGGCGATGAGGCGATCATCACCGAACATGGTTTCCTCGTCTACAAGATCCAGATCATGGGCGCGGGCGCGACCCCGGTGACGGTGAAGGAAAAAGACTGCGCGGTGGACGTGGATGCGATCCTCGCCGCCGTGACGCCGAAGACGAAGATGGTTTTCGTCGCCAATCCCGGCAACCCCACCGGCACCTATGTTCCCGTTGCGGAAATCCGCCGCCTGCAGGCCAGCCTGCCGAAACATGTCGTGCTGGTGCTGGATGCGGCCTATGCCGAATATGTCCGCAAGAACGACTACGAGGCCGGGCTTGAGCTGGTATCCGGCAACCGCAACGTGGTGATGACCCGCACCTTCTCGAAGGTCTATGGTCTCGCCGCCCTGCGCGTCGGCTGGATGTATGGTCCCGCCGCCATCATCGATGCGCTGAACCGCGTGCGCGGCCCATTCAACATGAGCGCGCCGGCCATTGCTGCCGGTGCCGCTGCGATTCGCGATCAGGCCTTCGTAGAGAAGGCCGTGACGCATAACGCGCTGTGGATGGAAAAGCTGGTCACGACCTTTACCGGCCTTGGTCTCACCGTCACACCATCCGTCACCAACTTCATCCTCATCCATTTCCCGGATCAGGACGGCAAGCGGGCAACGGATGCCGACGAGTTCCTGAGCCGCCGCGGTTATATTCTGCGTGCAGTGCGCGGTTACGGCTTCCCGAATGCGCTGAGAATGACCGTCGGTTCTGAAGAGGCCAATCTCGGCGTCATCGCTGCTCTTACCGAGTTCATGGGGCAGGCGTGATGGCTGAGATCATGTTTGAACGCATCGCGCTGATTGGCATCGGCCTGATCGGCTCGTCGATTGCCCGCGATATCAGGGAACTGGGTCTTGCCCGCCATGTGACGATTTCCACCCGCAGCGAAGACACGCTGAAACGGGCGGAAGAACTGGCGCTCGGCACGGATTACACCGTTTCAGCGGCGGAGGCGGTCAAGGATGCCGATCTCGTCATCGTCTCGGTGCCTGTTGGTGCATCGGAAAGCGTGGCGCAGCAGATCGCGCCGCATCTGAAACCGGGCGCTATTGTCACCGATGTCGGCTCCACCAAGGCCTCGGTTATCGCGCAGATGGCTCCGCATATGCCTGATAACGTGCATTTCATTCCCGGCCACCCGCTGGCGGGTACGGAAAAATCCGGCCCGGATGCCGGTTTTGCCGGCCTCTTCCGCGACCGATGGTGCATCTTCACGCCGCTGCCAGGCACGGATGCGGCGGCGCTGGAAAAGCTGAAGGATTTCTGGCGGGCGCTCGGCTCCCGTGTCGATGAAATGGATGCCGAACACCATGACAAGGTTCTGGCGATCGTTTCGCATCTGCCGCACATCATCGCTTACAATATCGTCGGCACGGCGGATGATCTGGAGACGGTGACCGAATCGGAAGTCATCAAATATTCCGCCTCTGGTTTCCGTGACTTCACCCGTCTGGCCGCCTCCGATCCCACCATGTGGCGAGATGTCTGCCTGCACAACAAGGATGCTATCCTTGAAATGCTGGCGCGGTTTTCCGAAGACCTCGCCTCCCTGCAAAGGGCGATCCGCTGGGGAGAGGGCGACAAGCTGTTCGAACTGTTTTCCCGCACCCGCGCCATCCGCCGCTCTATCGTGCAGGCCGGTCAGGATGTCGATGCGCCGGACTTCGGGCGTCATGCGCTGGATCAGAAGAAGTAAGGCGCATTTCGCTTATAGTCGTGGTGGGATTTGATCCGGCCCATAACGCCCGCCGGCAAAGTGCCAAAGCCTCCCCGTCGTCATCCTCGGGCTTGACCCGAGGATCCACGATCCGACGCGCCATGGATCCTCGGGTCAAGCCCGAGGATGACGTCGAGTATAAATCAATCCCTCAGATCGGCGGAATCTTTCCAAGCGGGATAAAGCCGCTGACCGTGGCGCGGCCGCGGTCCACCACGAGATCGACGGACGCCCGGTCACCACCTCCGGCGAGCGCGCCGAGCAGCTTGCGGGCCGTATCGATGGTGGATTGCAGCTGCGGAAAGGCCTGCTTGGCATTATCAGACCATGAGCCGAGCTTTTCGATCTCAAGCTTGAACTGGCCGGAGAGATAGCCCTCATTGTCGAAAGAGAAGGGGCCGCTGATGCGCATGGTGCGGCCCTCGCCAATATCGGCCACCAGACGGCGAAGCTCGCCGCTTGCGCCATAGAGACCTGACTTGTCGCTGCCATCCACCATGCCTGCCTTGCCCGCGAGCGTGACATCAACGATGGCATCGAGGCGGGGAAGAACCTGCGGCCAGTCCTTGATGACGGTCGCCGAATCGGTGAGCGTGATTGCGCCGTCGAGATCGGCCCCGTTCTGGCGCAGATGCATTTCCGTCTTGACGGCATCAAAATCGATGGTCTGGCCGGTGACCGAGGAAACCGCCTGCGCCTTCAGTCCGTCGATGACGAGCGAGCTGCGGTCAATGCCCTTCAGTTTGGTGACGATGCTGGACTGCATGTTCTTCCAGGCAGCCGAAATCGTCAGGCCGTGGGCGGAACGGATTTCCGCGGGCGAATCGAGTTCCCAGACGATATGGCCGGGATTATAGACCTGCGCCGCCGAGCGAAGTTCGCCGAAGGAAGCGGAAACGCCGTTCTGGCTGTCATCCACCGTCACCTTCGAGCAGAAGAGGCCGATGCGGAAGGGATAACCCTTGAAGGCGATATCGCCGCATTCCCCGCTGACGCTGCGGGCCTGCGAAGGAGAAATGACGTTCAGCACCGTCTGTTTCAGCCTGTCGGCGGCATAAAACCATCCGGCAGTGTAAAGTCCGATGACCACCACAATGGCGATGGCGAGCCAGAGGAATTTTTTGGTCGTGCCGGATTGGCTTGACGCTGCCATATTGATCTCCGATGAACAGACTTCAGGGAATTTTGATTTGGCTTGGGATATGGACGATTTTTGGGTCTTTGGCTACGGTTCGTTGATGTGGAACCCCGGCTTTGCCTTCGAGGAGAGGCAGCAGGCGCGGCTGCACGGTTATCGGCGCTCGCTCTGCATCAGTTCCAACTTCTACAGAGGTACGGAAGAAAAGCCCGGTCTCGTTCTCGGTCTGGAGCGCGGCGGCTCCTGCCTCGGCGTCGCCTTCCGCGTGCGCGGACAAGACCGCGACCCCGTGATGGTCTATCTGCGCGAGCGCGAACTGGTGACCAATGTCTACAAGGAGCGGATGGTTTCCATCGCACTGTCAGATGGCAGGCGCGGCAGCGCCGTGACCTATGTGGCCGACCCCGCGCATGAGCAATATATCGGCGGTCTCGGCGTTGCCGAATCGGCGACCATCGTCGCGGCGGCAACGGGCCGGTCCGGGCCGAATACGGATTATGTCTTCAACACCGTGCAGCATCTGCAGGAGATGGGCATTCGCGACTCACTGCTGGAAAGCATTGCCAAAAATGTCGGCACGCTCGCCGCTCAGCCGGCCGTGGTTTCCTTGCCCTGAAGTTCGGCGATCCGCTTTACGGCAGTCGGCGGCAGCGGCAGGTGGGGGTTGTTGCGCACGGTTTCCAGCAGCAATTCGTCGCTCGCCTTTTCCGTCACATCGATCAGACGCTTGAAGAACACATCGGGGTCCAGCCCCGGCTCGATGGCCGGCAGGATACGCACCTTGAAATGGCCGGGATAGCGCATCGTGGAACGGCGCGGCCAGAACAGGCCGGGATGCATGGCAACGGGAATGACCGGCACCTGCAGATCGCGGTAAAGCCGGGCGATACCGTAACGGTATTCAGGCTCGGCGCCCGGCGGGCGGCGCGTGCCTTCGGGATAGATGATGAGTTCGCGGCCGGCGGCCATTTCCTCTTTCGCCCGTTCCATGACCTTCAGCATCACCTTGCCGCGTGCGGCGCGGTTGACCGGTATCATGCGCTGTTTCAGCACATACCAGCCAAACAGCGGAATCCACATCAATTCCCGTTTCAGAATGTAAACAGGGTCTGGCAGATTGGGTAGTAGCGCATAAGTATCCCAGAAGGACTGGTGCTTCGGCGCAAAGATGCAGCCGGTCTCGGGAATGTTCTCCAGCCCCTCGATCTCGAAGGTGGTGCCGACGATGGTTTTCATCAGCCAATGGTTGGACCGCGCCCAATTCTTGGGAATTTCGAATGCGATCTTGCGGGGCAGGATGAAATAGATCGGCGTCAGCACAATCATGCGGACAATCAGGTTGAGATAAAACAGCGTATTGAAAAGAAAAGAGCGCAGCTTGAGCATCAACAGCCTTCCCGGGATGCAGCCGTTCCGAAACTTTGAGCGCCTCGATGCCGGATGCCGATGCCAGACGCCTACACGAAAACAAGGGGCCGCAGCAAGGGTGTTCTCGCTGGTCAGGGCGAAGCGGTCGCCACCGTCGGGGTGGAGTGGTCGGCGGCTGCCTTGCGCAGCCCGTCGCCCTTGCCGAAGCCGGTGAGGTCACGTCCGGCCGCGGCCACGAACTTCAGATATTCGTAGAGCATGGTTCTCACCACATCCGGCTCCACGAACCAGTTGGTGCGGGCGAGATCGGCGCTGATGACGGGATAGGCGATGAATTCCGTCTGCGGGCTGGCGCTGCGCAGCTCATGCAGGCTGCGATGCATATGATAATTATTGGTGACGACGACGATGGAGGAATAGTTGTGGTCACGTATCCAGCTTGCCGCCTCATTGGCGTTGCCGATCGTGTCGATGGCCTTGTAGCCCATATCCACACAGCAGGAGAACATGTCGGATGACCCTTGAGTCATCTTGCGAATCTGCGAGCGGGTGGTGGCGGGGTTTACGCCTGATATCAAAAGCCGCTTGCCCACGCCGTCCCTGAGCAGGCCGACCGCCTGTTCGATACGCTGATAGCCGCCGGTAAGCACAATGATGGCGTCGCCTCTCGCCCCTTCCGGCGGGCGCATGGAGGCGACGGAATCGGCAAACCACAGGAAGCCGCCTGAAAAAACACCAAGAAGAACGACGCAGAGCAGGATGAAGCCGCGAATAAAACGGCGCAAAGGACCACGCCGCGACAACAGGCCCTTTCTGGCCGGCCGCGCCGTCGTCTGATCCTGGTCCATCCGACTCACAAACATTCCTCCTGAATACTCGCCGATTAAGGCAAGGAACAGGCATTTTTGTCCACCGTCTGCAGGTTACATCCGGCCTGTGACGGTTTCAGTTTTACCGCAGGATTCCGGTGATATCCTCACGACGCGAGGCCGTCACTTTTCGATGGATCGGAGCGGACGCGGTCAATATCGTCGATGGTGCGGATGACGGTCATGCGCGCCGTGATGGTGGTGAGAAGCGCGATGATGATCATCGTCATGGCGATGCCGAGATAACCGCCGAGTCCGACCGAAAACGAGCCAAAAAGCGCGCTTGCCTGATCGCTTTGCGGTGTGGCGACCGTGCTTGATTGCCAGAAGCCGGCGACCAGGAACACGGCGGCTGCCAGTGCGCTGCCTGCCGCGGCCCCCTTGAGGCTGATCTTCAGGAAGTGCTTCTGGAATTCGCGCGCCACGAAGCTGCTTTCGGCACCGACGAAATGCAGCACCTCGACAATATGCCGGTTGCCGGAAAGCGCGCCGCGCGTGGCGAACACCACCGTCAGCACCATGGCCGTGAAAACGAGGATGAGGACGCCGACGCCGATCATGACTGTAGTTCTGGCCATGGAGACCAGCCTGTCGACCCAGGTGCGGTGATCGTCGAGAAATGCCTGCGGGATTTCCGCTTTCAGCATATCCCGCATGGCCTGGAAATCGGGCGGATTGCTTTCATCGATGGTGATGACGACGAGACGCGGAATGGGAAGTTCGGAAAGGTCGAGACCGCTGCCGAGCCATGGTTCCAGCAGGCGCGATGTTGCCGCATCGTCGAGGATGGTGCCATCCCGCGTGCCGACAAAGGTGAGCGCCAGATTACGCGCCTTGTTCAGCGCCGCATTCATGTCCAGCCCGTCCTCAGGCTTGATCTGAATGGTAATCTCGCGGGAAATCTGGCTCTGCCAGGTGGCGGCGGTGGCGCGCACCATGGAGACCGCGCCGAGCGTCAGACAGGCAAGGAAGGCCATGATGGCGATCACCACCATCAGCGCATTGCCCTGAATGTTGGAGGGCGGCAGGATGGGCGCCATGGGGCGGATGCGCATGGGCGGGCGCTTCGGCTGCGCGGCTTCCGGTTTCAGCTGTTTGCGGTTGATCTCATTCATAGATATCGAGCCGCCCTTCGGTGAGGATCATCCGGCGCGCATCGATCTGGTCCATCAGGCCAAAATCATGGGTGGCGATGACGACGGCCGTGCCCAGCCGGTTGAGCTCCAGGAAGAGGTTGAGCAGGCGTTTGGCCATGGGCGGATCGACGTTGCCGGTCGGTTCGTCGGCCAGCAATATTTCCGGCTGGTCCATCAGCGCGCGGGCAATGGCGGCGCGCTGCTTTTCCCCGCCGGAAAGAATGGCCGGCAGCACATTGATGCGCTCGCCGAGCCCGACCCATTTCAGAAGCTCGATCACGTCGTTGCGATAGGCGCTCTCTTCCTTGCCGCGCACACGCAGCGGCAGGGCGACATTCTCATAGGTCGTCAGATGATCCAGCAGCCGGAAATCCTGAAACACGATGCCGACACGGCGGCGCAGCATCGGCAGCTCGCTGCGCGGGATGCGCGACACGTCGCGGTTGAACATGCGGATATTGCCGCGCGTCGGCTGCAGCGACATCAAAAGCAGGCGCAGAAGCGTCGTCTTGCCTGCGCCCGACGGGCCGGTCAGAAACTGGAATGACCCCTTGGGAATGTCGAAGGTCATATCCCTCAGGATCTCGGGTCCCATGCCGTAACGCAACCCGACATTTTCGAAATGGATCAACGGACTTCCAGTCTCTTCGTTTCGTGGTGGTTCGCAAGCCGCTGGCGCGTTGGGTTCGGTGTCGGGGGTTAACCCGGATCCGGTGACCCGTGCGAGCCGTTTTTGCGAAGCATTAACCAATTAAATTTAAAACTTGGCAGGATTCGTTGCAATGCCCAGTTTTGCGGGCCGGAAAACCTGACCGGGGAATTCTATGGCTATGTTCCGTTCATCTCGCCGGCAAGCGGCATTCGATTTTGATCTCCTGATGCCGGAAACGCCGGTGCGCCGTGCGGCGCGGGCAGCAAATCCCGACCGCGACGTGGTAGACGCTGAATTTGTCACCATCAAGGAAAACCGTGCGCGCCAGCCCGGAAATGACAATCGTGGCGCAGCGCGCCGGCAGGCGGTAAAGCCGCCCATTACCCTCCCCATGCTGGGCCTCGCCTTCATCGGCTGGGTGGATCGCAGATTGTCGCGCCTTTCGGCGGATGCCTATTCGGCACTGGTGGCCGGCCTCGCTATTTTTGTCTTCGTATGCTCGGGTGGTCTCTCGGTCGTAGTACCGGAAAAGACGGCCGCCGCGGCCCCGGTCAGCCCGCTCGCCATTTCCCATGTTACCGTGACCCCGCAGGAAGCGGGCGGCATGGATATTCTGCTCATCAACGGCATCGTGGAAAACAATGGCGGCAATCTGGAAGAGGTGCCGGCCCTTCGCGCCGATCTCTTCGCCGCCAAGGGGCAGCTGGTGGCCAGCATGGTCATCGAACCGCCGGTGAAAGAGATGCAGCCCGGTTTCAGTCACGGTTTTTCGGCAAAACTGCGCCATCCCGGTGGAAAAACGCCAGAGATCAAGCTTTCCTTCGTCGAGGCGGGTGCGTCCGAACGCTGACTGTGCTAACGCCTGTCTTCTATTTTTACTGAAAGGTAAAATCGGCAAGGCGCAGCACAGGAGTAAGAATGCCCGTCGTCCGTGGAAAAAATATCGAGCCGCTTTATACCGCCGAGCAGATCGCCGAGCGCAATCGCGACATGGCCAAGCACATTGCCAGCGGCCCGACCAAGGATTTGCTGGTCATTGCCGTGCTCAAGGGATCGTTCATTTTCGCGGCCGATCTTATCCGCGCGCTGCATGACAGCGGCCTTGCGCCCGAAGTCGAATTCATCACGCTGTCGAGCTATGGCACCGGCACGGTTTCGCAAGGCGTCAGGATCGTCAAGGATATCGACAGCGATGTGAAGGATCGCGATGTGCTCCTGATCGACGATATTCTGGAATCCGGCCGCACGCTGCGTTTCGCCAAGGAACTGCTCTATGAGCGCGGCGCGCGCCACGTCACCATCGCCGTGCTGCTCGACAAGAAGGTGAAGCGCAAGGAAGATCTGGAGGCTGATTATGTCGGTTTCGAATGTCCAGATTATTTCGTCGTGGGTTACGGCATGGACGTGGCCTATGCCTTCCGCGAACTGCCTTTCGTCGGCGTCGTGACCGGCGACGCCTGACTACTTCTCCCGTGCCGGAACGGAACAGGGCGGAGACGCCTCATTAACCATTCACCCAGCCAAAGCCTGGGTGTTTACCTCTTGAAAAGAGGAGCCTGCGATGTTGCTCACGGCTGGAAATGATGCCCAGGAGCAATGATTGATGGCGAAGATTCTGATTACCGAAGATGAGGATGCATTGCGGGCTTTTGTCGCCCGCGCCCTGCGTCTCGACGGTCACGAGACCCATGAGGCGGCAGACGGCGAGCAGGGGCTGGAGAAGCTGCAGGAAACCAGTTTCGATCTTCTTCTTTCGGATATCCGCATGCCGGTCATGGATGGCATCGAGCTGGCGCACCGCGCCGCCGAAAGCTTCCCGGCCATGCGCATTTTGTTGATGACCGGTTATGCCGAACAGCGCGAACGCGCTGATGATCTGGCCGAAAAGATTGTCGATGTGGTTTCCAAACCCTTCGCGCTTCCCGATATCCGCAAGGCTGTCGCCCGTGCGCTCGCGGCGTGAGCGAAGGTTATAGAAATTTGAAAAGGGCGGCCGTCGGGCCGCCTTTTTTGTTGACCAGACTTACCCGATGGTCTTTCCGCTTCCACTTCCGTCATCCCGGCCTTGAGCCGGGATCCAGCCAGCCCAAGTCCTTGGGCTGAAAAGAGTCGTCTCGCCGCGCAGACGCGCGTCTGCTGGATGCCGGATCAAGTCCGGCATGACCGAGAAACTTTACCCTTTAAAACTGGCTGTACTGGAGCGCACGGAGTAAACCGGGCATGCGCCTCACTTGATATCCAGCAACCGCTCCAGATAACGCCGCTCGATTTCCCCCGGCGGGTTGTTGCCGAGCTTTTCACGGATAGCCTCGAGGATTTCGCGGGCACGCTGAACGTCGATCTCGTCAGGCACCTTCACCTGATCGCCGAAATCCGGGCCGGTGGTGCTGCGCGGACGGCCGAGCGGGTCGCGACCGTTCTGGCCGCCCTGTCCGGCCATGCCTTCCTGACCTTGCCCGGGCTGCTGACCCTGCTGGCGCATGGCCTGCATGATCTGGCCCATCATGTCCTGCGCGCCCTGTCGCAGCGCGTTCAGCGCATTGCCCTGGCCTTCGACAGCCTGTTCGCCCTGGCCCTTGCCCAGTGCTTCACCGGCGCCCTGCATTTCCTGCTGCGCCTTGCCGAAGTTTTCGCCCGGTTCCATGCCGAGATCACGAAGACCCTGCTGCAATTCGCCGAGTTGCTTGCCGAGTGCATCCTGCTGGGCCCGCAGGTTTTTCAGCGCTTCGCGCAATTGTTCCGCAGTCATCTGGTCAGACTGTTGCTGCCCACCCTGCTGGCCATTTTCGCCCTGTTCGCCCTGCTGTCCCTGTTGCGGCGGCTGGCCGTTCTCGCCCATCTGCTGGTCGTCTTCGCTTTCGCCGCCCTGCTGCGGGTCGCCGCGCTGCATGCGGTCGCGCAGCGCCTGATCGAGCTTGAAAGTCTCGTCCATCAGCTTCTGCTGCTGCTGCAGGATTTCGCCCAGCTTGTCGATCTGCTGGCGCATCTTGCTGCTTTGCTGCTGCCCCTGCTGGCCCTGACGCTGCGGCCTGCCTGCCTGCAGATTGTTCATCATGCGCTGCAGCTGCGAGAGCATTTCCTGCGCCGCGTCGCGGTTGCCGGAGCGGGCGAGGTTCTCGATCTGGTTCATCATGTTTTCCAGATCGCGCTGGCGCAGCACGTTCTGCGCCTGCTGGTTCATGTTGGCTTGCGGCGCGTTCTGCATGCGCTGCGCAAGCTCGTTCATGAATTGTTGCATCGCTTCCCGCAGTTCCTGCATCAGCTTGGCGACCTCCTCGTCGGAGGCATTGCGCTGCAACGCTTCCGAAAGCGCAGTCTGCGCATCGCGCAGGCGTTTTTCGGCCTGCGAAAGATCGCCATCCTCGATGCCGAGCGCAATTTCCCAGAGGTAATCAGCCGTATCCTTCAGCATCTCCTCATTATAGGCGAGCCGCATGCGGGTCTGCGCCGATTGCAGCAGGAGATAATGCGTGGTGTTGGGAATGGTCTCTTCCGGGCGCAGGCCTACCGCCTCGTTATAGGCGATGGCCTTCGGCATCTGGCGCGTGTCCAGTGAGAAAATCTGCCGCTGTTCGGCGATGGAGGCCGCCAGCGGTTCGGAGAAGTTACGGCCCGGCAGCACCATTTCATGCGCGGGGCTGCGGCCGGTCTGGCCGGCGCCGTCGGTCGCCACCAGCGTGATGCGCACGCGCTTGCCCGCCATCGGATGTTCGGTCAGGTTGCGGCTGGTCAGGCCCTTGATTTCGCGATTGTTGTGCCGCGGCAGATCGAGCTTGAATTCCGGCGCCGGGTAAAGTGCGGTTGCGCCTTCCGCTACGCCAAGCGGCTCGATGATCGCATGGGCTTCCTTCAGGCCGTAATCGTCTTTGGCCGTGAAGCCCACTTCCAGCGCGCCGTTGACGGCCCGGCGCGGCATGTTGTCGAAGGCGATGCTGGGCGGCTGGTCGGGAATGACGTTGAAGACCCATTGCTCGCCATTGGCGGTAATCATGCCGCTTTCGGTGACATCCATGGCGAAGGTGCGCGGCGCGACGGGCTGATCCGCCGAACGCACCGGCGCCTGAACGGCGACCTCGCCGCTTGCACTGTCGGCGCGCGCCGCTTCCGGTGCAAGCTTCTGCAATGCGCCTGCCATTTCCGGTTCGAAGGTCACCTCCTCGCCGCCATCGCCGCCGGTCATGCGGATCGTCAGCTTGGAGGATTGCGGCACGGAAACCGCGTCGCGGTTGGTTGCGTCACGCCCGGTCAGGAAAATCGGTGCGCGGCCGGTATAAGCGGGCGGCGTGACCCAGGCATCGAGACGAATATCCGGATTGAGCGGACCGACGACCGGCCGGCTGCGGAAAGCATCGGCAACGGTGCCCGCGCCGTTGGAATAGGAAAAACCGAAAGCAGTGACCAGAAGCAGTGCCGGAATGGCGCGCAGCGCCAGCCGGTCATAACGGGCGATATCGGGTTTCGGCAGGCCGGCATTGAGCGCGGCGATGCGCTCCGCCATGCGAATCTGGTGTTCTTTCCAGAGTGTGCGGGAAAATGGTGTGTCAAAGGCAGGTTCGTCTTCCTGCACGCCGACTGGCTGGTGCGCGAGACCGTTCCGATCCTCTAGGAGGCGCGACGCATCATTATCCGTCGGCCATTTCAGCCTGAGGATCGGCAGAAGCGTGGCGATAAAACTGAAAACCAGCACAAAAACGATGCCAAGCCGTAGGAAATCCGGCATGTGTCGGTAAAGGCCGAACCAGGCGAGCGCCAGAAACACGGCGGCGATGGAGAGCGGCCACAGGGTTTTAGGTGCGATTTTCTCGCAGAGCAGCACGATTTTCGCGAAGAAGCGCTTGGCGGCAACCAGACGGGCAAGGTCCGGCCGCTGCGCGAATGCGCCGGTCGGGCGCTTTCTGCCTGTCCTGTCCTCTCCGGTTGTGGTCATCAATCCGTTCTCCCGGTTCTGGCCACGTCAAACGCCATTCCCGGAACGGCGAGCTGCTTGTATCCTGAGGGGCAAGGATAACATTCTTTGTGGCGAAGACGAGGGCAAGCGGATGCTCACCCCCATTTTTTAGGCAACTTCGCTTGATTGTGATCGGTCCGCGGTGCGACAGGCGAAATCAATCGAGCCAGACGGGTACGGAATCGAGAGCGATCAGCTCTTCATAGGTGCCGCGCGGGCGGATGACGTGGAACTTGTCACCCTTCACCAGCACTTCCGGCACCAGCAGGCGCGAATTATACGTGCCGGCCTGCACCGCGCCATAGGCGCCGGCGGAGCTGACGGCGATGAGATCGCCCGGCTGCGGTGCGGCCATCTCGCGGTCCAGCGCCAGATAGTCACCGGTTTCGCAGACGGGGCCGACGATATCGGCCTTGATACGCGGCGCGTCTACAGCGGGCTGCGCGACCGGGCGAATGCCGTGATAGGCCTCGTAAAGCGTCGGGCGGATGAGGTCGTTCATCGCGCCGTCAACGATCACGAAGGTCTTCTCGCCGCCATCCTTCACATAGATCACCTCAGTCACCAGAATACCAGCATTGCCGACAATCAGGCGTCCCGGTTCGGTGATGATCTTACAGTTGAGGCTTTTCAGTTCATTCTTGACGATATGCGCATAGGCATCGGGCAGCGGCGGCGGGTTGTTGTCGTCGCGGTAGGGAATGCCGAGACCGCCGCCGATGTCGACATGGCTGATCGTGTGTCCGTCGGTGCGCAGCGCCTCGACCAGTTCACGCAGCAACCGGAAGGCATCCTCGAAAGGCTGCAATTCGGTAATCTGGCTGCCGATGTGCATATCTATGCCGGTGACTTCGATACCGGGCAAAGTGGCGGCATGGGCATAGACCGCGCGGGCGCGTTCATAGGAGATGCCGAACTTGTTTTCTTTCTTGCCGGTGGAAATCTTGGCGTGGGTGCGCGCATCCACGTCAGGATTGATGCGGAAGGAGACATGCGCCCTTTTGCCGGCCTTGACGGCGCGCAGGTTGAGGACTTCCAGCTCCGGCTCGGATTCGATGTTGAAGCAGTAGATGCCGGCATCCAGCGCGTAATCCATTTCCGCCACGGTCTTGCCGACGCCGGAAAACATGATGCGGCTTGCCGGCACGCCGGCTGCAAGCGCGCGGCGCAATTCGCCACCGGAGACGACGTCGATGCCCGCGCCGAGCTTCGCCAGCGTCTTCAGCACCGCCTGATTGGAATTGGCCTTCATGGCGTAACAGACCATGGCGTCCACATCGGCAAAAGCGCCTGAGAACACCTTGTAGTGGCGCTCCAGCGTCGCGGTCGAATAGACGTAGAAGGGCGTGCCCACCGCCTTGGCGATCTCAGGCACGGGCACGTTTTCGGCGTGCAACACGCCGTCGATATAGCCAAAATGGTTCACGGGCTTTTATCCGTCAGAGAAGCTTGTCGAGGATGAAAGGACGTTCCGCCGTTGCCGGTTTCGTTTCCGTTCCGTCGGCATTGCGTTTGTTGCGCATTTCGACCGGCGTGCTCGGTGGATCGATATCGCCCTTTCGCCCACAGGCGCTGAGAGCAAGGCTGACGGCGAGCGTCATGCCGATGGGAACGATGATTTTGCGCGCGGTTTTTGAAAGCATGAGCCTGTCCAAAGGAAATATGTGCCTCTCTGATAACGAAAAACAGGGCGCTTGTGCACCCTGTTTCTTGTGATCGCAGCGTAACGCAGATTTATCAGTTGCGTCCACGCCACCAGGCGATCTGCTTTCGCACTTCCGAAGGGGCCGTGCCGCCGAAGCTCACGCGGCTGGCAACCGATGCTTCGACCGAAAGAACGTCGAAAACGCCGCTGGTGATGGCAGGATGAATTGCCTGCAGCTCCTCGAGCGAAAGATCGGCCAGATCGCAGCCCTTCTTTTCCGCCAGCGCCACGGCATTGCCGGTCACATGGTGGGCATCGCGGAAGGGCAGGCCCGCCTCGCGCACCAGCCAGTCGGCGAGATCGGTGGCGGTGGAATAACCAGATCCCGCCGCCGCACGCATGCGGTCCTTGCGCACTTCGAGGTCGCGGATCATGCCGGTCATGGCGGCAATCGCCAGTTCCAGGCTTTCGGCGGCGTCGAAAACCTGTTCCTTGTCCTCCTGCATGTCCTTGGAATAGGCGAGCGGCAGGCCCTTCATAACAGTCAGAAGCGCTACCAGCGAGCCGTTGATGCGGCCGGTCTTGGCGCGCACCAGTTCGGCTGCGTCAGGGTTCTTCTTCTGCGGCATGATCGACGAGCCGGTGGAAAAAGCGTCCGACAGGCGGATGAAGCCGAATTGCGGCGTCGACCAGATAACGATTTCTTCGGCGAGACGCGACAGATGCGTGGCGCAGATCGAGGCGATCGACAGGAATTCCAGCGCGAAATCGCGGTCGGAGACGGTGTCGATGGAATTGCGGGTCGGCTCGCGGAAGCCGAGCGCCTTCGCCGTCATGTGGCGGTCAATGGGGTAGCCGGTGCCGGCAAGAGCGGCAGCACCGATCGGGCTTTCATCCAGATGCTCGATGGCGTGGCGCACGCGGGCGCGGTCACGGCCGAACATTTCCACATAGGCCATGCAATGATGGCCGAAGGTGACGGGCTGGGCTGTCTGCAGATGGGTGAAGCCGGGCATGACCGTATCGGCATTTTCTTCGGCGCGATCGAGGAAGGCGGCGATGAGCGCGGTCAGCATGCTCTCCGTCTTCTGCAATTCTTCCTTGACCCACAGGCGGAAATCGAGCGCCACCTGATCATTGCGCGAGCGGGCGGTGTGCAGACGGCCGGCCGCCGTGCCGATGAGGGTGGCAAGCCGCGCCTCGATGTTCATGTGAATATCTTCGAGCTTGCGCGAGAATTCGAAGGTGCCGGCCTTAATCTCTGACAGGATCGTGTTCAGGCCGTGAACGATCTTGTCTTTATCTTCCTGCGAAATAATGCCTTTTTCCGCCAGCATGGCGGCATGCGCCATAGAGCCGCGGATATCCTGGGCGTAAAGCTTCTTGTCGAAGCCGATGGAGGCATTTATCTCTTCCATGATGGCAGATGGCCCGGAAGCGAAACGTCCGCCCCACATCTGGTTGGAGGATTTCTGATCTGTGCCGTCAGCCATGTTAAGTGCCCTGGAGTATTCGATGACAGAAAAAAGGCCGTTCAGGCTTCCTTCCGCCAAATTGGTTGCAATTGCTGCCGTGGCCGGTGTGCTCGCCGGTGCTGGCGCGGTCTGGTTCAGGCATATTGGGTCTGAGAGCCCGGTTCAAGGGGCAGCGGTGGCCGAGGGCGGTTTATGTGAAGGTGCGGCAAACCGCATCGCTTCGCTGAAGCCGTTTCTGAAAGGGCAGGTGGCGGCCATGTCGGCGGCGGACAAGCCGCGCGTCATCCCGCTGTCCTTCAAGGGACCGGAGGCTAAGGACATGACGCTTGCCGACCTCAAGGGCAAGGCGGTCCTTCTCAACCTCTGGGCCACATGGTGCGTGCCCTGCCGGGAAGAGATGCCGGCTCTGAACGCGCTGGAGAAGGAAAAGGGCGGCGAGAATTTTGAGGTCGTTGCCGTCAATATCGATGTCGGCGCGGATGAAAAACCGAAAGCCTTCATGGATGAATACAAGATCGACGCCCTGAAACACTACCGCGACAGTTCCATGGGCGTCTTCAACGTTTTGAAAAAGGAAGGCCTCGCTTTTGGCCTGCCGGCCACCCTGCTGCTGGATGAAAATGGCTGCCTGCTCGCGGCCATGAACGGCCCGGCGGCGTGGGACAGCGAGGATGCCAAGGCGCTGGTGACCGCCGCGACGGGAAAATGATGCCGGTGGCTGGATCCATGAGTTGAGAGCCGCAACCGCCCTCAAGACAGGCCTGTCCAGGATGGGCCGGTGCAGACAAGCCAGCGTCCGCCCCGTATAATGATCCTGCTTCCGCCATGGAATAGGTGCCGACATGGAGTTGCTTATCCCCCGGCTTGGTCTTGCCCTTGCCATCGGCCTGCTCGTCGGCCTTGAGCGCGGCTGGCGGGAGCGTGATGCGCCGGCGGGCAGCCGTACCGCCGGGATCAGGACCTATGGCATTGCCGGCTTGCTCGGTGGCATCTTCGGCATCTTGGCCGATGAGCAGGGCAATGCCTTCGCCTTTGCGGCGGGTTTTTTGGGTTTCGCATTCAGTTTTTCGTGGTTCAAGCTGCGTGAGGCGCGCCATGACAATGATTTCAGTGTCACCGGCGTGGTTGCGGCGCTCTGCGTCTTTGCCCTCGGCGGGCTTGCGGTAACGGAGCAATATCAGGCGGCGGCTGCTGGTGGCGCGGCCCTTGCGGCATTGCTTGCGGGCAGGGAAGTTCTCCACCGTCTGCTGAAACGGCTGACATGGATCGAGCTGCGCTCCGCACTGGTGCTTGCAGTGATGACCGCCGTCGGCCTGTCGATCCTTCCAAACCGGACAATCGATCCGTGGGGCGGTTTCAACCCCTGGGAAATATGGCTGTTCACCGTGCTCAGCGCCACGATTTCCTATTGCGGCTATATTGCCGTGCGGTTGCTCGGCTCAACCCGCGGCCTGCTGGTGACCGGGCTGGCGGGTGCTCTGGTTTCATCAACCGCCGTAACCGCCAGCTTCGGGCAGAAGGCGAAAAGCGGCGAAAACGTCTGGCCTCTTGCGGGTGTGGCGGCGCTGGCCGCGGCTGTATCGCTGCTTCGGGTTCTCGCTATCGTCCTCGCCCTCTCGCTGACGACGTTTTCCCTCATCGCACCGGCAACGCTGACCGCTGCACTGGTTCTCGGATTGAGCGGCGCCGGCCTCATAAGGCTGCAGGACACGCAGCCCGGACAGGAAATCGACGCAAAAAATCCGTTCGACTTGGTGCCCCTTGCCATCTTCGCCGCGCTCTTTGCTGCAACGCGAACGCTGAATGCCGTTCTTCTCGTCTGGATCGGCACGGGTGGTTTCATCGCCCTCACGGCTTTGTCGGCCATATTCGATGCCGATGTCGCCGTTCTCAGTGCGTTGCGAGCCAACGCGCAGAATCTTTCGCCTGATATCGTGGCGAGCGCAATTCTCGCCGCTCTCGCCGCCAACGCGGTAGGCCGCGTATTCGTCGCTGCCGTTTCCGGAACGCTCGTTTATTGCGGGTTGCTCACGGCCGCATCCGTCCTCGCCGCTGGCGCTGGCGCGGTCACTTACCTGCTGATTGCCTGAGAGTTTAGCCGAAGGCAGAGACGATATTGGTCCGGGCTCAGCGCGTGGGGACCGGCGTCTCGCCGCGATAGTCGTAGAATCCGCGGCCGGACTTGCGGCCGAGCCAGCCGGCCTCGACATATTTGACCAGCAACGGGCATGGGCGGTATTTGCTGTCGGAGAGGCCATCATGCAGCACCTGCATGATCGACAAACAGGTGTCGAGACCGATGAAATCGGCAAGCTGCAGCGGTCCCATCGGGTGGTTGGCGCCAAGCCGCATGGCGGTATCGATGGCTTCGACGGAGCCGACGCCTTCATAAAGCGTGTAGATCGCCTCGTTGATCATCGGCAGCAGGATGCGGTTGACGATGAAGGCTGGGAAATCCTCGGCGACGGTGATCGCCTTTTCCAGCGTCCGCACATAATCCTTGGCCGCGTCGAAAGTCTTTTCATTGGTGGCAATGCCACGCACCAGTTCCACCAGCTTCATGACCGGCACCGGATTCATGAAGTGGATGCCCATGAACTGCTCGGGCCGATCGGTGGCGGATGCAAGGCGAGTGATGGAGAGCGAAGACGTATTGGTGGCGAGCAGCGCTTCGGGCTTCAGGACCGGGCAGACCTGCGCATAAATCTTGCGCTTGATCTCTTCATTTTCCGTCGCGGCCTCAATGACGAGATCCATGGCTGCCAGATCATTGATATCAGTCGATCCGCTGATCAGCGCCAGCGCCTGCTTGCGGGCGTCGTCCGAAAGCTTGCCGTTGGTGACCTGGCGGGCGAGATTGCCGTTGATCGTGGCGAGACCGGCCTCGATGCCTTCCTTGGAAAGATCGTAGATATGGACCCTGTAACCGGCGATGGCGGAGACATGTGCAATGCCGCATCCCATCTGACCGGCTCCGATGACACCGATGTTTTTAAAGGGGGCGGTCATAGGTTGGTCTCCTCTCAGGGATTTTGTCTGCGTTATTGCCGGCGATGTTACGCATATCGCCGAAAAAGAGAAGGCGGCGCGTTTAAAAAACGCGCCGCCTCCAATTTATGCTTAAATTACAGCGATTTTTCGAGTTCCGGCAAGGCTTCGAACAGATCGGCGACGAGGCCGTAATCCGCAACCTGGAAGATCGGCGCTTCTTCATCCTTGTTGATGGCGACGATAACCTTCGAGTCCTTCATGCCGGCCAGATGCTGGATGGCGCCCGAAATGCCGGCGGCGATGTAAAGCTGCGGGGCAACCACCTTACCGGTCTGGCCCACCTGCCAGTCGTTCGGCGCATAACCGGCATCGACGGCTGCGCGCGATGCACCAACGGCTGCACCGAGCTTGTCGGCGACGGGAAGGATGACTTCCTTGAACTTCTCGGAAGAACCAAGCGCACGGCCGCCCGAGATGATGATCTTCGCAGAGGTCAGTTCCGGACGGTCGGACGACGCCAGGGCATCGGAAACGAAGCTGGAAAGGCCGGGGTTTGCGGCCGCGCCGATGGTTTCGACCGCTGCCGAACCGCCTTCTGCCGCTGCCGCAAAGGCGGTCGGACGCACGGTGATGACCTTCTTGGCGTCGGTTGCCTGCACCGTCTGGATGGCGTTTCCGGCATAGATCGGGCGCTTGAAAGTATCAGGGCTGACGACTTCGATGATTTCCGAGACCTGGGCAACGTCGAGAAGGGCCGCAACGCGCGGCGTCACGTTCTTGGCGGATGCCGTCGCCGGGGCGATGATGACGTCATAGGAGGGGCTGAGCGAAACAACCAGCGCCGCCAGCGGCTCGGCGAGCGCGTTGGCATAGGATGCGTCTTCGGCAAGCAGCACCTTGGACACACCGGAGAGTTTCGCGGCAGCGTCGGCAGCGCCCTTGGCATTGGCGCCGGCAACCAGCACATGGACGTCGCCGCCAATCTGCGTTGCCGCCGTCAGCGTCTTCGCCGTCAGGTCGGAAAGGGTTGCGTTGTCGTGTTCTGCCAGAAGAAGAATGGCCATAAGAATATCTCCCTTTTCCGAAACCTTAGAGGACGCCGTCGGCTTTGAGCTTTTCGACCAGCTCGGCAACCGAGCCAACCTTGATGCCGGCCTTGCGGCCTGCCGGCTCTTCGGTCTTCAGCACCTTCAGGCGCGGCGAAACGTCGACGCCGAAATCGGCCGGCGACTTTTTGTCAAGCGGCTTCTTTTTCGCCTTCATGATGTTCGGCAGCGAGGCGTAACGCGGCTCATTGAGACGAAGATCGGTGGTGACGACGGCGGGAAGTTTCAGTTCGATCGTCTGCAAACCGCCATCGACTTCACGGGTGACCGCGACCTTGCCGTCTGACGGTACGACCTTGGAGGCAAACGTGCCCTGGCCCCAGCCGAGAAGGGCGGCCAGCATCTGGCCTGTCTGGTTGCTGTCGTCATCGATCGCCTGCTTGCCGACGATGACGAGACCGGGCTGTTCAGCCTCAGCGACACCCTTCAGCAGCTTGGCGACGGCGAGCGGCTCAACCGTTTCGTCGGTCTCGATCAGGATGGCGCGGTCGGCGCCCATGGCGAGCGCGGTGCGCAGCGTTTCTTCCGCCTTGGCCGGGCCGATGGAGACGACCACAACCTCTTCGGCCTTGCCGGCTTCCTTCAGGCGAAGGGCCTCTTCCACCGAGATTTCGTCGAACGGGTTCATCGACATTTTCACATTGGCAAGCTCAACGCCAGAACCATCCGCTTTCACGCGGATCTTCACGTTGTAATCGACGACTCGTTTAACGGGGACAAGGATTTTCATCGGCGGCTTTCCTCAAACTCCTGTCCGCTTTGGCCAGTTGACCGCGCGGACCTCCAAAAACAGGTTGGCGACATGGATAAGCATTTTTCCCGCAAATACAACGGAGCAATCTTCATTATCACATGCACGTAAGGCATATCTTACGTTGACGTTAACGTAAATACTCTATCTCTCACGCAGGGTCTCATCTACCCCCGTCATAGCCCCGTTCGATTTGCGACAACCCTGCCGTTTGCGACGTATTCTTGAACTGCGCCGCCCTCGGCGCAACAATGGTGCGGTCAAACAGGGGCACGCCTCGCCTGCGCATGAAAACCACCAGGATCGCGCCTGCTATTATGCCGCCGACATGGGCGCCCCAGGAGACGTTTTCCTCGAGCCCCAGCGCCAGCATCAGGAACTGCTGGCCAATCCACAGCGCCAGCGGAATGAAGGCGGGCAAAGGAAGCGGAATACGCATGAGAACCAGCACCCAGACACGCACCCTGGGATGCAGCAGGAAATAGGCCGCGACGACACCGGAAACCGCACCCGAAGCGCCGATCAGCGGCCCTTCCGATGTGGGTGAGACGACGCCGTGAAACAGCGCGCCGACAATGGCGCAGGCAAGATAGAAGATCAGGAAACGGAAATGGCCAAGCGCGTCCTCGACATTGTCGCCGAAGACCCAGAGAAACAGCATGTTGCCGGCCAGATGCCAGAAATCGAGATGCAGGAATGCGTAAGTGACAACAGTCAGATCGTCAGGCACCACCTGCAGGGCCGGTTCCAGATAAGCATAATCGAACACGACGGCCGGAATGAAGCCAAGGCCGAGCGCTGCGGCATTGGCCTCGGTATCGCTGGCAAGCACGCCGGTAAACAGCCAGACCAGCACATTGACCACGATCAGGCCGATGGTGACATATTGTAGCCGGATATGTTTGAGGGAATTCGCATCGTGCAGCGGTATGAACATGGAACGTCCTTCATTTGCGCAAGTGATGCGATCTAGCGGTTCTTGCCCGGAACCCACAATATGTCGGCTTTGCCGGCATCATTGGCGAAACGGGCCGCGACGAACAGGAAATCGGACAGGCGGTTGGCATATTTCAACGCTGCCGGACTGACGATCTCATTCTCGGAAACGGAAAGTTCCACCATCAGCCTCTCCGCCCGGCGGCAGACGGTGCGCGCCAGGTGCAGATTGGCCGCCGCCGCGCTGCCGCCCGGCAGCACGAAAGAGGTCAGCGGTTCGAGGGCGGCATTGAGTTCGTCGATTTCATTTTCCAGCCGTGTGACCTGGCTTTCGACGATACGCAGGGGCTCGTAAGAAAGCGGCTCTCCACTATCAGGTGTGGCGAGATCGGCGCCGAGATCGAACAGATCGTTCTGGATGCGAAAGAGCATGGCATCCAGCCGTTCCAGCCCGCCCGTATGCAGTCGCGCGACGCCGATGGCCGAATTGGTCTCGTCCACCGTGCCATAGGCCTCGACGCGAAGATCGTGCTTCAGCCGGCGCGGGCCGGAAACCAGCGCGGTCGTGCCTTTGTCGCCGGTGCGGGTGTAGATCTTGTTCAGTTTCACCATGTCAGCGGCCACCGCCGGTGAGCCAGAGGGTAAGCATGATCAGCGCGATGGCGATGGCCTGCAGGAGAAGGCGAAGCTGCATCAGCTTGTTGGACCGGTTGGCATCCTGCCCCTTCAGCATGTTGAAGAGGCCGCGTATCAGCACGATGACGACGAGGCCCATGACGATAAGGGCCAGAACGGTGGTGAAGCCGGACATGCGGTATTACTCCTCCTCAATCGAATCTGCGCAGCAGACGATAGAAAAGTCCGGCAGGCAAGAGCCGTTTCAGGATAAGCCCCTGTTTGGCTGGCACCGTGACGGGATAATGCGGCTTCGGTTTTGCCGCCGTCAGGGCGTGTTTCAGCACGGCATAAACCGCATCGGGGCCAAGCTTGTGACGGTTGACGGGACCGGAGCCATCCATGCGCGCCAGCTGGCGTTTATATTCCGCCGCATGGGCCGAATTTTCGAGATCGATATGCTCGTTGATATGGGCAAGCGCCGTCGCGGTGAATTTCGAGGTGATGGGACCGGGTTCGATCAGGCTCACATGGATGCCGCTGCCCTGAAGCTCCATGCGCAAGGTGACGCCCAGCCCCTCAAGCGCGAATTTCGAAGCGGTGTAAGCGCCGCGATAACGATAGGGCACGAGGCCGAGAATGGAGGAGCAATGCACGATGCGGCCGACGCCGCGGGCGCGCATGAAGGGAATGACCCGCCGTGTCAGATCGTGCCAGCCGAAGACATTGGTTTCGAACTGGGCTCTCAGCGCTTCGACAGGCAGGTCCTCCACCGCGCCCGGCTGGCCATAGGCGCCGTTGTTGAAAAGCGCATCGATGCGGCCGCCGGTTCGGGCGGCGACGGTATCCACCAGCGCGGCGATGGTTTCGGGCTTGGTGTAATCCATGATCAGGGTTTCGATGCCCTGATTTTCAAGTGCGGCCATGTCGGCGATGCGGCGCACGGTGGCGAAAACCCGCCAGCCGTCCCGGTGGAGCGCGCCGGCGCAATAAGCGCCAATGCCCGAGGAACATCCGGTAATGATGATGACGGGCTTTTCAGACATCTGCCGCTCCGGGAAACCGACTATTGCTCTGGCCCGTTTGACCGGCCCATGGAAAACGCATTGCGCAAAATCCTTCTCAGTGACGGAACCGAAAGCCGGGCTTGCGCGCTGTACAAAGCGAAGCTGATTTCCCATATTCGGGACGAAGTTACAAATGAAATGCCGATGAATGGAGGTGACATGGTTGCCGCAGTGCGCCTGGCAGGCAAGGTTGCCTTCGATGCCTATTCCCATTTCGCCGAGGATGACGGCTGGGCGATGGCGAGCCATATGGCGCTTTCCATCCTGCTGGCGCTGTTCCCCTTTCTGATCTTCGGTACGGCGCTTGCCGGTTTTCTCGGCGCTGACCAGTTTTCCGAAACGGCGGTGCATCTGATTTTCGACACCTGGCCTGAGGCGATTGCCGGGCCGCTGGCGGCGCAGGTGCAGCAGGTGCTGACCATTCCGCGCGGCGGGCTGCTGACGATTTCGGTGCTGGCCGCCGCCTATTTTGCCTCCAATGGCGTCGAGGCGCTCCGAATTTCACTCAACCGCGCCTATCGTGTCACCGAAACGCGATGGTGGTATGTCACCCGCCTGCTCAGCCTGCTTTATGTGCTGATCGCCGTGGTCGTCTTTGCCGGCATCAGTATCGTCCTTGTTGCCGTGCCGGTCGCCACCTCTTTTGCCGAGCAGCGGTTCCCGTGGCTGACGGATGTGCTGAACACCATCTCCAGCCTTGGTCTTTACGGCACCATCGTGGTTCTGACGGCGGGGCTGGTGGCCGCGCATCTTTGGCTGCCCGCCGGCAAGCGCCGTATCTGGGATGTCTGGCCGGGCATTCTCTTGACGATGATCTTCTGGGTCATCGGCGCGGCGATCTTTGCCTATTATCTCTCCACCTTCGCCAATTATGCCGCCACCTATGCCGGTCTTGCCTCCGTCATGGTGGTTCTGGTGTTTCTTTATATGGTCGGCGTCATCTTCATGCTCGGTGCGGAGGTCAATGCCGCGCTCATGAAATACAAGGTGCGGCAGATCATCCGCCGCAATATCGGCGGCAGCGGCGCGCGCCGGGAGCGGGCGCTAGAGGAGACCGACAAGCCGGCGGATATCTGACGGCGTCACCCCTTCCGCCCGCAGGGCGGAAAGGCCGGTACTGCCTTCGCTTTTCGAAAGCTTTCGCCCGTCTGCGCCCAAAATAAGCCGGTGATGATGATAGTTGGGTTGCGGCAGGTCCAGCAGGTGCTGCAGCAGCCGGTGGATGGCGGTTGCGTGGAAGAGATCCATGCCGCGCACCACATGGGTGATGCCCTGCAGCGCATCATCAACCACAACGGAGAGATGATAACTTGAAGGCGCGTCGGAACGCGACAGCACCACATCGCCCCAGAGCGCGGGAAGGGCCTCGATCCGCCGGGGCCCGCCGTCGCCGCTCTCCTGCCAGTACAGGGGGATGCCGGCGGCGCGGATCGCCTTTTCCATATCGAGCCGCCAGGCGTGCGGACGGCCGGAGGCGAGCAGCGCCTCCCGCTCAGCCTTTGGCCTCTCCCGATCTAAGGCCGGGTAAAGTGGCGCACCATCAGGATCGCGTGGCCAGAGCCTTCCTTCTGCCTCAAAAGTGCGAACGATGGCCTTTGTTTCCCCACGGCTGAGAAAAGCCGGATAGGCGAGGCCCGCGTCGATCAGCCTGTCCAGCGCCGCGCGATACTCATCGAAATGTTCCGATTGCCGCCGCACCGGTTCTTCCCAGGAAAGTCCCAGCCAGCCGAGATCATCATGGATCGCCTGCTCCAGCTCCGGCGTGCAGCGCGTCTGGTCGATATCCTCGATGCGCAGCAGAAAGCGGCCGCCATTGTCCTGCGCCATGTCATGGTTCAGGAAGGCGGAAAGCGCGTGGCCGAGATGCAGCAGGCCGTTGGGGCTTGGCGCAAAGCGGTAAACCGGTTTTTGACGGAAAGGCGAAGGCATGGTTTCTTCTGCCATGTTTTAAAGCGCCCCACCAGCCGGCTGGCGGCATATGGAATGACGGATATGAAAATCATTACCGGGATGGATGACATCAGCGAAGGGCTGGAGCATCTCGCCCACCTCGATCCGGCTCTCAGCCTCATTATCGAAAAAGCCGGTCCGCTGGAGCTGCGCATTCACGAGCCCGGCTTTGCCGGCCTTGCCCATATCGTCGTGTCGCAGATGGTGTCGCGCGCCAGCGCCAACGCCATATGGGCGCGTATCCTTACCGGCACCGGCGGCGTGGTCACGGCGGAAAATTATCTCGGCGCACCCGAGGAATTGCGCGCTGGCTTCGGCCTTTCCCGGGCCAAGGCGACGACGCTGGAAGGGCTGGCGCGCGCCGTCACGGAAGGGCAGATCGATCTTGATGGCGTGGTGCGCAAGGAAGCCGCTGCCGCCCTTTCCGAACTGGTTGCGCTTCGTGGTATCGGCCCGTGGACGGCGGAGGTCTATCTGATGTTCTGCGGCGGGCATCCGGATATTTTCCCGGTCGGCGATGTGGCGCTGAGATCGGCGGTGGCTCACGCGCTTGATCTGGAGGTGAGGCCGGAAGCGAAATGGCTGGCGGAGCGTGCGGCACTCTGGTCGCCTTGGCGCTCCGTGGCCGCGCGGCTTTTCTGGGGCTACTACGCCAATATCATGCGGCGCGCCATGGTGCCTTTACCCTGATACTCCCGCGGCGCTAGAAGTCGGCGATCCTGTAGGGCAGGGCTCCGCGCGAAAGATGATCGAAATGCAGCTTGCGTTTCAACGGCGGCACGGCGCGCTGCACGCAGTCCACCCTTTCGCAGACCCGACAGGAAATGCCGATCGGCTTGAAGGAGGCCGCATTGCCGAGATCGAGCGTATCGGCATAAACGAAATTCTGTGCATGGGAAATTTCGCAGCCAAGCGCGATGGCGTAACGTGGTCTTTCCGTATTGAAACCCGCGCCAGCTTTCTCGATTTGCGTGGCGATGGAAAGATAGCGCACACCGTCAGGCGTTTCCGCCAGCTGCCGCACGATCCTGTCGGAGCTTTCGAAAGCCTGATGGATATTCCAAAGCGGACAGGCCGCTCCGAAACGGGCAAATTGCAGCCGCGTGGCGCTGTGGCGTTTGGTAATGTTGCCGGCGCGGTCGATCTTGGCGAAAAAGATCGGCACGCCCTTCATGCCCGGGCGCTGCAAGGTGCTCAGCCTGTGGGCAACCTGCTCAAGGCTCGCGCCGAAGCGCACGGCGAGAAGCTCCAGATCGTGACGCAGTTCCTGAGCCGCCCGATGAAATCGGCCATAGGGCAGGATGAGGGCTGCGGCGAAATAATTATGCAATCCGATACGACAGATTTCCGCCGCTTCCACATTGCGGAATCCGGCACCGGCCAGCACTCTGTCCACCGTCGCGCCGGCGTGAAGCTGGGCGATCTGCAATGCAAGCTGAAAACAGCGGGTCGGCGCGGCCATGTAGGAGCTGAGAGCGAGCGTTTTGCCGGTGGGGTCGAAGTGCCGGATCAACCCGCCTGCCGCCTCCGTTCTTGTGATATGGATGCCGTAACGGTTGCGCAGTTGCGCGGCCAGAATGCCGTAGGTCTCGCCGCCTTCTATCTCCAGTTCTTCCGCCAGCTCTTCGGCCAGAAGGTCGATCTCGGCGACGTAATTGTCGACGAAGTGGAAGAAATCGCGCACCTCCTCATAGGGGGTTCTTTCCACCTGCGCGGTTCCGCGGCCCAGCCGGTCATCCAGCTGCACCAGCTGCTCGCTGTTCTGGCGATAGGCCTGATGGGCGCGCAGCAGCGCATGGGCAAAACCCGGCGCGTTCTGGGCGATCAGTTTCAGTTCCTGAAGGCCCGGTTCGTAGTTCATGAAGAGCGGATCTTTCAGTGCCTCACGCACGGCGGAAACCAGCCGGTCGCTTTCGCCCGTCGCCAGTTCCGCCATGTCGAGCTGGAATTTTTCCACCAGCGTCACCAGAACGCTGGCCGAAACCGGGCGTTGATTGTTCTCGATCTGGTTCAGGTAGCTCGCGGAGATGCCCAGCCGCTCGGCAAATTGCGCCTGCGTGGCGCGGGCGTTTTCGCGAAGGCCGCGCACCTTGCGGCCGATGAAGAGTTTTTCCGTCGCCATATTGCAACTTTGCAAAATTAAATATTGCAAATATTTATGGCACGCATACGCGCACGATCAAGGCTTCTGGCAGACTATTTTCTGGGCTATGGATCGTAATGACAACGCATGGAGGAAACATGCCCGGCATTCTGGAGCAGTTGGAAACGCGGCGGGAAGAGGCGCGGCTCGGCGGCGGCGTCAAGCGCATTGAGGCGCAACACGCCAAGGGCAAGCTGACGGCGCGCGAGCGTATCGACGTGCTCTTGGATGAAGGTTCCTTCGAAGAATACGACATGTACGTCACCCACCGGGCGGTGGATTTCGGCATGGCGGACCAGAAGATTGCAGGTGACGGCGTCGTCACCGGCTGGGGCACCATCAATGGCCGGCAGGTCTATGTTTTCTCGCAGGATTTCACCGTGCTCGGCGGTTCGCTGTCGGAAACCCATGCGCAGAAGATCTGCAAGATCATGGATATGGCGGTGCGCAATGGTGCGCCGGTGATCGGGCTGAACGATTCCGGCGGTGCGCGTATCCAGGAGGGTGTGGCCTCGCTCGGCGGTTATGCCGATGTGTTCAAGCGCAATGTCGTCGCCTCCGGCGTCGTGCCGCAGATATCAGTTATCATGGGGCCTTGTGCGGGTGGTGCTGTCTATTCGCCTGCCATGACCGATTTCATCTTCATGGTGCGCGATACCTCCTACATGTTCGTGACCGGGCCGGATGTGGTGAAGACCGTGACGAACGAGATCGTCACAGCGGAAGAGCTTGGCGGTGCCTCCACCCATACGAGAAAATCCTCCGTCGCTGACGGCGCTTATGAAAACGACATCGAGACGCTGGAACATGTGCGGCTGCTGTTCGATTTCCTGCCGCTCAACAATCGCGAAAAACCGCCTGTCCGGCCGTTTCATGACGATCCGGCGCGGCTGGAAGCACGTCTCGATACGCTGATCCCCGACAGTTCCAACAAACCCTACGACATGAAGGAACTGATCCACGCGCTGGCGGATGAGGGAGACTTCTTCGAACTGCAGGAAGCCTTTGCCCGCAACATTATCACCGGCTTCATCCGCCTTGAAGGCCAGACGGTGGGGGTTGTCGCCAACCAGCCGATGGTGCTGGCCGGCTGCCTCGATATCGACGCCTCGCGCAAGGCCGCCCGCTTCGTGCGCTTCTGCGATGCCTTCAACATTCCGCTGCTGACGCTGGTGGATGTGCCGGGCTTCCTGCCGGGTACGGCGCAGGAATATGGCGGCGTCATCAAGCACGGCGCAAAACTTCTCTTCGCCTATTCGGAGGCCACGGTGCCGATGGTGACGCTGATTACGCGCAAGGCCTATGGCGGCGCTTATGACGTGATGGCCTCCAAACATATCGGCGCGGATGTGAACTACGCCTGGCCGACGGCGGAAATCGCTGTCATGGGAGCAAAAGGAGCGGCGGAAATCCTCTATCGTTCCGAGCTTTCCGATCCCGAGAAGATTGCCGCGCGCACGAAAGAATATGAGGAGCGTTTCGCCAATCCCTTCGTGGCGGCGGAACGCGGTTTCATCGATGAGGTCATCATGCCGCATTCCTCACGCCGCCGCATCGCCCGCGCCTTCGCGTCGCTGCGCAACAAGAGCGTCGAAACCCGCTGGAAGAAACACGACACCATTCCGCTCTGATTTGCTGCAGGGCTGGAAAAATGCTTCGGCCACCTTACTATATGGATGTTCAGGCGCCCGGATTTCCGGATGTCCTCCCGAAACGCACAAGGACAGTTTTTCATGGCCGAAAATTCCTCCGCAGATAATTTCCCCGCCGGATATGAAGTGCCCAAGGTCTGGACCTGGGATAAGGGCAATGGCGGCCAGTTCGCCAATATCAACCGTCCAATCGCCGGTCCCACCCATGAAAAGGAACTGCCTGTCGGCAAGCACCCGCTGCAGCTTTATTCGCTGGCGACGCCGAACGGCCAGAAGGTCACCATCATGCTGGAAGAATTGCTGGCTGCCGGCCACAAGGGCGCAGATTATGATGCGTGGCTGATCAAGATCGGTGAAGGCGACCAGTTCGGTTCCGGTTTCGTCGGCGTCAATCCGAATTCCAAGATCCCGGCGCTGATGGATCATTCGACCCCTGAGCCCACGCGTGTTTTCGAAAGCGGCTCCATTCTCGTTTATCTCGCGGAAAAATTCGGCGCCTTCCTGCCGAAGGAGGGTAATGCCCGCACGCAGGCGCTGAACTGGCTGTTCTGGCAGATGGGCTCCGCCCCCTTCCTCGGCGGCGGTTTCGGCCATTTCTACGCCTATGCGCCGGTGAAGATCAAATATGCGATCGACCGTTACGCCATGGAGGTCAAACGCCAGCTCGACGTGCTGGACCGGCACCTCGCCGACAACCGTTATCTCGCCGGTTCGGAATATACGATCGCCGATATGGCCGTCTGGCCGTGGTATGGCAAGATCGCGCTCGGTCAGGCCTATGGCGATGCCGGTGCGTTCCTTGAAGCGGACAGCTATAAGAACGTCATGCGCTGGACGCTCGAAATCGGCGAGCGCCCGGCGGTCAAGCGCGGTGTGATCGTCAACAAAACCTCGGGCGATCCGTCCGAACAATTGCATGAACGCCACGATGCCTCCGACTTCGAAACGAAGACTGAGGACAGGATCGGCAAGGCATAACGAAAAGATTAGAGCGCTAAAAGCGCTCTAACTATTTGAATTGACGCATTTCCGGACGTAAAAGCGATTCCGCTTTTACTGGAAATGTTCTGGAAGGACTAAAGATGGCGAACCTGCCCGAAATGACCAAACACAAGGGATTTCCCTCCGGCATGCCGAGCACGGGCGTCCAGTTCACCATCCGTCGCGCCAACCCCAAAGGGGTAACACCGATCAAGATGATACCCCGCCGGGCGCGCAACGACACCAAGGAGCATCGCATCGATGCCGCCTTCCTGCACTCGCTCTGGCACCATTTTGGTGCCGAGCCCTTCGAGCGCGGCAATCTCGACGCCGCCCGCCTCAACCTGCTTTTCGGCCGTGAGGTCATACCTGCGGAAAAGAATTTCGATCCGCTTTCCTATCAGGCGATGCTGGTGATTGACGAGCGCGTTGCCCGGCAGAATTTCCCGGAATCATTCGAGAATTTTTTCGAGATCTGAGGGCAGGCGACGGCATTTTTCCTGAGGGGGAGGAGGAACATGATTGTCGACATACTCCATATGGACCTGCAATGGCTGCGACGCTGGGTGAGGCAAGGTCGCGGCGGTAACGCGGGCAGAGCATCGGGCAGTCGTGATCCAAAGCCAAAGATGACGCCGGAAGCTGCCCGGCTCGATCACCGGCAGATGCTGCGTTTCATGGCGTTCAATGCGGCGGTCGGCGTGCTGATCGGCGTCTGCGTCGGTGCAGCGCTGATTTTTCTCGACATTGGCGGTTTGGGCGCGCGCATCGGTCGCGCCGCAAATCCGGTTGTGCCGGTATTGCTGGTGGTCGTGCCCATCGCGTCCCTGTTCGGCGCGGCGGCCACCGCCTCGGCGATCCTGATGATGCCCTATGAAAAGAAATTCCGCGACGATGATGACGATGCGAGGGGAGAATAACCGCATGATCAAGAAAATCCTCATCGCCAATCGTGGCGAGATCGCCTGCCGTGTGATCAAGACCGCGAAGAAGATGGGCATCGCCACTGTCGCGGTCTATTCGGATGCGGATGCCAATGCGCTGCATGTGAGACAAGCGGATGAAGCCGTTCATATCGGCCCGGCTCCCTCGTCGCAGTCCTATATCGTCATTGACAAGATTCTCGAGGCAATCGCGAAGACCGGGGCAGATGCTGTCCATCCCGGTTACGGCTTCCTGTCGGAAAATGCTGCCTTCGCTGAGGCTCTGGAAAAGGCGGGTGTCGCCTTCATCGGCCCGCCTGTTGGCGCCATCAAGGCCATGGGCGACAAGATCACCTCGAAGAAATTGGCCGCAAAAGCGGGCGTTTCCACCGTCCCCGGCCATATGGGGCTGATCGAGGATGCGGATGAGGCGGTAAGGATCGCCTCCCAGATCGGTTATCCGGTCATGATCAAGGCGTCCGCCGGCGGCGGCGGCAAGGGCATGCGCATCGCCTTCAACGATACCGAGGCGCGCGAGGGGTTTCAGTCCTCGAAAAACGAGGCGAAATCCTCCTTTGGTGACGACCGCATCTTCATCGAGAAATTCGTCACCCAGCCGCGCCACATCGAAATTCAGGTGCTGGGCGACAAGCACGGCACCATCCTCTATCTCGGTGAGCGCGAATGCTCGATCCAGCGCCGCAACCAGAAGGTCATCGAAGAAGCGCCGTCACCCTTTCTGGATGAAGCGACCCGCAAGGCCATGGGCGAGCAGGCCGTGGCGCTGGCAAGGGCGGTCGGTTACCATTCGGCCGGCACGGTGGAATTCATCGTCGATGGCGAGAGGAATTTCTACTTTCTGGAAATGAACACTCGCCTGCAGGTGGAACATCCGGTGACGGAGCTTGTTACCGGCATCGATCTGGTCGAGCAGATGATCCGTGTGGCATCAGGTGAAAGGCTTTCCTTCGCACAGGCGGATGTGAAACTGAATGGCTGGGCGATTGAAAGCCGGCTTTATGCCGAAGACCCCTATCGCAACTTCCTGCCTTCCATTGGCCGGCTGACGCGCTATCGACCACCGCGGGAAGGTGCGCAGGAGAACGGAACGGTCATCCGCAACGATACCGGCGTCTTCGAAGGCGGCGAAATCTCGATGTATTACGATCCGATGATCGCCAAACTGTGCAGCTGGGGCCAGGATCGCGAAACGGCCATCGACGCCATGGGGCAGGCGCTTGACCGTTTCGAGGTGGAGGGCATCGGCCACAATCTGCCCTTCCTGTCGGCCGTCATGCAGCATGAGCGGTTCCGGGCCGGAAGGCTCACGACGGGCTTTATCGCGGAAGAATTTCCGGAAGGGTTTTCCGGCGTCGAGCCGGATGAAGCCGCGGCGCGTAAGCTTTCCACCATTGCCGCCATCATCAACCAGCGCGTACAGAACCGCGCGGTCGAAATTTCCGGCACCATCGGTAATCACCGCCGCATTGTCGGCCATGACTGGGTGGTTTCATTTGGCGCATTGCACCAAAGGGTCAGCGTTGAAACCGGTCCGGATGGCACGGTGGTCCGCTTTGAGGACGGGGCGGCTTTGGCCATCGATACCGGCTGGCTTCCGGGCCAGAGTCTGGGTCTGTTCAACTTGGCGGGCGAAGTTATCGCCGCCAAGGTTGATCTTGCCGGCGCGGCGGTTCGCCTGCGCTGGGGCGGCATGGATATTCTTGCCCGCGTGCGCAGCCCGCGCGTGGCGGAACTGGCGCTGCTGATGCCGGAAAAACTGCCGCCGGATACATCGAAACTGCTGCTCTGCCCCATGCCTGGTGTCATCACCGGTATTTCGGTGGGCGAAGGCGACGAGGTGGAGGCCGGGCAGGCGCTGGCGACGGTGGAGGCCATGAAGATGGAAAACATCCTGCGCGCGGAAAAACGCGGTCGGGTTGCCAGGGTGGCGGCAAAACCGGGCGACAGCCTCGCGGTGGACGAAGTCATTCTCGAATTCGAGTGATAGCCGCTGCCGTTTTCCGGAACGGATGCGGGCCGGAGCGGTTTACGGGGTCGGGCCTGCGGGCGGCCGTTCGATTTTCGTCACGATCACCGGCCACAGTGCTAGAATGAAATGCAGAAGGGGAGAGATGCATGTCGGGTGAAAAAACGGTGCGGGATTGGCTTCACCTCGCCGAAAAAGAGCTGAAGCGCTCACCGGACATACTCGTCTGGCACACGCCTGAGGGCATCGAGGTCAAGCCGCTCTATACGGCTGACGATCTGCAGAAGATTTCTCATCTTGATAGCCTGCCGGGCTTTGCGCCTTTCACGCGCGGCCCGCGCGCCACCATGTATGCCGGGCGGCCCTGGACCATCCGCCAATATGCCGGTTTTTCCACGGCCGAAGCCTCGAATGCCTTTTACCGCAAGGCGCTCGCCGCCGGCCAGCAGGGTGTTTCCGTGGCTTTCGACCTCGCCACCCATCGCGGTTATGACAGCGATCACCCGCGCGTGGAGGGCGATGTCGGTAAGGCTGGTGTGGCGATCGACAGCGTCGAGGACATGAAAATCCTGTTCGACGGCATCCCGCTCGAAAAAGTCTCGGTGTCCATGACCATGAACGGCGCGGTCATTCCCGTGCTCGCCAGTTTCATCGTGGCGGGCGAAGAACAGGGCGTTCCCCGCGCCGCCCTTTCCGGCACCATCCAGAACGACATCCTCAAGGAGTTCATGGTCCGCAACACCTATATCTATCCGCCCGAACCCTCGATGCGGATCATTGCCGACATCATCGAATATACGGCGAAGGAGATGCCGAAATTCAACTCCATCTCCATTTCCGGTTACCACATGCAGGAGGCGGGCGCGACGCTGGTGCAGGAGCTTGCTTTCACGCTGGCGGATGGCCGCGAATATGTGCGCGCGGCGCTGGCCAAGGGGCTGAATGTCGATGATTTCGCCGGGCGCCTGTCGTTCTTTTTCGCCATCGGCATGAATTTCTTCATGGAGGCGGCGAAGCTGCGCGCCGCGCGCCTGCTCTGGTCACGCATCATGGAAGAATTCAAACCGCAGAAGGCCTCGTCGCTGATGCTACGCACCCATTGCCAGACTTCTGGCGTCTCGCTGCAGGAGCAGGACCCCTATAACAACATCGTCCGCACCGCGTTTGAGGCCATGTCCGCCGTGCTTGGCGGCACGCAGTCGCTACACACCAATTCCTTCGATGAGGCGATTGCCCTGCCGACAGAGTTTTCCGCCCGCATCGCCCGCAATACCCAGCTTATCCTCCAGCATGAAACAGGCGTTACCAAGGTCGTCGATCCCCTGGCCGGTTCCTATTATGTCGAGAGCCTGACCGATGAACTGGCTGAGAAAGCCTGGGCATTGATCGAGGAGGTGGAGGCGCTTGGCGGCATGACCAGGGCGGTGGCGGAAGGCCTGCCGAAACGGCTGATCGAAGAGGCGGCAACGCGCCGCCAGGCGGCGGTGGACAAGGGCGAGGAGGTCATCGTCGGCGTCAACCGTTACCGTCTCGAAAACGAGGAAGATATCGATGTTCTCGATATCGACAATGCCGCCGTTCGCGTCGCGCAAATCCGCCGCATTGAGGAGACGCGCCGTCGCCGCGATGGCAAGGACGTGACCTCCGCCTTGGCAGCACTTTCCGAGATCGCCCGCAGCGGCAAGGGCAATATTCTCGAAGCTGCGGTTGTCGCCGCCCGCGCCCGCGCCACAGTGGGAGAGATTTCCGATGCACTGCGTGCGGTCTTCGGTGACCATGCCGCCGTGCCGGAGGTGGTGAGTGATATCTACGGCGAGGCCTATAAGGATGAGCCGGAACTCGCCACGCTCGCCGCCCGCCTCTCCGGTGTTGCCGAACGGATCGGCACCAAACCGCGCATCATGGTCGCCAAGCTCGGGCAGGATGGGCATGATCGCGGCGCGAAGGTCATTGCTTCGGCCTTTGGCGATATCGGTTTTGATGTGCTGGCCGGCCCCTTGTTCCAGACTCCCGTTGAAGCGGCGGATCTCGCCGTTCAGAACAGGGTTCATGTGGTCGGCATGTCGTCGCTCGCCGCCGGTCATAAGACGCTTGCGCCGCAGCTGGTCGAGGCGCTGAAACAGAAGGGTGCGGAAGACATCATCGTCGTGGTCGGCGGCGTCATCCCGCGGCAGGATTACCAGTTCCTGCTCGACCACGGGGTTTCGGCGATCTTCGGACCCGGCACCAATGTCATGGACGCGGCCAACAAGGTTCTCGACCTGCTCGAAGGCGTCAGGCGGAACGTGTGAGGGGAAGATGGCCATGTTCGGAAGATTGAATCACGTCGCCATCGCGGTGCCCGATCTCGAAGCCGCCATTGCCCGATACAGGGCGCTTGGCGCAGATGTCTCCGAGCCGCAATCCCTGCCTGAACACGGCGTGACGGTGGTTTTCATTCAGGCTGAGAATACCAAGATCGAACTCCTTCACCCCCTCGGAGAAAATTCGCCGATTGCCGCCTTTCTCGAAAGAAATCCGGGCGGCGGGACGCACCATCTCTGTTTTGAGGTGCCGGATATTGACGCGGCTCGTGATGATCTCATCAAGAAGGGCGCTCGAATTCTGGGCGATGGCAAGCCGAAGATCGGCGCGCATGGCAATCCTGTTCTTTTCCTGCACCCGAAGGATATGGGCGGCGTGCTCTATGAGCTTGAGCAGGTTTCTCAGACACACGGCTGAAACATAAATCTCCTAGGAGACTGACGTTGTGACGCACCGCTCACGGCGCTTTCATTTGCGTTTATATGGTTCGTTTGTTTTCTTTTGACATTCGTTTCGTTTTCGTTTTTATATAATTGTCTTTCCATAAGGGGTTTCTCCCCTGCATTGTCGCGGAGGCTTCATGTCCGGCGAAAACATTTTTGATCTTTTTGTCATCGGTGGCGGCGTCAATGGCTGCGGCATTGCCCGCGATGCCGTGGGCAGGGGTTATTCCGTGGCGCTTGCGGAAAAGGGCGATTTTGCCTCCGGCACGTCTTCGGCGGCCACCAAACTCATTCATGGCGGCTTGCGTTATCTCGAACATTACGAGTTTCGTTTGGTGCGCGAAGCGCTGATGGAACGCGAGATCCTATGGGCCATGGCGCCGCATGTCATCTGGCCCATGCGTTTCGTTCTGCCCATTCAGAAGGGCGGAGTACGCCCGGCCTGGATGGTCCGGCTCGGCCTGTTTCTTTATGACAATCTCGGCGGCCGCAAACTTTTGCCGGCGACCCGTACGCTCGATCTTCGCAAGGACCCGGCGGGCAAGCCTCTGAAGCCGGCTTTTGCCAGGGCTTTCGAATATTCCGACGGCTGGGTGGATGATGCCCGTTTCGTGGTTCTCAACGCGCGCGATGCGGCGGATCGCGGCGCGACGATCATGAACCGCACGCGGGTCGTTTCCGCACGGCGCGAAGGCGGGCTGTGGCGCATCGAGACGCTGGACGAAAAAACCGGTCGTTCGGCCACGCATAAAGCGCGCATGCTGGTCAACGCTGCCGGTCCCTGGGTGGACACGGTGCTTTCCGGCGTCTTCGGCCGCAAGGATGTTCACAATGTCCGGCTCGTGCAGGGCAGCCATATTATCGTGCGCAAGAAGTTTTCCGATCCGCGCGCCTATTTCTTCCAGAACCCTGATAACCGCATCATCTTCGCCATTCCCTATGAGCGGGATTTCACGCTGATCGGCACCACCGACCGTGACTATAAGGGTGATCCGGCCAAGGTTCGCATTTCCGAGGAAGAGATTTCCTATCTCTGCAACGCGGCGAGCGACTATTTCAGCGAGCCGGTTCGGCCGGAAGACATCGTCTGGACCTATTCCGGCGTGCGGCCGCTCTTTGATGACGGCGCTTCGAAAGCGCAGGAAGCCACACGCGATTACGTGCTGAAGGTTGAAGAGGCCGAAGGCGAGGCTCCACTCCTCAATATTTTCGGCGGCAAGCTCACCACCTATCGGCGGCTGGCGGAACATGCGCTGGAAAAGATCGGCGCGGCGATCGGCGAAAAGGGCAAGCCGTGGACGGCGGGCTCCCACCTGCCGGGCGGCGATTTCGGCGCGGAAAGATATGAGGTGCAGGTTCGGGCGCTCGTCTCCCGATATCCTTTCCTTGATGGACGCCACGCCGAGCGGCTTGTCAGAAATTACGGCACGAAGGCTGCAGAACTGTTGGGCAGCGCCACCGACGTGTCCAGCCTCGGCCGGCATTTTGGCGGCACGCTTTACGAATGCGAAGTGCGCTGGCTGGTTGAGCACGAATGGGCCTTTGCGGCCGAGGACATTCTCTGGCGCCGCACGAAACAGGGCCTGCGCCTGAGCAAGGACGAGGCCGCCGGTCTCGATGAATTCGTGGCCATGCTGACAGGCGGTAAACAAAAGACCGAAGCCGTGGCGGAGCAGGCCTGAGCTTCCGTCAGGTTTTCCGTCAATTCCCTGAACTCCTCAGCGGTCTCTCGGGCCCGTCGGCGCTCAAGATGTAGTCGTCGGCAGCGGAAAGGGCGTGTTCCATATGCCCTTCGAACACCAGCTCCGGCTCGTGAGGGGCGATTGCGATTTTCGGCATGCCGCCGAAACGCACCGCCTGTGACTGTGCAAGTCCATCATGCAGGCCGCTTTCCAGAAGATCGAAATAACGCGTGCCGGGACCGATAATGAAAACCGGCATATGCCCATGCAGGCTGAAGAGGCGTGAAAGGCCGTTACCGAGCGCGAGGCCGGCGGTGCGGAAGGCAAACCGCGCCATTCGGCCCCCGGCGCGAGCCGAAGCGGCGATCTTGTCCACCTCGGCGATCGGCACGAATTTTGCCGGTTCCGCCTGCGGTGGTGCCTCGAAAGCCGACCGCAGGATGGCGTAGAAGCCGGAATAGGCCTCAATGCAGCCCCTGGTGCCGCAACGGCAGAGCGCACCATCGGCCAGATGCAGCATATGACCGAAATTGGGGGCGCTGACTTCGATTGCGCCGCCCGTTGCGCGGGCAATGCCAAGGCCGATGCTGTGGCCGAGCGACAGGGTGACGAGCGCTTCCGGCGCCGGGGTTTCCCTTGCGTGCTCCCGCATCCAAATGGCTTTTGCGGCCAGCAGCGTCTCGTTGTTCAGCGTCACGCGGGTGCGGCCGTCTTGCGAAATAAGCTGCTGGAAATCTATCTTTTCGTTACCGAGGACTGGCGACCACACGAGTACAGCCGTTGCCGCATCCACGAGGCCCTTGCTGCTGATCGAGACCTGAAGAATGTCGTGGCGGTTGATGCGGGAACGGTCCGCAAGTCTCGCAAGGCCCGCCAATATCGAACCTCCGAACGAGCCTTTTTCAGCCGTGATCCTCTGCTCGGTAAAGCGGTCCACCAGCTTGCCGGCATAATCGACGAGCGAATATTGCACGCTGTCGGAGGAGATGATGACGATCGCAACGTAGCAGAAGTCGCCGCTTGGCGCGAAGAGGATACGCGGCCGCCCGCGGCCGGCAGTGGCAAGCTGTTCTTTCCTGAGAATGAGCCCCGCACGTTCGAGTTCCATGGTGATGGCGGAAACGGTTGCGGAGGCAAGCCCGGTGAAAGTCGACATGTCGGTATGGGAAAGACTGCCGTGCAGACGCAGTGCCGCCATCACCGACAGGCTGTTTTTCTGGCGCACCAGTTCCGTGCTTGCAATGGCGGACATGGGCTGGGGCATGCTCCCTGAACGGCTTTTTTCCTGTCGTGCTGATCCCTCTGATGGCGCATGCCGAAAGCAAGATCAAGGCACCCGGATGCTGCCCGCAGCCGTTGTTGACAGCATGGGGAATCTCTGACATTAATTTTCTCGACTGTCGAGAAAATTGTGAAATCACAGAGACCGGCAGCTTTTTCCGGGCGTTTTTCCTGCATGGAGGTGCAGGCTTCGCCCTTACCGGGAGGACATCATGAATTCTTTTGCCAAGCTTTTGGCGGGTACGGCCGTACTCGTTTCCCTGCATACTGCCGCTATTGCGGCTGATCTCGTCGTTGGCGTTTCCTGGTCGAATTTCCAGGAAGAACGCTGGAAGACGGATGAGGCGGCCATCAAGTCCGCTCTCGACAAGGCCGGCGCGAAGTACATTTCCGCCGATGCGCAGTCGTCCGCCGCAAAGCAGCTGACCGACGTGGAATCGCTGATTTCCCAGGGCGCCAACGCGCTGATCATCCTGGCGCAGGACAGCGACGCGATTGGCCCGGCCGTTGAAAAGGCCGTTGCCGAGGGTATTCCGGTCGTTGGTTACGACCGCCTGATCGAAAACAAGAACGCCTTCTACATTACCTTCGACAACAAGGAAGTCGGTCGTCTTCAGGCTGCCGAAGTCTTCAAGGTGAAGCCGGAAGGCAACTATGTCTTCATCAAGGGCTCGTCCTCCGATCCGAACGCGGACTTCCTGTTCGCCGGCCAGCAGGAAGTGCTGAAGGCCGCCATCGACGGGGGCAAGATCAAGAATGTCGGCGAAGCCTATACCGATGGCTGGAAGCCGGAAAATGCCCAGAAGAACATGGAACAGTTCCTGACCAAGAATAACAACAAGGTCGATGCTGTTGTCGCGTCGAACGACGGCACGGCCGGTGGCGCAATCGCTGCTCTTGCCGCGCAGGGCATGGCGGGCTCGGTTCCCGTGTCCGGTCAGGATGCAGACTTCGCCGCGCTTAACCGCGTCGCACTCGGCACGCAGACGGTATCCGTCTGGAAAGACAGCCGTGAACTCGGCAAGGAAGCGGCCGGTATTGCGCTCGCGCTTGCTGGTGGCAAGAAGATGACGGAAATCAAGGGCGTTACCGCCTTTGATGGCGGCCCGAAGAAGGTCACGATGCAGTCGGTCTTCCTCAAGCCGATCGCCATCACCAAGGACAATCTGAACGTCGTGATCGATGCTGGCTGGATCAAGAAGGAAACGGCCTGCCAGGGTGTGAAGGCCGGATCCGTCAAGGCCTGCAACTGATCGACTATGTCCCGGTTCGGGCGCTGCGCCATGGTTCATGGCGCAGCGCCTTTTAAGATGTGAGGAGCACCGGCAGTTCATGGCCGATATGACCCAATCCAATTCCCCAGCGTCCGCCAAGACGGAAAAGACAGGCTCCATCGCGCGCTTCATCAGCGCAACGGAGCTTGATACCCGCCTGCTCGGCATGGTCGGCGCGCTTCTTCTGATCTGGATCGGATTTCATATCCTGTCCGGCGGCCTGTTCCTGACGCCGCGAAACCTCTGGAACCTTTCCGTGCAGACCGCGTCCGTGGCTGTCATGGCGACCGGTATGGTGCTCGTCATCGTCACCCGCAATATCGACCTGTCGGTCGGGTCGATCCTCGGTTTTTCCGGCATGATCATGGGTGTCACGCAAGCGGAGATCCTGCCGCAGATACTCGGCTTCGAACATTGGGCGACATGGATCGTCACGCTTCTGGTCGGCATTCTCGTCGGCGGCGCCATCGGCATGCTGCAGGGCTCTATCATCGCCTTCCTGAATGTGCCGTCCTTCATCGTCACGCTCGGCGGTCTGCTGGTCTGGCGCGGCGGCACCTGGTTCGTCACCAGCGGTCGCACCGTGGCGCCTATGGATTCCACCTTCCGCCTGATGGGCGGCGGCACCAGCGGCTCGATCGGCGCGACATGGAGCTGGATCGCCGCTATCGTTGCCTGCGTCGCCATCGTTGCGGCAATCCTCAATTCCCGTCACCAGCGCCGCCGTTTCGGCTTTCCACTGCGGCCGGTCTGGGCGGAATATTTCCTGGTGGCACTCGGCTGCTTCGTCGTCATCGGTTTTGTGGCTGTCGTCAACAGCTATCCCTGGCCGATCAACATCGCCCGCAATTATGCCGATGCCAATGGCATCACCTGGCCGGACGGCGGCCTGTTCATTCCGCACGGCATCGCCATTCCGGTGCTGATAGCGCTCGCCGTTGGTGCAGTGATGACCTTCATCGCCACGCGGCTGCGCTTCGGACGTTATGTATTCGCCATCGGCGGTAACCCGGAAGCAGCCGAACTCGCCGGCATCAAGACCCGCTGGGTCACGGTGAAGATATTCACGCTGATGGGTGTTCTGTGCGCCATCGCAGCGGCGATTTCGACAGCCCGCCTCAACGCGGCAACCAACGCCCAGGGTGAACTGGACGAACTTTATACGATCGCGGCGGCGGTCATTGGCGGCACCTCGCTCGCCGGCGGCGTCGGCACCATAGCGGGCGCGATGCTCGGCGCGCTCGTCATGCAATCGCTGCAATCCGGCATGGTGCTGGTGGGCATCGACACGCCCTTCCAGCGCATCGTCGTCGGTGTGGTTCTGGTCGTCGCCGTCTGGCTCGACACCATCTACCGCGCCCGCGCCAAGTAAGAACCGAGGAGAATCCCAATGACGGAACAAGTCACGCCCCTCGTGGAAATGCGCAATATTTCCATTTCCTTCGGCGGTATCCATGCGGTGGAAAACGCCTCAGTCGATCTTTTCCCCGGTGAGGTGGTCGCCCTTCTCGGCCACAATGGCGCGGGCAAATCGACGCTCATCAAGATATTGTCCGGCGCCTACCGGCGGGATGAGGGCGAAATCCTCATCAATGGCGAGGATGCGGATATCCGCAATCCCCGCGACGCCAAGAAATACGGCATTGAAACCATCTACCAGACGCTGGCGGTGGCGGATAATGTCGATGCGGCGGCCAATCTTTATCTCGGCCGCGAGCTGAAGACGAAATGGGGCACGCTTGATGATGTCGCCATGGAGGCTTCGGCCCGCGAGGTGATGGGACGTCTCAACCCCAATTTCCGGCGGTTCAAGGAGCCGGTGAAGGCACTGTCCGGCGGCCAGCGGCAGTCCGTCGCCATCGCCCGCGCCATTCTATTCGATGCCCGCATCCTCATCATGGACGAACCGACGGCGGCGCTCGGGCCGCAGGAAACCGCGCAGGTCGGTGATCTCGTCAAGGAGCTGAAACGGCAGGGCATCGGCATCTTCCTCATCAGCCACGATATCCATGACGTCTTCGACTTGGCGGACAGGGTATTCGTGATGAAGAACGGCAAGGTGGTCGGCCATGCCCGCACGGAAGATGTGACGAAGGACGAGGTTCTCGGCATGATCATTCTGGGCAAGGTGCCGTCTGGCGCTGTTGCGGGCCCGGGCGCGGTCGTCTCCTGATACCTGCCTTTAAATGAAATAAAGATATAAAGATTTCTTTATGTCTATTGACATTGTGACGCCCGTAGTGAGAAATGCGGGTGTCATGGTTCTCCGGGCCTGATTATTTCAATCCCGGAGCTAAGAGGGAATCCGGTGCGCCGACGATCGGCAAGACCGGAGCTGCCCCCGCAACTGTAAGCGGCGAGCCTTTGTCCAAGACGTCACTGGGGTGAACTCCGGGAAGACGGACAAAGGCGGCGACCCGTAAGCCAGGAGACCTGCCAGGACAAAATAACGTCCACGGGCGGGGTGTCCCGGTGGTTGCTGCAATGGTTCGGCAAGCCGGACCTGCACGCGTCCGCTTTACCCATGCCCCCACAACCAAATGGGGTATGACAATGTCAGACAAGACCATTCCAGTCGCATCGCTCGGTTTCCCGAGGATCGGCCGTCATCGCGAATTGAAGTTCGCGCTTGAAGGCTTCTGGTCCGGAAAGATTTCCGAAACGGAACTTCTCGAAACCGCCGCCAGGCTGCGCGCCGAAAACTGGGTGCTTCAGCAGGAGAAGGGGATTAGCCACATCCCCTCCAATGATTTTTCTCTCTACGATCATGTCCTCGATACGGCCGTGATGGTGGGCGCCGTTCCATCCCTCTATGGATGGGCGGGTGGAGATGTTTCCCTCTCGACCTATTTCGCCATGGCGCGCGGCAGCCAGAGCGAGGGGCATGCAGGCTGCGGCCATGTGCATGAAGGGCATTCGCATCATGGTCATGGCGTTCCGGCGCTGGAAATGACCAAATGGTTCGACACCAACTATCATTACATGGTGCCGGAGGTCTCCGAGGATCAGCATTTCGAACTGACCTCGCAAAAGCCGGTGGACCACTTCCTTGAGGCGAAGGCGCTCGGCATCCATACGCGTCCGGTCATTCTCGGTCCGGTCACGTTCCTGAAGCTTGCCAAGGCGCGTGAAGCTGCTTTCAAGCCGCTTGATCTGCTGGCGAGGCTGCTGCCTGTCTATGAAGAGCTGCTGCGCCGCCTGCACGCGGCAGGCGCAGACTGGGTGCAGATCGACGAGCCGGTCGCCGTGCTGGACCTTTCCGAGGGGGAGCGTCATGCGCTGGTTGTGGCCTATCAGGCTTTGTCCAGGGCCGCGCCGGATCTGAAGATCCTGCTCGCCACCTATTTCGGTGGGCTTGAGGACAATCTCGAAACCGTCACCGCGCTGCCGGTTGCCGGCCTTCATGTCGATCTGCTGCGAGCACCCACTGCGTTGGAGGCGGTGTTGAAGGCGCTGCCGGAAAATCGCGTTCTGTCGCTGGGCGTCATCGATGGCCGCAACATCTGGCGTGCTGATCTCGCCGCAATCGTCACCCGATTGGAACCCATCATCGCGTCACGCGGTGCGGCGGCGTTTCAGATTGCGCCGTCCTGCTCGCTGCTGCATGTTCCGGTCGATTTGGAACTGGAAACCGGCCTCGATGCCGATCTGAAAAGCTGGCTTTCCTTTGCCAGCCAGAAGCTCGACGAGATTGCCACGCTTGGCAAGGCTCTCGGTGAGGGCAAGGCCGCTGTAACCCCGGAACTGGAGGCTGCCTCGAAGGCGGTTGCCGCACGCCCATCCTCGCCTAAGGTAACGGATGCCGCCGTGCAAAAGCGTATCGCGACGATCGGCGATGCCGACAGGAAGCGGCTAAGCCCGTTTGCCGAGCGCCAGAAGCTGCAGTCGCAAGCCATTGCGCTGCCGCTTTTCCCGACGACCACCATCGGCTCCTTCCCGCAGACGCCGGAGGTGCGCAAGGCCCGATCAGCGCATTCGAAGGGCGCCCTGAGCGATGCGCAGTATGAAACATTCCTGCAGAAAGAAACGGAAGCGGCCATCCGCTGGCAGGAGGATATCGGTCTCGATGTGCTTGTTCACGGCGAGTTCGAGCGCAATGACATGGTGCAATATTTTGGCGAGCAGCTGTCCGGCTTCGCCTTTACCCAGCATGCGTGGGTGCAGAGTTACGGCTCGCGTTACGTGCGTCCGCCCATCATCTTCGGTGATGTGTCGCGTCCGAAGCCGATGACGGTCCGCTGGTGGGAATATTCCCAATCGCTCACCGACAAACCCGTCAAGGGCATGCTGACCGGACCGGTGACGATCCTTAACTGGTCCTTTGTCCGCGATGATATCGCCAGAAGCCTGACATGCCGGCAGATCGCGCTCGCCATCCGCGACGAGGTCAACGATCTCGAGGCGGCCGGGGCACAGATGATCCAGATCGATGAGGCAGCTCTTCGCGAAGGCCTGCCGCTTCGGCACCGGGACTGGCAGGATTATCTCGGCTGGGCGGTGGAATGCTTCCGCATTTGCTCCAGCGGCGTGGACGACCGCACACAGGTGCACACCCATATGTGCTATTCCGAATTCAACCAGATTATCGATGCCATTGCGGCGATGGATGCCGACGTGATCTCCATCGAGACCTCGCGGTCAAAGATGGAGTTGCTGGATGCGTTTCGGACTTACAAATATCCGAACCAGATCGGTCCCGGCGTCTACGACATCCACTCGCCGCGTGTGCCTGATGTCGGAGAAATGGTCGATCTTCTGGCGCTGGCGCGGGAGCGGCTTGACGACCGGCAGCTCTGGATCAACCCGGATTGCGGCCTGAAGAGCCGCAAGTGGGAAGAGGTCAGGCCGGCACTCGTCAACATGGTTGCCGCTGCCATCGAGCTTCGCCGCGCGGTGCCTTGATATGAAGTGAGGCCCGGTAAAACCGGGCCTCACTCATGGCTTGCGCCAATAAAATGTGGAGGAAGATATGCAAATGACTCTCCGGCTGGATGGAGCCAGCCGGACAGGCAAGAATGTTCCCAAGCTTTCACGACTGGAGGCCGGCGCGGAAACGCTCACTCCCGCGGGTTCATGCCGTTGCGAAAGCGTTCAATGCAGGTCGGCCTGTGCCAGGGCGCTGACATTGATTTCTGTGCTTACCGACGGCAGACCCTGCTGATTGATGTCCTGGGCCAGCGACAGCAATGCCATTTCCAGAAAATAGGTCGACATGCCCAGTTCCAGAGCCTTCGAGCGCTGGCAAAGATAGGAAACCATCCGCCCGAGCGCGAGAATCTCGTCTGCATTGTCCTGTTCAAGTATAGCTGTGGTAGACGCCACCATGATTCCCTCTCGACAGTCGACAGTATGAAAACGCTTTGATGTTGCGTTGTTCATTTCGACCATATCGAGCGTCACGCGAGCGTCACACCTGCGTCAATTGTCGTTTTTGTCTGCCGGCGCGCTGGCATTTTCCGCCGCTTCAGTCGCCGCGAGCGATGTCACGAGGGCGACGATGCTTCTGCGCACGGCGGCGCTCTTGATGCGCGAAAAGGCCTGGTTGAGCGAAAAACCTTCGTTCGAAGCCACGAAGGTCTGCATGGCATTGATCGTGCCAAGGGCCGGATTGGCCGGGTCGCCATCGGGCGTGGCATTGGCAAACAGGGAACTGACATCCACGCCGAGGATCGACGCAATGGCCTGCAGACGGGACGCGCCGACGCGGTTGGCGCCCTTCTCATATTTCTGTACCTGCTGGAAGGTGATGCCCAATCGCCCGGCCAGCGCACTCTGACTCATGCCGAGCGACTTGCGGCGCATTCTGATCTGTGCGCCGACATGGACGTCGATCGGGCTGGGTAGTTTGGCCTGCATTACAAATTCCTCCGGTTGAGGTTCTTAAATCCGATGATTATCAATTAATATTGTTGAAGGTATACATTCAACACAATTTCCACGGGTATTATGAAGCTTTATTGACAAAATAGCACGGTTTTTTGTTCATAATCGCGTGTCCGGGCCGCGATTTATTATTTTTGTCGCGCAACGCAACGCACCGTTGCGGCTTGAAAGATGGCTCCATCCGGCCACACCGATGGCCTGAAAGCCGAATCTGTCCCAAATTTTCCGATTCATCGCGTCGAATTCCTCAAGCGCTTCCCTATCGCCGAAATGCGGAATCCAGACGAATGGCCGTTTCTGACCGGAACGTGTGACATTTTCAAGAAGGACATTGTTGTAAAGCCTGGGCAGGCATTTGTTGGTATCGATGGCCGGTGAAACCGGGATGGGATTTCGTTCAATCGCAAAGCCTTGCCGCACAAGCGAAAGGGCCGAGGCGTCCAGCTTTCGTTTCAGATCGGTTGCGGCGCGGGCATTGCATCCGCCATGCGCGACGGGATCGGCAACGAGCAATAACGGCCGGCCCCCGCTTCTCAGACCGGTGACGGAAACGAACTGGTCAACGTGGAAGCCGCATTGGTGCATTCTTTCGCCGGCAATCTCCGCTCCGCAAATTGGAGTCGCGGAAGGAGTCAGAGATGCCGGGATAGTGCCGAGATCCTCCGGCCGATACCCGAAACTGAACACGCTTCGGTCGTCGAGAGCCTCAACCTTTCGCCATCGTTGCGACGGGATGGCCGCATTTCTTCCGATCCCACTGTCATCCTGCAGGCTAGAATGGCCCACCAGCCGAAAATCCGGGCCGACGAGCTGATTGCCCCCCGCCAAGGCGACATCGGAATACCTAGTTGCCGCTCCCAGATGCTCGGCCAGACTGACCCCGACGGCCTTTTCCGCCGCCAAAACAAACTCCGCACTGGCATATCCGTCGCGATCATTTCTCCGCACATGGAGCATATCCTGCAGCCATGGATGCGAAACGCTGTCGTTTCCGGCAAGGGGTATCAACTCGGTGGGGCAGTGGGTTGGCAGGCCGTCGAGCCAGCTTTGTGCGGGCGCAACACAGGCGCGATCGACCACGATAGCGGCAGCGATATCCGCAGGCAGGGCTGAAAGCAGGTTTCCGATGGGAATGAGCGGAGAAACGGTGTCAGCGGGTCCGTTGTCCGCAAAAAAGGCGGCAGGCAATGCGAACGCGATCGTGCGGATCAGCCCACCGCAATCGGGCACCAAAGGCAGTGCCGTGGACTGGACGGCGTTCAAGACGTCTTGTCCCCTGCCGTCTGCCGTGCAGTCAATTGCTGGAAAAACATCGTGTTCTGCAGTTTCCATGATGGCGGCGGGAATGGCAGCGTCTCGCCCGAGAGCACCGCCAGAAGCCTCGTCGCATCGTTTCTCTTGACGGAAACCGCATTGGCCGCGAGCAAATCTGCCGTCACAGAGCCGAGGCCGGCTTCGGCAGCGATGGAGCGCCATGTCCTGCGGGTAAAATGCAGGTTGCTGGCGGCACGCGCGAGCGCGTCATATTGCTCCGGGGTGAGCGCTTCACGGCAGGCCGCAAGCGTCGCTTCGGCGTCGACCAGCGCGACTGTCAGCGGGCGGTAGGCGAGTTCGCCGGGTGCATGGCTCACCGCCACATCGGCATCGGAAAAACGTTGCCCGTTCCGGTAGGCCTCGAAAATCTCACCGATGCCGATCATACCGAAGGAAGCGCATTCCGCCGCCCGGAGCGCACCCATGCTGGCGGCGCCGAAAACGCTGACGCCGCTGGACAGCGCATAGAGGATTTCCTTGTGCCAGACGGCGGCGCAATCGCCGTAAAGCCCGTCGATCAGCCCGATTGCCCCGATGCCTTGCCGGACCGCATCGAAAATATCGCCGCAAGCCGCGGGACCGCGAAGATCGAGGCCGGACATATGTTCGCCGGCGATGCCGTGGATGGACGGGCCTGCAAAAACCACCGGCTTCATCCGAGGCCTCCGACAGTCAGCAAGTGATCGAGGGTGCGCTGCGAGATGTGCTGGAGCCCGCCGCCGGCCGGGGCAAGGCCACTTGCCAGAACCCGCACCACATGCAGGCCGGCTACGTCCGTTTCCAAAGGAAAGACATAGATATCCTCGATGCCGCCGGCGAAAAGGTGCGTCGCAAGCTGGCGCCATGGCGGCGAAGACACGGCACTATCTGCAAAATCGAGATTGACCGGCACCCTTTCCACCGGCGGTGCGCCGGAGGCCGAAGGCCCGGCCGCAACCATATCCCGCTGGTAGCGGAGAGGGGAAAGATCGTCCCTCGCGCCGCTGATATCGGTCAATCGCGACTGGATCGCCTCCAGCAGCGCAGCAATCGCAGCGCCATGCATATCAAGCCGGCAGGCCGCGCCCGCGGCGCTGCGGGTGGTCGGCCCGTCCTTAGCCTGAAGAGAGCGGGACAGGCTCGCCATCACCACCGGCACGCCAAGCCCATTCGTCATGTCGAAGAAGGACGGCAGCAGCCCGATATCCGACAGGCGTTGAACAAGACCGTCAAGGGAAGGATCGACGCCCGCCGGAATGAGGATCGGTTGAGGTGCGATGGCGCGTGTTTCGAAAGTGTCGACGAGGAAGCAGGCGTCATTTTCAATGAGTTCGAGCAGGGCATGGAGAACCGCATGGTCATGGTCGAATCCGGCCGCGAGCCCTTGGGAACTCATGCGCAAGGCTCGCCGGTCCCATGGGAAATCCACGCGGAAATCCATGCCGACGAGTTCATAAGGGGCAAAAACCTCCCGCTGGTGGCGAATGGATGTTCCCTTTACCCAGGCGCGTTCTTTTTGCGGATGGAGAGTGTCCGGATCGACCCGGCCGACGGTTTCGAAAGGAACCAGGGGAACGCCTTTGTCCCGCATCTCCTGAATGGAGCCGAAAATGGCGATATGTTTGCGGGTGTCTTCGGCAACCGCGCCTTCGATTGCCTCCATGATCGCCGATAGCCGGGCCTGTTCCGCGACAAGCCCCTTGCCCTGCGATACCGACAGCCCGCGTGAATTGGGCCGGGTGGCGAACCAGACGGGAATGCCGATGATGTCGAGGCCGGTGACATCGCCGACACGGGTAATCCCGAACCGCCGAAGCAGTCCGGGATCGAAGAATGAAGCGTCTGCCTGCCTTGAAGCCGCGGTCGCTGACATGGGAGCATCGGCGCCGGTCAAGGCTGCGCGACCGCGATCAGGGTGCCGCGTTGCCGTCGTCGGCAAGGATGGCGTCGAACAGCTCGCCGGTGACGGAGCCGGCCGGGCCGACAGCCTTGAGGGCGGCTTCGATCGGCGCCTGTACCATGCGGTTGAAATCCCAGCCGGCGTCGCTCACTTCGCCGATAAAGGCGAAATCGGCTTCGGAAACCACGGCGCCACCGGCGACGAGGGCTTCGATGCCCTGAATCTGAACCTGGTCCAGTTCCGCTTCAGGCTGGCCGTTCTGACGAACGAGCATGGACTTTGCGGCCGCTGCCACGCGGGCATAACCATCCACGCCGGGATGGTTGGCTTCATAGGCGGCAATCGTCTCATGCGACACGGACGCAACCCGCAGCGGCGCCGTGCGAATGAAGAGAACGCCGAAACCCTTTTTTCCGACAATGAAGAAATGCGAGGACATAATATCTCCTATTTGATCCCAGCTAATCGAAGTGCGTGATAGAATTTTTCATTCGCTACCGGGTCCCGGTCTGGAGACAGGCTGCTGATCTCCCTCGCCGTCATACCCGGATAGTTTTCCTTAAGCCTGCTGCCGGTTTCGCGGGCGGCGACCAAATCGCCATGCAAAGCGTGGCTTGCGGTCAGAACGCGCAGCGCCGGCTCGTCATTTTCCATCCGCCCGCACAGTTCCACCGCCGTGCCGTAATCCTCGCGCTTGAACGCGATGCTGGCGCCGGCCCACCAGTAGATGTCGGGCGCAAGCGGATTGAGGTCGATGGCCTGCTGAAATTTCTCCCAGGCGATTTCCGCATCTCCGAAATGGGCGAGCGCATCGGCATGCTGAAGCAGGAGGTCGGCGGAGTTAGGCGCCAGCGCCTCCGCCTCGAAGAATTTTTCGGCGGAGATGTCGAAATCCCGCTGGTAGAGCGCCACCACTGCGCACATCCAGTGGCCGACACCAAGAGCGGGGTCGATCTCGACGGAGGAATCCGCTTCCGCCTTGGCGCGATGCAGGAGATGGGGATCATTGCCGCCAAGCATCAGCCATTCCAGCTGCAGGCTCTGCGCCACACGGGCGCGGGCAACCGCCAGGCTATGGTCGAGATCGACCGCCTTGCGGAACATCGAGCGGGCTCTTCGAAGAAGCGGCAGGTCGCATTTGCCGCGCAGAAGCTGCTGGCCCTCCAGCAATTGCCGATAGGCCTCGCCGCTATGGTTGCGGTCGGGTTCCACCTGAAGCCGCTCGATTTCGCGGGCAAGTGCTGCGGCCACCTGTTTGGACAGCAGCCGGAAGGCGGCGTGGATATGCCGCTCGGTCAGGACTGCCTCCAGCGACCAGACGATTTCACCGCTTGCATCCTCGATCAAGGCAACCGACATGCGGGTTTCGTCGAACACGGTCGAAATGATACGGTAATCCGCCCGCAGCATGGCGTAGCTGTCATCGGCCCGCTGATGCGCCAGTGCAAAGGTGCTGTGCGGCGAAAGGACGGTGAAGGTCCGGTATCGGACAAGGCTGTTGGCGACATCCTCGACGAAGGCCTGCATGACCGGCGAGACCGGTTGCCCGTCAACCCTTGCCGGGCGAACGAATGCGACGCGGGGTTTAGTCTGGGATTTTCGGCGGTTGCCCTCTTCCGGCTCGGCGGCGACCGTTATCGTGGCGGTCAGACTTTGTATTCTCCGCCTCAGCGCCACGGTTTCCGCTTCCGGGGAACGCCCCTCCTGGCGGAGCTGCTCCATCAGAAGCTGGTGCATGCCCTCGCAGGCGCTGATGTTTCCGATCCGCGCATAGGCCGCCATGGCGGCGCGGTAGGTTTCTTCGCGCTCCGGCTCGATCTTGCAGGCGCATTCGGCAAGCCTGGCGATATCGTTCGAACTGGCGCGACCAAAACGCGTCAATTCTTCCAGAAGCTGGGTGTAGCTGGAAAAGAACAGGTCCCTGAGACGACGGCGCTCGGAAAGCAGCCAGAGATAAAGATGATCCTGTCCGGCCTCCAACCCCTCCAGCAACTCGCCGCCGAATTCAAGCAGCGCATTGAGCCGCCGCATCGGGTCTTCGGCCCTTGCGCCGGCAAGGAAGATGGCAAGGTCGGTTCGCTGCGCCAGCTTGCCGGCCTTAAGATCGTTTCCTTCGGTCAGAAGGATCGCCTCATCCTCGTTGGGAAGCTTCTGCAGGCGCAGGATCAGCTGCCGCAGATTGCCGAGAGCCCTTTTCTGCTCGACATTTTCCCACAGCAGCGATGCGGCATGCTGGCGGGAAAGGGACTGGTTCGGCGCAAGGATAAGGGCGGCAGTGAGGGCGAAGCCCTTGGACGGAAAAAATGCCTCCCGCACCGCATCACAGCGCGGGGTGCCAAAAAGCCGGATCGGTATCAGTTCAGCGTTCCCAGCCACTTTCGTCCCCTCATGAATCATCATCTAACAACGTGCCCGGGAAATTGAAAGTCATCATAGCATTCCATTTGACGCTGGTGTGACGCGGCCTGCCTATTGTCGCAGACAGAAGCATGAATGACGGGTGGAAAACAGCGGACATGCGGCAGGCAGGCATCGGGATTTTTCGAAAGTGATAGCGTTTAACGGAAGCTACATGGCCTTCGAGCCGCGCATCGAACCTTATCAGCGTGCCGACGATGTCGGATATGCGGTCAGTGAATTCATGTGGTTCAAGGGCCGTCCGTTCTATCCGGTCTCGGCGCTGGTCCATGCGAAGGTCGCGCATGCCAGGCTGTCGGCGAAGAAAGGCGATGAGGAGGACGAGGATAATCTCGATATCCTCTTTCGTATGCCGTTGGTGGCGGGCGGGCATTTTTTCGAGATCGTGCTGCGGTCGAATGAAGGAACGTCCTACGGCGGCTGGGTGTGGGGAGAAGAGCTGGAAATCCTGAATGAATTCGTCAACGGCTATCGCGTTCTGGCGGGGAAGTTCGACGACAGGTTCATCCGGTTCGAATACTCAAAGCGGTTTCAGCGTTATCGGACGATCGAGCCGCTGCCGGTGGAAAAATCCGTCTTCCTGATCCAGCGGGAGACAAAGCCCTATGCGGGCGGGCGTGGTCTGCCGGGAGCCCTGGTGCCCTGATCGCGGGGACGTCTTTGGGGCGTGAAGGCGTGGACTGCACAGATTGCGGCATGCCCGGTAAAGCGCGGCTTTATCGGAGGTCGTCAGGGAATATTTTTATTTTTATTGTGTGGAAAATTATGATGCTCAATAGAGGTAAAGTGCGTAACAGGGGGATGTCACCGCAACTTGCGGCGGTGAATTGCGCTTCCAGCGACGATACGCTTTCCGATGCGGAGAGCGTTGATGACGAGTCGTGCCCGCCTCTGCGCAATGACAGGCTTTATGTTGTCAGCGAACCGATTTCCCGGACATTGCCCTCACCCGCCCTCGGAGATGATCAAGCGCGGGAGGAGACGCCGGCCAGGACCGAGATCCGCAACAGGGTCGTCGATTCCGATATCAGGGCGGCAAAATGGGCCTGGGCGATATTGGCGATCGCGCATTGCTGGCTGATTTATTTCATGGTGCACAATCTCGGGGGGTGAAACATCCGTCGCCACCCTTTGCACGCCCTCAGTCCGTTTCGCCAATACTGTGCAGGATCATTGCCGCCGCGCCGAAGGCCACGGGGTCCGTTGCGACGACCCCGGGCAGCAGGATTTGTGGCTGGATGACCTTAGCGCCGCTGAACGGGTCCGAAACCTCATAATCCAGCCACGTCGCCAGTTTTTCGCGCACCATCCTCGGCAACGTGCCGCCGACATAGATGGCGTCGGGCGCCAATACGGCGCTGACGGCGAAGCCAAGGCGGGCAACCTGTGGCCCGGCCCGGTCCAGCCACGCGTCAAGCACGGCGGCGTTGCGGGACAGGTAGTCCGTCCAGATGTCAGGAGCCCGTCCGGAGGGTTTTTCGCCGACATGCTCGAGGCACCAGGCCGCCAAATCTTCGAAAGAGGGCCGTGAGTTTCCGCGACCACGCAGGGCGCCGATCTCGCCGGCATTGCCGAGAAAACCGCGATAAAGTTCGTTCCTGATGATGATGCCGCCGCCGATACCTTCGGATAGGTAGAGATAGGCGAAATTTTCGTGCCCCGCCGTATTGCCGAGCGTGAGTTCGCCCATGGCCGCCGCATTGGCGTCGTTTTCGATAATCACCGGGCAGCGCAGCGCCTCGCGCAGCATGGTGGAAAGGTCGGAACCCGCCCAGGAAATGACCTCGTCAGCAAGATCGAGCGACATCGCCTCGTTGCGAAAGCGGGTCGGCATGGCAATCGCCGCACCGATCAGGTCGTTGCGGCTAATCGCGTTTTTTGAAAGCAGCTCTTCGGATCCTTCCTCAAGTGCCCGCTGGACATCGGAAAACGCGTCATAGGAACGGCGCATCTGCAATTCGCCAACGATCTCCCCGCCGAAATTCAGCAGCGTCAGCATCACCGAATAACGATTGGCATGGGCGCCGAGGGCATAACCGACGGTTTTCTTGAGCATGAGGTCGATATGGGGAGCGCCGCGGCCTTCCTGCCGGCGCGCGCCTTCCTCGATAAGACCGCGTTCCAGCAGGTTGCGAGTCATCATGCTCACGGCCGCCGGTGTGACGTTGCAATATTCCGCAAGTTCGACCCGCGATGCCGAGCCCTTGCGCCTGATGTAACCCAGAAGTGCGCCCTGTGTCGCGCCGATACCCGCAAATCCGCCGTTTCGTTTCTCAGCCAAAGTTCTGCTCTCCCAGCTTTAGTGCCGGAAATGTCATAAAGCTGTAAATTAAGCAACTTAATTAAATAATCAGTTTCAACGGGAATGCACCTCATGTTTAAATCTCTTTCCCTGGCGGCCACGGTCGCCATCGGCGCACTTTTGCCGGCCATTGCCTTTGCCGAAGACATCAACGTCAAACTCTGGACGCTCGCCGACAAGAACGCGCCCGCCCGCGTCACCAACATTGAAGCGGCGGCCGGCATCATGAACGCGCACTTCAAGGCCGCCGGCGTCGACAAGCGCATCGTCGTCGACACGAACAATAGCAGCGTGCAGGGCTGGGACGGTTTCGCTCTCGATACGCTGAAGGCATTTTCGGTGGGGCAGGGGCCGGATATCTACATTCTGCCGCATGAATGGATTGGCCAGTTCGCGCAGGACGGTTATGCCATGCCGATGGAAGACAGGATCGCCGCCGCCCCGTGGGTCTATGGCGATATTCTTCCGGTCCTCTGGAATTCGGCCAAGGGCACCGACGGCAAGATTTACGGTATTCCACAGGACGCGGAAATCCGCATGTTCTTCTACAATAAGGACATGCTGCGCAAGATCGGCAAGGACGAGGCCTTTATCGAAAGCCTGCCGGCCAAGGTCGATGCCGGTGAATTCACGCTCGATGATCTGACCGCGCTGTCGAAGGAAGTGGTCGACGGCAAGGCCGCTCAATATGGCATGCTGCATCGCCCGAATGTCGGTATCGACTATCTGATGGTGTTTCAGTCCTATGGCGTGAAGTTCATGGACGAAAAGACCGGCAAGCTTGTCTTCCCCAAGGCGGAAATGGTGAAGGCGCTCGGCTGGTATGAGCGCAACGCCAAGCAGGGCGTCACGCCGGTCGACAATACCGCCATGAGCTGGGAAGCCATCCAGACCGCCTTCAAACAGGAAAAGGCCTTCATCTTCCATCAGGGCGTGTGGGCCGTTGCCTGGCAGGTTGGTGACAAGAACGGCGCAACCTGGCCGACCGATCGCGAAGGATATTTCAACAAGATCGGCTGGATTTCCGCACCGGCAGCCGAAAAGGGCGGCAAACCGGCCAACCTGTCGCATCCGTTGCTCTATACCGTCAACCCGAAGAGCGCCAATGCCGATATTGCCGCCGATCTCGTGGCGCTGGCGACCTTGCCCTATTTCAACAACGAGCACGCCGTCACTTCCTATCACACGGCCATCAGCAACGCGCAGACGGCCATGCCGAAATACCGCGACAACTGGGTTCTTTCCGCCGCTTCGCCGATGATGAAGGACGCACAGTTCGTGCCTAATCACACCAAGTTCGGCAGCTACAACAAGGTGCTGTTCAGCGGCCTGCAGGCGGTCGAGACCGGCAAGATGACGGCCGAACAGGCAGTCGATTTCATCGCCGACGAACTCGAACTGCAATTCGGCGCGGATATCGAAATCCGCGAAGCCGCAAGCAACTGAGTTTTGTCCGACACCACGCCGCCCGGTTACGCCGGGCGGCTTTCCCGTGTTCCCACCGGTATATCCCAATGTCTCAGTTCCAGCTCAGGGCGCGTCGTCCGGCCCGGCCGATTTTTTATCTGGCGCCGGCTCTTGCCCTGCTCGGCGTCTTTTTCCTGGCGCCGATCGTCGTCAATCTGGTGATCGCCTTTACCGATATGGGCGCGAATCTGAAGGTCGGCAAATTCACGGTCGAGAATTTCCAGCGCATGGTGCAGCGTGATGTACGCTTGCCGGTCGTGCTTTTGACGACATTCATCTATGTCGGCGCAACGCTGTTTCTCTTCAATATCGGCCTCGGTGCACTTCTGGCGGTCACGACGACGGCGATACCCGACAGGCTGGGCAATTTCTTCCGCGGCCTGTGGCTGCTGCCGCGCATGAGCCCGGCCGTGCTTTACGGCGTGCTCTGGATATGGATTGCCGATCCGACCTCCTCCGGCCTGCTCAACCAGTTCCTCGGTATGCTCGGCGCACCGGCTCTCAACCTGCGCAACGACTTTCCGCTGTTTCTGGTGGTGGTGGCGAACGGCGTCGTCGGCGCATCCTTCGCCATGGTCATCCTGACATCGTCGATCCGCTCGATACCCTCGCATCTCGCCAATGCGGCGCGCGTCGATGGCGCCAGCGAATGGGGCGTGCTCCGCCACGTTATCGCACCGGCGCTTTCGGCTCCGATCCGTTTCATCACGCTCTATCAGGCGCTGTCGCTGATGACGACCTATGAATATATCCTGCTGATCACCGGCGGTGGCCCTGTCTACGACAGCACCACCTATGCGCTTTATATCTACCGGCGCGCCTTCGAAAACGGTGCTTACGCCTATGGCGCGGCGCTGGCGCTCGGCCTGATGGTCATCGGCGTCGCCGTGACCCTCGTTCAATGGCGCGTCAGCAACATGCGCGCGACCTTTGCCCCCGCCAAAATCGAGGTGCTGTGATGACGCTCGTTCAAAGCCACGCCCGGCGCGCCTCCGATCTGAAACCGGACTGGGCGCATCTTGAAAGACGCAGCCGCGCCCATCGTGTCGGCTTCCTTCCCGTCATCCTCGTGTTTCTCACGGTCGTCTCCGTCCCGGTTCTCCTGCCCTATCTCTGGCTGCTGGTGAAATCGCTGACCAGTTCCGACGACAATCTCAGCCGGCTGGTGCTGTGGCGCAGCGGCGCGATTGCCGCGCTGGCCTATTTCGGGGCGATTGCGATCGCGCTGTTTTCAGCACGCCTGCGTAACCCCGCACTGCTCTGGCTCGCGCTCGGCGTCGTGGTGGCGGCGCTGGTCTTCGTGCTTGTGCTGCCGCATCTGACCATCGAGAATTACAGCTTCCTGTGGAGCCGTGACATCGAGAAAACCGGTAATACCCGCATTGCGCTGATGCCGTCCGTCTGGACAGCCATGCGAAGCTCGCTGCTGTTTGCCGCTTCCCAGACCCTGATCGTTGCGCTGGTCGCCACGCCGGCCGCCTATGCGCTGTCGCGCTTTGCCTTTGCCGGACGTGAAAACATCCTGCGCGGACTTCTGCTGCTGCATGCATTTCCCGCACTGGCGCTGACTGTCGCGATCTTCGTGCAGCTGCATTATATGGGCCTTCTCAACAATCTCTTCGGTGTCGTGCTGGTCATGAGCGCGCTGGAATTGCCCTTTGCGATCTTCGTTCTCAAGGGCTTCTTCGACAATGTCCCCTGGGACATCGAGATGAGTGCCGTCACCGATGGCGCGACCCGTTTCCAGGCTTTTCGCATGGTGGTTCTGCCGCAGGTCAGAAGCGGGCTGATAGCTGTCGCCACCTTCACCTTTCTGCGTGGCTGGGAAGAATATGTCTTTGTCCAGACCCTGCTCATCGAAAAAAGCCAGATGACGATGAGCCTCTACCTCTTCTTCGTGGCACAGGACAGCGTGGGCGTGAATTACGGCATGATCGCCGCTGTCGGCATCATCTATCTGCTGCCTGTGCTGATCATTTACATCTTCACCCAGAAATACATCACCCAGATGAGTTTCGGCGGGATCAAAGGATAATCGCCATGGCCAGGATCACCCTCGACAAAGTCACCAAAAGCTGGGGTGACACCCGGGTTCTGCAACCCATGACGCTGACGATCGAAGACGGCGAATTCGTCGCCGTTCTCGGCCCGTCGGGATGCGGAAAATCGACCACGCTTTTCCTGCTCGCCGGGCTTTACGCGCCGACCGGCGGAGAGATCGCCTTCGACGGCCACAACGTCAACCGCATCGATGCGCGCGACCGCAATGTCGGCATCGTCTTCCAGTCCTATGCGCTTTATCCCAATCTGACGGTGCGGCAGAACATCGCCTTTCCGCTGCGTTTCAAGGATGTGCCGCGCGAGGAGGCGGCGCGGCGGGTGGAGGAGGCGGCAAGCCTCGTGCAGATCAGCGCTTTGCTGGACCGGCGGCCCTCGCAGCTTTCCGGCGGTCAGCAGCAGCGTGTGGCGCTGGCTAGAGCGTTGGTCAAGGAGCCGAATATCCTGCTTCTGGACGAGCCGCTCTCCAATCTCGATGCAACCCTGCGCATCACCATGCGGGCCGAGCTGAAAAACCTGCAGAAGCGGCTGAAGATCACCACTCTGATCGTCACCCATGACCAGATCGAGGCGATCACCATGGCAGACAGGATCATCTGCATGAACAATGGCACGATTGCCCAGATCGGTACGCCTGACGATCTTTATCGCCGGCCCAACAACCTGTTCGTCGCCGGGTTCATCGGCACGCCGCCGATGAACCTCTTGAAGGGGCAGGCGCAGGGCGAGCAGCTGTGGATCGGCGATGCCCGGCTCGACATCAATGCCCGTTGCGACGGTGAGATCACTTTCGGGCTGCGCCCCGAGGATATCACCCTTACCGAGCCAGCCGAAGCGTGGCTTGAAGGGGCGGTCGCCACCGTCGAGCCGATGGGGCGCGAGGTTTTCTACAGCATCGACACACCCGCAGGTGTCATCCATGCGCTGGAATATGGCGAGACGATAAGGCATGCGCCCGGTGAGCGGGTTGGCATCAGCTGCAAATCCGGTCTGACCCTTGTTTTTGACGCAGCCGGCAACCGCATTGCCGGACTGCACGCCGATCTTTCCCACAATTCGACCACGCCGGCGCGTCAGCCGGAACCCGTAAACTGACAGGACATTCCATGCCCAAAATTGTCTCCCATCGCGGCGCCAACCGTTTCGCGCCCGAAAACACCTTTGCCGCCGCCGATCTCGCTCTAGAGCAGGGTGCGGATTATATCGAGCTTGATGTGCGCGAGAGTGCGGATGGCATACTGTATGTCTTTCACGACGAAACGCTTGACCGCACGACCGACGGTACCGGGCCTATCGGCCATGCCCTGTCGAGCGAGATCGATGCGCTGGATGCGGGCAGCTGGTTCGGGGAAAACTTCAAGGGCGCTGTGGTGCCGCGTCTTGATGCCTATCTTCGCCATTTGCGCGGCCGCTGCGGCGTTTATGTCGAGCTGAAATATTGCGATCCCGTCAAGGTCGCCGCCCTGGTGCGCGATCTCGGCATGTTGCGCGATACTTTCTTTTTCTCCTTTTCCGAGGAAATGCGCCGCGGTCTGCAGGCCATCGCACCCGAATTCCGCAAGATGATGACGCTCGACATTGCGAAGTCGCCTTCGCTGGCGACGGCCGTGCACCATGCCTCGATCATAGAGATCACGCCGGCACAGATGCGGCGGCCCGGTCTTGTCGCGGCATGCCGCAAGGCCGGTCTCGAAATCATGGTCTATTACGGCGGTGATGACATCGACCTTCATAAAGAGATCGCATTGGCCGGGGTAGACTACGTCAACATCGACCGCCCGGACCTGTTCGATACGGTGCGCCGTACCGCGCGGCTCCCTGAATTCGCATAACCTTCCTTCCCCTTGGAGATCATGACATGAGCAATCTTATAGGTACCGGCTTCAACGCCGGCTCGGACGATGGCGAACTGGCCACCCTTGAAAGCGATCTTCGCGCGCTTGCCGAAATTGGCTGCGACACCGTGGAAATCGCCGCAACAAGCCTCGATATGATCGCTGGCGGCCGGATCATCGAGGAGCGCGCCGACCGTTTCGTGTCGCTCGCAAAGCAGTTCGACTTCCGCTACACCGTGCACGGTCTCGTCTCTTCGAATTTCATGGACCCGGTGACATGCCGTTACCAGATCGATGCGGCCAAGGCGCTTGCCGTTCTCTGTGACCGTATCGGCGCAGGCATCCTCGTCCAGCACAGCGGCGCCCTGCGTGCCGACCAGATCGCCGAACGGGCCGATGCCGACAGCCGCGAGCGGGAAGCGCTTTTCGAACTGGCGGAGTTCTGCAGGCCCTATGGCGTGCGTATCGCCCTTGAGAATATCTTCTCCACCGAGCCCGGCCAATACCGCCAGACGCCGGCCGAAGTGGCTGCGACCGTGAAGGCTGTCGGTCACGACAATGTCGTGGCGCTGATCGACTTCAGCCATGCCTATCTCGAATCCACCTATCGTGGCCTCGATTTCCGCGATGAGCTTCGCGCCATGGCGCCGGTTGCCGGCCATCTGCATGTGCACGATTCCTTCGGCCGCCCGCAGGGCTTTTATCAGCCTTATTTTGCCCAGGAAAACACGGCGCTTGGCATCGGCGATCTGCACATGCCGCTCGGCTGGGGCGACATTGACTGGCAGGACATCTTCTCGGAACTTTCCTTCCTGCCTAATACCGTGCTGATGATGGAAATCGGCCGCCGCTATCGCGCCGAGCAGCCGGCAAGCCTCGAAACGGCGCGGCATCTGATGTCGCTTAATGCCGCCCGCACCCAACTCGCAGCCGAGTGATGGCCTAAACAAGGTGTAATTCGACAGGCTGATGTTTGAAACACCGGCAGTCCCGATGCGACTGCCGGTGTTTTGGGTTTACGCTGCCCAGTCGGAGAGCGAATAGGCCCTGATATAATCGATCATCATCTGCGAGCCGTCGCTGAAATCAGCATCCGATGGTGTTCCCGCGGTTCCACCGACGGCAAGGTTGACGACCATATACATGGGGTCATGCATATCATCAGGCGTCTCCGTCTGTGCCACGGCGACATCGTCGAAATACCAGGTTATGTGTTCGGCATCCCACAAAACGCCATAAGTGTGAAACCCTTCCGTGCTCGGCACGCTGACATTGTTGATGACCGATGTCTGTTCACCGGTGGCGTTGGAATGGGCGGACATGATGAGCGTATTGGGATTCTGGCCGCGCATTTCGATGACATCGAGTTCCGGCGGCCAGGAGCCGTCTTCGGGCAGGAGCCAGAAGGCAGGCCAGGCGCCCCGGTCGGTCGGCATATCGGCGCGAATTTCGAAATATCCATAGGTCTGGCTGAAGGAGGAATAGGTGTTCAGCATGCCGGAGGTATAATCGTAACCCTCGACTTCATCGGCAATCGATTGCGCGGTTTTCTCGGCGGATATCGTCAGGACGCCGTTTGCAACGCTGAACGGATTGACCTCCGACGTGCCGGCATAAGAGGGGTTGATGTACCATTGCGCCTCACCATTCGTCGTCAGCGAGCTTCCCTTTTCGGGTGCCCACCAATATTTGGCGTCCCAGGTGCCCTGATTGCCACTGCGCAGGGACAGCGCGTCGAATTCATCGGCAAAGGTCTGGGTGAGAGAGGATCGATCGAGGCTGAGCTCGAACTGGTCGGCCTGAAGGTCGTCTATGGTTTTTCCTGCAAGAACGATGGCCTCGCCATTTGAAAAATTGAGCCACAGGTCGCTGCCCTGCTGCGTGGCGTTGCCGGCCAGCTGATCGAAGGATGTGATACCGTAACCATTCAGCCGGATCGTGTCATTGGCGCTGAAATCAATGATGAGATCTGTACCGTTGCCGCTCGTAAAAACGAAAGTGTCGGCCCCGCCGCCACCGATCAGTACGTCGTTGCCGGACCCGCCATCGATCGTCTGGCTGCCCGATCCGCCGGTGATGATATTGTCGAGTGAATTGCCGAAGGCATAACGACCGTCACCCGTTACCCTGAGATTCTCGAAATTGTCGGGCAAGGTGTAACTCATCCAAGTATCGATGGTGTCAATGCCCTCCCCGGCATTTTCGACGGCGCGATTGATACCGGAATAGAGATAATAGATATCGTCGCCGGTGCCGCCCGCCATGGTCACGTTGACGGAGCTATCACCCCACATGGAATCATTGCCGGCAGTGCCGGCGAGCCGCGGGCCGGAGCCCGTGGCGGAGAAAAATCCGGTGGAACTGCCGCTGTAATAGAGTGTGTCTCCAAGCGCATTCACTACTGTCCGGGCCATGAACCGTCTCCTGTCCGTTAGCGTTGGTGTCCTCACTCCTCCTGCTGCACACCCTAACAGGGCAAAAAGCCTCCTGTTAGGCCGAAATATAAGGGGTATGTTCCCCTGCGGTTGCATTCAGCTGTTGAACGGGCGCGTTGTCATCGGCCGGTTCCGCCTGTTATATGTCGGGTTTTGAACCATCGGCGCGCTCTTGCTGTACCCCTACGGGTGATGGCAAGATCGGGGCGGATTGCAGATGTCCGCGCGGCATCTGAGGAATGGAGTATCAGGATTGAGCGTAGCCTTTACCAAGGAAGACAGCGCGGAAACCGCAGCCGAAACCGTTCTGCCGGATCGAGTAATCTCGCCTCATCCCAATCTGGTAACGCAGTCCGGGCTCAAGGCGCTGGAAGAGCAGTTGCGACTGGCGCGCGAAGCCTGTGAGGCGGCCAATGCCATTGAAGACATCAATGAAAGACGGCGCATTTCCGCCAACCCGCTACGGGATCTGCGATATTTCTCCGAGCGGGTTCGCACCGCCCAACTGATGCCTGATCCGCCAGCGGATGGCGTCGTCGCCTTCGGCAGTCTGGTGACGTTCAGCCGCGATGACGGACGAACGCAACGGTTTCGAATCGTCGGCGAAGATGAGGCCGACCCGGCTGCCGGAACGATGTCCTATGTCTCCCCGGTTGCAAGGGTGCTGATGGGAAAAATGGCTGGTGATCTGGTCAGTTTGGCCGGCAGGGAGATCGAAATCATCGAAGTCGCCTGACGCCCGGGCCGGACTGGGTAAAATGGGCCCTCAAAAATAAGGGCCTTCTTGTTGCTATCTGCCGTCAGACAATAAGGGGCTGAGGCCCGGATTACCGATAACGATTCCTTCTTCTCGGTGGCGAGCGTCATCTGCTGTTCCCAGCATCCGCATCACTGTGGTCTTCAGGAAGAGCCTGAAGTCCAGATCTATGGCGGCGTAGGCGAGGGCAAGCCCCACATGGGCCATGAAGACGGGATTGAAATTCAGCTCTTCGAACTGATAGCCGATAATGATCCCGATCGCCGAATAGACGAAAAAGCCGATCTTGCGTTTTCGGAAAATTGCATAAAACAGCGCAAAGGCGCTCATCATGCAAAATCCCAGGCCGGAAGCGTAGGCGGTGGCCATAAAGCCGTTATGGGGCGTGCCGATCTTTGCGATACGCGCAAGCTCTTCGTATCGAGCTGTAAATCCGATGCCCAAAGGATGCAGGAACATGACCTGAAAACCGCCGGTGATCGTCTCCCACCGCTCATGCAAGTTGTTGCTGCTATTGCTGTCCTCGAGAAAACGTTTCGAAAATACCTCCCCCGCGAAGTCGAAAGCGCCGAGCGGCAGAACGGCGGCGATGACAAGGGCGCATAAAGCAAAGCCGAAATACGTGCTGAGCAGCATTTTGACCGAAAAATTCCGGACGTAAAAATAAAGTCCGATGGCGAGCACGGCAAACACACCCGAGCGGTTGAGCGTGAGCGTAAAGCTTGCCAGGTATATGAGCAGAAACACCGCAAACAGCGCGGGCCGTCTTTGGCGTTCGGCGAGATAGGCAGCGGCTGCTCCGGCCAGTGCGAAGGCTGGTCCAGCGGTGTTTCCCACAGGCCAGATGCCGCCTGCCTTTTCGACGCGCAAAAGCAGCGGCGTTATTTCACCTTTTGCCGCGAGTTCCAGGACGCCCGCTTCATCGAACATGAAGGACAATCCGAGGGAGGCAAGCTGGTCATGAATGACGATGTCAAGGAAAAGCAGGATAGTCACGGCTATGAAGCCCGCGAACATGCCCCAGCAGAACAGTTCGAGAAGGTTCTCCTTGAACAGCATGTAGGCAAAGAAGAGAAAATAGACCGCATAAAAATAGGTCATCGCCGTCGTATAAAATTCGCCATCGCCACGCGCGTCGGCAAACAGCGCCGTGAGTGCAAACAGGACCGTTAGCGGCAGGAGGTAAAACAGGACGATCGACGGTGTCAGGCAGCGAATGTAAAGCAGCGCAATGACGGGCAGCGTCATCAGCACCAGCATGTCGGTAATGTTGAGGAAACGCAGGCCGATATTGCTGGTCACCACGTTGCACTGAATGAAGAAACCGATGGAAAAAACGAATATCGCGAGAAAGATGCCGGGAATATTGATCGTTTTTGAGGGATAAAGCGGCATTGCCAAAACGAAACCCGGTAGGGCGGGCAGGCGCGATGCCGCATGATTTTTTCGTTTTTTCATTCGCGGCCTTTATCTTTTGTAGGCGGATTTCGACGGTCCCTTAGAGGGGGGTGTTACCGCGCGGCAATAAATATAATATGGCGACCATTAGTGGGCTCGATGACGTCGCCACGCAAGATAATTTTATCCGTTTCTCCATTAGACAAGATTGCCTTTCGGCAAATCCCCTTCGACCGCGATGATGCGCTGAATGTGAACTGGCTCATTTGAGGCGGGCGCGCTGGTGCCGAATGCGGGAAGGATGCGCAGATAAAAATTATACCCGGTCGGGCTCATGTCTGGATCTATGGCGATCCCGTTGGCGATCGCCCACATCCAGCCGCTGTTACCGGAGATGTTGGCGCCTCCAAATTGGAGGGCGGAGCAAATGATCGTCCTGACTGCGCCGCCGCTTTTAGCAACCAGCATGATGTAAGGGAGACGTTGCTTCTCGTTGTTTTTGTAGAGCACGGCGAATGAAATCGTCCTGCCGATCATCGCTGCGGCCTCCGCATTGCGGAAGTAACGCGTGAGCCCGGCGATCTGGCTGCCATTCGCATAGAGCGCGAGGCTGCTTGCGAAGGACGGGGAGAAGATGATTTCGGTGGTTTTGGTGGCCGAGCCTGGCGAAGTCAGCCCCCAGCCTGTGGGAGCGGAGCCCGACCAGTCAGTAAAGTCACCATTCCCTATGAGATTGGCGGCAGGCAGCTTCGGCCAGCAAGGTGTCTGAAAACCGCTGTCGGACGCCGAAGTGAGGTAGGAATCGAACAGGGTTCGGGCAATGAGCCGCGATCCAGCATCGTTCGGGTGGATATTGTCCCGATAAAGGGCGGCGTCCTTGGCCTTCGCCAGAAATGCCGCATGCGTATCCACCAGCGTAAGGTTCGGATGTGCTCGGGCCAAATCGAGGATTGCCTGATAGACCTTGTCGTAACCCGTCCCATCACGCCACGGGTTCTGCGTGGTGATGAGCTGTGGCGTGCCCGGCCATTGCCATTCGGTCATGCCGAGCGGGCCGAGCAGGGTGGATCGCCCGGAGCTCAAAATGCCGCCAGGCACCTCGAAGGTTTGCATATTATGGCCCTGATGCAGGATGCAAAGATCCGGACGGGGGATATTCAGCGCCGCTGCGCGCTGTTCCGCGAGCATGTAACCCGCCATGCCGCCGGGTAGCGTTGTGAGATAGACCGCCAGCCTCGCCCCCTTACTGGCGCGCAGCGTGACCGGTTCCGCATAGGCTTTTGGCCCGGTGGCGGCATTCGTTTCCCATTCCGCCCAGCGGTGTAACACCACCGTCGTATCGTGCAGTTCGCCGAGCATCATCGCAAATTGCTGAAATGGTCCGGCTTCGGCATGGGCGGTGCTGTCGCCGTTCACGAACAGCGTGGCATTCTGACCCGCTGTCAGCCGGGCGCGCAGGACAGAGAACGCCGTCAAGGAAAGACCGATGGCGCCCATGGTCCGGGGGCGGATGCCGAGCGTTACGCCGATCATGCCGCCACCTCTTCCGTTCGTGCCATATATATGCATATGTTGTATCCGAGCGCTGTCATCGTTCGTTCTCCTGGTCTGGCCTCAGGATAATTCCGCCATGAGGCACGGGAAAAAATGCCGGGAGCGGGATGGCGATCAGCGCATAAAAACAAACGTCATGAATTTTTCTTGCATTTCGTCTGAAGTATAAAAATAGAATAATTGTATTTTACTTTTGCTATTTTTAAATTTTATTACTAATAAAGGTTCTGATGCTGGTATTTTTATCTAGCAATGTGCATTTCTCTGTAATCTCCGACGAAGATATCCCTGTCGCTATCGGGCAGGATGGTTCTTTTCGCAGGGGTGCTGTTCATGCCCGCAATCAAGACCAGACGCATCGTGGGTTCTCTCCTACGGCAGGGGAGACGGCATGACATCCGCTCTTTTTGTCAGCCATACCGGAGAAAAGGGCGGCGCCGAACTTTTTCTGGCTGATCTCGTCAAGGGTGGACCGCATTCCTGGCGCGCTTGTTTTCTCAGTGGTGGTGCGGCCGCAGATGATTTGGTTGACGCCGGGCGGCCACCGGTCATGCTGTCCGCCGGAGAAAAAATGCTGTCGATCCGCCGCAATGCGTCGTTCGGCGCCCTGTTACGCGGAGCGGCTGATGTGATGGCGGTCGCCCGGCAATTGAGCCGGGAGGCGCGGCATTATGATGTGATCTGCGCCAACTCGCAAAAGGCGCTTTTTGTCTGCGCGCTGGCCGCGAAGCTCAGCCGTCGCCCGCTCGTCTGGATTTTGCACGATATCGTCACCGATCCCGCTTTCAGCACCACCAACCGTCGGGCTTCGCTGGCATTTGCGCGCCTTTTCGCCAGGCTGGTGGCTGTCAACTCCGAGGAGACGGGCCGGGCTTTCATCGAAGCCGGCGGTGAGGCGAATAAGGTTCGCATCGTTTACAACGGCTTCGATCCCGCCAGGGCAAAGGTCTACGAGCCGGGCACGGCCGCGCGGCTGCGAGCGGAACTGGGTTTTGGTCCGCAGCCGCTTGTCGGCCTTTTTGGCCGGCTGAGCGAATGGAAGGGACAGCATGTATTTCTGGAGGCGATTGCGGCGATGGAGGGCGTGCAGGCGGTCATCGTTGGTGGCGCACTTTTTGGGCAGGAGGCCTATGAGGCGCGTATCCGCGAACAGGCGTCCCGTCTCGGTCTCGACGATCGCGTCCGCTTCCTCGGTTTCCGCTCGGATGTGCCGGACCTGATGGCGGCGATGGATGCGGTTGCTCACACCTCAATTGTTGCCGAGCCCTTCGGCCGGGTGGTTGTCGAGGCCATGATGTGCGGGCGTCCGGTTGTCGCCACGCGCGGCGGCGGGGTTACCGAAATCATCCGTGACGGCGAAACGGGCCTTCTCGTGCCGCCGGGAGAGCCATCTGCGCTGGCCGCAGCGCTCGGCCGCGTTCTGTCCGATCCGGCTCTGGCGGAAAGGCTGGCGCAAAAGGGGCGGGAGGATGTGAGCCAACGTTTCTCGCTGGAGGAAACCTGTAGGTCCGTTTCCGCGCTGCTGGAGGAGGCAGCGTGAGCTTCCGTTCGGTGATCGACAGGAACAGGCAATGCCGGCAGGCGGAAGGGCCAGGATGCGCATTCTCGTAAACATGCCGAGCCAATATGGCGGCAAGGCCTCCGGTGTTGCCCGCGTAACTTTCAGCCTGCTGGAGCGGCTGCTGGAGCAGACGGCCGACGATTATGTTCTGCGCTCTCCGTGGACGCGGGCGCAACTGCCAGAAAGCCTGCAGGGCAGCCGATTGCAGCTTATCGAGACTCCGCGGCCGCGCATCATGGTTTTTGACGTGGTGCGTCAGGCCGCCATGCTGCCCGCGCTTTGCCGCCGGCATGGCATCGATGTGCTGTTTAACGCCGATCCTTTCGGAAGTCCCCTCGGCGGCAAACGGCGTCTCACCCTTGTTCACGATCTTTATTTCAGAACCATTCCCGAACAGATCGGCTGGCGGGCGACCCTGACGACCGATTTCATCTTCAAGCTGATGATGGCCGGCTCGGATCAGGTCATCTGCGTATCCGACGCGACACGGAAGGATCTGGCGCGTTTTTATCCTGCCGCTGCCAATAAGAGCCTTACCATTCATTCCGACAGTACGCTAAATGTCGATCCCGAGACTCTTGGTTTGGTACCGCCTGTTGCCGGGCGCTACATATTGGTGGTCGGAAACGCGACGTCCAACAAGAATTTTTCCCTCCTTGGCAAAGCCTTTGCCATACTCGGTAAAAAATGGCCGGATCTGCGTGTCGTGCATGTCGGCCGCGACGAGGCGGAGGAAATCGCCGGCGCGCTGGATGATCCGGAATTGAAAACCCGGCTGATCCGGCTTTCCGGAATAGATGACCGGCAGCTGGCCGAACTTTACCGGCATGCCGCCTGCCTTTGTGTACCCTCTACCTATGAAGGGTTCTGCCTGCCGGTGCTGGAGGCGCAGCAGCTGGGATGCCCGGTCGTCTGCTCCAACCGTTCCGCAACGCCGGAGATCGCCGGCCGTGGCGCCCTGACTTTTGATCCGGCGGACACTCGAAGCCTTGTCGATGCGCTTGAGCGGCTTGTGGGGAATCCGGAACTGGCGGGCAGTCTTCGCCAGGCAGGTTATGAAAACCGTAAATTATATTCATGGCAGAAGGCGGCGGAAAGCTACGCGCAGCTTTTTCAAGCGCGGCGTTGAGGCTCCGGGGGCATAAGCGCCTTATCTCGACAGTGACGGTTCATACGTCTTCGGTTTTACGCACATCCGAATAGAGTTTTTCATAGGCCGCAACGACCCCTTCGGGCGCGACGCCTTGCCGAATTCGCTCCCGGGTTTCAGCGGTTTCCTGGAGCATGGCGGGATTGCGCATGGCCTCCGCCATGCGCGCGGCCAGTTCAGCGGCATTGCCCGGCGTAAACAGGCGTTCTGGCCTGTCCGCACCGATCTGCTCGCCAATGCCCGCAAGATTTGCGCCGATGACGGGTACGCCGCGCAGAATGGCTTCGGTGACGGTACGTCCGAAAGCCTCCGGCCATAAGGGCGGGACGATGAGGCAGTCTATGCCGGCGAAGAAATGATCGGCCTCCACATAGCCCGGAAACGTTACCGGAAGGCCGGCTGTCTTTTGCTGATAGGCCTCGATACCATCAGGCGCGCGGCCCGCCATGACCAGTCGCCAGCCTTGCGGCGGCAGGAGCTGCAGGGCCTCGATCAGCAGGTCCGCTCCCTTCGCCGCTTCGATGCGGCCCAGATAACCGAAGACGAGCGGCTCTCCCGGCGCGCGGGGGAGGCGCGGTTGTGGCGAAGCCGGTGGTGAAATCGCATTCCAGATCACGGTGCGGCGGTTTTTAGGCACGTGGGTGAAAAACCCGGCCCGCACATGACGCTCGACGATATCGTGACCAACGCTGGCAACCGCATCGACCGCGCATTGGCAACGCCGGTGGAGGTAAGAAAAGGCGCGGCATTTTTTGCTGCTGCCATCGCAGATATGTCCGTCATGAAACAGCGAGCCGTTGGTGCACATGCTTGTGAAATCATGCAGCGAATGAACGAGCGGAATGCCGCGTTTGCGGATCATCGGCCAGATCAGCGGCGTCAGTTCCGAGAGAGAATGGGTATTGACCACATCCGGCCGGAAATCATCGATGACATGCGCAAGCCGGCGAACTAGGCGCGGATCCAGTTGCACGGCGATCTTGTAGTATTTTCGCTTCCATTCCGGTTGTTGCCCCCAGTCGCCGATAAAGAACGGCGTGGTGTGCCCGAGGCGGTGAATGGCGAAACCGTCTCGCTGTTCCGCTGCCTGCTCTTTACGGGAGATGGCGGCCACCGCGACCGTGTGTCCTTTATCCGCAAGTCCACGCGCGAGGTCTTCCACGAATATTTCCGCACCTCCCACCCGATCCGGAGCAAATAGCGAGGTTATCTGCAATATCCGCATGCTCAAATTCCTGCGCCCATGGCGTTAAGATCACGACAATTATGTTGCATCCGCGAACCAATGCCAAACTCCTGTCATGGCAGACGAAGCGGAGTTTGTGCCGTCCGGCTTGAATGGATCGGTGCCGGCATTGCAGCTTCGGCCGGAGATTGTCTCTGCCTTTTGCGTCCTTCCCGTTCCATTCCGGGCGGGTTCAGGCAAAGCGTGACGACCGGGGCGAGGAAAACGGCATAGGCCATGGCGAAGCCGGGAATCTGCAGCGAAAAATCAAGCGTCGAATGCAGCAGCACAAGCAGCAGCGCCGCAAGGCCGAGATGAGAGGCATAACGATAATTTCTGCGTTTCCGTACCCCGCGAATAAAGATCACCAGTTGGATGAGCACAAAAAAAGCGAGGTAAAACGGGAAGGCCGCGCCGAGTGTCAGCAGCCCCTCGGCATAGACATTGTGGGCATGGGTGACGACGGCGTCCACCCCGCATCGCGCCGCATGATAGGGCGCATAGATTTCCGTAAAGCTTGCAAGGCCCGATCCCAGCGGCCAATTGTCGGCGATGGCGCGCGCGATGCCCGGCATGTGGCAGAAGCGCATGTCATCTTCCAAACGTGTTTCCATGCGAAGCGCCACCCGGTTGGCGAAAAGTGCAAACAGGGCGATGGCGATCGCGATCAGGAGCGCGGCGCGACGTCTCGTCCCACGCTGCCTGCGCCGGCCGGAGACCCCGTTGCGGCCGGTTCTGGCGGGAGAGTTGAACACAATCAGAAGGATCAGGAAAATCAGCGCTGCGAGGCTTGATCCGATCCCGGCACGCGATCCCGTCAGCATCAATGCGATGAAGCAAAAGCCCGCTAGTACCCCGAGAAAAGCGGCTCTGCGGATGAGCTTTTTCTGCTCAGTCGGCACGGTCAGGCGGTTTGCCACGAGCGCCTTTACTCTCGCCCAATCCGGAGCGAGGAGACTTTTGTGTAATAATACGGCGAGCGTGAGAAGAATGAGACCGAAGAAGGTTGCGGCGGTATTGCGGTTGACAAAGACGCCGGTGAGGCTGCCGAGATAAAAGCGTTTCTGGATGAAGCCGAGAGCTTCGGGAAAAAGCACGAATTGCACGATCGAAAACAGCGCAAGCCAGCCCCCGGCGATTGCAAACCATCGCAGCGTCTTGGCCGCACGCTCGTCGGTATCGAAAATCACAAGGCCGGTCATGAAGACGCCGAAAGGCAGGGCGGCGCTCATGAGGCCGAGTCGGTCATCCGCAGGCGTCAGTGAGATCGTTGCGGCTGGCGCATTCTGCATGAACATGGCGGCGGTGGACCAGGCCGGGTTGGCGCGCGCGATGCCGGGCAGGGGGGATGCCTGCAGCAGCATCTGCACGATAAGCGCTCCCAACAAAAGGCAGGCCGCCGCAAGTACCTTGCCTGCACCGGCCTTGGGAGGTCCGAACAGGAGGATCGATGGCACCAGCAGGAGATAGATGGCGGCCGTGACAACGATGCGGCTTTCGATTTCCGTTGCGCCCCGATTGAGAAGCGCCAGCAGAAAGATCGCCCAGAACGCGACGATTGCGACCGGCCGGACACGGTCCCGAACTGCCGCCGATGGAGGCTGCGGGGAGGAGAGCGGTTCTGATCGGGCTTCGGTAAGCGACATGTCTTTGGGCTTTGTCGGAATTGTTTGTGGTGGTTATGCCCGAACGACGGACGGGGTTTGTTCTCTTGCTGTTTCAGATCATGGCAGCGTCAGGCGTGTCGCGCCTTCCGATGGCGGCTTTGGGCAGACTTCCGCCAGGGTCCATCGCAGGATTTCTCCTTGCCTGCCGCAGACGATGGCCGTGTCCGCCTCGCGGGCCGCTTCGGCCTCGGGCAAAGTGTTTTTCGGAAATTGTTGCCACATCACGAAACGCCCACGGATCAGATTGGCATCGGCGGGCCCGTAGAGCTGGGAGAAATTCATCAGCACGGCGACTTCCATGGGCGAGGCGTTGCGCAGCGAACGAACCATGGCAAGACGCAGCCAGACATCGCCATTTGCGGGAAAACAGGAGAGCGAATGGCGAATAAAGGTCTCGGCAAAACCGAGGCGCGCCGCGCCGGAATCGGATGCCGGATCGGCGCCATTTGCATCGAGATCGGCCAGAACGAGCCTTAGCCCGGCTTTGACGATATCCGAACGGCAGATTTTTTCGGTGATGACGGGGTGAAGTTCAGCGACGGTTTTTGCAAGCAGTTCAGGTGCAAGACCGTTATTTTCATCGGCGATCCTTGCCAATGCGACGATATCGGAAAAACGCCGGCTTTGGGAAAATGCCTGCGCCGCGACGGACAGGACAAAGACGGAAATGACGAGGACCGGTACGACCGCGAGGATTTTCCGCAGGCGCATCACGCCGCCACGCCTAGTCATGGTAATATCGTGTATAGCGCGAATGATAATATTCGCTTGAACCATAGGCGCGATAAAGCTTCAGCTTTTCGGTGTCCACCTTGTTGAGGATGACGCCGAGGCACTTCTTGCGGATATGGACCTCATTTTCCACCGTGTTCCGCACCGCCCTGCGAGCGGTCTTGCCCCATTCCGTGACGAAGATGAAACCATCGATCCGTCCCGCCATGGCGCGCGCATCGACCACCGGCCCGAGCGGCGGCAGGTCGACGATGATGTAGTCGAAAGCGTTGCTCGCTTCAGCCAGCAGCTTGTGCATTTGCGCCGAGGTCAGCAATTCGGAGGAATGAGGGACACGCTGCTTGACCACCGTGGGCAGGAAAGCGAGCTTTGTCTTTTCGTCACGAAGCACCACATCCTGCACGCTGCGGCCTTCCAGCAATACTTCGAGCAGACCCTCGCTGGCGTGACGCGCCATGGCGCGCGTGGCGCCGGGATTGCGGATATCGGCATCCAGCAGCAGGACCCGAGCGCCCTGCCCGGCGAGCAGCTGCGCCAGATTGATGGAGATCGTGGATTTGCCTTCGCTCGGCAAGGCCGAGACAACACCGACAATCCGCGCCCCGCTTTTGGCGGGAATGCCAAGATCGATGGCGAGCCTGGTGCTGCGCAGGGTTTCGGCGAAGGAGGAGAGCGGGTGGTCAACCGCGTAACGCGCAACGCTGGTGGGAAGCGTCAGCCCGGGATGGCCGCTTTCCGGAGCCTCTGTCGCCGGCTTGTTCGGGATCAGCGGGGTATTGCCGAGGAATTCCAGTCCGAGGACATTGCGAACCTGTTCGCCGGTACGGAAAAACCGATCGCGGAATTCGCGGAACATGGCGATACCGCCGCCGGCTGCCGCGCCCATGATCATGAACAGCGCCAGGATGATGGGCTTATTCGGTTTGCTCGGAATCCTGGGCGGCATCGCCTTGGAAATCACGCGCGCTTCCGTCACGGGGAAGGACTGCTGCTGCATCGCTTCCTGATAACGCTGCAGGAACGTCTGGTACATGTTCTTGTAGGTTTCGGCTTCGCGCTGCAATTCGCGCAGCTGAACCTGTGTTTCGCTGGCCGAGTTGCTGATGTCGGTTGCTTTGGCGACGCTCTCGGCAAGCGATTTTTCCTTCGCTTCCGAAACCTCCAGATCACTTTTGTAACTCTGCGCGATGCGGCTGATTTCCTGGAACATCAACCGCCGATATTCCTGCATTTCATTGCGCAAACGCACGGCCTGAATATGGTTGCTGCCGAGGCGTCTCGTGATTTCCGCCTCGATCTTCGAGGACTCAAGGTATTTCTTGCGCAAATCGTTTGCGACGGAGCTGTCGAGAATATCGGTGACGACCCCGTCGACATCGTCGGTGGCGAGAATGTGCTCGATGCGCTGCACGCGCGCCCGCGCCTTTGCCGTCTCCGACTGCGCCAGAATAAGGGCGCTATTGGATTCGGCCAGCTGCTGATCGGAAAGCAGGCTGTTATTGCCGGTCGAGATCAGATTATGTTCGGCCCGGAATTTCTGCACGGCAAGATCGGTATCAAGCGCGCGCTGGCGCAGTTCCGCAATACGGTCGGACAGCCAGTCGCTGGCCCGCCGCGTCGCCTCGTATTTGGAGTTCAGCTTGTCCAGCAGGTAGGCCGAGGCCACGGCATTGACGATCTGCGCGGCGAGAACCGGCGATGTCGAATTATAGGTGAGTTCCAGCGCGTAGGTTCGGCCGATGCGCTTGACGCTGAGGCCGTTAAGCAGCTGGTCCGACAGCGATCTCTTCAGGGTTCCATCGTCAACAACAGACTCTTTTTTTGCCGGCGAGAACCATTGCGAAACGTTGACGAGCGAACGGATAGTGCCAAATATCGAGCTCAGAAGCGACGCACGCGTTGCCCTGAATTCCTGATTTTCCGTGAGTTTGAGACTATCGACAACGGCAAGCCCGATGGTTTCCGATTGCAGGACCTCGACCTGGCTCAGAATGGAGGCCTCATCCTCTATGACGCCGCCGATCGTCGAAAGCTGTTCGACAATCTGGCTATTGTTGCGGTCGATCAGCAGGGTCGCCGTAGCCGAATAGATCGGCACGGCCGTCGCGGCAAAGGCGAGGCCGATTGCCCCGGCAACCGCGATCGCGGCAAGGACGATGCGCCATTGCCGGCGGATTATCGCAAGAGCGGCATCGATGTCGATAAACTCGGCCGTCAGCCCGCTTTTATCGTAATCGGCCATCGTCAGGGGATCGTGCCTTTGCAACAACTGTCAGCCTCGCTCTTTTCGGCAGGCGCAAGGCCCGCCAAGTCACGGTTGCATCACAGAACTGGCGGCAGCCTTCCCGGTGGGAAAGGCGACAAAGCCAAATTTAAACGGGGCTCGTGCTCGTCGGCGTGCTGGTGCTGCCGGTTGACAGCGATCTGCCACGGCCAGCCGGCGGGCTCCCGCCACCTGCCTGTGCGGTGCCGCCTGCGGCACCTGCGGTTCCCGAGCCGCCGATGCTGTTGGCGCTGGCCGGCGAGGATCCCGCGCCGCCGATCGGCGATGCAGCCGCCGCGGCAGCCGCAGGAGCGGCCGGGCCGGCAGCCGTTCCCTCGATATTCTCGCTAAAGGCAATGAGAAGATCGGCGGGCACGTTGGCGCCTTTTGTCTGCAACTGGATGGCGGCCGCAAGTATCGTATTGCCATTGCGCATTGCGGTGGCGTGGGCAAGTGCCAGGCCTTCGCCGACAACTTCGGAAAAGTCTTTGTTGCCGACCTTCTGGGCCAGTGCGACGATGGTTGGCAATTGGCCGGAATCACTCAGGATCAGGGCGGAAAGCTGTTCGGAAAACTGTGCCGCGCTGGTGGAAACCGCGATGATCGGAAAGCCGCTCGTCACTTTTCCGGTCACGTCGGCCGTTGCCGCATCCGTGCTGGAAGCAATGGTGGCCAGATCCTTGATCATTCCCTGCGTCGGAGACTGCTTGAACAGTTCAGCCGCGGTAATGGAAACCGTGTCCGGATTGGTGGTGTTGACGCGGGCAAGAAATGCAGCGGTGGCTTCATCGGCGGCTTTGACGGGCGCACCCGTTGCGGCGCTTTCGACCGAAGGGGTCTGCTGCGGGGCGGCCGGTGGCACGGAATCCACGTTTTGTGCGTTGGCGACAGTGGAAAAGAGACCCATGCTGGCAACAAACATCGCACCAACGAGCATCGAGCCGTTACGAATGCGGGGCATCCAACTCTCCAAATCTTTTAAAATACGACTTTAAATACATCCAACGTTGGGGATGGTTACCCAACATCTAAAATTTCTTTTTAAATCGCACAGCCCAAGCAAAGGATCAAGCGCTAAAATAAACCCGCAGCGGAAACCCTCAGCTATTGTTAACGGTCGCCGCCCTTGCCTTCTCTGGTTCATTCAGGACACGGCGACTTTCCGTGGCGATGTTATCAGCCGGTCACGCAGCCAGATATTGGCCGGTGTTTCGACAAGGACGTGGAAGGCGTGGGCGATGGCGACGGTGCTGACGACGATGACGAGATAAACGACGTTGCTCCACTCCGGCGGGTAAGTGACGCCGCCGAGCGCGATCTTGAAGCCCCGGAAAATAAAAGGGTGCAGCAGATAAAGCGCGTAGGATGAATCGCCGAGTTTTGCCAGCGGCTGCGCGAAACGGGGCAGGGAGATGTTTCTGGTCAGGGTCGCCGCTGCCATCAGCAGAATTGCGCCGCCGCCGAAAACGAGCAGCCGCGAAAACGAGTAACAGCCCGGATCGCACTGGAACCCAATCCTGCTCAGATCGGTCAGCATCCAGATCGCCAGGCCGCACAGCGCCGTTGCGAGCCCGAGCAGGGGCGGCAGGCGGACGCCTCGCAGGAAGAGGACCGCAATGAACATGCCTGCGACGAATTCGAGAATGATCGGCTGAAACCAGAAGCTGAACGGCAGGCCGAGATCGAAGGTGAAGCCGACCATGACGGCGGTAAACAGCACGGCGGCTGTCGTGAATACCGCGCGCTCCAGCGGCAGGAAGATGAACACCGCAAAAACGATGTAAAAGAACATTTCGTAATTCAGCGTCCAGCCGAGATCGATCAGCGGAAACGGATAGGCGTCGCCGTAACCCATGCTGTCATAGGGAATAAACAGATAGGAAGTGAGGATCGACTGTAACGGCGGAAAGGCCTTGGCGCTGATAAGGGTCACGCTGGCGGCCATGGCAAGCCGCAGGGTCAGCCCAAACCAGTAAAGCGGGACGATGCGCAGGAACCGGCGCAGCAGAAAGGCGGAACGGCCGCCTGGCGCTGCAAAATAGGGCCGCGACGCATAAACGATGACAAAGCCGGAAATGACGAAAAACAGGTCCACACCGCCGCCCAGCCTCAGCAGATGCAGCGGGAAAAGCGTGAATTGCCAGTTCACATCAGCGTGCAACGCAACGATCATGGTTGCCGCGACGGCGCGCATTACCTGAAGAACATCGAGACGCTGCGCCCCGGCAGCGGGCGCTTCTTTAAAGTTTTTCATCATCGTCAATCTATAAAAATAAAGATATATTTAGTAATATATTGCGCCCGCGGTTGCGGGGTAGAAGTCCATTATTCAAGCAGGCTAGCATGCAACAGCACGACGCGATACACACAATTTTGCGATGCGGCATTTCCTCCGCACCGCTCAGAAAACTTCCAGAACGGTAAGCTGGTCGCTGACCGAAAGCCGGTATTGCCCGCTTTCCTGCGTTATTGTCTGCTGGCTCACGGAGCCGTCATCGCGGAAACGGTGTGCGACAACGTGACTGTGCTGGCCGGCCACCGAAAATGTCGCAACCCGTTCGGCGGGCGGGTTTTCGATCCGCGCAGGCCATTGCCAGCCGGAAATTCCAAGCCAGACCGGCACGAGCAAAGCACCGTCCGGCCTTGCGAGATGCAGGGACAATCTTTGGGGATCGGCCGTGAGGAAATCGATCTGCCGTTCCTCCTGCCCGGTTTGCCGTTCTGCCTTGCAGAGGGAAAGAAGGGCGCGAACGGCCTCGTAAGCGGGGGTGCGGCTCAGATCATGGCGCAGGAGACCGAAGGAGGATTCCGGGTTTGTCTCATCCGCAGCAAAGCTTGAAACCATTTCATAGATATAGGACCGGCGGATACCGCTGATGAAGCACCAGAGCAGCATACGCGGCATATAGCGTGCCTTGATGCCTTCGGTGACGGGGAAATGAAAGGTCTCGGTTTGCAGCGAGGTATGGTAGCCCATCTCCGTGGCGAGCACCGGCCGGCCCGCTGCTATATGCGCCGAAGCGGCAACGGATTTTGAGAGCGCCCCCGGACCGGTCGTTTCGGGGTGCTCCATGCCCGCGTAAGGGTGGATATTGCCGTAGTCGCAGACATCCTTCAGGTCCAATGCCAGCGCCCTGTTCTCAAGGACATAGCTTGGCGCCGCAACGCGCACCGCGCTCAGTCGCGGAATCGAGCGGACGGCGGCGTGCAGGGCGGCCTGATGCTCCGCCGAAATGCGCGGGGCGTTTTGCGGATCCTTCGTCAGGTTCGGTTCATTGCTGCCCTCGAAAATATCGATACCCGCGTCGGACCAGTCGTAGAAATCCGCAAGCCTGTCGAGCGGCGTGGAGACATAAGGGTTGAGATTGTCGTAACATATGATGGTGAGGCGAAGGCCCGCCGCCACGATCCGGCGCAGCCGCTGAAAGACGGGGCTGTTTCTGGCGGCGATGAGCCCGTCATCACGCAGATGCCGGACGCCCAGTGCTTCGATCTCGGGCATGATCCGGTCGAACTGTTCCGGATAGACGCCTGTGGTGCGGGTGAAGTGGCCACACACCCCTATGCTGTCCAGAAAGGCTTCGGTATTGGCGGAAGCAGCCGGCTGCGCCCGTGCGGGAATGGCCTGCAAACCGGAGGCGGCGACCAATGCAAGGGGTGCGGCTGAAAGCAGGTTGCGCCGCGTCAGGCCACCCATGGCGATCGGCTGTTTTCCATTCATCTGCGCCTCCTGGTACGTCCGGAGAGAGTATAAGCAAGCGCCATCACATGGATGTCGCCGTTTAAATGACGATCACGGCTGTCCGCATCTCGAGATCAGAATGTCCTGGAAGTTTTTGGCATTTACGGTCGCTCAAAAATCCATGTCTCTGAAATAAAACAGATATTATCAAATGTAGTATTGTCATCAGCCGCAACGGAGCCGATTGCTCCCGCTTGCCTGCACTTTAAAGTGGCTAAACCGTAACATGAGAGCGGTTCTTTTCGCAACACCGCATGGCTTTTACCGCGCCGCGAAAAAAATCACTTGAAATGCCGCCAATTCCCGTGCTTTTTGAAAAGTAGATTTTCGTAATTCATATTTTCAAACATTAGTTCCGCTCCGGCTCTTTGTATTTTGCAGATGTCTCACTGGTCTCCGGGAATTTACGGAGACGACTGAGCCCGGGATGGACGCCATAGATTTTCGATGAAGGAAAATAGAGCGTATCCGCATGAGAATTCTCCATCTTAGCAGCCTTTATCCGCCGCATATCGTTGGTGGATGCGAACGCTCGGTCGAACATCTCGCCGAGGAACTCGTCTCCATGGGACATACGGTCGGCGCTGCCTGCATAGAGCGGCAGGCCGAACCGAAAACGGTGCGCAACGGCGTCTCCGTTTACCGCATGTTCCACAACAACGATTTCTGGCTTGAGGATTGGCCGCAATATTCCCCGCAGCAGCGGCGCATGCAGAAGCTCAAGCAGCAATGGAATTTCGACGTCGAAAAGCAGTTCGAGGCCGTTCTCGACGATTTCAAACCTGACGTTCTCAACACTCATTCGCTGCTGGATGTGACGACGCTGGTGTGGCGGGCGGCGCATAAGCGCGGCATTCCGATCGTTCACACGATCTGCGAATATGATCTCCTGTGCGGCAATGCCGCCATGTTCAAGGGCGGAAAGCCCTGCGAGCACCTCCATCTCGGCTGTCAGGTGGTGAATTTCACCAAGAAATTCACGCAGCGTTATATCGGCGCTGTCGCAAGCGTCGGCACCGAAATCCTCAAGACGCACGTCAATCACGGGCTATTCCACCACATTCCGGAAAGCCTGCGCCGCGTCATCTTTTATTCCTGCACGGTTCCCGAGGGCGATCCCGTCGCCCGCCGGCAGATTGACCGTAGCGGCAGACCGCTGACCTTCGGTTACATCGGCCGCATCAACACGGAAAAAGGCGTCGGCAACATGGTCGATGCCTTCAAGGAAATCGGTCACGGCAACTGGCGCTGTCTGGTCGCCGGTCATGCGATGGATGATTCCATCGAGCGTTTCACGGCCCAGGCCGGCGATCTGCCGATCGAGTTCGTCGGCTGGGCAAGGCCGAAGGAGTTTTTCGAAGAGATCGATGTGCTCATCGTTCCCTCCTTCTGGGCCGAGCCTTCACCGCGCACGATCTACGAGGCTTATGCCATGGGTGTGCCTGTCATCGGCGCAGCCTCCGGCGGCATTCCGGAGCTGATTGGCGAGACCAACCACGACTGGCTGTTCGAACCGGGCAGCGCCAAGGATCTTGCCGCCCGTATTCGTCGCGTGCTGACGCTTTCGCGCGAAGAATTGCCGACGGAGGCCGATTTCGGAAACATCGTCGAGGAATCCACCTCGCGCCGGGTCGGCGAAAACTATGTGAAACTTTATGAGGACGTCCTGACGAGCCACCGGCAAAGCCGAACCCTGCGTGCATCTTAGACCGGCAACGGACCCCGTCCGTTGCAGCGGTTTTCTTCGAAGGAGAGAGCATATGGTGGGAAGCAATAACGGCAGCCTCCGCCTTCCTGGCATGGGCGTCGACTGTTTTGCGGTCGCTGCGCCCGGTGCGTTGATGCGGCCGGTTTTGCAGGTGGTGGATTGATGTCCGAGGCAACGTCAATAGGCAATGCGGCCCTGAAAGGCGTGTTCTGGTCCATCGTCCAGAACTGGGGCGGCAAGCTTTTTACCTCCATTCTCTTCATCGTCCTCGCCCGTTTCCTCAGCCCTACCGATTATGGCATGGTCGCCACCGCCGGGCTGGTGCTGATGCTGATCCAGATGCTGTCGGAATTCGGATTCGCGGATGCGATCGTGCAGAAACGCAATCTGGAGCCCAGCGACGTCAATCTGCCGTTTTATGCCTCGGTTGCGGTGGCGACATTGCTGGCCATTGCCGTCTGCGTGTTCTCTCCGGAACTGGAGCGCTGGTTCGAGGTCGAAGGGCTGGCGCCGGTCATCGTGGCGATCTGCATATTGCTGCCGCTGAACACGGCATCGATGTTTCAGGAGGTGAATTATCGCCGCGCGCTGGCTTTCAAGCCGCTGGCGATCAGAACCTTCATATCGAACATCATCGGTGGCGGCGTGGCGATTGTTTTCGCAATCATCGGCCTCGGTGTCTGGAGCCTCGTCGTTCAGACCTATGTCGCCACCATCGTCACGCTGATCTGGCTCTGGCGAAAGCCGCACTGGCTGCCGGGCGCCACCCTCAACCCCGGCACTTTCGTTGAACTGCTTCGCTTCGGTTCGTCGGCGCTCGGCCTTCGTATTGTCGATTTCGCGGCCACGCGCCTGATCGATTTCATAATTCTCGGACATTACGGGGTCGCGCTCTTCGGCCTCTACACCGTCGGCAGCAGGCTCTATCAACTTCTGATGCAATTGCTTCAGGCGGCGCTTTATGACGTTTCACTGACGGTGCTTTCACGCATATCGCACGAGCGGGAACGAATGGCGGCGCTCTACAAGCAGTCGATCACCATGTCGGCGATCTTCTCGACACCGGTCTTCGTGCTCGCCGCGGCATTGGCGCCGGAAATCTGCAACGTGCTATTTGGTGTGCGATGGCAGGGTGCCGACGGGGTGGCGCAACCGCTGCTTCTGCTTGGCGCGCTGCAATGTGTTCAGTTTCAAAACGCGCCTTTCCTTTCAGCGCGCGGCAAACCGAACAAGGTGCTGATTGCCGGAAGCATCAAGGCGGTTTCGACGATCCTGCTGATCCTGCTGGTTCCGACCGATAGCATCAGGGAAATCGTCATTGTTTATGCCGTCGGGCAGCTGACCTCTACGCCCTTCACATTTTTCTTCATCGCCCGCGAGCTTGGCATCGGGCTGTGGCGAATATTCCTCCTGCTTCTGCCGAGCTTCGCCTCCAGCGGTTTCTGCTTCCTGCTCGTTCAATGGATGCGTCCCGAGGTCAAGCTGCTGGGCGCCGGCGATTTCATATCCGGCATCCTGCTCGGCTCCATTTTCGGCGTGGCCTATCTTCTGCTTCTGGTGCTGACCGCGCGGAACGAGGCCCGGTCCGCCATCGCGCTCGTTATGGGCAAAATCATTTCCCGAAAGGAAAGCAAATGCGCAAGCTGATAAAAAAAATACTGCCAGCACCGCTGCGCCAGAGAGCGGTGAAATATATCGAGCGGCGAAGAAGGGATATCGCGTTTCGGCAACTCTTTGACGATCTGCAGGCGTTGAAGGCGGGCATGAAACCCGCCGCTGCCGGCGACCGGTTAAGCCGGCTTTTGATCGTGGCCGGCGACCCCATCACGCTTTTTGGCTCGTTGGGCGATGATGCGATGATCACCGCGACGCTGCAACACGCGCGTGCGAGTAATCCCGATGTCGAGATAGACATCCTTGTCGATGGGATGGACTACGCCGATTCCGCTTACCAGAGGGGTTTTGTCCCCGTCGATATCTTTGGCAAGCCCGATTTCATAAAGGCCCTGGCGCAGCAGTTTGCGACAAGACAATACGATAGTGTCGTCGTTGTCGGTGCCGATGTCATGGATGGATACTACCACCCCCTGGTCAGCGCAAAACTTCTTGCGAGTGCGGATCTCGCCGCCGCTGCCGGAATAAAGAACGTCATCCTCGGCTTCAGCTTCAATGAAACGCCGCATGCCCCCTTGGCAATGTTCTATCGTTCCCTTCATCCGGAATGCGCGCTCAAGGTGCGCGACGTTATCTCGCTTGAGCGCCTACAGACCTTTGCGAAGACAAATGCGGCGCTCGTTTCCGATTCCGCGTTCAGTCTCGTTCCTTCTGAGCCTGACGAGGGCACGCGTTCATGGATCGCGCGAAAGCGGGCCGAGGGATACCGGGTCATGGGTTTCAACCTGCATCCCATGCTGTTCAAAAACGCCGACCACGCGCAGACCGAGGCGGTCATCAGGCATGCGGCGGAAGCGTTGCAATTTGCCGTCGATGCCAGGCCGGTGTGCTGGCTGCTCATCCCGCATGACTATCGCGACAATGTGGGCGATCAGGCCTATCTCAAGGCTATCGCCGAGCGTGTGCCTGCGTCCAGAACCGACAGGGTCCGTTATCTCGACGGAAAATGGTCAGCGCCCGTCTTGAAAGGCGTCGCCGGCCAGCTTGACGGCCTCGTCAGCGGCCGCATGCATCTCGCCATTGCCGCGCTGGGCAAAGGCGTTCCAGCGATATGCATCGCCTATCAGGGAAAGTTCGAAGGGCTCTATCAGCATTTCGGTCTCTCCGCTGCCGATCTGCTTTCTCCGTCTTCCTTCCTTACGCAGGATGGAATCAAAAGCGCACTGATCGAATTTATCGACCAATCTGACGAAATCCGTGAAAACGTCGGGAAAAGGCTGCCGGAAATTCTGGCGATGTCCAAGAGGAATTTTCAGTTGTTCGAGACTTTCCCGGCGCGTGCCTCCGTCCTTTCATGAAAGTCGCTTTCGTCTCGGCATTTCCGGTCGTTCCCGCCAATGAAGGTGCGCGAAGCAGAATTCTGCAGCTGACGCGCGCCGTGCGCGGCCTAGGGCACGAGGTGCATTTCATCCATGTCGATGGCACGATTGCCACCGATTTCGATCTGGCGGGGCATGAGGCTGAATTCGGACCGGATCACCTGCACCTTGTTTCCCGGCAGGGGGGTAGCCTTAGGAACCGGCTTGCCGGCGATTTTGGTTTCGAGGTTGGCTTGACGTCGTTTCGGGCCCTTCGCAAGCTCCATCGGATGCTTGGTCGCGAGCGTGGTTTTTATAACCAGCTGGATGAATTCTATTATCCGGAAATGGGTCGGCAGCTTCGCGATATTCAACGCCGGCTGGGGATCGATGCCGTCATTGTGGAATATGCGTTTCACTCAAGGGCGTTTCTGGGTTTGCCGAAGGGCGTGCTGCGTATTCTCGACACCCATGATTCCTTTGCCGACCGGCACAAGGCGTTCATCCATACCGCCAACAAATATGGATACTGGTTTTCGGTGCCGCCGGCGGTGGAATGCCGGGCATTGCGCCGTGCGGATGTGGTTGTCGCCATTCAGGAGGAAGAGGAGCACGCGTTCCGGCAGCGGCTGGGGGAAGAGCCGCCGGCTCTCGCAACCGTCAGCCATATTCTCGATCTCAATGGAAAAGTGGAAGACTTCACGCCGAGCGACTTCTTGTTTCTCGGTTCCGGTAATGACGCCAACATCATTTCCCTGAAGGGGTTTCTCCGGAACATCATGCCGCTGGTAAGGGCTGCCCGGCCGGATATACGTCTGGTGCTGGCGGGCGGTATATGTGGCAAGATTGAAGATGAAGAGGGCATTCTCAAGCTCGGCCGCGTGGATGATGTGAAGGACGCCTTCACGCGCGCGCCGCTTTCCATCAATCCCATCACGCTTGGAACAGGCATCAATATAAAATTGCTCGATGCCCTGGCTGCCGGTGTTCCCACAATCAGCACCCGCACGGGCGCAAGGGGGCTTTCGGACCGATACCGGCGCGGCGTGGTCATTGTGGACGATAATGACCACAGGGGTTTCGCCGACGCGATCCTGCAGCTCGCCTCGAGCCACGATCAGCGGCAGGAACTGGGAAACAGGGCGTTTGAGGACGCCATTGAATGGAATCGCCAGCAAATGACGACCCTTGATAATATTCTGAGCGGCAGACGAATTGGTTGAAACCGCTAGTCTTGAGGTCGCGGCAACGCGCTTAACCAATCAGGTGTAAGCCCGCATCCGAAATTCTGAGAACGGTAAGCCTGCCCGTGGTGAATGCACCCGTGTCGATGCCGATCCGCTGCGGGCCGGTTTCCGGCTCGGTTACCGGTGTATGGCCGTGGATGACGACGAGGTCCAACCCGGCCCCTTGTGAAAGGAACGGCTCCCTGATCCAGAGCATGTCCTCATCGGTCTGCGCCTCCAGCGGCAATCCCGGTCTCAAGCCGGCATGCACGAAAATATAAGACCCTATCCGGGCATAGATCGGCAGGCTGGATAAAAGCTGGCGGTGGGGCTGCGGAATTGCGCCGAGCAGGGCATCCCTGAACGGCTGCAGTCTCAAGCGCCCCTTTTGCAGGAAATAGTCTATGTCGACCCCGTAGGACAGGAGCGTCTGGCGGCCGCCAAAGTCCAGCCAGTGCATGTTCTCCTGCGGATTTTCGAGAAAATCATGGAAGAGCTGCTCATGGTTGCCGCAAAGTGCAATACGGCGCAGCGGCGTCGGCGGTGGCTTCAGCAAATGTTCAAGAACGCCACGGGAATCGCGCCCTCGATCGACATAGTCGCCGAGGAGAACGACCAGCGCGGGAGAGGGGTCGGGCCCCAGATCGGCAAGGATTTTCCGCTCCGCCTGCAAAAGCAGGTCGAGGCTGCCATGCACGTCGCCAATGGCATAGATCGGAAAGGAGGCTGGCTTGTCGCCAAGGTCGATTCTGCGCCGCCTCCGGTCGTCGCGGGAGGCTGGTTGTTTACGACCGCGAATCCAGTTGAGCACCTTGGGCATAGCTGCCGATACTGTCTCTCCTGCACAAGGTCAAGAGCGTTGAAAGAGGCTGCCGCATCACCCGCCAAAGCTGCGTTGACGCGATGCTGGGTCACCCGTCAAAACCCGCCGGACGAAGCAGTGAAAGGCGGCTTTTATAAAGCAGGATGCGTCAATCCTGCGAGGAGAGAATACCCTCTTTGATGTCCGAAAGATACGTTGCCTTAAACCGGCGGTCGGGCCTGTCGTCCGAAAGGGCGGTTTCAGCGTAAAGACATGTTCTAGAGTTTCAGCCAGACACGCGGGTCCTCGTGCGACTGGATCTTGATCCATTTCAGATCCACCGCTTTCCACGGCTTGACGACATTGGTGCGGTTATCCAGCACCAGATCGCCCTGGCTGGTGCTGACGACCAGAACGGCGTGACCTATGCCATCCGTCGTGCGGGCAGTGGCAATGCGCAGGGCGCCGGAAGGCCAGCCGGCGCGCAGGAGGCGTTGCCGCTTGGTCACCGCATAATCGTCACAGTCGCCGCTTGCCGGGTTCAGTTTCCAGTCGTCTTCGCCGTCCCCTTCACTGGCATAGATTATCGAGGTGTTGATCTCGGCGTTGATACGCTGGAGTTCCACACGCTTCTGTTTGCTCAGTTCCACCGTATCGCGGTCACCAGTCCGGATGCACTGGTCGGCGGCGCTTTCACAGAATTTGGCAAAGGCAATGGGCGCGATGGTCGGACGGCTCGTGGTCATGAAGAGGCCGGGCCGCGATGCGCCAGGCTTTTGGGCAAGGCCACCAAGCTGCACGGCCGATGCCGTTGTCGCAATGCTCGCCGCCATGCCGGCAGCGACGGCAAAAACCGTTGCCAGACGGATTGTTCTCTTCGCCATGTCCTTGCCCCTGCACAGTTGCCTTCTCTTGTGCTGGCACCATAGCGACCCATTCTTGCGGGCCGTTTAAGTCGATAGATTGCATTGTAATGAAATCTAATTTTGTTACAGCGCGTTGAAAAATTGGGTTCGCGCTCACTTGCAGCGGGCTCGACCTTCCGTGTCGACAATACAGGTCTGTTGCGGGACGGCTCGTCGGAGTTCTCGCTGTGTATCGGGTGAGGCTCTGCTTGCCGGCGGCCGGTCGTAATTCCGGTAAACTTCGAAATTGCGTCCGCCGATCGTTCCCTGCGCCCCGCCGCGGCCATCCGGCGTCACTTCGAAATTCTGATATTGCTGCGCATGGGCACCAGCGGAGAAGCCGATCGTGGCGGCCAGAACACCGGCCGCAAGCCTCCTGCGCAATGCTGCTGCTTGCTGCCTGCCCACCGTCATGGCCGTTCCTCCATGGACGAAATAATGGATGACGCCGCCGCACATTTGCCATGCCCGGCGTGCATTGCTTTTTCAGCGTCCGTCGGGGGTAATCATATCACCGATATTGCATCCGGTGTGAGAAGGATTTGTGTCTGGCAAAGGCCGAATCGCCTCCCTGCCGCATCAGCCAGCGGTGCCACGTCGCCAGGAGGCGTCACCGTGCCGCTCGATCGTCAGGAATGCGAAAAACGCCATTCTGGGGCTCAAAAATTAAGCTCTTTGCCGCTGCATTTATAGGCTTCACAATCCTGTAACAACGGACCTAATATACAAGTGCAGATGCCGAATCGCTCAGGAGAAGCCCTTGACGATTGCAGTTTCACCACAGGCCCTGCCGGCGCTCGTTCTGAACGCAGACTACAGGCCACTGAGTTATTATCCCTTGTCGTTATGGTCCTGGCAGGACGCGATCAAGGCTGTCTTTCTAGACCGTGTGAACATCATTGCAGAATATGATCACGCGGTGTCATCCCCCAGCTTTTCCATGCGGCTGCCGAGCGTCGTCAGCCTCAAGACTTACGTGCAGCCCACCCGCAACCCCGCCTTCACACGCTTCAACGTTTTCCTTCGGGACAAGTTCGAATGCCAGTATTGCGGCACGCGGGACGAATTGACCTTCGACCATGTGATTCCCCGCGCGCATGGCGGTGAAACCACCTGGCACAATGTCGTTGCGGCGTGCTCTCCCTGCAACCTTAAAAAAGGCAGCAAGCTTCCCAAGCAGGCGGGCATGTTCCCGGCGCAGAGGCCCTTCCAGCCCACGGTTCAGGATTTGCACAATAACGGGCGGCTGTTCCCGCCCAATTATCTACACGAAAGCTGGATGGACTATCTTTACTGGGATACCGAACTGCAGCCCTGATCTTTTCAGGACTGCAATGCGGCTTTTCCGCTTACCGGCTTTTCCGGCTCGCGCCAAAAAAGGCGACTGCCGCAAGTGCAACGCTTGCGATGACATTCCAGCCCGCGAAGGAAAGGCCGAGCACCCGCAAGGCCGCGTCGTTGCAGGAGGGTGCCTTGATGGCGTTCAGATTACCCAGGAGATCGCCGGCATTCGTCGTGATGGACGGCGCCCCGGTGGCGCAGGTAATCGGCCCTGCCCAGAAACCCCATTCCACGCCGGCGTGATAGACGCCGAGCCCGGCGCCGATCAGCATCGCCACGCCGATAAGGGCAAGAAGCACCCGGGTGATCTGAACCGGCAATTTGAAGACGCTGGTCGCAACGGCCAATACGCCCAGCGGAATGGCGTAATAATAGGGATCGCGCTGCAGCAGGCACAGCGCGCAGGGCGTATAACCGCCAATATGCTGGAAACCGAGGGCGGAGCCGACGGTGAAGATCATTCCCGCCGTGACGCCGAGAGCGGCGAGCGTGCGGCTATTGTCGGCGGTGGTCGCATTGGCCATGTTGTTTTCCTCAAACTTCGCGAAGAAGCAGATATCCCGGACGGGCTTTCAAAAAGGCGGGCGTGATGGCGAAATTAAGTCGTCGGTCCTCACGGGGTGTAACGGGATTCGTCTAATCCAGTCCGTCGCATCTGGCAAATGAAAGCCTGGCAATATTCGGGGGGTGCGCAAGCAAAGTTTCGTGAGCTTGCCGGCCGGCGTGAGACCGTTAAAGGGTTCACTTGGAGGCGCTGGACAAAGTGAAGGAAATCAATGCGGTTTTGGAAATGGTACCCCAAGCCGGGATCGAACCAGCACTCCTTTCGGAACCGCATTTTGAGTGCGGCGCGTCTACCAATTCCGCCATTGGGGCAACGGTGGTAATGCCACGGCGTCTATCATGGTGAGGGCCATGCGTGCAACCCCAAAGCTGACTTATCCTTTTGAATTGCGCGTGTTTGCGCGGGCGGTTTTCCGTCCTTGCCGGGGCGGCCGATCAAAATGTTACGGTCGGTGGCTGTGCCGGATCGCGACACCTGCAGTTGCGGCATTAAGGTAATATTAGGCACCTCTAATAAATTAGAATATACGCAATTACTAATTGAATTATGATGTCCGGGTGGAGTTTCCACGCGGGGCGGGAATGGCCAAACTCATAGGGAGGAAATTATGAGGGCTTTTTCTCGCAATTTATTACTGTCCGCCTGCCTGATCCTGCCGGTCCATGCCCATGCGCTGGATATCGGGATCGGCGGTGAAAATGGGGTTAATGCCAGTGTGGGTGGCAATGGCAATGGCGGGCTCGGGGTCGATGCCTCCGTAGGCGGCAGCGGTGGTGTTAACGCCAGTGCGGATGTCGGCGGCAGGAGCGGCGGCGGATTGGGCGCGGATGTCAACGCTTCGGTCGGCGGCAGCAATGGGGTCAATGCGGATGTGAATGCATCCGTCGGCGGTTCCAGCGGCGTCAATGCGGGCGTGAACGCCTCCGTTGGCGGGTCGAACGGTGTCAATGCCAATGTCGGAGCCAATGTCGGCGGCTCGAGCGGGGTGGGCGTTGATGTCGGGCTGGGCATTGGCGGCTCAAGTTCGCCGGGTAATCCGGGAAATCCTGGGAACCCGGGAAGCCCTAACAATCCCGGCACATCGGGGCCAATGACGCCTGGCGCCATGCGTCAGGTCATTCAGGCCTATAACGACATGTCGCGGACCGAGCAGATCAAGCTCGCCCGCCGTTGTGTCGATATTCTGGGCGGCGGATACGATGCGGCTCTGACGCAATTGTGCAAGATGATCCGGACGGCTTCGCGCTGAAGCGGGCTTTACCCGCATCATAAACTCCGAAGGGCGCCGCCGGCGTCCTTCGGATCAATTGCCCTTGCGTCCGAAGGACAGGATCTTCTGCCGCAGGCTGCGGGCGAGGTTGCGGGTGTTGCGGTACATGTCCACCTGCGTGGAAACCTGCCGCACGTCGCGGTCGCTGTTCTGGGCAAGCCCCACCACCAGCGTGCCCATTTCCTGGCGCTCCTGCCAGAAGCGGCTCATGATCGGATGATCGGGCACGGCGCAGCTGTCGCTGCGCAGGATATTGGCGTCATCCAGATGCCAGTCGGTCAGTTTCTGCACCAGCAGCTTGCCGGGAGAAAATTGCGCATAGCTCTCGTCGAAAGCGGTTTTCCACGTATAGGCCTCACCGGCCGTGATGAAGACGACCATGGAGGCGATGGCGTTGCCATTGAGATCGATGGTGTGGATACGCACCGCATCGGCTTCTGCCAGATTGGTGATCGCCTCGCGGGCAAAGGCGGCGCGATAACGGTCGTTGACCAGCGCGGTGCGCTTGCGGCCTTTCCAGCCACTCGCCTCCAGCGCCAGAAATTCCTCCATGCGATAGCGCACGTCCTTCGGCTGCCGGGTAACGGTGTAGGCGAGGGAACCGAGTTTTTCGAGCTGGCGCCACTGCCTGTTCATTTCACGCAGATGGTGCGGCGCAAGGGCGTTTTGCAGATATGCCCTGCCATCAAGCAGGCTTTCCAGCATCGGCCGGTGATAATTGCCCGTCGTCGTCACCGGCAGGTTGCGGCTGAGCGCGATGGCTTTGAACATGCGGGCAAAAGGCCCTTCCAGCCGAACATCCGGCAGCACCAGAACGTTGGGCAGCCGCATGTTGCGGTCGGAAAGGGCATCGAAAAGATTGTCGAGGGTTTCGGCGGCCCCTTCGGTATCAACCAGCGGCGTGCCAAGCGGCCCGAACGGATTGGCCCAGACGCGAATGATGGAAGGGCCGATGGAAAAGCCGGGCTTTTCCACGGTGAAAGGCATCAGGAAGCGCATGCGGCTTCTGGCGCCGTTCTCGTCGCGAATAAGCGCAAAGCGCACGGATTTGTCCTCGATTCGCGGCATGGCGGGTGCGAGAAGCCGTCCGGTGAAGAAGACATTCGCCTCCATCACGCGGTTGGACAGAAAGTCGAGTTCTTCCTGCATGTCGTAACCGAGCTGACCCGGATAGATGCAGAATTCCCGGCCATCGCGCCCCACGCGTCGGCTGCTGTCGGCTACGGGACGGTCACGCTCCGCAGACGCCATCAGTGCGGCGATGCGCGGGTCCTGAAAATCAGGATTCTTTGGATCGCTGGACATGCTTATCGTTACACCGCCTTCCCAGTGTTTTGGCCCGCCCGGGGATCGTTGAAGGCAAAAAGGACGATCCCGAGTGTGCGGCGAATGGCAATATGCAATAGCACAGCTTCTATGCACATGGCTATCGCCACCGCTGCCGCGGCCCCTGCCAGACCATAGACCGGAATGAGCGCCATGTTGAGTGCAATGTTGCAACCAAAGATAATAATATAAAGCACGACGCACAATTTTTGTTTGCCGGCCATATTCAGCAATGTTTCTCCCGGACCGATCAGCGCTTTGGCGAGGAAACCGGCGAAAAGGAAAAACATCAGCTCGTAACCCTGAACGAAGCCGGGACCGAACAGTGATAGCAGGAACGGGCCGGCCAGAAGCACCACGCTGCCGACGGCAAGCGACGGCCAGAAGGCCCAGCGCGCGGCCTGGCTGGCGAAACCGGCGAGCCCCTGCCTGTCATTGGCAGACATGAGGGCGGCCAGACGCGGGGCGGCGGCTGCCTGCACGGAGAAAAACACGAATTGCATCAGCACGATGGTCTTTGCCGCGGCGAAATAAATGCCCACCTGATCCGGCGGCAGATAAAGCCCGACAATCACCACATCGGAATTGGTCATCAAAAACCCGATGCCGTCGATCAGGAACATCGGAAAGGCGAACCTTATCCAGTGGCGGAAATGAACCCTGCGGGCTGTGCTGCGGAAATGCCGGTTGAGCCGGCGGTCCATGAAGACGAAATGGAAAAGCGTGGTGACATAGGTGGCAAGAAGGGCCGTGAGCATGGCCGTCGTCGCGGTTTTTTCCGCTCCGAAACCGATTGCCACCAGCATGAACAGCAGGATCAGCACCGGGCGGATAATATAGGTGGGGCTGAGAGCGGAAACCGCCCAGCCATTGGCGCGCGCGGTGCCGTTCAGCACATCGCCCAGCGCCACCATCGGCAGGGTGAAAAGCGCCAGCGAAACGGGAATGAGATAATAGGAGGCGATGCGCTCGCCGAAGAAATACAGGAAAACGAAACCGAAAATCGCAAGAGCGCTGGCCGAAAACATGGCGAAGACGCGCGCCGTCGAGGTCAGTCCCATGATCTTGTCATGGGCATCCTCCAGACGGTAGCCGGGTAAAAACCTGATGACGGTGGTGTGAAAGCCGAGACAGGAGAGGTTGCCGAACAGGATCACCAGGACCCAGACAAAGGCGAACAGGCCATATTCGAACTCCCCCATCAGGCGGGCAAGGATGATCTGGGAAATGAAGGCGATGCCGGCGCTGACGATGCGCACCGCAAACGCAACCAGCGCCATGCGCTGCGCGCGGGAAACCTCATCTCCGCCGGAAAGAAGGACGGCGACTTTCGCTACCAGCGGCGAAAGCTTCGCGCGCAGGCCTGCGGGTAAGGCTTTTTCCGCCGTGTTGAGGATAGCCATGATCCACACGCCATCATTTCCAGTTGAATAGGCAAGCCGATTATACGCGCTTCATCCTTAACGAAGGGTTTGGGAGGCGCCGGCCTGTGTGCCAATATCCTCCACCGTCTTCGGCCCGCGGATGCCATTGAACAGGAAAAGGGCGAGTGGGCTGAGGCGTATCGCCTGATGCAGCATATAGGCCACCACCGTGGTGGCCACGACGATGATGGCGAATTCCACGATTGGCGGCAGCGCAATCAGCATGAAGAGCGTTCCGAAGGCGTAAATCAATGGATGGTGAAACAGGTAGATGGTGAAGGATGCATCCGTCATGCGTCTGGCAAAGCGGTTTGGCCGATCGAAATAACGGCAGGCAAGGTCGATCAACAGACGGCTCGTGGCCACCGCCGCAATTGCCGAAACCAGCACCAGCAGGGCCGAATTCGAAAGGGGATTTTGCAGCCGCAGGCTCACCGAGGTTGCGATGGCGCCCGCCGCGACGATGCCGGTGAGAAGTCCCGTCTGGCGAAAGCGGTGAAAGAGGGCGCGATCACGGTGCAGCAGGGCCCCGACAAGGAAAAATGGCAGGTAGCGCGCATAGGGGTCGGAAGCGCGCTCATAGAGAAGAAAGAGTCTGCTTCCGTTCTTTGCCGCAAGCAGGCCGGATCCGTAGATCATCAATTCCCACAGGATAGGCGCAGTGCAGAGTGCTGCGAAAAACAGTGTGGCATGTCGCTGCCGCAGGCTGTCGAACCAGTCTTTCGCATGTGCCAATGGCTGATGTTCCGTAAGAAACAGCAGGCTGGCAAGTAGAATGGAATAAACGATAAGGGCCGGCAGGAACCACAGATGCATGATCCACTGTTCGCTCGGACGCAGCAGGCCGGGCAGGCTCTCCAGTAGCCGGTCGGCCGGGATCTCGCCCTTGGCGACGCCGGCCAGTTGCAGCAGGAAAAGCTGCAATGGCCCGAGCAGAAGGACCGCCACAATAAAGGGCACGCCGAGGCGCAGGAAACGCTGCCTGAGCCAGCGCATCTTGCCCTTCTTGCCGATGACCATGGTGGAGAAATATCCGGCCACCACAAAAAAAGCCGGCATGCGGAAGGTGGAGAGCACGGCGCCAAGCGCGCTCAGAAGCGGGCTGGTGTCAAAATCCTTGATGTCCCATGGTAACGCATGGCTGTAGATGAGGGAGGCGTGATAGGGAATGCCAAGCAGCATGAGGAGAGCCCTGAGCGGGTCCCAATAATGCTCGTAGTCTGACTTGCCCGGTTGCATTTTTCCCCCGTGCCGCAAACGCGATCAGCAATGACCAGCACGACTATTGGTGGAAAACGCTAATAAACTCTTCACGCACCGGAAGGGGTGGGTGGAGCCTTTTTCTTGGGCATAAGGTCAAGGACCAGCGCACAGCCCAAAATGATGATGCCGGCGCCGAAAAGCTGGGGAAGCGAAAGCGGTTCATCCAGCACCAAAGCACCGACGAGAACCGCCACGACGGTGACGGCGAATTCAACGCTGATCGCCTTGGTCGCACCGATCGAGGAGACCAGCTTGAAATAGGTGATGTAGGTAAGGCCGCTCATGACCACCGCCTGTATCAAAAGATAACCGTAATCGATGAGATCAGGTGTTCTCGGCAATGGGACCATCAAGAGAAGCGGCAGGGTCATCAGGCCGCCTGTCAGGAATGAGCCTATGGTGATTTCCCAGGAACCCACGCCCTTCAGGTGGCGGCTGGCAAAATTGCTGCCATAGGCCGCGCAGATGCAGGCGGCGACAGCAGCGGCGCAGCCGATGATGAAGGTGGTTGTAACGGGAACGGCGGGGAAACCGACAAGCAGGACGATGCCGGCAAAACCGATAACGAGACCGGCAATGCCCTGGCGCGTCAGACGCTCAATACCCCATAGCTGAGAGATGAGCATGGAAAAAAGCGGAATGGTCGCCACCAATATGGCAGCCATGGCGGTGCCGATCTGCGGTGTGGCGTAGGACAGGCCGATCAGTTGCCCCGCGACCGTTGTCGCACCGACGACGGTAAAGGCGCGCCAGCCGGCCGAGAATGTCAGCTTTCGACGGACCGTCCGCGCAATGAGAAAGAGGGCGGCAGCGGTCATGAGCGAACGAAGCGTGACGGCGCCGATCCAGCCGAAGGCAGCTACGACTTGTAAAAGCAGCAGAAAAGAGACTCCCCACGCGAGCGCGAGAAAAATATAGGCGGCGAGATCGCGAGGGGCCATGGAAGCAGTTTCCAGAAAATGATCAGGCTCCCTTATGGAAAGCGCCGAGACCAGTCAACAGTCGGCTCACCCGCAATGACCCGGCCCAAACAAAATCGCCCGTAACGCGGGTTACGGGCGATTGATTTCAGACTGATAACAAGCGCCTTACGCCTGTTCGTAAACGCCGTGGCAGTGCTTGTATTTCTTGCCGGAGCCGCAGGGGCACATTTCGTTGCGGCCGATACGGCCCCAGGTGGTGGGGTTGTTCGGATCGCGTTCCTCGGCCGGCACGAAATTGACGGGCGTGGGCTGCATGCCCTGCGCCATTTCATCTTCGCCCGTATTGGGGTCGAGATGATGCGCGGTCATTTCCGGCAGTTCCGGCTGCTGCGGTTCCTGCTGCACCAGTTCCACACGCATCAGCTGGGCGGTAACGGCCTCGCGCAGATTGGCGAGCAGCGCCTGAAACAGTTCAAAGGCTTCCGCCTTGTATTCCTGCAGCGGATCGCGCTGGGCATAACCGCGGAAACCGACGACGGAGCGGAGGTGATCGAGATTGACGATATGTTCGCGCCACAGATGGTCGATCGTCTGGAGAATGACCGAACGTTCGACATAGGTCATGATCTCGGGGCCGAAACGTTCCGCGCGCTCGGCGGCGTATTTGTCGGCGGCCTCGGTGACGCGCTCAAGAATATCGTCCTCGGCGATGCCCTCTTCCTTGGCCCAGTCCTCTACCGGCAGGTCGAGGTTCAGGAACTGGGCGATGCCGGCCTTGAGGCCCGCAATATCCCACTGTTCGGCATAGGCATTTTCCGGAACATGCTTGGTGACGAGCATTTCGATGACTTCGTGGCGCATGTCGGCTGCGGTTTCGCCGATATTGTCGGCTTCCATCAGCTCGAGACGCTGGTCGAAGATCACCTTGCGCTGGTCGTTCAGCACATCGTCATATTTCAGAAGGTTCTTGCGGGTCTCGAAGTTGCGGGCTTCGACCTTCTTCTGGGCGCGTTCCAGCGCCTTGTTGATCCACGGATGGACGATTGCTTCGCCTTCCTTCAGGCCGAGCTTCTGCAACATGCTGTCCATGCGCTCGGAACCGAAGATGCGCATCAGGTCGTCCTGGAGCGACAGGTAGAATTTCGAACGGCCGGGGTCGCCCTGACGGCCGGAACGACCACGCAGCTGGTTGTCGATACGGCGGCTTTCATGGCGTTCGGTGGCGATGACGTAAAGACCGCCGGCGGCGAGCGCCTTTTCCTTCAGCACCTTGATCTCGGCGCGGATGGCCTCTTCCTTGGCGTCAAGCTCCGGACCCGGCTCCATGCCTTCCAGCTCGCGCTCCAGACGCATCTCGACGTTGCCGCCGAGCTGGATGTCGGTACCGCGGCCGGCCATGTTGGTGGCGATGGTGACGGCGCCGGGAACACCGGCCTGCGAAACGATATAGGCTTCCTGCTCGTGGTAACGGGCGTTCAGAACCTGGAAGTCGGAGAAACCGGACTGGCGCAGCATATGCGCAAGAAGCTCGGACTTTTCGATGGAGGTCGTGCCCACCAGAACCGGCTGGCCGCGTTCATGCGCCGCCTTGATCTCGGTGATGATCGCCTGGAACTTCTCCTCGCCGGTGCGGTAAACCTCGTCATCCTCGTCGATACGCTGGATCGGCAGGTTGGTCGGCACCTCGATGACGTCGAGGCCGTAGATGTTGCCGAATTCTTCCGCTTCCGTCGAGGCCGTACCGGTCATGCCGGCCAGCTTTTCATACATGCGGAAGTAGTTCTGGAAGGTGACGGAGGAAAGCGTCTGGTTTTCCGGCTGGATCTGCACCTTTTCCTTGGCTTCGAGAGCCTGATGCTGACCTTCGGAATAACGGCGGCCCGGCATCATGCGGCCGGTAAACTCGTCGATGATGACGATCTCGTCGTTGCGGACGATGTAGTCCTTGTCGCGGGTGAAGAGCTTGTGGGCCTTCAGCGCATTGTTGATGTGATGGACGATGGCGACGTTTTCGACGTCGTAAAGCGATTCGCCCTTCAGGAGACCCGCCTGCCGCAGCAGGTTTTCGAGCTTTTCGGTGCCTTCTTCGGAGAAGTTGGCCGAGCGCTGTTTCTCATCGATTTCGTAATCTTCTGGTGCCAGCAGCGGAATGAAGGCGTCGATGGTGTTGTAGAGATCGGAACGGTCGTCCAGCGGGCCGGAAATGATGAGCGGCGTGCGCGCCTCGTCGACCAGGATCGAGTCGACTTCGTCGACGATCGCGTAGTTGTGGCCGCGCTGCACCATCTGCGCGCGGTCATATTTCATGTTGTCGCGCAGATAATCGAAGCCGAGTTCGTTGTTCGTCGCGTAGGTGATGTCGCAGGCATAGGCCTCGCGGCGCTGGTCGTCGTCCAGCCCGTGAACAATGACGCCGGTGGTGAGGCCGAGGAAGCGGTAAAGCCTGCTCATGGTGGCGGCGTCGCGCTGGGCAAGATAGTCGTTGACGGTAACGACATGCACACCCTTGCCGGCGAGCGCGTTGAGGTAGACCGCAAGCGTTGCCACCAGCGTCTTGCCTTCACCCGTCTTCATTTCGGCGATGGCGCCGCCGTGCAGGATCATACCGCCCGTCAGCTGCACGTCGAAGGGACGCATGTGGAGAACACGGCGCGATGCTTCGCGGGCCACGGCAAAAGCCGGGATCAGCAGGTCGTCCAGCGACTTGCCGTCTGCCAGCTGCTGGCGGAACTCGGCGGTCTTGGCCGCCAGCGCTTCGTCGGAGAGCGCCTTGGTGGCCTCTTCCAGCGCATTGATGGCTGCGATCTTGCTTTTATAGGAGCGGACGCGGCGATCATTTGCCGAACCGAACAACTTGCGGGCTATACCGCCGAGACTGACCATCTTACTGGCCCTTTCTGAAATTCCGTTTTGCCGGGCGCTTTTCTCCGTCACGCTGTTTTCAGCACAAATGACGGACTTCGCCCTTCAACGTATCTGGACGCGAGGTTGCGTGACAGATAAGAGGGGGGGCAAATGATGTCAACGGTTCTGCCCGTTACAGAATGGCCACAATCCGGTGTTTGGAAGTTTTTTCAGAGCCGGAAACCATGTCTGGAGCCGGCATTGTCCCCGAAAGGTTCAAAATGTTGCGCTATAATAAAATTGCGGCTGCGGTGATTGTGGCCACGCTCGGCCTCCAGCTTCCGGCTTTCGCACAGGAAGACAAGGTTGTCGCCAAGGTTGGCGATCTGGAAATCCACCAGTCCGAACTCGACCTCGCCATGAGCAACCTCGATCCGCAGCTCGCGCAGCTTCCCGACGAGCAGAAGAAGGTCGCAGCTCTTTCCGGCGCGATCGACGTCAAGCTTCTGGTAAAGAACGCCAGCGCCGAAGGTCTGGAAAAGACTGAAGATTTCAAGAAGCGCATGGAATTCATCCAGGACCGTGAGCTGCATAACGCCTATTTCCGCAAGCATGTGGTCGAGGCCGTCACCAATGACGAGGTGAAGGCGCGCTACGACAAGGAAGTCGCAGCCCTGCCGCAGGAAGAAGAAATCAAGGCCGCGCACATTCTCGTCGCCAGCGAGGACGAAGCGAAAGACATCATCAAGCAGCTTGATTCGGGCAAGGATTTCGCCGCGCTCGCCAAGGAAAAGTCGACCGATTCCAACAAGGATGACGGCGGCGATCTCGGCTGGTTCGGCAAGGGCCGCATGGTTCCGGAATTCGAAGAAGCTGCTTTTGGCCTCGAAAAGGGCGCCTACACCAAGACCCCGGTGAAGACGCAGTTCGGCTTCCACGTCATCAAGCTGGAAGACAAGCGCATCGCCCCGCCGCCGGCTTTCGAGCAGGTCGAGCCGCAGGTTCGTCAGCTTGTCATGCGTGACAAGTACGTTGCCCTCATCGAGAAGGCAAAGGCTGACCAGAAGATCGAAATCATGGATGAGACGCTGAAGAAGGGCTACGACGAAGCCTCGAAGGAACAGCAGGCTCAGCCGCAGCAGTAAAAAATTCAGGTTACGGGGCGGCTATGGGCCGCCCCGTTTCATCTCAGGCATTCCCAGATCCTCCTTTCCAGAATTTCAGGCGCTTCCCATGTCCGTTGCCGTTTCCCCGCTCGCTCCGAAATCCTATCCCGACATGCCCGCGCTGCGCGGTGTTCGCATGGCGACGGCCGCCGCCGGCATCAAATACAAGAACCGCACGGATGTTCTGCTGATGGTGTTCGACACGCCTGCAAGTGTCGCCGGCGTCTTCACCAAGTCAAAATGCCCGTCTGCCCCGGTTGATTTCTGCCGCACCAATCTCGGCGGCGGCGTGGCGCGTGCCGTGGTGGTCAATTCCGGTAACGCCAATGCCTTTACGGGCGTCAAGGGCAAGGCGGCCACCGAGCTGACGGCGAAATCCGCCGCCGCTGCCGTCGGTTGCTCCGAAAACGAGGTATTTCTGGCGTCGACCGGCGTGATCGGCGAGCCGCTGGACGCCACCAAATTCGCCGGTGTTCTGGGCGATATGAACGGTATGGCCGAAGCCGATTTCTGGCAGGAAGCCGCCAAGGCGATCATGACGACCGATACCTATCCCAAGGTTTCGACCCGCACTGCCGAAATCGGCGGCGTCATCGTTACCATCAACGGTATCGCCAAGGGTGCCGGCATGATCGCGCCCGACATGGCGACGATGCTCTCCTTCGTGGTGACGGATGCGGACATTGAGCCGGCAGCCCTGCAGGCGCTGCTTTCGGCCGGTGTCGGCCCGACCTTCAATTCCGTGACGGTCGACAGCGACACCTCCACCTCCGACACGCTGATGCTGTTTGCCACGGGTGCGGCAGCTGAAGACGGCCAGGTGAAGGTGACGAGCGCCGACGACGAGCGCCTTGCCGGCTTCCGCGTCGCTCTCAACGATCTCCTCAAGGATCTGGCCCTGCAGGTTGTTCGCGACGGCGAAGGCGCGCGCAAGATGGTGGAAGTCACTGTCACTGGCGCGGAAAACGATGCCGCCGCCAAGAAGATCGCCCTTTCCATCGCCAATTCGCCGCTGGTGAAGACCGCGGTTGCCGGCGAAGACGCCAATTGGGGCCGTGTCGTCATGGCCGTCGGCAAATCCGGCGAAATGGCAGACCGCGACCGTCTCGCGATCTGGTTCGGCGGCGTGCGCGTGGCCGTGAATGGTGAGCGCGATCCGGATTATTCGGAAGCGGAGACGACCGCGGTGATGCGTCTCGAAGACATTCCGGTGAAGGTGGATATTGGTCTCGGTCAGGGCAAGGCCACCGTCTGGACCTGTGATCTCACCAAGGAATATGTTGCGATCAACGGCGACTACCGGAGCTGACCGTTGGAGCCGAAGAGAATGCAGGACAACAAGGCCGTCAATCTGCCGCTGGTTCGCCGTCTGGAAGCCGTCAGCTTCCGGGCATGGCCTGCCTCGTCGGTGATTTATGACGGCAGCTGGCAAATCCGCCTCACAGGCTCGCATCCCTCCAAGCGGATCAACTGCGTGGTGCCGCTCGACCCTTCCGACTACGGAAACAGCGCCGTGCGGCTGGAAAAGGCACGCAAGCGCTTCGAGGATTTCGGCCGTCCGCTGGTGGTGCGTGAAACGACGCTGATGCCGCCGCAACTCAAGGACTTTCTGGTCAAGGACGGCTGGTCCATGGTCGAAGAGGTCAGGGTCATGACGGCTGATCTTACCGGCATGGAACTGCCGGAAACGCTGGTCAGCCTGCCGAGCCACGATATCGGCCGTTTTGTCGAGGCGAGCATCAAGGTCAGCGATAGCGACCCGGCCCAGCGATCAGCGATCGCAGAAATCGTTAGTTCGATCAAGCCGACGCTCGGCCTGTTCATCAACGAGGAAGTTGAAGGCAGCCCGCTTGCGACTGTGATCTGCGTGCAGGATAACGATCTTGCCGGCATCCTGTCGCTCGACGTTGACAAGTCGCAGCGCCAGAAGGGCCTCGGTACGCAGATTCTGGCGTCGGCGCTGCGTTGGGCACGGATCAGCGGTGCCAAAAGCGCCTGGTTGCAGGTCGTCTCGACAAATGTGCCCGCAATCGCGCTTTATGAAAAATTCGGTTTCACCGATGCCTACCTCTATCGCTACTGGCGCAAGGTTGACGAAAAATGAGCGAAGCGGGCAAGAAGATTCTGCTGGTCGCCGCCTGTGCGCTCCTCGATCGGGATGGGCGCATCCTTCTGGCGCAGCGTCCTGAAGGCAAGTCGCTTGCTGGCCTGTGGGAGTTTCCGGGCGGCAAGGTGGAGCACGGTGAGACGCCCGAGGAAACCCTTGTTCGCGAGCTGGACGAAGAACTGGGCATCAAGACCAAGGTCGCCTGCCTTGCACCGCTGACTTTCGCCAGCCACACCTATGAGACCTTTCACCTCCTGATGCCGCTTTACGTGTGCCGCCGTTATGAGGGCATTGCGCATGGCCGGGAAGGGCAGGCGCTGAAATGGGTAAAGCCGCAGGCTCTGCGCGATTACCCCATGCCGCCGGCCGATGAGCCGCTCATCCCTTTCCTGCAGGATCTGCTGTAAGCTGGCGGCGTGGCGTTTGCGCGCGATCGGGTAAAGATCAGCCTGTCGAGTAACGTAGTTGTCGAGTGCGAGGCTGTCTCGCCTCAATATGACGTCATCCTCGGGCCTGTCCCGAGGATCTATCCGCCCTTGTAAGGTCATCCCGTCACAGCTTCGTGAAAATGCCCTGTTGCCAGCGCTTTGCCGTACCAAAACGGGGCTGTGTTAAGAGATCGTTCAGCACCCTCTGGCAGATTGTTAAGCTAAAGAAGCGGTAAACTGCGCGAGACGAGGTTGGTCATGAACGAGGATTTCTGGAAGACGGTGGAAGGTCGTCATTTGTATTCCAACAAATCCCGTCGCACCGGCGTGCTCAATGTGGCGCTGCTTTTTGGCACGGCGGTTATCGCCCTTTCCCTGATCATCACCCCCATGCTTGCCGGAAAATCTTCCACGCGCGTGGCGCAGTTTCCCGAAAATTACGACATGATCAGCACGGGCTCCATCAAGAAGACCGATGTCGGCAAGACCTATTCCATTCGTCGCAGCATCACCCAGCCGATGCCGGAGATGCCCTGCGTGGTCACGGGTTACAGCAACGAGAGCGGTTGCTGATCGTTTACCATCAACGGTAACGGATTTCTCACATCGCCGACCTAGGATAGTGTTGATTTCAACAGGGCAGATGCCGGTTGTCGGAACGCACCGGTGGATGGGGAATATCCTGTGCTGCATTTTTTTATCAATTTTTGCAAAAACGAAGACGGTGCGACAGCCGTTGAATACGGCTTGATCGTGGGGCTGCTCTCCGCCGCCCTCATCGCTGGCGCAGGCAACATCAGCAGCAATATCAATGCCGTGTTTCAGTTCATCGTAGATACTTTTGCCCAGTCGAACCTGTAGGGCTGATCGCTCAGGACAGCTTCACCTCTGTTGTCTTCAAGGCATCGGCAAGCCGCACCTTGGCGGAGCCGGGCTTTAGCGGTTTCTGCTGGCTTTCGTGCGGGGCCCACCCTGATACGTAAATAATGGAAAATGTCGCCCTTATCCGCCCGTCAGGATCTGAATAGCGCTCGGCGTAAAGCTCCGCTGCGCGCAGGAAAAAGGCGCGGTTGAGCGGTTTTCTGCTGCGGCTTGCCAGCGGGTTGGCCATGCCCATGGCGCGCAGGTCCCGCATCAGCGGAAAAATAGAATCGTAACGAACCGTGTAGCTTTCCGCATCGGTAACGGGAAGCGCAAACCCGGCGCGCTGCAAAAGCGCGCCGACATCGCGCACATCGGCGAAGGGAATGACACGCGGACTTGCGCCCCCGGTCAGTTCGGCCTCTGCGGTCAGCAGCACATCGCGCAGTTCCTGCAGGGTGCCGCTGCCGGGAATGGCGCCGAGAAACAGGCCGTCCGGTTTTAATGCCCGCCGGATCTGGATCAGCGCACCGGGGGTGTCGTTGGTCAGATGCAGGGCAAGTGGTGAGACGATGAGATTGGCGGAGGCCTCCTCAAGCGGCAGATGCTCCATGGAAGCGGCCTCGGGAATATTTGCATCCGTCGCAAAAGAACTCTCGGTTTCGATACGGCGAATGGTATCGACCTTGCCGGTCTCCGCCAGGCGTCGGGCGGTGACGCCGGTTCCGCCATGAAGTTCGATCGCGGTCTCGAACTGGCGCTCGACGATGGCGAGCCTGTCGGCCAGCTCTTCGGCCGCCATATCGAGAAGAAACAGGGCCTTGTCATCGCGTCTGGCCCACGCCCGGTGACGGTTTTGTTCGATCAGGGCCTGGTCAAAGAGAATATCCATCGTCTTGCCTGCTCGGCCTCAAACGCCTTCGGGATCGGCGGGCCGTATCGTTACTGTCATGCCGCTGCGGGCATCGTTCTCCCGGTGACGGGACGGAACTATCGCTCTCGCAAAGGCACCCGTTCAGCGGTAAAGTCAACCTCATGGGTGCTGGTGAAAGTCTGTTTTCGGCGTTGCTATCGAAGTCCGCGACCGTGCCGGCGGCAGCGGGAGACATGTGGCGCGCGCTCTTCCGTATGGTCTACCCGCCAACCTGCGCGGGCTGCACCCGTATGACCAGCGGCGAGGGCGCCTTATGCGCGGATTGCTGGCGGGATGTGGGCTTTATCGATCGCCCCTTTTGCGAGGTTCTGGGCATTCCCTTCGCGCGGGATCACGGAGACGGTTTTGTGAGCGCGCGGGCCATTGCCGAACCGCCGCCCTTTGACCGGCTGCGTGCCGTCGCAAGCCATGAGGGAACCGCCCGCAAGCTCGTGCACCGGCTGAAATATCAGGACCGGACCGATCTCGCCCGACTGATGGCGCTGTGGATGCTGAGGGCAAGTGACGGAACGGTGGGTGACTGTGATTGCATCGTGCCCGTTCCGTTGCATCGTCACCGTTTCCTGCGCCGCCGTTTCAATCAATCCGCCGAGCTGGCACGGCATCTAGCCAAGGCCGCCGGCAAGCCCGTGCTTGCCGGCACGCTGTTGCGCGTGAAGCCGACCGAGCGGCAGGTGGGGCTTTCGGCACTTGCCCGACAGGACAATGTGCGCGGCGCTTTCGCGCTCGCGCCCGGCCGGGAAACCGATGTCCATGGCAAGCGCGTGGTGCTGGTGGATGATGTCTATACGACAGGTGCGACGGTGGGTGCGGCAAGCCGTGCCCTGCGCAAGGCCGGTGCCGTGGATGTGACGGTTTTGACCTTTGCAATGGCCATTTCCGGCCCTATATGAAACCTGAATGACATGACTTTATCGTGCGTTTTACCGCACGTTTGCGAGGGCTTTGAAAACATGGCACCGGTAACGATCTATACGCGGGATTTTTGTGGTTATTGCGCGCGCGCCAAGGCGCTGCTGGACAGCAAGGGCGTGGATTACGCCGAATATAACGCTACGACGACGCCCGAATACCGGCAGGAAATGATCGAGAAATCAGGTGGTACAACGTTCCCGCAAATCTTCATCAATGGCGAGCATGTGGGCGGTTGTGATGATCTGCACGCGCTGGAGCGCGCCGGCAAACTGGACGTGCTGCTGGCCGCCTGATCGGCCCGATTTGCGGGCATGGAGGATATGATGAGTTTCAAGGCTGCCGCCATTCAGATGCGTTCCGGCGTCGACCCGGCAAAAAACGCCGCCGATATGGAACGGTTGGTGCGGGCGGCTGCAGCCGAGGGCGCCGTTTATGTGCAGACCCCGGAAATGACGGGCGCCATCCAGAAGGACAGGCAGGCGTTGCGTGCGCAATTGCAGGATGACGATGGCGATATCATCGTTGCGACGGCCGCGCGTCTCGCCCGCGAACTCGGCATTCATGTCCATGTCGGCTCGACCGCGATTGCCCGGCCGGATGGCAAGATCGCCAATCGCGGTTTTCTCTTCGCGCCGGATGGTTCGCGCATCTGCAGCTATGACAAGATCCATATGTTCGATGTCGATCTCGACAATGGTGAAAGCTGGCGCGAAAGCGCTGCTTATCAACCCGGCGAGGTGGCGCGTATCGCTGAACTTCCGCTGGCGAAATTCGGCTTTGCGATTTGTTACGACGTCCGTTTTCCGCAGCTTTTTCGCGCTGAAGCACTGGCCGGTGCAGAGGTTCTGACGGTTCCGGCGGCTTTCACCCGGCAGACGGGGGAGGCGCATTGGGAGATCCTGCTGCGCGCCCGCGCCATTGAAAATGGCGCTTTTGTCATTGCTGCCGCGCAGGCCGGCGTGCATGAGGACGGGCGCGAGACCTTTGGCCATTCCATTATCATCGATCCCTGGGGCAAGGTTCTGGCCATTGCCGGCGGCGCTGGAGAAGAGATAATCATCGCCGAGATCGACACGTCGCTGGTCGCGGCTGCGCGTGGCAAGATTCCCAATCTGCGCAATGCTCGCGAGTTCGGACTGGACACCGTCATTCCCCTGAAACCTGCCGGAGGTGAAGCGGCGTGATCCGTTATGCGCTGGCCTGTGAAAAGGGCCATGAGTTTGAAGGCTGGTTTGCCGGTAGCGACGATTTCGACAATCAGTTGCAGCGCGGTTTCCTGTCCTGCCCGGTCTGCAATTCCGTGCAGGTCTCCAAGCTATTGATGGCGCCCTCGGTCTCCACCGCCCGCAAGAAAGACGAACGCCAGACGCTCGCCATGGATACGGCCAGGAAAGAGGCGATGGCGAAAATCCGCGAGGCTGTCGCCAATATCCGCGCCAATGCCGAGGATGTCGGCGATAAATTTCCCGAAGAGGCGCGCAAGATCCATTATGGCGAAGCGGATGAGCGCGGCATCATCGGCAATGCCTCTGCGCAGGAAGCCAAGGCCCTGCTGGATGAGGGTATAGAGATCGCGCCGCTGCCGGTCTTGCCTGATGACGTCAACTGAATTTCTTTAGAACGACATCACTCACATAGCGCCCCGCGTTAGCCTTGCGCCGGTCTTTTCGCCAGCATCATGTAGTTGACCTCCATGTCAGGTGAAAGATTCCAGCGGTCCTGCAGCACGTTGTAGAACACGCCGGTGCGGTGGATGATATCCATACCGCTTGCCACCAGCGGCCTCTCGAGCTCTTCCGGGCGAACCAGCTTTTCATATTGGTGCGTGCCGCGCGGCAGCCAGCGCAGCACGTTTTCGGCGGCGAAGATTGCCAGTGCCCGGGCTTTGAGCGTGCGGTTGATGGTGGCGGCGAACATCAGGCCCCCGGGTCGCACCATTTTTGCGCAGGTGGTGACGAAGAGATCGACATTGGCCACATGCTCGACCACCTCCATGTTGAGGATGACGTCGAAGGTCTCGCCAGCTTCCTGCAACTGTTCGGCGGTCACTGCGCGGTAGTCAACGCTGACCCCGCTTTCGCGGGCGTGGGTGGAAGCGATGCCGATATTTTTTTCCGAGGGATCGGCGCCCACCACATCCGCGCCCATGCGCGCAACGGGTTCGGAGAGAAGGCCGCCGCCGCAGCCAATATCCAGTATGCGCAGCCCTTCCAGCGGGCGGTGCGCCTTCGGGTCGCGGCCGAAATTGTCGCAGATCCGGTTGCGGATATATTCGAGCCGCACCGGATTGAACTTGTGCAACGGGCGGAACTTGCCGGTCGGGCTCCACCATTCCGCAGCCATCGCGGAGAAGCGATCCACTTCGCTCTGGTCGACGGTCGTCTGTGCGGTTTCGCTCATGGTTCTGCTCCATATTGCTGTTGCATTGAAGTCGGATGATTGCCCCCCGAAGTCAAGACCGGCGGTCCATTCCGGCGGCAATTTGTCGGGCGCTCATTGCCGCAGGTGGAACTGATGAGGCGTCTCATTTGTTTCATGCTGCGTTCATGCAGCAACGCGTATTTTCCGATCGTGGCAGTATGCGGAACGCATACTCGTCCATCGAAGTGGTGGATGCCGACAAGGGCAAAGCGGGCCTTTGCTTGAGGAGAAAGAAGTGAAGAAAAAACTGTTTGGCGCAATTGCGCTGGTGGCCATGCTCGCCGCGCCGGCACTTGCCGAAGCTGCGACGCGCGGTTTCGCCACCGCGAATGTGAATATGCGCTCCGGCCCGAGCACGGCCTATCCGGCTGTTGTGGTGATCCCGAATGGCGCGCCGCTCACCGTCCATGGCTGCCTTTCGGACACGCCCTGGTGCGATGTCGCGTTTGTGGGTGGTCGCGGCTGGGTAGCCGGGCGTTACATCGCCACGACCTACCGGCAGAACCGGGTCTATGTCGAACCGCGTTATTACCGCGATCTCGGCGTGCCGGTTATCACCTTCGAAGTCGGCCGTTATTGGGACCGCTATTATCGCGACCGCGACTTCTACCGCGAGCGTGACCGCTGGCGTCGTCCGCCGCCATCAGGCGGTTACTGGAACGCCCCGCCGCCGAGTGCCGGATGGGATCGCCCGCGTCCGCGTGACGAGTGGCGTGACGGACGCCGGGATGACTGGCGTGATGGTCGTCGTGACGAGTGGCGCGATCCCCGTCAGGGTGGCGGTCCGAATGACGGACGCTGGGAACGTCGTTATGGCGACTGGAACCAGGGCGACAGAAATCAGGACAGGCCCCGTCGCGATGACGATCGCCGGCGCTTCGAAGATGAGAACCGGGATCGCAATCGCGATCGCCAGCCAAATCAGAATGAGGGCCGGCTTCCTGCCGAGCGTCGCCAGTGGGATGACCCGCGCCGTGCGCCTGCGTCGGAAAACCTCCGGGATGGCTGCCGGGTCGGTGATCCGGGTTGTGACCCGCGCTAAACAGACAAAGCCCGGCGAATTTCGTCGGGCTTTTTCATTGGTGGCTTCAGCTTAACGGCACGAGCCCCTATTTCGTGGCAGCAGCCTTGCGGGCACGGCTCTTGGGTTTCGCCGGGGTTTCTGCATCCGGTGCGGCATCGGCAGCCGCGACCTTGGGAGCGGCCTTCCTGCGCGTTGCGGGTTTTGTCGCTTCCGATGTCTTCAGCAGCGAAAATTCATGTCTGGCCTGTTCCCAGTGGTGCGCGTCGCGCCCAGTGGGATGGCCTTCCTTTTCCCAGAGTGTATATGCCCGTTTGCTGATCCATTCGTGTTCCGAAACCTGCATGCTCGTCTCCCGTTGCTGTTTACAGCGCCTTTGAGAAGGCGACATTCCGCTTGGTCCGGCACACGCTCGACAGGAATCAATGCCGGCATTTCCAGAGCCCATTACATGCCATGATTTTCCGGGCGTCAAGCAAACATGCTGCATTGCAAAAACGGATTTCTGGCATTTTGTCCCCGTTAAAGCGGTTTGGGCGAAAGACGTTCCTACAAGGGAAGATCAACGTTGCGTGATCGGCCCAAGGCCGCCAAGATGACCGGATGAATGGGCAGCGGAGGAGGCGGTCTTGGAACAGACAACGGAAGCGGATGCGCAGGTCATCGTCAAGAAGCGCGGAGGGGCTGGCATCATTCGCCTCAACCGCCCGAAGGCGATCAACAGCCTGACGTTGCCGATGGTTCGCGGCCTGTTTCAGGCGCTTCAGCGTTTCGAGGAGGATGCCGGTGTTGCCTGCGTGGTGTTGACCGGGGAAGGCGACAGGGGGCTTTGCGCCGGGGGCGATGTTCGTATCATTCATGATCTCGGCAAGGCCGGCGACCCGCAGATGCTTGATTTCTGGCGGGAAGAATTTCCGCTCAACTATCGCATCGCCCGCTTCAGCAAGCCCTATATTGCCCTGATGGACGGCATCGTCATGGGCGGCGGCGTCGGTATTTCAGCCCATGGCAGCCACCGCATCGTCACGGAACGCACAAAACTCGCCATGCCGGAAACAGGCATCGGTTATTTCCCTGACGTTGGCGGCTCCTGGCTCCTGCCACGAGCGCCGGGCGAATGCGGCACCTGGCTGGGGCTGACGGGCAACGCGGTTACGGCCGCTGATGCCATCTACGCCGGCTTTGCCGATTATATTGTTCCTTCGGACCGTCTCGACGGTCTGGTCCAGAACCTGTCGCAAGCGGCGGATATAGACAGCATCGAGACGGCGATCATGGCGCAGGCGGTTGAGGCCGATGAAGGCGTTTTATCCATAAATCGGGATATTATCGACGCGACATTCCGCTTCGACACGGTTGAGGAGATTTTCGCCGCGCTTTCGGCGCGCCAAGATGCGTTTTCGCGCGAGACCCTTGAGGTCCTGCAAAAGCGCTCTCCCACCAGTCTGAAACTGACCCTGAAGCTGCTGCGCCTCGGTCGGGAAAGTGCGAGCCTCATCGAATGCCTGGAGCGGGAATTTGCCGCCGGCACGGAGATATTGCGCCAGCACGATTTTTACGAAGGCGTGCGTGCGGCCCTTATCGACAAGGACCGCAATCCCCGCTGGCAACCGGCGCGGCTGGAAGAGGTGCGGGAGGAGAATCTGGCGCCCTATTTTGCCGGGCATTCCGGCAATCTGTTTCCCGATCATCGCCTTTAGATCAGTGGAGACCGCGCCTGTTGCCTGGAGACTGGCGAATCTCCGCCCTCATTCCTGTGACAAGCACAAGGACGAGGGCTACGCTCAATGCGAATACATGTTTCGGGCGTAATGAATTTCATGGTTCTCTCCGAGATTTTGGGAAGGGTGACGCAAAAGAAATTCGGCTTCTTGCCCTATATGAAATCATCACCTTTTGAGTGCTTATTCTTTGGGTGAAATTTCCAATCCATGCCCCTGCAAGGCACAGTTGTTTCTCGCGGGCGTTGCCGCCGCCCGCTATGTTGAACACCATTCGAATTGCCGGGGGTATTCATGAAACGTCTTCTCATTATCGGTACTGCGTTTGCCGCTCTTTTTGCAGGTGCGGCGCAGGCGCAGTCTCCGACCACCATCCTCAACGCATCCTACGATGTCGCCCGCGAAGTTTTTGCGGCCGAGAACGAGGCGTTTATCAAGCAGCATCCGGGCGTAACCGTCGATCAGTCGCATGCCGGCACCTCCAAGCAGGCGCGCGCCATTGTCGAGGGTCTTGAAGCCGATGTCGTCACCTTTAACCAGGTGACCGATGTCGATTTTCTGGTGAAGCAGGGCTTCGTTTCCGCCGACTGGAAGAAGGATTTTGCGAACGACGCATCGCCGTTCTATTCCTTCCCATCCTTCCTCGTGCGCGCCGGCAATCCCAAGGGTATCAAGGACTGGGACGACCTTGCCCGTGATGATGTGAAGATCGTTTTCCCCAATCCGAAGACCTCGGGTAACGCCCGTTACACCTATCTCGCCGCCACGGCTTACGCCAAGGAGAAATTCAGCGGCGACGAGAAGAAGGTCCAGGAATTCGTCAAGAAAATCTTCGACAATACGCCGGTTTTCGACACCGGAGGCCGCGCCGCCACCACCACTTTCGTGGAACGCGAGATCGGCGACGTGCTGATCACCTTCGAAGCCGAGACCCGCGGCATCGCCAAGCAATATGGCGCCGACAAGGTGGAAGGCGTTGTGCCCTCCGTCAGCCTGCTCGCCGAATTCCCGGTGGCCGTGGTGGACAAGGTGGTCGACAAGCGCGGCTCGCGTGATCTGGCGAAGAGCTATCTCGACTTCCTCTATACCGAGGAAGGCCAGCGCATCGCCGCCGAATTTGGCCACCGCGTTCAAAATGAAAAGGTCGTTGGCGAGTTCAAGGATAAGTTCCCGGCCATTCGCCTCGTCAACGTCGATGATGTCTTCGGCGGCTGGGACAAAATTCAGAAAGAGCATTTTGCATCCGGCGCGACGCTTGATACGCTTTACGGCAGCCGTTAATCACAACGACAAAGAACAGATAGAAGACCCGGCGGGAAACTGCCGGGTCGCTTTTTGATGAATTGGGGGCGGGGTTTGAAACGGAATGTTCTGCCGGGGCTGAAATTGTCCCTTGGCGTTACCCTGACTTACGTCGCCATCATCGTGCTTCTGCCGCTCTCGGCGCTGGTGTTCAAGGCGGCAAGCCTAGGCCCTGCCGAATATTGGTCGATCATCTCTTCTCCGCGCGCCGTCGCCAGCTATCGTGTTACCGTGCTCTGTGCGCTGGCCGCCACGCTGTTCAACGTCATTTTCGGGGTGGCGCTTGCCTGGGTGCTGACACGTTACCGCTTTCCCGGCTGGCGCATCGTGGACGCCATCGTCGATCTGCCTTTTGCGCTTCCGACCGCCGTTGCCGGCATTGCGCTGACGACGCTTTTTGCGGGCAATGGTTGGTTCGGCTCGGTGCTTTCCCAATTCGGCATCAAGGTGGCCTACACGCCGCTTGGCATCATGGTGGCGATGGCCTTTACCAGCCTGCCCTTCATCGTTCGCACCGTGCAGCCGGTTCTGGAAGACCTCGATCCGGCGCTGGAAGAAGCGGCGCAATCGCTCGGTGGTTCCGATCTCGAAATTTTCCGCAAGATCATCCTGCCGCTCCTGACGCCGGCGTTGCTCGCCGGTCTGTCGCTGTCCTTCGCCCGCAGCCTCGGCGAATTCGGGGCGATCATCTTCATCGCCGGCAACCAGCCGTTTTCGACTGAGATCACCGCGCTGCTGATCTTCATCCGGCTGGAGGAATATGATTATCAGGCGGCGGCCGCCATCGCCTCCGTGCTGCTCATCACCGCCTTCGTGATGCTGGCGGTGACCAATTACCTGCAGGCGCGCGCGCTTCGTTACACGGTGAGGGGCTGAGACATGAGTGCCGTTTCTTCACACCGCAAGCCGCCACGGGTTGGCGACGCGCCTCTTGTTCGCCGCAGCCTGATTGCCTTCGTGCTTGTTATCGGTGCCTTGCTGGTCTTAGCGCCGCTTGTCATCATCGGCGTCGAAGCCTTTTCGCAGGGCTGGAAGGTCTATTCCGCCACCATCACCCATCCCGATACCCGCCACGCCATCATGCTGACGGTACTGACGGCGCTGATCGCCGTGCCTGTTAATACCGCCTTCGGTGTGGCCGCCGCATGGGCGATCACCAAGTTCGATTTCCCGGGCCGGCGCTTCCTGCTGGTGCTGATCGAAATACCCTTTTCCATTTCGCCGATCGTCGCCGGCGTCTCCTATCTCTTCGTTTACGGCCTTCAGGGGTTGTTCGGCCCGTTCCTCGATGCGCATGATATCAAGATACTCTTCGCGCTTCCCGGCATCGTCATCGCCTCGATGTTCGTGACTGCGCCTTTCGTGGCGCGTGAACTGATCCCGCTGATGCAGGCGCAGGGTCGCGATCTCGAGGAGGCGGCGACCTCGCTTGGCGCATCCGGCTGGCGTACCTTCTTTTCGGTGACCTTGCCGAACATCAAATGGGCGCTGCTTTATGGTGTCGTGCTCTGCAATGCCCGCGTGATGGGCGAATTCGGCGCGGTATCGGTCGTATCGGGCAATATTCGCGGCCAGACCAATACGCTGCCGCTGCATATCGAGCTGCTTTACCACGATTACCAGACGGCCGGCGCCTTCGCGTCCGCCTCCATCCTTGCCTTGCTCGCCGTCGTCACCATCATCGCCAAGGTGGCGCTGGAAGGGCGCGGCGCCGGACGCGGCGCCAAGAAGACCAACGGCGATGCCGCCATCGCCACGGAGACCTGATTCCCATGAAAATCCGCCTCGAAAATGTGGTGAAGACCTTCGATACCTTCCGCGCCGTGCGCGATGTTTCGCTGGATATCGAAAGCGGCGAGCTTCTGGCGCTGCTCGGTCCCTCAGGCTCCGGCAAGACGACGATTTTGCGCATGGTCGCCGGTCTCGAATATAGCGATGGCGGCCGTATCTTTTTCGGCGACGAGGACGCCACCAATATTCCGGTGCGTGACCGCGGCGTCGGTTTCGTGTTTCAGCATTATGCGCTTTTCCCGCATATGACTCTGCATCAAAACATCGCTTTCGGCATGAAGGTCTCGAAGGTGAAGCGGGACAAGACGGCGATCGACGCCCGCGTCGGGGAGCTTTTGCGGCTGGTGAAGCTTGATGGTCTGGGCGACCGTTTCCCGGCGCAGATTTCCGGCGGGCAGCGGCAGCGCGTGGCGCTGGCGCGTGCGCTTTCGGTCGATCCCAAGGTGCTGCTGCTCGATGAGCCTTTCGGAGCGCTGGACGCCAATGTGCGCCGCGATCTTCGCCGCTGGCTGCGCGAGATTCACGATTCGCTCGGCATCACCACGATTTTCGTGACGCATGACCAGGAAGAGGCGCTCGATCTTGCCGATCGTGTTGTCATCCTCAATCAGGGCGAAATCGTACAGGAGGGCACGCCGAAGGAGGTCTGCCGCCAGCCGAACAGCGCCTTTGTCATGCGCTTTCTGGGTGATGCCAACCGGGTCTCCGGCGTGGCGCGCGGCGGCAAGGTTTATGTCGGTGACAATGAGCTGCCTTTCTCCTATGCGCAGGGCGATGGCGTCGTGGATATCTATGCCCGCCCCGGCGATCTCGAATGGGAAGATCTGCATGAGGGCATTCCCGCCTCGGTGGCGCGGGTTCTCGACCGGGCGGGTGAACGCCGGGTAATCGCCAGCACCGATGGCGGCGACATCCTGGAATTTGACGTGCCGCCGGAAAACGATGTCGCTGCCGGTGACCGCGGTTCCGTCATCATCCGCCGGGCGAAAATTTTCCCGGCGGCGTGAGCCGTTGTCAGCCCAGAAGTTCGAAGGCGCTTTCTGCCACAAGCTTGCCGTTGATCATCAGGTCAACCCTGTGAAGGCCGGGGTAGTGTTTGCGGGTGGTGAAATCACGTATGGCGCGGCTGATCGACAGCGCGCATGTCTCACCGGGCTGAAGCTCGATTTCTTTCCACTTGAAGACTTTCGCCGAGGCGTCGCCGCTCTTCTTCACGTAGTGCACGGCGTAGTCGATCACCAGTTTCTGCGGGCGTTTCGCCGTCGAGGTGAAAGAGGCTGAAATCCGCACAGGGTTGCCGAGACCCACCTTGTCCGGCGTAACCTGAAATGCCGCAAGTGCAATTTCCGCTTCCTCATGCGCGCCAAGATGGGCAAGCGCGGCGGCGTCGCCCTTCTTGATCAACGTGCGCAGGGCTTGGCGTGTAATCCAGCGCGTATGCGGGTTTTCCTTCGGCCATGCATCGATGAGCGCCAGCACGAAAGCGGGATTGTCCTTGGTGATGTCGTTCAGATGATTGGCGACGGATTTGCGCACATAAAGCGCCTCATCAGCTTTCATGGCCTCGAGGATACCAGTGACCGGGGATGGATCGTCGATCAGGGGTTTGAGCTGGAATGACCATGGCAGGCGCGGCCGGCAGCCCTCGCTCGCCAGCCGCCGCACATGTTCGTTTTCATGTCGTGACCATGTCTCCATCACGGCAAGGGTACGGGCCATATCCCTTTGCAGGAAATGACGGATGGCGAATTCCGAGGAGCCGAAACGGGTGAAATAATGCAGCGCTGCCATGGAAAGATCGAAATCATCGAGGCCGTAGAGCGCCACATATTCCGGCAGCGAAATGGAGGCAAAACCGTTGCCGATGCCCGGCGCTGCGGCGGTCAGGATTTCGATGTTGCGGGCATAGTCGCCGGGAAGTGTCGCATGCAGGCTCGTCGCCACCTGCCGCATGCGCTGCATGATGCCCAAGGCCTCGAGGTTTTCGGTGGCGAGCGCCATGAAGGCTGAGATGTCAAACTGCGGATGAACGGCCCTGGTCTGATCGGCGATATGCCGCAGTTTCTCGCGGTTGAAGATTTCCTTCAATGCAGGTGCCGCCGTGTCGCTCATATTGCCCTCAAGGTTCACTTTTTGTTCTTTTAGGGCAGGATGAGGCCGGAGGCAAGGGCTGAGCAACTTTCGAAGAGTGCTGACGGACCGAGTGGGTGCCGCTTACTTCTTCTCCCCGACGGGGAGAAGAAGTTTCGTGACAAACTAACTTCAGCTCATCTGGCTGACGAATTTGGTCTCCAGATAGGCCTGAACCGCTTCCGAGCCGCCTTCCGTGCCATAACCGGAATCCTTGATGCCGCCGAAGGGGACTTCGGGAAGCGCAAGGCCATTATGGTTGATGGTCAGCATGCCGGCCTCTACCTGCTGGCCAAGTGCGTGCGCGGTCTTGACCGAACCGGTAAAGGCGTAGGATGCAAGGCCGAAGGGCAGGCGGTTCGCTTCGGTGATGGCGTCATCGAAGCTCGAGAAGCGGTTGATGATCGCGACCGGGCCGAAGGGCTCGTCATTCATGATCTTGGCGGTGGTGGGCACATTGGCGAGAACCGTCGGCTCGAAGAAATTGCCCTTGTTGCCGATGCGACGGCCGCCGGTCTTCAATTCTGCGCCATGGGAAACGGCGTCGTTGATGAGGCCTTCCAGTGCCGGAATGCGGCGCTCATTGGCGAGCGGGCCCATGATGACGCCATCTTCGAGACCGTTGCCGACCTTGATGGCCTTCGTCGCTTCCACGAAACCTTCAAGGAAGCGATCGGCCACGCCGTCCTGCACGAGGAAGCGGGTGGGGGCGACGCAGACCTGACCGGCATTGCGGAACTTGGCAAGCGAGGTCACTTCGATCGCCTTGTCGATATCGGCATCGTCAAAGATCATGACAGGCGCGTGGCCGCCCAGTTCCATCGTGGCGCGCTTCATGTGCTTGCCCGCAAGTGCGGCCAGATGTTTGCCGATGGGCGTGGAACCGGTGAAGGAAATCTTGCGGATGACCGGATGCGGGATCAGATATTCCGAAATTTCGGATGGAACACCGTAAACGAGACCGATGACGCCGGCAGGCACGCCCGCATCCACGAAGGCGCGAATGAGTTCGGCCGGCGATGCCGGTGTTTCCTCGGGCGCCTTGACGATGATGGAGCAGCCGGTGGCGAGCGCTGCGGAAAGCTTGCGGACGATCTGGTTGATCGGGAAGTTCCACGGCGTGAACGCCGCCACAGGGCCGACCGGCAGTTTGATGGCAAGCTGCGAAACACCGCTCGCGCGGGCCGGAATGACCTGGCCATAGGTGCGGCGTGCTTCTTCCGCGAACCAGTCGATGGTATCAGCGGCACCCATGATTTCGGTGCCCGACTGCACCAGCGGCTTACCCTGCTCGCGGGTCATGATATAGGCGATCTTGTCCTTGCGCTCGCGCAGGATATCGGCCGCCTTGCGCATGATCTTCGAGCGCTCGAAGGGGGAGGTGTCGCGCCACAGCTTGAAACCGCGCTCGGCGGCGGCAAGCGCCAGATCGAGGTCTTCCTTCTCGGCGTGCGCGATCGCGCCGATGATCTCGTCGGTTGCCGGATCGGACACGGCGATCGTCTTGCCGGAAACGGCGTCTCGCCATTCGCCATCAATGAGAAGTTTGATGTCGGGATAGGTGTGCATAGGGGCTACCTTCATGATGCGGCCGATACGGCGAATGCCGTCCGGCCCGGAGACGTGAACAGAATTGTCCTGGCCGGACGAACCGGCATCGCGGCTTTCGCTGCGCGGAACATGTGTCTGGATATTTCCGACAAGAGGCTTCTGGAATTGCCGGAAACGGAAACGACAGCCTTTATATTAAGTTCCGGGCGGTATGTTTCAACCATGCGCTCCGGCAATCGTCATGATTTTTCTATGATGCGGAATTTGTCATTCGTCATTTCAATCCGGCGCGGAGATGGGGCGTCGCCTGCCCGGCCGCCTCACGCGAATCAGATGAACCTGTGCGGCGACGGCGAGGCTCTCGCCACAATTCGGCCTTTGTCGCACCTGACGAATTATCGGGAGGGGTCTCCGGGGCTTGCCGCCTGCGTCATAACAGGGCGTCGAGTGTAAAAAACTACAATAAGACGGAAAAATTATCCAAAGGGTTTACTCAAAACCTAGAGAAAATACGGATAAAATCTCAGTGAGGATATAACATCAGTTCCTGATATATATTGCTAACGTCGGTTCCCTTGACCTTCAAAGGTTGGTGAAAACCCTCGACCTGAACGTTATCGATGGAGAAAAAGTATGAGTTTCGCCCGGGTACTTCTCAGTGCGTTCTTGTCGCTTGCGTGGCTTTCCTGTGCCGAAGCCGGGGAAATTGCCAAACCGCAGGGAAAGCCGATATTAACCATATCCGGAAACATCAGTAATACGAATGCCGATGGCGCCGCGGTATTTGATCGTGACATGCTGGAAGCGCTCGGCATGGAAAGGGTGGAGACGACGACGCCCTGGCATGACGGCCGTGTCCGTTTCGATGGTGTCTCGCTGGCGAAACTGATGGATGTCGTCGGTGCAAAGGGCACCAGCGTCACGGCGGTCGCTCTCAACGATTATGTCAGCACGATACCTATTGAAGATTTTAAGAAATTTAACGTTATCCTGGCGATCAAGCTGGATGGCAATTACATGACAGTTCGCGAAAAAGGCCCGTTGTTCGTCATCTATCCCTATGACAGCGACCCGGAGCTGCAGAAGCAGACCTATTATTCGCGGTCCGCATGGCAAGTTGCCAAACTGATAGTGGAATAAAGGTGCCGTTTGCGAAAACTTGTGGCGGTGATCATCTGTTGCTTCGTCCTGGCAACGGGCTATATCGCTTTCGTCATTGCCGAGCGGCAGACCGCTCTGCAGAAATTCGCCCGCTACAATGATTCCTGGGCCGTCAGCCAGACCGTAGCCGAATATCTGCGCCTCCAGAACAAGCTGGCCGTCTTTGCGCTCAATCCCGGCAAGATCGACCGGGACGAGTTGCAACTGCGTCTGGACATCATGCTGAGCCGCCTTGAGCTTCTGAAGCAGGGCAATCTGGGCGCCTTCATCGACGAAAAGCAGCAGTGGCGGGATCTAGTGACCCGTCTTGATGCCGTTCTGGCCCGTCTGGAGCAGCAGGTGAACAACCTTAATCCGGCCGATGTGCCGGATCTGCTTTCGGCAATGAGCGCACTTGACGCGCCGATGACGACGCTGGCCTCGTCTTCCGTCGCTTATGACGTCAATCTCATCGATACGGCCCATGAGGATGTGCGCAAGCTGCATATCGTTTACACCGCGCTGGCAGGCGGCCTCATCCTGTGCGGTATAGCACTTGTCATATTGCTGCTTCGCCAGAACGACCTCCTGAACCGCGCGCAGAAAAGCATGCGCGGCCTGACGGACGATCTACGTGCCGCCACGCTGGAATTGCAGGCGAAAAATGTCCGGCTCGAGCATGATGCCTATCACGATGCGCTGACGGGCCTGCCGAACCGCGCGCTGTTCCGGCAGGAATTGATCGAGAGATTGCGCCGATCCTTCGGCGGTACGGGAACGACGGCCATCCTTCTCCTCGATCTCGACGGCTTCAAGGACGTGAACGACACGCTCGGCCACGATGCGGGCGATGCGCTGCTTCAGGCCGTGGCGCAGCGCCTTTCGGCCATCGGCGGCGATTATGACATGGTCTGCCGTCTGGGCGGCGACGAATTCGCCGTCGTCTCCGACGATCTGAACGAGGACGCCGCCCGCCGCCTTGCCACCAAGCTCATCGACCAGATCAGCCGCACTTACCAGCTGGGTGAGCAGGAGGTCAAAATTGGCACCTGCATCGGCATCGCCATTTCGCACGGCGCCGTCGATGCGGATGAATTGTTCAAGCGTGCCGACTTGGCGCTTTATGAGGCCAAGGCTATCGGCCCCGGCCGGGCGAGCGTTTTCAAGGTCCGCATGCAGAAACAGCTGACCGAGAAGAAATCCTTCGAGGCCGATCTGCAGACCGCGTTGCAGAACGACGAGATGGAAGTCTATTACCAGCCGCAGGTGGCGACGCAGACCCGCAAGCTCTGCGGCTTCGAGGCGCTGCTGCGCTGGAAACATCCGGTGCGGGGCGATGTGCCGCCCAGCGTTTTCATTCCCGTGGCGGAAAGAACCGGTCTCATCCATTCGCTCGGAAAATGGGTGATGGAGACCGCCTGCCGCGAGGCGATGGGCTGGGACGAGGACATGAAGGTAGCCGTCAATCTGTCGCCGGTTCAGTTCCACAGCACCAGTCTCATCCAGAACGTCATGGGCGCGCTTGAGAAAAGCGGGCTGGAGCCGAGCCGGCTCGAGCTTGAAATCACCGAATCGATCCTGCTCAACAAGAGCGACCAGACGATCAATACGCTGTCGCGGCTGAAGGCCGTCGGCATCAAGATCGCCATGGATGATTTTGGCACCGGCTATTCATCGCTCGCCAACTTGCGCGGCGTACCCTTCGACAAGATCAAGATCGACCGCTCGTTCCTGCGCGATATCACCAGCGACCGCGATGCGCTGGCGATCGTGGAATTCGTGGTCGGTGTCGGTCGCAGTCTGCGGATGACGACGATTGCCGAAGGTATCGAGACGGAAGAGCAATATGAATGCGTCAGGCGTCTGGGATGCGATCAGGTTCAGGGATATCTGATCAGCAGGCCATTGCCGGCCAAGGAGCTGGTGGCCTGGAGTTCCGTCTGAGACGGGGCCTGTTTGACGGCGGCCGTATCTTGAATTTTTACCAAGTCATATTGTTGCTTGCGAAAACCGATACCGGTTGCCGCAACGATGCTGTAGAGCATTCCCGGTCGATATGGGATCATTCCGACGAAGCGGCCGGGTTTTGCGAAAAGGCTTGAGACATGGAAATACTGGACGTGCATGGAGTTGCCCTGCCTCTTTCTCCCGATGAGGTGTCGCCCGTCATCTGGCAGGCGCTGACCGACGGCAGCTACGAGGCGAAAGAGGCCCGCAGCGTCCTGAAAGCCATCAAGCCCGGCGATCGTGTGCTGGAGCTGGGCTCCGGTATCGGGATCATCACGTCGATCATTGCTGGCATTGAGGACGTTTCCGTCTGGGCTTTCGAGGCCAACCCTTCCACGGCGGCGCTGGCAGAGCGGGTGATCAAGGCGAATTGCCGCGGCAATGTCGTGTTTTCGCAGGGACTTCTTACCGCCGACGAGCCGAGCTCCTATTCTTTTTATGTTCGCAAGGATCTCTGGATGTCGTCCATGGACGAAAACCAGGGCCCCTATGAAAAGCGCATCGAAATCTCCTCCGCCAATATCGATGAATTTATCGCCAGCCGGGGCATTACCGCGCTTGTCATGGATATCGAGGGCGCGGAACGCGACCTGCTTGGCAGGGCCGATCTGACCGGCGTGGAGCGGATATTCGTGGAGCTGCATGACCATCTTTACGGTCTCGCCGGGGTTCGCGATATCATGCAGGCCCTGACCGCCAAGGGATATGCCTATGATCCGCGCGGTTCACGCGGGCCCTGCGTCCTGTTCTCGAAGGACGAGAGCCCCAGAGAGTACGATCCCGAGGTTGACTGAGGCCGAGGGGCGTGTCGAATTCAAGGAACCGTCCGCCTGTCATCTCGTTCTTACCCGTGCATGAGGGCGTGGAGCGGGTCGACGCGTGTGCCGGAATGGTATGCGGTTCGAAAAGATAATTTCATAAACAGCAATTCATTCTCAATTATTGTTGCAATTGTCGCAACCGTTATCCTGCGTCATCATCCCTCCATCAAACCGGCGCACAACAGGCTGCACCAGAGATGCCAACGCAACCGAAGGAGAAACGATCATGGGCTTTGTTAAGACGACAGACGGAACCGAAATCTTCTACAAGGACTGGGGCCCGAAGGACGCTCAGCCGATCATGTTCCACCATGGCTGGCCGCTCAGCTCCGATGACTGGGATGCGCAGATGTTGTTCTTCGTTTCCAAGGGTTTTCGCGTCGTCGCCCATGACCGCCGTGGTCATGGCCGTTCCGCCCAGGTTGCCGACGGTCACGATATGGACCACTACGCCGCCGACGCCTTTGCCGTCGTCGAAGCTCTCGATCTGAAGAATGCTGTCCATATCGGCCACTCCACCGGCGGCGGCGAAGTTGCCCGTTATGTCGCCAAACATGGCGAACCCGCCGGCCGTGTCGCCAAGGCGGTTCTCGTTTCCGCCGTGCCGCCGCTGATGCTGAAGACCGAGGCCAATCCGGAAGGCCTGCCGATGGAGGTTTTTGACGGCTTCCGCTCGTCGCTCGCCGCAAACCGCGCGCAGTTCTTCCGCGATGTGCCAGCCGGCCCGTTCTACGGCTTCAACCGCGATGGTGCGACCGTTCATGAAGGCGTTATCCAGAACTGGTGGCGTCAGGGCATGATGGGCGGCGCAAAGGCCCATTACGATGGCATCAAGGCCTTCTCGGAGACCGACCAGACCGAAGACCTGAAGAATATCAGCGTTCCGACGCTGGTGCTGCATGGCGAAGACGACCAGATCGTGCCGATTGCCGACTCTGCACTGAAGGCCGTGAAGCTCCTGAAGAACGGCACGCTGAAGACCTATCCCGGTTTCTCGCACGGCATGCTCACCGTCAACGCCGATGTGCTGAACGCCGATCTCCTGGCCTTCATCGAGGGCTGATCCTTCTGCAAAATCATAATGCGGCCGATCATTCGGCCGCATTTTTTGTTTCGCATCAGGCCAGACGGCCTCGCCAGGCATCGCGGTAAGAAGTGAGGCCGGGAATATCGTGCGGCGTGAAATGGCGCTCGCGACCAGAAAGCGGTTTGATGCCGGTGAGCAGGGCCGCGCCTGCGCTGGTGCCGGTAGACCCTTCGACTGCCGTTACTTCCGTCTCTGCAAAGCCGGCCAGCGCCTTCAGATAAAAGGCGTTGCTGGCGAAGGGGCCTTCCACAAGGATTGGACCTTTCCGCCCGATGAGCGAAAGGCTGAATTCCGTCATCAGGGCAAGATAAAGCGACGTCGCCGCGTGCCGTTCCGCAGCCGTGGCATTTTTATCGCCGATCCAGCGCGCCGCCTTGTCGGGAAATGGACCGGAGCCGCTGACGACGCTCGGCAGCAGCATCATGCCTCTGGCAACCACGCCGCTGAGCGCCGCGTCTATCGCTTCGTCTTCCGCTGCCCCGAATTGTTGCGCGAGCATTTCATATTCCCTGCCGCCCATGAAGCGGGAGGAGGGAACGGGACGGCCGAAAGCATCGACATTCAGGAGCGTGTCACGGGTGGGATCGAGCGCACCCGCCGCGCCGCCAATGGCGAAATTCACCACCCAGGTGCCGGTGGAGACGACCGAAAAATCACCGTCCCGGCGCAGAAGATGCGGCAGGAGCGACGCGTTGGAATCGTGGATGCCACAATAGACCGGCATATGCGGCGAAAGGCCGGTTTCCATTGCCAGCGATGGGCGGATTGTTCCCAGCACATCAAAAGCGGAGCGAACCGGCGCCATCAGCTGCTCGATGCCGAGACGCGCGACGAGCGAGGAGAAATTCTTCCGCCGCGGGTTCCAGAGATCCGTATGGCAGCCGAGCGAAGTCGTTTCCGTGGCCTGAACGCCGGTCAGCCGCCCCGCCCAATATTGCGCATAGGTGACGATACTTCGCACTCTGGAGAAATCGTCCGGAAAGGCCTCTTTCTGGAAATGGATTTGCGCGCCAAGGTTCAGCCCGGCGGGAAGTTGCGGTGAGCCGGTCTCGGCAAAATCAGGCCTGATGCCACGATAGGCTTCCTGAATGGCTGCGGGATAGCTGTGTTCATAATCGAGCACGGGCATGGCGAGATCGCCGTTCCCATCGAGAAGCGCTGCCGAAGCGCCATGGGTGGTGATGGAAATCGCATCGAAACCGTGCTGCTGGCCGAACCGCTGAAGGGCGGAGAGAATGAAGCGCCAGAGCATTTCCACATCGTAATGCGGATAAATTCCATCGCGAAGGACAGGGTTCGCCTGTTTCTCGGCAGCAATCTCCTCTCCGCTGCCGGTGTCGATGACGACGACCTTGGCATTGGTCTTGCCGATATCGATGACCGCGACACGGCCCGGTTTGATGCTGTCGGTCATGGCAGATGGAACACCGTCACCAGATCTTTCGCAATGGGCGAATTGTCCGGATTACTCTCCATGATGTCAGCCATATGTGCCCACCACTTCTTCATCACGGGATGGTCGGGCAGTGCCGCCATGCCGTGGTTCTTCGGCCGCGTCAGCACGCCGAAAAGGATGTTGGTTTCCGGGTCGAGATGGATGGAATAATCGCTGACGCCCGCCTCATGCAGCAGCGCCACCAGTTCCGGCCATATCTCGTCATGGCGCTTTTTATATTCGGCCTCTTTTCCGGCAAAGAGTTTCATCCTGAAGGCGTGTTTTTCGAATTCCGGCATGGCTCAGCCTCTCATGGCCCGAAGGCGGCGCACAACGATGGGGATGGCGATGGTGATGATCAAAAGCAGGCCGACGAAGATCGACATGACGATACCAGGCACATTGAGCAACCCAAGCCCAAAGGTGACGAGGCCCATGACAAAGGCCGCGATGACCACACCTGCGATGGTGCCGGAACCGCCGAGAATGGAAACGCCGCCCAGCACCACCATCGTCACCACCTCAAGCTCCCACCCTTGAGCGATCGACGGGCGGGTGGAGCCGAGGCGCGAGGTGAGGCAGACGGCGGCGATGCCGCTCATTAGGCCGGTGAGCAGGAACAGGATGAACTTCACGCGTTCAACGGGAATGCCGGAGAAACGGGCGGCGAACGGGTTGTTGCCGATCACATAGACCTGCCGGCCGAAATTGGTGGCGTGCAGCAGGATGGCGAAGAGGATTGCCATGACGATGAACAGCACGAATTCGAAGGAAATGACGGAGATGACGTAACCCTGACCGAAATAGGCGAAATCGGCCGGGTATTTGCCATAGGCCTGATCGCCCAGCACCATGTAGGAAATGCCGCGAAACAGGCTCATTGTGCCGATGGTGACGACAATGGACGGCAGTTTCAGCCCTGCGACCAGAAAACCGTTAAATGCCCCGCATAAAAGCCCGGTGCCGATGCCGATGGCGACGAGGCCCGGCGTGCCGATGCCCATCTGCACCGCAGCGCCCATGGCGGTGGAGGCGAGCGCAATGATGGCGGCGACGGAAAGATCGATTTCGCCGGCGATGATCAGCAGCGCCATCGCAAAGGCGATAATCGCCTTTTCGGTGAAATTGAAGGTCGCGTCCGACAGGTTCCAGGCATTGAGGAAATAGGGCGAGGCCAGCGAATTCGCGATAAAGATGAGGATCGCAACGCCAAGCAGCAGCACTTCCCAACTGGCCATGATGCGGCGTAGTGGCGTGCCGAGCTTGTCTGGAATGATGCGCGCGTTCTGCGTCGGTTGAGATGGCGTGCTCATGCTGCGGCCTCCTTGGCCTGATCGGCTGCGGCTCGGTCACGCAGGATGATGCGGCCTTTTCTGGCTTCGGCGCGGGCGTTGAAGACGACGGCGAGCACGATCACCACGCCGGAAATCGCCATCTGCGCGAAGGGCGAGATGCCGATGACGGGCAGGGCGTTCTTGATGACGCCGAGGAACAGCGCGCCGAGCACCGCACCCGCCACCGAGCCGATGCCGCCGGCAATCGAGATGCCGCCGATCACATTCGCCGCCACGCTGTCCAGCTCGAAACCGGCGGCGATGTCGACATAGGCAACCGCATAACGCGATACCCAGAGATAGCTGGCGAGGCCGGCAAGTGCGCCTGACAGCACGAAGGCGAAGAAGCGCGTGCGGCCCACATCGATGCCCGCATAGACGGCCGCGCTCGGATTACCGCCCGACGCATAGGCCGAGCGGCCAAAGGAGGTGCGGCTGAGCACCAGCCAGGCGCCAGCGATGATGAGGATCGCCACCCAGGAAAGGACAGGCATGCCGAGGATCATGGTGCGCGGCACATTGAGGAAGGTCGGCGAAAGCTGGTGCGCATTCACCCAGCCGCCGCCCGAAAGCACGAATGCCATGCCGCGATAGATGGTAAGCGTGCCGAGCGTGACGACGATGGGCGGAATGCCGAGCCACCAGACGAGCACGCCGTTAAGCGAACCGAGAAAAGCGCCGATGCCGACCGCCATGACGATGAGAAGCGGCAACGGAATGCCCGGAAAGGCGGCATTGGTCATCGCCACCGCCATGCCGGTAAAGGCGAGATTGGCGGCAACGGAGAGATCGATGGATTTGGTGAGAATGACCGCCATCTGGCCCAGCGCCAGAATGATAAGGATGGAAGTATCGTTGAAGATATTGACGAGATTGGCCGGCCGGCCGAAACCGGGGGCGCGCAGCGCAAAACCGGCGATCATGATGAGGATGATACCCGCCAGCAGCCATTCGCGATTTTTGAGTAGACGTTGCATGGTTTTGCCCCTCTCAGGCATTGCCGGTGGCGGCGCGCACCAGCTTTTCCGGAGAAAAATCGGCGCGTTCGAACTGGCCCGCCATCAGGCCTTCGCGCATCACGATGGCGCGGTCGGACATGCCGAGGATTTCGGGAAGTTCGGATGAAATCATGATGATGGAGAGCCCCTCGGCGGCAAGCTCGCTGATGAAGCCATGCACGGCGGCTTTGGAGCCGATGTCGATGCCCTTGGTGGGTTCATCGAGAATGATGACCTTGGGCTGGGTGGCGAGCCATTTGCCGATCACCACCTTCTGCTGGTTGCCGCCCGAAAGCGTGCCGACGGGCACCGAGAGGGCGGCGGCGCGCAGATCGAGCCGCGAGGCATATTTGCGCGCCAGCGCGAATTCATTGGCCGCGGCCAGAAATCCCTTGCGCGAGGTTCGCGTGAGGGAGGGCAACGACATGTTCTGGTAAATCGGCATTTCGAGCGCGAGACCGTGACGGCCGCGCTCTTCCGGCACATAAACGATGCCGGCGCGGATCGCATCTTCCGGCGAACGGATGACGAGCGGTTCGCCATTGAGGGTAATCTGTCCGGAGGCCGGGCGAGTAATGCCGAAAAGCGACTGGCACAGTTCCGAACGCCCGGCGCCGATCAACCCGTAAAGGCCGAGAATTTCGCCCTTGCGCAGATCGAGCGAAATATCGCGGAATTCGGTCTGGTGCGAATAGTCGCGGACCGACAGAACCGTCGGGCCGAGGGTGACGGCCTGTTTCGGAAAGGCGTTCGTGACATCGCGGCCGACCATCAGGCGTACGATTTCGTCCTGCGGCGTGGCGGCGAGATTGCCCGCGCCGACCATCTTGCCGTCCCGGAACACGGCGTAATTTTCGGCGATCTCATAGACTTCGTCGAACTTGTGGCTGATGAAGAGGATCGCCTTGCCCTGCCGCTTCAGATTTTCGACGATGCGGAAGAGATCGTCGATTTCCTTGCGGGAAAGAGCAGCCGTCGGTTCGTCCATGATGACGATGCGCGCCTCGACCGACAGCGCGCGGGCGATGGCGACGAGATGGCGCTGGGCAATGGACAGATCCTTCAGCCGGATCGTCGGATCGATGGTGCTTTCGAGCTGTTCCAGCAGAACCTTTGCGCGGGCATTGATGGTCTTCCAGTCAATGAGGCCGAAACGGCCTTTTGGTGAATGACCGAGGAAGATGTTTTCGCCCACGGAAAGCTCATCGAACAGCACGGTTTCCTGGTGAATGGCGGTGACACCGGCATCGATGGCGTCTTGCGCGCTGTGAAAATGGACAGGCTGGCCATCGAGAAGGATTTCGCCCTCGTTAGGACGGTAAATGCCGGTGAGGATTTTGACGAGCGTGGATTTTCCAGCACCGTTCTCGCCGATCAGAGCGGTGACCTTGCCGGGATAAAGCGCGATATCGACACCATCCAGCGCTTTGACGCCGGGGAATATCTGGCTGATGCCGCGCATTTCCAGAATGGGCGTTGAATTTGAAGCCTCGACGACATCTAAAATTTTCGTTTCGATACGCATCATCCGTCTTACCGGTCAGTTTTGATTGAAGCGGTGAGGGGCACCCCCCTCTGCCCTGCCGGGCATCTCCCCCTCAAGGGGGGAGATCGATATGTGGCGACCTCTCGGCCATCTCCAACGTTGAGGATGAGCGAGCGTTCTCTTCCGGCCGATCTCCCCCCTTGAGGGAGAGGGGGGTAACCCTCCACCCGCCGTCAGCTGCTACTCAGGTCAAAAAATCTTCGAGAACTGATCGATATTCTTCGCGTCATAAACGAAGGGATCGGCCATAGCAGCTTCGCTGTTTTCGCCAACCTTGATCTTGCCCATGCGGCCAGCTTCGATTTCCGAGCCCGGCTTGCCGTCTGCCTCGCCCTTCACAAGGCGATAGGCGATCTGGGTGGCGGAATAACCGAGGTCGATTGGGTTCCAGATGGCGAATTCCTTGGTCGCGCCCGACTTGATGGCGCCGGCCATTTCAGACGGCAGGCCAAGGCCGGTCACATAGACCTGACCGATCTTGCCCGCATCCTTCACGGCCTGCGAGGCGGCGAGAACGCCGACCGTCGTCGGTGCGAGGATGACCTTCACATTCGGCTGCGAGGAAAGCAGGCCCTGCGCTTCGCGGTAGCTCTTGTCGGCAAGGTCGTCACCGTAAACTGTCGTGACGAGGTTGAGGCCGGGGAAATCCTTCAGCTGCTTTTTCATCTCGTCGATCCAGATATTCTGGTTCGTGGAGGTGGTGGTGGCCGAAAGAATGGCGAAATCGCCCTTGCCGCCTTCCAGATGTGATGCGGCAAGCTGCAGGCACATCTTGCCGATCAGTGCGTTGGACGAGGGGTTGAGCTGGAGAATGCGGCCTTCAGGTGCAACGCCGGAATCCCAGGAAATGACCTTGATGCCGCGCTGCGCCGCCTTTTTCAGCGCCGGAACCACGGCGTCGGGGTCATTGGCGGAAATGGCGATGGCGTCGACACCCTGCGCGATCAGCGAATTGATGACTTCGATCTGGCCTTCCGCCGTGGTGCTGGTCGGGCCGGTATAGATGATCTCGACGCCGCCGAGGTCTTTTGCGGCCTCCTGCGCGCCCTTGTTGGCGGCTTCGAAAAAGCCGTTGCCGAGCGATTTGACCACCAGTGCGATCTTCACATCGGCTGCCTGGGCAACGCCGCCCAGTCCAGCGACGGAGAGCGCCGCGCTGAGCGCCAGAGCGCTCGTCAATGTTCTGCGTGTAAGTTTCATGTCCCTTTTCCTCCCGTTTTGAACCTTTTTCCTCCCTCCGGTGCTCCTCAGGCGACCGAAGAAGAATCCTCTTCATCCGATGGGGTGGCTGTCTTGCCATCCTTCACCGCGCCGGCGATCAGCAATTCGACGCCGGCATCTTCCACCATCCTCGCCGCCTCATCGGAAATCCCGTCATCGGTAATGATGGTCGAGACGTTTTCGAGCGGACATAAAATGAGGCTGGATCGTTTTCTGAATTTCGAAGAATCGACCATCACGATCAGTTCTTCCGCCTGCCGCATCAGCTTCTGCTCGCTCTGGATGACCAGTGCGTCGGATTCCATGATGCCGAGCGCACCCACGCCCTGCGCACCGAGAAAAATGCGTCGTGCATAAAAATTGCGGATCGCATCATTCTCGAAAGGCGACAGGATGAGGCTCTGGTCGCGATAGATCGCGCCGCCCGGCACACTGACATTGCATTTGGAATGCTTGACCAGATGTTCCGCAATCGCGAAGGAATTGGTCATCACCTGCAGACGGCGCGCCGCCATGTAATGCACCATCTGGAATGTCGTCGTGCCGCCATTCAGGATGATCGCATCGCCATCATTGCAGAGATCAACCGCCTTGCGCGCAATTGCGCGTTTTTTGTCGATGTTGACCGATTCGGACACACGGAACGGCCTTGCCGCGAGATTGCCGAGCTGCGGCGGATGTACCGCTTCGGCTCCACCACGCACGCGGCGCAACTTGCCCTGAACGTGCAGCGACGCGATATCCCTGCGGATCGTCGCTTCCGACGCATCCGTCAGTTCGGCAATATCCTGCACCGTCACGACAGCTTTTTCCTGTGTGGCGCTCAAGATGATGCGATGGCGTTCGCGTTCGTGCATGGGGTCCTCCTGATCGTGATTATTCGCAATCTCTTTACGTTGTCAATCAAGAACGATCAAATTAATCAATATCGCGCTGCAACATGAAAATTTATGATCGTTTTTGATTGACATTGTGCTTTTGGATGCGCGATATCTGTCCTCAAAGGAGGCGGGCCGGTATCGGCTCCGCGAATGCAGACAGATATTGGGAGGAAGACATGACGGGAAAATCCCGCCTTCTCGAAAGCCGTTGGGACGATGCTTACGCCAAGACGCTCGATGAGCCGGGCAAGCTGCTTTATCGCTCCAATCTGCTGGGTGCGGACAAGCGCATCACCAATTACGGTGGCGGCAACACATCCGCAAAGGTGCTCGAAACCGATCCGCTGACGGGCGAGAAGGTCCGTGTCATGTGGGTGAAGGGTTCCGGCGGCGATGTCGGCACCATCAAGCTCGACGGTTTTGCGACGCTTTATCTCGATAAGCTGGAAGCGCTGAAGGGCATTTACAAGGGTGTGGAGGACGAGGATCGCATGGTCGGCTTCCTGCCGCATTGCACCTTCAACCTCAATCCGCGCGCGGCCTCCATCGATACGCCGCTGCACGGTTTCGTACCTTATGATCATGTCGACCACATGCACCCCGATGCGATCATCGCGATTGCCGCCTCCAAAAACTCGAAAGAGCTGACGCAGCAGATCTTCGGCGATGACATTGGCTGGCTTCCCTGGCGCCGTCCGGGCTTTCAGCTCGGCCTCGACCTTGAGGCTTTCGTAAAAGCCAATCCCAAGGCCAAGGGCGTCGTGCTGGAAAGCCATGGCCTGTTCACCTGGGATAATGACGCCAAGGCGTGTTACGAACTGACGCTCGCCATCATCAACAAGGCGATCGAATGGTTTACGGCGCAGACCGAAGGCAAGACGATTTTCGGCGGTGCTGTGGCGAAAAGTCTGCCCGTTGCCGAGCGCCGCGCCATCGCTGCCCGACTAATGCCGGAAATCCGTGGCCGCATCGGCCGCGAGGAGCGCAAGCTCGGCCATTTCGACGATCAGGATCCGGTTCTCGAATTCGTCAATTCCAAGGATTTGAAGCCGCTCGGCGCGCTCGGCACCTCCTGCCCTGACCATTTCCTGCGCACGAAAATCCGCCCGCTGATCCTCGATCTCGATACCGCACATCCTGATGTGGACGCGTTGATGGCGGGTCTCGACGAGGCGCTGGAGGCTTACCGCGCCGATTATACGCGCTACTACGAAGCCTGCCGCCACGACAATTCACCTGATATGCGCGACCCGAACCCGGTGATTTTCCTGATCCCCGGTGTCGGCATGCTGTCCTTCGCCAAGGACAAGGCGACGGCCCGTATCGCCGGCGAATTCTACGTCAACGCCATCAACGTCATGCGCGGTGCTTCCACCGTGTCCGACTATCAGGGCCTTCCCGAGCAGGAAGCCTTTGATATCGAATATTGGCTGTTGGAAGAGGCAAAGCTGCAGCGCATGCCGAAGCCGAAGAGCCTTGCCGGTCGCGTGGCTTTTGTCACCGGTGGCGCCGGCGGCATCGGCCGTGCAACCGCCGAACGCCTGGCGGGCGAGGGCGCCTGCGTGGTGCTCGCCGATATTGACGAAGCGGCGCTGGATGCGGCCAAGGGCGATTTCGCCAAGCGTTACAGCACTGACGCGGTGCGTACCGTCAAGCTTGACGTGACGAAGGAAGATGCCGTGATTTCCGCCTTCGCGGAAGCGAGCGTGGAATTCGGCGGCGTGGATATTCTCGTCTCCAATGCCGGCATTGCCTCTTCCGCTCCGGTGGAAGACACGACGCTTGCCATGTGGAACAAGAATATCGACATTCTCGCCACGGGCTATTTCCTCGTTTCGCGCGAAGCATTCCGCCTGCTGCGGCGTCAGAATTTGGGAGGCAACGTCGTTTTCGTTGCGTCCAAGAACGGCCTTGCATCCTCGCCCAATGCTTCCGCTTATTGCACGGCGAAGGCTGCGGAAATTCATCTCGCCCGTTGCCTCGCGCTGGAAGGGGCGGAAGCGGGTATTCGCGTCAACACCGTCAATCCCGATGCCGTGCTGCGTGGCTCGAAAATCTGGAACGGCGAGTGGCGCGAGCAGCGCGCGGCCTCGTCCAAGATCGAGGTGACCGATCTGGAGGAGCATTACCGCAAGCGCTCGATGCTGAAGCTCAATGTGTTCCCGGAAGACATCGCCGAAGCGATCTACTTCCTGGCGTCCGATGCTTCCGCCAAGTCGACCGGCAATATCATCAATGTCGATGCCGGCAACGCGCAGAGCTTTACGCGGTAGGACGTTCGGCACGTTCTCACTTCCGTCATTCCGGCCTTGAGCCGGAATCCAGCCAGCCCAAGTCCTTGGGCTGAAAAGACTCTCTCCGCCGCACAGACGTGCGTCGGCTGGATTCCGGCTCAAGGCCGGAATGACGGAGGTGAGCGCGATGAACTAGCATGCACTGGACCGATTCCCGGGAGGAAGAGATGACCGAGACGAAAATAGCCGCCGACATCATCGCGGCCGAAAACGAAAAACGCGCTGGCGCGCTGAAGGACGATTATCAGGCGCTTGGCAACCAGCTGGCCCGTCGCAATATCGATATCGACGCAGTCACGGCCAAGGTCGCGGAGTTTTTCGTCGCCGTGCCGTCCTGGGGCGTTGGCACCGGCGGCACCCGCTTTGCCCGTTTTCCCGGCGCGGGCGAGCCGCGCGGTATTTTCGACAAGCTGGATGATTGCGCTGTCATCAACCAGTTGACACGGGCGACGCCGAACGTCTCCCTTCACATTCCGTGGGACAAACAGGACCCGAAGCGTTTGAAGGCCCATGCCGCGGCGCTGGGTCTCGGCTTCGATGCCATGAATTCCAACACGTTTTCGGACGCGCCGGGTCAGAGCCATTCCTACAAATATGGTTCGCTCAGCCACACGGATGCCGCGACGCGCCGGCAGGCCGTCGAGCACAATATCGAATGCATCGAGATCGGTGACGCCATCGGCTCGAAGGCGCTGACGGTTTGGGTGGGCGACGGCTCCAATTTCCCGGGCCAGAGCAACTTCACCAGAAGTTTCGAGCGTTATCTTGCGGCCATGGCCGATATCTACAAGGCGCTGCCGGATGACTGGCGTATCTTTTCCGAACACAAGATGTATGAGCCGGCTTTCTATTCCACTGTCGTGCAGGACTGGGGCACCAATTACCTCATTGCCAATACGCTCGGCGAAAAGGCCTTCTGCCTCGTTGATCTCGGCCACCATGCGCCGAACACCAATATCGAGATGATCGTCGCCCGGCTCATCCAGTTCGGCAAGCTCGGTGGTTTCCACTTCAACGATAGCAAATACGGCGATGACGATCTGGATGCCGGCTCAATCGAGCCATATCGCCTGTTCCTCGTTTTCAACGAACTGGTGGATGCCGAATATCGCGGCGTGAAGGGTTTCCATCCCGCCCATATGATCGACCAGTCGCACAATGTGACGGACCCGATAGAAAGCCTGATTTCCAGCGCCAACGAAATCCGCCGCGCTTACGCGCAGGCGCTGCTGGTGGATCGCGCGGCTCTCGATGGCTATCAGCAGGATAATGATGCGCTGATGGCATCAGATATGCTGAAAAGGGCTTACCGTACCGATGTGGAGCCGATCCTCGCCAAGGCCCGGCAGCTGGCGGGCGGCGCTATCGATCCGGTGGCGACCTATCGGGCGAGTGGTTATCGCAAGCAGGTTGCGGCGGAGCGCCCGGCTTCGGTTGGCGGTAGTGGCGGGATTGTGTAGTCGTTCGCTTTGCTGGATGCAAAGCCTGCGATCAGGCCGAATATACCGCTGAGAGCTGACAGCGTCGCCTCAACCTCTCCTCCGTCATCCTCGGGCTTGACCCGAGGATGACACCGAGTTTTAGTCAGGGCGTTGTCCAGCAAGTCAGTCCGGATCCTTCAATCGCGCGAAGGCGATTGCCTGCGAACCTGAAACGTATGCTCCGGCCCCGGAAACGCCCCGGAGCGCACCTCATCTGCATAACTTGCCGCCGCTTCCGAAACGGTCGAACCTAGATCGGCGAAACGCTTGACGAATTTCGGTTTGAAGTCAGTGAAAAGGCCGAGCATGTCGTCGGAAACGAGCACCTGCCCGTCGCAGGCCGGAGATGCGCCGATGCCGACCGTCGGCGCGGCGAGTTTTTCGGTCAGTTCCCGGGCCAGCGGCTCGACGGTGCCTTCCACGACGATGGCGAAGGCGCCGGCCTGATCGACTGCAATCGCGTCACGCCAGATTTTCTGCGTTTCCGCGTCCGAATGTCCGAGCGAGCGGAAGCCGCCGGCGGTGTGCACCAGCTGTGGCATCAGCCCGACATGGCCGAAGACGGGAATGCCGCGCGCCACCAGAAAGGCGATGGTCTCCGCCATCTCCTCGCCGCCCTCCAGCTTAACGCCGTCGCAGCCGGTTTCCTGCATCAGCCGCACGGCGTTGCGGAACGCCTGTTCCTTGGATTCCTGATAGGTTCCGAAGGGAAGATCGACGATGACGCAGGCATGTTCGACGCCACGCATGACGGCGCGGCCGTGGGCGATCATCATGTCCAGCGTGACGCCAACCGTCGTGTCCATGCCGTAAAGCACCATGCCGAGGGAATCGCCGACCAGCAGCAGATCGCAATGCGGATCGAGCAGGCGGGCAATCGGCGTCGTATAGGCGGTCAGGCAGACGATGCGCGCCTCGCCTTTCATCTGCCGGATGGAGGCTGTTGTCAGCCGCTTGTGTTTTCCATGGGCGCTCATTGGGCAGCCTCCCGTTGATCGATCTTGACGCGCCCGATGACGCGGTTGTCGAGAAGCCGTGTACTTCCGACCCTGACGAACAGCGCCACCAGCACCGGCCCCGCCTGCAATGAAGCAATGGGGGCGAGCGTATCGGGATCGCGCACGGCGACGACTTCCGGTGAGGCCAGCGGCTCGGCTGCGATGAATTTTTCTATGGCTGCCTCGAATGGTGCTGGGTCGTCGAAGCCTTCACCATAAAGGCGTGCCGCCTCATCCAGCGCGCGCGGCACGATCACGGCGGCGGCGCGTTCTGCGGGGCTTAGATAGACATTGCGCGAGGAACAGGCGAGCCCGTCGGCCTCACGCACGGTGGTGACGGGAACGACCCTGATCGGCTGAGCGAGGTCCTCGACCATGCGGCGGATCAGTGTCACTTGCTGATAGTCCTTCTCACCGAAATAGGCGGCATCCGGCTGGACGAGGTTAAAAAGCTTGGTCACGACGGTCGTAACGCCGGCGAAATGCCCCGGCCGCACCGCGCCTTCCAGTTGGCTGCCCAGTTCGGGCACATCCACGACGGTCTGCATCGGGCGCGGATACATCTCGGAGACTTCGGGCGCGAAAAGAATGTCGACATCAGCCTCTTCCAGCAATGCGCTGTCGCGGGCGAGATCGCGCGGGTAACGGGCCAGATCCTCATTCGCGCCGAATTGCAGCGGGTTGACGAAGATCGAAACCACGGTCACGTCGTTTTCGGCTTTGGATCGGGCAACAAGCGTCAGATGGCCGATATGGAGAAAGCCCATGGTCGGCACGAAGCCGATGGTTTTGCCCGCACGGCGAAAGGCAGCGGTGGCATCCCGCAATTCGGCGACGGTTTTTACAAGCTGCATGGGTCTCCTCCGGCTCCCCCAATCGCGGTCCGGCGAAAGGTGCTGGATAGAACGCGATTTGCCCAACGGGGTCAACGCACGCATCGGGATTATATCGATTGACCCCAGGACGACTTTCGAAAAAATCGGTGCTCGGGCAGGAGTGGTCGCGATCACTCCACCCAGAGCGGCTTCCTTTTTTCGGCAAAGGCCAATCGCCCCTCCCGCGCCTCGTTGCTGCCGCTGATTGTGGCGATCACGCTTTCGGCAAAGGCAAGCCGCTCGGCGGACGACATATCGCGCATCTTCAGCAATGCCGCCTTTCCGGCCGCGATCGCGCCCGGCGCATTCTGCCGCAGCCGGGCGAGAACATCCTCGACCACGCCGTCGAGTTCGGCCGACGGGACGGCCCGATTGACGAGGCCAAGACGCTCCGCGTCAGCAGCGCTGATCGCGACGCCGAGATAGGCCATTTCCTGAAGCTGGCCCAGTGGCATCTTCGCCAGCAGCTTTGCCGCCACCATGGCCGGGAAAAGCCCGACGCGCACTTCCGGCAAACCGAATTCGGCATGAGCGGCGGCATAGGCAAGATCACAGGCGGCAACGAGGCCAAGCCCGCCGGCCAGAACCCGGCCATTGATGCGGGCCATGACGATCTTGTCGCAGGCCTCGATGGCGCGCATCACATCGGCAATGGGGTTCGTTCCATCCGGCGAGAGGAACATGCCGCCGGCGCTTTCCTTGAGGTCTGCCCCGGAGCAAAAGCTGCGGTCTCCGGCGGCCGTTATCACCACGGCGCGCAGGCCACCATCACTCGATGCCGCGCGGATGGCCTTCGCCAGGGCGTCCGTCATCGCAGCATTCAACGCGTTGTGCACCTCCTGCCGGTTGAGTGTCAGCCAGAGAACGTCCTTGCGCCTTTCGCTCAGCAGTTCATCCGCCATGCGCGTTACCCTTCCTGTCTTGCCGCAAGCAGCGCCTTGCCGGCGCGGGCTGCATTCGGTCTGCCGAGATGCCGGCTGATCCAGTCGCCGGTTTTAGCCACTGCCATCAGGTCGATACCGGTTTTAATGCCAAGCCCCTGCAGCAGATAAACGACGTCTTCGGTGGCGACGTTGCCGCTGGCGCCCGGCGCGAAGGGGCAGCCGCCCAGCCCGGCGACGGAACTGTCGAAGACGGAGATACCTTCATCCAGCGAGGCCAGCACATTGGCGACGCCCTGGCCATAGGTATCGTGAAAATGCATGGCGATTTTTTTGCGCGGAATGTTGGCCGACACCCGTTCGATGATTTTGCGAATATGCGCGGCCGTGCCGATGCCGATCGTATCGCCGAGCGAGATTTCGTAACAGCCAAGCGCGATAAGCGCCTCGGCCATCGCCGCCACCTCATCGGGCGCGACCGCGCCGTCATAGGGGCAGCCGGCAATGCAGGAAACGTAACCGCGTATGAGGATGTTTCGCCCGCCCGCCGCCTCCGCGACATCGCGCAGGCGCTCGAGGCTTTCGGCGCGCGAGCAGCCTATATTGTGCTGGCTAAAGCCTTCGGAGGCGGACACAAAAACGGCTATTTCCGTCACGCCGGCATCAATGGCGGCCTCGAAACCTTTCATATTGGGAACGAGCGCCGGATAGGCGGTGCCGGATCGTCGTTCGAGGCCTTGAAACACCTCCTTCGAGCCTGCCATTTGCGGCACTTTTTTGGGCGAGACGAAAGCGCCCGCTTCCACCGCAGTCAATCCGGCTGCGGCCAGCTGTTCGATCAGCTCGATCCTGATGGCGGTTGGAACCTCGGCGTTTTCGTTCTGCAGGCCGTCGCGCGCGCCCACTTCGACGATTTTTACCGTTCGGGGCCAGCTCATCTCATGCTCCCTCCGGTTCGAAATCCACCAGCACCGCACCGGCCGCGACCATATCGCCCTCGACGCAATTGATGGCCGTGACCGTACCTTTCGCCGGTGCACGGATCGTGTGCTCCATTTTCATCGCCTCCATCACCACTAGCGCCTCGCCGGCTTCAACCGCAGCACCGTTCCGGCTCAGCAAAGCACGGATAACGCCGGGCATGGGTGCTTCCAGACCACCGGTATGGGTGGAGGAATCCTCGATATCGACGGGATCAGGCTGGGCGATGCGATAATGCTCGCCATTCAGGAAAAGCACGTAACTGCCGCCTTCTGCAAAAAAATGGCCCTGCCGTTTCCTGTCTTCCGCGGTTGCACGGAATTTGCCGTCGTCCGAGAGGCTGCCATGGGCGCTGATCGTCCGTCCGTCGATGGCAAGCGAAAAACCGTCCGCCTCATGCGTGACGCCGACGTTAAGCGGCTGGTTCTCAAAGGTGAAATACAGCGTTTCCCGCGACGGCGCGTTGAGGCGGAAGGCGGCTGCCGTGTTCCACGGGCTATAGGGATCGGCCTCTGAACCTGACTTTCCGTTTTTCTGCCGCGAGAGCAGCAGGCCCAGCGCGGCCGTGGCTATCTCGTTCCCGTCATTCGGGGCCGGGGCAAAAAGCACGACATCGTTGCGGGCTATGAAGCCCGTATCGAGTTCGGCTTTTGCGAAGGCCTCCAGTCCCGCAAGCCGGGTCAGAAAGGCGGCATTGCTGACGACGCCACAGATCGCCAGATTTTCCAGCGCCAACCGCAGACGCCGCACCGCCGATGGGCGATCACGATCCCAGACGATCAGCTTGGTGATCATCGGATCGTAATGCACGGTAATGGCGTCGCCGGCGCGGATGCCGCTGTCTATCCTGACGTGAGGGCCTTGATCGGGAAAAATGAGTTGGCTGATCGTGCCGATCGACGGCAGGAAATCGTGCGCCGGGTCTTCGGCATAAATCCGGGCCTCGATGGCGTGACCGTTTATGTCGAGATCGGCCCAGTCCTGCGGCAGTGCCTCACCATCCGCAACACGGAGCTGCCATTCGACCAGATCCAGGCCGGTAATATATTCCGTCACCGGATGTTCGACCTGAAGCCTTGTATTCATTTCCATGAAATAGAACTCGCCGGAAGGGTCGAGCAGGAATTCCACCGTTCCCGCGCCGCGATAATCGATGGCGCGGGCGGCGGCGACCGCCGCTTCATACATGCGTTGCCTGAGCGCATCGGGCAAGCCGGGGGCGGGGGCTTCCTCTATGACCTTCTGGTGGCGGCGCTGGATCGAGCAATCGCGCTCGAAAAGTGAGAAACAATTACCGTGGCCATCGGCAAAGACCTGCACTTCCACATGTCGCGGCCGCTCCAGATATTTTTCGATCAGCATGCGGTCATTGCCGAAGGCGGCCAGCGCTTCGCGTTTTGCGCCCGCAAGTTCCGCCGCAAATTCGCGTTTCTTACGCACGATGCGCATGCCCTTGCCGCCGCCGCCGGCCGAGGCCTTGAGCAGAACGGGATAACCTATAGCGTCCGCTTCACTGCGAAGCCGCTCTTCCGCCTGATCCTCACCGTGAAAGCCGGGAACGACGGGAACGCCCGCCTTCGCCATCAGCGCTTTCGCCTCGCTTTTCCCGCCCATGGCGCGGATCGCTGCCGCCGGCGGGCCAATGAAAACAAGACCGGCGGCGGCACAGGCTTCGGCGAAACCGGCATTTTCCGAGAGGAAACCATAACCCGGATGGACCGCTTCCGCGCCGGTCGCTTTTGCGGCGGCGATGATTTTTTCGCCGTCGAGATAGGAAGCACGCGCGGGCGCGGGGCCAATGGCGATTGCCTCGTCGGCCAGTGCCACATGCATGGCGTCACGGTCGGCATCCGAATAGACGGCAACGGTGCGTATGCCCATCTTGGCGGCGGTGCGGATGATGCGGCAGGCGATTTCGCCCCTGTTGGCGATCAGTATTTTCGAGAACATCGTCGCCTCACATCCTGAATATGCCGAAACGGGTGGGTTCTATCGGTGCGTTGAGCGCGGCGGAGAGACCGAGGCCAAGCACGAGGCGGGTATCCCTGGGATCGATGATGCCGTCATCCCAAAGCCTCGCGCTGGCATAATAGGGATGGCCTTCCCGCTCGTATTTTTCCCGGATCGGCTGCTTGAACGCCTCTTCGCCTTCCTTCGACCAGTGGCGGCCATCGGCCTCGATACCATCGCGGCGGATTTGTGCCAGAACAGAGGCCGCCTGTTCGCCGCCCATGACCGAAATGCGGGCGTTGGGCCACATCCACAAAAAGCGGGGCGAATAGGCGCGGCCGCACATGCCGTAATTGCCGGCACCGAAGGAGCCGCCGATGATGACGGTGAATTTCGGCACTTTTGCCGATGCGACGGCGGTAACGAGCTTGGCGCCATCCTTGGCGATGCCGCCCGCCTCATAAGCCTTGCCGACCATGAAGCCGGTGATGTTCTGCAGGAAGACCAGCGGAATGCCGCGCTGGCAGCAGAGTTCGATGAAATGCGCGCCCTTCAGCGCCGATTCCGAAAACAGAATGCCGTTATTGGCGATGATGCCGACGGGATAACCGTGGATATGGGCGAAGCCGCAGACCAGCGTCGTGCCGTAAAGCGCCTTGAACTCGTCGAATTCGGAACCGTCCACCAGACGCGCGATGATCTCGCGCACCTCGAAGGGTTTTCGCGTATCGGCGGGAACGATGCCGTAAAGTTCGTCCGCCGGATAAAGCGGCTCCGCCGGCGGGCGGATATCCAGCTCCACCTGTTTGCGGCGGTTAAGGGTGGAGACGATCCGCCGGGTCAGCGAAAGCGCGTGGCGGTCATCGTGGGCGTAATGATCGGTGACGCCGGATTGCCGTGAATGCACATCCGCGCCGCCCAGTTCCTCCGCGCTCACCACTTCGCCGGTCGCAGCCTTCACCAGCGGCGGGCCGCCGAGAAAGATCGTGCCCTGATTTTTGACGATCACGGACTGGTCGCTCATGGCGGGTACATAGGCCCCGCCCGCGGTGCAACTCCCCATCACCACGGCGATCTGGGCAATGCCTTCCGCAGACATATTGGCCTGATTGTAAAAGATACGGCCGAAATGATCGCGGTCGGGAAACACCTCGTCCTGATTGGGCAGGTTCGCACCGCCGGAATCCACCAGGTAAATACAGGGCAGGCGGTTTTCAGCGGCGATTTCCTGCGCGCGCAGATGTTTCTTCACCGTCAGCGGGTAATAGGTTCCGCCCTTCACCGTCGCATCATTGGCGACAATGACGCATTCACGGCCCGACACCCGGCCGATGCCGGTGATGATCCCGGCGGCGGGAACGGGTTCGTCATAGACTTCGTAAGCGGCGAATTGCGAGAATTCGAGAAACGGGCTGCCGGGATCGAGAAGCACTTCGATCCGGTCGCGCGCCAGCAATTTGCCACGTGACAGATGCCGTTCGCGGGCCTTGTCGCCGCCACCCCGCGTGATTTTTTCGACGTGCTGCCTCAGGTCGTCCACCAGGCCAGACATGAACGTGGTATTGGCGGTGAAGGTGGGATCGCGGTTCAGACTGGATGTAAGCTTCATCGCGTTCCTCACCCGTTGCCTTTGACCAGTTCGCGGCCGATCAGCATCCGGCGGATTTCGCTGGTGCCCGCGCCGATTTCATAAAGCTTGGCGTCGCGCAACAGTCGTCCGGCCGGGCTTTCATTGACATAACCGGAGCCGCCGAGAAGCTGGATCGCATCCAGCGCCACCTGTGTTGCCCGCTCAGCAGCAAACAGGATCGCGCCTGCCGCATCCTGCCGGGTAATACGGCCATTGTCGCAGGCGCGGGCGACGGCATAGACATAGGCGCGGGAGGCGTTCATGGCCGAATAGATATCGGCAAGCTTTCCCTGCACCAGCTGGAATTCGCCGATCGGCTTGCCGAATTGCTTGCGCTCGCGCGCATAGGGCAGCACCAGATCGATGGCCGCCTGCATGATGCCGACGGGGCCTGCGGCCAGCACGGCGCGCTCGTAATCCAGCCCACTCATCAGCACTGTCACGCCGTCGTTGAGACGCCCGAGGATATTTTCCTCCGGCACCTCGCAATCCTCGAAAACCAGTTCCGAGGTGGGCGAGCCGCGCATGCCGAGCTTGTCGAGTTTTTGTGCGGGGCGAAAACCCTTGAAGCCTTTCTCGATCAGAAAGGCTGTGATGCCGCGCGCGCCGGCGGACATGTCCGTCTTGGCGTATACAACCAGCGTATCTGCCTCGTGGCCGTTGGTGATCCACATCTTCGCGCCGTTCAGGAGATAGCGGTCGCCCTTGCGTTCGGCCTTCAGCCGCATCGACACGACATCCGATCCGGCTTCCGTCTCGCTCATGGCAAGTGAGCCGACATGCTCGCCCGAGACGAGTTCCGGCAGATATCTGCGCTTCTGATCTTCCGTTCCCCAGCGGTGAATCTGATTGATGCAGAGGTTGGAATGCGCACCGTAGGAAAGGCCGATGGAAGCGGAAGCCCGGCTTATCTCCTCCATCGCCACGCAATGGGCGAGATAGCCCATGTCAGCACCGCCGAATTCCTCCGAAACGGTAATGCCGTGCAGGCCGAGTTCGCCCATCTGCGGCCAGAGCTTGCGGGGGAAGTGATCGTCGCGATCGATCTCGGCGGCGAGCGGTGCAATTTTATCGTCGGCGAATGCTCTTGCGCTGTCGCGCAATGCTGCGATTTCCGGGCCGAGATCGGCGTCGAAAATAGCGGCGAGGTTCAAACTCATCGCGTCTCCTCCTCCGGACGGCCGTTTATCTCCGTCCCTCTCGTCAGCGGCCAGCACCTCCTCCGTGCCGGCAACTCTCATTTATGGCGCGTCACCTCCGGTGAAGGCGGCGGAACGGCGCACGAATGTCTTGATGGCGAAATTGGACTGGATGCGCGACACGCCGGGAACCGTGGTCAGGAAATCCAGAAGCTGCTGATAATGCGGTAGATCCCGCACCATGGCATGAATGAGATAGTCGGAACTGCCGCTCGTCTGATAGCCGCCCACCACTTCCGGAATGGAGGCGACATGGTGCTCGAACGTCGTCAGCGCCTCCTTGATCTGCCGTTCCAGCGTGACGGAAATGAAGACGCCCATATTGCCGAGCAGCCGGTTCTCATCGAACACGGCGGTATAACCGCGAATGATGCCTTCTTCTTCCAGCTTGCGCACGCGGCGCAGTGTCGGCGTGAAGGAAAGCCCGATCCGGGCCGCCAGATCGCGCCAGCTCACCCGCCCGTCATCGCCGAGCACATGGAGAATCTTCTGGTCGAAACTGTCGAGCTCAATCATGGATCATTTGCTCTATGATATGACTATTTGTTGGATCAAAGATATCGCCAATCAAAAAACTGTCAATCAAAATAGCTTTGAAATGAATTCGAGATAGTGATAGCGTTCACGTCAGTCGAGGTCTGGAGGAGATCACGATGACGGTCGTTCTCTTGGTGGGAGGATGGCCTAGGGAGGTGAATTTGGCTGTGCATGACCCTGTCGTTATCGTCGGGGCCGCCCGTACTGCTATGGGTGGGTTCCAGGGCGAATTCAAATCGGTGGCTGCGCCCGATCTCGGGGCGGCGGCGATCCGCGCGGCCGTCGAACGGGCCGTAATTTCACCCGCTGATATCGACGATGTGCTGATGGGCTGCGTGCTCTCGGCCGGGCAGGGGCAGGCTCCAGCGAGACAGGCGGCCATTGCCGCCGGCATTCCCAACTCGATTGGCGCGACGACCATCAACAAGATGTGCGGCTCAGGCATGAAGGCGATCATGCTGGCGCATGACCAGCTTGCGGCGGGAAGCTCTTCCGTCGTGCTTGCGGGTGGCATGGAGAGCATGAGCAACGCGCCCTATTTGCTGGACCGCGCCCGCAATGGTTATCGTCTCGGCCACGGCAAGCTCACCGATCACATGTTTCTCGACGGCCTTGAAGACGCCTATGACAAGGGCAGGCTGATGGGGACTTTCGCGGAAGATTGCGCGCAAGATTATCAGTTCACGCGCGCCATGCAGGATGATTACGCGTTGGCTTCACTGGAACGCGCCCGACGCGCTATCGCGGAAGGGGCTTTCGAGGCGGAAATCACTTCTGTCGGCGATGTTGCCGTAGACGAACAGCCGGGGAAGGCCCGCCCGGAAAAAATCCCGCAACTGAAGCCCGCCTTTCGCGATGGTGGAACGGTGACGGCCGCCAATTCCAGCTCCATTTCCGATGGCGCGGCCGCTCTTGTTCTCATGCGCCGGTCCGAGGCGGAAAGGCGGGGCCTTTCACCGCTGGCGACCATTATCGGCCAGGCCGCCCATGCCGATGCGCCGGCGAAATTTCCGACAGCTCCCGTGGGAGCAATGAAAAAGCTGTTCGAGAAAACCGGCTGGTCGGCGAAGGATATCGATCTGTTCGAAATCAACGAGGCCTTTGCCGTGGTGGCGATGGCGGCGATGCGCGATCTCGATTTGCCGCATGAGAAGGTGAATATGCATGGCGGTGCCTGCGCACTCGGCCATCCCATCGGGGCTTCGGGTGCACGTATCGTCGTCACCTTGCTTGCGGCCTTGCAGCGTCACGGGCTGAAACGTGGCGTTGCCGCCGTCTGTATCGGCGGCGGTGAAGCGACCGCGCTCGCGGTTGAACTGCACTGAGGGGAGGCGGCGATGATCCTGAATGAAGCCCAGCAGCAGATCAGGGACATGGCCCGTGATTTCGCCCGCGAGCGGCTTGCCCCCGGTGCCGCCGCGCGCGACCGGGAAAGCCGGTTCCCGAAAGACGAACTGAAAGAAATGGGTGAACTCGGCTTTCTCGGCATGCTGGTCTCCGAGGACTATGGCGGGTCGGAAACCGGTGCTGTCGCCTATGCCCTGGCGCTGGAGGAAATCGCCGCCGGTGACGGCGCCTGTTCCACCATCATGAGCGTCCACAATTCGGTCGGCTGCGTGCCGATTCTGAAATTCGGCACAGAAGACCAGAAGCAGCGTTTCCTGCCCAAGCTCGCCTCCGGCGAATGGATCGGCGGTTTTGCGCTGACCGAACCGCAGGCCGGTTCCGATGCTTCCAATTTGAAGACCCGCGCCCGGCGCGATGGCGACCGTTATATTCTCGATGGCGCGAAACAGTTCATAACATCAGGCAAGAATGGCGATGTCGTTATCGTCTTCGCCGTCACCGATCCGGCTGTCGGCAAAAAGGGTATCACTGCCTTTATCGTGCCGACCGATACGCCGGGTTACGAGGTCATCAGGGTCGAGGAAAAACTCGGCCTGCATTCGTCCGATACCTGCCAGATCGCCTTTACCGACATGGCGGTCCCGGCCGAATTACGGCTCGGCGAAGAGGGGCAGGGGTATCGCATCGCGCTCGCCAATCTGGAAGGCGGCCGCATCGGTATCGCCGCGCAGGCGGTCGGCATGGCGCAGGCCGCTTTTGAGGCGGCGCGGGATTATGCCCGCGAGCGCAAGGCCTTCGGGCAGGCAATCATCGAGCATCAGGCGGTGGCGTTTCGGCTTGCGGATATGGCGACGCGGATTACGGCGGCGCGGCAGCTGGTGCTGCATGCGGCGGCGCTGAAGGAGGCGGGCGAACCCTGCCTTTCGGAAGCCTCGATGGCCAAGCTCTTTGCTTCCGAAATGGCCGAGCGTGTCTGCTCGGACGCCATCCAAATTCACGGCGGTTACGGCTACATGGCGGATTATCCGGTGGAGCGGATCTATCGCGATGTGCGCATCTGCCAGATTTACGAGGGAACCAGCGATGTCCAGCGGATGGTCATCGCGCGCAACCTCTGAAAATTGTTTCGTCGTCTGGAGGAGATGGCGATGGGAGGAGTAGAATGGATATTACCGAAACCACGCATCTCAGCCTGCATGTGCCGGAGCCAGCGGTGCGGCCCGGTGACCAGCCGGATTTCTCCAATGTGAAAATACCCAAGGCCGGCTCCGTGCCACGCCCGGAGGTGGATGCCGCCCCTGAAAGCATGCGCGATCTCGCCTATTCGATCATCCGTGTCCTCAATCATCAGGGTGAGGCCGTCGGGCCGTGGGCCGGGCTGCTCTCGGACGAGGAATTGCTGGTGGGCCTCAAAAACATGATGCGGCTGCGGGCTTTCGATGCCCGCATGCTGATGGCGCAGCGGCAGGGCAAGACGTCCTTCTACATGCAGCATCTGGGCGAAGAGGCTGTCAGTTGCGCTTTCCGCAAGGCGCTTTCCAAAGGCGACATGAATTTCCCGACCTACCGGCAGGCGGGACTGCTCATTGCCGATGACTATCCGCTCGTCACCATGATGAACCAGATTTACTCCAACGAGCTCGACCCGCTGCACGGGCGGCAATTGCCGGTTCTCTATTCCTCGAAGGAACACGGCTTCTTCACCGTGTCAGGCAATCTCGCCACGCAATATGTGCAGGCCGTCGGCTGGGCGATGGCCTCGGCCATCAAGGGCGATACGAAAATCGCGGCCGCCTGGATCGGCGACGGTTCGACGGCGGAGTCGGATTTTCACTCGGCAATGGTCTTTGCCTCCACCTATAAGGCGCCGGTCATCCTCAACATCGTCAATAACCAATGGGCGATTTCCACCTTTCAGGGCATTGCGCGCGGCGGTTCTGGCACCTTTGCGGCGCGCGGGCTGGGTTTCGGCATTCCCGCACTCCGGGTCGATGGCAATGATTATCTCGCCGTTTATGCCGTTGCGCGCTGGGCCGTGGAACGGGCGCGCCGCAACCTCGGTCCGACGCTGATCGAATATGTCACCTATCGTGTCGGCGCCCATTCCACCTCGGATGATCCGAGCGCTTATCGCCCCAAGACGGAGTCCGAGGCGTGGCCCCTGGGTGACCCGGTTCTGAGGCTCAAGAAACATCTCGTCCTGCGCGGCGTCTGGTCGGACGAACGGCACCGGCAGGCGGAGGCGGAAATCGCCGATGAGGTGCTGGAAGCCCAGCGCGAGGCGGAAAGCCACGGCACGCTGCATGAGGGTGGAAAACCGCCGAAAAAGGATATTTTCGAAGGCGTCTACGCCGAGATGCCTCCGCATCTCGCCCGCCAGCGCCAGAAGGCAGGGTGGTGAGACATGACAAGAATGACGATGATCGAAGCCGTCCGCAGCGCCATGGATGTCTCCATGGAGCGCAGCGACGATGTCGTGGTTTTCGGTGAGGATGTGGGCTATTTCGGCGGCGTCTTCCGCGCCACGCAGGGGCTGCAGGGAAAATACGGCAAGACGCGCTGTTTCGACGCGCCGATCAGCGAATCCGGCATTGTCGGCACGGCGATCGGCATGGCCGCTTATGGTCTGCGGCCTTGCGTCGAAATCCAGTTCGCCGATTATATGTATCCCGCCTATGACCAGATCACCCAGGAAGCGGCGCGTATCCGGTATCGCTCCAATGGCGATTTCACCTGCCCGATCGTTCTCCGCATGCCCACCGGCGGCGGGATTTTTGGCGGGCAGACGCACAGCCAGAGCCCGGAAGCCCTCTTCACCCATGTCTGCGGGCTGAAGGTGGTGGTCCCTTCCAATCCTTATGATGCCAAGGGGCTGCTGATCGCATCCATCGAAGACCCCGACCCCGTGATGTTTCTGGAGCCGAAGCGGCTTTATAATGGCCCCTTCGACGGGCACCATGACCGGCCGGTAACGCCCTGGTCCAAACACGAGATGGGCGAGGTGCCGGAAGGTCACTACACCATTCCCATCGGCAAGGCCGAAATCCGCCGCCCCGGAAATGGTGTCACCGTCATCGCTTATGGCACCATGGTGCATGTGGCGCTGGCGGCGGCGGAAGAGACCGGCGTGGATGCCGAGATTATCGACCTTCGCAGCCTCTTGCCGCTCGATCTCGATACCATCGTGAAATCGGTTTCGAAGACCGGCCGCTGCGTCATGGTGCATGAGGCAACGCTGACCTCCGGCTTCGGGGCGGAAGTCGTATCGCTGGTGCAGGAACATTGTTTTTATCATCTGGAGGCTCCCGTCGTCCGCGTCGCCGGCTGGGATACGCCTTATCCCCATGCGCAGGAATGGGACTATTTTCCGGGACCTGCCCGCGTCGGGCGAGCCCTTGTCGAAGTCATGGAGGCCTGATTATGGCGGAATTTGTTCTCACTATGCCTGATGTCGGTGAAGGTGTGGCGGAAGCCGAACTGGTGGAATGGAACGTCAAACCGGGTGATCTCGTCCATGAAGACATGGTGCTGGCCGCGGTGATGACGGACAAGGCGACGGTTGAAATCCCCTCACCCGTGGCGGGCGTGGTCACCTGGCTCGCCGTGACGGTTGGAAACACCGTGCCGGTGAAGGCGCCGCTCCTGCGCATTGAAACCGATGTCGCAGCCGTCGCGCCCAATGGCAGCATGCCGGAAGCGGAAGCACCCATCCAGATGACGGAAGCGCCTGCCGATATGACAGACACGCCGCCACCCGTTGAAACCCAGCCGACGGCGCGCCAGACCGAGGAGGGGCCACCGGCGCCCGCAGCCGAACTGCACCACAAACCGCTGGCATCCCCCGCCGTCCGCCAGCGCGCCGACGATCTCGATATCGATCTCGCACAGGTCAAGGGAACAGGCCCGGATGGGCATATTACCCATGCCGATCTCGATGGGTTTTTAACCGTGCGGGGGCGGCCGGAGCGCCCCGAGCCGATAGCGCCCCACGATAGCGCCGTCGAAGAGGTGAAGCTGACGGGGCTGCGGCGCAAGATTGCCGAGAAGATGGTGCTTTCCGCCTCCCGCATTCCCCACATCACCTATGTCGAGGAAGTCGACGTGACCGATCTGGAAGATCTGCGGGCGACCATGAACGGCAACCGCCGTTCCGGGCAACCGAAACTGACGATCCTGCCGTTTCTGATGCGCGCGCTGGTGAAAGCCGTTGCCGATCATCCCGGCATGAATGCCACCTTTGATGACGAAAAAGGGGTCGTCAGCCACTATGAAGCCGTTCATATCGGCATCGCCACGCAGACGCCGTCGGGCCTGACGGTCCCGGTCGTACGCCACACGGAAACGCTCGGCCTCTGGGAATGCGCAGAGGAAGTCGCACGCGTTGCAGAAGCCGCCCGCACCGGCACGGCCCATCGGGAAGAACTGATCGGCTCCACCATCACCATCAGTTCGCTCGGAGCATTGGGCGGCGTGGTCTCGACGCCCATCATCAACCATCCCGAGGTGGCGATCATCGGCGTCAACAAGATCATGACGCGGCCGGTCTGGGATGGGATTCGCTTTGTGCCTCGCAAGATGATGAACCTGTCTTCCAGCTTCGACCACCGGGTCGTCGATGGCTGGGATGCGGCGGTCTTCATCCAGGCCCTCAAGGCTCTCTTGGAAAAGCCGGCGCTGATTTTCATCGAGTGAAGGCGACCCGTGCTCCCTCATCCCTGTGCCTGTCACAGGGATCCAGCCAGCCCAAGTCATTGGGCTGAAAGGACTCTCCCCGCCGCGCAGACGCGCGTAGGCCGGATTCCTGTGACGAGCACAGGAATGAGGGCGCATGCGTGTCATGACGGCATTTTTGAGCTCGCGTTTTCAACCTTCACGGAACTGTTTCGGTGTCGGTATAGGCTTGCGTTCGTCATCTTCGGGTATAGAAGAGAAGAACGAGAAGCATGTTTTCTCATCATGATCATAGTGGCGGAAGAGGGCGCTCCGGTGCCCGGCGGTCCGCCCTCCGCCGGCAACCGAACGAAGAAGGTCCTCCCATGCAAACTCCCAGACCCGTTGTCCTGACTATTCTCGATGGCTGGGGGCTGAGTGAGGATACATCCAGCAATGCGCCTGTTCTGGCGAACACGCCGACCATGGACCGGCTTTTTGCCACCTGCCCGAATGCGACGCTGACCACCTTCGGCCCGAATGTCGGCCTGCCCACCGGGCAGATGGGCAATTCTGAAGTGGGCCACACCAATATCGGCGCGGGCCGCATCGTCGCCATGGATCTCGGCCAGATCGATCTGGCGATCGAGGATGGCAGCTTTTTCCGCAATGCGGCGATGCTTGATTTCGCAGCCAGGGTAAAAGCCGCGGGCGGTGTGGCGCATCTGATGTGCGTGGTTTCCGATGGTGGCGTCCATGGTCATATCCTCCACGGCCAGGCGGCGGTGAGGTTGATGATCAGCCACGGCCTGAAGGTCGTGGTGCATGCCATCACCGATGGCCGCGACGTCGCGCCGCAATCGGCTGAAGATTTTGTGGCGGCGCTGGTAGCGAGCCTGCCGCAAGGTGCCAGCATCGGCACGGTAATCGGCCGTTATTATGCGATGGATCGCGACAATCGCTGGGAGCGCGTCGAGAAAGCCTATGACGCCATGGTTCTGGCGAAAGGCGAACACGCGCGGGATGCGGTGAGCGCCGTTGCCCAGAGCTACAAAAACAATGTCACCGACGAATTCATCCTGCCAACGGTGATCGATGGTTATGAAGGTTTCAAGGCTGGCGACGGCCTGTTCTGCCTGAATTTCCGCGCCGACCGTGCGCGTGAAATCCTGCTTGCCATTGGTGCCAATGATTTCGACGGTTTTCCGCGCGAAAAGCCCGTGCTTTCGGCGCTGCTCGGTATGGTCGAATATTCCACCCGCCACAGCCATTTCATGACGACGGCCTACCCCAAGCGCGATATCGTCAATACGCTCGGCGCCTGGGTGGCAAAACAGGGGCTCACGCAGTTTCGCCTCGCCGAGACGGAAAAATATCCGCATGTCACCTTCTTCCTGAATGGCGGCAAGGAAGAGCCGGAAGTCGGCGAAGACCGCTTCATGCCGAAATCGCCGAAGGTTGCGACCTACGACCTGCAGCCTGAGATGAGCGCGCCCGAGGTGACGGAGAAATTCGTCGAGGCGATCGGCAAGGGTTACGATCTCATCGTTACCAATTACGCCAACCCTGACATGGTCGGCCATACCGGCGATCTGCAGGCCGCAATCAAGGCCTGCGAAGCCGTGGATCGCGGACTTGGTGCGGTCGTTGCCGCGCTCGAAAAAGTGGGTGGCGCGATGCTTGTCATTGCCGACCACGGCAATTGTGAAACCATGGTCGACCCGGTGACCGGCGGCCCGCACACGGCCCACACCACCAATCCGGTGCCGGTGATCCTTTTTGGCGGGCCGGAAGGTGCAAAGCTGCATGCCGGTATTCTCGCCGATGTCGCGCCCACCTTGCTGCAATTGATGAATGTGCCGCTGCCGCCGGAAATGACGGGCAAGAGCCTGATCGACCTCTAATCAAACGAGTCGCGCGGGAGCGTTCCAGCCCCGCGCGACTGCCCGTTTCCCGCGTTCGGGACGAGCGTCTTTGCTATGGCTGTTTTGCGTAGAGACGGTCGTGGACCAGCATGCCGGCAATCATGGCGCAGACGAAAAGAACGACCGGCATCAGCCCGAGGGCGAGAGCCGATAGTGCCGGGCCGGGGCAGAAACCGGCAAGCCCCCAACCGATGCCGAAAATGGCCGAGCCTGTTATGAGCGGCCGGTCGATGCGGGTTTTTGCGGGCAGGTTGAAATCCTCAGTGAGGACGGGCCTGGCAAGACGTCGGCTGAGCAGCACACCCGGCACGGCGACCATCACAGCACCGCCGAGAACGAATATCAGGCTCGGGTCCCAATGACCGCTTGCCACGTCGAGAAAGCCGGAAACACGGGCGGGATCGACCATGCCTGACAGCGAGAGGCCGAAGCCGAACAGCGCTCCTGCGGCCAATGCCAGGGCAACACGGGCCACGGCCGGATTTTTCATGACAGGGCTCCTGCTATCGTCGCGGCACAGATGCCTGATATCAGGAAGGTTACGGTCGCGGCGATGGAGCGCCGGGAAAATCGCGCCAGTCCCATGATGCCATGGCCGGACGTGCAGCCGGAGCCCATGCGTGTGCCAAAACCCACCAGCAGGCCGGCAATGAGGATGAGCGGCCATGGTGCAACGAGGGTGATGGCAGGCAGCCGGCCGAATGCCGCGGCATAGATATAAGGTCCGGCCAGCAAGCCGGTGACGAAGGCGAGATCGGCAAGACGCCGCTCCTTGCCGAGCATTTTGCCCATGATCCCGCTGATGCCGGCAATACGGCCGTTAAAAAGAAACAGCATAATACTGGCAAGACCGAGCAGCATGCCGCCGAAAAGAGAGGGCCAGTAGGGGCTCACGGGGTCTCCTCCTCCGGCGCGCAGAATATGGTGTAAAGGGCCTCGATCAGTTGCGCTGCTTTCGCTTCGCTCAGTTGGTAGAAGATCTGCTTGGCGTCGCGCCGGGTTTCGACCACGCCGGCTTCCCGCAGCACGCCCAGCTGCTGGGAAAGCGTCGGCTGGCGGATATCCAGCTTGACCTCCAGTTCGCCGACGGAAAATTCCCCCTGCGCCAGCGTGCAGGCGAGCATCAACCGCGCCGGGTGGGCAAGTGTTTTCAGAAGCAGCGCGACCTCGACAGCCCTCTCCTCCATGGCGGGAAGGGGAATTGCAGCAATGTGCGGGCGCTTTTCCCGCGTGTTTTCCTTTACCATATGCTGCCCTCCAGCACGTCGAGCGGGAATTTCAGGTAACGCTTGCCATTCTCTTCCGGCTCCGGCAGACGGCCGCCGCGAATATTGACCTGCAGCGCATGGAGAATGAGCTTAGGCATCGGCAATGTGCGATCCCGTGTTTCCCTGAGACGGATGAAGCCCTCCTCCGTCATGCCGGCCAGATGCGGATTGCTGCGCTTCTGTTCGCCGACCGTGCTTTCCCATTTCGGAGCGCGGCCACCGGGCTGATAGTCATGGCCGGTGAAAATCCGTGTTTCGTCGGGAAGGGCGAGAATATCCTGAATAGACGCCCAGAGTTCTCTGGCGCTGCCGCCCGGAAAATCGGCGCGCGCAGTGCCTGAATCGGGCATGAAAAGCGTATCGTGCACAAAGGCGGCATCTCCCACCACATAGGTCACGGACGCCAGCGTATGCCCGGGTGAAAACAGCACGCGCGCTTCCAGGGAGCCGATATTGAACCTGTCGCCCGCCTCGAACAGCCGGTCCCATTGCGAGCCGTCGGTTTCGAGATCCGGCCAGTTATATTTCTCCTGCCAGAGCCTCTGTACGCCGGTAACTTTCGCGCCGATCGCCATCTGCGCACCGGTCTTCTGCTTCAGGTAATGGGCGGCGGAAAAATGGTCGGCATGGGGATGGGTATCGAGAATCCATTCCACCGACAGGCCCTGGCTCGCCACATAATCCAGAATGGCGTCGGCATTCATGGTTCCGGTTGCACCGGACTTCTCATCGAAATCATAGACCGGGTCGATAATGGCGCAGCGCTTGGTCGCAGGATCGGAGACGACATATTGCACGCTCCATGTGCGCGGATCGAAGAAGGTCTTGACGTGTGGAACCGCCGCTTCGCGTCGCTCCAGCCAGCGGGTGGCGCCGGAAAGGTCAAAGCCATGCGCCTTGCCGAAAGCCTCGATGTCGCCCCGCTCGATGCGTCCATCCAGCGCTTCGCCGAGAACATGAAGCGTGAGTGCGCGCGTGCCGCCCTTGCAATGGGCGAAAACGGGGCCGTCCGCTTCCGCCATTTTCTGCTGGAAGGCGCGGATATCGGCTTCGGTGATGGCAGGGCCGCTGACCGGGATGAAGCCATATTCCATGCCTGCCGCGCTGGCGGCGCTTTTTTCCTGCACATTGCCTGGCTGACCGGGCTCTTCACCATCAGGCCGGGCATTGATGATGCTTTTATAGCCCTGGGCGGAGAGCGATTGGAAATCGGCGATCATCGGCTGGCCCGCAACGGTCAGACGCTCGTTGATCTTCACGGCATTCATCGGCATCTCCTGTTGTAATAAATTAATATATATTATTATATAATGTATATTGTTTGTTTGCAAGAGGCGAAAAGCGTCTTCGTTCCGGATATCTCCCGCTGGATTTCAGGAGAGATTCGGGAGGAAACCCTAGAGACGGGATTTCTTCGTTTTGTGACGGATGAGCGGAGATTGCCTGTATTCGGCATGCAAAAACATGCCTAGTGCCTGAAAGCACTCAGGCACAAGGCATTTCCCCGGAAGCCGGTTCGAACTTCGGCTCGTTTCAGACGGCGAGCCTGCGGCGTGTCGCTTTCCAGCCGAGACAGATGGCTGCAACAAGCAGAACCGTCTGGGCGACTACAAAGGGCGGTTCATTGCCGTTCGGTGCCAGGTTGTTGAGTGTTTCGACCTTGAGAAAGGCCTGAACGATCAACACAAACATATTGAGATAAAGGCTGATCGTGGCGGTGATCGTATAAATAATGCGCGCCCTGCCATTCAGACCGTATCCGTAAAGCGCAACCAGTGCGATTGCCAGAACGAGGGTCGAGATGATGCCGACGCCGAGTGCCGGTGTGAAATTTCCGATTGGAAACAGAAAGCCAGTGAGTGTGGTGGCGAGCGTGGTGACGAGGAAAAGCGCCATCATGCGCGGCATCCACCGCCCCGCCGCATAAGCGGGCAGGGCGATCAGTCCGGTTACGATGCCAATGAGGCTCAGGGCAACGTGCAATGTCGTGAATTGGGGAATGGTCAGTCCGAGGATCATGATGCGTCTCCCTCTATTCGGTTTGAGTTGCACGATACCGGCTGGCGGCAAGTGCATGCGACAGATTGGGCCTCAATGCTGCGCGGGCTGCAAGGAAATTTTCGAAATCGGCCGCATCCGGCAGCGAAGGAATGGTCAGGGTCTCGCCAAGATCGAGACCGGCAAGGGCCGCATCCACCATCTCGTAAACATCCATGACCATGGCGGCCGGAATGGCCTCGAGCCGCTCCTCTTCCCAGATCGCCGTGCGGGTAATACCCGGCAGGACGCCCTGAACCCGCACGCCGGACGGGGAAAGCTGCGCCTGCAGCGCTTCGGTGAAGGCGAGCACAAAGGCCTTGGTTGCCGGATAGACGGCGGTAAATGCCGCCGGCATCAGGGCCGTTACCGATGTGATGTTGATGATCGTGCCTTTGCCATCGGCGGCAAGCCGCGGCGCGATCGCCGCTGCAAGCCGGGTGACGGCAAGGATATTGAGGTTGATCATCGTCGTGACATAGGCCGGGTCCAGCGCCGTGATGGCGCCTTCACCGGCAATACCGGCATTGTTGACGAGGCCTGTGATCCGCCGGTCATCGCGCAGTCGTGCCTCGACCTTTTCGAGGTCTTCTGCTCTGGAAAGGTCGGCGGAGAGAACCTCGACCGCGATATGGTGATCCTTCTCCAGTTGGGTTGCCAGTGTCTTCAGCTTTTCGGCGCGCCGCGCCACGAGGATGAGATCATGGCCGCGTTTTGCCAGACGTTCGGCATAAACCGCGCCGATGCCGTCGGATGCGCCGGTGATGAGAAATGTATTCTGTGTCATGTCCCGTGTCTCCTGTGTCCGGTGGTTTCAGGCGTTGATGAAGGCGAGGAGGTCGGCGTTGAAGCGGTCCTGATGGGTCTGCGTCAGGCCATGGTCGGCGCATTCGTAGATTTTGAGGACCGCGTGTTTGACGATCTTGACCGTGGAGAGTGCCGAAGCGCCGACCGGCACGATCTGGTCGTCATCACCGTGCAGAACCAGCGTGGGTTTGTCGAAGGCCTTCAGATCCTGGTGGAAATCGCTTTCCGAGAAAGCGCGAATGCTGTCGAGCTGACCCTTGAGCCCGCCCATCATGCCCTGACGCCAGAATTCGTCGCGGATGCCTTGCGAAATCACGGCGCCTTCGCGGTTGTAACCGTAGAAGGGAATGGTCAAATCCTTGAAGAACTGGCTGCGATTGTCGTAGGTGCCCTTGCGGATGCCGTCGAAAACATCGATCGGCAGGCCGATGACATTGCTTTCCGTCTTCAGCATCAGCGGCGGCACCGCGCCGATGAGGGCGATCTTGGCGACGCGGGCCGTACCATGGCGACCGATATAGCGTGTGACCTCGCCGCCGCCGGTGGAATGGCCGACCAGAATGATGTCGTGAAGATCGAGCTGTTCGATCAGTTCGGCCAGATCGTCGGCATATTGATCCATGTTATTGTTATCCCAGACCTGGTCGGAGCGGCCGTGGCTGCGGCGGTCATGGGCGATGGTGCGGAAACCCTGATTGGCAAAGAACACCATCTGCGCATCCCACGTATCGGCGCTGAGCGGCCAGCCGTGGGAGAAGATGATGGGCTGGCCGTCTTTGCGACCCCAGTCCTTGTAGAAGATGTGCGTTCCGTCTCTGGTGGTGATCGTTGTCATGGCTCTCTCTCCTGTTGCAGGGAGCTTGCTTGCGTCCCGTGGGAATAGAGATACTCTGGAGACAGCCGGGGCTGGATTGGCGCTTCTGACAGAAAGCGAGCCGAAACTGACAAAACGGGGTGTGGGCGCATGGCGGGTGTAACGGGAAGCGCGCTGGAAGTCGGTCTGGTCCTCTATCGGGACTGTCAGATCGCCATGGTGCACGGCATCACCGATCTTTTTGCCATCGCATCGGTATTTTCCCAGGATCGCGGCGGACCGAAATTGCGGGTCAGCCACTGGAGCATGGGCGAGGGCGGTGAATTTTCCCGCTGTCACGACACTCATTCCGGGCAGTCAGGACATCCCGACATTTTCGTTGTACCCGGCCGGTTGACGGGGCCCACTGAGATCGAGGAAGCCGAGCCTTATGCCCGCTGGCTGCTGGATCGGCATGCGCAGGGGGCGACGCTCGCCGCCAGTTGCGGCGGCTCCTTCATGATTGCGGCCACGGGCCTCCTGTCTGGTCGCCCGGCCACCACCCACTGGCTGTTTGCCGAGCGTTTCCGCGAGCGTTTTCCCGATATCCGGCTGGAGATAGACAAGATCGTCATAGAGGATGGCGATATCATCACGGCTGGCGGGCTGATGGCATGGACCGATCTTGGCCTGCGCATCGTCGACCGGCTGCTCGGACCTTCGGTGATGATCGAGACCGGCAAGTTCCTGCTGATCGACCCTTCGGGGCGTGAACAACGCCATTATAGCAGTTTCGCCCCAAGGCTGACGCATGGCGACGAGCCGATCCTGAAGGTGCAGCACTGGCTGCAGGCCCGTGCCGGGCGGGCGACGAGCGTTACCGACATGGCAGGCCATGCCGGGCTGGAGGAGCGGACCTTCCTGCGCCGCTTCAAGGCGGCGACAGGCATGAAGCCGATTGAATATGTCCAGCATCTGCGGGTCGGCAAGGCGCGGGAATTGCTGGAATTCACCCGCCGTTCGGTCGATCAGATCGCATGGTCGGTGGGTTATGAGGATGCCGCGGCCTTCCGCCGGGTGTTCCACCGCATTCTCGGCCTTTCACCGGGTGAATATAGAAGCCGCTTTTCCAGCAGTTCGGCCATGGCTGCGGCGTGAGGGCGGCAACAGTCGCGGTGGTGAGGAGGTCCGGCCCTTGCAATGTGGCGGGTGTTTGCTAACATGCCAGACAAGTTTAAAACAGGTGGGCCGGAATGGACGTTGAGAGCATCACGAAGCAGGGGGTATCGCTCGCGGCGAAAATCAGTTCGGCATTGCGGCGGGATCTGGCGGAAGGCGTTTTCCGCCCCGGTGATCGTCTTCCGAGCGAAAGCGCCCTGACGCGGGAATATTCCGTCAGCCGCACGGTGGTGCGCGAAGCCATCGCCATTCTGCGCGCCGATGGTCTCGTTGAAGCCCGCAAGGGCGCAGGCGTTTTTGCCGTCGAAGTAAAGCCGGCCAAGGAACTGCCTTTTAACGATCTGGCCGTGGGGCGAATTTCCTCGGTGATCGAATTGCTGGAATTGCGCACCGTTTTCGAGGTCGAATCCGCCGGGCTTGCGGCATCGCGCCGTTCCGCCGTGCAGGTGGAGGCGATTGTGGATGCGCACCGGCGCGTCGGCGACTGTCTTGCCGCCGGGCTGCCGACGCGGGATGCTGATTTCGAGTTCCATCTGGCAATTGCGCAGGCGACGCAAAACAGGCGGTTTCCCGAGTTTCTTCAGCTCATTCGCTCCGGCATCATTCCCCGCGGCGAATTGCAGGGGGCAGCGCCCGGGTCGCGTCCGAAGGACTACAACCTGCATCTCCAGGAGGAGCATGCGAGGATTGTCGATGCCATCATCGAAGGTGATGCCGATGCCGCCCGTCAACATATGGCGGCGCATCTGCGCGGCAGTCTTGAGCGCTACAAGGTGCTTCTGCGCTCACGCACTGCCGCTGAATGAGCCGGAAATGGCCTAGAGGTCAATGGGTTACGCAGTCGCCCGCCGATAGAAGGCCAGGGAGGCGGCAAGCGTCAGAAGCGCGCCGCCGCAAATCCGGTCGAGCCACAGGGCTCCGGTTTTCCGCAACAGCCGGACGGCCTGCGAACCGAGCAGGGCATATCCGAACATCACGATGAAATCGATGCCGGCGAAGATCAGCGCAAGCGCCGCATATTGCTGGATCTGCGGCGCGGCGGGATCGATGAATTGCGGCAGGAAAGCCGAAAAGAACAGATATCCCTTGGGGTTGGTGACCGCCACGAGAAAGCACTTGAGGAAAATCGAGCGGGCGGAAGCGACCCCGTTGGCCTCTGCGGATTGAAGAGCACCATCGAACGTGCCTCTTGAGCGCAAAAGCATGATGCCGAGGAAGGCTAGATAACAGACGCCCACCCATTTGACGACGCTGAACCAGAATTCGGAGGCGGCGAGCAAGGCACCCAATCCTAGTGCTACTGCGCCGATCAGGACGAAATCCGAGAGGACAGCGCCAGCCATGCCAATCATGGCGCGGCGTACTCCGAATCTTGAACCATTTGCAAGCGCGAGCAAGACGGTAGGGCCGGGCGTGGCAATGCCGATAAAGGCGACCACCGCAAACGCCAGAAGTGTCACGTCAGCCATATTTTCCTCCCCCTGTCGGCACGGATGTCATCGGTGCCACCGCCCAGCTAGCCTCCGCGCATTCCGCGAAGTCGGAGAATACAGGCTTTTACGGGTGCCGCAACACAAGTGCTTTTTCCCAAAGCAACACGAAAGCCGGATGATTTCAGCATGAGATTCCTCCTCGAGGCACGCCTTTCAGAGCCCTGGGCGATGCGGATTTCACAGTCACGCGCTTGACAGCTCTCAACACCTGTGACAACTTGCGAATAGTTGTCAGACAGGATTGCGCCTTGGTCACTTGCGCAGTCGATCTCTGGCAAGGGAGGAATCATGTCAAAAAGACGCCTTTCGCTTTATGGCCTGTCCGGCCAGATCGGAAGTATTGCCGTTACGCTGCTTGGATTGCTGCTACTGACCTTTTTTATCGGTCGCCTGATGCCGGCCGATCCAGTGCGGGCCATCGTTGGCGAGGATGCGACGCGCGAAACCTATGAACAGGTCTATCATGCGCTCGGTTTCGACCGTCCGCTGTGGCAGCAGTTCATCTATTATCTCGGTGATGTCTTCAGCGGCGATTTTGGAACCTCGATCCGCACCGGTCGTCCGGTCATCGAGGATATCATCAGGGTCATGCCGGCGACGATGGAGCTTGCGACCTTTGCGATCCTGATCGGTGCCGGCCTTGGCATTCCCATGGGTGTTTATGCCGCGGTCAATAAAGACCGCTGGCAGGATCATCTGGTACGTGTGCTCAGCCTGTTCGGCCATTCCATGCCGATCTTCTGGACCGGCATGATCGCGCTGATCGTTTTTTACGCCTATCTCGGCCTTGTCGGCGGCGGTGGCCGCATGGACCAGTTCTATATCGGACTGGTTGAGGAGCGGACGGGCTTTCTGCTGATAGACAGCCTGCTTGCGGGCGATATGGAGGTTTTCTGGTCGGCCATCAACCACCTGATCCTTCCCGCCGCTTTGCTCGGTTATTCCTCCTCGGCCTATATCACCCGCATGACGCGCAGCTTCATGCTGGACCAGCTGGGCCAGGAATATGTGACGACAGCGCGCGTCAAAGGTCTGTCGCAGCGGCAGACGGTGTGGCTGCATGCCTTTGGCAATATCCGGGTGCAGCTCGTCACCATCATCGCCCTTGCCTATGGTTCGCTGCTGGAAGGCGCGGTTCTCATTGAGACCGTCTTCGCCTGGCCGGGTTTCGGGCAATATCTCACCAGCAATCTTATCATCGGCGACATGAATGCCGTGATGACCTGCGTGCTTATCGTCGGCGTCATCTTCATCGGGCTCAACCTCCTGTCCGACATTCTCTACCGCTTTTTCGATCCGAGGACCCGCTGATGACGGCCCGTGCAGAAACTTCCTCTCGCCTTCCCGTGCCCTTGAACGCGCTGAAGAACATCGTTGTTTTCCTGCTGAAAAGCCCGACATCGGCTTTCGGTCTGGCCGTCCTGCTGCTTCTCGTCATCGCCGCTGTTTTCGCGCCCTGGCTTGCGACGCATGACCCCTACGCGCAGGATCTCGCCAATACGCTGCAGGCGCCCGGCAACGGCCATGTCTTCGGCACGGATGAGCTGGGGCGCGACATCTATAGCCGCCTTCTCTGGGGCGCGCGCATCACGCTCACCATCATCTCGCTGGTATCGATCATTGTTGGTCCCGTCGGCCTTCTGGTCGGCACGGCCTCCGGTTATCTCGGCGGCAAGTTCGACACGGTGATGATGCGCATCACGGATATCTTCCTGTCGTTCCCGAGCCTCATCCTGTCGCTTGCCTTCGTCGCAGCGCTCGGGCCGAGCCTCAACAACGCGATCATTGCCATCGCGCTCACCTCATGGCCGCCGATTGCGCGCCTTGCGCGCGCCGAGGCCATGACCTTCCGCAAGGCGGATTATATCGCCGCCGCGCGGCTTCAGGGCGCGTCGCCTCTGCGTATCATCGTTAAATCGATCATGCCCATGTGTCTGCCCTCGGTCCTCATCCGCCTGACGCTGAACATGGCGACCGTCATTCTCACCGCCGCCGGCCTCGGCTTTCTCGGTCTCGGCGCGCAGCCGCCGCTGCCGGAATGGGGGGCGATGATCGCCACCGGCCGCCGTTACATGCTGGATAGCTGGTGGCTGGTGACCTTCCCCGGCGTTGCGATCCTGTCCGTCAGCCTCGCCTTCAACCTTCTGGGAGACGGCCTGCGGGATGCGCTCGACCCGAAGCAGATGAACCGGAGATAGGTCATGGAAAAACCAATTCTTGACGTCGAAAATCTCCGCATCCGTTATGGCGGCTCACCCACCGAGGCGGTGCGGGGCATTTCCTTCACCCTTGGCCGGGAACGGCTTGGTATCGTCGGTGAAAGCGGCTCGGGCAAATCCACCGTCGGCCGCGCCTTGCTGCGCCTTTTGCCATCGGCGACGATCACCGCCGACAGGCTGGATTTCGATGGCCTCGATCTTCTCTCGCTCGATGAGAAAGAGATGCTGAAGGTTCGCGGCCGGCGCATGTCGATGATCCTTCAGGATCCGAAATTCTCTCTCAATCCCATCCGTCGGGTCGGCGATCAGGTAACGGAAACCTATCTGCGCCACTTCAAGGCTTCGAAACAGGAGGCCCGGGAAAAGGCGCTTGCCATGCTCGATGCAGTGAAAATCCGCGATGCCGCCCGCGTTTACGAGCAATATCCGCATGAAATCTCCGGCGGTATGGGCCAGCGCGTCATGATCGCCATGATGCTGCTTGCCGATCCCGATCTCGTCATTGCCGATGAGCCGACGTCGGCGCTTGACGTGACGGTGCGGCTGCAGGTGCTGAATATTCTCGACGGTCTCGTGCGTGATCGCGGCATCGGCCTGATCATGATCAGCCACGACCTCAATCTCGTGCGCAATTTCTGCGACCGGGTGCTCATCATGTATTCCGGCCGGGTGGTGGAAACGCTGGCCGCGCGCGATCTCGATCGGGCGCAGCATCCCTATACGCGCGGCCTGCTGGCGGCGCAGCCGCGCATTGGCGGTACGCGTGCGCCGCTTGCGGTGCTGGACCGTCGCCCCGAATGGCTGGAGGAGAACGTATAATGGCCGTTTCCGTCGAAACCCGCGATCTCTCCATCACTTTCGGCAGCGGCCACACGGCGCTGAAAGTGCTGCCTTCCGTATCCTTCCGCGTCGAGCCGGGCGAGTGCTTCGGGCTGGTCGGCGAAAGCGGTTCGGGCAAATCCACCGTGCTTCGCTGCGTCTCCATGCTCAACGATTTCTGGACCGGCGATATCCTTATCGACGGCAGATCGGTGCGCGACATGCCGCTGATCGAGCGGTGCCGCATGCTGCAGATGGTGTTTCAGGACCCCTATGGTTCCCTGCATCCCCGCCAGTCGGTGCGCACCGTGCTTTCGGAATCGCTTGCGATCCACAAGCTTGGCGACCGCGAAGAGCGCATGCGCAAGGTCATCACCGATGTCGGCCTGCCCGTATCGTTTCTGGATCGTTTCCCGCACCAGCTTTCCGGCGGCCAGCGGCAGCGCGTGGCGATTGCGCGGGCGCTGATTCTCGAGCCGTCGCTGTTACTGCTCGATGAGCCGACGTCTGCGCTCGATGTCTCGGTGCAGGCGGAAATCCTCAACCTGCTGCAGCGGCTGCGCGAAGAGCGCGGCTTTACCTATATCATGGTGACCCATGACCTCGCCGTCGTCGATCACATGTGCGACCGGTTCGCGGTGATGCTGCGCGGCGAAATCACCGAAATCCTGCCGCGCGAGGCCATCGCCGACAATCGCGCGACGCATCCCTATGCGCGTGAATTGATCGGCGCTTCGCTGGAATATGAAGGCGCGTGACGGCTCCAAGAACGTGACCGTCCTCCTCCGGGGCGTCACGGATAATAACATCCTCCTTCCTTGCCCGGCCTCCCCGCCGGGCATTTTTTTGGAGGTAGCTAGGCGGGATGGCGGGCCGCCAACTGCGCCTAGGCTGCTGACATAGTGCGAGACCGGCCTTTCCGTCATGCCGGACTTGATCCGGCATCCAGCCACGGCGCGTCCGCGCCGTGAACGGACTCTCTCGCGATCAAGGACTTGATCGCACTAGACCCCGGATCTAGTCCGGGGTGACGGAGTGCGGAGGCTTCGCTTGCGCCTAACACATTGGGTGAGTGGGGCTTTGTTACAGCAAAAAGGCGCGGGGTTAGCCGCGCCTTTTTATTCGCAGATAGGACGGCCGATTACCGCTCCTTGCTCACCTCTTCAAACCGCGAAAGCCAGGGGCTGACGATCATGCCCTTGATGTCGCTGCGGAAGGCGGCGGTGTCGATGACTTCGGAGAAGGGCTGGATCGACATGACAGTCTCGTCCATATAGCCCTGCAGGTCCTCATAAAGCTTCGTCTGTTTTGCCACATCGCGCTCGACCAGCGCTTCCTCGATCATCTTGTTCAGTTTCTCATCGAAGAAACTGGTGCGCCAGCTCTGGTAATTGGTGAGCTTGGCATCGTCGGCATTGTTGGGGTTATAGGCGATCGAGCGCAGGTTGTTGTCCGGATGCGGCTGCTGGCCGCCGCCGCCGCGCCCGAGCAGCAGTTCGAAATTCCGTTCGCGCATTGCACCGTAAATCTGGTCGCCCGAGCCGCTGATCAATTCAGCCTGAATGCCGGCCTGGGCAAGCGTGTTCTGGATCGCCGTTGCCGCCTTCATGAAGGGATCTTCCGAAAGAACGCGCAGCGTGGTTTTGAAACCATTGGGATAACCGGCCTCGGCCAGAAGCGCCTTGGCTTTTGCGATGTCGAGCTTGTAGCCCTGATCGGGCAGCGCGCCCATCACGCCGGTGCTGAGAGAACGCTGATGCAGCTTGCCGTAATAGGGCATGACCGCCTTGTCGAGACCGTCGTAATCGATCAGGTAACGCAGGGCCTCGCGCACTTTCCTGTTCGCGAACTTCTCATCCTTCATCGAAACGCTGAGGTAATAAAAACCGGAACCGGGTGTGGATTCGATGGTGACGGCCTTGTCGGCCTCAAGCGATTTCAGGTCCGGGGCCTGCAGGGAATAGGCAACGTCGATATCGCCTTTTTCCAGCATCAACCGCTGCGACTGCGATTCCGGCAGATGGCGCATCAGGATGCGTTTCATCCTGGCCTTCTCACCCCAATAATCATCGTTGCGCGTGAGGATGATATATTCGTTGGATTTCCACTGGGTGAGCTTGAAGGGACCGGAACCGGCGGAATTCAGCGTCAGCCAAGCGCCGCCCAGATCGCCGTCCTTTTCATTCTCAAGCGCTGTCTGGCTGTCGATGATTGAGCCGGGGCCGTTCTGTGCAAGGATCATCAGGAGCAGGTTGGGATCATCCGGCTTTGGAATATTCAGCACGAAGGTCTGGTCGTTTTCAGCGACAAAGAGCTTGTCGGCCTCTTCCAGCTTGAAGCCGCGGGTCTTCAGGAAGGACGATTGCGCCAGGTTGCGGGCGAGCAGCCGCTTCAGGCTCCAGACCACGTCTTTTGCCGTCACCGCATTGCCGGAAGAGAATTTGGCATCGCCGCGCAGATGAAAACGGATGGATTTGCGGTCTTCGGCAATTTCCCAGCGTTCGGCAAGACGTGGCTGGACGCTGCGATCTTTCGGTGAAAGCACGACCAGCGTGTCATAAACGTTGTTCAGAACCTGCACGGTCTCGCGGCCGGTAATGGCGGCGGGATCGAGGGTCAGAATATTGCTCATGGTCGTGGCGACAATGAGCTGGTCCTTCGGCGTTTCGGCAAAGGTGCTGAGCGGCATCGCGCCGATCAGCAAGGCGCCAAGCGCTGCGGTTGCAAGAAAATGTTTCATTTTTCCTCCCAATACGGCCGGTTCATACGGCCTTTCCACGTTTTGATCCACGCGCCTGGTTCCTCCACAGGTGTCGCATGATCAGCCAAGAATCTCTCTGACCGGGTCTGCGAGCGCTCGCCCGATTGCGGCCGTTGCCGGCGCATCCAGATGCACGCCATCCACCGGTGAGGCGCTGGCGACCGATCCGGCATCGAAGAAGTGATGCCCCAGTTCGGCGGCGAGTTTGCGGTAAAGCGGCGCAAGCCGTAGCGATTGCGCGATATCCCGCCCGCCGGCCGGCTCTTCGCCAGGACCTGCAACGCAGGGCGGCGGGGCGACGATCAGCAGTTTCGGCACCGCCTCGCGTGGTTTGTAGATGAAGGTCTCGACGATCTGCGCCAGTCGCCGCATGCCGGAAACCGCCGCTTCCGCCCGCCCGCCATGCACCGGCTTGATGTCGTTGGTGCCGAGCATGATGATGACGAGATCGAGCGGCATATGGCAGGAGAGCGCGACTTCAAGCGCCCGTGCGCCATTGCGGCAGGCGGAGCCGGTATGGTCGTCATAACAGGTGGTGCGCCCGCCAAGGCCCTCGGGGTGAACCTTCGCCTTTCCGGAAAGCTCGGCCTCCAGCACCTCCGGCCAGCGATGCTCAGGCCGGTGGCGGAGACCCGTTGCCGGGTCTGCGCCCCAGGTGAGGCTATCTCCGAAGGCGAGCACGGTTTTCATCGCCCGTTACCTCACCCGGTTGTTGTCGATGAAGGTAAAATCGATGTCCTCGCCAAGGCCCGGCCGATCAGGGACATGCACGAAGCCGTCGCGATCCATCGGGTCGGACAGCGACTTCAGATAGTCGTGGCCGTCATCATATTCGAGGAAGGGGTGCAGCAGGCCGCGCTCGTACCAGCGGCAATTCTTGGTGGCGGCGACAACGTGCAGGTTCATGGCCGTGTTGCCATGCACTTCGCATTCCATGCCGAAAGCCTCGGCCAGATGCATGGTCTTGAGCGCCGGGGTGATGCCGCCGACATCGTTGACGCCGGTGCGCAGAATATCGCAGGCACCGGCCTTGATCCATTCTGCCCGATGCCAATGCTTGCCGGCCGCACTTTCAGGGCCGACGACGGGGATATCGAGATTGTCGGAGAGCCACTTGTAGGAGGACAGCGACTGCTCATCCATAGGCTCTTCGATCCAGTCGAAATCGAGTTTTTCGAGGCCTCGGCCGAGCGCCAGCGCGTCGGTGCGGGAATACCAGTGGAAGGCGTCGATCATCAGGCGAATATCGGGACCGACCGCCTCACGCACGGCGGCGCAGGCCTTGAGGTCCATCTTCACATCCGGCGCCCAGCTGACTGGCGGCATCCAGGTGTGCAGCTTGATGCCCTTGTAGCCGCGTTTCACCAGCGTTTCGGCAAAGCGGCCGTAATCTTCAGGCGTCGCCAGCCCGCCTTCCAGCTCATCGCCGCACATGATGGAGCCATAGGCCAGCACCTTGTCGCGATAACCGCCGATCAACTTGTATACAGGTTGCCCGAGCGAGCGGCCGGCAAGGTCCCACAGCGCGCAATCCACCACCGCCAGCGTGCGGTCAGTCAGCTGTGCGGCCGAACCGCGCTGCCAGTGGGCAAGGTCCTGCCACAGCCGTTCCCGGTCGCGATGATCCTCACCGATCAGGACTTTCTTGACGAATTTTTCAATGACATGCGGGCGAACGATCTCCGGCGCGGTGAAGGAATGACCTTCCTGACCGTCTTCGGTGCGGATGGTCAGCATGGCCTGTTCCACCTGATGCGCCGGACCCGGATGCGCGTGACCGGCACTGTCCGAGTGGCGACGGGTCGTCGTGCGGAAAACACGGACCTCGACGTCGGTGATGATCATAATTCCTCCCTCATGCAGGTATGGCAGCGTTTGCGGCTGCTGCAATGTCATACATGTATGCGATATTTGTCAACATGTATGATAATCTGTATTACATGTTGCCGCGAAAAATCAAGGCCATTTACAGGCGGTGTTGCACAGATCTTCGGTGAAGAGGGCGGTTGGGGAGATTTTGCCGCTTCGCAGAAGAAAATCGGGTGGGCGCGGCCTATGCTATCCGAGATTAATCTATAATTTTAGTAGACTATTAAATCGCGCAATGATCTTTCAACAATGACCGGGACTATAAACGAACATGCCGTGCCAGCCGTGCCTGTCATCATGCATTCTGCGTGAGCATGCGCCGCATTGAACGGCTGTCCCGCAACAAGGATGGCTGCGTCTGCGCCGCTGAGCTTCAACACTCGTTTCCGGATGCACAACCATGCCCCTTTCCCATATCTCCCACTTTGCTTTTCTCGTGCCCGGCAATTATCAGGACGACGATCCGGCGCAGGGGCTGGAAGAAACCCTGCAGCTTTTTGAAGCCGGGGAGGCGCTGGGGTATCACAGCGCCTGGGTTCGCCAGCGCCACCTGGAACGGGGCGTTTCCTCGGCGGCCACTTTTCTTGCAGCGGCATCGCAGCGCACTAAGCGGATCGGATTAGGCACCGCCGTCATTCAGCTTGGTTACGAAAATCCCTTCAGGCTGGCGGAAGATCTGGCCACCGTGGATGTGCTGTCGCGTGGGCGGCTGAATGTCGGGGTTTCCGTGGGCGCACCGCCCTTCGCCCATCTGATTTCGGATTATGTCGATACGGTTCCCGATGCGGATTACAGCCATGCCCGCGCCGAAAAGCTGGCGAGGGCTCTGAGATCGGAACCGCTGTCCAGCGAGACGGAAGCGGGCAATGCGGCCGGTGCGCAGGTGCCGCGCCTGCGGCCCGTCGCCGAAGGGTTGTCGGATCGGTTATGGTATGGCGGCGGATCTCAGAATTCCGCCCGCTGGGCGGGCAAGGCAGGGTTCAATCTTCTGACGGGCAATATCGTCAGCGGTGAAAATACCGATGATTTTCTGATTGCGCAGGCTGCTCTCGTTGCCCGCTTCCGGCAGGAATGGGCGCATGAGCGTCAACCGCGTGTTGCTCTCGGGCGCGTGATCCTGCCGACGGATAGCGCCAGCCCCGCGACCCGCCGCCGTTACGAGGAATTCGCCGCCGAGCGCGACAAGCGCACGACCACGGCGCATGGCGCGCGCCGCACGCTTTTCCTGCCCGATATCGTTGGGACGACGGACGAAATTCTGGAGAAACTGTCGCGCGATCCCGTTCTGCCGCTCGTCTCGGAGTTCCGTCTTGAACTACCCTATGAGTTCCAGCCGGAAGATTATCGCCAGATCGTCACGGATTTCGCTTCCGTCCTGCCGCAGCTTTCCGGCGGGCGGCCCGTTTTGAAAGTGGTGACCGGCCAATAATATTTCCCGTTCCCGCCACTCCCGCTTCCAGCGGGAAGCGGCGATAGATGGACGTGTGGCGCTTTACCTGCGCCACATCCTATTCAGTCGGGATAGGGCAGGCCATAGCGGTCGCGTATTGTCGCGCCTTCATATTCGCGCGGGTAAACACCGCGATCCTGCAGCACTGGCACGACCTTTTCGACAAATTCAGCAATATCGTCTGGCGCGCGCGGCGGCTGCAGGGTGTAGCCGTCCACCGTGCCATCCTGCCAGAGATCGATAATGCCATCCGCCACATCTTCTGGCGTGCCGAGTAGCAACCGGTGGTGTCCCTCCGAACGGCGTACGGCCTCGCGGGCTGTGAGCTTTTCGTGGGTCAAAAGGTCGGAAAGGCCAAGCCCCATGCCCACCGCCCACTGCCGGTTCTGGTCCGGGATGAAACGCTCTGCATCGAGCTTTGCATCGGGATCAAAATCGCGGGGATCAATGCCGTTTTCCCTGGCGAAACGCGCCAGCAGCCCGTCTTCCGAACCGGCTCCACTGTATAGTTCGTGTTTGCGCAACGCTTCCTCCCGGGTCTCGCCGAGAATGACAACGAGGCCGGGAACGATGCGGATGCCGGAGGGATCGCGGCCGAGGGAGGCAGCGCGGTCGCGGACCTTCTTGCCGAAGGCCTGGCCCGCCGGCCGGGACAATATGTTGCAATAGATGATCTCGCCATGGCGTGCCGCGAGATCGATGCCACCTTCGGAGGCGCCGGCCTGCGCGATGACGGGATGCCCCTGTGGTCCGCGCGGAACATTGAGCGGCCCTTTTACATGGAAATATTGCCCCTCGTGATCGATGGTTTCGGCCGTCGCCGCATCCCAGAAACGCTCTTCTGGCACCTCGCCTTCGCGGCGCGGATCCCAACTCGACCAGAGTTTTTTCGCGACATCGAGAAATTCGGTGGCCTTGGCATATCTCTCGTTGCGCGGCGGCAGCGGGTCGTTGCCGAAATTGGCGGCGACATTGGGATTGAAGGAGGAGACGATATTGACGATCAGCCGTCCGCCGGTGACGAGATCGATGGATTGGGTCCGTCTGGCAAAGTTATAGGGCGAGTTATAGGTGGAGGATATCGTTGCCACAAAGCCGATATCCGGCACCTGCGCGGCAAGTGATGTGGAGAGAATGAGCGGATCGATGGTGTGAAACGGCCGGCTTGCCGGGTCGGTCAGCAATGCGGGATGGTCGGAAAGGAAAACGGCGTCAAAACGGCCCTTGTGGGCCAGTTCCGTCAGCCGCCGGTAATATCCGATCTCGTTGATGTCGTGCCGATCTCCGCTCCGGTATTTCCAGGCGTTGGCGAGGTATCCGGTCGTGTTGATGCCGACATTGAGATTGAGCCGGCGTTTGGTCTTGCTCATGCTTTTACTTTTTCTTCTCGGTCTGCTGGGATTTCCGGCCTTGGCCGGTGCAATTGCATGAAAGCGTAACAGCCGGGGTTCGGCCCGCGAGTTAAAAATCCTTGCTGCTCGGAGAAGAAAAACTTTCATCAGTAGCGGCAGCCAAGCTGCAGTGGACTTAAAGAGCGGATAGAGTCCGGGCGATGATCCGACCCGAAATCCTGCCACCATCGAAAGGATATTCCGTCATCCCGGTGAAGACGTGACAAGATGGAAACGAATTTCCTCAATCGCACATGAAATAGTACACTTTATCTATAGAAAATATCTCACGACGTGTAGCGTGCCGTTCAGATCGCAATTTCGAGGACGAACGCCATGGCTGATGCCGCCCTTCGCCAGGTAACCCAACCCGTAACCGTGTGGTATACACGCTGCCCGGCGCCCACCCCGCTTTCCATCGCGGCGCAACTCGGCTGGATTGAGGACAGTTTCGCCACCCATGGCATCTCCGTTTCCTCCATTCGTGATGCGGCCGACCCGGCCATTCGCCAGAGCCATTTCGACCATCGTCTGGACTGGTCCTTCCGTCAGGGCGGCAATATTCCGCCGATCTGGGCGAAATCCGGTGGCCGGAAAACCCGGCTGGTGGGGCTGACGAGAACCGATGAGTTCCAGGCCGTCATTGCCTTGCCCGCAAGCGGGATAAACAAGGGCAGCGACCTGAAGGGGCGGCGCATCGGTTTGCCGAAGCGCCCGAACGAAACCATCGATTTCCAGCGCGCTACATCGCTCAAGGGCATCGTGTCGGCGCTGACGGTCTCGGGTCTCTCCGTCGCGGAGGTCGAGCTTGTCGATCTCACGGCTAAAGAACCGGTGTTGCTCGGCCCAGCGGATGAGCGGTTTCACGGTCTGCGCCGGCGGCTTCCCTATGGCGAAGAAATTGCAGCGCTGCACCGGGGCCAGATCGATGCATTTTTCGTCAAGGGAGCGGAAGGCGTCACCGTCGCCAATCTCATCGGCGCGCAGGTCGTGGTGTCGACGGGGTTTCACCCCGATCCGAAAATCCGCATCAACAACGGCACCCCGCGTCCCTTAACGGTGGACGCCACCTTTGCCGATGAGCGGCCCGATCTGGTGGCGGAACTGGTGGCTACGGTTCAGCGTGTCGCCCAATGGGCAAATGACAATCCGGCCGAAGCCGTGCGTTTCATCGCCCGCGAGATCGGCGTCAGCGAGGAGGCGGTTCTGGCTGCGAATGGGGCGGATGTGCATCGCAATCTGAGGCTTGATCTCGATCCGACCGAGCTGGATGCGCTCAGCCACTTCAAGGATTTCCTGCTGGAATGGAAATTCATCCCCGAAGATTTCGACGTGCAGGAATGGGCTGATCCACGCGCCCTTTCTTTACTGCAAGACGCCACGCAACACAGCGCCGGAAAGTGAGGGAGAGCCATGGCATCCACCATTCTTGTGACAGGTGCAACCGGCAAGCTCGGGCAACGGGTCGTCAGCCGTCTTTTGCAAAATCACGCAGAGGTTCGCGTGCTGACCCGCCGGCGAGAAGATGCGCTGAAGTTCTGGGGCGACAGGGTTGATATTTCGGAAGGCAATTTTTCCGATCCTGCCAGCCTGAAAGAAGCTGCGCGGGGAATAGACCGGTTGTTCCTGCTTTCCCCCATCGGAGAGACGCTCGCGGCGGACCAGAAGGCGGTCATCGATGCCGCTCTTTCCGCCGGTGTATCGCGGATTGTGAAAATATCCGGTTCCGACTGGACCATTAAAAATGCCGCACGCTCCATTTCGGGGGCGGCCCATGCAGAGGTGGAACAGCATCTGGCCGCAAGCGGCATCGCGCATGCGGTGCTGCGGCCGAACGCCTGGATGCAGGTTGCGCTGGAGCCCGTTGTCGCCGCGCTGCGCAAGGGGGAGGATGTGCCCGCCCGCTTTGGCGATGCGGCCGTCTCCTTCATTGATGCCGATGATATTGCCGATGTCGCCGTTCACGCCCTGACATCAAGCGCGCTGGTTTCCGGTACTTTTGTGCTGACCGGCGGCGAAGCCCTGACGGCGCTGGAAATCGCCCGCATCGCGGCGCGTATCCTGCATCGCCCTGTCGGGATTTCCCATCATGCCGCCCCGGCCTTTCCGCCCCATATCGGTGCGTTTGAACAGACGGCGATCGGTGAATTCGGAGAACTCATCCGCGAAGGTCTCGCGGCATCTGTCACCGATACCACCCATCAGATTACGGGCCAACTGCCCCGTGGCGTCGAAGATTATCTGCGCGCCCGGCTGGCGGCGACCGCCCCGCAGGGCGAAAATTCCGAGGGAGAAAAGACATGGCGCTGACTGTTCCATTGCCCGAAGGTCCCGAGCTGAAAGGCCTTGAACTGAAAAGCCCGGTCGATTTCGAGGACAGCCCGCTCAGCCGCGCGGTAAAGCAGCCGCTGATTCTGGGCCTGTTCCTCAATCTGCAGGACATCAATTTCTCCAGCCTGCCGACCAGCAACAGCTGGACCTTCGATTACAACGTCGAACTGGTGAAGCGTGCGGAAGAGCTTGGTTTCGAAATTGCTTTCAGCCGAACGCAATGGCTGCCCAAGGGTGGTTATGATGGCGAATCCTCGCTCGACAGCTTCATTGCGCTCGGCGCCATGGCGGCGGTCACGAAGAGCATTTTGCTGATCTCCACCATCCATGTGCTCTATGGGCCTCTGCATCCGCTGCATCTCGCCAAATATGGCGCGACGCTGGATCACATTGCTAGAGGACGATGGGGCATCAACATCGTCACCGGCCACCGCGCCGTTGAGCATGAAATGTTCGGCTGGCAGCGCATCGACCATGACAAGCGTTACGATATGGCCGGAGAATTGTTCGATGTGCTTCATCGCCTGTGGGGCGAAACCGAAAACTTCTCCTATGAAGGCAAGCTCAATCCCTGGGCGATCAACAATGGCTGGATCACGCCGAAGCCCGCCTTCGGCCGCCCGCCGCTGGTGACGGCGACCGGTTCGCCCGCCGGTATCGATTTCGCCGCCCGTCATTCCGATCTGGTTTTCGTCACCTCGCCAGGTGGTGCGCATATAGACAGTGCGCTCGAAACGCTTCCCGATCATGTCGCCACCGTCAAGAACCGCGCCAAAGCCTATGGCCGGCAGGTGAAGACGATCATCAATCCGATCATCGTCAGCCGCGACACGGAGAAGGAAGCGATAGCCTATGCCGATGCCATCGAGGCCGGAAAACCGCAGCCCGGCACCCGCGCCTTCGCCACCAATAATTATGATAGCGACGCGCATGCCTGGCGCGGACGCGGCGATGCGCGCCACAAGCAGGGGCGCAATCTCGGCGGTAATATCGAAATCATCGGTTCGCCCGAGCAGGTGGTCGAGCAGCTTGTCGGTCTTAAAAAGGCAGGGATCGACGGCGTTCAGCTCAATTTCTACGATTTCCGCGAAGACCTCGACTATTTCGCCGAGCGCATTCTGCCCTTGATGAAGGAGGCTGGCCTGAGGCTCTGACGTCTTTCCAGCCCTGATTTTCCATATCCGAAGCCAATCCTTCGCAATCGCCCGATTGCGAAAACGATACTTTTTTGCCCTGAGGAGATACCGTGAATATCGCCGTCGATCCCATCAAAACGCCCGCTCCTAAAATCCTTGATCGGATCGGGACCTATGTTCCCGAACTTGTCTCCATCCGCCACGATCTGCACCAGCATCCCGAAATCGGTTTCGAGGAGCTGCGCACGTCCGGCATCGTCGCTGAAAAGCTCGCTTCCTGGGGCATCGAGGTCCATCGCGGTTATGGCAAGACCGGCGTGGTCGGTGTGCTGCGCGGCCGGCATGCAGGCAACCGCTCCATCGGGCTCCGCGCGGATATGGATGCCCTGCCGATGCCGGAGGAAACCGGTCTGCCCTATGCGTCCGTCTATCCTGGTAAGTTCCACGGCTGTGGGCATGATGTGCACACCACCATCCTGCTAGGCACCGCCCGCTATCTGGCGGAAACCCGCGATTTTGCCGGTACGGTGGTGTTTATTTTCCAGCCGGCCGAAGAGGGTCTGGGCGGTGCGCGCGCCATGATTGCCGACGGGCTGTTCAAGGATTTTCCCGTTGACGAGATTTACGGGCTGCACAATTCCACCCATGCCGCGCCCAATCACCTGAAGGTTTCGCCGGGCACCATTCTGGCAGGAGCGGATTTCTTCGATATCCGGTTGAAGGGCAGGGGCGCTCACGCTGCGCATCCCGATGTCTCTCGCGACCCGGTGCCGGCGACGGGCGAACTGATCCAGGCGCTGCAGACCATTGTCAGCCGAAACGTGTCGCCGACCGATCCCGCCGTGTTGTCGATCACGCGTATCGAGGCGGGATCAGCCTATAACGTCATTCCCGAAACGGCGGCGATTGCCGGGACGGTGCGGGCCTTCTCCGACAGCGTGCGCGAAACCATAAGGCAGCGCATCCGCACCATCTCGGATCACGTTGCTGCCGCCCATGGCCTTACCGCCGAGGTGGAGATTCGCGACATATTCTCGGTCCTGACCAATGATGACGCATCGGTGGATATCGTCGCCGGCGTGGCGCGCGAGGTTTTGGGAGATGAGCGCGTTTCCACGGAACCCGGCCGCTTCATGGGCAGCGAGGATTTCGCCGATCTCCTGAAACACGCACCCGGCGCATTTTTCACCCTCGGTCATTCCGGCACCGTGCCCGCCCATAATCCTGGTTTTATCGTTGACGACGACATCCTGCCCGTCGGCGCCACCTTGTTTGCCCGGCTGGTGGAGACCCGGCTGAAGGCTGCCTGAAAATTTTAAAAACAAGTCTGCAAGAGGAAACATCCATGGATATTACAAGACGTAAGACATTGCTTCTGAGTGCTGCCCTTGCCGGGGCCATGCTCCTGCCGTCCTTGCCGGTGCTGGCGGCGGAAACGCCGAAGAAAGGCGGGATCGTTACTCTTGCAGGCCTTGGCGAGCCGACGACGCTGGTGCCGCTTTCCGATTCCAACACACGAACCCGCGCCATCTCCACGAAAATCCTCGAAGGACTGGTACGGTTCGACAGCGAATTCAAACCGCATCCGGTTCTGGCCGAAAGCTGGGAAACATCAGCCGATGGGCTGCGCTACACTTTCAAGCTGCGCAAGAGCGTCAAATGGCATGATGGCAAGGATTTCACGTCGCAGGACGTCAAATTTTCCCTGCTGGCCTTCAAGAAGGTTGGCCCGCGCGGACGCATCACCTTTGCCAATGTTGCCGATATCGAAACGCCCGATCCACTGACGGCCGTGGTGGTGCTTTCCAAACCCGCACCCTATCTCTTGAGGGCGCTGACGGGCGGCGAAACGCCCATTCTGCCGGCTCATGCCTATACCTCGGAAAAATACAATGAGAGCCCGAACGGCAACGCGCCTGTCGGCACCGGCCCCTTCGTGTTTGAGGAATGGAAACGCGGCAGCTATGTGAAGCTGAAGAAGAACCCGAATTACTGGCAGGCCGATCTGCCCTATCTCGACGGTTTCGTGGCGCGCTTCGTCGCCGATGCGGCCTCCACCACCATTTCGGTCGAAACCGGTGAGGCGGATTACACCGCCGATGTCTCCTACAGCGATCTGGAGCGGTTGCGGCAGAATCCGAAACTTGCGGTGGAGGTCTATACCGACGCCTATCTCAACAATGCCGCCATATTCGAGTTCAATCTGGAGAACCCGATCCTCGCGAAGAAGGAAGTCCGGCAGGCGCTGGCCCATGCCATTGATCGCGATTTCATCAACGATGCCATCTTTTTCGGTACGGCCAAACCAGCCGGTTCAAACATCCCGGCGGTCTTCACTGCCTATAATGACGAAAAGCCCTTCACCTATCCCTTTGACCTCGCCAAAGCGAATGAGTTGCTGGACAAGGCCGGTTATCCGAAGGGCGCGGATGGCACCCGCTTTTCGCTGCGGCTTGCCTTCCTGCCGTCAGACGTCTTCCGCAAGACCTCCGAATATCTGCGTTCATCCTTCGGCAAACTGGGCGTGAAGGTGGATATCGTCGAAGGCGATCTCGCCACCTTCATCAAGCGCGTTTATACGGAGCGCGGTTTTGACCTGACGGTGAACGGCATCAGCCGGCTGTTCGATCCGACGGCGGGCGTGCAGCGCCTCTACTGGTCCGACGGCATCAAGAACCCCGCTCCCTATGTCAACGCCGCCCACTACAACAACCCCAGGGTGGACGATCTTTTCCGTGCCGCTGCGATTGAAGTGGATGAAACGAAACGGGCGGGGCAGTTCCACGACATCCAGAAAATCACCGGCGACGAATTGCCGAATTTCTCTATCGTCGCCCTGCCGACCGTCATTCTGCGCAACACCAGCCTCCGGTCCCTCGTGACGACCATCGACATTGCCTATGGCGATCTGTCTACGGCGTGGAAAAGCGAGTGAGGGAGAAAATCTGACGATCCGGCGGATCGAGAGTGATGACGAACTTTCCTCCACGTTCGACGTCATCCTCGGTCTTGTACCGAGGATCTGCCACGGCATCCTAATCTTGTCGATTGCAGATGCTCGGGGCAGGCCCGAGCATGACGAAGGAGAGGTTTTTCCCCCACTGTCAGCCAATATTAACCCGGCAATTTTGCCGGGTTTTTTATTGTCGAAATCCACCCTCGATCCTTTTTTGCCTTCGCGCAGCAACGCTGTTTTCGGGAAAAACGTTGCGTGCGGCAAGGTCTGGCCGGAACAGTGATGCCTGTTATCGGAGCTCTAAAAAAATCAAATTCTTCAATAATTTAGCGCGAAGGAATTCTTCGTTTCAAAGCAAGAATAGCTTTCTGGACCTCTGCTTTTCCCGCCTGCACTGTGTTCATGAAATCTCACCCGCAAATGATGGATGCCATGGCCAAGGATACGCTTTTTTTGATCGCCCCCGGTTTTGAGGACCCAAAGCACCCCGGTGTCCGCTTCGTCTGCCCGCATTGTAACCAGATCGAAGGCCTGCTTGCCGCCTTTCCGGATCTTGCCGCCGGCATCGATATTCACCGAGTCGGTTTTCAGCGCCCGCGCGAGGCGGTCATCGCCGCCGTGGGGGAGGAAAACCAGTCGCTGCCGCTGCTCATCTTTGCTGGCGATGCACCCGGTGACGCGACCGCAAGGGGCGACACGCACTTCATTCAGGACACCAAACGTATTTTGCAAATCCTCGCCGAGCGCCACGGGTTCCCGCAGCTGCATTAAGCTGCCGCACCTCGCATATCGGATTTTTTCGGAGACAGACATGACCTTTTCCCGACGCCAGTTTCATAAAATTGCACTTGCCGCCGGTGCATTCGTGGCGCTTCCGGGCGGTTCTTTTGCCGCCGCCGAAGAGCCGGTTTCGGGCGGCACGCTCAAGATCGTTTATTTTCCCGAGCCGACCCAGCTCGTGGCCATCAATACGAGCGCGGGCGGCCCGCAATTCATCGGCTCGAAGATCTATGACGGGCTTCTGACCTATAACTACGAGCTTTCGCCCAAGCCGAGCCTTGCCAGGGAATGGAGCGTTTCGGCCGACGGGCTGGAATATGTCTTTCACCTGCAGCCAAAGGCGAAATTCCATGATGGCAAACCGGTGACATCGGCGGATGTGGCATTTTCCATCCTGCGGCTGAAGGAGGCCCATCCGCGTGGCCGGGCGACTTTCGCAAATGTCGAGAGCGTCGATACATCCGATCCGCTTGTTGCGAAGGTGAAACTTTCCAAGCCGGCGCCGGGTCTGATCACGGCGCTCGCCTCCTCGGAATCACCTGTTGTGCCGAAGCACATCTTCGAGACCTTCAAACCGACTGATAATCCGAAGCCGGCGCAGATCATCGGTAGCGGTCCCTTCGTGCTGAAGGAATGGGTGCCGGGCAGCCATATTCTGCTGGAGAAAAATGCCGACTACTGGGATACGCCGCGCCCTTATCTCGACCGCGTCATCATCCGCCTCATCAATGATGCGGGCGCACGCGCGGCGGCGCTGGAAACCGGGGAAGGCGACATTGGCCCCAACCCGGTCGCTCTTGCCGATCTGGAACGGTTGAAATCCATCCCGACGCTGAAAGTGGATGACCGCATCTATGCCTATGCCGGCCAGCAGAACCAGCTGGTGATCAATCTTGAGAACGAATATCTGAAGGAATTGAAGGTCAGGCAGGCGATTGCCCATGCCATTGATGTTCCGGCGCTCATCGATACCGTGCTTTACGGTTATGCCGTGCCGTCGCCGACGCCGATCAGCCCCGGCCTTGCGAAGTTCCACAATTCCGATATCGGTTTTGCCAAATTCGATATAGCGCTGGCGGAAAAATTGCTGGATGAGGCAGGCTTTCCGCGCAAGGACGGCGGCAAGCGCTTCAAGCTCAGGGTCACCACCAACCCGTTCAATCCGCAGACCTATTCGGATTTCATCGCGCAGGCGCTGTCGAAGATTGGCATCGAGGCGGATATCCAGAAGTTCGATTTCGGCACCTATGTGAAGGTCGTTTATACCGACCGCGCCTGGGATCTTTCGGTGGAATCCCTCTCCAATACCTTCGATCCGACGGCCGGCGTGCAGCGTGTCTACTGGAGCAAGAATTTCAAGATCGGCCTGCCGTTCTCGAATGCCAGCCATTACGCCAATCCGGAAGTCGACCGATTGCTGGAAGCGGCGGCGGTGGAGCCTGACATCGAGAAGCGCGCCGCCTTCTTCAAGGAATTTCAGGCCGTTGTCGCCAAGGATCTTCCCGTCATCAATCTGGTCTCACCCATCCAGCCGGTCGTCGGCAGCGTTCGCATCAAGGATTATGCGACCGGGGCGGAGGGGCTGAGCGGCAATCTCGCCAAGGCCTGGGTGACGAAGGAGGCGTGAGCCTCCTCACCTTTCGGTTCGTAGAGCGAAGAAGAGGTCATTTCCATGAGCAGAAAATCCGAAAAGCTGGTTCTCAATGCGTTCATCTATCCGGGCGGACATCATGAGGCGGCCTGGCGGCATCCGGACTCGGAGCCCCACCGCGTCACCGACATAAAGCTCTATCAGGATATTGCCCGCAAGGCCGAGGCAGCAAAGCTGGACGCCATCTTCTTTGCCGATGCGCCGGTGCTGGACGCCAATATCCGCTATGCCGCCCGCCACCGGCTGGAGCCTATCACCATGCTTTCGGCTCTCGCCGCCGTCACGGAAAAAATCGGCTTCATCGCCACGGCGTCCACTACCTATTATGAGCCGTATAATCTCGCCCGGCTGTTCGCTTCGGTCGATCATATCAGCGGCGGCCGCGTGGGCTGGAACATCGTGACGACTTCGGCCGATGCTGCGGCCGGCAACTTTAACCTCCAGAAGCACCCGCCGCATGCCGATCGATACCGTCAGGCCATTGAATTTGTCGACGTGGTGACGAAGCTCTGGGATAGCTGGGAAGATGACGCCATCGTCGCAGACAAGGAGAGCGGTCTGTTTGCCGAGACCGACCGCATCCATCCCGCCAATCACGACGGCGAATTTTACCGGGTGCGCGGCGCGCTGAACGTGCCCCGTTCACCGCAGGGACGGCCGGTTTACGTGCAGGCCGGCTCTTCGGAGGAAGGGCGCGGCTTTGCCGCCCATTATGCCGAAGCGATCTTTACCGCGCATCAGACTCTGGAGAGTGCGCGGTCTTTTTACTCCGATATCAAGCGGCGGGTTGCAGCCACCGGGCGCAACCCCGCCCATGTGAAAATCCTGCCGGGCATCAGCCCCTTCATCGCCTCCACGGAAGAGGAGGCGCGCAAGCTGGAGGCTTCGTTCAACGATCTCATCCAGCCGGCCTTTTCGCTCAAGCAATTGCAGCGCATCACCGGCATCGATCTCTCATCCGCCGATCTCGACAAGCCTTTGCCGAAAGAGGCAGTCGAGTCGACGCGGGCGCAGGCGGATAGCAGCCGCCATCAACTGGTTCTCGACGTCATCGACAGGGAGAACCCGACGATCCGGCAATTGCTGCACCGGCTTGCCGGCGGGCGCGGGCACAAGGTGATTTCCGGAACGCCGGAACAGGTGGCGGATTGGATAGAAACCTGGTTCCGTGAGGGCGCGGCCGACGGCTTCAACATCATGCCGCCCTGGCTGAACGGCGGGTTCGATATCTTCGTGGACGAGGTGGTTCCGATCCTGAAACGGCGTGGTCTGTTCCGCGAGGAATATGAGGGTGATACGCTGCGTGACCACTATGGTCTGCCCCGACCGGAGAACATTTACGCGGCCAGAGAGTTGCAAAGGGAACGCGCCTGAGGTGGGACGGGCGTGTTCAGGCGGCGGCCTCAAGAGAGCGCATATCCTCGCGCAACAAAGCGAGTAGAGATGCAACCTCCGGCAGCCGCCGCCTGTCAGGACTGGTCAACAGGTGATAACGGCTGGCGGTCGGCTGCGGCGCGCCGAAGGGGGCGATCAGGCGCCCGGTTTTCAGGTCTTCGGAAATCAGCGAGTGACGCACAAGACCGATGCCGTGGCCGGATGAGATCGCTTCTATCAGTGCGGTCTGGCGTGAAAAACGGGGACCCGTCGCCGAAATCCGGAGTGGAATGCGGCAGGCGCGAAGCCAGTTTGCCCATTCGAATGCCGGGTCCAGACCATTGCCGCGCAGCATCGCAAAGCCGAGATCCCGCAATCGCTCCGGTTCGCCTGCAAGCCCATGGCGGGCTGCGAAGTCCGGAGCACAGACGGCGCTGACCGTGTCGGTGAAAAGTGGCTCATGGATGAAACCCGGAATTTGCGCAGAAGTAGCGACGATCGCGCAATCGGCGTCGAAATGGGTGAGGTCGATGGTTTCACCATCAAGGGATTCGATGGAAAGCTCGACGTCTCCCAGCGCCGGAACGATACTTCCCAGCCGCGGTGCCAGCCAGCGGGCGGCAAAGCAGCCCTCGGCCAGAACCTTCAGCTGCGGTCTGGCGTTCGAAACCATCAGGTCGGAAAGGCTGCCGATCATGGTCTCGAAGGCATCCGCAAGGCCGGGATAAAGTGCGCTGCCGGCATCGGTCAGCAGCAACTCTCCGCGCTGGCGGCTGAAAAGCGGCTGGCCGAGATGGGTTTCGAGAATGCGGACCTGCTGGCCGATGGCAGCGGTTGATACATGCAGTTCCTCCGCCGCCCGCGAGAAGCTGGCGTGGCGGGCGGCCACGACAAAGGCGCGCAAGGCCGTCAGCGGCGGCAGCCGGGAAAGTGTCGGCAGGCGAAAAGCCGTCCGGCTCCCGGCGGGAGCGACAAACTCCGTTCTCATTGCTGTTTCTCCTTTGCCGCCTGGACCTCCGGCATGGTCAGAATACCCGGCCTTCCCTAAGGTGCGTCGTGGTGCCGTTGAGGTAATAATCACCGATGACACGCGCCTTGTGGGCAAGCGGGTTGTGGTTGTAGACGGTGCGGATGTTGCGCCAGTGGCGATCGAAATTCCGATCGCTTGACGTCGCCGAGCCGCCGCCAAGTTCGTAGAGATTGGTGGCGACCGTCAGCGAAAGCTGCGAGGCGATGATCTGGGTGCGGGCGGTGGCGAGCGAGCCTTCCAGCAGGGCTGCCTCTATGGCCTCTTCGTCGCCGGTGGCAAACGCGATGGCGCTGCGGTCGAGCGTTCTGGCCGCTTCACGTATCAGGGTCTTGACGGCGAAAGCGCCGGCGCTGATTTCCCCGAGCATCTTCTGCACGAAGGGATCCTGATTGGCTGTTTCCGCGCTGCTGTGGAGCGTGGTGCGCGCCTGCCGCAAGACATAATCGACGCCGTCCTTGAGCGCGCCCTGAACGGCGCCGGCGGCGGAGGCGGCAAGGTGCAGCTGCCGCATGGCCGAGCTGTGGCGGCCGATCTGGCTGCCGAGCTTGCGGGTCGTCAGCTCATGCGGCAGCACTTCGACATTTTTCAGCAGGACGCCGCCGCTTGCCGTCATGCGCTGGCCCATGCTGTCCCAGTCGTCGAGAATGGTGATGCCGGCGCGATCGAGCGGAATGAGCACGCCGATCGGCTGGCCGTCGTCACCGATGGCGCTGAAGGTGCCGAAATCGGCAAAGGCCGTGCCGGTCGCATACCATTTGCGGCCGTTAAGGCGATAACGCTCACCATCGGCGCTGAGACGCGTGGTGATTTCGCCGGGGCGCTTGGTGCCCTGTTCGGTGCTGGCGCCCGCGAAGAGGTTGCCGGCGAGGACATGTTCGAGATGCCGCCGGTCCTCCAGTTCGATGGGGGAGAGAGCGAGGTTCTCGGTGAAATTGAAATGGCTGCGAAGTGCGTGCGGAATATTGCTGTCGGCTTCGCCAAGGATCATCAGCACCTCGATGTAGTCCGAAATCGAGCCGCCCGGGCCGCCCTTGGCTTCGGGAACGCGCAGCGTGCCGATCTTCGCCTCCTTGATAAGGGCGAAGATGTCGAAGGGAAGTTCCCGCTGGCGTTCGCGACGGGCGGCATCCTTTGCCGCAATAGCCGCAATGTCCTTTGCCCGGGCCAGAATCTCGTCCCGGCTCGGCACGCCGGCATTGTCGGTGGTGGTTGTCTGCAGTTTCGGATTGGACATTGCGGTTTTCCCTGAGCGGATGTGAAGGCCTGCGGCGCGGTCGCGCCGCAGGCATTTGTACTTCTGGACGATCAGGCGACCGCGCGCGGCTTGAGCGCCGGGCGGTGTGCCGGTTCGAGATTGCGCGGCACGCGGCCTTCGACGGGGTGGCTCGGATCGTTGAAGCCCGGCGTCGAGGGATGGCCTGTCGTGACGAGGCTATCGATAAGCGCCTCATCTTCCGCATCGATCTTCACATCGAGCGCACGGACGTAACCGTCCCAATGCTCCTCGGTGCGCGGGCCGGTGATCGCGGCGGTGACGAACTTGTTGTTCAGCACCCAGGCGAGCGCAAAATCCGCCGCCGAAACGCCCTTCGATGCGGCATGGGCCGCGACCTTCTGGGCGATTTCGACCGATTCCGGACGCCATTCCGTTTCCAGAACACGCTTGTCGCCACGGCCGACGCGGGTATCGGCGCCCGGCTGTTCGCCCGGCTGATATTTGCCTGTCAGCACGCCGCGTGCGAGCGGTGAATAGGACACCACGCCAAGGCCATAATGGTTGGCGGCCGGCAGCTGTTCGGCTTCCGCCGTGCGGTTGACGATATTGTAGAGCGGCTGGCTGGCAACGGGCCGGTCGATGCCGAGCTGGTCGGCCAGATGCGAAATTTCAGCGATACGCCAGCCGCGGAAATTCGACACGCCGAAGTAACGCAGCTTGCCTGCATGGATGAGATCGGCGATGGCGCGCACCGGCTCTTCCAGCGGCGCATCGAAGACGGCGCGGTGGAAATAGAGGATATCGATATAGTCGGTGTTGAGACGGCGCAGCGAATTCTCGACGGTCTCGATCACCCACTTCCGGGAATGCCCACCGAGGTTGGGGCCCTTGGTGTGGGAATTGACGAATTTCGTTGCCAGAACCCAGTGATCGCGATTGGCCTTGATGCCGCGGCCGACGACTTCTTCCGACTTGCCGTCGTGATAGACATCAGCTGTGTCGATGAAATTGATGCCCTGCTCGCGCGCCTTGTCGATGATGCGGAAGGCCACGTCATCCGGCGTCGGGCCTCCGAACATCATCGTGCCGAGGCTCAGCGGTGACACTTTCAGCGCGCTGCGTCCGAGATAGCGATAGTCGACCATTATGGTTGCTCCTTCAGTTTATTGGGTATGGTGGCAGGCCACGGCGTGGTTCTTGCCGAAAAGGGTGTAATCCGGCGCTTTTTCGCGACAGAGATCGGTGGCGAGCGGGCAGCGGGTGTGAAACCGGCAGCCGGATGGCGGATCGTGCGGGCTCGGCAGATCGCCGGAAATGGGGGCTGCCTGCTTGCGGCGCGCGGGATCGGGAACGGCTGCGAGAAGCGCGCGGGTATAGGGGTGTTTGGGTGAGGCCCAGAGTTCCGATGTCGGTGCGCTTTCCACGATCTTGCCAAGATACATGACCAGCACGCGGTCGGAGAAATAACGCACCACGGACAGATCGTGGGAAACGAAGAGATAGGAGAGCGAAAGCCGCTTCTTCATCTCCACCAGAAGGTTGAGAATCTGCGCCTGTATCGACAGATCGAGCGCTGAAACCGGCTCGTCGCAGACCACCAGTTCCGGTTCCAGAACCAGCGCGCGGGCAATGCCGATGCGCTGGCGCTGGCCGCCGGAAAATTCATGCGGATACCGGTCGAGCGAATCCGCCGGCAGACCGACCTGCGTGACGATGGCTTCGACGATTTCCCGCTGGCGCGCCCGGTCTCCGATACCGTGCACCTTCAGCGGCCCGGTCAGAATGGTGCGCACGGTCTGGCGCGGGTTGAGCGAGGCGAAGGGGTCCTGAAAGATCATCTGGATGCGGCGGCGGATGCCGCGCAGTTCGGACGATGTCATTGCCGTGACGTCGGCGCCCTTGAAGGTGATCCGGCCGGAAGATGGCTCAACCAGACGCATCAGCGACTTGCCGAGCGAAGACTTGCCGCAGCCGGATTCGCCCACCAGCGCGACGGTTTCGCCAGCCTCGATATCGAGCGAGACGTCATCGACGGCGCGCACGGTGCCGCGCCCTCCCGAATAGTGGGTGGACAGGCTATGCACTGACAAGAGCGCCATCGGGTACCTCCTGGGATGTGGGAGCAACGAAGGGGCAGGCAGCGTAACGGCCTTCCGAAACCTGCCTCAGCGGCGGTACGAATTGCCCGCAAAAGCCGCGGGCGCTCGGACAGCGCGGTCGGAAGGCGCAGCCGCGTTCCCCCGTGGCGGAAACGATGGAGCCTGGAATTTCAATGAGCGGCCCATCGCGATAATGCTGGCCGTCTTCCGCGCGCGGCGAGGCGGCAAGCAGGCCGCGCGTATAGGGATGGTAGGGATTGGAGAAAACCGGTTCCGGCAATCCCTCTTCCACCTTGCGGCCGGCATACATGACCATCACCCGGTCCGCCCATTGCGCCACGATGCCGAGATCGTGGGTGATGAGAATGACGGCCATGTTGAGATCGCGGCGGAGATTGTCGAGCAGTTGCAGGATTTGCGCCTGTATCGTCACGTCGAGCGCCGTCGTTGCCTCGTCGGCGATCAGCAGTTTCGGATTGCAGGCGACGCCGATGGCGATCATGACACGCTGGCGCATGCCGCCGGAAAGCTGATGCGGATAATCATCCACACGGCGGCGGGCGTCGGGAATATTGACCAGTTCCAGAAGCTCGATTGCGCGTTTGCGCGCTTGGTGCCGGTCGATCTTTTCGTGGATGCGCAGTACCTCGATGATCTGCTCGCCGACCGTCAAAACCGGGTTCAGTGAGGTCATCGGCTCCTGAAAGATCATGCCGATATCGCGGCCGCGAATGCCGCGCCATTGCCGCTCGGAAAGCGGTAGCAGCTCGCGGCCTTCGAGCAGAACCCGCCCGCCGGTCTTGGCGTGTGATGGCAGGAGGCCGATCAGGCCGAGCGCTGTCAGGGATTTACCGGAGCCGCTTTCGCCGACGATTGCCAGCATCTCGCCCGGGCTGACATCGAAACTGACGCCTTTGACAGGCTGGGCCGAGCCGAAGCTGACGGACAGATCATGGACTTCAATCAGTTTGCTCATCGGCGTTCCTCCGAAAAGCGGGGGTTGAGCGCATCGTTGAGACCGTCGCTGATGAGGTTCAGCGAAATGACGGTGAAGACGATGGCAAGGCCGGGAAGGGCGGTCAGGTACCAGGCGGTGCGGATGACATCGCGGCCGGACCCGATCATCGATCCCCAGGAGACGCGGTTGGGATCGCCAAGCCCCATGAAGGAAAGGGCTGCTTCCATGAGGATTGCACCCGCCACCATGACGGAGGAAGTGACGATAATAGGCGGCAGCGCGTTGGGCAGGATTTCCTGAAAGACGATCCGCGCATGGCCGTAACCGAGGCTGCGGGCGGCGAGCACATAGTCCTTTTCGCGGATGGCGCGGAATTCCGCGCGGGTAAGGCGTGCCACCAGCGGCCATGTGATGATGCCGATAGCCGATGTGACCGTGGTGACGGAGGGCTGGGCGATGGCGACGAGCACGACGAGCAGCACGAAGTTCGGCAGGGTCTGGAAGATTTCGATCAGCTTCACGAGAATATCGTCGATGACGCCACCGAAATAACCGGCGAAGGCGCCGACGGCGATGCCGATGGTGAGCCCGATCAGCGTCGCCACGACGCCGACGGTGAGCGAGATACGCGCGCCATGCACGATCCCGGCCAGAACATCCCGGCCCATGGAATCGGTGCCGAGCGGATAGGCGGCATTCTGGCCGGGCCAGAGGAACGGGCGGGCCACCATTTCCAAGGGATCACCGGGATAGATCAAGGGGGCGATCAGTGCGGTGATGATGACGGTGGCGAGAAACAGCAGGCCGACGATGGCGTTGGGATTGGTGAGGAAAATCTTCAGTTCCCGCCGCAGGCCGCGCCGAGGCACGGAGACGGAGCGGGCCGAAAGCGCATCCGGTGCGTGGATATAGGGCCAGACCTTTTCTTCCGGCTTTTTCGGTTTGGGATTGGTCTCTTCAGTACCGAGTTCGGCCGTGTCGAGAACCGCTGACGTATGGGAGGAATTCATCGGCTTTCTCCGATGCGGGGGTCAAGCCATGCCTGCAACAGGTCCACGGCCGCATTGACGATGATGACGACGAGGGAAGAGAGGAGCAGAATGCCGAGCAGCACGCTGAAATCGCGCGCCATGACGGCTTCGAAAGCTAGACGGCCAAGGCCGGGCCAGCTGAAGACGGTTTCAACCACGACAGCGCCGCCGAGCAGGCCGCCAATGTGCATGCCGGCCATGGTGGTGATGGGGATGAGCGCGTTGCGCAGGATATGGCGTGTGGTGAGCCTGGTCGGCGAAACGCCCTTGGCGCGGGCCGTGCGCACATAATCCTGCGACTTCACTTCCAGCATCGCCGCGCGGGTGAGGCGGGCATAGATCGCCAGAAAATAAAGCGCCAGCGAAAGGGCGGGAAGAACGATGTAACGTAACCGGTCCAGCAGGGCGGAAAAGCCGGTGAGGCTGCTGCCGATGGTGCTGTCGCCGCCCGAGGGAAGCCAGCCGAGCTTCACCGAAAAGGTCAGGATCAGCATCAGGCCGATCCAGAAGCCCGGCACGGAATAAAAGATCAGCGAGCCGATGGAAATGATCCGGTCCGGCAGCTTGCCGGAAAACAGCGCCATGATGGAGCCGAGGAACACGCCAACGAAAATTGCTATGCCAAGCGCTGCTCCCATCAACGCAAGCGTGCCGGGCAGTCGCTGGCCGATGAGATCAGCAACCGGCATACCGTAACGGGGCGAAAAGCCGAGGCTGAACTGCGCGAGATTGCCGAGATAATTCATCAGCTGGTGCAGAACCGGCAGGTCCAGTCCGAAACGATTGCGGATTTCCGCCATGGTCTCGACCGTCGCCGAACCCGCTTCCGCGGCCAGCACATCGGCGGCATCGCCCGGCGCCAGCTGCAGCAGGAAAAAGTTCAGGATGACGATACCGAGAACCGTCGGAATGGCCTGAATGGCCACCCGCCTCGCCTGCGATAAAATCCTTTTCGAATTCGACATCGGCTCCAGTCCGTAAGCGTGAAATCAGGAAATCGGCCCCGCTGGGGTGTTGGTATTAGTTGACTAATTTTATGGAATTTGTCAAAGAGTAATAGAATTATTTTCTGAAATTTACGAAAATAGGTGCAATAAAGAAAAGATAATTCCTATTTATGAGAATGACTGGTTCTTCATGCCAAGCTCGCTCTCGTCTGCGGAACAAACTTCTTCCTAAGCGCAACTGTTGAGTTTTGTCGGTTTTTCGCCGGTTCAATCAAGGAGAGGGTATCGCATGACTGTTTTCAACCAGACGACGCGGCGTGGATTTCTGCTGGCGTCGGTGGCGCTTGGCGTGGTGTCATTGCCGGGGCTGAAGCTAGAGGCTGCAGAGCCGGCCCGTGGCGGCACGGCCACGCTGCTGATCTCGTCAGAGCCGCCGGTACTGACGACGATCGCGCACACGGCCTATAATTCCGTCTATATATCGCCCAAGGTCACCGAAGGGCTGCTGACCTATGGTTTCGATCTCAATCCCAAACCGCTGCTGGCCAAATCATGGGACGTGAGCGCAGATGGTCTTCGTTATACCTTCAAGCTGAGGCCCGGCGTGAAATGGCATGACGGCAAGCCCTTCACTTCCGCCGATGTGGCATTCTCCATAAACACCATCAAGGAAGTGCATCCGCGCGGCCGCAATACATTCCTGAATCTCACTGCTGTCGAGACGCCGGACGAGCTGACGGCGGTTCTGGTTCTTTCCAAACCCGCGCCGTACCTCATAACGGCGCTCGCGGCGGCCGAAACGCCAATCGTGCCGAAACATCTTTATGAGGGTACGAAGGTTACCGAAAACCCGGTCAATCTCGCGCCTGTGGGCACCGGCCCTTTCAAGTTCAAGGAGTGGGTGCGCGGCAGCCATATCGTTTTCGAGCGCAATGCCGATTATTGGGATGCGCCGCGTCCCTATCTCGACAAGCTCATCGTCCGCTTCATTCCTGACGCTTCTGCCCGCGCAATTGCCATCGAAACCGGCGAGATCGATCTCGCCCCCAGCACGCCGGTCGCCTATAGCGATCTCGACCGGCTGAAGGAACTGCCGAGCCTCGGCTTCGAGACCAACGGCTATCAATATACCAACTCGATCAGCCGCGTGGAATTCAACCTCGAAAAGGACGTGTTCAAGGACGTGCGCGTTCGCCGCGCCTTCGCGCATGTGATTGACCGCAACGTCATCTTCAACACGGTCAATTACGGTTATGGCGCGACGATCACCGGCCCGATCAATCCGAAGCTGACGAAATGGTTCGTGGATGATCTGAAGACCTATCCGATCGATCTGAAGGCGGCGGAAGCGCTGCTGGATGAGGCCGGATACAAGCGCGGCGCGGATGGCATCCGTTTCAAGCTCAATCTGGACTATGTGCCGAGCACCGAGGCCTATCCGCGTGGCGCGGACTATATTCGCCAGGCGCTGGCGAAGGTCGGCGTGGATGTGACGGTGCGGACGCAGGATTTCGCCACCTATACCAAGCGCATCTACACGGATCGCGATTTCGATTTTGCCTATGAGGGCATGAGCAATCTCTTCGATCCGACCGTCGGCGTGCAGCGGCTTTACTGGTCCAAGAACTTCAAGAAGGGCGTGCCCTTCTCCAATGGCGCGGCTTACAGCAATCCCAAGGTGGATGCGCTTCTCGAAGCCGCCGCCATCGAGATTGATCCGGACAAGCGCGTCGCGCAATGGAAGGAAATCCAGCAGATCCTGGTTGAAGACGTGCCGGCCATCGACATCGTCGCGGCACCTGAGATTACCATCTTCAACAAGCGCATTTCCGATCACACCATCGGCGCAGAAGGCGTGGCGGGAAGCCTCGCTTTCGCGCATATCGCTGCATCCTGATCGTCTCGCCAAACCCGGCTCGCCCTTTGGGGCGGGCCGGGATGTCCCTTCAGTCGACAGGCGCCGCAGCATCGCTTTCCGGTGCCATCGTTTTCATTGAGGCCAAAGCCATGAGCACGACACTTTCTGAAATCTGGTACACACGCTGCCCGGTGCCCACCCCAGTAGGGCTGGCGGCACAGCTCGGTTATCTTTCGCAGACCTTCGAGGAGGTCGGCATAGCGCTGAAATCCATCATCGATTCGCCTGACCGTTCCGTTCGCCAGAGCCATTTCAACCACACGCTGGAATGGTCGTTCCGCCACGGCGGCAATGTACCTCCCATCCGCGCCCGCTCGGAAGGGCGCAATACGCGTCTAATCGGGGTTACCTGGACGGACGAGTTTCAGGCAATCATCACCCTGCCGGAAACCGGTATCCGTTCGCTTGCCGATCTCGTCGGCCGCCGTTTCGGTGTGCCGCGCCGGCCGGAAGGCATCGTTGATTTCATGCGCGCGACGGCGCTGAAGGGCATCGTCTCGGCGCTTTCGCTGGAAGGGCTTAAGGTCGAGGATGTCGAGCTCAAGGATATTGTCATCAAGGATTCGGTGCTGGCCTCGCAGGAAGGGCCGTCGCTGTTCGGCCTGAAGCGCCGGCAATCCTTCGGCGAGGAAATCATCGCGCTGCTGCGTGGCGAGGTCGATGCGATTTTCGTCAAGGGAACGGCCGGCATTGCCGCCGCCAACCTGATCGGTGCCGTGCAGGTGGTGGAGTTCGGTTTTCATGCCGATCCGAAGATACGCATCAATTCCGGTTCACCCCGGGTGCTGACGGTCGACGGGCGGCTTGCCGATGAGCGCCCCGATCTGGTGGAGCGGCTGGTTGACGCCATCGCCAGGGCCTCTCTCTGGGCGGAGCAACATCCGGAAGAAACGCGCCGTTTCATCGCGCGCGAGGCCGGCGCGACGGAGGAACAGGTTCTGGCTGCCAACGGAGCTGAGGTTCACCGTCATCTTGGTCTCGGCCTCGATGCCGATCTTGTTGGCGCCGTCGGCCATTACAAGGACTTCCTGCACCAATGGGGCTTCCTTGAAAACGACTTCGATCTTGGCGACTGGATTGACGATCGTTTCGTCACGGCAAATGAAAGGGCGGTGGCATGAGCGTTGCACTTTCCGCCGTTGCGAACACGCCGGCGCAGCGGCCCGATCCCGTTGCCATCGCAACCGTGCTGGCCGGGGATTTCGGCCTGACGGCTGCGGACCACGACAAGAGCGGCGAATTCGCCGCCGGTAATTTCGAGGCGCTTTTCAAATCAGGCCTGCTTGGTCTCGTCACGGCTGAAAAGGATGGCGGCTGGGGCGAGGGCATGGAAACGGCCCATGCCGTCATTACGGCCATCGCCAAGGGCGATCCGTCGACCGCTCTCATTCTCGCCATGCACTACAGCGTCCATGCCGCGATCCGGCGTGGCAAGTGGCCGGCAGCACTTGCTGCAAAGGTACTGGCCGCCAATAGCACGGAGCCGGCGCTTTTGAACAATGCGCAGGCGGAGCCGGGTGTCGGTTCGCCGGCCCATGGCGGCCTGCCGGAAACGACGGCGCGGATCGAGGGCGATGTCTGGGTGGTCAATGGCCGCAAGAGCTTCGTCACCGGCCTGCCGGGTCTGAAATGGGCGATCGTGCTTGCCGTGACGACGGAAGAGACGCCGCGCCTCATCCAGCTTCTGGTGCCGCTCGATGCGGCTGGTATCGCCGAGGAAAAAGCGTGGGAAGCGACCGGCATGTACGCCACCGCCAGCCATGATCTGGTGCTGGAAGAGGTGAAGGTGCCGCTTGCCGACGTCGTTGCCGAACAGCCGGCGGATGAGCCGCTGCGGCGCGATGAGGCAGATGGTTATAATTTCTTCGTGCTGCTGGCTTCCGTCTACCACGGTGTCGCGCTTTCGGCGCGGGACGATCTGTTGAGCCATCTGAACGGCCATGTTCCGGCAAGCCTTGGCGCACCCCTGTCCTCCATTCCTCGGATTCAGGAAGGTCTCGGTCAGATCGAGGTGCTGCTGGCGGCGAACCGGCGCCTCCTTCTCTCCGTCGCCCGCGACGTCGATGCGGGCGAGAGGGTGGGAACCGATGCGCTCGCCGTTCGCCATGTGGTGATCGACAATGCGGTGGCGGTGACGGATCTGGCGCTGGAGCTTGGCGGCAATCGCGGCCTGCGCCGGGACTACAACCTTGAACGCCATCACCGCGATGCCATCACGGCAAGGGCACATGCGCCGCAGAGCCATATGATCCGTACGATTCTTGGCCGTCAGAGCATCAAGGCGGCGGGTGGCTGATCAATGAAGCAACAGGGCGGCCTTGTCTGGGGCGGGCCGCCCATGTTCAAGCCACGCCAATCAATCCCGCAGCAGCGGCAGCAAGCTGTCGCCCTGCCTTTCGATTTCCTTGAGATAGGGCGTGTCGGAAAGCACGAAATGGGTGATGCCCAGCGCGCGGTATTTACGCAGTGACGCGGCGACATCCTCCGCCGAACCGACAAGCCATGTGGTTCCCGCACCGCCACCGCCGAATTTGCCCGGCGCGGTATAAAGATTGTCGTCCAGCACGTCGCTTTGACGGTGCAAATCCAGCAGACGGCGCTGGCCGACAGCTACGGCCTGAAGGTGGTCGTTCCAGCGTACGCCACTGTTTGCGGCCATCTCGGCAACTTTCGCTTCCGCATCTTGCCAAGCCTTGGCCGTGGTTTCGCGTACCAGCGTGGTGATCCGCAGGCCGAATTGCAGCGGCGGCAGATCGCGGCCGAGCTTTTCACTGAAGTGCCTGAGCCGCTCGATCCGTTCGCGCACGCCGGCAAGCGGTTCTCCCCAGAAAAGCTGCACATCGGCCTCGGTTGCGGCAACCTGCTCGGCTGCTTCGGAAGCGCCGCCGAAATAGAGTTTGGGATGCGGTCGGCCTTCGCGTGCGGTGATACGTGGCGAGACGGTGGAGTTCGTCACCCGGAAATGGTCGCCATTAAACGTGACGTTTTCCTCGGTCCAGAGCCGCCGTACCAGCCGCATGAATTCTTTCGTGCGCGCATAACGCTGCGCCTGATCACCTTCTTCGTCGCCATAGGCGGCAAGCTCATCCCTGCCGGAGACGATGTTGATCCGCACCCGGCCGGCGGAAAGCTGATCGAGGGTGGCAGCGGCCGATGCGAGGTTGGCCGGCTTCCAGTAGCCGGGACGGATAGCGATCAGCGGCTCGAATGTGGTGGTGCGCGCCGCAAGCGCCGCCGCCACCGTAAATGTATCCGGACGTCCCCAGCCGGTGCCGATCAGCGCGCCTTTCCAGCCATGGGTTTCAAGCGCCCTGGCATGGCTCGTCAATGTCTCGAGACTGTTGTGGTTTTCGCTGACGGCGTCGCCCCGGTGGCCGGGTTTGACGTCATTGGGGATGTACCAGAGAAATTCGCTCGTGCTGCTCACATTATCCGCCTGAATTTTCGTTTTATGTTGCGGTGGAATGGCCCTGCCGACGCTTTGCCTTCACCACTTGGGGCTCGCGGAGGCGCAAGCCTCCGCTGGTGCGAGAATGGCAAAGCGGCGGCGGTCCGGCGAAGCAGCGACGTTTCTTTTGTCATCCGGCAGAGGAAAAGCTTTCCGTCTGGAAAGACTATATTGCACATATTTTCTATATAAAAAATTTGAGGAAATGATTCCCTGCGATCGACATTATCTCCGTCGGTGGGAAAGCATTTTCTGCGCTACCGAAATTGTCTGGATTGATTTTTCTCGTGCGTCCGAAAGGTGAGCAAGGCAATAGTCGACTGGAATCGCGAAATTCACCATGCTTGCCACACACCGCCCATAACTCACGGAGCAGGCATGTGTACCACCTTGATTGTCCCTGGCCTGAATGGTTCGGATGAAGGACATTGGCAACGGCACTGGTTGCTGGATGATCCCGAAGCGCAACTGGTCGATCAGGACAATTGGCAATGCCCGGTTCTCGAGGACTGGCTCGACCGTCTCGAGGCAGCGCTGGCGACAGTCGACAGCGCTTATATCGTCGCCCACAGCCTCGGTTGCCTGCTGGTGGCGAATATGGGGGCTCGACCCTCTGCCGCCAAAATCAAGGGCGCGCTTCTTGTCGCACCTGCCCATCTCGACCGCGTGGAGGCGATGCATCCCTGCATCGTCAGGTTCGGTGCCTTTCCGCAGCAACCGCTTGCTTTCCCCAGCCTCGTCGTGGGCAGCATGAACGATCCCTATATGGATTCCGAAGAGCTCTCGCGCAGTGCGAGCCTGTGGGGCAGTGGCCTCATCAATCTCGGTCCCGTCGGACATATCAATATTGCCAGCGGTTACGGACGATGGCCTGAGGGTTATGCTCTTTTCGAGCGGTTGAAGGCAGATGGCGCACCTTCAAAGGCGGTGGCGGGATCGAGGCTGCGCAGACTGACTGCCCTGGGCGACGCGCATTTTTAGAGAAAGATCGGGTTTTTCCAGCCTTCCTTGCTAAACGGGATGGATAGCGGTCGGTTTATCGCTCTTTTCGATTTTTGGCATCATTTACAACCTTTGGAAGTTTTATTGGCAATTTTTACGGACGGAATTTTGAATTTCTCCTGAAGATTGTTTTTGAGTGGTCGCATTTATTTTCTACAGAAAATATAGAAAAGCGTTTCTTCGCTCCGGACGGTTTTGTCGTCACCTTTCATTGGTCATCAAATCAGGGAAAGGGGTAAGGAAATGTCCAGAATCAAGCTTGTAACGTCGGCTCTCGGCGGATTGTTTTTGTCGGCGATATCGTTGGCCACGGCTGGAGCATCGGAAGCGCTGGTCACGGCCGACTGGCTGAAGGAGAATCTCGACAATCCGAAAGTGCGGGTCTTTGAAGTCAGCGTCGATACGGGCGTCTATGAGCGCGGGCATATTCCGGGCGCAGTGAACCTCAACTGGCATACGGATCTCGTTGACAAGGAAAAACGCGACATTGCCGCGCGTGAGAATTTCCAGTCCCTGCTGCAGAAAGCCGGCGTGGGTGACGATACGACGATCGTTTTATATGGCGACAACAACAACTGGTTTGCCGCCTGGGGTGCGTGGATTTTCGAAACCTACGGTCTTGGCGACCGCGTAAAGCTGCTGGATGGTGGCCGCAAGCTTTGGGAGGCGCAGGGCCTGCCTTTCGACACATCCGCACCGGCAACGGCCGAAACGAAACTGAAACTCGCCGAGCCCGACACCTCGGTCCGGGCGCGCTTTGTCGACGTCGTTGCGGTGGCCGAGGGCAAGCACAACATCAAGCTGGTGGATATCCGTTCGGCGGATGAATATTCCGGCAAGATTTTCGCGCCGGATGGCGTCAAGGAGCTATCCGTCCGTGCCGGTCACATCCCCGGCGCCGTCAATGTTCCGTGGGGCACAATCGTCAACAAGGATGGAACCTTCAAATCGGCAGAAGAGATCAAGGCGATCTATGCCGAGAAGGGCATCGACGGCTCGGCTCCCGTCATCACCTATTGCCGCATCGGCGAGCGCTCCAGCCACACCTGGTTCGCGCTGAAGAAGATACTCGGTTACGACGTCCGCAATTATGACGGTTCTTGGACCGAGTACGGAAATGCGGTCGGTGTTCCCATCAGCAATCCGACGGGAACGGTCTGGACGGGCAAATAAGCCTCCACTGCCTTCACCATAGGGCCGGTGCGTCGGGTGGCGCACCGGCATTTATTCTTCCGACATCGCCGGTATTCCATGCATTTGATCCTTTCCCGCCTCGCGGCGCTTGCCATTTTATGCGCCCTGACGGTCGCTGCTTATCAATTGGGGCTGCTTGAGAATGGCAGGCCGCTTGCATTTTCCCTTCTGGCCGGCGCCGCTTTCGGCATCGTGATGCAGCGCGGACGGTTCTGCTTTCTCTGCAATTTCCGCGATTTCATCGACGACAGGCGTTCGGACGGTGTTGTGGCCATTCTTGTGGCACTGCTGGCGGGCGTGGTGTTTTATCAGGTCGTCACCGCGGCGTGGATGCCGGTGCCGCAACCCGGCCGCCTGCCGCCCAATGCACATATCGGCCCCGTCGGCTGGATTCTGGCGTTGGCTGCGAGCGTCTTCGGTTTGGGCGCAGCACTTTCCGGCTCCTGCCTGTCCGGGCATTTTTACCGGCTGGGCGAGGGGGCTTTCGGTTCCGTGCTTGCCATAGCCGGGGCGGGACTTGGTTTCCTGCTGGCATTTCTCAGCTGGAATTTTCTCTATACGGTCAGCATTTTTGACGATCTGCCCATCTGGTTGCCGCATCATCTTGGATACGGCCCGGCGCTGCTGGTTGCCTGCACTGTGTTGGCCATTCTGATCCTACTCGTTCTGTTTTTCGATAAAATCGAGCCCGCTTCATCGACTGCCGCCACGGGAAGCCGGCTGCAGCAGGCGCTCCGAAGCATTTTCGTCGAACGCTGGCCGCCCGTCATAACCGGCGTTCTTGTCGCGGCCATCAGCGCCTTTTCCTATTTCCGTGTCGCACCGCTCGGAGTGACGGCCGAACTCGGCAGCATCGTCAGAACGACCGGGGCTGCGGCGGGCTGGGTGCCGGAAACGCTTGCGGGATTAGACACGGTGGGGGGATGCATCAGCGCCGTTAAAACAACGATCCTGTCGCCGAACGGTGTTTTCGTCCTGGGACTGATGTTTGCGAGTCTGGCGTCCGCGCTGTCAGCGGGGAAATTTCAGCCCGCATGGCCTTCCGCCGGTGGGTTGGCGACACGGTTTGCCGGTGGCGTACTGATGGGCTGGGGTGGCATGACCGCGCTTGGCTGCACCATTGGCGTGCTTTTGTCAGGCATCCACGCGGGCGCGCTTTCCGGCTGGGTATTTCTCGTTTTTTGCGGTTTGGGTGCATTTGCCGGCCTTTTTCTCAAGCGCCGGTTTGCCTTGCCATGAGACCGGATGCTTGAAATTTACCACCATCGTTAGATGAGGCGGCGATGGCCCATTCTCGGCGGCCGGAAACGGATTTTTTCCCGTCGCCGCAACCTTAGTCCACATTTGCCGGTGATCCTCCAATTATAGAATAGTAATTTTATGGAAAATATTGACGATTTCGGACCGTCGCCCGAGGATAAGGGAATTGAGCAAAGGAGGCGCACATGCCGCAGGGACTTCATGCGTTTACTTTCGATCTGTTCGGTTTGACCCGGCGCCAGCCGCGTAGCGAGGAACAGGTTAGTCTTCATCCTCTGGATCATTCCGGACGCATCAGGCAGGAGAAAAGCGATCTCGAACTCGAAAGGGAAGAGATCTGCGAAATGAACTTTGCGATGCTCGGCCTTTATCCGGTCTTCTGACGATCATTAACGAAGGCTCCTTTTCCCTTCGGAGCGCGGTTTATCGGGGAGAGAAACTCTCTTCGCCGGGTGGAAATTGGAACAAAATTTCTTAAACGCGCCGGGGAATTGGCTACCCTTTTATCATCAAGCCGCATTGCCCGAGGGCAGATTGCAAAGGACCTGCCGATGAGCACACCCGATAAGCCACTCGATTTTCTGTGGTTCATACCCACCTCAGGCGATGGCAGCTATCTCGGCTCAGACGATCTTTCGCGTCCTGCCGATCCCGGCTATTTCCGGGAAATAGCCCAGGCCGCTGATCGGCTCGGTTATTCAGGCGTGCTCATTCCCACCGGCGTTGCCTGTGAGGAATCCTTCATCCTTGCGGCCAATCTTGCCGCCTATACCGAAAAGTTGAAATTCCTGGTCGCCATCCGTCCGGGCGTCGCATCGCCCGCTTATTATGCGCGGCTTGCTTCCACTCTCGATCGCGTTTCCCATGGCCGGCTGCTGCTTAATATCGTGGTCGGCGGCAGCGCCCAGGAACTCGCCGGCGATGGCATTTTCCTGCCCCATGACGAGCGTTACGATCACGCCGGGGAGTTCTTCCAGGTGTTCAATTCGCTGATTGAAACCGGCAAGGGAAACCTCGACGGCAAATATATCAAGGCGGTGGACGCAAAACTCGGCCTGCCGCCGGTGCAGGAACCGCGACCGCCTATTTATTTCGGCGGCTCCTCCGATGCCGGCATCGAGTTTTCGGCCGGTATCACCGACAAATACCTGACCTGGGGTGAACCGCCGGCGCAGGTGGCTGAAAAAATCGCCAAGGTGCGCGCCGCCGCCGCCAAAAAAGGGCGAGAGGTTACCTTCGGTATCCGGCTGCATTTCATCGTTCGCGAAACAGACGAGGAAGCGTGGGTCGATGCCGACCGGCTGATCTCGAAGCTTTCCGACGAAACCATCGCATCCGCTCAGGAGGTCTTCTCCAAGGCTTCGGATTCCGTTGGGCAGGCGAGAATGCAGGCGCTGCACAATGGCCGGCGCGACCGGCTGGAAGTCTCCCCGAATTTGTGGGCGGGCATCGGTCTTGTCCGTTCGGGTGCAGGCACGGCGCTGGTCGGTTCGCCGAAGACGGTGGCGGCGCGGCTCAGGGAATATCAGGCGCTGGGCATCGATACCGTCATCGCCTCGGGTTATCCGCATCTGGAAGAAGCCTATCGGCTATCCGAACTGCTGTTTCCGGAAATCGGGCTCGGTGGGCCCCGTAACCAGATACGGTCCTCTTTCGGCGCGAAACAGGTTTTCGGCGGTGGCGGTCATGGCGGTAACGTCAAGCTGGTGTCCGGATCCTGATTCATCGGCGGGAGGCGGCTTATGCCTTCTTCCGTTTCGGCAGACATCCTTGCGGCGCAATGAAATCAGGCAACGGCATATAAGACATTATTTCTATAGAATATTATCAATATGGAAAACGATGTCTATTTCACCCCCCGCCATCGCTGCTAGCTATTGAACAATTCAGCTGTTTTCAGGAGCAACCCGATGACATTGCAATATGCGGCCAAGGATCAACACTTCATCAATCTCCGCGACCCGGTTGGCGGCAAGTCGGCGGATGCCGACAGCCTCAAGGCGGCGTTGAGAACGCTGGGCGGCGGTGTCAGCGTGATTACGGCGGGTGAGGGTGACGAGCGAACGGGAGCGACCGTGACTTCGGCCACCGCTTTGTCGGTCGATCCGCCGCGCATTCTGGTAGCGCTCAACCGTTCCTCGTCAACGTGGCCGGTGGTGCAGCGTTTCGGTCATCTTGCCGTCAACATCATCGGAGCGAACCATCAGTTCATTGCCAATCAGTTTGCCGGCATCGGTGGCCTGAAGGGCCCGGATCGGTATCGCGGCGCTGAATGGACACGGCTGTCGAGCGGCGCGCCCATCCTCGAAGACGCGGTTGCCGCGATCGATTGCACCATCGAAGAAACGATCGAACGGCACAGCCATGTCATCGTCATCGGCAAGGTGGAGGCGATCCGCATCGGCTCCGGTCATTCGCTGCTCTATCAAAACGGGCGTTATCATTCTCTGGACTGAGCGCCGGCCATTCGGCGCTTTCACTTTGTCATTCTTTGAGGGAGTTGAGCATGGGATCCGTCACGCCTCTCGGCGAAAGACTTCGTTTCGTTCCTCCACGCCTCGGCGCGGATATCGATGTGCTGACCGTTGCCCGGACGATCGCCGAAAACTGCGCCGTTGAAAGTCCCGGGCAAATCCATGCGCGGATCGCCCGTTCCGGTCTTCTTGCTCTTTCCGTTCCAACGGAACTCGGCGGAGCGGATATCACCAATGATGTTCTTTCACAGGCGCTTGCCATCATTTCCGCAGCCGATGCGGGGGCGGCGCATGATCTCGTTGAACATTTCACCGCCCTTGAATTCATCAGGAACGCGGGTAGCGAAGACCAGCGCAAGGCGCTCTTCGCCCGTCTTGATCTTGGCGAGACCTTCGCGCTGGCAATATCTGCCGCTGATCTGGATCAGGCGGTTGTGGTGACGGAAGACGACTACGCCCTGCGGCTGCCCGATGAAGTCGCGGGGTCGGTCAAGGTCGATGCGGACTGGATCGTTGTGCCGGCTGTCAACACGGCCGGACAGCCCCTGCTTGTCGTCCTGCGCAATCGCCCCAATACGTCATGGGAGGGTCTCTTGCGCGCCGATCAGGTGGTGTTCCTTGCCCAGGGCGCCGGGAACCTGGCCGCTTCCGTTTCCGCCCTTTTGAAAGCCGCAGTGGCTCTGGGGCAGAAGCAGCGTGAGCTTTCCGTTCTGCTGATCGACAGACTGGCGGACGAGGGCGCAGCGCGGCCCATGATAGGTGAAATATTTCTCGCCATCGAACTCCTGAAGGCGCAGATAACAAGCCTTGCGGCCAATATCGATGCGGCGCAGGTGGGGGCGGAGAATGTCACCTTTCGTTCGGTCCGCAACAATGCCATCACGCTTGAAATCCTGATGGCGCGCCTCGGTCTTGTCGAAGGCGTCAGCGAAGCCGGGCTGATCGCGTCGCTGGACAGTGATCTGCGCAGGCAATAAGCGACGCTCTGTCGTGGAACCCGAACGAAGGGCCGTGCGAAATCCTATTCGCCGGCCGGAATAGAACGGGCATCCTGCCCGTCCTTTGCCACGAATTGCGCAAGCGTCATATTGTCCAGAATGGTTGCGATGGCGTCACGCACGTCCGTCATCGAAACCCTGACCTGACAGGTCTCGGGATCATCACAGTCGTCACAGGCTTCAAAGGCCGTGCGACTTGCGCAGCGGATGGGAGCCAAGGGTCCATCCAGCGTACGGATAACTTGCCCGATCATGATTTCGGATGGCATTTTCGACAGTGAATAACCGCCATTCGGGCCCTTCTTGGAGCGCAGAATGCCGCTATTGCGCAGTTCCAGAAGAATAGTGTCCAGGAATTTTTTCGGGATGTTGTTGCGGGTCGCAATCTCCGTCACGAAGGCGGTCTCGCCCTGAGGCAACCGCGCCAGATCGACAAGAGCCTTTAATCCGTATTTGCCTTTTTTGGTCAACATCGCACGATCCGAAAAGAGAGTCGGCACAGTTTACAGTGCCGGGCCGTATTATTCCTTACTTACTAAGTAGTTTTTAGCGAATTCCGGCGCAAGCCCGTTTCGTCCGGGTTTGGTGCTGAAAGCGGCCTGTTGCAGCCTTTTTGAGACTAGGTCCCCCGCTTTGCCGGCACGGGCTTTCGAAAACATCACTGAAAACAATATTTTCTCTGATCGTGCCGCAACGTGGAACGATCATCCTTTATTAGAATATAAAATCGGTAGACAAAGTATGCATCAAAGACGCGAGGTGATGATGTATACGCTCAGTTTGCTGGACAAGAGCCCGGTTTCAACGGGGGAGGACGCCGCGAGCGCGTTCCGCGACACGATCAATCTTGCCAAACGCGCCGAAGAGTTGGGTTATCGCCGTTTCTGGGTGGCCGAACATCACAATTCGCCGGAGCTTGCCGGTTCCGCGCCGGAGGCGCTGGTTGCATGGATACTGGCGAAGACTTCCCGCATCCGTGTTGGCTCGGGCGGCGTCATGCTGCAGCACTATAGCCCTTACAAGGTTGCCGAGGTTTTCAACGTCCTGTCGTCGCTTGCACCCGGCCGGGTCGATATCGGCATCGGCAAGACACCGGGCGGGTTGCCGCTTGCGACGTCGGCCTTGCAGCAGGCCCATGATCCCGCCCGCAAGCCGGATTTCGAAACGGCCTTCGGCGAACTCACCACATTTTTATCGGGCGCCGCGCCGCAGGATCATGCACAGGCCGGGCTGCAGGCAACACCTGCGCCGCCGGTCGCGGCAGAGAGATTTCTGCTCGGCGCCAGCCCGGAAAGCGCAAGGCTTGCAGCTTCAAGGGGATGGAATTTCGTTTTTGCCGGCCACCTCAATGGTGATCCGGAGGTTCTTCGCCGCAGCCTCTCGGCTTTCCGGGAGGAGAGCGGTGGAACGGCCCCGATCCTTGCCCTGTCGGCTTTTGCGGCCAGCGATCCAGCCCATGCGGCGAGACAGGTCGAAGGTCAACGCATCTACCGGGTATTCCTCAGCGACGGCAGGGCGTTCAACCTCGGCCGCCGCGAACAGGCGGAGGAATTCGCCCGCCAGTCCGGCGATACCGATTATCGCATCGAAGAGCGCAAGCCCAACGTCCTGCATGGCGGGCCGGAGGATATTCACAAGGCGCTTCGTGCGCTTTCCGAAGAGCACGGCATCGAGGAATTCATCATCGAACCGCCCCATGTCGGGGCTGATCAGCGGCTTGCCTCGGTCGAACTCTTGGCCCCACATCGCCTTTCCCGGGCGGCATAATTTTCTCTCAGGAGGGAATGACATGACGAGAAAGAAAATCCGTTTCGGCATCATGCTTCAAGGTCCCGGCGGGCACATGAATGCCTGGCGGCACCCCAAAAGCCCTGTCAATGCCAGCGTCAACTTCGACTTTTTCAGAAAGAACGCGCTGAAGGCGGAAGCAGCCGGCATCGCCTTCGCCTTCGTGGCGGATGGGCTTTACATCAACGACAAGTCCATTCCGCATTTCCTCAACCGGTTCGAGCCGCTGACGGTCCTTTCGGCGCTCGCCGCCGTCACCTCGAAGATCGGCTTGGTGGGAACCGTTTCGACCTCCTATAGCGACCCCTTCACCATTGCCCGCCAGTTTGCCTCGCTCGATCTTTTGAGCGGCGGCCGTGCCGGGTGGAATGCCGTGACGACACCGCTCGAAGGCACGGCGAAAAATTACAGCCGCAATCACCCCGAACATGCGCTGCGTTACGAGATCGCCGACGAATACCTCGAGGTTATCAAGGGCCTGTGGGACAGCTGGGACGATGACGCTTTCCTGCGCAACCGCGAGACGGGACAGTTTTTCGACCGCGCCAAACTCCACACCCTCGGCCACAAGGGCCGCTTCTTCCAGGTGGAAGGCCCGCTGAACATCCAGCGTTCTCCACAGGGTCAGCCGGTGGTGTTCCAGGCAGGCTCGTCCGATGCCGGCATCGGTCTTGCGGGCAAACATGCGGATGCGGTCTTCACCAATTCCGCTTCGCTGGATGAAAACCAGACCTTCCTCAAGCGCGTGAAACAGAGCGCCGTCGCGCAGGGCCGGTCCGCTGCCGATGTGAAGATTTTCCCCGGCATCGGCCCGATCGTTGGCGAAACGCAGGAGGAAGCGGAGGCGAAATACGACGTCATCCGCAACCTCATCACTATCGAGGATGCGCTCGCCTATCTCGGTCGCTTCTTCGATCATCATGATTTCAGCGCCTATCCGCTGGATGAGCCTTTCCCCGAACTCGGCGAGATCGGCAAGAACAGTTTCCGCTCGACGACCGACCGCATCAAGCGGCGGGCCAAGGAAAAGAACCAGACGCTGCGCGAGGCGGCGCTGGAGGCTGCGACCCCGCGTGAAGGCTTCATCGGCACACCGGACAAGGTGGCCGACGAGATCATACGCTGGGTGGAACACGATGCGGCCGATGGCTTCATTCTGGGCTTTCCGGTGATTGCCGAGGGACTGGATGATTTCATCCGCCTCGTCATTCCGGTGCTGCAGCGGCGCGGTTATTTCGATCCGCATCTGGAAGGCGCGACATTGCGTGATCATCTCGGTCTGCCTTTTCGGGAAAGCGTCTATGCCGGCGGCGAAAACGCGTCTGACAAGGCCATCGCCTGAGCTTGCAGCCGGGCGGCGTTAATCGCTGCCCGGCGCATATTTCAAGACGCGGCGCGCAAAGGCCCCGCGCAGGAGACAGAACCATGAATATCCGCATTGACGGCGCGCGTCCGCAGGACGACGCCGAACGGGGAATCCTTGCCTTCATCGAAGAGAGCATCGCCATCCGGCATGATCTCCACCGGCATCCGGAGCTTTCGCTCAAGGAGACGCGCACGGCGGCGCTCATTGCCCGTTATCTCCTGTCTTTCGGATACGAGGTGGCGGAGGGTGTCGGTGGTCACGGTGTCGTCGCCACGTTGAAGCGCGGTCATGGTGAAAAACGTCTCGGAATCCGCGCCGATATCGACGCCCTGCCTATTATCGAGGAGACCGGCCTTGCCTATGCCAGCCAGACGTCGGGCGTCATGCATGCCTGCGGTCATGATGGCCATACCACCATCCTGCTTTCAGCCGCCCGTTATCTTGCCGAAACATCGAATTTTTCCGGCACGCTGACACTGATCTTCCAACCGGCCGAGGAGATCGGTGCGGGTGCAAGGGCGATGATAAAGGACGGGCTGTTCGAGCGGTTTCCGGTCGATGCGGTCTTCGGCCTGCACAATTGGCCGGGTGTCGAAACCGGGCAGTTCGGCTTCGTCGAAGGTCCTGCCATGGCCTCCGTCGACAAGGCGAAGGTGCAGATCATCGGCAGGGGCGGGCATGGGGCGGCGCCGCATGAGACGGTCGATCCGGTTCTCGCCTCGGCAAGCTTCATCACCGCCCTGCAAAGCATCGTTTCGCGCAATGTCGATCCGCGCGAGATGGCGGTGCTGACGGTCGGCTCCATCCATGGCGGAACCGCCTCCAACGTCATTCCCGAGAGCGTTGAACTGCAGATCACCGCCCGGGCCTTTTCGCCCGTCGTGCGTGACAGGCTGGAGGAGCGGCTTCCGGCGCTGGCCAGAGCGCAGGCGGAGAGTTTTGGCGCAAGGGCCGATGTCTCCTATTCCCGTGGTTTCCCTCCGGTCATCAATCACGCCCCGCAGACGGTCTTCGCCCGTGAGGTTGCCAAAAGGCATTTCCCGTCCGCGCAGATTGCCGAAGCGTTCCAGCCGCGCACTGCGAGCGAGGATTTTGCCTTCATGCTGCAGGAGCGGCCCGGCTCCTATCTCTTCGTCGGCAATGGCGACAGCGCGCCGCTGCACAGCCCCCACTATGATTTCAACGACGCGATCATCGCACCGGCAGCGCGCTTCTGGGTGCGTCTGGCGGAAGCATACCTCTCCTGACGCGAAATTTAGGACAAGGACATGAGCGACAGTTTTCTCTACACATCGGTCAAGGATCCGCTCGCAACGCCGCTTCTGGAGGAGTTGCTGTTTGAATATGACAGCCGTTACGGCACATTTTTCAACGCGGAAGGGGCGAAGGCCGAGCTGAACAAATATCCGCCGGAGGCCTTCAGCCCGCCATCGGGCAATTTCCTGCTGCTTTTGCGTGACGGTAAGGCGATCGCCGGCGGCGCTTTCATGCGCTACGACCACGAGACGGCCGAATTCAAGCGCGTCTGGACCCACTCGGCCCACCGCCGGCAGGGGCTTGCGAAAATCGTGCTTCAGGAACTGGAGCAGCAGGCGATCCGGCAGGGTTACGCCCGCGTTTATCTGACCACGGGTTTCCGCCAGCCGGAAGCGGTCGGCCTTTATCTCACCAATGGCTATCGCGCCCTGTTCGACACGGCGGCCGATCCCGAGACGATCCGGTCGCTGCCCTTCGAAAAATGGCTTTCCGACGCTGCCGCCTCCATCCCGGATGGCGCGCCAGTACAGGCCGCCCGGCCGCAACTCTCTCCGGTTCATCCGTGAAAGGCTTTCTCCGATGACAATAGCCTCCGATTTTCCGCATGTTGCGGTGAACGAACAGAAGGGTGAGCCGGTCAAGGACGGTTACGCGCATTTTCGCGTCGTTCCCGCCCGTTATCCGCTGCGCACGGCGGGCACCGTTCTCTCGGTCCTCATCATCGCGGCCATTTTGCACTCCGTATTCGGCAATCCCCGCTGGGGCTGGAACGTGTTTGCGGAATGGTTCTTTGCCGAACCGGTGCTTGTGGGGCTCGGCCGGACGCTGTTGCTGACGGTGCTCGGGGCTTTTCTCGGTTTCGTGCTCGGCACGGTTCTGGCGCTTGCGCGCGTTTCAGGTTCGCCTTTGCTTGTCGCGATCTCCTGGACCTATATCTGGATATTCCGTTCCATTCCGCTGATCGTGCTTTTGCTGATCCTCAACAATCTCGGTTATCTCTACGAGACCGTGACGATCGGCGTGCCCTATACCGGCATCAATTTCTTCAGCTGGAATACCACGCAGCTGATGACGCCCTTTGCGGCTGCGGTGCTGGGGCTGACATTACATGCCGCAGCCTTTTCATCGGAAATCGTGCGCGGCGGTATTCTTTCGGTGGAACAGGGCCAGCTTGAGGCTGCGGCCTCACTCGGCCTGCCGCGGCGCAGACAGTTTTCACGCATCGTGCTGCCGCAGGCGATGCGCACCATTCTGCCGAATGGTTTCAACGAGATCATTCTGCTCGCAAAGGGCACCTCGCAGGTCTATATCCTCGCCCTGCCGGAGCTTTTTTATACGATCCAGATCATCTATCGCCGCAATCTGGAAGTGATCCCGCTGCTGATGGTCGCAACCGTCTGGTATCTGGTGATCCTGACGGCGCTTTCCATCGTGCAGCACCATATCGAACGGCACTTCTCGCGCGGCGCGCTGCGCAATCCGCCGCCCTCGCTGTTCGCCACGCTCTACCGCACCTTCCTGCCGCGCAAGCCCTTGCCTGAAGCGGTGGAGACGGCGACGCCTGCGGTTGCCTTGTCCCAACGCCCCGCCACCGTCAGGTCGGGAAGTTTCCAGCTCGGAAATCGCGGCGGTTCGGTCAATATTCACGGTGTCTCGAAATCCTTCGGAACGCTGAAGGTGCTGGACGACGTCAGCCTTTCCATCCCGGCAGGCAGCGTCACCACCATTCTTGGCCAGTCCGGCTCCGGCAAGTCCACATTGCTTCGTTCCATCAACCATCTGGAGCGTGTCGATGACGGCTTTATCGCCATAGACGGCGAGCTGGTCGGTTATCGTCAGAAGGGCGATACGCTTTACGAACTGAAGGAACGGGAAATCCTGAAACGCCGCGTCGAAGTGGGCATGGTGTTCCAGAGCTTCAACCTGTTCCCGCATCTGACCGCACTTGAAAACATCGCCGAAGCGCCGGTCGTGGTTCGCGGCATATCGAAAGAGCAGGCCGAGGCCGAAGCACGCGATCTTCTGGCCCGTGTCGGCCTTGCCGAAAAAGCCGGCGCCTATCCGCGCCAGCTTTCCGGCGGGCAGCAGCAGCGCGTGGCGATTGCCCGGGCGCTGGCCTTGCGGCCGAAGGTGCTGCTCTTCGATGAGCCGACATCCGCTCTCGATCCTGAACTCGTCAACGAGGTGCTTGACGTCATCAAGGAGCTTTCCCGCTCCGGCGTCACCCTCATCATCGTCACCCATGAAATCGGTTTTGCCCGCGAAGTCTCCGACAGGGTCGTCTTTATGGAACAGGGCTGCATTCTCGAAACGGGCACGCCGGAAAAGGTGTTCAACAACCCGGACCATCCGCGCACGGCCGAATTCCTCGCAAAAGTTCTCTAATCAACAACAAAGGAAACACTCGCATGGCATTTTCATCGAAATTATTGTCCCTGCTCGCCGGCGGTCTTTTCACCGCCACCGCCGCACTCATTCCGGCCGCGCATGCGCAGGAAGTGGACCTGTCGCCCGAACAGAAAGGCCGGGTGCGCGCTGAAAAGGTGGAAGAGGCGATCAAGCTTCTGCCCGCAGGACATAAATTCATCGCCGACGGAAAGCTGACGGTCGCGACCGTGCCGTTCCGTCTGCCGCTGGTGGATTATGCGAGCGACACGAAAACGCCGATCGGCGTGGAGCCGGATATCGCCCAGCTGGTCGCCGACAGCCTTGGCCTTGAGCTGCAACTTGTTCCCATCGCCTGGGCCGACTGGCCGCTCGGTCTCACCTCCGGCAAATACGACGCCGTCACCTCGAACATCACGGTCACGGAAGCCCGCAAGGAAAAATTCGATTTTTCCAGCTATCGCAACGATCTGCTCGGCTTTTACGTCGGCAATAATAGCAAGGTTACGTCCATCGGCAAGCCCGAGGATGTCGCCGGGCTGAAGGTGATCGTCGGCGCGGCAACCAATCAGGAGCAGATCCTGCTGAAATGGATCAAGGACAACAAGGCCAAGGGTTTGGCCGATACCGACGTGCAATATTACGACGATCAGGCCGTGCTTGACGTCGCCCTGCAATCCGGTCGCGCGGATGCCTATCTCGGCCCCAACGCCACCTCTGCCTTCCAGGCGGCAAGCCAGAAGAAGACGAAACTTGTCGGCACCTTCTCCGGCGGCTGGCCTGAGGCGGCGGAAATCGCCGTCGCTTCGAAAAAGGACGCGGGCATCGCCGAGGCCATCACCGCCGCGCTGAACGCCCAGATCAAGAACGGCAATTACGGCAAGGTTCTCGCCCGCTGGAATCTTGGATCGGAAGCCATCACCGAATCCCGCACCAATCCGCCCGGCCTTCCGAAGAGCTGAGTTCTGGTTTGCTTGCCAAAAAGCTGAGTTGAAGGTGGGACATCACTCAGCCGGTAGCGCGGGCATCCTCCCGCCCGCGCTACCTCCGTCCCGCAATCATTCTATCGGGAAACCACAATGACTTTCACCTCTCGTCTCGCCACGGCCACGCTCGGTGCTTTTCTGTCCGTTGCCGGTTTCGCACCGGCTTTTGCAACGGATGTCTTCGATCTGTCGCCGGACCAGCCAGGCCGCGTCAGGGTTGAAAAAGACCCCGGTGCTATTGCCGCTATTCCCAAGGATTTCAAATTCGTCACGCCGGGCAAACTCACCGTCGCGGTCGCACCCGGTGGGCCACCGCTTGCGACCTATGCGACGGATGCAAAAACTGTGGTCGGTGCAGACCCTGATTATGCCCTTGCGGTGGCCGACAGCCTCGGCCTCGATCTGGAATTGGTGGCGGTGGCCTGGGCGGACTGGCCGCTGGGGCTTGCTTCCGGCAAATACGATGCGGTGATCTCGAATGTCGGTGTGACCGAACAGCGCAAGGAAAAGTTCGATTTCTCCACCTATCGTCAGGGCCTGCACGGATTTTTCGTCAAGTCGGATAGCGGTATAACCTCCATCCGCGAGCCGAAGGACGCGGCCGGCCTGAGGATCATCGTCGGCGCTGGCACCAATCAGGAGCGTATTCTGCTGAAATGGAGCGACGAGAATGTTGCCGCCGGGTTGAAGCCGATCGAGTTGCAATATTACGATGATGAAGCCACACGGTTTGTGGCGCTTTCTGCGGGGAGGGCGGATGTGATCGTCCAGCCGCATGCGCAGCTGGTTTTCATCGCCGCACGCGACAAGACGATCAAGCGCGTCGGAACCCTCTCCGCCGGCTGGCCGGAACGGTCCGATGTCGCCATCACCACCCGCAAGGGCTCGGGACTGGCCGATGCACTGACGCTTGCCACCAACGACCTGATCAAGAGCGGCGCTTATGCGAAGATCCTGGATCGCTGGCGGCTATCGGAAGAAGCCCTGCCGGAATCGCGCACCAACCCACCCGGCCTGCCAAAAAGCTGACCGGTCGAATAAATGCGGCGGACGACAATACCCGCAGGCTCAGGCCTTGCGGGTATTTTTTTGTCCGTCAGCCCTGGGCGGGAAGGGCGCGAAATAGCTGTCGCAATTCGCCGACAAAGGGTTTGAAGAAACGCGACAGCGGCCGGGCCGTGTTGGTGGAAACGGCGACATTCATCGTCACTTCAGGCATGAATGGGCGCACCGTCACTCCCTCGAAACTGTTCCACCGCACCAAGCCGTCAACAAGGGCGATGCCGATACCGCCACGCACCAGCGGCACAGCGCCGACCGATGAGGTGACCTGCACTGAGACATCACGCGTAAGCCCGTCGCGTTCGAAGACCTCGTTCAGCTGCGGGCCGATCTCGTCCGCCTGGTTGCCGTAGGAAATCAGCGGCCTGCCGGCGAGGTCGCGCGGCGTCACCGTCATCATTTCGGCCAGGGCATCATCATGCCGCATCACCGCCACAACAGGCACGGAGGCAAGAATTTCACTGCGCACTGTTGGTGCCTGAATGGTGGACAGCGTTACCGCAAAATCGATGTCTCCCAGCAGCAGCTGCTCGGCAATTTCTTTTTTGGGCAGGGCGTTGAGGTGGATTTTGACGGTCGGATGCGTCTGCCGGAAAGCGAGCAATGCTTCAGGCAGCACGGAATAGGTGACCGGCAGGCTGGCCCCGATGCGCAGAAGGCCAAGCTTGCGCTCGCCGATGGTGCGCGTCAGTTTTTTCAGCACTTCCAGTTCACGGAAAACCCGGTCGGCATCCTCGTAGATCAGATGCGCTTCCATCGTCGGCACCAGCCGCCCGCCGATGCGCTCGAACAGCTTGTAACCCAGCTGGCTTTCCAGATGGTGCAACACCTTGCTGACGCCGGGCTGGGAAACGGCAAGCGAATTGGCAGCCGCTGTCACGGAGCCGTCGCGCATGATGGCGCGGAAAATTTCAAGCTGTCGGGCGTTCATGGAAACCTCCGGCGTCATCTCTTCCATAACCCAAGGTTCTGTTCAAGCGACCATTTGCGATTGGCAGGAAACCTCCTGCCGTGGAAATCTGTGACGGTGCAGGAGAGGTGCCTGTGAAGGTTTCGGGAAAGGAAACGCGGATGCTTGCCAGATTCAGGCGCATCGCCGAAGAGCGACGCGCGGTTTGCCCTGTCCTGATCGACGGCATGCCGGTCGAGGCGCTGGAGGGAGACACGGTGCTGACGGCGCTGATGCTGTCGCGCGGGTTTGCCCGCCTTTCGGAATTCGCCGATGGCAAGCGCGCGGGGTTCTGTCTGATGGGCGCCTGTCAGGATTGCTGGGTCTGGACCGGGGAAGGGGAGCGGCTGCGCGCCTGTTCCACCGCCGTTCGCCCGGGCATGGATATCAGAACCGAGGTTCCGGAGGGGTTATGGCAGATTTGCGCGTCGTGATCGTGGGCGCCGGCCCCGCCGGTACGCGTGCCGCCGAGACGCTGGTGCGGGCTGGGCTTCGCCCCGTCGTCATTGATGAGGGAGATCGCAGCGGCGGCCAGATCTATCGCCGTCAGCCGCAGAATTTCAAGCGCTCATATACCGCTCTTTACGGCACGGAAGCGGATAAGGCGAAGGCTCTGCACGACACATTCGACGGGCTTTCAGACCATATCGATTACCGCCCGCAGACCCTGGCGTGGGCAATTCGCGACAATCGCATTCATATTCAGCGCGCAGAGACATCCGAAGCTCTGGATTTCGATGCCCTCATCATCGCATCGGGTGCGACCGACCGCATCATGCCCTTGCCGGGCTGGACGAGGCCGGGTTGTTTTTCGCTTGGCGCGGCGCAGATATCCCTGAAGGCGCAGGCCTGCGCGATAGGGCGACGGGTGGTTTTTATGGGCACGGGGCCGCTGCTTTATCTCGTGGCTTATCAATATATGAAGGCAGGGGCGGTGCCTGTGGCGGTGCTGGATACCACACCATTCTTCACGCAGATCAAGGGCCTGCCGGGGATGGCGGCACGACCAATGCAGCTCCTCAAGGGCATACGGCTTGTCGCGGCGCTGCTTGCGGGCGGCGTGAGGATCGAACGGGGCATCATGCCGATAGAGATTATCGGCGACGCTGAGAGTGGCGTGACCGGCATTCGCTATCGGGATGCGTCCGGTGAGGAAAAACGTCCCGCCTGCGATGCCATCGGCATGGGCTATCATCTGCGGGCGGAAAGCCAGCTTGCCGACCTTGCCGGTTGCCGCTTCTCCTTTGATCCGCTGATCCGGCAATGGCTTCCGGATGTGGACAATATGGGGCGGAGTTCCGTGCCTGATGTCTATCTGGCAGGCGATGGCGTGCGTATTCTCGGTGCAGATGGTGCGGAAGCCTCTGGCCGGCTCGCCGCGCTCGCGCTTCTTGAGGATCAAGGTTTGAAGCCATCCCGTGCGGAGATCGGCCGCTGCCGGAAATCGCTGAAAGCCGCGAGCCGCTTTGCGCAGGGAATGGCCCGGGCCTTCCCCTGGCCGCACCTGTTGGTGCGGTCACTTGCCGACGACACGATTATCTGCCGCTGCGAGGTGGTGACGGCGGGCGAGTTGCGCGCAAGTGTGAGCGGCAAGGGCGCGACGGAGGTCAACCGCTCGAAAGCTTTCTCGCGGGTTGGTATGGGGAGATGCCAAGGCCGGTTCTGCGGGCAGGCGGGACAGGAGATTGTCGCCGCCGCCTCTGGTCTATCGGTGGAATTGGCCGGACGGCTGCGCGGGCAGGCGCCGGTGAAACCGCTGCCGCTGGCGATTGTGAAGGGAGGCGATGATGCGTAACACGCTTGCAGAGGCCGATGTCATTATCGTCGGCGGCGGCATTGTTGGAACCGCGACGGCGTTTTTCCTGCGGCAACGGGGTGTCAGCGTCATTCTGCTGGAGCGTTTCCTCGTCGGCCAGCAGGCGAGCGGCACCAATTTCGGCAATGTCCGCCGTCAGGGCCGTTATCTCGGGCAGCTTCCGCTCGCCAACAGATCGCGGGATATCTGGAGCCGGATCCCGCAACTGACCGGTGCGGATGTGGAATTCATGCCCGTCGGCCATATCCGGTTTCTCTGGGCGGAAGAACAGATCGCCGTGGTCGAGAAATACCGCGACGATGCCACGCAATATGGTCTGGAATTGCAGATACTCTCGCGCGAGGCTGTCAGGCAGAAATTCCCCTTCATCGGACCGGAGGCGGTTGCGGGATCATGGTCGCCGCATGATGGTCACGCCAATCCGCGCCTTGTCGCGCCCGCCTTTGCCCGCGCGGCGCGGCGGGATGGTGCAACCATCGTGGAAAATTGCGAAGTTCTGGCCATCGAAAAGGCGGGCGAGGATTTCCGGGTGACGACGGAGGAAGGGGAATATCGCGCGCCCTCGGTGCTGGTTGCCAACGGTGCATGGGGCGGCGGGTTTGCCGGCGCCCTGGGAGAGGCGGTGCCGCTGGAAGTGGCCGGCCCGCAAATGGGCGTGACGGAACCTTTGCCATGGTTCATTCACCCCGTCGTCGGCGTCTCCACCAAAATTCACGGCGAGGTCATTTATATGCGGCAAATCCCGCGCGGAAACGTCATTTTCGGCGGGGTGAAACGATGCGCCGCCGCGCTGGACGAACGCCGGGCGAAATATGATCCCGCCGGGCTTGATGCTCAGCTGCGCCAGTTGCTGCGGCTGGCTCCCGCTTTGCGCCATGCCCGGCTGATCCGCACCTGGTCCGGCGTGGAAGGTTATATGGCCGACGATCTGCCGGTCATGGGGGAAAGTGCTGCAACCTCCGGCCTTTATTATGCCTTCGGCTTCAGCGGCCACGGTTTCCAGATTGGGCCGGGTGTTGGCGACGTGATGGCGGAGCTGATAGCGACCGGAAAGACCACGACGCCGATTGCGGATTTTCACATCGGCCGGTTCCATCGCGGTGAGTCTGTCGCATCCCATTAAGGGAGGGTCAGAAATCCGCGACCTTGCCCCAGGACGAATCGAGGAAGCGGCTGGGGTGATAGGGGGCGGCATCGACGATCGGGTTCGAGCCCGTCACGATATCGGCGATCAGATGGCCGGCACCCGGTCCGATGCCGAAACCGTGGCCGCTGAAGCCGGCGGCGAGGATGAAGCCGGGCAATTCGCTGGTTTCGCCAATGGCAGGCACGCCATCAGGCGTGCTGTCGATGAAGCCCGCCCAGGCGGCGGAAATCCGGGTTTTGCCGAGGGCCGGCAGAAGCTTCAGTGCCCTTTCATGGGTCTCGCGGATGGCGGCGGCATTGGGTTTCGGATCGAGAATACGAACCCGTTCCATCGGCGTCGGCGCATCGAGCCGCCAGCGTTTCAGCGTCTCGTGGCCGCCGCGAAGACCTTCCAGCCCGCCTGGCCGCAGGCTTCGCCAGCGCTTGAGAAACATCGGAACAAATTCACGGGCAAACCGCATCTGCTGCGCCGTCGGGTCGATGCGGCCCAGCCCGCTGATGGCGAGAGTATAGCCGCCGTCTTTTCTCTTCGTGGCTGAGACGGCGGCGGTGTGCAGTGCATCCGGCAGCCCCTCCGCACCCGGCGTGACGGACAGAATGGAGGAGCGGACGGAGGCCTGCGGGAAACGAATGCCAAGCTGGCGGCAAAAGGACGACGCCCAGGCCCCGCCGGACATGATGGCGGTTTTGGTGCGGATCGTGCCTTTTTCGGTGACAACGGCGCTGACACGGCCGCCTTCCGTCTCAAGCCCGCGCGCGGCGCAATTCTGATGCACCGTGCCGCCCAGTTTGATGATGGCGCGCGCCACGGCGGGTGCCGCCATGGAAGGATCGGCCGTACCGTCTGTCGGTGAAAACACACCGCCCTTCCAGCGTTTGCCCGTAGATCGGCCGCGTTCGCTCGCCTCATCGGCGCTCAGCATATGGGTCGTCACGCCTGCGGTAATGGCAAAGTCACGCCAGCGCGCCCAGCCGGCAAGCTCGGCTTCATTGTCGCTCAGATAAAACAGCCCACAGCGCCGAAAGCCCGTGTCCTCGCCGCTCTCTGCGCCAAATTCTTCCCAAAGCGCCAGGCTCTTGGTGGAAATCGGCAATTCGCGGGCGTCGCGGTTCTGCTGGCGGCACCAGCCCCAGTTACGGCTGGATTGCTCCGCCCCGATCAGGCCCTTTTCGACCAGCGCCACCTTCAGACCGCGCCGGGCGAGGTAATAGGCGGCGAAGACACCGACGATGCCGCCGCCGATAATGACGGCGTCCGCAGATGTCGGCAGTTCCGGCGATGTCGTGATCTGTTGCAGCGGGGCGGGCATGGTCGGACTCCTTATATTCGTCCTAATTTACCTCAGCTGGCGTGTAAACGCTGCCAGACTGGGCGTCTTGCCGGAATCTCATGCTGTTGGTGGCCACGTCTGCAACTCTTTATGCTGCACCAAAAAAACATCTCCACGTCGACAGGGCGCGCCCATGTGGTAAGATTTCCGATACCGCGCCAGAATTTTATGCCGCGTGTTCAAAAAACAAAAAAGGGGTTCCGCACGTGATGAAACTTGACCGGATCGATATCAAGATCCTCTATGAACTGCAGAAAAACGGTCGCATCACCAATGTCGAGCTGGCGGAGCTTGTCAATCTGTCGCCCAGCCCTTGCCTGATGCGGGTAAAGAAGCTGCAGGCGGAAGGTTATATCGAGGGTTATTCGGCGCAGATCAACATCAACAAGCTCGGCCAGACGCTGACTGTTTTCACCGAGATTACGCTGAAGAACCACCGCCAGATCGATTTCGCCCGCTTCCTCGGCGTTGTCGAAAAGATCGACCAGGTGGTGGAGTGCCACCTCGTTTCCGGGGGTTACGACTACCTGCTGAAATTCGTCACCTCTGGCATCGTCGAATACCAGTCGATCATGGAGCGACTGACCGATATGGATGTCGGCATCGATAAATATTTCAGCTTCGTGGTGCTGAAATCACCGATCATCAAGTCGCATATGCCGCTGACCAGCCTGTTTCCGCTTTGAGGTGTGGGAAACGGCCCTTTGCAGGGCCGTACTATCTCGTTCTCACCGCTTCGAAAACGCCCGCACCAGCTCCGCATCCTGCTGCAGATTGTCGAGCCATTTCGGGTCGAGTTTCGGCACCGAGGAGAACAGCAGTTTCGAATAGGGGTGGGTCGGCGACTTGATCGCTTCCGTCTCCAGATGCTCTACCTTCTGTCCGCCATACATCACGACGATTTCGTCACAAATGGTCTCCACCACCGAAAGATCATGGCTGATGAAGATGTAAGAGAGGTTCAGCTCCCGCTGCAGTTCCCCGAGAAGATCGATGATCGCGGCCGCGACCACGGTATCGAGCGCCGAGGTGATTTCATCGCAGATGATGAGCGATGGTTCGGCGGCAAGCGCCCGGGCGAAATTGACACGCTGCTTCTGCCCTCCGGAAAGGCCGGAAGGATGGCGATGGCGAACCGAGCGCGGCAGCTTCACCATATCGAGAAGCTGGTCGATCCGAGCATCGCGCGCCTTGCCCTTCATACCGTGATAAAAGGTCAGCGGCCGGCCGAGGATGTCCTCGATGGGTTTGGACGGGTTGAGTGCCGTGTCGGCATATTGGAACACGATCTGCATGCGGCGAAGCTGATCGCCGGTCCGTCGGCGTGCATCGGCATCCAGTTCCTTGCCTTCGAAGATCACATGGCCGCTTGCCGCCGGCAGAATGCCGGCAATGGCGCGCGCAAGTGTCGATTTTCCGCAGCCGGATTCGCCGATAATGCCGAGATTGCGGCCGGGATAGACTGAAAGACTGACGGAATCCACCGCACGCACCAGCGGCATCTTGTCTCCGCCCTTCGTTCCATATCCGGCGATCAGCTCCTCGATATCCAGGAGGGGCGTGGCCTGCTCCTGTTTGACGGGTGTGACAACGCGTGCCTTGTCGTGAAAAGCCGTCAGCAATTCCGTAGTATAGGGATGCTGCGCATTTTCGAGGATATCCGCCGTGGTTCCGGTTTCCTGCACCTCGCCGCCTTTCAAGACCACGATCCGGTCGGCAATCTGGGCGACGACGGCAAGATCATGCGAGACATAAACGCCGCCGATACCGCCCTTGCGCATTGCCGATTTGAAGGCGCGCAGCACCTCGATCTGGGTCGTGACATCGAGCGCCGTGGTCGGCTCGTCGAAGATCACCAGCTTCGGGTTGCCGATCAGCGCCATGGCGGCGGAGAGGCGCTGAAGCTGGCCACCGGACACCTGATGCGGGTAGCGCTCGCCGATGGTCTCAGGGTTGGGCAGCGACAGGGCCTTGAAGAGTTCCACCGCCCGCACCCGCGCCTCCTGCGGCGGCATCAGATGGTGGATGCGGGTGACTTCGATCACCTGGTCGATGATCCTCTGCGCAGGGTTAAAGGCGGCGGCCGCACTTTGGGGCACATAGGTCACCTTCGTGCCGCGGATCGTTGCTCGCTCGGCTTCGGAAAGCTGCACCATGTCGCGACCCGCCACCTTGACGCTGCCGCTGGAAATGCGGCAGCCCGGGCGGGCATAGCCCATCAGCGTCAGCGCAATGGTGGTCTTGCCGGAACCGCTTTCGCCGATCAGCGCAACGATCTCGCCATCGGCGATGTCGATGTCCACACCCTTGATGATGTCGATGCGGCGGCCGGAATCGGTGGTGGCCTCGACTTTCAGTCCGCGGATTTCAACGAGATTGCTCATTATTCACTCCTGTCGCGGATTTTCTGCGGCAGATTGTCGATCAGCAGGTTGACGCTGATCGTCAGGCTGGCAATCGCCAGGGACGGGAAGATGACGGCGGGTGCCGCGAACGGCAGGCCGCCGATGTTTTCGCGCACCAGCGCACCCCAGTCCGCATTCGGCGGCTGCAGGCCAAGGCCAAGGAAGGAGAGGCCCGACAGCAGCAGCACGATGAAGACGAAGCGCACGCCAAGATCGGCCAACACGGGACGGACGATGTTCGGCAGGATTTCGGAACCGATGAGATAAAGCAGGCTTTCGCCGCGCACGCGGGCGACGGTGACGAAATCCATGGTGTTGACATTGACGGCGAGCGCCCGGGCGAAACGATAGGCGCCGGGCGTATAGATGACCGAGAGCGTGATGATCAGCACCGGAATGGACGAGCCGACGGCGGCGACGACGACGAGGCCGAAAAGCTTGCTCGGAATGGAATTCACCGCATCGAGAAACCGGCTCAATGCCGCATCGAACCAGCCGCCGATGACGGCGGCGCACATGCCGAGCACGACGCCGGAGGTGCAGGCGATGGTGACGGCTGCGAGCGATATGCCGACCGTGAAACGCGCGCCCATGAGAATGCGGGAAAACACGTCACGGCCGAGGTAATCGGAACCGAGCCAGAGATCTGATGTCATCGGCCCGAAATAATCGAGATCGACGATTTCACCGACTGGATGCGGTATGAGATACGGCGCCAAGATTGCGACCATGGCCCAGGAAAAAATCATGAGAAAGCCGAAAACGCCGACTGCGTTGATCTTGTAACCCAAACGCGAAGTCCCCGAAGTTGTTTTGATATTGTCGGCCATCAGCGCAGCCTCGGATTGGACATGATGGCGATAATGTCAGCCGTCGTGATGAGGAGGAGATAACCGACGCAGAAGATCATCGCGCAGCTCTGGATCAGCGGCAGGTCGCGGGTTGCGACGCCATCCACCATCAGCTTGGCGATGCCAGGATAATTGAAGATCGTCTCAACGATGATGACGCCGCCGACGAGATAGGAAAGTGACAGCGCCACCGCATTGACGATGGGGCCGAGCGCATTGGGAAGCGCATGGCGAAGCACGATGCGCATGCGCGGTGCGCCCTTCAAAAGCGCCATTTCGACATAGGGCGTATCCAGCGTTTCGATGACGGCGGCGCGGCTCATGCGGATCATCTGCGCTGAGACGACGAAGGTCAGCGTGATGACCGGCATGGCATAGACCCGCAGTACATCGAAAAGCGTGTGAACCTCGCTGACCAGCGAAAGCGCCGGCAGCCATTTCAGGTAAACGGCGAAAAGCAGCACGGCGAGTGTGGCGATCATGAATTCCGGCACCGAGATGACACCGATGGTCAGCACGGTGACGGCCCGGTCATAAAGCGTTCCGCGCAGCATGGCGGAGCTGATGCCAAGCGTGAGCGCCAGCGGCACGGCGATGATGGTGGTAATGCCGGCAAGCTTCATGGAATTGACGAAGCGCGGACCGATAAGATCGGCAATCGCCATGTTGTTGGCATAGGAGGTGCCGAGCTCGCCATGCAGCAGGCCAAAAAGCCAGCGGACGAAACGCAGCAGGGCCGGGTCGTCGAGATGCATGGCGGTGCGCAGGCCCGCCACGGCTTCCGGCGTCGCCGCCTGGCCGAGAAGGATCGTCGCCGTGTCGCCGGGCAGCAGGCTGGTGGCGGAAAAGACGATAAACGACACGATCAGCAGCGTCGTCAGCATGACGACCAGCCGCCTGGCGATAAGGGACAATATCCGGCTGTTCATTCACATGCTCCTGCGACCTGCCTGATTGTGGAGGCTTCCCGCATCCTGCGGAAAACGTGCCGGGCGCATTTTCGCGCCCGGCCCCATGATCTATCAGGCTTCAAGCCAGACGTATTCCGCAAAGGAATAACCCATCATGCCGCCGAGCGGATTGGCTTCCAGCCCCTTTAGCTTGGAGGTGATGGCGTCGACATTCGAAATATAGGCGGGGATGATGGTGCCGGCTTCGTCGGCGATCATCGTTTGCAGTTCGAAGTAGATCTGCTTGCGCTTCTCCATGTCGAGCATGCCGCGTGCTTCCAGCATCAGCTTGTCGAATTTCGGCGACTTGTACTGGCTTTCGTTCCACGGGGCGTCTGAAGCATAGAGCAGCGAGAACAGGATGTCCGGCGTCGGGCGCGGGTTGATGTTGCCGAAATGGACCGGCGCCTTCAGCCAGTAATTGCTCCAGTAACCGTCGGAGGGAACACGCTGCACATCCAGCTTCACGCCGATTTCGGCGGCCGAAGCCTGGATGATCATCGCCATGTCGACCGAAGAGCTTGCTGCATCCGATGCGATGACCGGAATGGACTGGCCGATGAGGCCTGCCTTCTGGAAGTGGAATTTCGCCTTCTCCGGATCGAAGGCTTTCGGCTTGAGATCCGGATTGTGATAGGGGTTCATCGGCGGAACCGGCTGGTCGTTGCCGACTTCACCGAGGCCGCGCAGGGCCGCCTTGACGATCTGCTCGCGATTGACGATCGACTTCATACCGGCAATGAAATCGGCATTGTTGCCGGGCGCCTGGTCGAGACGCATGTTGAGGTTGGTGTAGTTCCCCGATGTCGTCTTGGACAGAACGACACCTTCCTGCTTGTCGAGCAGGCGAAGCGCACGTGGGTTGATGGAGGCCGCGAGCTGGATATCACCCGAGAGAAGGGCGTTGACGCGGGCATTGTCGTCCGAAATCGCCATGAATTCGAAACTGTCGATGTGCGGCCCGCCGGACTTCCAGTAATTGGTGTTCTTGGCCATGATCGAACGGACGCCTGGCTCGAATTTCTCGAGCTTGAAGGCGCCGGTGCCGTTGCCCTTGGAGAAATCCGTGGTGCCGTCGGCAACGATCATGAAATGGTGCAGAGCCAGAATGGATGGCAGGTCGGCATTCGCGTTCGCCAGCGTGATTTCGACCGTGCTCTTGTCGAGAGCCTTGAAGCCGGTCATCTGCGCGGCAATCTTGGCGACCTTGGAGCCGACGGCCGGATCGAGATGGCGCTTCAGCGAATAGACCACGTCGTCGGCGGTCAGGGCCTTGCCGTCATGGAAGGTGACGCCGGAACGCAGCTTCACCGTCCAGGTCTTGGCGTCCTTCGTTTCGATGGCTTCGGCCAGCTCCAGCTGCGGCGTGCCGGAAACATCGAGGAAGCTCAAACGGTTGTAGAGCGCGCAGCAACGAACATAATCCGTCGAAAGCGAGGCTTTCGCCGGATCGAGCGTATCGGCGGTGGAGGAGGACCAGCCGGCGGCCTTTAGCGTGCCGCCGGAGACCGGCGTTGCGGCCACGGCATTTGAGGCGCGACCGAGAATGGCCGAACCGGCGGAAAGGGCGACACCACCCGCCAGCAGCATGTGAAGCAGCTCGCGCCGCGTTGCGCCGCGTCGGATCGCCTGTTCAACGGCGGCATCGTCGGAGCGGGTCCAGTTTGTAATCCTGTCACTCATGGTCTTCCCCTTTTGTATGATTTGTTGAAATGCATCTGAAGAAATTTCAGGCATGCCGCATCCCAGTTCGCGGCACGCCACTGGCGGTGCGGCTTAACCGCCCGTTTGCCTCGCGGCGTCGGCAAGGCCGGCCATTGAGGTAAAGTGATAGTCCGGCTCGGTGAAGTTTTCCGGTTCGATGGTGCCGCCATATCCCTTCTGGGCGTGACGCCGCTCGATCCAGCAATTGGTCATGCCCAGTTTCCGGGAAATGCCGATATCGTGATACTGGCTTTGCGCGACATGGAGAATGTCATCCTTCGATGCGCCTTCGCTCTCCACAAAAGCGAAAACCTTTTCGAAGAAGGCAGGATCGGGTTTTTCCGTGCCGGTATCATCCGCCGTGAAGGCCGCATGAAAGGGATTGCCGAGCTCCTTCGAGAAATATTCGAAGGCCCAGCGCTGGGCATTGGTCATGGCGATGAGGCGATGCGTCTTGGCAAGCTCGGCCATGGCGGCGCGGCTGTCTTCAAAGCCTTTCCAGCTTTTTGCCGCGTCGCGCAGGCGCTCGCCGAAAGCGCGTTCTGCCGGCAGTCCAAGTTGCGGAGCGATGATCAGATAAACGCGGACGAGATCGTCCGGAAACAGGTCGGTCGCGTCGGAGTAACGGGCTGCGCGATAAAGGGCGAGCGCCTTTTCACCATCGACCTCCACGCCGTTTTCCGCGCCGATTGCGGCCAGCGTCGATTTCAGGCCGCCTTCGAAATCGATGAGAGTTCCCACCACGTCGAAGCTCATATATTTGAAGTCGCTCAGTTTTTTGGGCAATGTCGGTCTCCGCTTGGCCGCCTCGGCCTCTTGGGGAGGCTGCGGCAGATTATTCTGTTCCCGGACGGGATCCTTGCCCCGTTCCCATTTGTAATTACGCCCTTTTTTATGGCGTTTAGTGCCTTTTGCATTAATAGTTTGGCACTTTCGGCACGCCGGATACGCCGAAATGGATCGGCTCTTCGGCAGAATATTGCGAATATGCGGTGCGTTGCGACATTTCGAGAGGGTGCCGCAACGCTGCCCTTCTATCGGCTCAGGCCATGGCGGCCCTGACGGCCGGGTCTTCGAGTGTCTGGTCGAGCGTCTTCAGCGTCCGCTCGATAATGGCGTCGATCTCACTATCGGTGCAGCAGAGCGGCGGCGCGTAACCGAGAATGCCGTTTGCAAAGGCGCGCACGATCAGGCCGTTTTCCCAGGCGCGGTCGAAAACCTTGCGTGCAGGGGCCGCTGCAGCCGGCAGCGGCGTCTTTTTGTCCTTGTCGGTCACAAGTTCGATGGCGGCAAGCATGCCGCGGCCGCGCACATCGCCAACAAGCGGATGGTTTTTCAGGCCTTCCAGGCCGGCCATCAGCCTTTGACCGGCACGGCGGCCGTTTTCCAGCAGTCCACCCTCGTAAAGTTTCAGCACTTCGAGACCGACGGCGGCGCTGACAGGGTGGGCGGAGTAGGTGTATCCATGCCCCACGGCGGCATCGCCGGCAAAGTCAGCTATTGTATCATAGACGTGATCCGCCATGAAGACAGCGCCCATCGGCACATAACCTGACGTCAGACCCTTTGCGGCCGTGATGAAATCAGGCACGATGTCCTCGTCGGTGCAGGCAAAGAGCGGTCCGGTGCGGCCGAAGCCGGTGATGACCTCATCGGCGACGAAGAGAATGCCGTAGGAACGGCAGAGGTCGCGCATGGCCTTGATCCAGCCCGGCGGCGGCACCAGAACGCCGCCCGAGCCCTGAATGGGTTCCGCATAAAAGGCGGCGACCCGGTCCGGGCCGATGGCCTCGATCTTGTCTTTGAGAATTTGCAGGGAGGAGGCGATGATCGCGGCCGGATCGTTGCCGGCCGGATTGCGGTAGGCGTAGTGCGACGGAATTTTGTGCTGCCAGTCATAAGGCACACCGAAACCCGCATGGAAAGCGGGTAGCGCCGTGAGACCCGACCCAGCGGTAGTGGAGCCGTGATAACCCTGTTCGATGGAGATGAACTGGTCGCGTTGCGGCTGGCCTTTCGCGTGCCAGTAATAGCGGATGAAGCGGATGGTGCTGTCCACCGCATCGGAACCGCCAAGCGTGAAATAGACATGGTTGAGATCACCCGGCGCGCGGTCGGCGAGTTCGGAAGCAAGCCGGATCGCCGGTTCACTGCCGATATCGAAATAGGCAGTGGCATAGGGCAGCTCACGCATCTGTTTGGCTGCCGCTTCGACGATGCTGTCATGCCCGTAACCGGCATTGACGCACCAGAGGCCGGCAAAACCGTCGATGAGCTGGTGACCGGTCATGTCGGTGACCGTGGCGCCGCTTGCCGATTTCAGCACCCGCACACCAAGCTTCTCATGGCCGCGGAAGGAGGAGACGGGGTGCACCAGATGGGCGCGGTCCAGTTCGATCAGTGAATTGCTTAACATGGGTCTCTCCAGATTCAGCCCAGTGCCTGGCTGGTCAATGCGAATGTTTTCAGTTTTTTGTCCGCGGGGATTTCGGTTTTCGACCGGCGCATGGCGATGCCGCCGCCGACATGGGCAAGGCCACGTTCGGCAAGCCAGGGGCCAAGACCGGTATCGGCGGTGGTATCCACGCGCAGGAATGCGCCGGGGCGCTCGGAAACTGCAAAGGCGATCAAATCCCTAGCGATTTCAGCATTTTCCGCCACGACCGGGCCGATGACCTCGCCGCGCCCGAAGGTGCGAAGGGCGGCAAAACCCTTGATGACGCCCTGTTTCTCAACGATCGCGAAACGTGCCCTGTCGGCAAGCGCTGCAAAGAGCGCCGTGCGATCCGCGCCGAAAGCCTCCGCATCGAGTGCCGCAAGCGCGGCCGGATCAATGGTTTCGACCCAGATGACACCGGTTGGCCTGTCGGTCGTCACCGGAATTCCCTGATGTTGACGCACCTCGCCGCAGGCGACGAAGCCCAGTTTTTCGTAGAGCGGCAGGCCGTCGGCCGTGGCGACCAGACGGCATTCGCGGTCTTCTGCTGCGTCCATTGCCGCCTGCATCAACTGACGCCCGAGGCCGCGGCCGCGCATGCTCTCATCCACGATCACCATATTGACGGTGGCGCAGCTTTCTCCGAGAAGCGTCGCCATGGCGGTGCCGACGACGCGTCCGTTCTCAAGGGCGACAAAACCCTTGCTCAGGGAAAGGACCAGCGCCCAGTCTTCCTTCCGGTGCGGCCAGCCGGCCTGGCGGGAAAGTTCAACGGCCGCGTCGAGGTGGTCCGGTTGAAACATTTGGATATCGATCAGGCTCGCCTGCATGCCGGAACTCCGTTTTTTCTTACTCTTCATTGATAGACTGACGCCGGAAGAAGATTGTCCCGACAAATGGGAAGGTTCGATATGTTTCGCTGTTGCTTTTATCCGCCGCCGCATCTTATGCCGCATCTTGTCCGCACCCGGTCGTAAAACCGGGACGGGCGGCGGCTTTCGGTTGGGCTCAACGCAACTCTCTGCCAAACTGGCGGCTGCATACGCAACAATCTGCTTCCGCTGATGGCAATTGCGGTGCGCCGACCGGGCAAAGGCTTTCTATGATCAATTCATTCCGGCACGGCCGATCCCCAAGCAAGGATGACGACGATATGACCATCTTCCGCCCGAAATACATCTCCTTTGATTGCTACGGCACGCTGATCAATTTCCAGATGGCAGAGGCCGCCCGTGATCTCTATGGTGATCGCCTGGATGAAGCGCAGATGCAGCAGTTCATCAAGAATTTTGCGGCCTACCGTCTTGATGAGATCATGGGCGACTGGAAGCCCTATGCTCAGGTGGTCCACAATTCGCTTTCGCGCAGCTGCAAGCGCAATGGTGTCGCTTTCAAGGATGAAGATGCCACCTTCGTTTACGAGCGCGTTCCGACCTGGGGGCCGCATGCCGATGTTCCGGCCGGCCTTGCGAAGGTTGCGAAGGAAATTCCCCTCGTCATCCTGTCCAACGCCATGAATTCGCAGATCATGTCGAATGTCGAAAAGCTCGGCGCACCCTTCCATGCGGTCTATACCGCCGAGCAGGCACAGGCTTACAAGCCGCGTTTCAAGGCCTTCGAATATATGTTTGACATGCTCGGCTGCGGTCCGGAAGATATGCTGCATGTTTCCTCCTCGTTCCGTTACGATCTGATGTCGGCCCACGATCTCGGCATCAAGAACAAGGTCTGGGTCAATCGCGGCCACGAGCCCGCCAATCCCTATTATGGTTATGTCGAGATATCAGATATTTCCGGCCTGGCAGGCGTGGTTGGATTGTAAGGAAAGGTCGGGACCATGAAGTTCGTCTCCTATTGGCACGATACCGCGCCGCAATTTTCAGGTGCCGCGCAAGGTCCCGTCGAAGGTCATTATGATGTCGCCGTCATCGGCGGCGGCTTCACCGGTCTCGGGGCCGCGCGCCAGCTGGCCAAGGCGGGCGCGCGGGTGGTCGTTCTCGAAGGGGAGCGGGTCGGTTGGGGCGCCTCTGGCCGCAATGGCGGGCACCTCAACAATGGCCTTGCCCATTCCTATCTCTCCGCCAAGGCGGAACTGGGCAAGGAACGCGCGATCGCCCTCTACAAGGCGCTGGACGATTCAGTCGACACGCTGGAAGCACTGATCGCAGAGGAGGGGATTGATTGCAATTTCCGCCGCTCCGGCAAGCTGAAGCTCGCTTCCAAGCCGCAGCATTTCGAAGGTCTGGCAAGGAATTTCGACGCGCTGCACGCCGAGGTCGATCCCGATACGGCTCTCTTGTCGGCTGCTGATCTCGAGGCGGAAATCGGCTCGCCCTTTTATGGCGCCATGCTCTCGAAGAAAAGCGCAATGATGCATATGGGCCGCTATGTGGCCGGCCTTGCCGAAGCCGCCAGCCGCCATGGCGCGGTGATCTTCGAAAAAGCGGCGGTGACGAAACACATCCAGAACGGCAAGCTCCATGATCTGGAAACTGCCCGTGGCAAGGTCACGGCCAACAATGTGCTTGTTGCTACCGGGGCTTACACACCCTCCGGATTCGGTTATTTCCGCCGCCGCATCATCGCGGTGGGTAGTTTCATCATCGCCACGCGGCCGCTGACGGATGCCGAAATCAAGGCTTCGGTTCCCGGCAACCGCACCTATGTCAACTCCATGAATATTGGCAATTATTTCCGGCTCTCGCCTGACAACCGGCTGATCTTTGGTGGCCGCGCCCGTTTTTCCGCAACTTCGGATCAGCGTTCGGACTCCAAAAGCGGTGCGATCCTGACGGAAAGCCTGCATCGCATTTTCCCGCAGCTTGCCCATGTGCCGATCGATTATTGCTGGGGCGGACTGGTTGACATGACCAAGGATCGTTATCCGCGCGCAGGTTTCCATGACGGCGTCTGGTACGCCATGGGCTATTCCGGCCACGGTGCGCAGCTTTCCACCCATCTCGGCATGATCATGGCCGACGCCATTCTCGGGCGGCCGGACAACAATCCGCTGAAGGGGCTGGACTGGCCGGCGGTGCCGGGTCATTTCGGTAAGCCCTGGTTCCTGCCGCTGGTGGGATTCTATTACAAGATGCTGGATAAGATTCAGTAGAAGGGCTGTTAGTTCTTCCGTCATGCCGGACTTGATCCGGCATCCAGCCACCGCGCGTCTGCGCGGTGAAAGAGTTTCTTGCGATCAATGACTTGATCGCACTGGACCCGGACCGAGTCCGGGGCGACGGCGTGTAAATGCTGCCGCTTTTTTCAATCCCACGCTTCAAAAAAAGAAGGGCCGCAGAGCGGCCCTTTAGGCGGGGATGAGAAAAAGGCTCAAGCGAGCCCACCGATATGGAAGGTCTTGATCTCCAGATATTCCTCGATACCGACCTGCGCGCCTTCGCGGCCGAGGCCGGATTGCTTCACGCCGCCGAAGGGGGCGACTTCGGTGGAGATGAGGCCGGTATTGAGGCCGACCATGCCGAATTCCAGCGCTTCGCCCACACGCCAGGCGCGCTTGAGGCTCTCGGTGTAGAAATAGGCGGCGAGGCCGAAGGGCGTGCCATTGGCGATGGCGAGTGCTTCTTCTTCCGTCTCGAAGCGGAAGAGCGGTGCGACGGGCCCGAAGGTCTCTTCGCTTGCCAGAAGCATGCCGGTCGTGGCGTCCGTCAGCACCACCGGTGCCGTATATTGCGGACCTTCCGGCAGATTGCGCGGCTTGGTGATGATCGTCGCGCCCTTGGAAACGGCGTCGTCGATATGGGCGCGGATCTTGGCGATGGCCGGCTCGTTGATCATCGGGCCGATGGAGACCCCCGCTTCCGTGCCGGGGCCGACCCGCATGGCATCGACGCGATCCGCCAGTTTTTTCGCGAAGGCGTCGTAAACACCAGACTGGACGAGAATGCGGTTGGCGCAGACGCAGGTCTGGCCGCCATTGCGGAATTTCGAAATGAGGGCGCCTTCAATGGCGAGATCGAGATCGGCATCGTCGAAAACGATGAAGGGCGCATTGCCGCCCAGTTCCAGCGACAGTCGTTTTATGCTGTCGGCGGCGCCACGCATCAAAAGCGAACCGACGCGGGTGGAGCCGGTGAAGGAAATCTTGCGAACCGTCTCGTTGGCCATGATTTCGTTGCCGATTTCCGTCGGCATGCCGGTGACGATGTTGATGACACCTGCGGGAATGCCGGCCCGTTCGGCGAGCACGCCGAGCGCCAGAGCCGAATAGGGTGTGAATTCCGATGGCTTGATGACCACGGTGCAGCCGGCCGCGAGTGCGGGCGCGACCTTGCGGGTGATCATGGCGTTCGGGAAGTTCCATGGCGTGATGATGCCGCAGACGCCAACAGGCTCCTTCAGCACCACGATGCGCCGGTCCGGCGTCGGTGAAGGAATGGTGCCGCCGCCAATGCGCCGCGCCTCTTCCGCAAACCATTTGACGAAGGATGCGCCATAGCGGATTTCGGCCTTTGCCTCCTCGAGCGGCTTGCCCTGTTCCGTGGTCAGGATCAGGCCGAGATCGTCTATATGCTCGATCATCAGCGCAAACCATTTTTCGAGCAGCGCCGCACGCTCCGCATGGGTCTTCTTCTTCCACGGGCCGAAGGCGGCGTTGGCGGCCTCGATGGCCGCGCGCGTTTCCGCGCTCCCCATATCGGGAACGGTACCGATCACGGCCTGCGTCGCGGGGTCGATGACATCGACCGCCTTGCCCGACGCCGCCGTCTTCCATGCGCCGCCGATCAAGCCCGTCTGGCGAAAGAGTTCTTTGTCCTTCAAGCCCTGCATCATAATTCTCCGAAATCAGTCGAGTGCCGCAAGAATCGCGGCGGTGATGGCGTCTGTCTTGTCCTTACCCGGCACCGTGCCGATACCCCGGCCGGTCGCCGTTTCCAGCGCCGTCATGATGCGCACTGCTGCATCTTTTTCGCCGAGATGCTCGAGCATCATCGCGCCGGACCAGATGGCGGCAATGGGGTTGGCTATGCCGAGATGGGCGATATCGGGGGCCGAACCATGCACCGGCTCGAACATGGAAGGCGCGCTGCGGTCAGGGTTGATATTGGCGGAAGCGGCAAAACCAAGACCGCCCTGAATGGCCGCGCCGAGATCGGTCAGAATGTCGCCGAAGAGGTTGGAGGCGACCACGACATCAAGGCTTTCCGGGGCCATCACCATGCGTGCCGCCATGGCGTCGATGTGATAGCTGGAAACTTCGACATCGGGATATTCGGCAGCGAGCTTGTGTGTCACCTCATCCCAGAAGACCATCGAATATTTCTGGGCATTGGACTTGGTAATGGAAGCGAGCTTGCCGCGACGCTTCTGCGCCTGCTCGAAGCCGAAACGCAGGATACGCTCCACGCCCTTGCGGGTGAAGATCGAGGTTTCGACCGCAACTTCATCATCGGTGCCCTGATGCACGCGGCCGCCCGCGCCGGAATATTCGCCTTCCGTGTTTTCGCGGATGCAGAGAATGTCGAATCCATCGGCCTTCAAAGGTCCCTGCACGCCGGGCAGAAGCCGGTGAGGGCGGATATTGGCATATTGCACGAAGGCCTTGCGGATCGGCAGCAGCAGGCCGTGCAGCGAGACTGAGTCCGGCACTTCCGCCGGCCAGCCGACTGCGCCGAGCAGAATGGCGTCGAAGCCGCGCAGGGTTTCGATACCGTCCTTCGGCATCATCGCGCCGGTTTCCTTGTAGAAGGCGCAGGACCAGGGGAATTCCGTGCCTTCAAGTGCAAAACCGGAGGTTTGGGCGGCGGCGTTGAGCACCTGCCAGGCGGCATCAGTTACGCTTTTGCCGATACCGTCTCCGGGAATGAGTGCGATGCGATGCGTTTTCAAGAGAATTCCCCTGTTACAGTCCAATCAGGACGCTTTTGCTCTTGCGGTTGGCGAGATAGGCCTCCCGTCCGAGATCCTTGCCGATGCCGGAGCGTTTGTAACCGCCTGTCGGCAATATGTGGTCGCGGGAGCGGCCGTAACGGTTGACCCAGATCGTTCCGGCCTGAATGGCGCGTGACAGGCGCATCACACGCGAGACATCACGGCTGAAAAGACCCGCCGCCAGACCGTAAGTCGGATGATCGGAAAGCGCCAGAGCCTCTTCTTCCGTCCGGAAGGTCTGCAGCGTCAGCACCGGTCCGAAGATTTCTTCGGTGACGGCGGGCGATGTCTGGTCGACATTGGCGATCAGTGTCGGCTGGTAGAAATAGCCGGGGCCGTCCATGTTCGCACCGCCTGTCAGGCATTCGCCTCCATGAGCGACGGCGGCCTGAACGATGCCGTCGATGCGCTTGCGCTGCACTTCGGAGATAATAGGCGAATATTGCGACGCCTCGTCCCATGTCGGGCCGGGCTTCACCGCCTTCATGCGGGCGATGATCGCAGCGGAAAGGGCATCTGCCGCACTTTCTTCAACGATGATGCGGGAACCGGCCACGCAGGCCTGCCCGGCATTGGAGAGAATATTGCCGGCGATTGCCGCCGCCGCTTTTTCGATATCGGCATCGGCAAAGACCAGTTGCGGGCTCTTGCCGCCGAGCTCCAGCGTCATGGGCTTGATGCCGGTGCGGGCGATATTGGCCATGATGGCGGCGCCCGCGGCTGTGGAGCCGGTGAAGCTGACCTTGGAGATATCAGGGTGCCCGGTGATGGCATTGCCCGTCACAGGCCCGTCACCCAGTACGATATTGATGAGACCGGCGGGGAGCCCCGCCTTGATCGCCAGCTGTGCCATAAAAATGCTGGAGAAGGGCGTCATTTCCGAGGGTTTCAGCACCACGGCATTGCCGGCGGCAAGCGCCGGGCCGAGCTTCCAGCCCGCCATGGAGACGGGGAAATTCCATGGCGTGATGGCGCCGACGACACCATAGGGTTCGGTCATGATCATGCCGAAGCTCGCATCGTCGGTCGGCACCAGATCGCCGCCTTCTTTGTCGGCGAATTCGGCAAAGAAACGGATTTGCTCGGCGGTGACGGCGATATCGCCGGCGATCAGCTGGCCCACGGGCCGCGTCGAGGAGAGCGCTTCGATTTTCGCCAGCGTCTCGGCTTCCTGTTCGATCAGGTCGGCCCAGCGCTGCAAGACCTTTGTACGCTCACGCGGGCGCACGCCGCCCCAGTTGCTGCTCTTCAACGCAGCCTTGGCAGTCTGCACCGCTTCATCGACCAGCGCTGCATCCGCCTTGGGACAACCGGCATATCCAACGCCATCGGATGGGCGGTGCATGTCGATGCCGTTTGCCGCCGTAACCAGCCGGTCGCCGATAAAATGGCCGATCGGCAGGGACAAGCTGTCTGGATCGAAGCTGAGCGTCATGTGGAATCCTCTCTGGATATGCCCCAACGCTAACCCCTGATGGCAAGCAGCATCGACCGACTGCGGCGCGGGCGGTGAATGAAAATCCTGTTTTGCCACCGGCAGACAGCGCAATCTTCGGCGGCGAAGGCAGGCCGCCGGTCAAACGCCGTAGCGGGCGCTTATCTGCTCGAAAATCTCGGCCATCCGCTCGCAAAGGGGGCGGGGATCATCGCCTTCGTTTTCGACCGCTTCAAACACCCGGTGTTTCAGGAAAAAACGCCATCCCACAGGCGATTTTTGCAGGAATTGGGTCAGAAGATCATAACGTTCCCTCGTCCAGACCGCCTCGAAGGCGAGCCGCTCCGGTCCATAACTGATGATATCGTCCGTCTTTCGGCGCGGTGTGGAGCGCAGGGCGGCCGTCGCTTCTTCATCGATCTCATCGCCGATGAGCGCGACCCCGTAGTGTCTTGCAGCATTTTCTGCCGAGACCGCACCACGCCGCACATCGCGAAGCACGGCCTGTTGCGGGCGGGTGAAGGGGTCGCCGTAACCGCCGGCTCCCGGTCCGATGACACGAATGACATCGCCCGGGCCGCAATGGACGATATCGGTATTGCCGAGCGAGATTTCGCCCTCCGTATCGGGATTGCGGAGAAAGCGGGAAATCAGCCCCGGGCCCGCACCATTGACGCCCCAGCTTGCCATCAGCGAGCGATTGCGGTTGCGTGCCGTGACCACCGTTTCCGGCGAGGATATTTCAAACTCCATGATGGCCGAAAGCCCGCCGCGAAAACGACCTGCCCCGCCGGTATCGCGTTGCAACCCATAACGACGGAAGAGGATCGGCACTTCCGCTTCGCTGATTTCGATCGGCGTGTTGCGCAGAAAGCCGGTGGCGCCACCGGCGCCGTCACTGCCGTCGCAGAAGGGCGTACCGCCGCCACCGCCGCCAACCGGGCCGATGGAGGCCATGACCGGGCGGCCGCTCCGGTCGCTGGTCTTGATGTTCATGATGGCGTTTCCGCCGGGGGAGGCCGCGGGAATAAGCTCGGGCAGGGCCTTTGCGAAAGCGCCGATGGTGACGATCTGGGTCATGGCGCAGGTGAGTGAGCGCATGCCGACAGCGGCCGGGCGTTGACAATTGACGATCGTGCCTTCCGGCAGCACGGCCCGTACCGGGCGCAGGGTGCCGGCGTTCAGAAGCAGGCTGTTATCGAGCGTATAAAGCACATAGGTCAGGCCGACCATGACGAGTGAATGTCGCTCGCGACCGCCGGTCGGCATATTCAGCGACGAGCCGAGCTGCGGATCGCTGCCGGTATAGTCGAGAACCGCCTCGCCGCCGCGGATTTTCAGCGTCAGCGCCACGCGGCATGGCCGGCCGCCAACGGAATCCTCGTCGGCATAGTCGGCAAAGAAGTAATCGCCATCGGGAACCCTGGTGAGGATTTGCCGGGTCTGCTCTTCCGCATAGTCGAAAATCTGGCGCACACCGTCCAGAAAATCATCAAAGCCGAAACGGGCAACGATCTCCTGCATCTTGCGTTCGCCGATGTTGACGGAGGCGATCTGGGCGTGGAGGTCGCCGATATTCTGTTCCGGCATTCGGACATTGGCCTTCATCATGTCGATGATGAAGGGGTCGAGCCTGCCTTTGCGAACGAGCTTGACCGGCGGGATGCGCAGGCCTTCCTGCTCGATTTCGGAAAGCGAGCGGGACAATGAGGCGGGAACCGCGCCGCCGACATCGGTATTGTGGATGTGCCCGACCACGAAACAGGCAATTTTGCCCTCGTGGAAGACCGGTTTCCAGATGTGGATATCCGGCGAGTGGGTGGCGACGAAACCGCTATAGGGATCGTTGGTGATGCAGATATCGCCGTCTTCATACTCCTCGAACATGGAAATCAGCGGCGCGTAATCGATGCCGCTATACCAGGGCGCGCCGAATTGCCGGGGATTGGCGAAGGCGAGCCCCTCGCGCGTCACCACCTGGCAGGAAAAATCCTCGGTTTCCTTGACGAAGGCGGAATGGGCGGTGCGCATCAGCGTGAAGGCCATGGCGTCGGCGGCGGCAGAGCAGAAATTGGCAAGGACCTTGAGGTTGCGGCGATCGATGGCCATGGATCAAAACTCCCTCTTGGTAATGACGAGATTGCCGAAATGGTCCACATGGACGGAGAAGTCGGGCGGCACCACGGTGGTGGTGTCGTCCTGAAGGATGATGGCGGGACCATCGAAATCGTGTCCGGCCGCCAGATCGGCACGATGATAGATAGCCATGTCGTGTTCCATGCCACCAAACCAGCCTTTCGCGTGGAAGCGCGGTTTAGCGGGACCGGTGGCCATGCCTGTCTCCCGAAGAGGGGGCTTCGGTGTTCGGCCGGAAACGACGAGTCTGAGGTTGACCATCTGTACGGCCGCCCGTTCATCGGAATGGCCATAAAGACGGGCATGTTCTTCGTGGAAAGCCTTGTTGATCGCGCCGGCGTCACCTCTGCCCAGCCATTCCGGCTGCAGCGTGGTTTCGATTTCGTAGGACTGGCCGCGATAGCGCATGTCGGCGGAAAGCCGCATGTCGCAATCACCGTTAAAACCCTGTTCCTTCAGCCAGTTGCGGCCGGTCTCCTGCATTTCGGCGAGAAGGGGGGCGAGATCAGAGGCCGCCCTGTCGTCCACCTCGCAATAGGTGGTGCGGATGAAATCATTCTTGAGATCGGCAATCAGGCCGCCGAGCGCGGAAACGACACCGGGGGTGGGCGGCACCACCACACCTTTCATATCCAGTTCGCGGGCAAGGAAACAGGCGAGCATCGCGCCCGCGCCGCCGAAAGCGAAGAGGTGAAATTCGCGCGGGTCGATGGCGAAGCGGGAGGTCAGGGCGTTCACCTCCGCATACATGCCCGAGACGGCGATATCGACGATGTTGCCGGCGAGCGCCTCGACGGAAAGGCCGAGTTTTTCGGCAAGCGGCAAGAGGGCGGCGCGCGCTGCGGCGTGATCGACGGTCACTGCGCCATAACCAAGCGGCATGTGGCCGATGAGGTTGGCGGCCGCCATGGCATCCGTGATCGTCGGGCGGTCGCCGCCCCGTCCGTAACAGGCCGGCCCCGGCGTCGAACCGGCACTTTCCGGTCCCACCTGCAACAGACCGAGACTATCCACCCACGCGACCGAGCCGCCGCCCTGGCCAACGGAACTGACGGAAACGGAGGGAACGTGAATCTGGAAATCGCCGATCAGCTCACCGACCCCATATTGGGCCTCGCCATCAAGAATAACGGCCACATCGGCGCTGGTGCCGCCAATGTCCAGGCTCATCACACGCTCAAAGCCGCTGGCCTTCGCCAGATAACCCGCGCCGATGACGCCGGAAGCGGTGCCCGACAGGATCATCTGCACACATTCGCGCCGCGCCTGATCGATGCCCATGACGCCGCCATTGGTCTTGGTGATGAGCAGCGGGCAGGCAATGCCTTGCCTGCGCAGAACCGTTTCAAAACGGTCGAGATAATGTGCGACGCGCGGCTGGACGTAACCGCTGATGACGGCGGTGACGGTGCGCTCATATTCACGGATGATCGGCCATGTCTCGGCAGAGGAGACCACTGGCAATTGCGGTGCGATGCGCTCGATCATCGCCTTCACGGCCCGTTCGTTTTCGGGGTTACGGTAGGAATGCAGGAAGGCGAGAACGATGCCGTCGCAACCGGCTGCAATTGCTCCGGCGACAGCCTTCGCCACATTCTCTTCGTTCGGCGTGAGCTTTATCTCGCCGGTCGCCAACATACGCTCGGCTATGCCGAAAACCCGTTCACGCGGGATGAGCGGTTCCGGCCGCACGGAATAGAGATTGTGGATCTGCGGGATTTTCAGGCGTGCAACATCAAGCACGTCCTCGAAATTTTCCGTGGTGAACAGGGCGACGTTCTGGCCGTTGCGCTGGATCACCGTGTTGACACCGACGGTGGTTCCATGGGTGAAATAGGAAACGTCCTTCGCTTCGATGCCGTCGCGCTTTTTCAGCGTATCGAGCGCGAGAAGGATTTCTTCTCCCGGCGCATCGGGGCGGGAAAACACCTTCAGGGTGGAAAGCGAGCCGGTCCCATCGTCAAACACGGCAAAATCCGTAAATGACCCGCCCACATCAACGCCAATGCGATATCCCATCTCTTCCGTCTCCTTTTCCAGTCCTGATGATGCTGTCATCGGGACCGGAAAAGGGCCAAGCATTTATGGGGTAAGGGTCATAGCTCCAGGTTATGATGATGGCCGACATGACGTGCAAGTCAGGCTGATCAGCCTTCGCCGGGTTTTGGCACCGTCATGTAATATTCGGGATGCGGTGCGGCGCGATAGCCGGCCTTTTCATAGACGCCATGGGCGTCGCGGGTCGCGAGCATCCAGCTTGATACCGTTGAGAGCTCCGGATGCCTGCGTATCTCGGTGGCGATCCAGGAAGCAAGGCCGCGACCGCGATGATCCTCCACCGTGAAGACATCGCGCAGATAGCCGAAAACGGCATAGTCCGTCACCAGACGGGCGAAGGCGGCCATGGAACCATCGGGGGCGTAGACGCCGACCGGCAGCGAATGCGAAAGCGCCCGCTTCAGCCGGTCGGCGGTCATTCCCTGCGCCCAGTAGGAATCGCGGGCGAGAAAACCATGGACCAGATCGAAATCCACACGCGTCGGATCGGTGCTCAGCACGTAGCCGTCGCGGGTGATTTCGAAAATGGCCGGTTCCCAGTTCATCCGTTCACCGTAACATAGATCTTGCGGACGGTTTCAATGGTTTTCCATACGCCGACGAAGCCCGGCTTCATGACGAAACTGTCGCCCGCCGTATAACGCAGCGGTGCGCCGCCTTCCGGCGTGATTTCGATGACGCCTTCGAGAATATGGCAGAATTCGAAGGTTTCGCCCTTGATCGAACGGCTTTCGCCCGGCGTCGCTTCCCAGATGCCGGTGTGGACGGTGCCGTTGCGGGCTTCGTCCAGCGGCCAGGTTTTGAAGGACGGATCGCCGGAGATGAGGCGTTCCGGCAGGGCCTTGGAAGCTTTCGGTTCGAAGGCGGGATGGGTGTCGATGGTCTTGAGAAGCGGCATGGGTGTCCTTTCCTGGAACGGTATGATCAATATCCGCGGTTGCGGTCGACGAGGCCGAGCGGCTCGAGGCCGGACTGGTATCGTTTGATGTTTTCGACAACGGTGCGTGCTGCCGAATGCGGCTGGGTGACGCTGGCGATATGCGGCGTCAGAAGAATTTTCGGATGGGTCCAGAAACGATGCTCTTCCGGCAGAGGTTCGGGTTCGGTGACGTCGATCACCGCGCCCGAGAGCCCGCCATTATCCAGCGCATCGATGAGGGCGTCGTGGTCGAGCTGCCTGCCGCGCCCGGCGTGAACGAGGCCAGCGCCTTCCGGAAGCATTGCCAGACGTTCGCCGTTCAGAAGTCCCACGGTCTCTTCGGTCAGCGGCAGCAGGCATACGAGAATATCGCTTGTCGAGAGGATGGCGGCCAATCCGGCTTCGCCGTGATGGCAGGTGACGCCGTCGATCGCGCGCGGGGAACGACTCCAGCCAGAAAGCGGAAAACCGAAGGGTTTCAGCCGCTCCAGCGCCGCAACACCCAGCATGCCGAGGCCGAGAACGCCCACGCGGCACTCTTCCGCCTGACGTTGCGGCAAAGCCTTCCAGAGTTGCTGGCGCTGCTGTTTTAAATAGACCGGCAGGTTGCGGTGAAGCGCCAGCACGCCAAGGCTTACATATTCCTGCATCATGCGGATGATGCCTTCATCCACCATGCGCACGACCTTCACATGCGCAGGGACCGCATCGATGTGGAACTGATCGACACCCGCACCGATGGAAAACAGGATTTCGAGATTGCGGTAGCGGCCGATATCATCAGGCACGGTCCAGGTGATGAGGTATCGAACCGCATCGGCATCAACGCTGTCGGCATCCATCGAGAAGGGCAGCTCCGGCAAGTCGCGGGCCAGGGCCTGCCGGAAAATCTCGCCGCGCTTCGCGTCGGAATTGAAGAAAAACGTCATCTGATATCCGTGGTTCCGAAGGTTTAAACCGTGCAGCGGTTCGCCAGTGTTTCCAGCATTGACTGGCAGGCCGAAAGTTCGCCGGCCGTTATGAATTCGTCCGGCTTGTGGGCGCGGCCGATATCGCCCGGACCACAGATGATGGCGTCGATGCCGGCCGCCTGAAAAAGCCCGGCCTCCGTGCCGTAGCTGACGGCGGCGATGCAGGGCGCGCCGGTTAATTCCTCCAGAAGCTTCACGAGCGGCGCATCGGCGGCGAGGGACATCGCCGGATAATCGCTCATCGGTGCCCATTCTATGTCGATGCCCTCAGCGGCGAGCGCTTCGACGCCGTCACGCACCGGCTGGAGCAGGGCGAGCGGCGACACACCGGCAATTGCTCGTGCTTCCAGTTCGATGGCGCAGAGATCGGGAATGATGTTGATCGCCTGTCCGCCTTTCACCGTGCCGATCTGCAGGGAGGAATAGGGTGGCTCGAATGTCGCCTCGAAGGGGCCTTGCGTCAGGGCCTGTGCGGTCTCGACAGCCTTCGCCATGATGCCGGTGATCAAATGGATGGCGTTCACGCCCTGATCCGGCCGCGAGGAATGGCCGGAGCGGCCGCGAATGGTGATGCGTGCAGCGGCCTTGCCCTTGTGGGCGCGCACGGCACGCAGATTGCTCGGTTCGCCGATGATCGCGCCCGCCGGTTTTGCGCATAGTTCCGGCAATCGGGCAATGAGGTGCGGGACGCCGCGGCAGCCCGCCTCTTCGTCATAGGAAAAGGCAATATGAATGGGGCGATTCAGCGCCATGCGCGAAAATGCCGGTGCCGCGGCGAGAACCGTGGCCAGAAATCCCTTCATGTCGGTGGTTCCGCGTCCGTAAAGACGCTCGCCTTCCGCTCTCAGGGTGAAGGGATCGGAGGACCATTCCGGCTCACCGGCAGGCACCACATCCATATGGCCGGACAGGATGTATCCGCTGGTATCTGTCGGCCCGAAGCTGGCGAAGAGATTGGCGCGGTCGCCCTCGGGACCGGCAAGCAGCGATACTTTCGCGCCGTGACTATCCAGATAATCGGCGATCCACCCGGCGATATCGCCATTGGCGGTTCCGACGACCGATGGGAAGCCGACAAGACGCTCCAGAATTTCGATTGCGTTCATGGCTGTCTCCGCCGCTTCAACGTCGAAAAGCTTAGAGTGGCCGGCGGCGTTTATCTGCTGAAATAGGGGTGTTTTCGGTAGATTGTTGTGTCTTTCCAGCGCTTTCGGAAAATTCCTGCCGGCAAGGCTGGTTATCTTCGGATGTCGTGGGCTGGGCTGCCGGGATCAAGGTTCCGCGCCGGAGGGAATGAGAGCCGTTTGTCATGGAGCTGCTCAAGGTCGATAGTTTCGAGTTGCGAACCGTGGATATCGCCGATGTGGAGGCCGATCATCTGCATGCCCTCTCCATGGCTGTCGGATGGCGATACCACGCGAATGAATGGTGTTTCCTGCGTCAATGTGGCATCGGCCTTGCCGCGCTTGACGAAATCGACCGCGTTGTCGCAACCGCCATGCTGTTTCCTTATGATGAAGGTTTCGCAACGGTCGGCATGGTCATCGTTTCCCCCCGTTTGCAGGGACAGGGCGTCGCACCATGGTTGGTGCGGCAACTCATGGCAGATTACCCTGACGCTGCACTGCGGCTGAACGCTACGGAAGCGTCACGGCGGCTTTTTGCCCGGCTGGGTTTTGCCGGAGATGCGGAAAAAGTACATCTCCTTCGTGGCAGGGCGCGCTGCCCTGCCGAGATGCCGACGCTCGGAAGAAAACAGAGGATCGAGCCGCTTTCGGGGGACCATTTGTCCGCTGTTGCGGATCTGGATCAGGCGGCTTTCGGTGTCTCGCGCCAGCGCGTCCTGCAGCGTCTCCTGCGGGAAAATAAGGGTTATGGCCTGTTCGAGGCGGATCGTCTCGTGGCCTTTGCATTGCGGCGCGCAGCGGGACGGGGCCATATTGTCGGCCCGGTCGTTGCGGGTGAGGAAACGCAGGCCATTGCGCTGGTCAGGCGGCATTTTTCCGATCTGGACGATCAGCTCGTCCGTCTCGATGCCGTGCGTGACAGTGGTCTTCTGACCGACTTTCTGACGCAATCCGGCCTGGTGGTGATCGAAACGCTTACCACCATGTCGAAAAACGTGCCGCAACCGGCTGGCTCTGGTTCCGCAATGATTTTCGCCCTGGCTGGCCCGTCTTTGTGCTGAGGTGCGGCACTATCGCAATTGACGCCCCGCCCGTTGCCCCTTATGTGAGAAAGCGACGGTTCCTGCAGCCGAAAGGCGAAGGGATTAATAGGGAACATGGTGCGGGCGATCTTTTTCGCCCAATGCCGTGGCTGCCCCCGCAACTGTAAGCGGATTGTCGTTCATCCCAGTGACGCTTCAAGGCGTCATGCCACTGTATTCTCTGGAATGCGGGAAGGCAGATGAGTGACGCAAATCCGTGAGCCAGGAGACCTGCCGTCAAAATATGAACCATCGTTACGGGCGGGGAAGCCCGGAGGAGGAGATTGTAATGTTATTTCATAACATTTGGTTTGCGTCCCGTCGTCGTTCTCCGTACAAGACGTCCCGCTGTTGCTGCGCGTTCTGACGCCTGCTGCTCTGGAATAAGTTTTACTTTCGACTGGAGAACACATGTTTCATTCTAGACGCCTGCCGGTCCATGCCGGCTTTCTGGCCGCCGCGTTTGCGGTTTTGCCTCTTGCCAACGCTAACGCTGCCGAAACCACTTACCCCCTGACGATCAACAGCTGCGGTCAGGAGATCACCTTCAAACAGGCTCCCGCCCGCACCGTATCCGTCGGCCAGAGCACGACCGAGGTTCTTTATCTGCTCGGGGTTGCTGACAAGGTGGTCGGCACGGCGCTGTGGATCGGCCCGGTTCTGAAGGGCTACGAGGAGGCCAATGCCAAGGTCGAGCGACTGGCCGATAATGATCCGAGCTTTGAGGCGGTTGTCGGCAAGAGACCCGACCTCGTAACGACCCAGTTCCAGTGGCAGATCGGCCCTGAAGGCGTCGTCGGAACGCCGGCGCAATTCGCCGAACTCGGCATTCCCGTCTATACCTCGCCTGCCGATTGCATCGGCAAGGATAATTCCGGCGGTGGCGACGGCGTGCGCAACACCGGCTTCACCATGGATCTGATCTATCAGGAAATCCGCGATCTCGCCAAAATCTTCAACGTGCAGGATCGCGGCGAGGAAGTCGTTGCCGACCTGAAAAAGCGTGAGGAAGCCGCCCGCGCCAAGATCGCCTTGGCAAATGGCAAGCTTTCGGCCGTCTTCTGGTTCTCCAGCGCCGAGCTGGATATCGACCCCTATGTGGCTGGCCGCAACGGCGCGCCCGGTTACATCATGTCCGCGCTGGGCTTAAAGAATGTCATCGAAAGCGATGAGGAATGGCCGACCGTCGGCTGGGAAACCATCGCCAAGGCAAATCCCTCCGTCATCGTCGCCGGCAAGATGGACCGCCGTCGCTTCCCGGCTGACGATGTCGCCGTCAAGCTGAAGTTCCTCGCCAGCGATCCCGTGGCCAGCATCATGCCCGCCGTCAAGGAAGGTCATGTCTTCGAGATGGATGCGCAGGCGATGAACCCGACCATTCGCACCATTGAAGGCATCGAAACGCTGGCTGAAGCGATTTCGGCTGCCGGCCTCGCCAAGTGAACGGTCTTTCCGTCCATTTCGGCAGGGTGGGACTGGCTTTCGCCGCGCTCGCCCTGCTGCTCGTCGCGCTGATGGCTGGAGCGGCCATCGGCGAGACCGCCATTCCTTTTGACGTCGTGGCGAAAACTATCGCCAACCGTGTCTTCCATGCGGGTTATCCGTTGGAGCCGCTGGATGAGGGCATTGTCTGGAGTTATCGCCTCAGCCGCGCCGTTGTCGCCGCCTGCTGCGGGGCTTCGCTGGCGCTCGCCGGGGCGGTGCTGCAATCGCTTCTGCGCAACCCGCTTGCCGATCCCTATATTCTCGGCATTTCCGCCGGCGCCTCCACCGGTGCCGTCGCTGTCGCGCTTCTGGGTTTTGGCGCGGGTTTCCTGACGATGCCGGCCGGCGCGCTCATCGGTGCTTTTGTGGCCTTTTCTCTGGTCAGCCTTCTCGCGGTGCGGGCGGGACATGGCAACAGCGCCATCATTCTGGCGGGGGTGGCCGGGTCGCAGCTGTTCAACGCCATGACCTCTTTCATCGTCACCAAATCCGCCAATGCGGAACAGGCGCGCGGCATTATGTTCTGGCTGCTCGGCAACCTCTCGGGCGTGCGCTGGCCGGATGTCTGGCTGGCGCTGCCGGTCAGCCTTGCGGGTCTTGCTGTGTGTCTCTGGTATGCCCGGGCGCTGGATGCCTTTGCCTTCGGCGGTCAAGCCGCCGCTTCACTCGGTATCCCGGTGCGGTGGGTCTATGCGGTGCTGATCTCGGTTTCGGCAATCATGACGGCCGCGATGGTGTCGCTGGTCGGCTCCATCGGTTTCGTCGGGCTCGTCATTCCCCATGCCGCGCGCATCTTCGTCGGCGTTCGCCATGGCATCTTGCTGCCGGTGACGGCACTGACCGGTGCGGTTTTCATGATAGTCGCGGATATTCTCTCGCGCATCGTCATTCCGGGGCAGGTGCTGCCCATCGGCGTCATCACCGCGCTGGTCGGCGCGCCCGCCTTCGCTTTCATCCTGGGGCAAAAGAGGGCGCGGTCATGAAGTTATCCGCCCACGGCCTGCATTTCCATGCCGGCAATATCGATATCGTGCGCGGCGTTTCGCTCAATGTCGGTTCCGGGGAGTTTCTGGGCATCATCGGCCCGAATGGTTCCGGCAAGAGCACGCTGCTTTCCATGCTGGCGGGAATTCGCAAACCACGCCGGGGGCACGTTACGCTTGGCGAGGAGCCGCTTGCCTCGCTGGGACGCCGCGACCTTGCCCGCCGGCTCGCCTTCGTGGAGCAACAGGCTGAAACGACAGAGCGCATCACCGCACGGCAGGCCGTGGAGCTTGGGCGCACGCCCTATCTCGGGCCGCTTTCCGCCTGGTCACAGAATGACGACGCCATTGTTGATGCGGCACTTGCCAATGTCGACATGGCCGACAAGGCGGAGCGCAACTGGCATCATCTTTCCGGCGGCGAACGCCAGCGTCTGCATATCGCGCGCGCATTGACGCAGGAGCCACATATCCTGCTTCTGGACGAACCGACCAATCACCTCGACATAGGCCATCAGATCGGCCTGCTCGATCTGGTGCGCCGGCAGGGCCTGACCGTCGTTGCGGCGCTGCACGATCTCAATCACGCCGCTATGTTCTGCGACCGCGTCGCCATCATGCATCGGGGTGAGATGATCGCGGTCGGCCCGCCGCGGGACGTTCTGACACCGGCGACAATAGCCGAGGTTTTCGGAGTCAAATGTGTCGTCACCACGGACGAGGGCGGCTTTTCCCATATTCGTTTTCTGCCGGCCCATGGGCGGGCCGAGCACCCAAGGAAAGTATTGGCACGATGATGATGTTGACGATGCTCGCAAACGCCGTTGCAAAGACCAGACTGTTTTGCGCCGCTGCCGCAATTGCCGTGACGGTCACGGGCTTTCCGCTTCAGGCTTCAGCCGAGACCTTCGAGGTGAAAATGCTGAACCGGGGCGAAAAGGGCCCGATGGTATTCGAGCCCGATTTTCTCGAAATCGCGCCCGGCGACCGCGTACGCTTTGTGCCCACTCACAAGAGCCACAATGCCGCGACCATCGATGGCATGGTTCCGGAAGGTGTCGAAGGGTTCAAAAGCCGGATCAATGACGAGTTCGAGACCGGGTTCGAAAAGCCGGGCTTTTACGGCATAAAATGCTCGCCGCATTACGGCATGGGCATGGTCATGCTGATCAAGGTGGGCGATGCGACCCTGCCGCAGAGCTACAGGACGGTGGACGTGCCGGGTCGCGCCAAACCACGGTTCGACGATCTTTTCGAGCAGGCGGAAAAATAAAGCGATGTCGGAGGCCCAGCTGCGGCGGTTGATGTCGCCTCAGCTTTTGCCAGTAACATCCGGCTTCACCGCACATACCGCATAACGATGCTGCAGCCCGCGCAGGACGCCTTTTAGAAGGCTGAAGTTTTTCGCCTGGGCGCGGTGAATGGCCTGAAGTTCCTGATCGATCGCGACAGGTTCGAAACCGGTCGTGCGTAACAGCGCCGCGACATCGCCGGCCCTTGCGCCCTTCGAAAAATAGACCCGCGAGAGGATGCTGTTGAAGGTATTTTCCGGGTCCGCCGGCTTGTGCGGCTGGTCCGGTTTAATGAGGCCGATGTTTTCGAGGCTGGCCGCCAGTTTCTTCACCAGCTTTTCGCGCCAGCCGGTATTCACGAAATCGCCGTCAACGATCAGAAGCCGCCCGCCGGGTTTCAAGACACGGAACCATTCGGCAAAACTCGCCTGTGGGTCCACCAGCGTCCAGACCAGATGACGGGTGATGATGACGTCGGCGCTTTCATCCGGCTCCATGGTGTTTTCGGCATCGCCGACGAAAAAGCGGATGTTGCGTCCACGTTTTTTCGCTTTTTCCCGGGCAAGGGCCAGCATCGTTTCCGACCAGTCCATGCCGGTAACCTGAAAACCGAGATCGTCCATCAGGTGTGAGATGACGCCGGTGCCGCTGGCGAGATCAAGCGCCTTGCGGCCCTCTCCGCGGCCCAGATGTTTCAGGATAAGCGCGTGCCAGGCTGCACGCTCGTCTTCGGAGAAAATTTCATGCCCGGGCGAAAGGTCGAAAGTCGCGGCGCGGCCGGACCAATAGGATTTGATTTCGTCTCTCAGACTGTCGTTTTTGCCGTATTGGATGGTATCGATCATCGGTGTTCAACTCATGTACCGGTCAGTTAAGAATGGCTCTAAAACATAAATGTTGACTAGTACAGTCAGAAAATAATACAGCCGCGCCAGTCAACACTGGAGAGCAATATCCGATGCGCATCTCAGCCAAATCTGCGGCACTTGCCCTTGGCCTTCTCGTATCCGCCGCATGGCCGGCATTCGCCGAAAAGGTCACCGTCAAGGATGTGACGGGCCGCGATGTCGAGGTCAATGTGCCCGTATCGCACGTCATCCTCGGCGAAGGTCGCCAGATTTATTTCCTGGCTGCGCTCGACAAGGAAAACCCTTTCCAGCACGTCGTTGGCTGGCGCGACGATCTGGCGAAAGCTGATCCGGAAACCTATGCCGCCTATCTCGCCAAATATCCCGAGGTTGCCAAGCTGCCCACTTTCGGCGGCATGAAGGACGGCACCTTCGACATCGAGCAGGCCGTTTCGCTGAAGCCTGACGTGATCCTGATGAATATCGACGCCAAGACGGCGACCGAAGAAGCAGGCTATATCGAAAAGCTCGCCAAGGTCGGCATTCCGCTGGTTTACGTCGATTTCCGCGAAAAGCCGATGGAAAATACCGAGCCGAGCATGCGCCTCATGGGCCAGCTGACCGGCAAGGAAAAGATCGCCGAGGACTTCATCAAGTTCCGCGCCGACTCCATCGCCAAGGTCACCGATACGCTTGAAAAGGCCAATCCGAAGAAGCCTGTCGTGTTCATGGAGCGCGCCGGCGGTTACTCCGACGATTGCTGCATGTCTTTCGGCAACGAGAATTTCGGCAAGATGGTCGAGCTTGCCGGCGGCATCAACATGGCCAAGGACATCATTCCCGGCACCTTCGGCAACGTCAATCCGGAACAGATCATCGCCTCCAACCCGGAGCAGGTCATCATCACCGGCGGCAACTGGAACGGTTATGTGCCGGGCGGCAACTGGGTCGGCGTCGGTTATGGCGCGGATCTGAAGGAAGCGCATCGCAAGCTTGAAAACCTGACCAAGCGCCCGGCTTTCACCGGTGTGCAGGCGGTGAAGGACGGCAATGTCCACGCCATCTGGCATCAGTTCTACAACAATCCCTACCAGTTCGTGGCCATTCAGGAAATCGCCAAGTGGCTGCATCCCGACCTCTTTAAGGATCTGGACCCCGAGGCGACCTTCAAGGAGCTGCATGCCCGCTTCCTGCCGCTCGACTACAAGCCCGGCTACTTCGTTTCACTGAAGGACGCCAAGTAATACAGGGACGGTGAAGGGGAGCGCCGTCCGACCGATGGATAAAGCCGCAGCCATGCGGCTTTATCGCTTTGTTTTGGAACTCAATGAGGACTTCTCATGCGGCTCAACGCTCTCAGGCATCTTGCGGTGCTGGCCTTCTCCCTTCTCGCCGTGACGGCTCGTGCCGGGGAAATCACCGATGTCACCGGGCGCAAGGTTGAGCTGGACCTGCCAGCCAAGCGCGTTATCGTTGGTGAAGCCCGTCAGGTGCACGTCATCGCGGCGCTCAAGGGCGAGCAGACCTTTGATACCATCGTCGGCTGGCGTGACGACCTTCTCAAGAAGGATCCCGACAGTTATGCCGCCTATGTCGAGCGTTTTCCGCAGATCGAGAAACTGCCGCGTTTCGGTTATGTGCCGCAGGGCGATTTCAGCCTGGAAACCGCCATCACCCTTTCGCCGGATGTGATCACCCTCAATCTGGAAGCGGAGAAGTCCGCGAAGGAAAGTGGTTTCGAAGAAAAGGCCGCCGCCGCCGGTATCAAGATCATCTATCTCGATTTCCGCATCGATCCTGAAAAGAACAGCGAAGCCTCGGTCGAGATTCTCGGCAAGCTGTTTGGCGCCGAAGAGCGCGCGAGGGAATTCATTGCCTACCGCCGTGCTGAAATCGCCCGCGTGACCGATCGGCTAGCAAGCGTCAAGGACCTGAAGCGCCCGAACGTCTTCATCGAACGTGCGCCCGGCATTTCCGGCGAAAACAATTGCTGCCGCACTTTCGGGCCAGTCAATTTCGGTGCGATGGTCGATCTTGCCGGCGGCCACAATATTGCCGACGGCATCATCAATACGACGTTCGGCGATCTCAATCCAGAGCAGCTCGTCGTTGCCGATCCGGACCATGTCATCGTCACAGGCTCCAACTGGGCGGCCGAATCCGACATCAACCAGTTCGTTCCTGTCGGCCGCGGCGCGGATATGACCCTTTCCCGCGAAAGGCTCGCCAACCTGATGAAGCGCACGCCGTTTCCTGAACTGAAGGCCGTGAAGGAAGGCAATGTCCACGCCGTCTGGCATCAGTTCTATGGCGCGCCTTACGAGTTCTTCCCGATCCAGCAATTCGCCAAGTGGTTCCATCCCGATCTCTTCGCCGATCTCGATCCCGAAAAGAATTTTGAGGAGTTTCACCGCAAATTCCTTCCCGTCACCTACAAGCCGGGCTATTTCGCCTCGCTGGAAAAAGGTTTGAACCAATGAGTTCGCTGAATGAAAGCGCGGTTGGCATCAGTGGGCGCGATCAATATCGCGCCCTTGCCGCGCGCAGGATCATCATCCTCTTCGGGCTTTTTATCGCCCTGTGTTTCAGCATGGCCGCCGACATGGCGCTCGGCCCGGCGCGCTACACGCTCTCCGAGGTTCTGGCGACCATTGCCGATCCGGCTGCCGTCGGAAACCAGCTCCGGGTGGTGATCTGGGATATCCGCATGCCGATCGCGCTGATGGCAGTCACTGTCGGCGCGTCGCTTTCGGTTGCGGGCGCACAGATGCAGACCATCCTGTCAAACCCGCTCGCCAGCCCCTTTACGCTCGGCATTTCCGCCGCGGCAAGTTTTGGTGCGGCGCTGGCGCTGGTTGGCGGCGTGGCGATCTTTCCGGGCGCGGTGCATTACATGGTGCCGATCAATGCCTTCATCATGGCCATGGTCGCGGCCCTCTTCATCCATTTCGCCTCGACGCTTCGCGGAGTGACGGTTGAAACCATCGTGCTGCTCGGCATCGCTCTGGTGTTCACTTTCAATGCGGCGCTGTCGCTGCTTGAATATCTGGCGTCTGAACAGGCGCTTGCCGCCGTGGTTTTCTGGACCATGGGCAGCCTGACCAAGGCGACCTGGGACAAGGTCTATATCACGGCTGCCATCCTCCTCGTCACCGTGCCGATGTTCATGCGCAATGCCTGGGCGCTGACGGCGCTGAGGCTCGGCGATGACAAGGCGGCCAGCATGGGCATCAATGTCCGGCGGCTGCGGTTGACGACCATGCTGACGGTCAGCCTTCTGGCGGCCATTCCGGTTTCTTTTGTCGGCACCATCGGTTTCGTCGGGCTGGTCGGTCCGCACATCGCCCGCATGGTTGTTGGCGAAGACCAGCGTTTCTTCCTGCCCGGCTCGGTGATCTGCGGCGCGCTGCTTCTGTCGGCAACCTCGGTCATCAGCAAGATCCTCATTCCCGGTGCGATCCTGCCGATCGGTGTCATCACCGCGCTTGTCGGCGTACCCTTCTTCTTCGCGCTTATTTTCGGCAACAGGAGACGCGCATGGTAGCGCTCGCACTGAGAGATGTCGGCGCCGCCTATGGGCGCATCACTGTACTCTCCAAGGTCGGCATCGATACGCTGGAAAGCGGTAGTGTTACGGCCGTAATCGGCCCGAATGCCGCCGGCAAGTCCACGCTTTTCAAACGCATCGCCAGCCTGATTTCTGGTCCCGGTCTGGTCGAGCTCTCGGACACGGCGCGTGGCAACCGCGCCATCTGCTATATGCCGCAGGATACCGGTGCGAACGCCGTGCTGACTGTCTATGAATCCGTGCTTCTTTCCGCCAAGCAGGGCGGCGGCTGGCGGGTTCACGATGACGAGCTGTTCGAGATCGACGCCATTCTCAAGGCGCTGAAAATCCACGATCTGGCTTTCCGCGGCCTCGGCGAGCTATCCGGCGGCCAGCGGCAGCTTGTTTCGCTGGCGCAGGCGCTGGCCCGCAAGCCGGAAGTGTTGTTGATGGACGAGCCGACCTCCGCGCTCGATCTCCACCGGCAGATTGAAGTTCTGGGCTTCGTTACCGATCTTGCGCAGAAGACCGGCATGATCGTGCTGATCGCCCTGCATGACCTCAACCATGCGCTTCGTTATTGCGAAAATACGATGGTGATCGCGCGCGGTGAAATGGTGGTGAGCGGCAGTACCGAAGCGGTGATAACCCCTGAAATGCTGCGCGATATCTATCGCATCGATGCCCGTATCGAGCCCTGCTCGCAGGGCAGACCCATGGTCATCGTCGACGGGGCCATCTGACCGGTCAAGACCCGGCCGCATCCGTTGCCGGGTCCGCTTGCCGACGGGCGCTTGGATTCGCAGCCTGCACAAATTCTTGATGATAAAAGTCATGAAATATCTGTTCGAGCCACGGTTTGGATGCTAGAGCTTTGGACGGCAAAACTGCGCGGCCATTCGGGGGACGGCGGGTTTGGTCGATCCCTCAAATTTCTCTCGGTTGAGACATGGGCATACGGGAAGATGACAAGCGTTATAACGCTTACGTCGCGCATAGGGTCGACCTGATCAAATATGCCACCCTCATTCTGGGGTCGCGGGCGGATGCGGAGGACGTGGTTCAGGAAGCATTCCTGAAATTCGTTCCCGAGGCCTCCGGCAATCCTTCCAATCTCAAATCCTATCTCTTCCGCATCGTTCGCAATCTTGCACTCGACAATATCAGGCGCAGCCGCCAGGACCTGAGGGAACGGCCGGACGATACGCCGTTCTGGGGCATGCCGCAGGACAGTGGCACACCGGAGGAACATGCGCTTTTCTGCGATGAAGTCCGGCAGATGCGGACTATTTTGGCCGGTCTGCCGGTTCAGGCAAGGGTGGCATTGGAAATGCACAGATTCGGTGGTTACAATATGGAGGAGATTGCGCGTCACCTCGGCGTGTCCGTGGCCAGCGCACACCGCCTGATCAAGGGCAGCATTGCCGCGATTACCAAAGAAATGAAGTAAATTGTCCTGATTGTGCCGCCCTGTGAAAAAAAACTCTTCGTCAAACGTCTTTATAGCAATGCAGAAGACGACGCTTCTCCTCCGCCCCCCAAAGGAACTGGCCCGGTTCAATGACCATTGATCCAGAGAAAAAAATTGAACTGCCGGCCGGGAAGGCGGAAGAGGCGGCCGACTGGCTGCTGCGTTTGCAGTCGGGCTCAGCCGAACCGCGGCTGAAGGCGGAATTTGAAAAATGGCTGGCGGCTGCGCCCGCAAACCGTCTCGCCTGGGAACGAACATGCAAGACGTGGCGGAACCTCGGTCTGGTAGAGCCGGAATTCAAGAGCCTCTGGGAAGACGCGCCACATCTGCCGGGTGAGGCCGCGACAAAGCCGCAGCGGCGGCGCTGGTCCGTGCGGCATTATGCCGGCGCGGCCGCAGCGGCAGCATCGCTCTGTCTTGCGATGCTGTTCGTTCCAGCATTTTTCGTTCGCCTGGAGGCTGATTATCAGACCACCACCGCTGAAAACCGCACGATAACGCTGGAAGACGGCAGCAAGGTGCAGCTTGCGGCGGCGAGCGCGCTTTCAACGGATTTCACGGATGGCCGTCGCAATGTGACGGTGCTGAAGGGTGAAGCTTTTTTCGATGTCGTGCCGGACAAAACCCGTCCCTTTGTCGTGAAGGCAAAAAGCCTGACCGTTCAGGTGCTGGGCACGGCTTTTGACGTCGACCTGACGGATGGAGTGACGCAAGTGGCGCTGGCGCATGGTTCCGTGGAAGCGTCCTTCCGCAATGAGCCGTCAACGCGGCTCGTGCCGGGCGAGATGCTGATTGTCGATGCTTCCGGCGCGATCCGCAAAGAGACTGTTTCCGTCGAGGATATTGGCGGCTGGCGCAACGGTGAACTCTACGTGGTCGATGCGACGATAGGCTCGGTCGTGGAGCAGATCCAGCGCTACCATCCGGCATGGCTGACGATGGCCGACAAGCGGCTTGCCGAACAGAGGGTGACGGGTTTTTACGATCTGCGCGATCCGGATCGCGCGCTGGAGGCGCTGGTGGAACCGTACAAGGGCAAGGTGCATGCGATTGGCGGCAGCGCCCGCATCATCACCCGTTTCTGAAACACTTCGAAACAAAAAATCATATTTATTTTCAGTAATTTATAAAATTTCTCCCGAAAGTCTGAAAAAAATCGACGAGGCAATCGTCTTTTTGTTGAGTAATCCGGTCAAGATATATCCGGAGCGAAAGACAGGAAGACGAAAGCAATATGCGCCTCCAGACATGCAAGACCGGTTCAGAGGAAAAAGCGGCAAAGCAGGCGCGCAGGGGCGTGCTGCTGGCGACAACGGCGATCGCCGTTTCATTCGCCGCGCCTATTTTTGCTCAGACCGGGACTGACACCGCAAATTCTCAGCGCCCCGGTGGTGAGCAGGGGGCAACGCGGCCATTCAATATTCCCGCCCAGTCACTATCCTCCGTCGTGGGCGCTTTCGGGCGTCAATCCGGCCTTCAGGTCACGCTTGCCACCCCGTCTGCCGGCAATGTGCGCACCAATGCCGTCACTGGCAGTTTCACGGTACGGGATGCGCTGTCGCGGTTGCTGGCGGGAACGGGGGTCAATTTCCGCATCACCGGAAACGGCAGAACCGTCATCATCGGCACGGGGCAATCGACCGTCGATCTCTCGGGGACGGAGGGGACGACGGTTCTCCAAACCATTACCGTGACCGGCAAAACCGGGCGTAATTCCATTGCCGGCTCCGGTTATCAGGGCACGCCCGACTGGGTTTATGAAACGCCTGCCAGCGTCAGCGTGGTTGGCCGTGAGGCGATCCAGTCGGCCGGCGTGCGCAACACGCGCGATGTTTTCAACCGGGTTTCGGGCGTTTATGCCGGCGAAGGCAATGGTAGTTTCCCAACCGTTTCGCCCAATGTGCGCGGTTTGCAGGAAAGCGGCCGCGTGGTCGTCTCCATTGATGGTGCGCGGCAGAATGCGCAGCGTGGTGCGGCTTTCGGCGGCGCGACGAGCTACACCGCAAGCGCCGGGCAGGGTTATGTCGATGTTGCTTTCATCCGTGCCGTCGAAATCGAGAAAATAACCAATGCGCGCTCAGGCAATGCCGGCTCTCTGGGTGGCAAGGTCGAGTTCCGCACCGTCAGCGCCGATGATCTGATTGCCGCAGGTGAGAACAAGGGTGGGGAAGTGAATGTTTCCCGCGGCACCAATGGCTATGATTTTCAGGGCTCGGTTCTCGGCGCCGTCCGCTCGCCGGATGGTCCTCTTTCCTTCGTCGCCGGCTACAGCCGCACGATCATGGATGAATACAAGATCGGAACAAAGGGTGAGGCCCGAAGCACCGCGCTGACGATGAAAGACCTGCTCGGCCGCGATGGCTGGTCCACCTTTTTCAAGGGTGAAGGCGACTTCGGCGACGTGAAGGCCTCGCTTTCCTGGATGCATCAGGAGAATGATTTCGTTCAGGGCGCGTCCACGGTGATCGACCGGGAAAGCGTGCGAAACGACAGCGTTGTTGCGAAGCTGGACTGGGACCCGGAGAGCGAGCTCATCGACTTCAAATCGTCGCTGTGGCTGAACGATAATATGACGCATGAACTTCGTGCGGCGCGCAATAAACTCGATGGAAGCGCTGGCTATGCTTCTGAAACCAATCTCGACATGGGCCTGCGCAGCTTCGGCGGTAGTCTGGAAAATACCAGTCGTTTCGACACGGTGGCGGGTGCACTCAGCCTGAATTATGGAGCGGAAGCCTTCCGGGACATCGCTACCTCCGTGGCCACGAGTGCCACAATCGTGCAAAATCCCGCTTATGCCAGCAGTTACACGGCTTTCAGTCCCGCTGGAAGGCGCGATGTCGCAAGTCTGTTTTTAAACGGGGAATTGGAGCCGGCGGATTGGATCACGCTCAGCGGCGGTGTGCGTTATGATTGGTCGCGCCTGAAAGGGTCAGCGACTTATTACAGCACCCGCAGCTATCTCATCGACACGTCTGTTGCTTGCGATCCCGTTCGTAACCACTATACGGCTCTAGACTATTTCAATCGGGTCTTTCTTCCGGCAAATCCGAGCTGGGCGACACGTTATGCGCTTTATCTCGCGCGTGCCTGGCCCAACGCCTCGGCGGGCTGCATGCCGGGAACCGGTACAACCACGCCGCCGATACCCGTCACCGAATACCCTGAGCACAATGTCGATATCGATCGCACCTACAGCGACTGGCTCCCCTCGGCCACCATCGAACTGAAACCCGTCGACTGGTTCCGCCCCTATGTGAGCTATTCCCAGAGCCTGCGTCCGCCGACAATTCTCGAGGCATTTTTCGCCGGTGCGCGTCCGGGCGATAGCGCCGGATACGAATACGCTCCGAACCAGGCCCTGCGCGCCGAAAAAGCGACGACCTATGAAATCGGTGCGAATATCAGCTTCGATGGCGTGCTGCTGGACGACGATTCCATCCGCATCAAAATGGCCGCCTTTCGCCGGGAGGTGAAGGACTACATCGCTCTCGGTTATCTCGTCACGGATCAGGTCCTCGACCGCACCTATACCAGCTTCATCAATCTTGATGGCACGACCTATATGCGCGGGCTTGAATTTGAGGGCAATTACGATGCCCGCAGTTTCTGGATCGGCGGCTCGGCGACGTTTCTGAAGACGGAATGGCCTGAAAAGACACAGGTTTTCTCCAACAGCACTACCACGACAACGGGTGAGATCGTCGCCTGGCCCGGCGATGTCGCGCCCAAGGTGAAGCTGACGCTCGATGGCGGCATGCGTTTCTTTGATGAGAAATTCTCGTTGGGCGCAAGGCTCAACCACGTCACGCCAACGCAGTCGCGCACGCTCGATACGGAGGGCAATCTGCGTGAGGTGACCGATCCCTACACGACGGTGGATCTCTACGGTTCCTACGCCTTCAACGACAAGGCCACGCTTCGCTTCGCCGTCAACAACCTGACGGACCGCAAATATATCCCGGCAGCCAGCGCCTACACGGCGCCGGGCCGTACCTTTATCGCGACGATGAACGTGAAGTTCTGAAGCGTGGAAGAAATTCTCCGGGCTGGGTTGCAGCCCGTCCCGGAGATGAAACGCCTTCGCTACAGGACGAAGGTACCTCTATTGGCCAGCAAAGGAGTACACCTATGGCTACCACAATTCAACTGACGCAGTCTTCCTCCGACCTGATCGGTTACCTCAACGGTTGGACGAGCGGTTTCGGTTCGACCTATGGTGCGTTCTACGACGCTCAGACCAGCTCTCTCGCCACCACCACCATCGATCCGAACACGACCTATGAGGCGTGGGGCGATGGCAGCTCCGGCGGCAAGGGCATCGTCATGAGCGGCGCTCTGCAGTACTCCCAGGGCAACCTGACGGGTTCGGTCGACAGCATCGTTCTCGGCACCGGCTACAGCCAGTCCACGAGCGGCATCGCCGTCAGCCAGCAGGAACTGCTGATCGATCCCGACAGCGCCTATTCGCTCGCCGGTGCTCGCGATCTTCTCGATCTCGCGGTTTACCAGCTTGCCCGCTTCGGTTCGCTGGCTGGATTCTATGATTATTTTGCCGCCACCGGCACGGTGATCGAGGACACGGCTGCCTCCAACACCCTGACCGGCTTTGCCGGCGCGGATACCTTCGTATTCTCCGGCGGTAATGATGTCGTGCAGGCCGGCCCAACCGGAACCTACGGCTATCAGGATGGCACGGATACGCTCGATGTTTCCGCCTGGGGCGCAACTTCGGTGGACGATTTGTTGTGGTATAATGATAGCGGAAATGCCGTTATCCTTTCTGCAGCAGACACTTCCGTCTCCATCACGCTGAATGGCGTTGATGCAAATGTGCTCGATGCATCGGACTTCATTTTTGCCAACGCATCGGCGCTTGCCGCGTAAAGGAAAAACAGGCTGTGGGCTTTCAAAACCACCAGCAGACGCCGCCGCAGTCCCTCACTGCGGCGGTTGTTTCGCCCCTTAAAAGCACGTTTCTCGGCGTCGCGCTCGTCAGTGGCGTGGTCAACATACTCGCGCTGACGTCGCCGCTCTTCATGCTGCAGGTCTATGACAGGGTGCTGGCAAGCGGCAGCCTGCCGACACTGGTCGGGCTCGCTCTTCTCGCACTTGGCCTTTACGGCTTTCAATGCCTGCTTGATATCATCCGCGCCCGCGTCCTGATCCGTATCGGCGAAGACTTCGATATGCGCCACTCCAGCAGGGTGCATGACGCCGTGGTGCGCCTGCCGCTCGTCAATCGCATGCCGGGCGATGGTCTGCAGCCGTTGCGCGATCTCGATAATGTGCGCGGTTTTCTGTCCGGCACGGGGCCGACCGCGTTTTTTGATCTGCCGTGGATGCCGCTTTATCTCGGCATATGTTTTCTGTTTCATTTCTGGATCGGCGTTACGGCCCTTGCCGGCGCGATACTGCTCGTCTCCCTTACGATCCTTACCAATATTTTCTCGCAGAAGCCGATCCGCGACACCATGGTGGAAAACATGGCCCGCAACCGGCAGCTGGAGGCCTCGCGCCGTAACGCCGAAGTCGTGCAGGCCATGGGGCTGGGTGGTCGGCTTGGCAACCGCTGGCAGAATTCCAACGAGGCCTATCTCGCCGCCAATCGCAAGGCGGGTGATGTGGCCGGCGGTCTCGGTAATATTGCAAAATCCCTGCGTGTGGTGCTGCAATCGGGCATTCTTGCGGTTGGGGCATGGCTTGTCATCAACCAGGAAGCGTCCGGCGGCGTGATGATCGCCAGTTCGATCATGATGGGTCGGGCCTTGGCGCCCGTTGATCTTGCCATCTCCAACTGGAAGTCCTTCGTGGCCGCCCGCCAAAGCTGGGCGCGGCTGAGGGAGCTTTTCGCGCAGATGCCAGCCAATGCCGCCGCCATGGCGCTGCCGAAGCCTGAAAAGGAATTGCGGGTCGAAAACGTCACCATCGTTCCGCCAGGAGAGAGAAAGCCGACGGTCACCGGTCTCGGTTTTGTCGTGAGCGCTGGAAACGCGCTCGGCGTTATCGGCCCCTCCGGCTCGGGTAAATCCACGCTTTCGCGCATTCTCGCCGGCGCGTGGATGCCGGCTGCCGGCAAGGTACGACTGGACGGCGCAAGTTTCGATCAGTGGGACCGGGAAACGCTCGGCCGCCATATCGGTTATCTGCCGCAGGGCGTTGAACTGTTCGACGGCACGATCGGTGAAAATATCTCCCGTTTCGAGGATAATCCCGATCCCGAGGCCATCATCGCGGCGGCCAGGGCTGCCGGCGCGCATGAGCTGATCCTGCGTTTCGAAAAGGGTTATGACAGCGATATCGGCGAGGCGGGTTCGGCGCTTTCCGCCGGGCAGCGCCAGCGCATCGGTCTTGCCCGGGCTCTTTATGGTGATCCCTTCATCGTCGTGCTGGACGAGCCGAACGCCAATCTCGACGCGGAAGGCGAAGCCGCCGTGGTGAAGTCGATTTCTTCGGTCAAGGCGCGGGGCGGTATCGCCGTCGTCGTCGCCCACCGGCCGAGCGCCATCGGTGCCGTCGATTTCATTCTGATGATGGAAGAGGGACGGATGAAGGCCTTCGGCCCGCGCGACGAGGTGTTGTCGAAGGTGCTGCGCGCTCCGCAGGCGCAGACAGCCAAGGGATTTACCGCATCCGCCCAGACGGTCTCGCCGCTGCGCGTCGTCGCCAATACCCAGCCTCAGGTTGCTGTGTTGGAAGAGGTCCGTGAAGAAAGCAGCCAGGAAGGAGATGCGGATGTCAAACATTGATCAGCGCAGCCATGTGTCCCACTCCATCCGCAAACATCTTCTTGCCGGTCTTGCCACTGGCGTTGTGCTGCTGGGTGGTGTCGGCGGGTGGGCCGCGACGACCAATCTTGCCGGCGCGGTGGTTGCCTCCGGCCATCTGGTGGTGGATTCCTACAGCAAGAAGGTGCAGCACCCGAGCGGCGGTGTCGTCGGTGAAATTCTGGTGAACGAGGGCGACAGGGTGAAGGCCGGCGATGTGGTCATGCGCCTCGACGCGACCCAGACCCGCGCCAATCTCGCCATCGTCACCAAACGTCTGGATGAGTTGAATGCGAGGATGGCAAGGCTGGAGGCCGAGCGTGACGATCTGCCGGAACTCGTCTTTCCGCAGACTCTCATCGTGCGAAAGGACGATCCCGATGTCGCCTCCGCCATGCGCAGTGAAACCAAGTTGTTCGAATTCCGCAAATCTTACCGCGAAGGGCGGAAAGCGCAGCTTTCGGAACGCATCACCCAGTTCGAACATGAGATCGAAGGGCTGAAGGCGCAGGAAGTCGCCTATGATAACGGCCTCGCCGTGCTGGAGGCGGAAATTACCTCGCAGAAATCCCTGCGCGAACAGGGTGTCGTGTCCGTGCAGCGGCTGAACAGCCTGCAGACACAGGCCGCGACATTCGGCGGTGAGCGCGGCGAAAAAATCGCTTATCAGGCGCAGACGGCGGGCCGCATCACCGAAACCAGACTGCAAATCCTGCAGATCGATCAGGAATTACGAACCGAGGTCGGTCGGGAACTGCGCGAGATACAGGCCCAGATGGGGGAATTCGTCGAGCGCAAGGTCGCCGCCGAAGACCAGCTGAAGCGCATCGATATCGTCGCGCCGCAATCCGGCATGGTGCATGAAATGGCCGTGCATACCGTGGGCGGCGTGGTGACCCCGGCCGATCCGATCATGCTCATCGTCCCTGACGGCGACGAGCTGGCGCTGGAGGTGCAGATCGTTCCGAAGGATATTGATCAGCTGCAGGTGGGGCAAAAGGCGATGTTGCGCATGACTGCCTTCAACCAGCGGGTCACGCCGGAACTGGAAGGCCATGTCAGCCGCATTGCGGCTGACATCACCACCGATCAGCGTAGCGGCCTCTCCTATTATCTGGCACGAATTTCCGTGCCGGTCTCCGAGCGGCAGAAGCTGAACAATGCGCCGCTGGTGCCGGGCATGCCGGCCGAGGCCTTCATTCAGACCAGCGAAAGGACGGCGCTGTCCTATATCGCCAAGCCGCTGACGGACCAGATCAGCCGCGCCTTCCGGGAGGAATAGGAATTCGAACCCGGCTTCCGGGCGTTATCCATCGTCGCCAAAACGGAAGCCGGCGAACCCTTTTGTCTGTGTCGGGATCGCCCAGACGCCGCCCGAAAATGGTGCTTTGTTCAGCCGGTCCTCGGACATGTTGTGGCGGTGTGATGTCAGGAACAGGATATTGAAATCGGGCCCTCCGAAGCAAGGCATGGTGGGGTGCGGGACAGGGGCCGCGATGACCTCCGCCTGCTTGCCGTCGGGCGTGAAAACGTTCAGCAGACCGGCGGAAACGCCTGCGCTGTAATAAGTGCCGTTGTTATCGAGACAGCCGCCATCGGGTCTTCCTGTCTCTTCCGTCATCTGGGCCACCAGCACGCCTTCATCGAACCTGCCGTTCCTGCTGTCGAATTTTCGCCGTCGTATCCATTTCTGGACGGAATCGCTCTGCCACATGATCGATCCGTCCTGGGAGAAGGCGAGCCCATTGGGGCATGTCAGCCCGGTCTGCATGCGCTCGGTGTTCTTTTCGGTGATCCGCCAAAGTTCGCCATATGGCTCCATGTCCGGGAGCGGCACATTGTGCATGGTTCCCACCCAGAAAGCGCCGTCGGGGCCGATCCGGCCGTCGTTCAGCCGGCAGGGGATGCCGTCCGGTGCCGGAATGGAATGGAGAAGGCGCGTTTTGCCGCTATCCGGATCGAGGATGATAATATCCATACCGCAGGCGACGATAAGATCGCCGTTCTGACAAAGCCCGAGGCTCGATACCGTGTGCGGGAACGACCATTCGCGATAGAAGCCCGGCTCAAGCGCTGCAGATCGCACCGTTCTGCCGAGGATGTCACACCAGAAAAGCACCTGTCGCCGTTCGTCCCAAACAGGGGATTCCGCAAGTGTGCTCATCGTGTCGCAAAGAAGTTTCGCCTGCGACATGGCAAGCGTTTGTGCGGGATTTGCCGTATTCATGATGCTCGAACCGTTGAGAAAGATGCCGCAGAATTATTCGAAATAGTCCTGATGGTTCTCGAAAACCTGCGAAAGAATGCCGAGGACGCGCCTTAAGTGCTTGCGCAAATCGTCGGCCGCACGGGCTTCGTCCCCGGCCTTGATCGCGTCGTAAACCGCCTCGTGTTCGGAGAGCAGGCGTGCCATATGCGCCTCGTCGGTGATGGCGAGTGCACGCAGGCGATCCAGCCCCGCCTTTTCGCGGATCAATAGCGTTTCCAGTCTCTCGAGACCCGTCGCAGCAGCAAGCGCGCTGTGGAACTGGTCGTCATGTACGCGGAAAGCCTTTCTGTCTCCGCGGCGCATGGCTGCACGCTGGCCATTCAGGGCGTGTTCGATCTCCAGCTCGGCTTCCGCCGTCAGGCCGATCTGGCAAAGCCTGCTAACCGCTGCAACCTCCAAGGCCTCGCGGATGAATTGCGCGCTGCGAATGTTCTTTTCCGATAACCTCGAAACATAGGTCCCGCGGCTTGGCAGGGTGACGATCAGGCCGTCATCCCGCAGGCGGCTCAGCGCTTCGCGCACCGGCGTTCGGCTGGAACTGAAGGATTGCCCGATTTCGTTTTCCGAAACCGCCTGGCCGGGAAAAAGCTCCCGCGAAAGGATGGCCGATTTCAGCGCGGAATAGATCTGGTCAACGACCGGACGGTGAAGGTCCAGTCGTTCCATCGTCGGCACGGTGCCACCTGTTACGGGAATTTTCGGCATATACCCTCCAGCGTTTTCATAACCGGTATACCGGAACACAAGTGTGTTGACAACCGGCATACCGGTATGCAAATGATTGCGCATTGGGAAGGAGGCTCCCGAAATGCAAAATATCAAGACCTGCGTCATCGTCGGTGCCGGAATGGTAGCGAAGACGCATGTGCTTGCCTGTGCGGCAAGCCCAGAGAAAATTCGCCTGAAGGGAATCGTTGATGGTGGTTCCGGCCGCGCCAGGGCGCTGGCCGCGGAAGCGTCGAAACACACCGGATACGATGTCGTCGTTTATTCCTCTGTCGAGGAAGCGGCGCGCGATGCGGATGTCGATTTCGCCATCATCGCGACGCCACCGAATGCCCGCATCGATATCGTCGGACAGCTCGCGAAAGCGGGCAAACACATCCTGATGGAAAAGCCCGTCGCCCGGAATACGCAGGAAGCCAATGGTCTTGTGGCTCTCTGTCGTGACGCTGGCGTCACGCTCGGCATCATCTTCCAGCACCGCATGCGGGCTGCATCGCAGAAAGCCCGTGAGCTTGTCGATGGCGGCACGCTCGGAGCGCTGGGGCTCTGCGAAATTTCTGTGCCGTGGTGGCGTGCGCAATCCTATTATGATGAACCGGGCCGCGGCACCCTGGCGCGCGATGGCGGCGGCGTTCTGATCTCCCAGGCAATTCATACGATCGATCTGGCATTGAGCCTCACGGGGCCGGTCGCCCGTGTTCAGGCCATGGCGGCGACGACGCGTTTCCATCGCATGGAAACCGAAGATTACGTTTCTGCCGGTCTGCGCTTCAAGAACGGCGCTGTCGGTTCGCTCGTCGCAAGCACCGCAAGTTTCCCCGGCGCTGCGGAATCGATCCTCCTGCATTTCGACAATGCCAGTATGCGGCTCGCCTCCGGCCTGTTGCATGTCGACTGGCGTGATGGCCGGCACGAGACTTTCGGCGGCGCGGCCGCCGGCACGGGCGGCGGCGCCGATCCCATGGCTTTCACGCATGAATGGCATCAGGGCGTCTTCGAGGATTTCGCAGACGCCATCTCTTCAGGACGCCCGCCGGTCGTCACCGGTGACGCGGCTCTTTTGTCTCACAGATTGATCGACGCGATCATCAACTCGGCCGACACCGGCAAGGAAGTGGAACTGCAGGATGACTAAAGCAATCAAGTTCGTCGCTCTTGGCATAGAGCACCGGCATATTTTCGGCATGGCCCAGAATCTGCTGGACGCCGGTGCGGAATTTGCCGGCTGGTGGACCGAAGGCGAGCCCGATGTCGTGGAGGGCTTCGTCAAACGCTTTCCGAATGTGCCGCGTGCCGCTTCCAAGGAAGCCCTGCTTGCAGATGGCACCATCGACCTCGTGGTGATTGCCGATATCCCCTCCAAGCGTGCCGATCTTGCCATCGCCGCCATGGAAGCCGGCAAGGATGTCATGTCCGACAAGCCCGGCTGCACCACCTTCGAACAGCTCGATCGCCTTCGCCAGACCGTGGCCAAGACCAAGCGCATCTGGACAGTCGATTTCTCCGAGCGTTTTGAAGTTCCGAGCGTGACCAAGGCGGCTGAACTCGTCGCGCAGGGCGCCATCGGCCGCGTTATCCAGACCGTCGGCCTCGGCCCGCATCGTCTGAACCGCCAGATCCGTCCGAAGTGGTTCTTCGAGCGTGAAGCTTACGGTGGCATCATCACCGATATCGCCAGCCACCAGATCGACCAGTTCATGTTCTTCACCGGCTCGACCGAAGTGGAGATCGTGGCTGCCACCGTTGCCAATTATGCCAACCCTGATGATCCGGGCCTGCAGGATTTCGGCGAAGTCGTGCTGCGCGGTGACAAGGGCCACGGTTATATCCGCGTCGACTGGTACACGCCCGATGCGCTGCCGACCTGGGGTGACGGCCGCCTGACGATCCTCGGCACCGAGGGTTACATCGAGCTGCGCAAATATGTCGATGTCGGCAATACGGAAGGCACCGACCGCCTCGTTCTCGTGAATGGCGACCGCTGCGAGTATATTGATGCTTCCGATGCTGGTTTGCCCTATTTCGCCCGTATCTGCGACGATATCCGCAACCGCACGGAAACGGCAATGACGCAGGAACACGTCTTCAAGGTCTGCGACCTCTCGCTTCAGGCACAGGCCAAGGCTGAGGGAGTCTCGAAATGATCGGTGTTGCCATCATTGGCGCCGGCATCGGCGCCCAGCATCTGAGCGGCTATCGCGCACTGCCCAAACGCTTTGTCGTCAAGGCGATCTGCGATCTCGATCTGGAGCGCGCCCGCTCCGTCGCCGGCGATGATACCTCCATTCGTCTGACTACCGATCTCGATGAGGTTCTGGCCGACGAGAGCATCCAGCTCATCGACGTCTGCCTGCCGCCGCACCTGCATTTCCCTGTCACGCTGAAGGCGCATGCTGCGGGCAAAGATGTGGTCTGCGAAAAGCCCCTGGTCCGCTCGCTGGAAGAGGCCAACGCGCTGATCGACTCCGTCAAGAAGACCGGTCGCGGTGTGTTTCCGGTCTTCCAGTACCGTTTCGGACACGCCATGCGGCAGCTGCGCGCGCTGATCGATGCCGGTCTTGCGGGCAAGGCCTTTGTCGCAAGCTCGGAAGTCCATTGGAACCGGGGCGCCAGCTATTACGACATTCCGTGGCGCGGTACATGGAAGGGCGAGTGCGGCGGCGCGATCCTCGGCCACGCCATCCACGCCCATGATCTTCTCTGCCACGTTCTCGGCCCAGTCGACGAAGTTTTCGCCATGGCCGACACGCGCGTCAACAAGATCGAAACCGAAGATTGCGCGGCGCTCAGCTTCCGCATGAAAAGCGGTGCGCTGGCGACGAGCTCGGTCACGCTAGGTGCCGCCGAAGATACCTCGCGTCTGCGCTTCTGCTTTGAAGGGTTCACTGCCGAGAGCGGCACGCTGCCCTACCGCCCGGCTGAAGACACATGGCGTTTCATCGCCCGTGCACCGACGACGCAGGATCAGATCGACGCCGTTCTGGCAACGGTGGCCGATGGCGAAAACGGCTTTGCCGGTTTTGTCGAAGCCATTGCCGACGCGATGGAAGGACGCGGCGGCAAGGAAGTGACGGTTCATGACGGCTTGCAGTCCATCGAACTCGTCACCGCCATCTATCGCTCGGTCAGGGAAGGAAAGCCGGTTCGCCTGTCCGACGCCGCTGAAGGCGAGTGGATCAAGGGCTGGGCACCGCGCGCATCCGCCAACGCATAATCATCTAAAGGGAGGAAACCAGATGACCAGAAAATACAGCATGGCACTGGCGCTCGCCATTGGCGCAGCGTCCTTTGCTGGCGCCGCCCAGGCGGCGCAGGAAGTGCGCTTCACCTGTGCTTATGACGGAAACGGCTGTGAGATCCTCAAGGACATTCTCGCCCGTTACGAAAAGCAGCATACGGACGTCAAGATCGTCACTGACGTCGTGCCTTACAAGGCGCTTCTGGAAGGCCTGCCCGTGCAACTCGCCGGTGGCAGCGGCCCGGATTTCGCAACCGTAACCGACCTTGGCGGTCTCAACCGCTATTATCTCGATCTCACGCCCTATGTGGACGCGAAATATTGGGAAGACAATTTCTCGAACGTGCTGAAATGGTACCGCAGCGGCCCTGACGACAAGGGCATCTACGGCATGCACACCCAGCTCACCATCACCGGCGCTTTCATCAACCGCACCCTGTTCGATCAGGCCAATGTGGCCGTACCCGGCAAGGATGCAACGCTGGACGATTGGGCGAAGGCTGCTAGTGCCGTCGCCAAGGCAACCGGTACGCCCTATCCGATGGCCATCGACCGTTCCGGCCACCGCATTGCCGGTCCGGCCATTTCCTATGGCGCAAAGATTTTCGACGCCGATGGTAAGCCCATTCTCGTCGATGAAGGCTTCACGACCTTCGTGAAGAAATTCGTCGAATGGAACAAGGACGGCACCATGGCGCGCGACGTCTGGGCCGGACAGGGCGGTAACACCTATCGTGACGCCGCGCAGGAATTCATCAACGGCCAGCTGGTCTATTATTATTCCGGCAGCTGGCAGACCGCGCGTTTCGACAGCCAGGTCGGCGATGCGTTTGACTGGGAAGTCGTGCCGCAGCCCTGTGGTGGCGCTGCCTGCACCGGCATGCCTGGTGGTACCGGCGTTGTCGGCTTCAAGCAGACCAAGAACCCGAAAATCGTTGCCGACATCCTGAACTTCCTCGCTCAGGATGAGAATTATCTCGACTTCACCGTTCGCACCCGCAACGTTCCGGCCCACAAGGCCGTGGCCGACAAGGGCGTGACCTATACCGGTGCGACGCCTGCGACGCAGAAGGCCATGAACGCCTGGCTGGACCAGATCCCCGGCCTCAGCCCGATTGCCTACACCTATCAGGGTTACAAGAACAATCGCGCCATGTTCAACATCTCCGTCCAGCGCATCACGCAGGCCATCGTCGGTGAAAGCACCGTTGATGAGGCCATGGCCCGCGCGAAGACGGACCTCGAGGAAGCGTTGAAACAGGCAAAGTGATCCATCGCCTTCCGGCGCGGTGCATGCCGCGCCGCGCCGGATCGAAGGAGGACCCTCATGTATAAATTTCTTGCGCCCGTCATGGGCATCGTCGAACTGCCCTTTGCCTTCCTGCAGAAGGTTCTCGGCCATCGGCGGATCGCGTGGGTATTTCTCACACCAAACCTGATCCTGTTCGCGGTCTTCGCCTTTCTGCCGATCGTGCTGAACATGGCCTATTCCGTGACCGGCAGCGAACACATATTGCTTTCCGAACGCCCTGCCGTGGGCGGCGAAAATTTCTCGGTCCTTCTTTCCTGTCAGAACTACCTCGACCCCAATTCCTGTGAGCGTGACCTGTTCTGGCGCTCCGTCTGGAACACGGTTTTCTTCGTGGTGCTGCAGGTGGGTTTCATGGTCGGCTTTTCGCTGATCACGGCCATCGTGCTCAACCGCGATATCCGGGCGCGGGGGTTCTTCCGTGCCGTCTTCTTCTTCCCCGTGCTGTTGTCGCCCGTCGTTGTGGCCTTGATCTGGAAGTGGATTCTCCAGCGTTTCGGCGTTCTCAACGCCGCGATGGAGGGCCTCGGCCTCGGTTCGGTCGACTGGTTGCTCGAAGCCAATCTTGCCTTCGGCTGGTCGGTCTTCCTCTCAGTCTGGGCGCATATGGGCTTCTACACGCTAATTCTTCTGGCCGGCCTGCAGGCGATCCCGCGCGATGTCTATGAGGCGGCGCAGCTCGACAAGGCAAGCCCTTGGCGCATCTTCCGGCGCATTACGCTGCCGCTGCTTGCACCCACCATGCTCGTCGTTCTCGTCCTGTCGCTCATCAAGGGCGTGCAGACCTTCGATGAAGTCTTTGCCTTCACGGGTGGCGGCCCGGGTTCGGCGACCACCTTCATCATTCAGTTTATCTATCAGACCGGCTTTGCCGGGACGCCCCGCAATTTCGGCCTTGCGGCTGCCGCTTCGCTGCTGCTCGCCGTGGTGCTCGTGGTGCTGACCGCCCTGCAATTCCGGGCAAACAGGAGCAAGGTCGATGGCTAGGATTGGCGCATTTCTGACCCGTACCCGCGGCCGCAACGGTAAGCTGCACTGGACCGACTGGCTGTCCTACGCCTATCTCGGCGTGGCCGTGCTGATGATGTTCGGCCCCGTCGTCTGGCTGGTGCTCTCCTCGTTCAAGACGGAAGCCGATCTGCAGCGTTTCCCGCCGCGCCTCCTGCCCTATGCGCAGGAAACCGTGGTGGTGGACGGGCAGGCAGCGCCGCTGCCGGCCTATGTCGACAAGGATGGCCGCAAGTTCGGCATGATCAGGCGCATCGGCCTCGTTGCCCAGGTGGTTGACCCGGCAAAGCCCACTGAAGTCCTGAAGATGCAGTTCAACGAGCTGAAGCCGGCTGAAAAGGTGGCGCTCGCCACGGAAAACTACACCGAGCTTTTCCAGCGCTTCAATTTCCCGCTCTATTTCTGGAATTCGACCTTCATCACGGTGACCTCAACCCTCATCATGCTGATCGTCAACTCCATGGCGGCCTTTGCGCTCTCGAAATACCAGTTCAAGGGCAGGGGCGTGGTGCTGGCGCTGGTTGTCGGCACGCTGATGATCCCGCAGACCGTTGTGCTGGTGCCGCTGTTTCTCATCACCAGCCAGCTGGGCATGATCAACAGTCTCTGGGGCGTCATCATTCCCGGTGCCGCCACCCCGACCGGTGTCTTTCTGCTCCGGCAATATATGCTGACGATCCCGGATGAAATCCTCGATGCCGCCCGCATGGACAAGGCGAGCGAATGGAAGATCTACTGGCGCATCATCCTGCCGCTCTCGGCGCCGGCGCTTGCCGTTCTGGCGATCCTTGCGATCATGTGGCGCTGGAACGATTTCCTCTGGCCGCTGATCGTGCTGACCCGCAATGACAACTTCACCCTGCAGCTGGCGCTCAACTCCTTCCAGGGGGAGATGACGACGGAATGGAGCAATCTTCTGGCCATGACGGTGCTGACGCTTGCGCCGATCGCGCTGGTCTTCATGTTCCTGCAAAAATACATCGCCACCGGCATTGCATCGACGGGCGGCAAATAATCCTCAGGGAGGAAATACGACAATGGCAAGTATTCAGCTTCGTCAGGTCAAAAAGACATATGGTGCCCTCGATGTGATCAAGGGTGTCGATCTCGATATCAAGCACGGCGAATTCTGTGTTTTCGTTGGCCCTTCCGGCTGCGGCAAGTCGACCCTGCTGCGCATGATCTCGGGCCTTGAGGAATTGAGCGGCGGCGACATCGTCATTGGCGGCGACGTGGTCAACACGGTGCCGGCCGCAGATCGCGGCCTTGCCATGGTGTTCCAGTCCTACGCCCTTTATCCGCATATGACGGTTCGTGAAAACCTGTCCTTCGGGCTTGAGAATATCGGCACACCCAAGAAGGACATCGTTGAAAAGATCAACCAGGTGGCCAAGATGCTGCAGATCGACCAGCTTCTGGAGCGTCGTCCGAAGGATCTGTCCGGCGGTCAGCGCCAGCGCGTCGCCATTGGCCGCGCCGTCGTGCGCGAACCGCGCGTGTTCCTTTTCGATGAGCCGCTTTCCAACCTCGATGCGGAACTGCGCGTCGACATGCGCGGCGAGATTTCCAGCCTGCACCGGCGTCTCGGCAATACCATGATCTACGTGACACATGATCAGGTGGAAGCCATGACCATGGCCGACAAGATCGCCGTTCTGCGCGCCGGCAAGCTCGAACAGTTCGGCGTGCCGCTCGATCTCTATAACCGCCCGGCCAATCTCTTCGTGGCGGGCTTCATCGGCTCGCCGAAGATGAACTTCTTTGCCGGCGAAGTGACCTCAGATGCAACGCCGTCCCTGAAGATCGCCACCGGCGAACTGATCCCCCTGCCGCAGACCGGTTTTGCCTACAAGCCCGGTCAGAAAGTGACGCTCGGTGTCCGTCCGAACCATGTGCAGGCGGGTGGCGAAGGCGCACTGACCATGTCTGTGCGCACCGCCGAACAGCTGGGCGGAGAGTCCTATCTTTACGGCACTCTCGGTGATGGCACCCGGGTGACGCTGCATCTTTCCGGCCAGACCTCGACATCGGCTGACGAAGTCATCCGTCTGTCGGTGCCGCTGGAATACATCCATCTTTTCGATACGACGAGCGGGCTGACGCTCCGGCAGGACTGACAGCTCCAGGCGCAACCCGCAACGCAGGACCATTGACATGACCGATAAAAAACTCCGTTCCGACCGCTGGTTCGCGCCCGACGACCTGCGCAGCTTCGGCCACCGCTCGCGCATGATGCAGCTTGGTTATGCGGAGGAGGATTTCGTCGGCAAACCCGTCATCGGCATCCTGAACACATGGTCGGAGCTCAACACCTGTCATTCGCATTTCCCAGAGCGGGTGAAGGATGTGAAGCGTGGTGTCCTGCAAGCGGGCGGCTTCCCCGTCGAAATGCCATCGCTCTCCGTCGATGAGAGCTTCACCAAGCCGACATCCATGCTCTACCGCAACATGCTGGCGATGGAGACGGAAGAAATGATCCGCTCGCATCCGCTTGACGGCGTGGTGCTGATGGGCGGTTGCGACAAGACGACACCCGGCCTCGTCATGGGCGCGATTTCGGCCGGCGTGCCGATGATCTATCTGCCTGCAGGCCCGATGTTGCGCGGCAATTATGCCGGCAAGGTTCTGGGTTCCGGTTCGGATGCCTGGAAATACTGGGACGAGCGACGTGCCGGTAACGTCACGGACGAGGAATGGCGCGGCGTGCAGGGCGGTATCGCCCGCTCCGCCGGTGTCTGCATGACCATGGGCACAGCTTCGACCATGACCGCCATCACCGATGCGCTTGGCCTCACCCTGCCGGGAGCTTCCTCCATTCCGGCGGTAGATGCCGAACACCAGCGCATGTCGGCAGGTTGTGGCCGACGTATCGTGGAGATGGTGGGCGAGGAGCTGACGCCGGACCGTATTCTGACCGCGACGGCGTTTCGCAATGCCGCCATCGTCGCCATGGCGACCGGTTGCTCCACCAATGCCGTCGTGCATCTGATCGCCATGGCGCGCCGCGCCGGCGTGCCGATGACGCTGGACGAGCTGGACGAACTTGGCCGGGTCACGCCGCTCATCGCCAATGTCCGCCCCTCCGGCAAAGACTATCTGATGGAGGATTTTTATTATGCCGGCGGTCTGCGCGCGCTGATGAAGCAGCTGGAAAGCCGTCTCGACTGTTCGGCGCTGACCGTGACCGGCCGCAGCATGGGTGAAAATCTCGAAGGCGCGAAGGTCTACAACGACGACGTCATTCGCTCGCTCGACAATCCGGTTTATGCGGAAGGCTCGCTTGCGGTGTTGCGCGGCAATCTTTGCCCTGACGGCGCCGTCATCAAGCCCGCTGCCTGCGATCCGAAATATCATGTGCACGAAGGCCCGGCGCTGGTCTTCGACAGCTATCCGGAGATGAAGAAGGCGATCGACGACGAGAACCTTGATGTCACGCCGGATCATGTTCTGGTGCTGCGCAATGCCGGTCCGCTCGGCGGTCCCGGCTTTCCCGAATGGGGTATGCTGCCCATCCCGAAGGCGTTGATCAAGAAGGGCCACCGCGACATGGTGCGCATTTCCGATGCCCGCATGTCCGGCACGTCCTATGGCGCCTGCGTGCTGCATGTCGCGCCGGAAAGCTTCGTCGGCGGCCCGCTCGCGCTCCTGAAAACAGGCGATATCGTGCGCCTCGACCTGCCGCAGCGACGCCTCGACATGCTGGTCAGCGAAGAGGAAATCGCCAGCCGCCGTGCCGCCTGGCAGGCACCTGCGCCGCGTTATGAGCGCGGTTATGGTTATCTCTTCTCCAAGCATGTCACGCAGGCCGATCAAGGTTGCGATTTCGACTTCCTGCAGACGGATTTCGGCCGCACCGCCGGCGAGCCCGATATTTTCTAAGGGGCACCATCATGTTGAAGCGATTGCTCATCACCGGTGCCGGCGGCAAGCTGGGCAGCATGCTGCGCGGGCGGCTTGGCCATGTCGCCGAAATCATTCGTCTTTCTGACGTCGTTGATCTCGGTTCACCAGCATCTCACGAAGAGCTCGTTCGTTGCGCGCTTGAGGACGAGCAGGCGGTCCATGATCTCGTGAGGGGCTGCGAAGGCATCGTTCATCTCGGCGGAGTTTCCGTCGAGAGGGCCTTCGACCCGATTGAGTCTGCCAATTTGCGCGGGGTCTACAATCTCTACGAGGCGGCACGGCTGAACGGCCTGCCGCGCATTCTTTTCGCCTCCAGCAATCACACGATCGGTTATTACCCGCAGGGCAAACAGCTTGCCCCCGATTCCCCCTTTCTGCCTGATGGTCTCTACGGCGTCTCGAAGATTTTCGGCGAGGCGATGGCGAGCCTCTACCATTCCAAATTCGGCCAGGAGACGGCCATTGTCCGCATTGGCTCTTGCGAAGAAAAGCCCTCCAACTGGCGGATGCTGTCGACCTGGCTGAGCTACGGCGACTTCGTTTCGCTGATCGAGGCCACCTTCTGCGTGCCGAAGCTTGGATGCCCGGTCATCTGGGGCGTTTCCGCCAATGATGACAGCTGGTGGGATAATTCCCATGTCGATTTTCTCGGCTGGCAGCGGCGCGATAATGCCGCGCGCTACCGCGCGGAAATCGAACGTGATGTGCCGCGCCCCGATCCCGAGGCTGCGATCGCAAAATATCAGGGCGGCGTCTTCATAGACGAGCCCATTCACAGAACTTGAAACACATCCATCCGCCCATTGCGAGGAGACAGACATGAACAATGAAACGCGCGAAAAACTGATGACGATTTCCGTCGCCACCCTGGCGACGGCGCTTTACAAGCGCGGCCTGCGCAACCAGGTCATCCAGGGCGTGCGCCCGCTGGGCTACAAGGGCAAGAACATGGTCGGCCCGGCCTTCACCCTGCGCTACATGCCGGCCCGCGAAGACCGTAACCAGCTCGTCGAATTCCGCAATCCCGCCCATCCGCAGCGCGTCGCCATCGAAACCTGCCCGCCGGGCCACGTGCTTGTCATGGACAGCCGCAAGGATGCCAGCGCCGCCTCGGCCGGCGATATTCTGGTGACCCGCCTGATGGTTCGCGGCGGTGCGGGCATCGTTTCCGATGGCGGTTTCCGTGATGCGGCCACCATAGCCGAGCTGGATATTCCGGCTTACCACACCCGTCCTTCCAGCCCCACCAACCTGACCAAACACGAGGCGATCGAAATCAACGGCCCGATAGGCTGCGGCGATGCGCCGGTCTTTCCCGGCGACATCATCGTTGGTGACGCGGATTGCGTCATCGTCATCCCCGCGGGCATTGCCGACGAAGTTGCGACCGAGGCGGTGGAAATGACGGCTTACGAAGATTTCGTGGTGGAGCAGGTCAAGGCCGGCCAGACGATCATCGGGCTTTACCCCTGCACCAAGGAAGAACACCAGACGGCTTTTGCCGAATGGCGCAAGAAGAACAACCGCTGAACCTTATAGCCAGCCCAGTGCTTTCGCCGCGCGGATCGCCTCCGCGCGGCGTTTGCAATCCAGCTTGCGGAACAGGTTGCCGAGGTGAAACTTCACCGTCACTTCGGAAATGTTAAGCGTCTGGGCGATCTTCTTGTTCGACATGCCGCTGGCCAGAAGTTGCAGCATCTGCGCTTCCCGCTGCGAAAGCCCGCCATGCAGGGCGCGTGCCTGCGGTGAATTCACCGAGGCGGCGAAAATCGACAGCGCGGTGCGGACATCGGAAGAGGTTTCGATGAAACTGCGGATGCGGCGATTGTTGAGAAGCGGTGATAGGAAGACGCGCTCTTCCGACAGGACGCCGCTGCAGCCAAGGCGGGTTGCCGATTCAAGCGCGGTCAGAATATGGGCACGGGCGGCGGCATTGTCGCGACGCTGGTGCGCGGCATAGCTCTGCCATATTCTGAGCGCGACTTTCTCGCGGTTGGTGACCTTGGGGTTGGCGATCATCGCGTCGATCTGGCGGGAGAGATAGGCGCGCGGCGTGAAAAGATGCACCGCATCGCGCAGCCAGGCCATGACATAGGCGATTTCATCGCGCCGCGTCAGCCGGGAGAGGTCGTCATGTGCGCTCTCCACCCAGTTGCGGCCCATCGGCATGCGGATCGCGGAAAGGGTTGCAGCGGCATCCGCCCAGCGGTTGGCGTTCTGATAGGCGATGGCCGTCCTGATTTCCATCATCGCATGAAATTGCAGCCCTTCCGACAGATGAATCCACAGACCGTCTAGAAAACCCGGGCGAACGGTCATCGGAAAATGGTCGATCAGCACCTGCGAAGCATAATGCAGGGCGAACTGCATGAGGCTCGGCCATATCTCGGCCGCAGCAAAATGATCGAATTCATGTTCGACGAAATGCAGGAGATCGCGGGGCTTTCCGGCCTCATAGGCAAGGCAGGCTTCCGCCAGTCGCAGCATCCGGAACTCCTGCACCGCATCATGCGGCACCTGTTCCAGCCGCGCGCGGGCCTCCTGTGCTGCGTGACGCGCCAGAAGCACATCACCGCTCATCAGCCGCAACACGATCTGGTGCAGGTGGATGAAGAATTCGAGCAGGGGCTGCCCGCCCATCTTGCGCAGATAGATCAGCGCACGGGCAGCAGCCGCCTCCGCCTCGCGGAAATTACGGCGGCGAATTTCAAATTCCAGCAGTGCATTGTAATAGGCCGCCCACTTGCCGTGATCGTCCATGGGATAATCGGCCATGAACTCGGCGAGACGCGTTATCACCGCGTCATTGGGCGTCAGATCTTCGGCAATCATCAGGTTCAGCCGGAAGGTGCGGGCGGCAAAGGAAAAACGCGAACCACGGGCGAGCACCTTCAGCGGATCGAGATAATCCGATCCGAGGCTTTTGCCGAGCAGATGGCGCACGCGCTGCAATTCACCCTGTTTCAGCAATGCGCGGGTAACGGCAAAGAGCACGGTTTCATTCGTTGCGATCATGTCCTGCGAAAACCGCATGATGATCTCGCGAAACCTGTCGACGCTGCTTCGGTAGATCAGTTCGCGGCCATGGGCGCGTTCAAGAATTTGCGCGGCATGGGTCTCATAACCGCGGTCGAGCAGCATCGCCATGGCCGGGAGCGCATGTCCAGCCTTTTCAAAAGCCGATGCGACCTCCACCACGGCGCTGCCGGCCTGCAAGGTGGAGAGACGTTCTCGCGCAGCCAGGGTGAGAAGCCGTATTAGGGTGGGGTGATTTTCGGGGGTTCCAGTCAGGAAGGGCGGCAGCAGTTCTGTCCATTCCGCCTCGGGTTCTGCGGAGGGGTTTTCGAGCCAGAATGAAAGCTCAACCGTCTGGGCGGGTGAAAGATGCGGCAGGTAGTTTTCCCGAAGATAGTCGGCACACAGCTTTTCATCCGGATGCCGGGCAAGCGACAGAAAGGCCGGCCATCCTGCATAATCCTGCAGTACCAGACGCCGCTGTTGAGGGGGGAGGCTTTCGGTCTCATCTTGCCCTAGCGCCAGTTCATCCGGTCCGATGGTAAGCGAACCGCGATGCAGGATCTGCCGGGCCAGTCCGCTTATCCGTTGATCCGGGCGGCAGGCAATGACCATAAAACGCACCGTTTCCAGAATGGCGGCGGGCATGCGCACCGCCCGTGCGAAAACCGGCACGTCCCATAGAAGGCAGTCATTTGCTGCATCGTCGCTTCGCGGCTGGTGCGTGCGGCATATCTGCGTTCCCAGTTCCTTTGCGAGCATTTCCAGCAGCACGCTTTTTCCCGCGCCCGCCGGGGCGCGCAGAAAGATTACGCCGGCGGTTTCGCTGACGATTCGGCGGCAGAGGCGGGTGCGGGGCAGGAGTGTCATTCACAAAGCGATAGGGTATTTAAGCTTGAAAACCTATACTCATCTTTCAAAAAACTATACCTTTCAGAGATTGTTCAAAAGGGGTGGTGGTGAAAACTTGTGCTCAGGCAACTGATGCACAAGGAACGTTCCACCGATGCAGCAACATCCGCTGGTCGCGATTTTGAACAGGCTCGGCGCTTTCGTGCTGGTCATGATCGCCCTGTCCATCATGATTTTCGTTCTCGCCCGCGTGGTGCCGGGTGATCCCGCCCGCATGGCGCTCGGCCCCGCGGCAACGCAGGAACAGGTGGATGCGCTGCGCGGTGAGATGGGCCTCGATAAGCCGCTGGCCGTGCAATATCTCGACTATATCGGCAATGCCCTGCACGGTGATCTCGGCTTCTCGCTGGTGTCGCAGCGTTCTGTCACGACGGATCTGGCACAGACCGTTCCGGCCACCGTCGAGCTGGTTCTGGTCTCGGTTATCTTCATGTTTGCCGTCGCCATCCCGCTCGGTGTCATCACCGCGCATTACCGCGACCGTCCGCTCGACCATATCGGCCGCATCCTGTCGCTCACCGGCGTGACAATCCCGAGCTTTCTTTTCGCCATTACGCTGCAATTGCTGGCCGCCCGCTTTGTCTCCGGCTGGCCGATTATCGGCAGGATCGATCATGCGCTCGGCTGGCAGGGTGGCCCGACGGGTTTCCTCCTGATCGACGGTACGCTGGTCGGACGGTTCGATGTGGTGCTGGATGCGCTGAAGCACCTTGCACTGCCGGCTTTTGCGCTCTCCATGGCCGGCATCGGCCAGATCACCCGCATCACGCGTTCCTCGATGATCGAGAACCAGCGCAAGGATCACGTGCTTACCCTGCAAAGCTTCGGCGTGCCGGAGCGGGTCATCATCTTCCGTTATCTCTTGAAGCTGTCCTCCATCGCGCCGCTGACGATCATGGGGCTCGAATTCGCCTCGCTGATAGGCAATGCCTTCGTGATCGAAATGGTCTTCGCCTGGGGCGGCTTTGCCTCCTACGGACTGAATTCCATCCTTCAGAAAGACCTCAATGCCGTGACCGCCGTGGTGCTGGTGGCCGGCCTGTTCTTCATCGTTGCGAACCTGATCGTTGATGTCCTGATCTCGATCATCGACCCGCGCCTGCGCCGCAAGGAGGCTCGCTGATGGCTGATATGAAAATGCTCGAACCCACCGATCGCGGTTTAAGCGCTGGTTACATGATGTGGTACCGCTTCAGCCGCAATCCGGCGGCGGTCATCGGTTCGCTGATCCTGTTGTCGGTGCTGGTTCTGGCAATCTTTGCGCCCTGGCTCACACCCTATCCCAAACATATCGGCGCTGTCGTCGATTTCCGGGCGCGTCACATGCCGCCGGATCTGGAGCACTGGTTCGGCACCGACAAGGCTGGACGCGACATCTTTTCCCGTACCGTTTTCGGGCTCAGGGTCTCGCTTCTTCTTGTTGTCGGTGTGCTCGGCATTTCGGTTCCCGTCGGCACGGTGCTTGGTCTGATGGCCGGTTATTTCGGCGGCTGGACTGAAAAAATCATCAGCGGCCTGACGAATGTGATGCTGGCCATGCCGCCGCTCGTCATGGCGCTGGCGGTCTCCAACCTTTTGGAACCGACGCTGATGAACGCCATGATCGCGATCACGCTGCTTTGGTGGACCTGGCATGCGCGGCTGATCTATTCGGTATCGAAGTCCATCGCCTCTGAAGACTACATCGAGGCCGCGCGTCTTGCCGGGGCCGGCCCGTTGCACATTCTCTTTCGCGAAATCCTGCCCAATTGCGTCTCGGTCATATCGGTCAAGACGACGCTGGATGCCGCCTTTGTCATCCTCTTCGGTGCGACGCTGAGCTTCCTCGGTTTCGGCGTCAAACCGCCAACTCCCGACCTCGGATCGATGGTTGCCGACGGGCGCCAGTTCATGCCGGATTTCTGGTGGGAGGTCCTCTGCCCCGGAGCGGCAGTGCTTTACGTGACGCTGGGTTTCAATCTGCTGGGCGACGGCCTGCGTGACATGTTCGACGTGGAAAGCTAAAGCGATGACTGAACCGCTTCTCAAGGTCGAAAACCTCAACGTCACTTTCACCAATTATGGCCGCACGCGGCAGGTGTTGCGCGATGTCGCCTTCACGGTTGCCGCCGGCGAGCGCGTGGCGCTGATCGGTGAAACCGGATCTGGCAAGTCGGTCACCGCCAAGGCGATCATCGGCACCCTGCCGAAGAATGCCGCAATCACGTCCGGCGCCGTCGTCATCGATGGCCGGGATGTGCTTGCCATGCCGAGAAGGGAGCGCGAAGCGCTGAAGGGAACGGCGTTTTCGCTGATCATGCAGGACCCGCTGTCGTCCTTCAATCCGGTCTTCAAGATCGGCACGCATCTCGACGATGTCATGCGCTTTGCCGACAAGCGTGACGGCATCAACTCGTCCAAGGCAGAGCGCCGTACTCGCATCGCGGCGGTTCTGCGCCGCGTGCAGCTTGCCGATACCGAGCGGGTCATGAATGCCTACCCGTCCGAGCTTTCGGGAGGCATGCGCCAACGCGTACTGATCGGGCTTGCGCTGTTGCATCAGCCGAAGCTCCTGATCGCGGATGAGCCCGGTACGGCGCTCGACGTGACCACACAAGATGAAATCCTCAATCTCATCAACCAGCTGGTTGCCGAAGAAAATATGGCGCTGTTGATGATCACCCATAATCTCGGCGTCGTGCGCAAGGTGGCTGACAGGGTCGTGGTCATGCACCATGGCGATATCGTCGAGACCGGCCCCTGCACGCAGATCCTGCATGCTCCCGCTGCGGATTACACGCGTTCGCTGCTGGATGCGGTGCCGCCGCTCTACGGCCCACGCGTCACCGATCTGGCGCAAAGCACGCGCCCGCCGATCGTCACCATCGAAGGGCTGAACAAGATTTACGGCAGGCGTAACGGTTACCACGCCGTGCGCGACGTGAACATAACACTGAAGGATGGCGAGATTTTCGGCCTTGCGGGTGAATCCGGCTCCGGCAAGACCTCGGTTGCCCGCATGATTATGGGCCTTTCGCGCCCGACCTCCGGCAATCTCGTCATCGACGCCCCATCTCCGGGGCGTGGCAAACGGCTGACTCAGATCGTCTATCAAAACCCGGGCACTTCCCTCAATCCGAAGCGCACCGTCAGGCAGACGCTTACCCTACCGCTGAAATCCATCGGCATGGATGGGCAGGCGCGCGAAAACCGGATGCAGGAACTGATGGGGCTGGTGCGGCTGCCGCAATCCTATCTCGGCAAATATCCTCATGAGCTTTCCGGCGGACAGAAGCAGCGCGTCGCCATTGCCCGTGCGCTGGCGGCCGAGCCGAAAATCCTCATCCTCGACGAGCCGACGGCGGCGCTGGACGTTTCGGTGCAGAAGACGGTCATCGACCTCCTGCTGCAGCTGCGGGAGGAGCTTGGCCTGACCTATCTGATGATCTCGCACGACCTGTCGCTGATGCGCAATTTCTGCTCGCGCATCGCCATCATGCTGCGCGGCGAGATCGTCGAGGAAGGGGTGACGTCTGCGGTTTTTGCCGAGCCGGAGCATCCCTATACCCGCGCGTTAATCGCGGCGATCCCCGTCGTCACCGACGAGGAAGAGCGTCTGAAACCCACCGTGACCGAGGAAGAGCGCATGCGCTTCCTCGTAAAAACGACCGATTGATAAAAGAGGAGCCTGACGTGTATCGCGTTGGAATTGACGTCGGCGGCACAAATACCGATGCCGTTGTGTTACAGGATAAAACCGTTCTGGCGGGGGTGAAAGCCTCCACCACCGAGGATGTGACATCAGGTGTCATCGAAGCCCTTGAAAAGGTAATCGAGGCGTCGGGCATCGACAGGGCACACATCGGTGCCGTGATGATAGGCACCACGCATTTCACCAATGCGGTGATCGAGCGGCGGCATATGGACGAGGTCGCCGCCATCCGGATCGGCCTGCCGTCCGGCGCCGGCCTGCCACCGATGGTCGACTGGCCGGATGACCTCCGGGAAATCGTTGGTAACCACGGTTATCAGGTCCGCGGTGGATATGAATTCGACGGACGCGAAATCTCAGCCCTCGATGAGGACGAGATTGTCCGCATCGCCGCCGATATCCGCGCAAAGGGCCTGAAGGCCGCGGCCGTCACCTGCGTCTTCAGCGGCATCAATGATGCGATGGAAGTGCGGGCGAAGGATATCCTGCAGGAGCGCTGCCCCGGCCTCCCGGTGGTTATGTCCAAGGATATCGGACGGCATGGTCTGCTCGCCCGCGAAAGTGCTGCGATCATGAATGCCAGCCTTCTTTCGCTTGCGGACCGCACCGTTGCCGCTTTCGGCGAGGCGCTGAAGGCAGCGGGCATAACCTGCCCGTTCTACATCACCCAGAACGACGGCACGCTGATGGCGGCGGATGTGGTGCGCGGCTTCCCTGTGCTCACCTTCGCCTCCGGCCCGACGAATTCCATGCGCGGCGCTGCTTTCCTCACCGGCCTCAAGGATGCCGTGGTCGTGGATGTCGGCGGCACCACCTCCGATGTCGGCTCGCTGTCGCACGGCTTTCCGCGCCAGGCGTCCACGACGGTGGATATTGGTGGCGTACGCACCAATTTCCGCATGCCGGATGTGTTCTCGATCGGTCTCGGTGGCGGCTCGCTGGTGGTCAATGGCGAACATGGCCTCACCGTTGGCCCGAAATCAGTCGGTTACCGCGTCCGCCGTGAGGCGCTCTGCTTCGGCGGCACGACCCTGACTGCAACCGATATCGCTGTCGCCTCCGGCAAGGCGGACGTGGGCGAGAAGGCTCTGGTTTCCACTCTGGACAAGCGGCTGGTGGATGCCGCAGTCAAAAAGATCAACGACATGCTCGAGTCCTGTGTGGAGCGCAGCCGCATCTCGTCATCACCGGTGCCGGTGATCGCCGTTGGCGGCGGCTCCATTCTCATGCCTGACCGTATCGGTGATCTGGATGTCATCCGCCCCGAGAATTTCGCGGTGGCGAATGCCGTGGGTGCAGCGATCGCGCAGATTAGCGGCGAGACGGACCGCGTCTTCTCGCTGATCGAGGGGCGCACGCGTGAAAGCGCGCTTGCGGAGGCGGAGGCCGAGGCACGCGAAAAGGCGATTGCGGCTGGCGCAGTGGCCGAAACGCTGGAAGTCATCGAGCGCGAGGATATGCCGCTTGCCTATCTGCCCGGCAATGCCACCCGCATTCATGTGAAAGTCGTTGGAGAAATGGGAGCCAATCATGGCTGAGACGCGCAAGCTGAAATATGACGAAGCGGCATTGCGTACGCTGACGAGGGAAGATCTCGACGCGCTGGAAATCGGTGCGGGCATTCTCGGCACCGGCGGCGGCGGCAATCCCTATCTGGGCAAGCTACTTGCACTCGAGGCCATGAAGGCCGGTTACGAGATGAAGATCCTTGCGACAGACGCCATCGAGCCGGACGCGCTTTGCATGTCCATCGGCGGCATTGGCGCCCCCGTCGTCGGCGTGGAGCGCATTCGCGAGGGCCGTGAGGGGCTGCGTTGCCTGCGCGCCATGGAAGAGCTGATCCGCACGCCGGTAGACGCCATCGTCTGCGAGGAAATCGGCGGCTCGAACTCCATGAACCCGCTGGTGACGGCGGCGCTTGGTGGCCTGCCGATCCTCGATTGCGACGGCATGGGCCGGGCTTTCCCAGAGATGCAGATGACGACCTTCTCCATCTATGGCCACAGTTCGACGCCATCGGTGATGTGCGACCTGCACGGCAATGCCGTGATCTTCAGCCACGCTGTTTCCGAAGTCTGGCACGAGCGCATGGCCCGCGCCTGCGTCGTTTCTCAGGGCGGCGGCGCAATGCTGGCGACCGCGCCGATGCAGGCCCACTACGTGCACCAGTATGGTATTCCGAAAACCTACACCAAGGCGATCGCGCTCGGCGAGGCGGTGATCCGTGCCCGCAAGCAGCAGGAAGACCCGATTGCGGCAGTCTGCGCGCTTGAAGGCGGACGGCGCATCTTCAACGGCAAGATCACCGATTTGAAACGCCATCTGCGCGGCGGTTTCGCCGTGGGCGATGTCGAGCTTTCCGGCTTCGACGATTGCTCGGGCCAGACGGCGAGCGTGGCGATCCAGAACGAATTCCTGCTGTTCCGCCGTGACGGCAAGGTGGAAGTGACCGTCCCTGATCTGATCGTCTTGCTCGATGTCGATACCGGTTACCCGATCACCACCGAAGTCCTGCGTTACGGCCAGCGCGTGGCCGTGGTCGCGATCCCCTGCCACGATCTGCTGCGCAGCGCCCGCGCGCTCGAAGTCGTTGGACCGGCGGCTTTCGGTTACCCGGACATTCCTTTCTCACCGCTGCCCGTCCCGGTCGGCAAGGCTGCCTAACCATAAGCGGGGCAAATGACCCGCAATAAAGAGGAGAACGACAATGAAAATGCCAGGACTTTCTTCCCGCCTTGCCCTGCTTGCGCTCGGCACGGCAATCGCGTTGCCACTTGTTTCTTCCGTTGCTTTTGCGGATGACAAGGTTTCGGTCGCGGTCAACACGATGCAGATATTCAGCTCGCTCGACCCGGCGAAAGTGACTGACTATACCGGCTACATGGCCATCGTGAACATGTATGACGGCCTGACCACGGTGAACGCCAAGGGCGAAATCGTGCCGCATCTGGCGAAGTCCTGGGATGTTTCGGAAGACGGCCTGACCTACACCTTCCACCTGCGCGACGATGCGGAGTTTCAGGACGGCACGGCGGTAAAGGCTGCCGATCTCGTCTGGTCGATCCAGCGCCTGCTCGGCATCAACAAGGGCCCGTCGAACCTCATCGTCGGCGTCCTGAAGCCCGAAAACGTCACCGCGCCTGACGATGCGACGCTGGTCATGAAGATCGAACGCCAGTTCTCGCCATTCATGGCGGCCACGCCGCTGATGATGGCGATGAACAAGACGCTGATCGAAGCCAGTGCCAAGCCCGAAGACAAATGGGGCGAGGCCTATGTGGGCGAACATTCCGCCGGTTCCGGCCCTTACAAGCTCGTCAGCTACAACCGTTCTGCCGATATGGTCATCGCCCGCAATGCGGACTATTTCCTTGGCTGGACCAAGGGCAAGCCGATTGACGAAGTGCGCTTCGTTCAGACGAGCGACGACGCCACCGTCAAGGCGCTTGCGGAAAAGGGTGAACTTGGCCTTTCCTCGCACGGTCTTGGCAACGACACCTATGAATCCATCGGCCGGATGAAGGGTTACAAGCTCATCCAGACCCGCACCGCCGGCGGTTTCGTCATCAAGCTGAACACCAAGGTTTACCCGACCGACGACGTTCACGTTCGTCGCGCCATTGCCTATGCAACGGATTACAAGACGATCCAGGAAGTGATCTATCCCGGTTTCGACATGCAGGGACCGCTCTCCGACGCTTTCAAGGACGCGCATAACGGCGATATCCAGCCCGGCGTCTACGATCTGGAAAAGGCGAAGGAAGAGCTGGCGAAGTCGAAATATGCCGGCCAGAAGATCACGCTCGTCAACAGCTATGTCGCTTCGCTGGCCTTCGAGGCGGAAGTGGCGCTGCTTTTGCAGTCCAGCCTCGAGCAGATCGGCATCACGCTCGATATCAAGCCGGAGCCGTGGAACCGCATCGTGGAACTTTCCTCCAAGCCCGATACGACGCCCGCATCGACGCAGGTGAACATCTCGCCGACCTACCCGTCGCCGGATGCGATGTTCTACAACCAGTATCATTCCAAGGCATCAGGCACATGGATGTCGATGGAATGGCTGCAGAACGCGGAAATCGACGGGTTGATCGACAAGGTCCGTGCCACGACCGATACCAGCGAACAGAACGCAACCTACAAGGAACTGCAGACCAAGATCGCCGATCTTCAACCGGATGTCTGGGCGGTTGCGCCGAACCGCCGTTATGCGGCGAACAAGTGCCTTCAGGGTTACGAGTTCATTCCCATGCAGAGCTGGGACCTGAACTTCTCCAACTTCCATTGGGACTGCAAGGCGGAGTGATCTCCGTCCCATGAAAAGCGGTCCCGCCGCAGGGCGGGGCCGATGAGACTTGGAACGATAAAGGGAAGGAGCATCGCTTGCGCCGGAAAGGCTGCGGCATGCCCGAGGATGACGCATGATCCAGGAATTTTCCGAAGACGATATCGAACCTCTTGCCACCGGCGCCTGGATTCTGGGAACGGGCGGTGGAGGCAATCCCTATATCTCGACGCTCAATCTGCGCCGTCTTTATGCCGAAGGCAGGCGGGTGAAGGTCATGGACCCCATGGCGCTTGCTGATGACGACATGGTTGCGGTCGTCTCCAAGATGGGTGCACCGCTTGTTGGTCAGGAACGGCTGGGAGACCCCGTTCATCTTGCCCGCGCGGTCGAGGTCATGGAAGATTATCTCGGCAAGCCTTTCCGGGCGATCATGAGCGTGGAAATCGGCGGCTCGAATGCGTTATCGTCCTTCCTCGCCGCCGCCATGCTCGACCGGCCCGTCGTCAATGCCGATGCCATGGGACGTGCTTATCCCGAAGCGCAGATGACCTCATTCGCCATCGGCAACCTGCCGATGTTTCCGCTGTCTCTGGTCGATGTGCGAGACAATGAGGTGATCGTGACGCGCGCTGCATCGTGGAAATGGATGGAGCGCATCTCGCGCAAGGTCTGCACCGAAGTCGGTTCCACCGCCGCCACCTGCAAGGCGCCGCGCACCGGCAAGGAAGTGAAGGAATGGGGCATTCATTACACCGTCACAAAGGCGACCGAACTCGGGCGCGCGGTGATGGAGGCGCGTGCACGCCATGATGACCCGGTTCAGGCGGTTCTCAACCATGAGGGTGGCAAACAGTTGTTCCGCGGCAAGGTGGTGGATGTCGCCCGCGAGACCACCGGTGGCTTTCTGCGCGGCAGTACGACCATTGAAGGCATCGACGCCGATCGCGGCTCACGCATGGAACTTGCCTTCCAGAACGAGTGGGCGGTCGCCTTCCGCGACGGCCAGCCGGTCGCCATGACGCCGGACCTGATCTGCCTTCTCGACACTGTTTCGGGCAGCGCCATCGGCACGGAATCGGTGCGCTATGGCCAGCGTGTCACGGTTATCGCCCTGCCGGCGCCGGAACTCTTGACGACGCCTGCCGGCATTGCTGCCGTTGGCCCGCGTGCCTTCGGTTATGACATTGATTTCAGATCGGTATTCCCATGAAACGCATCGGTATTGACGTTGGCGGCACCAATACGGATGCCGTTCTGATCGATGGAGACGCCATCGTTGCCTCGATCAAGGTTCCGACCACGCAGGATGTCCTGTCCGGCGTGAAGGCGGCCCTCGCTCACGTGTCTGGCCATGTCGGCGCGGCAGATCGCCCGATCGATGCGGTCATGATCGGCACCACCCATTTCACCAATGCTGTCGTGGAGCGCGCCCGGCTGGGGCGAGTTGCGGCCATCCGCATCGCGCTGCCTACCGGTTCTTCACTGCCGCCCATGTGCGACTGGCCGAAGGATCTCTACGAGGCCGTCGATCCGCTGATCTTCATGGTTCATGGTGGCCATGAATACGATGGCAGTCCGCTGGTGCCGATGATCCCGGATGAAATCCGTGAAGCGGCAATGAAAATCCGCGATGCAGGCATTACCTCGATCGCCATTTCGGCAACCTTTTCGCCGCTGACCACGGAGTGCGAGGTGAGGGCGGCGGAGATTGTCCGTTCGGTGATCCCCGATGCACGCATCACGCTTTCCCACACGCTGGGCCGTATCGGGCTTCTGGAGCGCGAAAACGTCGCACTTCTGAATGCCGCCTTGCAGACGCTTGGCAGGACCACGGTACAGGCATTTTCGGATGCGCTGCGCGAAGCAGGTGTAAAGGCGCCGTTCTATCTTACACAGAATGACGGCACCGTGGCGCTTGCGGATGTAGCTGCCGCAAACCCCGTGCACAGCTTCGCTTCCGGCCCGACCAATTCGATGCGTGGTGCCGCTTTTCTCACCGGGCTTTCCGATGCCATGGTGGTGGATGTCGGCGGCACTACCTCCGATATTGGTTGCCTTGTCGGTGGTTTTCCGCGTGAGGCAAATAATATCGTCCATATTGGCGGGGTCCGCACCCTGTTCCGCATGCCCGATCTTCTACCTATAGCACTGGGCGGTGGCACCATTGTCGACCCGCAGACAGGCAAGATCGGCCCGCGCTCGGTTGGGTATCGCATCCTGACCGAAGCCCGCGTTTTCGGCGGTGAGACACTGACGGCATCGGATATCGCCGTTGCGGCTGGCCTGATCGAGATGGGCGACAGGGATCGTGTGAAGGGCCTCGATGCGGCATTCGTGCAGGCGACGCTCGGCCGTATCCGCGACATGGTGGCCGACAGTTTCGACCAGATGAAGACATCAGCCGAAGACGTGCCGCTGGTTGCGGTCGGCGGCGGCGCATTCCTGATACCGGAGCAGGTGCCGGGCGCATCCGAGGTGCTGCGTGTGGAAAATGCAGGCGTTGCCAATGCGCTTGGCGCAGCGATGGCGCAGGTGTCCGGTGAGGTGGATCAGGTCTTTTCCGGGTTGAGCCGCGACGAGGCCCTTGCGAAAGCCGAGACCGAAGCGCAGAACGCAGCGGTCGCTTCGGGAGCGGAGCGCGCGAGCCTCAAGACGCTTGAGGTGGAGGATATTCCCATCGCCTATCTGCCTGGCGGCGCTCGCAGGGTCCGCGTGCGTGTTATCGGCGATATCGCCTTTCATTGATGGTAAGAGGCCCTGCCTGCGGCGGGGCAACAGTGGAGTGAGGATATGACGAAGATCGCACTGGCCATTCACGGTGGTTGCGGGGTTATGCCGGAAGACAGCATGACTCCGGAGGAATGGGAAGCGGCGCGCCACGATCTGGCGGCGGCACTGCGCGCCGGTTATGGTGTACTCAAGGCTGGCGGAACTGCGCTGGAAGCGGTTGAGGCGGCAGTCGTCGTTATGGAGGACAGCCCGCATTTCAACGCAGGCCATGGGGCGGCGCTCAACGAGAATGGCATTCACGAACTCGACGCGTCGATCATGGATGGCAAGACCCTTGCGGCAGGCGCAATCAGCGCCTCTCGCGCCATCCGCAACCCGGTGAAGGCGGCCCGGGCGCTGATGGAGGATGAACGCGCAGTCTATCTCACCGGTGAAGCGGCTGACCGGTTTGCGAAGGAGAGAGGGCTTGCCACGGAGCCTCAATCCTACTTCACCACGCAAAAGCGTGTCGAGGCGCTGGCGGCCATGAAGGCCCATGCCACGGCAGGTACGGAAGCGACGGAAAACGAAAAACACGGAACCGTCGGTGCCGTGGCACTCGATGCTGCTGGGCATCTCGCAGCCGCGACATCCACCGGCGGCTACACCAACAAGCCTGACGGCCGGGTGGGTGACAGCCCTGTGATCGGGGCGGGCACCTATGCACGCGACGGCGCCTGCGCCGTTTCCGGCACCGGCAAGGGTGAATTTTTCATCCGTTACGTCGTCGGCCATGAGATCGCGTCCCGTGTCGCCTATCTCGGGCAGGATCTGGAAACCGCCGCCGGCAACCTCGTCCACAAGGATCTGGCGCCCTACGATATCGGTGCGGGTCTTGTCGCCATCGATGCCGAAGGCAGCATTGCCGCACCCTATAATACGCCCGGCATGTTCCGGGGCTGGGTGACCCCATCAGGAGAGGCCCGCGTCGCCACCCACGACAGGGTCTATGAGGTGGAATTGTAACCGGCGACCGAGCGGACCGCATGACAATGCTAAAAAAACCGGTGACATGAAGGCTTATCGGCGGCAAAAGGTCTGAACCGAAACCGGCTCGTCTTTTCATCCATGGTGCTGGCCTCATGAATATCAAGCAGCTCGAAGTCCTGCGCACGCTTCTGTCCACCGGCTCGACCATCGCCACTGCCAAGGCCATGGGGCTCAGCCAGTCCGGTATCAGCCGGCTTCTGGCGCAGCTCGAGGCGGACCTGTCGCTGACGCTGTTTGCCCGTGACAAGGGGCGGCTGATCCCGACACCGGAGGCGGTGCTTCTTGCGCGGGATGCGGAGAATGTGCTGCTTGCGGTCGATCGCATGTCCGGCCACGCCGAGGATCTGCGCAATGGTGCGGCTGGCCCGGAAATCGTCCGCATCGGCCTGCCAAGCAGCATGTGGGAAAATTTCGCGCCCGCCATGCTGATCGATTATGTCAGGGATTTTCCCGGCGTCCGTATTGAGACCTTTTTCGAAACGACGACCGCCATCAACAAGCTCGTTGGCGAGCGGGTGATCGATCTTGGTTTCCTGCGGATGGAGGGCGAGATTGGCCCGGGCATCGATGTTGAGCGTGTCGCGACCGGCAAAAGCGTCTGTGTGGTCCGTGAGGATCATCCGCTGGCCAAGCTTGACGAAATCACAGTCAAGGACCTGCGCAATGTTCCGCTCATTCTGATCGGCCGCCAGCGGCCGAACCGCATGGCGCTCGATCAGGTTTTCAAAAAGGCCGGCGTCAAGCCGATGGTGAAGATCGAGACCCACACCAACAGTTCCGCCTGCGCCTATGTGGCGCATGGGTTGGGAGTAACGATCATCAGCAGTTTTTATGCTAACCTCTACCGGCATCTTCCCGTTGTTGCCCGACCATTCGTTCCCCAGGCGACGCAGGAGTTCGGTCTTGCCCGCGCTTCCGGCGCACCTTTGTCCATCGCTGCGCAGGCGCTGAGTGATGCCTTGAAGCGGGAAATCCAGCTTTCGCAAAAAATCGACTGAAAACGGGATTTTGGGCGGAAAATCTCATTGTCCTCATCAGGATCAAACGCGCCGTCATTCTGCATAGATATATGACATTTATGCATAATATTGCGCCTTATTTATCAATCCGTCATAGTCGCCAGCAACGAAACCGATAGAGGCGGGATACCATTCCCCGCCATCAATCGTGGGGAACCGATGATAAGATTCATACTGAGCCGTCTTTTGATGGCGCTGCCGACGATCGCATTCGTGTCGATCACGGTCTTCGCGCTCATCCGCTTTATTCCGGGTGATCCGGCTGCCCTGATGCTGGGTGACATGGCGCAACCGGAACAGATCGAAGCGATGAGGACCGAACTCGGCCTCGACAAGTCCATGCCGCAACAGTTCCTCATCTGGGCCGGCAATGTGGTGCAGGGCGATTTTGGCCGCTCCATCGTCAATGACGAGCCGGTGCTGCCGTTGGTCGTGTCGCGCTTCCTCGTCAGCGCCGAGATCGTCGTGGTCGCCGTGCTGCTCGCCAGCCTGATTGCGGTTCCGGCGGGCGTGATCGCCGCCTGGAAGCAGAACAGCCTGACCGATCTTGCCCTTGTTGGAACGGCAACCCTGCTGCTGTCCATCCCGACATTCTGGCTGGGCCTTCTGCTTCTTCTGTTTTTCGGCCTCAAGCTCGGCTGGCTGCCGGTGCTGGGATATGTGTCGATCGGCGACAATCTGGTCGGCGGCATGCTTTATCTGGTCCTGCCTGTCATGACGCTGGTGATCCATGAAATGGGTGTTCTGATCCGCATGGCGCGTGCCTCGACGCTGGAAGTGCTGCGGCTGGATTACATCACCCATGCCCGCGCCAAGGGGCTTTCGGAAAGTGCGGTTCTCTGGCGGCACGCGTTCAAGAACGCCTTCGGCCCGACCTGGACGATGATCGGCCTCATTCTCGGCAATCTTCTTGGCGGCATCGCCGTCATCGAGACGGTGTTCACCATTCCCGGCCTCGGACGGCTGATGGTCGACAGTATTTTTGCCCGCGACTATCCGGTCATACAGGGCTGCCTGTTGTTCGTCTCGCTGTCCTATGTGCTGGTCAACCTGTTCGTCGACCTTCTTTATCCCCTCTTCGATCCGCGTGTGGTTGCCGAATGAAAAAGTTCACACTTAACGGGCTTATCGGCGGCTTTCTCATCGCCCTCCTGCTCATCACTGCCGTGACCGGCCTGTTCTGGACGCCCTATGACCCGATGAAGCTCGGCTTCGCTTCGCGTCTGGCTGCACCCGGTCCGAGCCATCTTCTCGGCACCGACGAATTCGGGCGCGATGTTCTCAGCCGTCTGATGGTCGGCGCGCGCGCCAGTGTCTGGATCGGCTTTCTGACGGTCAGCTTCGCAACGATCTGCGGCACCCTGATCGGCCTTGTCAGCGGTTATGCACGCGGCTGGGTGGATGGCGTTATCATGGCCATCAACAATGCGCTCCTGGCCTTTCCGGGTATTCTACTCGCACTCGGGCTGCTCGCGGTTTTCGGCGCTAATCAGTATGGCATCATCTTCGCACTCGGCATCGCCTATACGCCATCCATGGCCCGCGTGGTGCGCGGTGCCGTGCTTTCTCTGCGTGAGCGGGAATTCATCGAGGCGTCGCTGGTAATGGGCAATGGCGAGATTTACACCATGTTCCGCCACATCCTGCCCAATTGCATTGCGCCGATCACGGTTCTTGCCACCTCCATGTTCGGCTGGGCCATCCTGTCGGAAAGCGCGCTGTCCTTCCTCGGTCTTGGTGTGCCGCCGCCGGCTCCGACCTGGGGCAACATGCTGGCCGCCGGCCGGCCCTTCATCCAGCAGGCCGTGTGGCTCGGGCTTTTCCCCGGTCTCTGCATCGCGCTGACGCTGCTTGGCATCAATCTTCTGGGCGACGCCCTTCGCGACAGGCTTGACCCGCGCATGAGAGGTCTCAAATGACTGATAGTACGCTTCTCACCGTTCGCGGCCTTTCGCTGGAGGTCGCCAGAACCGGCCACCCAGTCGTCAAGGATGTCTCATTCGATATTGCCGCGGGCGAAATCTTCGGCATCGTCGGCGAAAGCGGCTCGGGAAAGACGCTCGCAACCCGCGCGCTTATCTCGCTTTTGCCGCCGGCCATCGCCGTCACCGGCGGGTCGATCATCTACAAGGGGCAGGATGTCATGTCCTTGCCGGTGAAGGAGCTTCGGCGTCTCCGCGGCGCGGAGATCGGCGTGGTGTTTCAGGAGCCGATGACCTCCCTCAACCCATCGATGACGATTGGCCGGCAGCTGGAGGAGGGGCTGATCCTTCACACGAAGTTGTCGCCCGAAGAGCGTCGCGAGAAAATTCTCGACATGCTGCGACGGGTGGGCATCCGCGACCCCGAAGGTGCGCTGGCGGCCTATCCGCACGAGTTTTCCGGCGGCATGCGCCAGCGCATCATGCTGGCCTCGGTCATGCTGTTGAAACCCGCTTTGCTGATCGCCGATGAACCGACGACGGCGCTTGATGCGGTCATCCAGCGCGATGTCATGGAACTGATGGTCGAGCTGACGCGGGCGGAAGGCACTGCCGTTCTCCTCATCAGCCACGACCTGCCCATGGTGGCGCGTTATACCAGCCGCATCGTGGTGATGGAAAAAGGCGCGATCGTCGAGCAGGGCCGCACCGAGGACCTGCTGGATGCGCCGCAGCACCCCTATACGAAAAAGCTGCTTTCCTCCCTGCCATTTCGTGGCGAGCCGCGCGCCGTCGACACGAGCAAGGCGCCGATGGTTTCGGCCCGGAATATCGTCGTTGATTATGCCGGTCGCAAGTCGCTGCTCAAGAAAGCCAAATCGAAGCGGGCGCTGCATGGCGTCAGCATCGATATTCATGAAGGCGAGGTCGTGGCGCTGGTCGGTGGCTCCGGTTCTGGCAAGACCACGCTTGGCCGCACCATCGCCGGTCTCGTCAAGGAAAGCGAAGGGCAAATCCGCTTTCAGGGCCGGGAGCGCAACGAGGACTGGAAAGACTACCGTCTGAATTGCCAGATGGTGTTTCAAGATCCCTATTCCTCTCTCGATCCGCGCATGACCATTCAGGCGCTCGTGGAGGAGGCTCTGCGCCTCGTGCCCGGTCTCGACCAGGCCGCCAAGCGCAAACGCGCGCTGGAAACGCTGGAAGAGGTGGGACTTGGCGCTGATTATGCCACCCGTTACCCGCACGAGCTTTCCGGCGGCCAGCGCCAGCGTGTGGCGATTGCACGCGCCATTGCCCGCCGTCCGCGTTTCCTGATCGCTGACGAACCTGTCTCCGCCCTTGACGTGACGGTGCGGGCGCAGGTGCTCGATCTCTTTTCCGATCTGCAGAAACGTTACGGTTTTTCCTGCCTGTTCATCAGCCACGATCTCGGTGTGGTCGAGCAGGTGGCCGACCGTGTCGTCGTCATGCAGGACGGTCGCATCATCGAAGAGGGCGACCGCGATACGATTTTCGACAGCCCGAGAGAGGCCTATACGCGCCGGCTGCTCTCGGCCATTCCCGCCCTCGACCAGAATGAAAAGGGCGGTGTGACACTGAAATGGCGTCTGGAAGATGAAGTTTAACAGGAAGATGACAATGACTGTGGCTGCCCAACTGAATGCTATCTGTGATGCACAGCCTTTCGTGACACGTTTCATGGTGCGCAATCTCCTGACCGGCGAAGAGATCGGACGGGGAGAAAACGAGGAGACGCCATCGGGCAGCACCCGCAAGACGTCGATCATGATGGCCGTGCTCAAGGCCGCCAGCGAAGGGCGGATCGATCTCGACCAGCCCGTCACCTATGAAAAGAGGCTGGCGGAAGAAGTGGCGAGCGGCATGTTCCGCTATCTGACGCCGGGCATTGTCATTTCCCTGCGCGATGCGCTCGCCGGCATGATGGTGCTGAGCGACAATGTCTGCACCAAGATGGTGCTGGAGAGGCTGACGCTGGAAGAGGTGGATGGTTATTGCAAATCACTCGGCATGGCCAATACCCATCATCGTTTCCTCATTCCGCCGCTGGCGCTGGCGGCCGATCATCCGCTGAAGACCGTCACCACCACGTCCGCGGCGGATCAGGTGCTGCTGCTTCAGACTATTCTCGATGCGCAATCCTCGCCCGAGGCACAGGCAAAACTCGGTTGCAGCCCGCAATTGTGCGAGTGGGCCATGCAGACGCTGAAGAACCAGATTTTGCGTTACGGAATCCGCTCCCGTCTGCCTTTCGAGGCCATGGTGGCGAGTAAGAGCGGACGCGGCAAGCGCGGCCGCATGGATGCCGGCATCGTCTACAGGAACGGCGCGCCGTCTTTCATCATCACCGCCTATACCGATGAAGTGCCGCACACCCTGCCGGACGGCACGCCGGGATACACCATCGCGCTCGAAACGATCGGCCGGCTGGCACAGGCCTGCTGGGACGGGTTTTAATCACTCACAATCAATGACAACAAAGAGGGTAGAACAGTGAAAAAACTTCTTCTTGCAGGCGTTGCCCTGCTCGTGACCGCCAATATCGCGGCGGCCCGCGATATCACCATCGCGCAAAGCTCCGATCTGCGCAGCAACAATCCGGGTGTGAACCGCGACGGCAATACGGACGGGGTTATCCTGCACATCGTCGAAGGCCTTGTCGGTTATAACAATGCCGGCGAGGTGAAGCCGCTTCTCGCCGAAACCGTCGATGTCTCTTCTGACGGCCTGATCTATACTTTCAAGCTTCGCAAGGACGTGAAATTCCACAATGGCAAGCCGCTCACCGCAGAGGATGTCGTCTGGAACTGGACACGTTATCTGAAGCCGGAAACTAAATGGACCTGCCTCAACGATTTCGCGGAAGGCGGAGCCGCACACGTCACCGGCGTCAAGGCCACGGATGCATCCACGGTCGAGATCACCCTCGAAAAACCCTCGGCCGTCTTCCTCGGCCTCATGTCGCGGCCGGAATGCGGTTATACCGGCATGATCTCGCCGGAATCGGTTGCTGCCGATGGCAGCTTCGCCAAGCCGATCGGCACCGGGCCGTTCCAGTGGGACGAGTGGAAGAAGGGCGAATATATCCGTCTTGCCAAAATTGCCGATTATGTTTCGCCGGCAAATGACGGTAAGCCGGATGGCATGGTTGGCTCCAAGCGGCCGCTCGCCGATGGCATCAAGTTCATGGTCATTCCCGATGCCTCGACCGTGAAGGCCGGGCTTGAATCCGGCGTGCTAGATACTGCCGAGATTTCTCCCGATCTCATTCCCGAGTTCAAGACCAATGAGAAGATGCAGCTCATCGTCTCCCGCAACAACGGCAAGAACCTGTTCTACATCCAGACCCGCGACAAGGTGCTGAGCAATCCCGGTGTGCGCCGCGCCATGGCGATGGCGCTCGATCTCGACGAACTGGTCGCGGCTGCATCGAACGGTACGGGTGAAGCCAACGGTTCGATGGTCTCGCAGGATTCGGTCTATTACGACGAGGCCCAGAAGAAGCGTCCGGCCTATGACATCGAAGCGGCCAAGAAGGAGCTGGCCGCCGCCGGTTACAAGGGCGAGCCGATCTCCATCATCGCCAACAAGCGCGGCAACGTGCCGAGCTTCCCGGCTGCCGTCATGGCGCAGGCCATGATGCAGCAGGCGGGTCTCAACGTGCAGATCGAGGTGCTGGATTATGCGACGCAGGTGGATCGCCGCCGTTCCGGCAATTATCAGGTGATCTCGCAGTCGGTCGCCCCGCGTCTCGACCCGGCGCTGATGTATGCCTTCTATGTCGGCAACAAGGACAAGAACGCCTCCCTGATGTGGGATGATCCGAAGGCGATCGAACTGATGAAGGCGGCCTATGTCGAGGCTGACCAGACGAAGCGCCAGAAGATTTTCGACGAATTTCACGAACTGATGCTGAGGGAAATGCCGGGCATCTTCCTTTACGACATGGTCGATGTCTGGGGCGCGACGAAAAAGCTGAAGGGCCAGCCGGTCTGGCAGTCGAACGCCCGTCTCTGGGAAGTCTCGGTCGACAACTGATCTACTATGACCGCGCCGGAGGCGGACTCTGGCGCGGTCTTTCCATCATAGAGCGTAAGGATTTGGCGGAGTTTCCGCCGAAGCGCTTGCGCGTGCCCGCAAAGGGCGGAAATGCGAGGACAAGCCATGAACCGTGATGCCGTGATGTCGATTGCCGCCGAAGTCGAGGCGATGAAGCCCGATTTCACCACCCTGAGCGACAGTATCTGGGATTTTGCTGAGCTGAAATTCGAAGAACGGCAATCTGCCGGCGTTCTGGCTGCAGCGCTTGAGGAAAATGGCTTTGCGGTTCGCCGCGGCGTGGCAGGCATGGAAACGGCCTTCATCGGCGAATTCGGCAGCGGCAAGCCGGTCATCGCCTTCCTCGGCGAATTCGATGCGCTGGCCGGCATGAGTCAGTTGGCCGATGTGGCGCAGGTGCAGCCGCGCGAGGCAGGCGCCACCGGCCATGGCTGCGGCCACAACCTGCTTGGCGTCGGCTCATTGATGGCCGCTATTGCTCTCGCCCGGCATCTGAATGCCAATCATCTTCCCGGCACAGTGCGTTATTACGGTTGCCCCGGCGAAGAAGGTGGTTCCGGCAAGACCTTCATGGTGCGCGCCGGCCTGTTCGATGATGTCGACGCGGCGCTGACCTGGCATCCGGCACCGTTCAACGGCGTACGCTCAACCAATAATCTTGCCGTGCTGGAATATTTCTACCGTTTCAAGGGTGTTGCAGCCCACGCCTCCAACGCCGCCCATCTCGGGCGTTCGGCGCTCGATGCCGTCGAACTCATGAATGTCGGTGTCAACTTCCTGCGCGAACATATGCCGCAGGATTGCCGGGTGCATTATGCGATCACCGATACCGGCGGCAAGGCGGCGAATGTGGTGCAGGCGAAGGCCGAAGTACTTTACCTGATCCGCGCCCCGGAAATGCGCCAGGCGCTCGATCTTGCCGCGCGGGTGGACAAGGTCGCGCGCGGCGCGGCGATGATGACCGAAACCGAGGTGGAGATCGTCTTCGATACCGCTTCCACCAATCTCCTTCCCAACATCACGCTGGAAACGGCGATGCATGAAAACATGGTGGCGCTTGGCCCTATCGCCTTCGACGAGGCGGATATCGCTTTCGCCAAACGCATTCAGGATACTTTCACCGACGAGGCGATCAAAAGCAGCATCCGGCTCTACCAGATAAAGGGCGATGTTTTTTCCAACCGGAAGATCGATGGTTCGACGCCCCTGCATCTCGGCCTGCGGGATTTCGAGGGACAATCGCATTTCCGGGCGGGTTCCACCGATGTCGGTGACGTCAGCTGGGTGACGCCAACCGCGCAGTGCTGGACGCCGGCCTGGGCGGTCGGCACCAATCCGCATACCTGGCAGGTGGTGGCGCAGGGCAAAAGCTCTGCCGCACACAAGGCCATGGCGCATGCTGCCAAGGCAATGGCGTCGACAGGCCTTGCGCTGATGATCTCGCCGGAACTGCTCGCCAACGCCAAGAGGGAGTGGCAGGAAAAGACCGAAGGCAGCAAATATGTCTGCCCGATTCCCGCCGATGTCATGCCTGGCTCCCACCCGTAAGGCGCTACGCACTTCCATTTGCCGCCGTCCGTCTGCCGCCAGATTTCCACAGGCGGCATGGTGAATCGCATGAACGTTCCAAGGTGAAGAAATCCGATGCGCCGCCGGCCTTCTGAAAAGAGGGCCGGCGGATTGCGGTTTGGAATAAATCTTCCATCTCAGCCGAGTTAATCCCAATTCCGAACCGCAAGCCGTAATTTCAACGGCTTATGGTTCCTCGCCCAAAGACCGGGAATGGGGCGAACAGAGCTTTGGCACCTTCATCGGCAATCCGGTCTGGAACGTGCGTGCTCTTGAATGTCCAATCATCACAGTCTTGTGCGCCGCTCCACAGCAGGGCTGCGAAGAAAGCATTGACGTTCGAACCAAAAATGGAATAAATATATCGAACAGACAGAAAATCGGTTTCATTATTCCGTTTTCTGGACGTGAGGAGGTTGCGGCGGGCTTTCGGGTTCGCCTCCGGCTGGGAGAGGCGGCGCCGGACGCCATGGAGGAGAAAAACAATGAGGAAATTTATCATCGGCGCAGCCATGTCTGCGCTTCTCGGCACAGCGGCACATGCGGAGACAGTCGGTGTCTCGATGGCGTTGTTCGACGACAACTTCCTGACAGTGCTGCGCAACGGCATGCAGGATTATTCCAAGGAACTGAAGGGCGTCACCCTGCAGGTTGAGGACGCGCAGAACGACGTCGCCAAGCAGCAGAGCCAGATTCAGAATTTCATCGCGTCCAAGGTCGATGCGATCATCGTCAACCCGGTTGACACGGATGCGACGGCGGCCATGTCGAAGCTTGCCGCCGATGCCAAAATTCCGCTTGTTTACGTCAACCGCCAGCCGGTGAACGTCGACAGCCTGCCTGATGGCCAGGCATTCGTCGCCTCCGACGAAACGGTTGCCGGCACGCTTGAGGCCAAAGAGGTTTGCCGCCTTCTCGGTGGCAAGGGCAATGCGGTCATCATGATGGGCGAGCTTTCCAACCAGGCTGCGCGCATGCGCACACAGTCTGCGAAAGATGTTTTGAAGACCGACGAGTGCAAGGGCATTTCCGTGGTTGAAGAGCAGACCGCGAACTGGCAGCGTACGCAGGGTTCCGACCTCGTGACCAACTGGCTCTCCAGCGGCATCGAGTTCAACGCCGTCATCGCCAACAACGATGAAATGGCGATTGGTGCTCTCCAGGCGCTGAAGGCCGCGGGCAAGGATATGAAAGGCTATGTCGTCGCCGGTGTTGACGCCACGCAGGATGCGCTCGCGGCCATGCAGGCGGGCGATCTCGACGTCACGGTCTTTCAGGATGCGGCGGGGCAGGGCAAGGGTGCTCTCGATGCTGCGCTGAAGCTCGTCAAGGGCGACAAGGTCGAGAAGAAGGTCTACATTCCTTTCCAGCTCGTCACGCCTGAAAACGTCAAGGACTACGTGGCCAAGAACTAACGGCCCCTTCCGGCATCTGCGCCTGTTTCAGGTGATCCCGGAGGCAGATGCCGGTTCCCGTCAGCACTGGGGAGCAAGCTTCGGTGTGTGAGCGGATTGCGATGGGATTTCAGTGAATTCAAAGTGTTACAGCGCCCTTGTGTCGTGATCGGCACGGCGCTGTAAGCCTCCCCGGAGGCAAGGGTGCGCCCTCTGGCAAAACCCTATCTCCGGTCATTTTTGTCTATTGTGGAGGGTGAGATGGTTGTCAGTCCATCGACAATGGCCGCCGTGCGCGCCAGCGGAGCCGTGCCGAATGCGGAGTTTCTTCTCGCAGCGGATGGCGTACGCAAGGAATTTCCCGGCGTCGTGGCGCTCGATGATGTGCAATTCCACCTCAAGCGCGGCACCGTGCATGCGCTGATGGGCGAGAATGGCGCCGGCAAATCGACGCTGATGAAGATTCTCGCCGGCATCTACCAGCCGGACAACGGCGAAATTCGCCTGAAAGGCGCGCCGATCCGTCTCGATTCCCCGCTCGATGCGCTGGAGAACGGCATCGCCATGATCCATCAGGAACTGAACCTGATGGCTTACATGACGGTTGCGGAAAACATCTGGATCCGCCGCGAGCCGAAAAACCGGCTGGGCTTCATTGATCACGGCGAAATGTATCGCCGCACCCAGACCCTGCTTGAGAGGCTGGGTATTGATCTCGATCCGGAAACCCGTGTTGGTGAGCTTTCGGTGGCAAGCCGTCAGATGGTTGAGATCGCCAAGGCGGTTTCCTACGATTCCGACGTTCTCATCATGGACGAGCCGACATCTGCGCTGACGGAGCGCGAGGTCGAGCATCTCTTCCGCATCATTCGTGATCTTAGGGAGCGCGGCATCGGCATCGTCTACATCACCCATAAGATGAACGAGCTGTTCGAGATCGCCGACGAGTTCTCGGTTTTCCGCGACGGCAAATATATCGGCACTCACGCTTCCACCGATGTGACGCGTGACGACATCATCCGCATGATGGTGGGCCGGGAAATCACCCAGATGTTCCCCAAGGAAGAGGTTCCGATCGGCGACGTCGTTCTGTCGGTCAAGAACCTGAACCTTGATGGCGTGTTCCATGACGTCTCCTTTGATGTCCGCGCCGGTGAAATTCTCGGCGTTGCAGGTCTTGTCGGCTCGGGCCGCTCCAATGTGGCGGAAACCGTGTTCGGTGTGACGCCCGCTTCCTCAGGGACGATAACGATCAACGGCAAGCCGGTTTCGATCGACAGCCCGACGAAGGCTATCAGTCACCGCATGGCGTTTCTGACGGAGGACCGCAAGGATACGGGGTGCCTGCTGATCCTCAATATTCTTGAGAACATGCAGATCGCCGTCCTGCAGGACAAATATGTCGCCAATGGTTTCGTGCAGGAAAACGCGCTTTCGGAAGCCTGCGAGGAGATGTGCCGCAAGCTCCGGGTTAAGACGCCGCATCTTTACGAACGTATCGAAAACCTGTCCGGCGGCAACCAGCAAAAGGTTCTGATCGGTCGTTGGATGCTGACCAAACCGCGCATTCTCATTCTGGATGAGCCGACGCGCGGCATCGATGTCGGGGCGAAGGCCGAAATTCACAAGCTGGTTTGCGAGATGGCGCGCCAGGGCGTCGCCGTCATAATGATTTCCTCCGAAATGCCGGAGGTTCTGGGTATGAGCGACCGTGTCATGGTCATGCATGAAGGTCGGGTGACGGGCTTCCTTGATAGAAGTGAAGCCACGCAGGTGAAAGTGATGGATCTCGCATCGCGGTGAGGCGCGCCGGGATTTCTCGAGGAGGAACGATTATGAATACGAACGCCGCCGCCAACACGGAGTTGGATGCAAAATCCGGACGCAAGCCGCACCGGCGCATCCCGCCCGAGGCCAATATATTTTTCGTGCTGATCGGCATTGCGCTGGTTTATGAAATTCTCGGCTGGATTTTCATCGGCCAGAGCTTCCTCATGAACCAGCAGCGCCTGACGATCATGATCCTGCAGGTTTCTGTCATCGGCATCATCGCGGTTGGCGTGACCCAGGTCATCATCACCGGCGGTATCGATCTCTCCTCCGGCTCCGTCGTAGGCCTGACGGCGATGTTGTCCGCCAGCGTGGCGCAATCCTCCACATGGCCGCGAGCTCTCTATCCGGGGCTGACCGATCTGCCTTTCTTCATACCGCTCGCGGTCGGCATATTGGCCGGTACCCTGGCGGGTTTCATCAACGGACAGCTCATCGCGCGTACCAAAATTCCGCCCTTCATCGCAACACTCGGCATGATGGTGACGGCGCGCGGTCTTTCCAAATGGTATACGAAGGGCCAGCCGATCTCGGGGCTCACCGACGGTTTCAACTTCATCGGCACGGGTATCTGGCCGGTCGTGGTTTTCCTCGTCGTCGCCGTCATTTTCCATGTGGCGCTGCGTTATACGCGCTACGGCAAGTTCACCTATGCCATCGGCGCCAACCAGCAGGCGGCCCGCGTCTCCGGTATCAATATCGAGGCGCATCTGATCAAGGTCTATGCGATTGCCGGCATGCTGGCCGGTCTCGCCGGCGTCGTTACCGCTGCCCGCGCGCAGACGGCGCAGGCCGGCATGGGCGTGATGTATGAACTTGATGCCATCGCCGCGGCCGTTATCGGCGGCACGTCGCTCGCCGGCGGTGCCGGGCGCATCACCGGAACGGTGATCGGCACCATCATTCTCGGTGTCATGACGTCGGGCTTCACCTTCCTCAGGGTGGATGCCTATTACCAGGAAATCGTCAAAGGCCTCATCATCGTGGCCGCGGTCGTTGCTGACGTCTACCGGCAGAAGAAACGCGCAAAGCGCTAAATCCTCCTCCCAGACTTGGGGCAGGCCTTCAGGCTTGCCCCTTTTTTGTGTTCTTGTGGGCCGAGGGGATCAGCGGCGGTTCAGACCTTGCTGTTTCGATAGTCGTGGACGGCCTTGCCGAAGGCCTCGAACAATGCCCGTGAGGGTGCGTCTGTCTCGGCCCAATATTCCGGATGCCACTGCACACCAACGGCGAAGCCCTTGGCGTCGATGACGGAAACGGCCTCGATCGTGCCGTCCGCCGCCGTTGCTTCCACCTGCAGGCGTGGTGCGGTCTCGGCAATCGCCTGCCGGTGCAGCGAATTGATCTGGATTTCGCCTGATATGCCAAGATGCTGCGCAATGCAGGAGCCTTCGCGCACATGTACCGGCTGGCGGATGGCGAAGGCCACGTCGCGGTCGTCATGTTCCGGCTTGCGGTGGTCCCATATGCCGGGCTGCTCCTGAATTTCCGAAGCAAGCGTACCGCCCAGTGCGACGTTCAGTTCCTGAATGCCGCGGCAGATGGCCAGCATCGGAATACCGCGCTCGATGGCGCGGCGGATGAGCGGCAGGCTGGTGGCGTCGCGAGCCTGATCGAACGGGCCGTCGCTCTCCTGCGCTTCTTTTCCGTAAAGGGAAGGGTGCACATTGGTGGCGGAGCCGGACACGAGCAGGCCGTCCACCCGGTCGAGAATGGCGTCAACCTCGTTTCCGTCCTCGAAGGCCGGGATGATGAAGGACATGACACCAGCCACTTTCAATGCGGCGGAAACATACTGGTTCTGCGCGGCGTGCCAGTCGGCCCCGGTGAAATGCCTTATGTCGGCGGGTACGGCGATAATTGGTTTTGGCATGGTGGCTCCGGGACGAATCTTCGAAATTTGTGCGACTGCCGGCTGGCCAAGTCAAGCACGCGTTTTGCGTTCTGACGATCCTGTATGCGCCTAAAGTATAAGGCGGTGCCGGGATATTTCAGTTGCAAATAAAATGCGAAGCAGAGTTTCGGAAAATTCCCGGAAAGGCCGGTTTTTCCGTGATTAATTCTTGGCGCGGGTGCTTGTCAGCCGGGCGGTAACCGTGCTTACTTTGCTGTGATGCCTGAACAGCAACGAGGGGAATTCAAAGCTGCGGGCAGCGTTCATATCTGGGAGGATATAGATGGATCGCCGTTCCTTTATGAAAAAAGGTGCGCTTGCGGGAGCTGCCACTGCAGCTCTGGCTGCGCCCGCCATTGCACAGCAGAATACCAAGATCAACTGGCGTCTGACGTCGTCGTTTCCGAAATCGCTCGACACGATCTATGGCGGCGCCGAGGATATCGCCAAACACGTCGCCGCTGCCACCGACGGCAATTTCACCATCCAGCCCTTTGCTGCGGGCGAGATCGTGCCCGGCCTGCAGGCGGCCGATGCCGTGTCATCAGGCACGGTGGAAATGTGCCACACCTGCTCCTATTATTACGTCGGCAAGGATCCGACCTTCGCCATCGGCACGGCGATACCCTTCGGCCTCAACGCCCGTCTGACGAACTCATGGTTCTATGAAGGCAACGGCAACAAGCTACTCAATGAGTTTTACGCCAAACACAATCTCTACGGCATGATTTCGGGCAATACCGGCGCGCAGATGGGCGGCTGGTTCCGCAAGGAAATCAATACCGTCGACGATTTCAAGGGCGTGAAGATGCGCATTGCCGGTCTCGCCGGCAAGGTAGTGGAAAAGCTCGGCGTCGTACCGCAGCAGATCGCCGGCGGCGACATCTATCCGGCGCTGGAAAAAGGCACCATCGACGCGGCGGAGTGGGTCGGTCCTTACGACGACCACAAGCTCGGCTTCCAGAAGGTGGCGAAATATTACTATTATCCCGCTTTCTGGGAAGGTGGCCCGGTCATCCATTCCTTCGTCAATCTGGACAAGTGGAACAGCCTGCCGAAAAACTACCAGACGGCGCTGCAGGATGCCTGCGCTTTCGCCAACACCAGTATGATGGCGAAATACGACGCGAAAAACCCGATCGCCATCAAGCAGTTGGTGTCGGAAGGTGCGGTACTGCGGCCGTTCAGCCAGGAAATCCTCGAGGCCTGCTACAAGGCCGCACTGGAAGTGTACGCCAATATTTCGGCGTCCAATCCGGACTTCAAGAAGATCTACGAGGACCAGGTTGCCTTCAAGCGCGAAGGTTATTTGTGGATGCAGCTTGCGGAATACACTTTCGATACTTTCATGATGATCCAGCAGCGTAACGGCAAGCTCTGATTATTCGGTGACGGCGGACCGAGCAAAGGCCCTGGGGATTTCGATCTCCGGGGTTTTTGTTGTGCGCGCATGCCTTCACGTGTCCGACAACAAAGGATGATTTACGATCAAATCCGTTGTGAGCAAAAGCAGCAGGCTCCGCGACCAGCCGGAGTGTCGGCGGGGATTTGCCACGCCGACCTCGGCAAAGGCCCTGCTCTCAACTGTGGAGGTGATGCGATGTGGAAACCACTGAGCATTGCGTTTGCCGTTAGAAAAAAACCGAACAGGCTGGTCACTGACTGTCCGGCTTCATTTCAAACGATAAGCAAAACGGAAGGCAGGGCTGCAACCCTGTCTTCCACTCCGCAATCATAAGCGTTTCGCCAGGTCCTTACAAGACAGCTCTTACGGTCCGATCTTCGGTGGTTCGCCGAGATTAGGCATGCCTGGCAATCCACCCGGCTGACCGAAATTAGGCATGGTGTTGCCGCCCTGATTGCCAAATGAGGGTATCTCGATCTTGATGGAATTCAGATCGACTTCGGGTGCCTTGTCCAGCCAGTAGGTAACGGATTCCGGCCAGAAGATCACGATGGCGACGAGGATGAGCTGCATGCCGAGCCATGGAATGGCACCCATGTAGATATCCGACGTCTTGACCGTGCGCGGTGCGATGGAGCGCAGGTAGAACAGCGCAAATCCGAAGGGTGGATGCATGAAGCTCGTCTGCATGTTGATGCAGATCAGCACGCCGAACCAGATCAGGTCGATACCGAGCGCCTGTGCGATCGGGGCCAGCATCGGGATGACGATGAAGGCGATCTCGAAGAAATCGAGGAAGAAGGCGAGGAAGAAGATGAAGATGTTGACGAAGATCAGGAAGCCGATGGGGCCGCCCGGAATGCCCGACAGCATATGTTCGATCCACAGCGAGCCGTCCATGCCCTGGAAAACGAGCGAAAAGCAGGTGGCGCCGACCAGAATGAACACCACCATGGAGGTGATATGCATGGTGGAATGCATGCCCTGCTTGACGAGATCCCAGCTGAGGCGGCGGTGCGCGGCTGCCAAGGCCATTGCACCGACGACGCCGAGCGCACCGGCTTCGGTGGGCGTTGCGAGGCCGAGGAAGATGGTGCCGAGCACGAGGAAGATCAGCACGATGGAAGGGACCATGCCCGCCAGCACGCGGAACACCAGCTTGCGGTCGAGTTCGCCGCGCGCTTCCGGCGGCAGCGCCGGCAGGTCCTTCGGCCGTACGATCGACATGAACAGGATGAAGAGCATGAAGATGGCGACTTGCAGGATCGACGGGCCGATGGCGCCGAGATACATGTCGCCCACGGATTTGCCGAGCTGGTCGGCAAGAACGATCAGAACCAGCGAAGGCGGGATGACCTGCGTGATTGTTCCCGATGCGGCGATGACGCCGGTGGCAAGCCGCGGATTGTAGCCGTATTTCAGCATGATCGGCAGGGAGATGACGCCCATGGTGATGACCGAGGCGGCAACCGTGCCGGTAATCGCGCCGAGAATTGCGCCGACGATGATGACGGCATAGGCGAGACCGCCGGGAATGGCGCCGAACAGTTTGCCGGTCCCTTCAAGCAGATCTTCCGCAAGCCCACATCGCTCGAGGATCGCGCCCATGAAGGTGAAGAAGGGGATGGCCAGCAGAAGGTCGTTCGAGACGATGCCGAAGATGCGCAGCGGCAGCGCCTGAAGAAAAGCCGGTGAAAAATGCTCGGTGAAGATGCCGATGATGCCGAAAACGAGACCGACGGTGGCGAGCGAGAAAGCAACCGGAAATCCGTAAAGCATGAAGATGATCATGCCGAGGAACATCAGTGGCGGAAGAATACCATATTCGAACATGGGAAATATCCTGAAGGTTCAGATCGGTGTGATCATTGCAGGGGTTTTTCGTACTTCGTATCGAGCGCATAAAGCCCGTTAAGAGCCCCTATGCGCTTGATGAGTTCGGAAAAACCCTGAAGAACCAGAAGAGCGAAACCGGCGAAAATGATGAATTTCACCGGCCAGCGGATAAGACCGCCGGCATTGGAGGACATTTCGTTCTGATGCCAGGACAGGGTGAACATGGGCCAGGAAAGCCAGGCGAGGTAAAAGCAGCCGGGCAACAGAAACAGCACGATGCCGATAATATCCACCCAGATGCGGCTGCGCGGCGAAATCGCGCCATAAATGATGTCCACTCGCACATGTTCGTTCATGCGCAGCGTATAGGATGCGCCTATCAGCACGATGAAGGCGAACATGTACCACTGGATTTCCAGCCAGCCGTTTGAACTGTAGTTCAGGGCGTAGCGGACCATGGCGTTGCCGGCGCTGACGAGGCAGCAGATGAGCACGAGATAACCGGCGACCTTGCCCAGTGCTTCGCTTGCAAGGTCTATCAGCGCACTTAATTTTAAAAGCGACTTCATATAACTTTCCCCTCTTCCCTTTTCGGGCCCTTTGCGGGTTTATGGCGGAGAGCAAAGCCCGGTATCCCTGCTGCAGCCACGCCTCCACGTGCTTCCGCTGCCACAGGCTCCAGAGTTCCTCCCCACAGAATCCCGTGTATGGTCAGGCGGTTCGAAAAGCAACCAAAACCGCCATGAAACAGCTCGACCGAGCGCCCTTTTCAACCGTTTGCGAAAGAATGTTGCCCTATGGCATGTTTCGCCCGGTTGAGCGGTCGTGCTGCATGCCGTTGCCGCTCTTTCACGCAGAACGCATTGCGCTTTTCGGCGACTTCATGTTACCTCTGGCTACGGAGAATCCGGCATGGGTCCGTGATCGTCCGCGGGCAGATTTCCCCGTACGACGGGCATGACGGATGGAGCAAAGGGGAAGCGGAATGAGCGAACACCACACGGGTCCGGTCGAAGTTGGCGCCGAGATGAATTACGCCGAGCACGAAAAGACCTATAACGGTTTTCTGGCCCTGACGAAGTATGGCACCATGTTGCTGTGCGTGCTGATGCTGGCCATGGTCGCGGGTTTCTTCACCGCCGCCGGCTTCCTTGGCGGTGTGGTCGTCTTTGCGGTGCTGTCGGCCGCGGGTTTCTTTCTGCTGCGCTGAACAATCCCGTTCATGAGCGGTTTCCGTCCTGGAAACCGGGCGATGCCGGATAACCGGAGAGGCCAAGCCATGAAGCGTCTGTTTTATTGTCTGTTTCTGCTGGTGGCGATTGCGCATCCCGCATTGTCGCGCGATCTTTCGCCTGCCGAGCAGGATAGCCTGCGCACACGGATTGAGCGGTTCAGCACGGCTTTGAATGCACAGGATTTTGAGCTTGTCGGCAGGACCGTGCCGCCGAAAATCTTTGAATTCATCGCACGCGACGCGGGTGTTAGTGTGGAACAATTGCGCGGCGCCTTGACCACGCAGATGCAGATGGCGCTTGCGGCGGTCAAGATAACCGAATTCACCATGGATACGCAGGCAATCACTCTTGCGCAAACGCCTGACGGAACGCCCTATGCGCTCGTTCCGACGAAGACGGTGATGGAAACCGGCGGCCAGACGATCGAGGCGAAATCCCACACGCTGGCGCTGATGGATGGTGCGGACTGGTACCTGCTGAGGGTCAGCGACCAGCAACAGGTGACCATCCTGCGCAAGGTCTACCCGTCCTTTGCCGAGGTGGAATTTCCTGAGGATTCCATGCAGCCGGTGAAATAGACCGGCCTCTTTCGTTCAGGAGAAGCGTCCCGGACGGAATGGGTCGACCGAAATTGCCGTGTCCTCGCCGCTGGCCAGCTGCGTCACCAGACGGGCGGTGGCTGCGGATTGTGTCAGCCCCAGATGGCCATGGCCGAAAGCATAGATGACGGAGGGCGTGGCACGGGCCGTGCCGATGACGGGAAGACAGTCCGGCATGGACGGGCGGAAACCCATCCATTGTTTTCCATCCTCCAGCTTCAGTCCGGGCAGGAAACGCCCAGCCTTCTTCAGCATCGCCTCTGCACGGCGGAAATTCGGCTTCAGTTCCAGCCCGCCAAGTTCGACCGCGCCGCCGACACGGATGCCCGTCGCCAGCGGGGTGACGACAAAGCCATGATCGTTGAAGTAAAGCTGGCGCGTCAGGTTGAAAGCGCTGGCGGGAAGGGTGGTGTTGTAGCCACGTTCGGTTTCGAGCGGCACGATGTTGCCAAGCGTCGCGGCAAGCTTCCTCGACCAGGCGCCGCAGGCAATCACCACTTTGTCGGCATCAATCTTGTCGCCGTTTTCAAGCGTAACGATCGTGCTTTCGCCAACGGCATCGATGCGTTCGGCTTCGCCCTTGCGCAGGCTCGCGCCACGGGCAATCACCAGATCGAAAATAGCGCGGGTGAAATCATAGGGGTCGGAGACCTGCAGGCCATCGGGAGAGAATATGGCGTGGCGAAACTGCGGCGCGAGACCGGGTTGCAGCTCTTCGATTTCGTTGCGGCCGACGCGCTCAAAGGTGAAGCCCGCGTTTTCCTTTTCGTCCCAGTCCTTGCGGGCAGCGTTGAGGCTTGCCTCACTGTCGTAAAGATCGAGCGTCCCGGTTTTTGAAACGAGGTGCGAAAGTTCCGGAATGGCGGTGATATGGGCCATTTCCATGGCCGCCAGCCGGTTGATTTCCGTCAGCGATTTCAGCCCGTGGCGGAAGTTGCGCTCGGCGCTGGCGCGCCAGAAACGCCACAGCCAGGGTGCGATCTTCGCCGCATAGGCAGGCGGCACGCTGAGCGGGCCGAGCGGATCGAACAACCAGCGCGGTGCTTTTTTTATGATGCCGGGAGCGGGAATGGGTATGATTTCGGGGAAAGCCAGAATGCCGGCATTGCCGGAACTCGCCCCCCGGGCAACCTCGCCGCGCTCCAGAAGCACTACCTCGCGTCCGGCATTCTGCAGATAAAGCGCCGCCATGGAACCGATAATGCCGGTGCCGATCACCAGCACATCGCATTTCAGGGTTTTGGTCATCGGCGCTCCTGCAACACAAATCTTTCAACCCCGCCATAACAATGAATGCCGCCCGGATGAAAGGCCGCATCGTGTCGCTGGCGCAGAAATATCAGCACTGTGGCAAATAAGCGGTCCCAAATAGACAAGGAGAATATAGTCGCCGTGAAGCATATCGGCAGTCGATTCAGGCTCCCGATCGATAGTTATGGAACATCATTAATCGCTATTTAACGGTGTCCGGCTAGTTTCGCGTGCAGGCGGACCGACCGTTTTTCATCTTTATATTTCGGGGATGGAGGAGGTCTGCACATGGATTACTGTTGGGGGTTCAAAAAAGATGTCTCACCTTTCTAAACTCGGTCTGGACGCTTATGCGGTGCTTGATGCGCTCAGCCGCTCGCAGGCCATCATCGAGTTCGATCTGACCGGCAAGATTTTGAAAGCGAACGATAATTTCTGCAAGGCTGTGGGTTATCAGCAGTCTGAAATCGTTGGGCGCTCCCACCGCATGTTCCTTTCTTCCGAAGATGCGGCTTCGCCTGAATACAAGGCCTTCTGGGCAAAGTTGTCGCGCGGCGAATACGATCAGGGCCAGTACCGGCGTCAGGCCAAGAATGGCGACGAAATCTGGATTGAGGCCTCTTACAATCCGGTGTTTCGTTTCGGTAAACCTTACAAGGTGATCAAGATTGCAACCGACATCACCGCGATCAAGCGCAAGAGCGCCGAGGATGACGGCAAGCTGGCAGCGCTTTCCCGCGCGCAGGCCATGATCGAATTTACGCCCGACGGGAAAATCCTCAGCGCCAACGAGAATTTCCTCGCGACGCTCGGTTACACGGCGGAAGAGTTGATCGGTAAGCATCATCAGATGTTCTGCGAGCCGGCCTATGCCCAGTCTCAGGACTATCGGGATTTCTGGAAGGAACTCGGAAAGGGCCACTTCTCGACCGGGCAGTTCATGCGCCTTGGCAAGGATGGCAAACGCGTTTTCATTCAGGCTTCCTATAACCCGATCATTGATGATCGGGGCCGCGTCTTCAAGGTGGTGAAATTTGCTTTCGATGTGACGGACCGGATGCGCGCGGTCGAAGAACTTGGTGCAGCGCTTGAGCGGCTTTCTCAATGCAATATCCGTATTACGCTGGACAAACCTTTTGTCGGCGAGTTCGAAAGGCTGCGTTGCGATTTCAATAAATCCATCGCGGAATTCCAGAAGACGCTGGAAAATGTTCTCGGCCAGACCGGAGACCTGACCCGCAGCAGCCAGGAGGTCAGCGAAGCCTCCGTCAATCTTGCCGAACGCTCGCGTGAGCAGGCGGTAGCGCTTGAGGAAACGTCGGCAGCGCTCGAAGAAATCACCGCGACGGTCCGATCTTCGACTGAGAATATGAAAGAGACGCGCAAGCTTGTTCAGAGCGCGCGGGCATCCACCGTGGCCTCCACCGAGGTCGTGGAGCGGACAGTCGATGCGATGCAGCGTATCGAGACGGCATCGCGGGAAATCAGCCAGATCATAGGCGTCATCGACGAAATCGCCTTCCAGACCAACCTGCTGGCGCTGAATGCCGGCGTGGAAGCTGCGCGTGCGGGCGACGCGGGCAAAGGTTTTGCCGTGGTGGCGCAGGAAGTGCGCGAACTGGCGCAGCGTTCCGCCAATGCCGCAAAGGAAATCAAGGCGCTGATCAACAATTCCGGCACCGAGGTTCTTGAAGGCGTCCGGTTGGTGGGCGAGACCGGCACGGCGCTGAAGCAGATCGACGCGCTGGTCAGGCACATTGACGGCAACGTCGACATGATCGCCAAGGCGGCGGACGAACAGGCTGTCGGCATCAGTGAGATCAACAAGGCGGTCAATCGGCTGGATCGGATGACGCAGGAGAATGCGGCGATGAGCGCCCGCACCACCGTGATCAGCACCACGCTGGCGCAGGGTGCCGATGCGCTGGCGCAGCTTGTCAGCCTGTTCAAGTTGAACCGCCGCACGACGCAGCGCGAAGACGGATCTTCCGTCCGGTCGGAGTCTCCGAATACCGCCCGGCGGGATCGGACCTCGGCGCGGGCGGCATAAAGATCGGGCCCAGGTCCTCTTAGGGGCACTAACCAGATTTGGTGGATGCGGATGCCTTTGATCGGGCATCCGCAAAGGTTATCCCCGCAGAACCGGTCGTGTGATACCGAGATGGTCGCGCAGGGTCAAGCCTTCGTAGTCCTTGCGGAACAGGCCGCGTTCCTGCAGGAGCGGCACGACCTCGCGGTTGAATTCCTCCAGCCCGCCGGGGAAGAAGGGCGGCATGACGTTGAAACCGTCGGCGGCGCCGTTTTCGAACCATTGCTGCATGCGGTCGGCCACGTCTTTCGCCGTGCCCATGACGATGTGGTGGCCGCGGCCGGCGGCGACGCGCAGCGCCAGCTCCCGGATCGTCAGCTTTTCGCGGCGCGCCAGTTCCGTCAGAAGTTCGGCGCGGCTGCGCAGCTGGTCGGAAATCGGCAGATCGGGCAGCGGGCCATCGAGATCGTAATCGGCAAGGCTGTGGCCGATGCGTTCTTCAAGCAGCGGCATGGCGCTCTTGATATCCGTCCACCGGTTCAGTTCCTTCAGCTTTTCACCGGCCTCTTCAAAGCTTCTGCCGATGATCGGCATGAAGCCGGGCATCACGGCGACGCTGGCCGGATCGCGGCCGAATTTTTCCACGCGCGCCTTGAGGCTGGTGTAAAAGGCCTGCGCTTCGGAAATCGCCTGCTGGGCGGTGAAGACGATGTCGGCGGTGCGGGCGGCGAGATCCTGTCCCGGGCCGGAGGAGCCGGCCTGGATGAGAACCGGGTGGCCCTGCGGCGAGCGCGGAATATTGAGCGGTCCCTTGACCGTGAAATATTTGCCTTCGTGGTTGAGGATATGGACCTTTTCCGGATCGACGTAACGGCCCGCTTGTTTGTCCTTGACGAAAGCATCGTCATCCCAGCTGTCCCAGAGGCCGCGCACCACATTCACATATTCTTCCGCCACGGCATAACGCTCGTCATGCTCAGGATGGTCCTTGGAAAAATTCGCCGCCGTGCGGGCGTATGAGGTGGTGACGATGTTCCACGCCGCGCGGCCGTGGCTCAGATGATCGATGGAAGCGAAGGCGCGGGCGGTGTGGTAGGGCTCGCCATAGGTGGTGGAGGCTGTGGCGGCCAGCCCGATCTTGTCGGTGACCATGGCAAGCGCGGCAAGCAGGGTCAGCGGCTCGAAACGCGCGATCATTGACGGATGGGCGTCGACGCCGCTGGTGAGGCCGTCGGCGAGGAATACCATGTCGAATTTCGCCGCCTCGGCCATTTTCGTAACACGGGTGAGCAGATCGAAATTCTCGCTGCCGGCCTCCGCGTCGGGATGACGCCAGCCGGAAACGTGGTGCCCGGCGCCCTGCAGGAAAAGGCCGAGATGCATCTGTCTTTTGCGTGTCGTGGTGGTCATGGGGATCATGCCTTCATGTCAGTCGAGTTATATTTGCGATACCAGAAGCGTTTCAAGCTTCCTGAGGTCGGCTGCGGTTTTCATGGACCGCACCAGTGCCGGAATGCTGGCGAATTTTTCATTGCCGCCGGTCGCGTCGGCAAATTTTTCGGTCGGGTCATCAATGCCGGGGAGGCCGTCGACACGGCGCGAGAGCACCGTGCCGTCCTTCTTCGTTACGTCGATGACCACGAAACGGGTGGTGGGATCGGGCGAGAGGCGGCGGGCGGTCTCATCATGCCGGCGTGAGATCTTGGCGGAAAGGGCAAGCAGGTCGGCGCGTGTCGGGTGCTCGTCGAAATGGCCGATCCCGAGTGCTCCATCCGTCAGTGCTGCGGCAAAGACATATTCGGCGCTGAAGCGCGCATCGATGCCGGTGGTGGGCGTGGCCGGTCCAACGAGCGCGGCATCACCGCCGGGCGGGAAGGTGATGGTGACCGCCTCGACCTCATCCGGTGTCAGACCATTGCTGTTGCGGAGCGCCAGCGCACCGACGGCAACGGGATGGCTCGCGGTGCAGCAGGGAAAGGCCTTGAGCGTCAATCCGGGAGAAACGATCTGCCAAGGTGCGCCCCAGCCGGAGAGAACGCGTTTCGGCTGTTCTGCATCGAAGGCGAAAGCGGAATAAAAGCCGATGGGATTTTCCAGAAAATCCGGCGCGCCCTGAAAACCGGATCGCGCCAGCCGCGCGGCGGTGAGGCCGGCACGCGTGGCAAGCCCGGCATGCAGCGGCTTGGCTTCATAACCGAATTGCAGGCGAAGTCCGGCCGATTGCGTGGCGGCAAGACCGAGCGCCACGGCCGTGGTCTGAGGATCGAATTTCAGGATATGGGCAATCGCCGCCGCAGCGCCGATGGGGCCGAGTGTGGCGGTGGCGTGGAAGCCGTTTTCGTAATGCTTGGTCCCGAGCGACAGGCCGAGACGCGCCATGGTTTCCAGCCCGACGATATAGGCCGCGATGAAGGCGTCCGCCGTGGAGCCTTCCTCGACCGCGATAGCCAGCAAAGCGGGAATGATGGCGACGGTCGGGTGGCCGCGCACGCTGCCATGGACGTCGTCATAGTCAAGCACATGCCCCGCATGGCCGTTGATGAGGGCTGCGGTAAAGGCATCCGTGCGCAGATCATGGCCGATAATGCCCGCCGTGCCTGACGTGCCCGGTGTAAAGCTGTCGATCAGGATTTTCGTGCTTCTGTCGGCCGCGCCGCCCAGTACACAGGCGAAAAAATCGATCAGCGCCGTGCGGGCGATGGCAACCGCCTCATCGTCGCGTGACGGATCGGAGGCAGCGATGGCCTCGGCCAGATGAAGCGTGAGTTTCTCGTCGGCGGTCATGACATCAGATCCCTTCGCCGTCAGCGACCCGCGCTACCTGTCCTCCGAGACCCTTGACGAAGGCGTTGATGCGGGGATTGGTCGACCTGTAGAAGATGTGCTCCGGCGTGCCCTGATCGACGATCAGGCCGTTTTCGGTGAAGACGATATTATCACTGATTTCTTCGGCAAAACGCATTTCGTGGGTGACGAGAATGCTGGTCATACCGTCATTGACGAGATCACGGATGACGGCGAGCACCTCGCCCACGGTTTCCGGGTCGAGCGCGGAGGTGACCTCATCGAAGAGCACCAGTTCCGGCCGCATGGCCAGCGCCCGGGCAATCGCCACGCGCTGCTGCTGGCCGCCGGAAAGCTGGCCGGGATAGGCATCGACTTTTTGGGAGAGGCGCACTTTCTCCAGCAATTCGCGGGCATGGCGCTCGGCTTCAGCCTTCGGCGTGCCGAGAATCTTGATTGGTGCGATGGTGATGTTTTCCATGACAGTCAGATGCGGGAAGAGATTGAACTGCTGGAAAACGATGCCGATACGCTTGCGCAGTGCGATGCGTTCAGCCTCGGTCTTCAGCTGGTCGACACGGGTGCCGCCGACGGTGATCTTGCCCGATTGCGGAATGAGCAGGCCGTTGATGCAGCGCAGGATGGTGGACTTGCCGGAACCGGAAGGGCCGATGATGGAGACGGCGTCGCCTTTGTTGACCGTGAGGTCGATGCCCTTCAGGACCTGATTGTCACCGAAGGACAGGTGTATGCCTTCCAGTTCGACCAGAGCTTTTGCGGCGGTTTGTGGTGCGGGTGCGGACATGGCTTGTTCCAATCAGCGGGAGGCGAAGCGCCGCTCGAGGCGCTGCGTGAAACGGGAGACGGGATAGCAGAACAGGAAGAACGCCATCAGGACAGTGAGATAGACCACGACGGTAAAATCGTTGCGCTGCACGGCGGTGCTGGCGTCTGTCGCGGCATGCAGAAGCTCATGCACGCCGACCAGCGAGGCGAGCGCCGTACCCATGGTGATCGACGCATAGAGGTTCATCCATGGCGGCAGCGAGCGCTTCACGCATTGCGGCAGGATGATCCAGCGCAGTGTCTGGTTGCGCGAGAAGCCGAGCCCCTGCGCCGCTTCCCATTGTGCGGTCGGAATGGACTGGATGGCGCCGCGGGTGATTTCGGCGATATGGGCGCTGGCCGGAATAGCAAGGCCGACCACGGCCTTGATCCAGTCCGGAAACGGGATGTAATTGCCGAAAGCGACGATCTCGAAGGGGAAGATGTAGGTCGCGGCAAAGATCAGCACCAGATGCGGGGCGTTGCGGAAGATCTGAACATAGGTCAGCGCCGGCGCGCGCACGAGACGGTAGGGCGCAAGCTCCATGATGCCGAGCAGGACGCCGATGAAGGTGCCGATGGCGATCGCCAGGATGCTGATCAGCACGTTCATGGCAAAACCCTTGGCCAGATAGGGCAGCCATTGCAGCAGCACCTGGCCGAGCGAGGGATCGAGGATCAGCCACAGGATGACTGATATCGCCACGCCGAGCAGCAGAATGGTGCCGAAGGGCGGCTTCTTTACCGCCTGTGTTGGAGAAACCACCGCACTCATTGACCGAACCCCGGAACCGCAAGACGCCGTTCAAGCCACAGACCGGCCCTTGCGACGATAAAATTGATGACGCTGAAGAAGATGAGGATGACGATCATCAGCTCGACCACATTGTCGCGCTGCGTCCAGATCAGGATCGAGGCATAGGTGATTTCACCCACTGCAATTGCCGAGCCGACAGTGGTGAGCTTCACCAGATTGACGAGGTTATTGATGATGGAGGGCAGCGCTGTGCGGATCGCCAGCGGAAACTCCACATAGCGTAAAATCTCGAAGGAGCTGAAACCAATCGCGCGGGCCGCCTCGATGGTAGTGGCCGGCACCGCCTCGATACCGCCGCGCAAGGCTTCCGCGTGGAAAGCGGCAATGTGCAGGCCGGTAATGGCGACGACCCAGAAGAAGGGTGTCAGCGGATTGTTCTGTGCGCCGCCGAGTACTTTGGAAATCAGCATGTTAAGCACAAGAAAGCCGCACATCAGCTGCACCAGCGTCGGCGTGTTGCGCGTCAGTTCCACATAGGCGCGGACGGGGCCGGCAAGCCAGGTTTTGCCTGATGTCAGCATGGCTGCGAAAATGAAACCAAAAACGAGGCTGAGCGGCAAAGTGATGGCGACGAGGATCAACGTCATCTTCATGCCGTCGAGCCAGATCTGAACCTCGTAACCGCTGTTCAGAAAGTCATAGTTAAGGCCGAGATGCGCGGCCAGTTCTATGAAGCGCGCTGTAAATGAATCCTGCATCGGAAATCCATGCTGTTATTGCGGGTGCCGTCCGGCGGGCGGCGCCAGAATGGCCTGCCTTGTTATAAAGCAGAAAAGAACGGCAGGCGAAACCGGCCGTTCTTGATGGTTGGGGGAAATCGCGATGATAGCCGCCGCCCTTTCCGTCATGCCGGTCCCCGGAACAAGCCCGGGGATGATCCGGCATCCAGCCGCGGCACGTCCGCGCCGCGAAGGAGACTCTCGTGGTCAAGGACTAGATCGCGCTGGACCCAGACCCGAGCGGGGTTGCCCCGGTCCTTATTGCGCGGCGGAGAGCTTCTTCTTCTGCTCTTCCATATAACCGATGCTAGGCAGGCGGTTGGCCTTGGCGAATTCGATCATCTTGCCGGAAGCGTGCAGTTCCTTGACAATCTTGTCGAGAGCGGCCTGCGTGTCGGCCTCGCCCTTGCGCAGCCAGATGACGGAATCCGACGGGATGAGGTCGGTCGGGATCAGGATGCCGTAATCTTTCCACTCGTCGGCGCGGTCCTGAAGCATCAGGCTCAGCGTACCGTTGACGTGTACGGAAACATCGCAATTGCCGCCCTTCAACGCCAGAAGCGATTCTGGCTGGCTCGGCAGCGCCTTCACCTGTGCGCCATATTGTTCGATTAGCGGCTGGGTGTAGTTGGAGCCTTGCGAAACGCAAGCGATCTTGCCCTTCAGGTCCGGCCAGTCCTTGATGCCACTGTCCTTGCGGCCGATGGCGGCGCCACCCTGGCGGTCATAGGGGGTGGGCACATAATCGAGCGTTTTAGCGCGCTCTTCCGTGTACTGCATGTTGGCGATCAGAATATCGACCTTGCCCTGCTGCAGGAACTGCACGCGGTTTGGCGGCGTCACGGTCTCAGTCACCAGCTCGACGCCGAGACCGGCTGCGAGCGCCTTGGCGACGTCGATGTTGAGACCCTTCTGCTCCTGCGTCTTCGGATCTATAAAGCCGAAAGGCGCGCCGGAGAGGATGACACCGACGGTGAGCTTGCCGCGGCCCTTGATCCGGTCGAGCGTTGCATCCGCGTGGGCTGCGGTTGCCATCGAAGCGATGACAACGGTTCCGGCGATGAGTTTTGCGGCAAATCTGGAGAAAGAGAGGGCCATGGGTATTTCCTTTTGATTGTAGGTGGAAACTACATGAGGCACCCGCCAAGAGCGAGAATTGGCATTGCGCAAAAAATACTATGAATAAAATTGGGTTCCAATAAATCTTTTAGGAAGAAAAATTATCCTAATAATTTGAGATCGTAGAATCTTGTTCTTTGCTTCCGCTATTTTATGTCTGGCCGTGAGGGCGGGAGGATAATCCAGACGCCGTCTGTGGGCCAAATGGCCACATGGAGAGCGAGCGAATGCCGCTTGTTTCTTCTCCCCGCCGGGGAGAAGTCCGCGGCAGCGGGATGAGGGGGCAAGCTCTCGGTTTATCGCTAACGTCGCCCCCTCATCCGACCCTCCGGGCCACCTTCTCCCCGGCGGGGAGAGGAAACGTGCTGAACGTCCCGGCCCGTCTCAACGACCGGCGTTATAGGCCGCGATTGCCGCCATGTTGACGATATCGCTGTCCTTGGCGCCCATCGAGGTGATCTGCACCGATTTGTCGAGGCCGACGAGAAGCGGACCGATGACGGTCGCGCCGCCCAGTTCCTGCAACATCTTGGTGGAGATCGAGGCGGAATGGATGGCGGGCATGACCAGCACGTTGGCCGGACCGGAAAGCCGGGCGAAGGGATACTGGCTCTGCATGCGGTGATGGTTGAGCGCCACATCGGCCGACATTTCGCCATCGACCTCGAAATTGACATTGCGCTTGTCGAGGATTTTCACGGCTTCACGCACCTTGTCTGAGCGTTCGCCGGTCGGCTGGCCGAAGGTGGAATAGGCAAGCATGGCAACGCGCGGCTCGTAGCCGAAACGGCGCGCAAGGTGGGCTGCTTCTTCGGCGATGTCGGCAAGGTCCTCCGCATTCGGCATGTCATGCACGGCGGTATCGGCCACGAAGACGGTGCGGTTGCGCGAAACGACCAGCGAAACGCCGATGACGCGGTGGCCGGGCTTGGTGTTGATGCAGCGGCGGATATCCTCGAGCGCCGTCGAATAATTGCGGGTAACGCCCGTCACTACCGCGTCCGCATCACCCATCGCCACCATGCAGGCCGCGAAATGGTTGCGGTCGTTGTGGACCAGGCGCTGCACGTCACGCAGCAGGAAACCGCCGCGCTGCAGACGCGCATAGAGATAATCGACATAGGCATCGACCCGGCTGGAAAGGCGGGCGTTGGTGATCTCGATATTGGCGCGGTCGAGATCGATGCCGGCGCGCTCCGCATTGGCCTTGATGATATCGTCACGGCCGAGCAGGATGGCGGTGCCGAGGCCTTGAGCGGTGAAGGAAATCGCCGCGCGCATGACCTGTTCTTCTTCGGCTTCCGCAAAAACGACCCGCTTCGGAGAGCGGCGCACCCGCTCGTAAAGGCGCTGTGTGGTCGATGCCATCGGGTCGCGGCGGGCGGAAAGCTCGCGGGCATAGGCGTCGAGATCGGGCAGCTCCCGGCGGGCGACGCCGGTTTCGATGGCGGCCTTCGCCACGGCCACCGGAATGGCCGAGATCAGGCGCGGATCGAAGGGAACCGGGATGATGTATTGCGAACCGAAGCGCGGGCGGTTGCCCTGATAGGCGGCGGCCACATCATCAGGCACATCTTCGCGGGCCAGATCGGCGAGCGCCTGTGCAGCGGCGATCTTCATCGCGTCGTTGATCTGGCTGGCGCGGACATCGAGCGCGCCGCGGAAGATATAGGGAAAGCCGAGGACATTGTTGACCTGGTTCGGGTAATCCGAACGGCCGGTCGCCATGATGGCGTCGTCGCGAATGCGTGAGACTTCCTCGGGAGTGATTTCGGGATCCGGATTGGCCATGGCGAAGATGATCGGCTTCGGCGCCATGGAGCGGATCATCTCTTCGCTGAAAGCGCCCTTCTGCGACAGGCCGAACACCACATCCGCACCCTTCATGGCTTCGGCCAGCGTGCGGTTGCTGGTTTTTACCGCGTGGGCGGATTTCCACTGGTTCATGCCTTCGGTGCGGCCCTGGTAGATCACGCCCTTGGTGTCGCAGAGCGTGATGTTTTCAGGGTTGAAACCCATGGCCTTGATGAGGTCCATGCAGGCGATTGCCGCAGCACCCGCGCCGTTGCAGACGAGCTTCGTGGTTTTGAAGTCACGCCCGGTCAGTTCGATGGCGTTGATGAGGCCGGCGGCGGCGATGATGGCGGTGCCGTGCTGGTCGTCATGGAAAACGGGAATATCCATCAGTTCGCGCAGGCGGCTTTCGATGATGAAACATTCCGGCGCCTTGATGTCTTCCAGATTAATGCCGCCGAAGGAGGGGCCGAGGTAACGCACGCAATTGATAAATTCATCAGCGTCTTCGGTGTCGACCTCGAGATCGATGGAGTCGACGTCGGCGAAGCGCTTGAAGAGAACGGACTTGCCCTCCATGACCGGCTTGGAGGCGAGCGCGCCGAGATTGCCGAGACCGAGGATGGCGGTGCCGTTGGAGATGACCGCCACCATGTTGCCGCGCGTGGTGTAGTCGTAAGCGGTCGCCGGATTTTCGGCGATGGCTTTCACCGGTACGGCCACGCCAGGCGAATAGGCAAGCGACAGATCCCGCTGCGTCGCCATCGGTTTGGTCGGGGTGATTTCCAGTTTCCCCGGTCTGCCTTCCGCGTGGAAATCCAGGGCTTCCTGATCCGTAACCGATGTTCTTGTGCTGGCGGGTTTCGTCGTGTCGGACATGGGCTGAGCGTGCTTTCCTGTCGATAATAGTGTAAAAATATCCGCCGTTGTTATTGTATTTTTCGCGCGCCTGCCAAGCCTTGAATGTTGTTCAGTGCAGCAAATTTAAGCGTGATGAAATTTGCGGCCGATTCAATCGATTAATTCCTGTCTTTCGTGTCAGAGGCTCGGCCGATAGGCATGACGGGCCATGTTCACGAAGGCTTCGACATGCAGGGCGAGGGCGCCGCGCCTGACGACCAGCACACAATCGGACCACGCATCCGCGCTCTCCAGTGGCACGCCGGCAATGCCCCTTGCGGAACGCACGGTGGTTTCCGGCAGGATGGAAATGCCCGCACCCGCCTCCACGAGCGCGAGGATCGTATTGACGTTGGCGATACGCATGCCGATTTCCGGCGTGCAGCCGGCATCCTCGAAAAGCGAAAGCGCGCTGCTGCTGAGGCCAAGGCCAATCTCGTCAACCGGCAACAGCAGTTTTTCGCGCACGATATCGCCGACCGAAATCCGCGAGCGGTGGGCGAGTGCGTGCCGTTCCGGCAAGGCGACGCAAAGTTTCGAACGATCGAAGGGCATGGCGCGCAAGGTCTGCGGCAGCGAGGGAAGGGGCGCGCGAATGAAGGCAACATCGGTCTTGCGGGTCGCCACCTGCTCGATCAGCTGCTCCATCGTCATGCCGGGCAACAGTTCAAGCGTCACATCAGGGTGTTCGTCGCCATAGCGGGTAATCAGCGCCGGCAGTTTGCGTTCCGCCATGACACTGGTGCCGTAGCCGATGCGCAGCGTGCCGAGCTGGCCGCGCCTGATCTGCTGCGCCTTTTCCAGCGCGCCTTTGGTGCGGGCAAGGATTTCTTCCGCCTCGATGAGCATGGATTGGCCGGCAGGCGTGAGTTCCACACCGCGATTGATGCGGTGAAAGAGCTTGAAGCCCAGATTTTCCTCCAGCTGCCGGATACGCTGGGTCACAGCAGGCTGGGCGATGCCGAGCTGCAGGGCGGCGGCGCGAAAGTTTCTGGCCCTTGCGGCTTCCACGAATATTGTGAGTTGGCGAATATCCATCGGCGGACAGGTCTTTGTGTTGTCGGGCTTGGTGTGATATAAGTATAGCTTATCAAAATTGCCCGTCTTGCGCATTGTCATCTTGTCGCAGGCGACGTTATACCGCAGCCAGTGTTTCGGTCGTCTTTGCCGCTTATGCGGGCATTGGCGATACGAACCGGGGAGGATTTGTTCAAGCACCTTGTCCGCCGTCCATGGGGCCGGCGGTTACCTGCAGCGAATGGGTCAAAATGACAGTCACGACGGAAGTCTTCCCCACCATTGTTCCCCGTTCAGCCGCGCCGCCTCCGGCGCATCTTCGCCTGGCCGCAATGGCCGCGAACTGTCCCGGCTTTGCCGGACACTGAACGATCATCGGGCTTCAGCCTTTTTGGCGGCTCTTCTAACCGGACATTCTTTCATGGGTAATCCAGCAACTTCACTATCGCTCCCAGCCAGATTATGGCTGTTGGTGCTCGGCGCGGTCATCATTGCCGCAGGCCTGTTCTTCGCCATTGGCGGCGGCCAGCTCGCGGCCCTCGGCGGCAGCCTTTACTTCATTGCGGCGGGCATCGCGTTGATCGTCTCCGGCCTGCTCATCCTGTTGCGCAAGCCTGCCGGCGCGCTTCTCTTCGGCCTTGTCGTCGTCCTCACCGGCGCCTGGGCGGTGTGGGAAGCCGGATTGCACTTCTGGCCGCTCATTTCCCGCCTTCTGGCGATAGGTGTCGGCGCCACGGTCGTTGCGCTCTCCTATCCGCTTTTGCGCCGTGCGGCAGGCAAGGCCCCGGCATATGGCACTTCCTTTGCCATTGCCGCCATTCTCGCCATCGCTTCCGGTGCAGGTTTTGCCGGCATGTTCGTGCCGCATCCGACCGTCGCCTTCAATGGTGAGGCGGCCGCGCTGACGCCGGTAACCCCGGAAACCGAGCAGAAGAACTGGGAGCATTACGGCAATACATCCGGCGGCAGCCGCTTTGTCGCGCTCGACGAAATCACCCGTGACAACGTCAAGAACCTCGAAGTCGCATGGACTTACCATACCGGCGACACCCCGATCAGCCCCGGCGCGAATGGTGCGGAAGATCAGGAAACGCCGCTGCAGGTTGGCGACACCGTGTTCCTTTGCACGCCGCACAACAATGTCATCGCTCTTGATGCCGATACCGGCGCTGAGAAATGGAAGACAGAAATCAATGCGAAATCCTCCGTCTGGATGCGCTGCCGCGGCCTTGCCTATTTCGATGCCAAGGCGCCGCTGAAGCAACCGACCGCCCCGGGCTCCACGCCTGTCGCGCCGGCGGTGGTTGCCGAAGGCGCGCTTTGCCAGCGCCGCATTCTGATGAACACCATCAATGCGGAACTGATTGCGCTTGATGCCGACACCGGCGCGTTCTGCCCGGATTTTGGCACCAATGGCCGTGTCGATCTGAAGATCGGTCTCGGCGATGCGCCGGACCCGCAATATGTGCTGACCTCCGCGCCTACACTGGCGGGAACGACCGTCGTTGTCGGCGGCCGTATCGCCGACAACGTGCAGGTGGATATGCCGGGTGGTGTCATGCGCGGTTTCGATGTGGTGACCGGCGCGCTTCGCTGGGCCTTCGACCCTGGTAATCCTGATATCACCGGACTGCCGCCCGAAGGGCAGACCTACACGCGTTCCACGCCCAACGTCTGGGCGTCCATGTCTTACGATCCGGAGCTGAACACGGTCTTCATGCCGGTCGGCAGCCCTTCGGTGGACTTGTATGGCGCGACGCGCACGCCGCTCGACCATAAATATGGTGCTTCGATGCTGGCGCTCGATGCCACTACCGGCCGGGAAAAATGGGTCTATCAGACGGTTCATAACGACCTCTGGGACTTCGACGTGCCGATGCAGCCAAGCTTCATCGATTTCCCAAAAGCGGATGGAACGACTGTTCCGGCACTGGTCTTCGGCACCAAGGCGGCGCAGATCTATGTTCTCGACCGGGCGACCGGCCAGCCGCTGACGAAGGTTGAAGAAGTTCCGGTCAAACCCGCCAATATTCCGAACGAGCCCTATGCGCCGACACAGCCGCGCTCGGTCGGCATGCCCGAGATCGGTGCGCAGACCCTGACGGAAGCGGATATGTGGGGCGCCACTCCGTTTGACCAGCTTCTTTGCCGTATTGCCTTCAAGGGAATGCGCTACGAGGGGCTTTATACGGCGCCGGGTACGGACCTCTCCCTGTCATTCCCGGGTTCGCTCGGCGGCATGAACTGGGGCGGTCTTTCGACTGACCCGACGACGAACACCATTTTCGTCAATGACATGCGCCTCGGCCTCTGGATTCAGATGAAGGAAGCCGCACCCAGCAAGGCAACGGCAAGCGGCGGCGAAAGCGTCAATACCGGCATGGGCCTCGTGCCTATGAAGGGTACGCCCTATGCCGTCGACAAGAACCGTTTCCTTTCGGCTCTCGGCATTCCCTGCCAGGCTCCGCCCTATGGCACGATGACCGCGATCGACATGAAGACCCAGAAGATCAAGTGGCAGGTGCCTGTTGGTACCGTCGAGGATACCGGGCCGCTCGGCATCAAGATGGGCCTGCCGATCCCGATCGGCATGCCGACGCTTGGCGGCACGCTCGCCACACAGGGCGGTCTCGTCTTCATCGCCGGCACGCAGGATTATTATCTGCGCGCTTTCGATACGGCGACCGGCAAGGAAGTCTGGAAGACCCGCCTTCCGGTCGGCAGCCAGGGCGGTCCGATGAGCTACAAGTCTCCGAAGACCGGCAAGCAATATGTCGTCATCTCGGCCGGTGGTGCGCGCCAGTCGCCCGATCGCGGCGACTATGTGATCGCCTACGCGCTGCCGGATTGATCTTGGCGGTTTATCACTCTGAAAAAGGAACCCCGGGGGCATGGTCCCCGGGGTTTTTCTTTGCCCTTGGCCGGAATGCGAGGCCATTCCGTGCGGAACCTTGCACTCTCCCTTGCGTTAGGAAAACGGTCCTGCCGGCAAAACCCCGCCGTTCACCAAGCTTTCACAAGGCGAATTTATGAGCTTGCGCTTATCCGCCCGTGAACCGATGATGGCGGCATTTCGAAATATGTATATTGTCCGGCGCGCCGGGAAATTTTTAGAGTTGGAAAGGTTTTGTTGTGAAGGAACAATCTCGAAAGATCACGCCGGTTCTTCTTGCCGGCGGTGCTGGTTCCCGGCTTTGGCCGGTATCGCGCGATCAGTTGCCCAAGCAGTTCCAGCCGCTGGTCGGCAATCTTTCGACCTATCAGCAGACGCTGCAGCGGGTGGGCGACAAGAGCCTTTATGCCGAACCGCTGGTGATCACCAACGAGGATTTCCGTTTCTTCGCTCGCCGCCAGGCGGAAGAGATCGATCTGCCGGCAACGGTGGTGCTTGAGCCCGCCCGCCGCGACAGCGCCGCCGCGATGGCCGCCGCCGCCGTGCTTGCCGAGCGCCGCGAGCCCGGATGCCTGGTGCTGGCGCTTGCCGCCGACCATGTGGTGCTCGATGCCCAAAAGTTTTCCGATGCCGTGAAGCTCGGCGCAAAAGCCGCCGATCAGGGCAATATCGTCGTCTTCGGCCTCGTGCCGACCGAGCCGCGTACCTCCTACGGTTATATCAAACCGGGCGAGGCGATCGACGGCGAGGAAGACCTCAGCACCGTCGATGCTTTTGTCGAGAAGCCGGATGTGAAGACGGCGATCTCCTACTTGGAAAAAGGTTATCTCTGGAACTCCGGCAACTTCCTGTTCCGTTCCGATGTGATGATCGCCGAACTGAAGGCCTTCGCGCCAGAGATCCTTGCCGCGGTGACGCAGGCGGTCGAGCAATATGAAAGCGACCTCGGTTTCGTGCGCCTGCATCAGGAAAGCTTCGAGGCTTCCCCGAAAAACTCCATCGACTATGCGGTGATCGAGAAGACCAAGCGTATGGCGGTGGTGCACGGCCATTTCCGCTGGTCGGATATCGGCAGCTGGGATGCGATCTGGGAGATTGCCGACAAGCGCGGCAACGACAACGCACTGGAAGGTAACGGCGTCTTCATCGATTCCGAAGGCTGCCTCATCCACTCCACGCAATTGCTGACGACGGTGGTGGGCGCGAAGGACATGGTGGTGGTGGCCACCAAGGATGCGGTTCTGGTGGTGCCGAAAAACCGGGTGCAGGATGTGAAGGGTCTGGTGGAAAAGCTGAAGGACAGTGAACACGCGCCACAGACGCAGACCCACAAGCGCGTCTACCGCCCCTGGGGTTATATCGAACACATGTATGTGGACGAGCGTTACCGGGTGGGCCACATCACGGTCGATCCCGGCCACCGCATTTCGTTCCAGAAACACTACCACCGCTCCGAACACTGGATCGTCGTGAAGGGAACCGCGACTGTCACGATCGGCGAGGAAACCCGGCTGCTGACGGAAAACCAGTCGGTTTATATCCCGATCGGCCAGCCGCACCGGCTGGCAAATGAGGGGCAGATTCCACTCGAACTGGTCGAAATCCAGACCGGAGCCTATATCGGCGAGGACGATGTCATCCGCATCGAGGATGATTACAAGAGGCAATAGGGGCACTGCCTATGCAAAGGGAACATAAGGCGAGGCGGACATAAGTCCGCTTCGCCTTTTTTGGTTCAGGCGGCTAGCGCGTTCAGGCAATGGGCAAAGCCATGGGACAGTATCGCCGCTTCCAGTCCCCGACGCCAGAATAGCCACCCGAAGATGAGGCCGGGAATAAAGTTGCCGAGCAGCACCGCAAGGACGAGCGCAGGTTGCGGCTGAGCGGCGATCGTGAACAGAAACGGCAGATGGCCGGCGGCGAAGAGAGCTGCGGCGATTATGATGGCAGCCCATACAAGAGATGATCGGATTTCCCCGCTTCCTGTCATGCGCCAGAGGGCCCATGCGAAAAACGACATCAGGCCCCACCGGGTCAGCAGCTCTTCCGTGATGCCGCCATATAAAATCCGGGTCGCCAGCGGGACGTCAAATCTGGTCATTTTTGCCAGGGTTGCCGCATCCGTGATCATGGGCAGGATCACCGACGAATAGATGATCATCAACACGGCGACGGCAATGCCCGCCGCAAGCGCAGGCGGCAACTGTCTTCGCAGCACTGCGCGCGTATTGTCACCCTGCAACCAGCTATCGATCAACGGGGCGCCAAGCCCGAGTTTCGCGGCAAGAGCCTGACCGGTTGCCACCGCTGTAACGGTCAGGATTGCCGGCTGGACGAGGATCAGCAGGCGCATAGCCAATGAAGCTTGCTGCCCCGGTATAAGCTGCTCAAACGTTGCCAGTAAAAGCGATGCGACACCGGTCAGTCCGATGATCAAAAGAATATGCCAGCGTTTCATGGTCTCTTTCGCCTGTTTTCTCACCATGAGGTCTGTAAATGACCGGCATTGCGTTTGGATTACGCGGTCCAATCCCCTGCGTCGCTTGGCTGTTCGGCATATTTACTGCCCGTTCGAAATGCCTCCTGACGGTGGTGGCGAGATTCGTATTTTAGGCGGTTGCCTAATCAAAAATCTTCGCATACGTTCCAACTGCAACGTTTCAGTGAGGGAGGAGACTCATGCGAATGCGTGTTATTTCTGCGGCTTTTCTGGCCAGCGTCATGATTCCGGCGGGTATTGCCGGGGCCACCGATCTTGAGGTGACCCATTGGTGGACATCAGGCGGCGAAGCCGCTGCCGTCGCCGAACTGGCCAAGGCTTTCGACGCGACCGGCAATAAATGGGTGGACGGCGCGATTGCCGGTTCGGGCGGCACGGCCCGGCCGATCATGATCAGCCGCATCACCGGTGGCGACCCGATGGGTGCCACCCAGTTCAACCACGGCCGGCAGGCGGAAGAGCTTGTCCAGGCAGGCCTGATGCGCGATCTTTCCGATGTTGCCGCAAAGGGTAACTGGAAAGATGTGATCAAGCCGGCAAGCCTGCTCGACAGCTGCACCATCGACGGCAAGATTTATTGTGCGCCGGTCAATATCCATTCCTGGCAATGGCTGTGGCTTTCCAATGCGGCCTTCAAAAAGGCGGGCGTAGAGGTTCCGAAGAACTGGACGGAATTCGTCGCAGCCGCACCGGCGCTGAAAAAGGCGGGCATCCAGCCGCTCGCGCTTGGCGGCCAGGCATGGCAGGCGAACGGCCTGTTCGACACGCTGACGCTTTCGATCGGCGGCAAGGACCTTTATCAGAAGGTCTATGGCGACAAGGATGCCGAAGCGGCAGCCGGTCCTGATATGGCGAAGATTTTCGCAGCTGCCGTCGAGGCCCGCGACATGGCCAAGGGCACCAATGTTCAGGACTGGAATCAGGCCACGAATATGGTGATAACGGGCAAGGCCGGCGGCCAGATCATGGGCGACTGGGCACAGGGCGAATTCCAGCTTGCCAATCAGAAAGCCGGCACGGACTATTCCTGCCTTCCCGGTCTGGGTCTCAGTGAATACCTCACCACGGGTGGCGACGCCTTTTATTTCCCTGTTTTGAAAGACGAGGCGAAAACCAAGGCGCAGGACGTTCTTGCCGCAACCATTGTTGATCCGAAAACGCAGGTTGCCTTTAACCTGAAAAAAGGCTCGCTGCCGATCCGCGGCGACGTCGACCTCAATGCAGCCAATGACTGCATGAAAAAGGGTCTGGCAATTCTGGCCAAAGGCAATGCGCTGACCAGCACCGACCAGCTGATTTCTGCCGATACGCAGAAACAGAAGGAAGACCTGATGGCGGAGTTCTTCGCGGGCTCGATGTCGGCAGAAGACGGGCAGAAGCGCTTCGCGGACATTATCGGTTCGGCTGACTGATTGTAATCTCTCCGGATCGGGGAGCGGTTCGCTGCTCCCCTTTCCAACGTCCGGCTTGCGCCAGAACAGTTGGCACTGGTCGGGGTTTCACGCGGCGGGGCTTTTTGCTCGGTCGTTGACTGTAACGTTACAGGAGGAGGTAACATGGCAGGTCAAACGCGCTCAGGGCGTCCCAACCAGCTTTTCCGCAATCTCAATTCCAAGATTGCCTCCATTCCCATGATCCTAACCGCCATGGTGATCTTCCTCGGCGGAACGATCTGGACGGTGATTTATTCCTTCACCAATTCCAAGCTTCTGCCGCGGGCAAGCTTCATCGGTTTTGACCAATATGAGCGGCTGTGGGCAGCGCCGCGCTGGATCGTGTCCATCCAGAATCTCGCGATATACGGCGTGCTGTCGCTGATCTTCAGCCTCGTCATCGGCTTCGTGCTGGCGGCGCTGATGGACCAGAAAATCCGGTTTGAAAACACCTTCCGCACGATATTTCTTTATCCCTTCGCCTTGTCCTTCATCGTTACCGGCCTCGTCTGGCAATGGTTGTTGAACCCGGAATTCGGCATCCAGTCCGTGGTCCGCTCGATGGGTTGGGAAAGCTTCACCTTCGATCCGCTCTATAATTCCCAGATCGTCATTTACGGCATCTTGATTGCAGCGCTCTGGCAGGGCACGGGGCTCGTCATGTGCCTGATGCTCGCCGGTCTTCGCGGTATCGATGAGGATATCTGGAAAGCTGCACGCGTCGACGGCATTCCGATGTGGAAGACCTATATTCTCATCATCATTCCCATGATGCGGCCCGTCTTCATCACCACGCTCGTCATCATCGCCAGCGGCATCGTCAAGGTTTACGATCTGGTGGTGGCGCAGACCAGCGGTGGGCCGGGCATTGCCTCCGAAGTGCCGGCGAAATATGTCTATGACTACATGTTTCAGGCGCAGAACCTGGGGCAGGGCTTCGCCGCCTCGACCATGATGCTTCTGACCGTCGCCATCATCGTCATCCCATGGGCCTACCTCGAATTCGGAGGCAAGAAGCGTGGCTAATATCAGCACACTGAACACGGTCGCCGCCGCAACCGATGCGGTTGCCCAGGACCTTTCCGGCCCGCGCGGCAAGAAGCCAAGGAAAACCTTTTCCCGCCGCAACATCATTCTTTACGGCACGCTGTTCGTTGCCGCCGCCTATTACCTGCTGCCGCTATACGTGATGGTTGTCACCTCGCTGAAGGGCATGCCGGAAATCCGGCTGGGCAACATCTTTGCGCCGCCGGTGGAAATCACCTTTGAGCCCTGGGTGAAGGCCTGGGCCAATGCCTGCACGGGATTGAACTGCGACGGGCTTTCGCGCGGATTCTGGAACTCGGTGCGCATTCTCGTGCCTTCGGTGGTGATCTCGATCATCGTCGCTTCCGTCAGCGGTTACGCCATGGCGAACTGGAAATTTAAGGGTTCGGAGCTGTTCTTCTCCATCCTCATCATCGGCGCCTTCATTCCCTATCAGGTGATGATCTATCCGATCGTTATCGTGCTGCGCGAAATGGGCGTCTATGGCACGCTGACCGGCCTCGTCATCGTTCACACCATCTTCGGCATGCCGATCCTGACGCTGCTGTTCCGCAACTATTTCGCCGCGCTGCCGGAAGAGTTGTTCAAGGCGGCGCGTATCGATGGCGCCAATTTCTGGCAGATCTATCTCCGTATCATGCTGCCCATGTCGCTGCCGATCTTCGTTGTGGCGATGATCCTGCAGGTGACCGGCATCTGGAACGACTTCCTGTTCGGCGTGGTGTTCACGCGGCCGGAATATTATCCGATGACCGTGCAGCTCAATAACATCGTCAACTCCGTGCAGGGCGTGAAGGAATACAACGTCAACATGGCCGCAACCCTTCTGACCGGGGCCGTGCCGCTGATCGTCTATTTCGTCTCCGGCAGGCTTTTCGTCCGCGGCATTGCTGCAGGCGCAGTAAAAGGTTGAGTTATATGAACAAAAGCGTTTCCATTCGCGATCTTTCCCTGTCCTTCGGTGCCGTCACCGTGCTGAAAGACCTCAATCTCGATATTTACGACGGCGAATTCCTCGTGCTGCTCGGCTCGTCCGGCTGCGGCAAGTCGACCCTTCTCAACTGCATTGCCGGCCTTCTGGAACCGACCGACGGGCAGATATTCATCAAGGACCGCAACGTCACCTGGGAGGAACCGAAGGATCGCGGCATCGGCATGGTGTTCCAGTCCTATGCGCTTTATCCGCAGATGACGGTGGAGAAAAACCTGTCCTTCGGCCTTCAGGTCGCAAAGGTGCCGAAAGAGGAAATCGACCGGCGCGTGAAACGGGCGGCGGGCATCTTGCAGATCGAGCCGCTGCTGAAACGCAAGCCTGCCGAACTGTCCGGCGGCCAGCGTCAGCGCGTGGCGATCGGCCGGGCGCTGGTGCGGGATGTGGATGTCTTCCTGTTCGATGAACCGCTCTCCAACCTCGACGCCAAGCTGCGCTCGGAACTGCGCGTCGAAATCAAGCGGCTGCACCAGTCGCTGAAAAACACCATGATCTATGTGACGCACGACCAGATCGAGGCGCTGACGCTGGCGGATCGCATCGCCATCATGAAAAGCGGTGTCATCCAGCAGCTGGCCGATCCCGTCACCATCTATAACAAACCGCGGAACCTCTTCGTCGCCGGCTTCATCGGCTCGCCCTCGATGAATTTCCTGCGCGGCGAGTTGATCGAAAAGGACGGCAAGGTGGTCTTCACCACCAATGGCGTGACTTTCGCGCTGGACGGTTATCATCCGGAGACGCCGCTTGCCGCCGGCCGTGCCGTGGTTCTGGGTGTCCGCCCGGAACATGTGCGCGTCGATGCCGATATTGTTGGCGGTGAGGTGCACGAGGCGATCGTCGATATCGAGGAGCCGATGGGCGCCGACAATCTGATCTGGCTGAAACATGCCGGGCATACCATGTCCGTGCGTGTCGGCGGCCACAGACGGTTTTCACCGGGCACCAAGGTGCGCCTCGGCCTCGACATGACGATGGCCTCGCTTTTCGACGCGCAAAGCGAGGAACGGCTCTAGAACAGCTTCGATTTTCCCCCCACACAGTCCAAAGACCCAGATCTCTATGGAGGAGACAATGACAGAACTCGGTTTCCAGCTTTACAGCGCCCGCAATTTTCAGCCTTTTTCCGATATTCTGAAAAAGCTTTCGGCGGCGGGTTATAAACATGTCGAAGGCTACGGCGCGATGTATGCGTCGCTGGATGAAGCTGGTCTGAAAGGTCTGCGCGCCGAACTCGATGCCAACGGCCTGACCATGCCAACTGGCCATTTCGGTCTCGATCTTCTTGAGGGCGATCCAAAAAAGGCGCTGAACATCGCGAGAGTTCTGGGCGTGGAGGCGATCTATTGCCCTTACCTGATGCCTGACCAGCGCCCGACAGATGCTGCAGGCTGGTTCGCCTTCGGCAAGCGCCTGCAGGAAGCCGGAAAGCCCTTCGTGGATGCCGGGCTGATCTTCGGCTGGCATAACCACGATTTCGAGTTCAAGACGCTTGACGATGGCTCGACGCCGCAGGAGCAGATTTTTGCCGGCGGCCCGGACCTGAAATGGGAAGCGGATATAGCCTGGATTATCAGAGGCAATGCCGATCCGCTGGCCTGGATCGAAAGCTACGGCAAGCGCATCACCGCCGTGCATGTCAAGGATATCGCGCCCGCGGGAGAGAATGCGGATGAGGATGGCTGGGCTGACGTCGGCCATGGTACAGTGGACTGGAAGGGCCTCGTTGCTGCGCTGAAGGCGAAATCCGCCACGAAACATTTCGTGGTCGAGCACGACAACCCGAAAGATATCGACCGGCTCATCACCCGCTCGATCGCATCGTTCAAAACCTATTGAGTTTCAATTTTTCGGAGTTTCATCATGGCCAGAGATCTTGGCGTCGGCATCATCGGATGCGGCAATATCTCGTCTGCTTATTTCTCGTTGGCGCCGCTCTTCAAGGGCATCAAGGTGCTTGCCTGCGCCGACCTCAACCGCAATGCAGCGGAGCTGAGGGCGGAAGAATTCGGCGTTGTCGCGCAGTCCATCGAGGACCTGCTCGCCAATAAGGATATCGATGTGGTGGTGAACCTCACCATTCCCGCAGCGCATTTTCCGGTGTCGAAAGCCGCACTTGAAGCGGGCAAGCACGTCTATTCGGAAAAGCCGCTGGTGCTTTCGCTGGAAGAGGGTGAAGAACTGCGGCGTATCGCCCGGGAGAAGAACCTCTCCGTTGGTTGCGCGCCGGACACCTTCCTCGGCGGCGCACATCAGCTTGCCCGGCAATATATCGATGAGGGCAAGGTCGGGCGTATCACGTCAGGCACCTGCCATGTGATGAGCCCCGGCATGGAGATGTGGCACCCCAATCCGGGCTTCTTCTTCCTGAAGGGCGGCGGGCCGATCCTCGATCTCGGCCCCTACTACGTCGCCAATCTCATCAACCTCATCGGCCCGGTCAAGCGTGTCGGCGCATTGACGTCAATGGCGAACCCCACCCGCACAGTGACCAGCCAGCCGCTGAACGGTGAGATCATCCCGGTCGAAACGCCGACCAACATCCATGCACTGCTGGAATTCGTGAACGGAGCAACGATCACGCTTTCGGCCAGCTGGGATGTCTGGTCGCATCGCCACGCCAATATGGAACTCTATGGCACGGAAGGCTCGATCTACGTGCCGGACCCGAACTTCTTCGGCGGCGTGGTGGAAGCAAGCGGACGGGACAAGAATATCCAGCCGCTGGAAGACTGGGCGCATCCCTTCGGCATCGCCAATCAGGAAAGCCCGAACGGCCCGCGCGCTAATTACCGCACGGCCGGCCTTGCTGATATGGCGATTGCAATCCTTGAAGGCCGTGATGCACGTTGTTCGCTGGATCGCTCCCTGCACGGTATCGACGTGATGACCTCCATCCTCAAATCCGGGGAAGAGGGGCGCTTCATCGAGATGACCACGACCTGCACCCAGCCGGCAGCGCTCGGCATTGAAGAGGCGCAGGCGCTGCTGCTTTGATGTGACGACCGATCATACAGGCGGCGGAGGCGACTCCGCCGCTTTTTTTGTTTTCGGCGGCAACGGCAGCAACCGGTGCGCTACTGCTGTCATCTTAAAGCTCTTCACAATCCCTTCGCTTTGGTTTAAAGCCGCGCCGTATCCGGTCGCAGCCCACCCGGTCAAAACAAGGGATCCCAACTTATGAAAACCATCGTCATCTGCTCCGGCGGATTGGACTCCGTTTCGCTTGCGCATAAAATCGCCGCGGAACATGAACTTCTCGCTCTCGTCTCCTTCGATTATGGCCAGCGCCACAAGAAGGAACTGGATTTTGCCGCCGATTGCGCGAGGCGTCTCGGCGTGCCGCATCATGTCATCGATATCCGCACCATCGGCGCGCATCTCACCGGCTCGGCGCTGACGGACGATATTGCGGTGCCGGATGGGCATTATGCGGAAGAGACCATGCGCTCCACCGTGGTGCCGAACCGCAACGCCATCATGCTCACCATCGCCTTCGGCCTTGCCGCCGCCCAGCAGGCGGATGCGGTGGCAATCGCCGTGCATGGCGGCGACCATTTCATCTATCCCGATTGCCGGCCGGGCTTCATCGACAGTTTCAACGCCATGCAGGCGCATGCGCTGGAAGGTTACGCCGACGTCAAGCTCTTTGCGCCTTACGTCACGGTCTCCAAGGCGGCGATCGTTACCGATGGCGTGAAATACGGCACGCCCTTCGGCGAAACATGGTCCTGCTACAAGGGGGGGCTACGCCATTGCGGCCGCTGCGGCACCTGCGTGGAACGGCGCGAGGCCTTTCATCTGGCGGGCGTCACCGACCCGACCGACTATGAGGACCCCGATTTCTGGGTGGCGGCGACCCATGCCTATGCGGCGCAGGAGGTGCGCTGATGTTCCGCATCACCAAGGAGTTTCATTTCTCCGCCTCGCACCAGCTGAAAAGCCTGCCGTCTGATCACCAGTGCGCCCGTCTGCATGGGCACAATTACATCGTAGAGGTCGAGCTTACTGGTGAAGAGCTGAACGAGCACGGTTTCGTGCGCGACTATCATGAGCTTGCGCCACTGAAGCACTATATCGACAGCCATTTCGATCATCGCCACCTGAACGACGTTCTCGGCCATGACCGGGTAACGGCGGAATGTCTGGCGAAGCATTTTTATGACTGGTGCAAGATAAGCCTGCCGGAAACCAGCGCCGTGCGGGTGAGCGAAACCGCCAAGACCTGGGCGGAATACCGCCCATGACGGCGGCTGCGCAGAAGGTTCTGGCGAAGGAAGCGGCGATCCGCATCAGCGAAATCTTCGGCCCGACCATTCAGGGCGAGGGGCCGCTGATTGGCCTGCCTACCGTTTTCGTGCGCACCGGCGGCTGCGATTACCGCTGTTCCTGGTGCGATACGCTGCATGCGGTCGACAGCGAGTACCGCGATACGTGGAAACCGATGCCTGTCGAGACGATCTGGCAGGAGGTGCGTCGGCTTTCCGGCGGCTTGCCGCTGACGGTCTCACTGTCAGGCGGCAATCCCGCCATCCAGCCGCTCGGGGCTTTGATCGCGAAGGGGCATGGCGAGGGGTATCGTTTCGCGCTGGAAACACAGGGCAGCATCGCGAAAGACTGGTTTGCCGATCTCGATCATCTGGTGCTGAGCCCGAAACCGCCATCGAGTGGTATGGAAACGGACTGGCAGGCTTTAGAGAACTGTCTTGCCGCCACCGGCGACGGACCGCAGGTGGCGCTGAAGATCGTGGTTTTCGATGATGCGGATTATGCTTACGCCAAAGCGGCATCGGCACGTTTCCCGCATCTGCCCGTTTACCTCCAGCCCGGCAACCATACCCCACCGCCGCCCGATGATGACGACGCGCGCGTGGATATCGATGGTGTGATGGACCGGATGTTGTGGCTGGTGGACAAGGTGAGCGAAGACCGCTGGTTTTCCGCCCGCGTGCTGCCGCAGCTGCATGTGTTGTTGTGGGGGAATAAGCGGGGCGTTTGAAGGGATGCGGATTGGCATATGCCTTTCCCCATCATCCTCGCCCTTGAGGCGAAAATCCACGCGCCGTTGAAGGAAACGGATCCTCGGGTCGAACCCGAGGATGGCGTCGATTGGGAGGAGCGATGTGGAGGAACATCACTCCTCCCTAGCAGCGGCTTGCGCCGCCGCTCTTCTGCAATCAGGCCGAAACGGCCAGCTCGCGCCGCTCACGGTCGGCGATGATCGAGAGATCAAGCACCTTCTGTAGATTGGCGGCATGGCGGAAATCGGGGTCGGCAACGCCGCCTTCCATCACCGCTTTGGCGAATTTTTCGTAATTCGTTGCCACCGGATCGACGTCGATCGTCTTCCAGATTGCCTTTTCCACATCTTCGCCGATGCAGGCCCGCAGGCTGGAATAGTCAGGCGTGTGGATGACTTCGAGCGCGCCTTTGTCGCCATGGATACGCAGGCGGAGTTCGTTGAGGTGGCCCGTCGCCCAGCGGCTGGCATGGATGACGCCCATGGCGCCGTTTTCCAGTTCGGCGGTCATGGTGAAGCTGTCATTGGCGTCGAGATCGTAGACGCCGATCCTGTTGCCTTCATATTTGTCGAAGGTCTTCAGCCTCGTAAAGATGCGCTCCACATCACTGCCCGCGCCATAGGAGGCGAAGTCGAGAATGTGGATGCCGACATCGCCGAGAACGCCGTTGGAGCCGTGCTTGGTGGAAAGCCGCCACAGCCATTTGCTCTCCGTCATCCAGTCGCCCCAGGCCTTGGAAACGAGCCAGCTCTGGAGATAGGAAGCTTCGAGATGGCGCACCTTGCCGATCTTTCCGGCCAGCACCATTTCGCGTGCTGCCTGCAAGGGGGCGACATTGCGATAGGTGAGGTTGACCATGGCGACGAGGCCCGCCTTTTCGGCCGCATCGGCCATTTCTGCGGCCTTGGCGTAGTTTTCCGCCAGTGGCTTTTCGCAGAAGACGTGCTTGCCCGCTGCGAGCAGTTTCAGGCTGGTGGGGTGGTGGATGGCGTCAGGTGTGACGTTTGCCGCTGCGTCGAATTCGCCCCAGGCAATCGCGTCATCGAGCGAAGTGAAGGAGAGTGGAATGTTGTGGCGCAGCGCGAAGCCCCGCACCACCACATCGTCCACATCCACCGCAGCCACCAGTTCGACGCCGGGGATTTGGGAGAAATATGTGGCATGGTTGTTGGCCATGCCGCCGGTTCCGAGAATGAGAAGTCTCATGGCTTATTACCTGTAACCTGCTTCGCCAGCCTTATGCAGCTTGGGGCCGCGTTCTTCGATCGGCTCCAGCGCCTTGTCGACGGGAACATTGGGGGCAGCATGGATGCTCGTCAGTGCGCCGGCCGGATTATAGGCCCATTTCACCGAATTGCTGATGACCTTCTGCACATTGGCGTCGTGGTAGGTCGGATAGGTCTCGTGGCCGGGGCGGAAATAAAAGATGTTGCCCGCGCCACGGCGCCAGGTGAGGCCGGAACGGAAAACTTCGCCGCCCTGGAACCAGGAGATGAATACGGTTTCCAGAGGCTCCGGCACGGAGAACTGCTCGCCATACATTTCTTCGTTTTCCAGCTCGAAATGCTCGGGCAGGCCGGCTGCGATCGGGTGGCGCGGATTGATCGTCCACAGACGCTCACGTTCACCGGCCTCGCGCCACTTCAGCGCGCAGGGCGTGCCCATCAGCCGCTTGAAAGGCTTGGAGAAGTGGCCGGAATGCAGGACGATGAGGCCCATGCCTTCCCAGACGCGCTTGGCGACGCGCTCGACGATCTCGTCCTGAACCGCGCCATGGTCCTTGTGGCCCCACCAGACAAGAACGTCGGTCTTGTCCAGACGCTCCTGCGAAAGGCCGTGTTCCGCCTCCTGCAGCGTCGCGGTGGTGGCGCTGATCTCGGGGTTCTGGTTCAGCGCGTCGGCAATGGTGTTGTGCATGCCGTTTGGATAGATCGAACGCACCGTCTCATTGATGTGTTCGTGGATATTTTCGCCCCATACAACGGTGTTGATGGTCATTTTCATGCTCCTCGGTGAAAGCCGGGACCTTGGGTGATCCCGGCGAAAGTTGAATGTTCAGGCAGCACCCCGGGCGGGGTTGCGGGCTAATGCCCGGCCTTGCGCGTCGAAACGGTGGATTTGTGCCGCATCCGGCACGATGGCGATGCGTTCGCCCGCCTTGCGGTTGGTCACACCCTCCTCGCGAACGACGATGGGCTCGCCGGCACCGATCTCGACATAGATGTAGCTGTCCGATCCCAGCATTTCCGAATGCACGATCTCGCCGTTCCAGCCATTTTCGCCTGTGTTGATGGTGATATGTTCGGGACGGATGCCGATGGTCGCGGCACCTTCCGTCTCCGCATATTTGCCGGTGAGGATGTTCATCTTCGGCGAGCCGATGAAGCCGGCAACGAAGGTGTTGACCGGGCTTTCGTAAAGCTCGAGCGGCGTGCCGATCTGTTCGACGCGGCCATCGCGCAGAACGCAGATGCGGTCGGCGAGCGTCATGGCTTCCACCTGGTCGTGGGTGACGTAGATCATCGTCGTGTCATGCATCTCCCGGTGCAGCTTGGCGATTTCGAGACGGGTTGCGACGCGAAGCGCCGCATCGAGGTTGGAGAGTGGTTCGTCGAACAGGAACACCTTCGGATCACGCACGATGGCACGGCCGATGGCGACACGCTGGCGCTGGCCGCCGGAAAGCTGCTTCGGCAGACGTTCCAGATAGGGCGTGAGCTGCAGCATTTCCGCTGCCGCCTCTACACGCTTGCGGCGCTGCTCCTTGTCGGCGCCTGATAGTTTCATGCCGAATGCCATGTTTTCAAATACGGTCATATGCGGATAAAGCGCATAGGACTGGAAGACCATGGCGACGCCACGCTTGGCGGGTGGCAGGCGGTTGACGGCCTCTCCGTCAAAGGAGAGCGTGCCGCCAGTGATTTCCTCGAGCCCGCAGATGAGGCGTAGCAGCGTGGACTTGCCGCAACCGGAAGGGCCGACGAAAACCATGAACTCGCCGGAGCGGATGTCCATGTCGATGCCCTTGATGACATCGAAGGCGCCGAAGGATTTGCGAAGATTGCGCAGTTGAATGGTGGTCATGAGATTTCTCCTAGCCTTTGACGCCGCCGGCGGTGAGGCCGGAAATGATGCGTCGCTGGAAGATAAGAACGAGGACGACGAGCGGGGCGGTGACGATGACGGAGGCCGCCATGATCGTTCCCCAGGGGATTTCAAACTGCGAACCGCCCGAAAGAAGTGCGATGGCGACGGGCACCGTGCGCTGTTCGTTCGATGAGGTGAAGGTGAGCGCGAAGAGGAACTCGTTCCATGCCGCAATGAAGGCGAGGAGCCCTGTGGTGACGAGTGCCGGCCACATCAGCGGCATGAAGACCTGGGTGATGATGACCCATGGCGTTGCGCCATCGACGATTGCCGCTTCCTCGATTTCGATCGGCAGGTCGCGCATGAATGTCGTCAGCACCCAGACAGTGAAGGGCAGGGTGAAGATCATGTAGGAAAAGATCAGCGCGAGCGGCGTGTTGAAGATGCCAGCCCAGCGGATAAGTTCGAACAGGCCGGCGAGAACGGCGATCTGTGGAAACATCGAGACCGAGAGGATGGTGAGCAGAAGCAGCGAGCGGCCCCGGAAACGGACACGGGCGAGAGCATAGGACGCCGTTACCGCAAGGAACAGCGACAGTACGACGACTGAAGATGCAACGAACAGCGAATTGCCGAGATTGCGCAGGAACGTGCCGTTGCCGATGACGAAGTTGTAATTGGTCAGCGAGAATTCACGCGGCCAGTAGTTCACCTGGAACAGCGCTGAGCCGGATTTCAGGCTGGTCAGTATCGCGTAATAGAACGGGAATACCGAAATCACCATGATGACGGCGACCAGCGCATAAAAGGCGGTGGTTTTCAGGATGCTTGGCAGGGTCATCGCGAAGCTCCATCTGTGTTGACGCGCCCGAGCCACATATAAACGACTGTTATCGAGGCGATGATGAGGAACAGCATGGTGGAAGCGGCTGCGCCATAGGCGAACTTGTCGAAATCGAACAGGTTCTCACGCGCCAGCACCGACATCGTGCGGGTCTGGGCGTTATTCGGCGTCAGAATGTAGATGAGGTCGAAGACGCGCATCGCATCCAGCATACGGAAGATGACGGCAACCATGAGCGCTGGCCGGATCATTGGCAGGGTGACGCGGAAGAACACCTTGACGGGGTGGATACCGTCCACCTTCGCCGCCTCATACATGTCCTTCGGCACCATTTGCAGGCCGGCGAGAATGAGCAACGCCATGAAGGGCGTCGTCTTCCAGATATCGACAATAAGAACGGCGACCATTGCGGTGTCCGGATTGGCGGTCCATGCGATCTTGTGGGAGATCAGCCCGAGATTGAGGAACAGGTCGTTCAAGATACCGAACTGGTCGTTCAGCATCCACGCCCACATCTGCGCCGAAACGATGGTGGGAATGGCCCATGGAACGAGGATGGCGGCGCGCACGAGGCCGCGTCCCTTGAATTCCGCGTTCAGCACCAGCGCAACGATAAGGCCGAGAACGGTTTCGAAGCTGACCGAAAGGATGGTGAATTTCAGCGTGTTCAGAACCGCGCCCCACCAGGCGGGATCAGCCAACAGGCCGCGATAGATGGTGCGGCCGCTGCTGAGCGTGATCCAGGTGAGGTAGTTCTTGAAGCCAACGAATTGTGCGCCGTCAAGATTGGTCAGCGACGCGTCGGTGAGGCTGAACCAGACGGTGCGCACCAGCGGCCAGCCGGCCACCATCGCAAGTACCAGAAACGTGGGGGCTAGGAACAGCCATGCGGATTTCAGGCGTTCCGACTGAAGGTCGGAGCCGGTGCCGGATGCCGCGGCCGGTCTTTGAAGGGCGGTATCGTTCATGGGGATATCTCGCAGTTGGGGTGTGGGAAACGCTCAGGCTAGACCGCTTCCCACACGGGCCGGATTACCAGCCGTTGCCTTTGAGATCGGTCAATTCGACTTCAAGGAGCTCAAGGTTTTCCGCCGCCGTGCCGTTGCCGGAGAGCGTGTTGTGCACGGCACCCCAGAATTTCGCTGAAACCTCGTTGTATTTCACCTTCGCCGAGGCAGAGGGGCGTGGAACGGCGGTCTGGAAAATCGGCTTCCATGTCGGCATGAAAGGCTGTGCGTCCGCGACATCCTTGTCGTCATAAAGCGAGGCGATCGTGGGCATGTTGGAAAGCTGGATCGCACGCATCTTCTGGGTATCCTTCGATGCGAGGAACTTCACGAGCTGGATGGCAGCTTCCTGATCGTCGGAATATTTCGAAACGGCGAGGTTCCAGCCGCCGAGCGTTGAGGCGGGTGCCGCACCCTCTTCACCGGCCGGCAACGGCGTGACGCCGAATTTGCCCTTGATGGCGCTGTCGGCACCGTTTCCAAGCGCATATGCATAGGGCCAGTTGCGCATGAAGACGGAATTGCCGGTCTGCCAGACGCCGCGTGCTTCCTCTTCCTTGTAGGCAAGCACGCCCTGCGGCGCGATGGTGCCGACCCAGCCCTTGGCGGCTTCAATCGCGGCTGCGGCTTTCTCGTTGTTGATGGAGATGTCGCCGTTGGTCTCAACGATATGACCGCCACCGGCGGATGCGATCCATTCCAGCGCGTTGCAGGTCAGACCTTCATAGGCGCTGCCCTGGAAGACGAAGCCCCAGAGGTCCTTCTGCCCGCCTTCGCGTTCCTTGTCCTGAATTTCCTTGGCGGTCTCGCCCAGTTCCTTCCAGGTTTTCGGAGGCTGCTTGCCGTATTTTTCCAGAAGGTCCTTGCGGTAGAACAGAGCGGGTGCATCGGTGAACATCGGCATGGCGACAAGTTTGCCGTCCACGGTCTGCGACGCAACGATGGAGGGGAAATGATCGCCGATGACGTCCTTGGTCGCTTCGGTCAAATCCACGAACTGGTCGGAGAGCTGCGGCGCCCAGATCACGTCGGTCTGATAGACGTCGACATCCTTGTTGCCGGCCGCGAGCCACAGGCGGTACTGGCTGAATTGTTCGCTTGATGAAGAAGGCATGGTGACGAGATTGACCTTGTGGCCGGTCTCTTTCTCGAAGGCGGCGATCCGCTCCCGGAAGAACGCGATGTTCTTGCCGGTGGAATTGGCGGCGATGGAAAGTTCGGCCGCCTGCGCTGAAACGGCGGCGGAAAGTACGCTGCCGCACAGGAACAAAGTCTTCATGGAAATATTCATTGTCAAACTCCTCCGTTGACGCTTCCGATTGTCCTCAAAATTGAAAGCGCTTTTGACTGAGGCGAGGCTCGCAAAAGCGGACCAATCTGTCAATACTCTTTCTACTTGTGCGAAAATTCGGCATTTCTGACGGTTGTTTTGCGGTGTTTGCATTTCAAAATGACCAACTGTAAGGTTTCAGTTGGATAAAAATTGAAATCGTTTTCAATTATTGTCCGCTTGAAAAATCTGCTGCGGCAACGCATGCAGGGGCAAATTGGCGAAAAACATGAAACTCAAGGAATTCGCAGAAAAGGTCGGGCTGTCGCCCACCACCGTCAGCCGGGCGCTTGGCGGCTATCCCGAGGTGCGCGAGGAAACGCGGCAACGGGTGATGGAGGCTGCGCTGAAATACGGCTACCGGCCGAATGCCAACGCCGTCAGGCTGGCAACCGGCAGGGCGGGCGCCATCGGCGTCGTCATGGGCCGTTCGGGCGGCGGACATTTCTTTTCGGAATTCATGGGGGGCATGGCGACCCGTCTGGAACAGGAAGAAACCGACATTCTCGTCAGCGTCACCGTCGACAATAATCTCGATGAGGAGCTGGCGATTTTCAGCCGGCTGGCGGCGAGCGGCCGGGTGGATGGCATCATCGTGCATTCGCCGCGCCCCGAGGATGAGCGCATCGCGCTGCTTCACCGGCTGGGCGTGCCCTTCATCGTGCATGGCCGCTCCAAGACGCCGTTCGAACATGCCTGGCTTGATATCGACAACCACGATGTAACCTATCGACCAACGATCCATTTTCTGGAGCGCGGCCATCGCCGCATCGCCCTGATCAACGGTCCCGTCGGCCGCACCTTCGTTCAGGACCGCGAGCAGGGGTTCAGGGATGCGCTGGCCACCCATGGCATCACGCCCGATCCGCGTTTCATGATGAACGCGCATTTCAGCGAAGATACCGCCTTCCGCTTTGCCCGCTCGCTGCTGGAACAGACGCCGCGCCCGACGGCCTTCGTCGCGGGCGCGATGATGACGGCGCAGGGTGTCTATCGCGCCGCCACGCAGATGGGGCTGGTGATCGGCAAGGACGTTTCCGTCATCGCCCATGACGACGTGTTTCCCTATCTGACGCCGGAAAGCATTATGCCGCCGCTTTCCACCACCCGCTCGCCCATGCGCATGGCGGGCATTCGGGTGACGGATCTGTTGTTGCAGATCATCGGCGGTCGTCCCGTGCGCGAGGTTCAGGAATTGTGGCCGGTCGAACTGATCCTGCGGGAATCGGTCGGCCCTGCCTGAGCTTCTCGTCATAGCTCACTGATTCCACTCCGTTTTGTGAACGTCAGTTGATAACGTTCGTCTTTCGTCATCTATACGTCCGCGCCGTCTCATGTATAATCCGAACAGTTACGGGTGTTATGGAACAGGACCCGGGCCGGCGCGTTGAGGGGACGTGTCGAAGGAGGTGGACGGATGTTTGAATTTTTAAAACCGCAACAGCAGACTGTGATCGATGACGTCGAGGCAACCGGCACCTATGCCGATGCGCTGCTCAACGTTCCGAGCCCGGAACTTTCCCGTTCGACCGCGCGCGAGCATGGTCACGAGGCTCATTCCCGCGATTATTGCGAAAACCGCGATATTTCCCGCAGCGCGCTCGGTTTCGCCTGAGCGTCGCAAAAACTTCCTTAAAAAACGGAACGGACAGGCCGTGCCCGCGTTTCCCTGTACGACCCGCTGGGCGGCGCAACCGGACCGAAGGGACCTGACCGGCATTTGACCGATGGGCGAATTGGGTGTCGCGCCGCCCGATTGGCGACGGCGCGAAGGCGTTGTCCCGAGAGATAAAAACGCAGCTTGTGTCCATTGCGGCAAAGCGTGTTTATCAGGAGGCCGCGATGCCAGCCGTTCCCGTCGAACCCTATCCCGAACCGCCGATGCCCGTGCCGCCGCAGCCGGATATCCCGCCAGTGGAAGAGCCGGAACCCGATAGGTTGCCGGACGAGGTGCCGGTACCCAACCCCGACGAAAATGACGGGCCGCCGAAGGTGCTCTCGTCTTTCACGGGTCTCCATTCTGGAATTTCTTGCTGACGAAAGCCGAGCCCTTGAGCCCGAAGCGCCACGGGTATTCTGTGGCGCGGCTGATGCCGATTCGCCTGCCGCTGGTGATGGCGGCGGCTTCTTTCGGCAACCGCAGGAAAAACGGCGGTGCGTTCAACGGCGCGCCATCCATCTCTCCCGTAATCGCGAGCGCCTGGCAAAGTCGGCCCGGGCCTGAACATAGAAGTTTCGGCTTGTCAGTTCCCCGGCGCAGTTTCATCATGTCTATACCGGTGATCGGTTCGATGGCGCGCAGAAGCACGGCGGAGCCCGGAGCGCAGACAAAGTTGGCGCACCAGTGAATGCCGTAGGACCGGTAGACATAAAGACGGCCGGCCGGGCCGAACATCGCCCTGTTGCGCGGGGTCTGCCCGTTGAAACTGTGGGATGCCGGGTCGTCCGGATGATAGGCTTCGGTTTCCACGATGATGCCGCCGGTATTGCCGATGCGGAACTCCGCGCCGATGAGGGCGCGGGCCACATCCACCGCATCGCGCAGGAAGAAACTCTCCTGCATTTCCGGGCCAAAGGCCTCATCCATCCGGAACCCCTTCCGCTCTGTGTCGTTCTGAAGTCAGCTTATTCGTTTCCCCGCACCGGTTTTGCCGGTGCTTTCCAAGCCGGAGGGCATGTCATGCAACTTTCGACGACCTATGTAAAACGCAATAACGGGGTTATCTCCGTCGAGTTCGTCGGCAGCGACGGTGACCAGGTCTCTGTTCGCCTTGCCGATGGTCTTGAAGGGATCGACGATGCGGAGGCCATCAAGCGGGCAAGTGCGGTGATGGTGCAGCTCACCGCCTTCGGAACACGCCATGGCGCGGATGCGCCTTCGCAATTTTCCGCTCTCGGCACGGCGCAGGATGAAGCTCCGCACGGTCAGGCGAGCGCCCGCACATCGAAGGATCGCGACGTTCTGGAGGAGGAGTTGGAAGAGGGGCTGGAGGAAAGCTTTCCAGCCAGCGATCCCGTCTCGGCGATCGGCACCTCCATCGCCTCCAGAAAGGGAGGCCTGTAACATTGGCTGACGGCAAAGTCGCTCTCGTCACCGGCGCTGGCTCCGGCATCGGCCGCGCTGCCGCCCTTCATCTGTCTGCGGAGGGGTTCTCGCTCGGCCTGCTTGGCCGCACCGAATCAGAATTGAACGATGTCGCGCGGGAAATACGCGCCGCATCCGGTTCGTCGAAGGTCCTTGTGGCCGATGTGGCGAATGAGGAGGCTATGCGTCATGCGGTCGCAGCACTGGTTGGGGATTTCGGGCGGCTTGATGTCGTGGTGGCGAATGCTGGCGTTAACGGCGTCTGGGCACCCATCGATGAATTGAAACCGTCCGAATGGGACGACACGATCCGCATCAACCTGCGCGGCACCTATCTCACCGTTCATGTAAGCGTGCCGCATCTGAAGGCGGCCGGCGGCGGATCCATCGTCATCATCTCGTCGATCAATGGTACGCGCACCTTCACGTCGCCCGGCGCTACCGCCTATTCCGTGACGAAAGCCGGACAACTTGCCATGGTGCAGCAACTGGCGCTGGAACTGGGGCGTCACCGTATCCGCGTCAATGCGGTGTGTCCCGGCGAAATCGAAACGGCAATCGACGAAAATACCGATATACGCGGGCGGGAAAAAACGGAGGTTCCTGTCCGTTTTCCCGCCGGGGACATTCCTGTGACCGGCGGCGTGGCCGGAACGAGCGACGACGTCGCCGCGCTGATCGGTTTCCTGGCGTCGGATGCATCCCGTCACATTACCGGCACGCCGGTATGGATCGATGGCGGCCAGGGGCTGCTCCGATAATCACGGCATCCAAGCTCAGCGCCAACGGCATCACGGGCTTGTGTCCCTATGATTAACGAATGGGTAACGTCTGTTCACGAGACTTTGTACATGGGCGAGGTTGCCGTGTTGTGGCCACCTTCGATAGTTAAGCGTCTGCCGGAAAGGCGGGCAAATCAGGCGGGCAGAACAATCCATGGGCATGCAGGCATTGCTGGATTTCGCGGTTGCGGGGTTGCGGCATAAGGTAAAGGCAGGGGCAAGAATGGCTGCGGTCGTCGCGATCGGCGGCGGTCTTGCGGCGTGCACCTCCATGGGCCTCGACAGTGTCAAGAAAGACCCGCCGAAACTGTCGTCCAAGATGATGGCGCAGATGTCGGCCAAGAGCATGCGCCCGGAAAGCCCGGTCCTCGTTCGTATTTTCAAGCAGGAGAGCGAACTCGAGGTCTGGAAGGTCGACAAGACAGGAAATTACGCGCTCCTCAAGTCCTATCCCATGTGCCGCTGGTCGGGAAAGCTCGGCCCCAAGATGAAGACTGGTGACCGGCAGGCGCCGGAAGGTTTTTATCATGTCTCGGCCGGCATGCTGAACCCGAACTCACAATATTACGTTTCCTTCAATCTCGGTTATCCCAACCGGCTGGAATCGGCGCTCGGTTACACCGGCGAGGCGCTGATGGTGCACGGCGCCTGCTCCTCTTCCGGCTGCTACGCCATGACCGACGCCCAGGTGGGTGAGATTTACGCTATCGTCGCGCGTGCATTGCAGGGCGGACAGGACCGCTTTCAGGTGCAGGCCTATCCCTTCCGCATGAGCGCCCGGAACATGGTGGCGCATCGGGATGATCCTAACATGCCGTTCTGGAAGACGCTGAAGGAAGGTTACGACTATTTCGAGGTGACGCGCCGGCAGCCCAAGGTTTCCGTCTGCGGCCGCCGTTATGTCTTCAACAGTGAATTTGCTGGCGGCGAGCCTGCCGATCCGCTGGCGGCGTGCCCGCCGGCCGTCAACCAGCAGGATCCGCTGGTGGCGTCAAAACTCGGTGAAGAGCAACAAAAACTTGCCGCCGCGATGAGCGAGGGAACTTCTGCCTCCCTCAGCGCGTATGTGGACGGCGGCATGCATCCAAGCTTCCGGGCCATTCTGAAATCCAGCGGCGCCAAGGCCATGGCATCGCAGGTTTCCGGCACGAAGTACCCTATCAGCCGCCCAGAGGCGGCGCTGGCAGATCCCTTTGCCAGCGTGAGATGACGTAAATGAGGTTTTTCAATTGAACGAGACGACAACGACCCGGCGGGGTTTCCTGCTTGGAGCAGGTGGACTGGCGCTTGCCGGCCTTGCGGGCTGCAACACAACGGCGCGTGAGGCCGCCCGGCCCGCGGCACCTGCCGAAGACCCGATGTATGCCGCCATGTACGGTCCGAGGCCTGACGAGCAGTTCCCGCTGCCGGAAATCCCCTATAAGCGGATTCCGCGCCAGTTCCTGCGGCAGATGGTGGCGAACCCGACCGGTGAACGCCCCGGCATCATCGTGGTCGATACGGCCAATCATTTCCTCTATCTCACCTATGAGAATGGTCAGGCCATGCGCTATGGCGTCGGTCTCGGCCGTGCAGGCTTCGAATGGTCCGGCCGCGGCGTCATTCAGTACAAGCGTCAATGGCCGCGCTGGACGCCACCCGATGAAATGGTCGCCCGCCAGCCGGAACTGGAACCCTATAGCAGCCGTAACGGCGGTATGGAGCCGGGCCTCAAGAACCCGCTCGGCGCGCGTGCGCTCTATATCTTCAAGGATGGCAAGGATACGATCTACCGCCTGCACGGCTCGCCTGAATGGTGGACCATCGGCAAGTCGGTCTCATCAGGCTGCGTGCGCCTGCTGAATCAGGATATCATCGATCTTTATAACCGCGTGCCTGACGGTACGCCGATCGTCGTGACGGCACTCGGCCCTGCGCAGCAGGGCGTGCCGATCGGCCAGGAAGGTGTGCCCGTGGCGCAATACGGCAATGGCGTGATCGGCGACGGCCTGTCGCAGCCGACACAGGCTTATTGATCAAGAAACGTTCACCTCACGGCGCAGGCGCGCCGTGAGGGTGGCCCGCCTCAAGGACTGTATGATGCGAGGCGATGTTCTCGCGTTTCACCATTGCTCTCACGCAACTCGGCGTGTCTCTTCCCGGCTGCCAGTAATTTCCATCTCAAGACGGAAACGCGATACCAGCGCGCGCAGCTTTGCCGTTTCGGCGGCAAGTGTTGCGGAAGCGGCGGTGGATTGTTCCACCATGGCCGCATTCTGCTGGGTGGCGTGATCCATCGAGTTTACGGCCGCGTTGATCTCCGCAAGGCCGGTCGATTGTTCGGCGGCCGATGTGGCTATCGCATTCATATGGCGGTCGATGCCGGCAATGCGTTCGCCGATATCCTTCAGCGCCGTGCCGGTATCGAGAACCAGCTTCACACCGCTTTCTACCTCGACGGATGACTGGCGGATATGATCGCGGATTTCACTTGCGGCCTTTGCCGCGCGCTGGGCGAGATCGCGCACCTCCTGCGCCACCACGGCAAAGCCCTTGCCGGCCTCGCCGGCGCGGGCGGCTTCAACGCCAGCATTCAGCGCCAGAAGATTGGTCTGGAAGGCGATCTCGTCTATGACGCCGATGATGCCGGTGATCTGCCGCGACGAGGTCTCGATGCGGCGCATCGCCTCTTCGGCATGGCCGACCACTTCGACCGATTTCAGCGCGCTTTCGTTGGCGTCTGTGGCGGCGAGCCTTGCTTCTGCGGCGCGCTTGTTGGCGTTCGACACGTTGACCGTGATTTCATCGAGCGCAGCGGCCGTCTGTTCAAGGGAGGCGGCCTGATTTTCCGTGCGGCGGGAAAGATCGCCGGCGCCGGCGGCGATTTCGCGGCTGCTACCGTCGATGGTGCCGATGCCATCGGAAATGGCGAAGAGCGTTTCGGCCAGTTGCCGCACCGAGCTGTTGAAATCGTGGCGCAGGGCTTCAAATTGCGGGGCAAAGGCATCGTCGAGCTGGAAGGCCAGATCGCCCGATGCGAGCCGCTTCAGGCCGGCCGCGAGGCCGGAGGTGGCGATGCGCAGCCGCTCGGAAGCATCTTCCTCCGCCTGCCGCCGCGTTTCCTCCTGGTCGGCTTCCGCCTGCCGGCGGGTGGAAGCTGCCTGCTCTTCGAGCGCCCGGTTGGCGATGGCTGCCTGCCGGAATATCTCGACCGCGCCAGACATGGAGCCGATCTCGTCCCTGCGGTCGGTGCCGGAGGGCGGTTGCGACGTATCGCCGGCCGCCAGGATTTCCATATTCTTCGACAATTGCAGAACGGGGAGGATGATTGACTTGCGGGTGAGGAGGAAAAGTCCGGCGGAGAAAAGCACGGCTAGAACCAGCAGCCCCTTCAAAACGAGGTTGATGGTCGCCTTGGTCTTTTCGCTTTCGGCCGAGGCGGCGTCGGAAAGGGCTTCGATCTGGTCGCCGGCTGTTTCCATCGCTTTTTCAAGCGCCGAAAATTGCCGCGTGAATTCGGGCATCAGTTTGAGAGCCTCTTCCTGACGGGCGCCGGCAAGGCCGACAACCGCATTTGCGGCATCGATATAAGCAAGAAGCGGTTTTTCGGCGCCGTCGATGACGGCCCTGACGTTCGTACCGGCTGACAGAGACCTGTTTTCCTCGATCATTTGCCGGAAGGTGGATTCATGTTCCGCGAGATCGGCTTTTACCGCATTCAGCTCCAGGCCCATCCCTTCATCGGAAGAAAGGATGGCGGCGAGCACGTCGGAACGCAGCGCGTCGTGCATCATGTCCGCTTGCATGTGGTTGCGAAGTACATGGGCCGAAAGCGCCACATATTCGCTATTACGGTTGAGCGTTTCCGTTGCCCACATGCCGACACCTGTGGCGCTGCCGGCGATGAAAAAGATGGCGACGCTTGCCAATATTGTCTTCTGCTGTATCGACGCCATGGAACGCTCCCGCGCTGTTGGTTATGCTGCGAAAAAATAATAGAATATGCTTAATAAATGATCTATTTCGCTCTGCTCTTGATAAAAGCAAAAAAAAGGCTGCAATTTTTATTGCAGCCTTTGCTTTATTAGAAGTTTATACTTTAATTTGCGCGTTTCAGTGCATCGCCGAGGATTGAGACAATATCGTCGAAATGGGATTTTTCGGCGATCAGCGGCGGTGAAAGGGCGATGATATCGCCGGTGACGCGAATAAGCAGGCCGCGCTCGAAGCAATCCGTAAAGACATCATAGGCGCGTGCGCCGGCAGCACCTTCGCGTGACTGCAGCTCGATACCGGCGATGAAACCGATGGTGCGGATGTCGATGACGTTGGGCAGGCCCTTCAGGGAGTGGATGGCGTCGTGCCAGACATCCTGCAACTCCGCCGCGCGGGTGAAGAGGCCCTCATCGCGGTAGATGTCGAGCGTCGCGATGCCGGCGGCGCAGGCTACCGGGTGGCCGGAATAGGTATAGCCGTGGAACAACTCGATCTGGTTTTCCGGCCCATGCATCAGCGCATCATGCACCTTGCGACTGGTGAAGACCGCGCCCATGGGGATCGCGCCGTTGGTCAGGCCCTTGGCCGTGGTGACGATATCTGGCGTAACGCCGAAATAGTTACTGGCGAAGGTGGAGCCCATGCGGCCGAAACCGGTGATGACCTCATCGAAAATCAGCAGAATGCCGTGCTTGTCGCAGATGGTGCGCAGGCGTTCCAGATAACCTTTCGGCGGCACCAGCACGCCGGTGGAGCCGGCCACGGGTTCGACGATGCAGGCGGCGATGGTTTCCGCGCCATGCAGGGCGACCAGGCGTTCCAGATCGTCCGCAAGCTCTGCGCCGTGCTCGGGCTGACCCTTGACGAAGCTGTTCTTCGCCGGATCATGCGTGTGGCGCAGATGGTCTGCGGGGATCTGCGGGAAAACGCGGCGATTGTTGACAAGGCCGCCCACGGAGATACCGCCGAAACCGACGCCATGATAACCGCGTTCACGGCCAATCAGCCGGCTGCGGGTGCCCTGGCCGATGGCACGCTGATAGGCGATGGCGATCTTCAGCGCCGTATCGACTGATTCCGATCCGGAGCCCGTGTAGAAGACGCGATCAAGCTTCGCTCCTTCCGGGCCGGGCGCGATTTCCGCCAGCCGTTCGGCAAATTCAAAGGCAACCGGGTGTCCCATCTGGAAGGAGGGTGCGTAATCCATGGTCGAAAGCTGGTGCTTTACGGCAGAGGCGATCTGCTGGCGGCCGTGGCCGGCATTGACGCACCATAGGCCAGCCGTGCCGTCGAGAACCTGGCGGCCGTCATTGCTGGTGTAATACATGCCTTCGGCGCTCGTCAGCAGGCGAGGATTGGCCTTGAACTGCCGGTTGGCGGTAAACGGCATCCAGTAGCTGTCGAGTGAGGTGGAATTGGATCGGCTCGGATTGTCCATGGTGGTCTCCTGTTCGTTGCCGGTGATTGAAAGCTATTTTTGCGACTGAACAAGCCCTTTTCTCTCTGTGGCCAAGTCATTGAAAATGCTATAGGCCTCAACACAGATTTTCGATATTTCGAACAAGGGCAACGGGGGCTCGGGCATGTCGGTGGATATAGGTGGACGTTTGCGGCATTTGCGGCTGCGCCATAATATTTCCCAGCGGGAACTGGCAAGACGTGCCGGTGTCACCAATTCGACGATTTCGCTGATCGAATCCAACACCTCCAATCCATCCGTCGGTGCGCTGAAGCGCATTCTTGACGGTATACCGATCGGCCTTGCCGAGTTTTTCGCTTTCGAGCCGGAGACAAGCCGGAAGGCCTTTTACCGGGCGGATGAACTGGTCGAAATCGGCAAGGGGCCGATCTCCTTCCGGCAGGTAGGGGAAAATGTTTTCGGCCGCAGCCTGCAAATCCTGAAGGAATGTTACCAGCCGGGCGCCGATACCGGCAAGGTGCCGCTGGTTCACGATGGGGAAGAGGGGGGCATCATTCTCTCCGGGCGTCTGGAAGTGACGGTCGATGATGAGAGGCGGGTGCTCGGGCCGGGGGATGCCTATTATTTCGAAAGCCGCAGGCCGCACCGATTCCGTTGTGTGGGTCCCGTGCCGTGCGAGGTCATCAGCGCTTGCACTCCGCCAACCTTCTGATTCCAGCGGATTTGGCGCTTAGCGCCGCTCGTGAAACGGCTGAGAGGGTGAGGTGGAGAGAATTCGATTGTCAGCTCTTGCATTTTTGCGTAGCTGCCATGATCAGAACGCACTGTCGCGCCACTATTTTGCCGTCTTTGCGCCCTTCTTGCGATTTTTCCATCGTTTTTTATTGGCGCAGTGGCAATGTCGGGCAAAAAAATCCCAGCCAATATGTCAAATTTTATATGCATTGCCACAATCTTGCTGCGCTGCAACAAACTTTAATAGTCTTTTACGGGCATGTCTGTTCTTGGCGTTCCTGTCTCATCTGCGCAAGTCATAAGAAACACATAAGAAAAGACTGTAGACGGCACAAAACCCAATACATGCCGGCGCGACACCCATGCTCTCAACACATGGCCGCCCGCCCATTTGTTGCTTTTTTATGCAACCGTTAATATTGCCCGGACGTTAATCGGCCGCTCGCGCAAGAAATCGCATAGACGGTTATGGGCAATGTGCCTTACAAAAAATCCATTAGCATCAAATTCCGAACACAGACTTGTTATCTCTTTTAGACGGAAAGACGCGCCTCCGGGCACCGACCAATCGCAAAACATAAATGGAGTTCTCTCTATGAAGTCCGCGACCCAATCGGCTGAACAGACACTCAGCAGCTCCGAAGATTTCGATGTCAGTTTCCCTATCGGGGGCATCGCAAAACGCAGCTTCGATATGACATCGGCTGCCCTTGCGCTGCTCATCTTCAGCCCGATATTCCTGTTGATCGCCGCGCTGGTGAAATTGTCTGATCCCGGCCCGATCTTTTATGGCCACCGGCGTGTGGGACATAATGGCCGTTATTTCCATTGCCTGAAATTCAGGACGATGGCGATGAACGGCGATGAGATTCTGCGGCAATATCTTGCCGCCAATCCGGAAGCCGCCGAAGAATGGCGCGCAACCCGCAAGCTCAAGAACGATCCGCGTGTTACGGCCGTCGGCGCCGTGCTGCGCAAGCTCTCGCTTGACGAACTGCCGCAGCTCCTCAACATCATCCGCGGCGAAATGAGCGTGGTTGGCCCACGCCCGGTCGTCGATGAGGAACTGAGCTATTATGAAAGTGCTGCCGCTTATTATCTCAGCACCCGTCCAGGCCTGACCGGCCTGTGGCAGATCAGCGGCCGTAACGACGTCTCCTACAAGACCCGCGTCGCTTTCGACACGCAATATGTCCAGAACTGGTCGATGCGGCAGGATGTCTTCATCATCGTCAAGACCATTCCCGCCGTGTGCCTTTCACGCGGAAGCTACTGAAAACCGATATTGAGTTCGGCTTTATCGATCTTCGTTTCGACACGCACCCCGACCGGGATCCCAAGTCCGGTCTTTGGGTGCGTCATTGGTGCTAATCATACCGGCCGCTTTTTGCGGCGCTGCGCAGCCGGCCTTGCCCGGTTGCGCGACGGCCGGGCCGCCTGCATGGCGATCCGCTAACAGGGAGTTTCCCGATGAACGGCCTTATTGCTGCCGCCCACCGCCCGTTTGTGGCCCTCGTTCTTGTCGCTTCCGTCGCCCTTGCCGCGCCGCTCTCCGCACTGGCTGCGGATGGCGCTCAATATAAGCTCGGTACCGCCGACAAACTGCGTATCCGCGTTGCCGAGTGGCAGCCGGCCGATGGCAGCATCCGCAACTGGGACGTCATCAACGGCGATTATTCCGTCGGCCCGTCTGGTGCGTTGTCTCTGCCTTTCATCGGGCAGCTGGATGTCGCGGGCAAGACGCCCTCGGAGGTCAGCGAACAGATCGGCGCGCAGCTTCAAAGCAAGTTCGCCCTTCGCAACCTGCCTTCGGCCTCCGTCGAAATCGCCCAGTTCCGGCCGATCTTTCTGAGCGGTGATGTGCAGACGCCGGGTGAATATCCCTATGCCGCCAATCTTACCGTGCTGAAGGCCGTCAGCCTTGCCGGCGGCCTGCGACGCTCCGACGCCGGGCAACGTTTTGCCCGTGACTTCATCAATGCCCGTGGTGATGCCGCGGTTTACGACAACCAGCGGGCAAGGCTGCTCGCGCGTCAGGCGCGGCTGGTGGCCGAGGTCAAGGGTGACACGACCATCGCCAAGACGCCTGAAATGGAGAAGATCAGCGAGATCGACGTGCTGCTGGCCAGCGAGAGCGCGCTGATGAAATCGCGAACCGACCGTTACACCCTGCAGCTCAAGGCGCTGACCGACCTGCATGCGCTTTTGCAGAGCGAAGTTGAATCCCTGAAGAAGAAATCAGAGACACAGAACCGCCAGCTGCAGCTTGCCAATGAGGACCGCGACCGCGTCAACCGGCTGAACGAGCAGGGGCTTGCGTTGTCGCAGCGGCGTATTTCCGCGGAAGAACGCGCGGCGGAGGTGGAATCCACCCTGCTTGATATCGATACGCAGTCGCTGCGCGCCAAGCAGGACATCAACAAGGCGACCCAGGACGAGATCAACCTGCGCAACGACTGGGTGGCGCAGCGCTCCAAGGAATTGCAGGACACCGAAGCGGAACTCGACAAGCTCAATCTGCAGCTGACCACCAGCCGCGAATTGATGTCGGAAGCACTGGCGCAATCGGCCGAAGCGATCCGTTTCGATCCGTCGGGCAAGTCCGCGACGATCAGCTATGTCGTGGTGCGTGAGGAAAACGGCAAGCCGAAGGAAGTGAAGGTGGATGAAAACGCACTTCTCCAGCCCGGCGACGTCATCAAGGTCTCGTCCGAAATCCTGATGCAGTGAGGTTTTCATGCGGATCGCCAAATCGGCGCTGATCGATCCCGAACGCAATGAAATCTACGGAATGACGGCGGTTGCGCTGTCATTCTTCGTTTTCGCCTATTCGTCGCGTTTCGGGCAAATCTCGGTTCTGGCCTATTATGGCATGTGGCTGCCGCTGGTGGTGGTCGATTACCGGCGCGTGCTCGGCAACTATCCGCGTTATCTGTGGATTTTCGCCTTCGGCATTTTGACGGTTCTGTCCAGCTTCTGGTCGGAAGCTGCGTCGGTGACCATGCGCGCCTCCATCCAGTATATGACGCATATCGTCTGCGCGCTGATCGCGATGCGGGTGATCTCGATCCGGACGCTGACGCGTGGCGCGCTTATCGGCATCGCCGTCGTTCTGCTCTATTCGCTGCTGTTCGGCATCTACCTCTTTGATGCGCTTGACGGCACCTATAGTTTCGTCGGCGCTTTCTCCTCCAAGAACCAGCTCGGCTTTTATGCCTCGCTCGGCGTCATCTTTGCCGCCGCGTCGGTGCTGGTGCTCAAGCAAAGGGGCATCTGGCTGCCGATTGCCGGCGTCACCGGGCTCCTGTCGGCCTATAGCCTCCTTGCGTCGCAATCGGCCACATCCACTATTACCACGGCGGCGGTGGTCGCCCTCATCATCGGCTTCATTCCCATCGGCATGCTTTCGCCGGCGAACAGAAAGATGACGTTTTTCGTACTCGGTGGACTCGGCGCATTGCTGGCGGTCGCTTCCCTGCAATTCGGCCTGCTTGACGCCATTCTCGGCATTTTCGGCAAGGATTCAACGCTGACCGGCCGCACCTATCTCTGGCAGCAGGGCATCGAGGCGGCAAAACAGACGCCAATCCTCGGCGTTGGTTATCAGGGGTTCTGGGTCGCGGGTTTTCCCGATGCCGAACGCCTTTGGAACGATTTTTTCATTACCGGCCGCACCGGCTTCCACTTCCACAATACCTATATCGAAACCGTGGTGGAAAACGGCTTTGTCGGCATGCTCCTGCTTGGCATGGTGCTTTACGGAACTTTGCTCGGGCATCTGCGCTCGGTGCTGATGCGCAAGAGCGACCCGCAGGGCGTCATCCTGTTTGCAATCTGCGCCCTGTTTGTCGTGCGTTCCTTCGTGGAGATCGACATCATCTTCCCCTACCAGATCGGTTCGTTCCTGCTTTATTTCGCAGCCGGGAAACTGTGCCTCCCGGCAAGGGCCGCAGAGGGTAGCGAGCCTCACCCGGCGATCGGCATGCGGTTACAGACGAGAGCCTAGAGATAATCCGCCGAGACATGCGGACTGGCGTGGATGAAACTCCACATGTCCTTGCTGACCTCCACGATGTCGGCGATTGATTTTTCCAGCTGGCCGATTTCCTTCTCGTCCATGCGCTCGACCTTGCCGTAACGCACCTGGCTGTCATCCTCCACCAGCCGCATCAGCTGTGTGCTGGCGATTTCGCCCTTCTCGTCGAAGGAATAGATGCAGTGATTGTATTTGTTGCGCGTCTTCGCTTCCTTCTTCAGCCGCGCCATGATGGAGAGGATCGTCTTGCGATCCTTCGCATCGGTGGAGGGAAGCTTCGCCAGGCGCTCGATGAGATCCATACGCGCCCGCGTGGTGTTGAGGGTCAGGAATACGACGATGGCCGCTTCCTTCTCCACTTTTAGGAGATGGACGATCAGATAGATCATCAGGCTTTCGGTGTTGGTCCACACGTAATTCAGCCTGCCGACCAGCAGCAATACGTCCGACATCACCGCCATGCCCGCTTCTCCCACCCCAAAGAATTATACGGGCATTATATGCCGACAGGGGCGGGATTGACAGTGTAAATCCCTGTTATCTCTTCATCTTTCCTTGAAGGCGCGGGACATGCTGTCGGAGATCGGCTTGGTCAGATATTCGAAGAAGGTACGCTCCGAGGTCTGGATCAGCACGTCGGCGGGCATGCCGGGCACGGGATGGAAATTATGGACCTTGGCGATCTCTTCGTCAGGTATCTGGACGCGCACGATATAGACGTCCTTGACCTGCAGGCCGGCATTTTCCTCGATGCTATCGGCTGAAACGTAGAAAACCTTCCCATTCAGAACCGGCGTGGTGCGGCGGTCGAGTGCCGAGAGGCGGATCGCGGCGGTCTGCCCCTCATGCAGCTGGTCGATGGAGGTCCTGAGCACCTGTGCCTCGAGGATGAGGGGAACATGGGCGGGCAGGATTTCCATGATCGGCTTGCCTGTCGTGATGACGCCCCCAGGCGTGTGATAATAGGCGCGTACCACGGTGCCGTTGACGGGAGAGCGGATGATGGTGCGTTCCAGCACTTCGGCTGCGCCGCGCACCTGTTCGCGTACGCTGTCTAGATCGGATTCAGCAATTTCCAGCGCGTCGAGCGCCGCCTGCTTGTTGGCGTTGACGGCGATGATCGCTTCCTGCCTGAACTTGGCGATCTCCGCCTCACTCTGGTTCATTTCGCCGCTCAGCCGGGCGATGTCACCCATCACATCGGCAATGGCGCGCTCCAGCGCCAGCATGTCGGTCTTGCGAATGACGCCATCCTTCGCGAGCCTCTCCTTGGAATCGCGCTCCTGCGTCAAAAGCGCCAGTTGCCGGTCGAAGGACTGTTTTTGTCCGTCATAACCCGCATAGCGGAACTCCAGCGACCGGATGTTCTTGTCGATCAGGTTGAGCTGTTCCTCCAGCTTGACGAGCTTGCTGTGGAACACGATGTTCTGGCTCTGGATGATGGCGTTGATGTCAGGATCGCCGGCTTCCTTCATGACGATATCAGGCACCTTGAAGCCCTTTTCCCCCTGCGCTTCGGCGCGCAGGCGCGTGACGATGGTTTCGAGGCGAAGCCGTCTCATCTGCAACATGCGTTCATTGGCAAGTGCCGTCGTCTTGTCCAGCGTCAGAAGAACGTCGCCTTCCTTGACTGTCTCACCTTCGCTGATCATCATTTCCTTGATGATGCCGCCTTCGAGATGCTGGACGACCTTGTTGTTACCGGTGGCGACGAAACTACCCTGGGCGATGATGGCAGAGGAGAGCGGTGCCGTGCCGGCCCAAAATCCGAAACCACCGAAGGAAGCGAGCAGCACGGCAAGACCGATCGAACTATGCAGGCGGATCGAGCGCGGCACTTCGCTATACCATTCGAGCTGGCCCTGGGGTTTGATTTCGGCAACGGCGTTTTTCTTCTTGAACATGACGGTCCTCAACCCTCGATCTGCGGGGACTGGCTGGCCGGGCGGCCATTGCCGGAAAGCGCTTTCAGCACATCCATCCTTTCGCCGAACATGGCGACCGATCCGTCCTTCAGCACCATGATCTTGTCGACGCATTGAAGAAGCGCCGGGCGCTGGGTGATGGTGACGGTGGTGATGCCCTGTCTTTTGGCGTGCAGCAGGGCTTTGGCCAGCGCCTGTTCGCCCTGCGTATCCAGGTTGGAGTTCGGCTCGTCCAGCACCACGAATTTGGGGTCGCCGAAGAAGGCGCGGGCAAGCGCGATGCGCTGTTTCTGGCCGCCGGAAAGCGGCGCGCCGTCGGCGGCGACCACGGTCTCATAGCCCTGCGGAAAACCGGCGATCAGCTCATGCACATCGGCCAGTACCGCTGCCTCGTAAATCTGCCGGTCCTCGATATCGTCGCGCATGCGGCAGATATTGGCCTTGATGGTGCCCGGAAAAAGCTGCACGTCCTGCGGCAGATAGCCGATGCTTTCACCGAACTGCCGCTGGTCCCAGTTGCGCAGATCCATGAGGTCGAGGCGCACATTGCCTGAAGTAGGCAGGATCGAGCCGACCAGCATCTTGCCGAGCGTCGTCTTGCCGGAGCCGGAATTGCCGATGATGGCAAGCGATTCCCCCTTTTTCAGCGAAAAGGAGATGCCGTTCAGGATCACCTTCTTCTGCGGCGGCGGCACGAAGAGGATGCGCTCCACGTCGAGACGCCCTTCCGGATTGGGCAGGCGCAGGCGCGGGAAATTCAGCGGCGAATTGACTAGAAGCTGCTTGATGCGGCCATAGGCGGCGGCCGATTTGTTGAATTGGTGCCAGCCTTCGATTGCCCCTTCGATGGGCGCCAGCGCACGGCCGGAAATGATGGAGGCTGCAATCACCATGCCGCCGGTCAGTTCACCTGATAGCGACAGATGCGCGCCCCAGCCAAGCAGCGCCACCTGGGTGATCATGCGCGCCGCCTTGGAAACGCCCGAGAACATGATGTTGCGATCCTGCGCCGCCACATGAGATTTCAGGGACCCTGCGGTTTCGCGCCCCCACATCTTCACCGCTTCCGGTATCATCGCCAGCGCATTGATGATCTGCGAATTGCGCGACATGGAGTCGAGGTGGAAATTGGCGCGGCTGAGATAACCGGACGCCTCGGAAAACTGTCTCGCGGTGAAGCGCTGGTTCAACCAGGCGATAATGAACAGCACGGCGCAGCAGACCATGATGATGATGCCGAGATGCGGATGGACGAGATAGACCACCACGATAAAAAGCGGCATCAGCGGTGCGTCGAGAAAGGCGATCAGGGTGCCGGAGGTGATGAACGAACGCAATTGCTGCAAGTCCTGCAATGTCTGGTAGTCCTTGCCGCTGCCATGCAGGGAGGCGCGGGCGGCGGCCGAAAGGATCGGCGCGCCAAGCTGTACCTCAAGTTCGACGGCGGTTCGCATCAGGATGAAGCGGCGGATGGCGTCCATGAAGGCTTGCAACAGAACCGCGCCGAGCACGGCAACCGTCAGCATGACAAGCGTATCCATCGAGCGGCTGGTCAATACTCGGTCGGAAATCTGGAACAGATAAAGGGGGATGGCGAGCAGCAGGACGTTGATGGCGACGGTGAACAGCATCACCACCACCATGTTGCGTCGCACGGCGGCGATGCCCTTGGCGAGACTTGCGGCGAAGTTGATCGGCTCGCTGCGCTTATGGAAACCGCTCTTGCTTCCGCCACCGCCACCGCCGCCGCCGCCGCCACCGCCATTGTCCGTCGGTTCCTTGCCGCCACCACCCGTTACCGGCCGGCGCTCGTTTTCACGGATCGGCCCTTCATTGTTATCGATGGTCTTGACGAAAGGCAGGTCGGTATTGTCGATCTTGGCATGTGGTTCCGGCGGAGAGACGGGTTGCCGGTCCTGCTGAGGCGCCGGCTTTTCCGGGGGAACGTCGCGTAGCTGTTCCGCCTGTTCTATTTTTGCATGAGGTTGGGGAAGAGATTGTGGGGGAATGATCTGCGTTGGTGATGAAACGGTTTTTGCGGCCTGTTCCGCGCCGGATAATTGGCGCAGGTTTTCGACGGCTTCATTGATGGCTGAAATACAGGCGTCCGTCAGTTTGCTGTCTTCCGCCTCCTGATCCAGCGGCAAGTCCAGCGAGCGTCCGTCGGCAATGGTTTTTCTTGAAATATGATCCATTTTTTATCGGTCCCCTCGGTGATCTCACGGTGTTTGCGGTTCGGCCGTGACGGGACGCGATTGTCGCCCCGCCAGCCAAATCTACGCGGTCACCGCCTGCATGACGTCGGCCGAATGTCCGTTCGACCATGACAGGTCGTGACCGGCATTGATGACGCCATCGGATTCGTTTTCGATGGTGGCGGGATCGTCGTGAAGAAAGGCGATGACCTCGTTTGCCAGCTGACCCTGCTGGGGTTGCGACGTGTCGTTTTCGATGATGCCGCCCTGAATAAGGATGGCATCGGAATAAACGCCGCCGGCGACATAGGTGGTGGAGCCAAAGCTGTCGTAATCGACGATCTGCGCCAGATTGACGACGGCGTTGCTGCCGGTATCGATGTGGACGGTGGCGTCCTCGTTGTTTTCGAGAACCTTGGCGGCTGCCTGCGTCACGTCGTCGGAATCGCCCAGCACGCTCACCTGCTTGATGATGCTGACATCATAAAGATTGCCGGTGATATAGAGGACGTTCAGCCCCTCATAGCCGGCGAAATTGACGTCATGAGCCAGCGCATCCGGCATGTTGGGGTCGCGCGCGTTGATCGCGTTGACCGTCTGCGTCATGTAATCAGGCATGGTTTCAAAACGGTCGTTGCTGCCAACATTGTGAATGGCGGCATCGTTCCACAAAAGGTTGTTGCCGGACTGGATGGTGGCGCCATCGGGCGCATCGGGATTGGCGCGCGCCCAGTCATTGTCGTAAAGCACGGCGATCTGGCTAATCAGGTTCATGTCCAGCACATTGCCGCCGACGATGATCAGGTCGTATTGCATGCCGATGCCGAGGAAATTCGCAATGTTGAGCGCGGCGTTGCCGCCCGTCAGCAGACTGACGGTAGCGCCCGAGGTTGTTATCGTCATCGTGTCGTTGTCGCTGACGAACTGGTATTGCTCGATCCAGTGCACGAAGGAAACGTCGCCTTCCAGCACGCTGACACGCCAGGCGGTGGGGAATATTGGGGGGGCGCCCGTTTCCTGGCTGTCCGCTGCGGCGTTTTCCGCGCCGGGATAGATGGTGCGCTCGAAGCTGGCGATGTTGAAGGCAACCGTCGCCGCCTGATCTTCCGAGTGTGTGAACACGGAGTCGATCTCGTCCCGGTCGCTATAGATATAGGCCTGGGTGATGGCGTCGATCTGATGATAATCGCCCATGACGGCGGTCACCGAAGTCATGACGCCTGTATTGACCAGAGTAGCGATGTTGGCGACGACGTTGGCGCCTGCGGCGACATCAAGGCTGTTGCCGGCCGGGCTATCCTCATGCAGCGAAACATCGCTCTTTTCCGGCTCTTCCGGCGGCTTGGCGATACCGCGATCGGGCATGTAGTCATCAAGCATCGGCTTTTCGCTGGCTGTCGAGCCATTGACGTAAAGACCGTCGATATCGTTGCCGGCCAGAACGAAATCCTGGTCCGCACCGGTGCCAAGAGAGGTGACATCGTTTTCACGGGCATGGTCGATATAGTCGTGTGCGGATTTGGCGAGCGCCTGCAGCGCATCGTAACTGTCGGTGCGCTGGAAAACGGAAAAAGGCGTAAAGATAGCTGCTTCATTGTAGAACTCGACGGTACGCTCTGTCACGAAGCTGGTGTCGCGCCACACATAGGGGCCATCAGTCATGTTCAGATAGTCGTCGTCCTGAAGAATATTGACCTGCGCTACATGCGCGATGACCGAGCCGGGGCCGGGGTGAACCACAAGTTCATATTCCTCCTCAAAGGAAAGGCGGCCCGGGAAGCGGAAATGTGCGGCGGAAATATCGACCGGAATGGCATTTGCAAGCTGCTGCATGTCGTATTCGACAGCGCGGGCGAAATGCGGTCGGATATAGTCAAAATCATAATAGCCGGCGCTGTATTTGACGCCGGGGTCGTAGTCCTGCAGCGGCACGTCGTAGTTCTTGTCGAGCAGCTTTGCCGCTTCATCGTCCGGCAGGCGGTCCGGATCAGAACGTGCCGGGCCCTCGCTATAGTTGGTTCTCAGACGCGCATCCTCGATCACCGTGTCGAACAGGCCGATGAAATGCGCAATCATGTCCGAAATCTTGTCGATATGCATTGGAGGTCCCTCCCTGATCATCGCGGCAGAGCCTGGGGCTGCGCATGGCACACGTCTCAGAGGCGGTGCTTCGTTTTACGCAAACCCGGTCCTTCAACCGCGAACTGCACCGGCGGGTGCCGGTGCAGCTCTTTTCGTCAAGAGGTGGGTATCAGGAGTGATCCTCACCGACGTCAGAAACATGCGAGTTACCGCCTGTGATCGTGGCGTCAACTGCGTTGGAGAGCATGTTGGCACCCTGCACCAGTTCCAGATGGAAGCCGGAATTTGCAAGGATTGCCGATGCATCTGCAGTGCTGGTACCTGCGGCGTCGTCGCCGGCCTTGAGGTCCCATCCCTTGCCGTCGATGCCTTCGGCGCCGAAGGCGTCACCGGCATTGGCGCTCAGATGGTTTTCCGCACCGCCATTCTGCATCTTGATGTCATAGGCCTCATCCTGATCTGCCAGGTGGTTGGCCTGCACCATGCTGAAGCCGGTGTCGTTGCCGTCGCCATTGAGCGAGCCGTTGAGGATGTTGTCAACGTCCAGCGTGAAGGAGAAGTCGTCACCGAGGTTGAAGGTGAGGTCTCCGCCGGCGATGCCGAGATTGCCGACATCCTTGACGCCCGTGATGTTGCCGAAGTCGTCATCCGACTTGTAGAAACTGTCAGCGGAGTTGAAGCTGTCGGAGGTCGTTGTGGTCTTGGTGGAGGTGTCGTTGTCGGAATAGTTGGACGTCTTCGTGTCCGTATCCGTAATGGTCTTCACATTGGTGTCGTTGTCGCTGTACGACTTGCTTTCATAGCTCCAGTCGTAGTCGACCTTGATATCGGTGTTGGTTTCGGTGCTCGTCTTGGTGCTCGTGTCGTTGTCGCTATAGGACTTGCTGTCATAGCTCCAGTCATAGTCGTTGTCGCGATTGTCACCGTTATTGGCGGAAACATCGACCTTGGCGTCAACATCCACATTGGTGCTGTTGTCGCTGTTGTCGTTGTTGCGGTTTTCACCGTTTGCGGTGCCGACGTTGCTGTCTTCCACCTTGGCGTCGTTGGTCGCCGTGTTGGCAAAACCATCGGAAAGCGCGCCGATCTTGGTGATATCGTCGCCGGACTTTGGATTATAACCCATTTCGATTTCCTCCGAAAAGCTCGGAGCAGCTTTCGAAATCCCTCTCATCTCAAACGGGATTTTTTCGCGCTTGCTCCTGATAGCATTAAGATTGATGTTTGCAGATGCACTCGGTACGCATCATCTGCGGTTCGGTATTGACCCGTGACCGGGCTCTTTTCGTTCAGCCCTTGTGCGCTACTCGGTAAAACGGCGCACAAATCCGTTCCTCGCTCCGATGGGGAGCGCGGTGGCTTTCGTCTTTTTCGCTTTGCATATTTCTTGAAAAGGGACCGGCGTTTTCAAACACACGTCAAGGCCGGAGGTGTCTTTCCATCGGCCGCCGTTCAGCGACGGTCAGACTGTGCCGCAGAAAAATTGCGCTTCCTAGATATCAATTCGGGCTAAACACATCGGCGCCCATCCCGAATATATATGTCGCGAGCGGTGGTCCGGCGGTCCGTTTCGCTGGTTTGGCCGTAGAAAAATGCCGCTGTGCCGGGAGAAACGCGGCTTTTCGAAAAACATGGTTTATTTCGGTGGGAAAAGGCCATTATCCCGAAACGGAACAGCTCCGGGGGTCTTTCGCCGGCGAGCTATGTAAAGGGATATCAACTAAAAGTTATATTTTCCAGGATTGCAAAACCACAGCGAAAGCTTTTCCGACGTGTTTGTTTTTGCAGTGGGTTACCGGATGAATGATTCTATCTCGGCGTAACCTATTTTGTATGTCAATTGTAAAAAATAACCCGTTTGGGCCATTTATTTACACAGCTTTTCGTATTAGCGTGTGTTAATTAACGGGTGATTAATAATAGTTGACATGGCCTGAGGCGGGGAGAGGCCCCTAAAGATCCAGGGGAAAGATACCCGACGGACAACAGACTGCACAACCAAAAGAACGTAATGCGTAAGCGCTTTAGGGAGGCGTCAATGTTCATGGGAACTTCAGATTATGCGGCAAAACAAAAAAACGCCGTTGCTCCTATAAATGGAACTTTATTGGTCATCGCGGATCCGGACCTGTTTTCCGAGTGCCTCATGGAGGCGCTGGGCAAAAAGTTCCCTACATTCGCGGTGGTGAGTATAACCTCGTCAGGGGGGATCGAGGACGATTACGGTAACAATGTGCGGTTGGTTTTGCCTTACCGGATGTCCGGTGAGCGCCTTCATGCCGTTCTTTCGGAGGTTCGGGAAAAGCATCCCGACGCGCCGATCGCGCTCGTCGTCGAAACCATCGACAAATTCGAAGAGCCGCTGAAAAGGCTGGTGGGAATGCGCGTCATTGATGGCGTGCTGCCGCTCAATCTCAGGCTCGATGTCTTTATGGCGGCCGTCGATCTGCTTATGAAGGGCGGGGAACATTTTCCCGCAGCTCTTCTGGGCAAGCTCACGCCCTATTCGCCTTCCATCAATGGCAAGAGCGTTCAAAGCAATGCCGTGATCGCCAATCGTGCCGATGCCCTTGCTGCGAGCAGGGGTGACGTGGCCGCGCTGACGACGCGCGAGGTGCAAATCCTCGACCTGCTTTGCAAGGGAACGCAAAACAAGATCATCGCTGATCGGCTGCATCTGTCCGAGAACACTGTCAAGGTTCACGTTCGCAATATCTATAAGAAAATGAACGTGCGCAACCGCACGGAGGCGGCGTCGCGCTTCTTCAACAAAGACGAAGACACGACCTTCTCCGGCGGCTGGAAGAACTGAGCGTCGGGGCGGCTAGAGCCGTCCGGACGCCAGTTCCCTCCGGTTTCTCTCCAGGAGGCTCAGGGCCTCAGGAAGCAGCGGGATTTCTGCCCGAATCCGCTCGGTGAGCAGATATAGGGAGAAGAACCCGAATAGGACTGCCGCGATGCCGCGGGTGTGCCCGAGGCATCGGCAACAAGCGTAACGGCTGCGTTGCCGGTTTTTTGATAACCGTAGGACGCCTTCGCCGGAGCAACCCGGCTGTTGATCGTGGCGGTATTGGCCGACGCGGTCTTGATGAGAACGGCGTCTTCGACCACTGAGCATGAAGCCGTCGCGAAAGTGAAAGTTACAAGTGCTGCGGCAACAAGCGCAAAACGACAATGGCGGGCTGCTTTGCCGCCATGGGAATAAGGCATTTCATTCATCATGTGTGTCCCCTGAAATCGACTGTCTGTCGCATCTCGCCGGGCGGTTTTGTTCCCGGTGGACCGAGCCTTACAAAACCAGGATAGCCCCGACTGGTTGAGCGAAGCTTGCGCTAATGCTCAATAAGAAAGGCATAATGGAGGCATAGTTAAAAAGTATTAAATGAAGAGACTATTTTGAGTAATTTTGGGTAATCAATTGTAATATTTTGATGAAATTAAGTTGACCTGTTTTCTTCCGCGCCTATCATGAAAGTTGAAATTTATCGAATCGAAATATTAAAACCTCCAGAAGAAGTAAAAACCGGAGGATGATATTCAAGATTTCGTGCAATCGGGAGTTTGATCCAGTTTAGTTGAATCAGCTGCGCTGATTCCTCATGGGGAGGAGTGTGTAATGCGTAATTTCGTTCCCAACGAACATGACAACGGCGTCACCATCTACTCCGAGTGGAGGCCTGGCCAACGTGTTCTCGTCAATGGCGGCGCCGGTTTTCTCGGTTCCCATCTTTGCGAACGCCTGCTGAGTTGCGGTCACGAGGTGATCTGTCTCGACGATCTCTCGACCGGGCGCACTGCGAATGTGGCGCATTTGCGGGACAATAAGCGGTTTTTGCTGGTCGAGCACGATGTGCGCAAACCCTATGACATCGATGTCTCGCTGATCTTCAACTTCGCCTCACCGGCCTCACCGCCAGATTATCAGCGCGATCCCGTCGGCACGCTGCTCACCAATGTGCTTGGCGCCGTCAACGTGCTCGAGGTAGCGCGCAGATGCGGTGCAACCGTAGTGCAGTCGTCGACCTCGGAAGTCTACGGCGATCCGCACGTCAATCCGCAGCCGGAAACCTATTTCGGCAATGTAAATACAATCGGGCCGCGAGCTTGTTACGATGAAGGGAAACGCAGCGCCGAAACGCTGTTTTTCGATTATCACCGTAGCTTCGGTGTCGATATCAAGGTGGGACGCATCTTCAACACCTATGGGCCGCGTATGCGCCCGGATGACGGACGTGTGGTTTCGAACTTCATCGTCCAGGCGTTGAAGGGCGCTGACATCACCATTTACGGCGATGGCAGCCAGACCCGTTCCTTCTGCTATGTCGATGACCTGATCGACGGTTTCCTGCGCTTCTCGGCCAAGCCGAAGGATTGCACCGGGCCGATCAATCTCGGCAACCCGACGGAAATTCCGGTGCGGCAGCTCGCCGATATCGTCATCCGCATGACGGGTTCCCGGTCGCGCATCGTGCATCTGCCCGCCGCGATCGATGATCCGCAGCAGCGTCGCCCCGATATTTCGCGGGCAAAGGAACTGTTGAGATGGCAGCCGCGCGTGCCGCTCGAAATCGGCCTGGAAAAAACCATCGTCTATTTCGATGCACTGCTGGCAGGCAAGACTGTAGCGGAGGCCGTATGAGATGCCCCGCACAATCCTCGTCACGGGCGGGGCCGGATTCATAGGCAGCCACATCTGCAAGGCGCTGGCCCAATCCGGCTTCAAGCCCATCGCTTATGACAATCTCTCGACGGGTCACGCGGATTCTGTCCGCTGGGGTCCCTTCATCGAGGGGGACATTCTGGATCGTGGTCTCCTGAAGGCCACGCTCAGGGAATTCTCGCCGGCCTTCGTCATTCATTGCGCCGCCAATGCCTATGTCGGCGAATCCGTCGAAGATCCGCGCAAATATTACCGCAACAATGTCGGCGGCAGCCTGGCGCTCCTGGATGCCTGTCTCGACCAGAATATCGGCGGGCTGGTGTTTTCCTCCAGCTGCGCCACCTATGGCGTTCCGCCGCAATTGCCGATCCGCGAGGAAACGGCACAAATGCCGGTCAACCCTTACGGGCGCACCAAGCTGATATTCGAAATGGCGCTTGATGATTATGCTGCGGCCTATGGTCTGCGGTTCGTTGCCCTGCGTTACTTCAATGCCGCCGGTGCCGATCCGGACGGTGAGCTTTACGAACGGCATGAGCCTGAAACCCATCTGATCCCGCGGGCGCTGATGGCGGCTGCCGCACGGCTGCCGCAACTGGATGTCTTCGGGGCGGATTACGACACCAGCGACGGCACCTGCATTCGCGATTATATCCATGTCAGCGACCTGGCCGATGCCCATGTCGCCGCCGTCAACTATCTTGCCGAGGGTGGCGAGACGTTGCGCGTCAATCTCGGCTCCGGTCACGGCACATCCGTCGGTGACATCATCCGGGCGATCCACCGCGTGACGGGGCAGGAAGTGCCGGTTCATTTCGGTGCGAGGCGTGCCGGCGATCCGCCAGCCCTGTTTGCGGATATAAAGCGTGCGGAAGAGATGCTCGGCTTTATCCCGAAGCGTTCGGATATCGATACCATCATCCGGACGGCCGGTCCCGGTTTCGGACTGGAGGTGCGGTCATGAAAGCGCGTTCAACCCCTTCCGTTCCCTCGGCCCGCGCCGTCGCAGTCACCAGCGATCTGCGGATGCTGCCGGTCTTTGCCGGCTGGAACCGCATGGCCTATCTTCTCGGCATCGGCGGATGGATGGTGACGCTCGCCTATTTCTGGATCTGGTGGCTTGATCGCGATCGCGTCATCGACTGGCCCTATTATACCGTCGTCACGATCACGCTCGCGTGGATCACGCTTCTGCCGTCCTATTTCATCTTCATCTTTCTCAACGCAAGGGTCGTCGACCGGCGCTCCCCTCTGCCACGGGGCAGGGTGGCGATGGTCGTCACCAAGGCGCCGTCGGAACCTTTCGCCGTGGTGAAGAAGACGCTGCTCGCGATGCTGGAGCAGAAGGGCCTGGAGTTCGACGTGTGGCTTGCCGATGAGGCTCCGGATGCGGAAACGCTGAAATGGTGTGGCGCGCACGGCGTTTTCGTTTCCACCCGACAGGGTGTCGCCGAGTATCATCGCAAGAGCTGGCCTCGGCGCACGCGCTGCAAGGAAGGCAATCTCGCCTATTTCTACGACCATTACGGGTATGAGCGTTATGATTTCGTCGCGCAGTTCGATGCGGACCATGTGCCGGAACCGGATTATCTGAGCGAGATCATCCGTCCCTTTGCCGATCCGAAGATTGGATATGTTTCGGCCCCGAGCATTTGCGACGCCAATGCCGGTGAAAGCTGGGCGGCGCGCGGCAGGCTATACGCCGAGGCGAGCCTGCATGGCGCGCTGCAGCTGGGTTACAATAATGGTTGGGCGCCGCTCTGCATCGGCTCGCACTACGCCGTGCGCACGAAGGCCCTGCGTGAAGTGGGCGGCCTGGGGCCGGAGCTTGCCGAGGATCATTCCACCACGCTTCTGATGAACGCCGGCTGCTGGCGCGGTGTTCACGCCGTCAACGCCATCGCCCATGGCGACGGACCGGTGACGTTTGCCGATCTCATCGTGCAGGAGTTTCAGTGGTCGCGTAGCCTTATGACCATTCTGCTGCAATATTCGCGGCACTATGTGCCGAAGCTGTCGCCGCGGCTGAAGTTCCAGTTCCTGTTTTCGCAGCTCTGGTATCCCCTGTTTTCCGGCTTCATGGCGCTGATGTTCGTGCTTCCCGCCGTTGCGCTGATGCGCGGTGATGTGCTGGTCAACGCGTCCTATCCGGCGTTCCTGGCGCATTTCCTGCCGGTTTCGCTGATCATGATCGTCTTTGCGTTCTTCTGGCGTGCCACGGGCGCATTCCGTCCGCATGATGCGAAGCTCTTCAGCTGGGAAGCTATAGTGTTTCTGTTCCTGCGCTGGCCCTGGTCGCTGATGGGTGTGTTGGCGGCGATACGCGACACGATCCGTGGCGATTTCGTCGATTTCCGCATCACGCCGAAGGGCACGCAGGCAAAACCGCCGCTGCCGCTGAGGGTCGTCGCGCCTTACATTCTTCTGGCGGCGCTCAGCCTTGTGGCCATGGTTCTGGCGCCGCGTGAAAACGGGGCGGAGGGCTTCTTCGTCTTCGCCGCCCTCAATGTGGCGATCTATGCGGGCCTTTCGGTGTTTCTGCTCATCCGCCATGCGATGGAAAACGGGGTGCCAAGGCTGCCGGCATTGCGTGGGGGAGCGACCGCTGCTGCCTGTTCGCTGCTGCTGGTGGCGGGGAGTGCCGCAGAACTCAGCTCCCATGCGATCGGCGGGCTGGAAGCCCTGTCGCACGGGCAACCCTATGTCAGTTTCACTGAAACGCGGTTCACGGTCGCCGGCGCGGGCGTGGAGGGTGCCAGATCGGTACGTCTGAAACTGCGCATCGCCGTGCCGGGACTGCGTGGACCGCAGGAAATGCAGGCGGAACCCATGGTGGTGCCGCCGCCGGCGGTGACAACCGGAGAGATCATGCTGGCCGACAATAGGGTCGGACAATGAAGGAGGAGGCTGTGATGAAAACAACAATAAGCAAATGCGGATTCTCCGCTTTCGTACTCTGTCTTGCGGTGGTCGTGCCAAGCGCCGTCCACGCTGCAGGCGGCACGAAGACGCCGAAACCGCTCAGAACCAGCGAAGTCGTGGACATGTACTTCGACAAGACCTGGAAATGGGAAACGGGCGGCGGACGCTTCATTGCCGATGGCCGCAAATTCGTCGCCGCAACGGAAGAAAAGGGCAAGAAGTCCATCGGTGAAGGCCGCTGGACCGTCGATGCCAATGGCACCCTGTGCATGCGCGCCACCTGGAAAAGCGCGGCAGGAAACGGCAAGGCCGATACCTGCTTCGACCATGGCCGCATTGGCAAGGTGCTCTACCAGCGCAAACAGGGCGGGCCATGGTACGTGTTCCGGCACAACCCGCCACGCCCTGGCGATGAGTTCCTCAAACTCGTCCGCAAGGACGATGTCACGCCGCAGATCGCCGCTTACGACAAGGCGATGACGGCAACAAGGTAGGGAGTAAGGTGTCATGCAGATAACAAGAAGAAAACTTCTGTTCGCAGGTGGTGCCGCCGCAGCCTTTACCGCCGGTATGTATCCGGTGCTCAAGCTCGACGCACAGGGTGTCGCCCCCATGACGTCGACGGGCATGAAGACACTTGCCGACAAAAGACCGACATTGCATGCGGACGGTATCCGTTTCGGTGCCTACGATCCGCACGGCGATTTCACGGCCCAGACCGGGGTGGCGTCGGAACATCTGTTCCTGCCCTGGGAAGACGTGGATCTCGACAGTCTCGCACTTGCGGATGCCTACGCTCTGGAGCGCAAGCGCAACGTGTTGATCACGGTCGAACCCTGGTCCTGGGACGTTAACTGGCGGCTCACCTCCGACGAGTTGCGCCGCAAGGTGATGAGAGGTGACTATGACCAGAACATGCAGGCGATCGCCGCGCGCATGTCGGCGATGAAAAGCCCGCTGATCCTGCGCTGGGGACAGGAAATGGAAGACACGTCCGGCCGCTTCTCGTGGTCGGGCTGGAACCCGCGTGATTACATCACGGCGTATAAACGCATGGTGGACATGACCCGCAAGGCGGTTCCCAGCGTCAAGGTGATGTGGTCACCGAAAGGTCTCGAGGGTCTGCAGGCCTACTACCCCGGTGATAGTTACGCCGATCTGGTCGGCCTTTCGGTCTTCGGTCTCGAGGAGTACGACAAGATCGAATATGGCGGACCGAAGACCTTCACCGATCTGCTGCGCAAGGGCTATGGACTTGTCGAAACCTTCAACAAGCCGGTCTGGGTTGCCGAACTGGGTTATGAAGGCGGCGATTCCTATGTTCGTCCGTGGATGAATGACGTGACGCTGAAACAGGCGGATTTTCCAAAGCTGGAAGAGGTCGTCTATTTCAACGACAAGGATGTTCATTCCTGGCCGCACAATCTCGGCAGACCGGACTGGCGCGTCGTGCGCCCGGCCAAGGCCTGATCGACGTCGAAAACCGGCGAGCGGCGATGCCGCTCGTCCGGTGCTCCAATACTAGTTAACCGTCGCCAGCACTGCCTCGGCCTCATAGATGGCGCAGACGATGTGATAAAAGGTGCTTGCTGGCGCCGGCTCGTCGAGCATCGGCCTGTCGGCCGGCCATTTGTCGAACCAGAGACCCTTGACCGGCGTGTCAAGGAAAGGCTGTAGCGCGCCGATGGCGCTGAGACCGGAGGCAAGGTAACGCTGCCGCTCCTCACCGTTCGTGACGCTCGCCAGCCGCACCGAAGCCTTCAGCCATTCCGTCTGCGGCCATAACCGCGCCAACCCGTCATGCATCGAGAAATCGTCGTAGAGGCTCATCACCGCCACCTTGCGGCGCGGGCAGATGCCGTGCTCTTCCCCGATCTGGAACAGGCGTTTTGCCTTGTCGATCGCTTCACCGTTCCCGCGCAGGCTGCCCCAGCGCACCAGAAGCCATGCCCATTCGAACTGGTGGCCCGGCTCCATGATCCGGCCCTTGTCGCTATCATGGGGTGTCCAGTCATGGGCGAAGAACTCGCGCAGCCCGCCATTGCCGCTATCGATGAAGCGAGTCAGCGCCAGACCGGCAATCTCATCGGCAAGCGCCGACCACGGGCCTTGCGGGTCCTGCAGCTCCCAGGCCAGCATCGCCTCGAAAAGGTGCATATGCGGATTGGAACAGAGCGGCGTGCGCGGCGGGTTTTCTTCCTCGAAGCCCGCAATGGGGTGTCTGTAGTCGCGCTCGAGGATGGCAAGGATATCGAGCGCCCGGCCGCGCATCTCGTCCCTGCGCTCGGGAAGGCTCGCGGCCGCCTGCGCGGCGGCGAAAAGCGCAAAGGCCTGATTGTAAAGATCGAAGGAGGGGTCGATCAGCCTGCCGGTCTGGTCGGCAAGGTTGCCGTAAAGGCCGTTTTCAAGGCGATAAACCTTCTCGAACCAGGAGAGACCGTGGAGGAGCGCATCTTTCCACGGCCCCTGCCATCCGTGCTGGCCGGCGGCGGCGAAACAATAGGCCTGACGCGGCTGCACGCGGGCGCGGCGGTCATCGGAAAAAACCGGCTTCGCATCCTGGCCGAGACGCTCGTAAAAGCCGCCATCCGGGCGGGCCGAACCCGCCTCCCACCACAGGGGCAGGGCGTCTTCATCCAGCCATTTGCGTAATGTTCCGATCTCTTCGGCAAGCGTCTGCGCGATGCTCGGAAATTGCACTGTCATATGGTAACTCTCTGTTTTTACAGTTGAATTAAAAATTTGACCAATAAAAATACGTAATAATAGACGCAAGTAGACCATGGGACATATTGCGCTGCAACCGTAAAATTATCGGCCTGACAGGACGCCAACCCCTGGCGGCGTCATTGGTTCCACCTTCTTTCGTGGGAGATGAGGGCCGCAACGGCGATTCGCGATTCATAAAGTGTCAGAAATTACAACGCAAATTTGAGATTGCTTATTCGTAGTCCTCACGTATTTCGTAGCAATGGTCTGGTCATTAGTGATTCGGTCTCCTTTTAACCTGGGCGGCGTTGGGGAAACAAAGGGGCGCAAGGCAGTGAAATTTTCTGCCTATACTTCATTGCTGTTCTCCGTTGCGGTTCTTTCGGGCTGCAATACTCCCGCGGGCGTTCGGTCGTTCGGCGGCGCGCAGATGGCATCTCCTTCCGAGGCGCTGGTTTTCCCCCCACCCGGCGGTCCCGAAATCGTCACCGTGGTCAACCGAACCTATTCCAACGCCGTGGCGCAGCAGGTCATTTTGCGCTCCGAGGCCGCGACCCCCGGGCAGAACTATATCAAGGCTGAGTTTTTCGGTCCGCAACAGGCCGGCGACACCGGTGGCGACGCCCTGGCTTTTTCCGGTTTCAGGGCATCTTCCGTTGCGCGGGAAATCCGCGCCGAGTTTCCGGGCGAAAACATAGCCATGTCGGCAAATTACCTGCAGAACGGTTATGGTGCGTTTTCCTATGCCGCCGGCCACGGCCGCGGCGACGATACCTGCCTTTATGGCTGGCAGGACATACGCTCGCCGGAAAGCATGCGGCAGGATTTCCGCAATCTCGGACGCATCAAGGTGCGGCTGCGTCTTTGCCAATCTGGCGCAAGCGTCGAGCGGCTGCTGGCGGTCATGTATAATTACACCATTACCGGCACCTATGCCTCGCCAAGCTGGAACCCCTACGGCACGCCGCGGGCCGTCGATCAGAACCTCGGGCGACCCGGAAGCCCGGTCTATCCCATGAAGGCGGAGGATGTGCCGATGCGACCGGGCAGCGAAGTGACCGCCAGTGTGCCCGTCCGGCCAGTCCGCCGCGTGGCGACCGTCATACCCGCGCAGCCGGAACCACAGCCTTTGCCGCCCGTTGCTGCCGTCAATATCCCATCGCCCACATCGACGGGTTCGCCGATCCAGCCTGTTCGATCTTCGGTGGCGGGCAGGCGGATGGATGGCGGGCCGGTGGAAAGCAACCGGCAACCGTCGCAGGTGCCGCAGGTGTCCATTCCCTCGCCAGCTTGTCTGTCCGGTTCGGGAGCGTCACCAGGATGCAGGTGATCGCCGGAACCAGCGGAGAAGGAAGCGCCGAGGCGCATATCGCAAAATTTCCGGGCCGAAATTCCGGATGGGGACGAGAACGGAAAGTTTCTGGATGAACAAGGCCATCACAGTCATTGTCTGGTTGCTTGTGTCGCTTTGCGTTCTGGCCATCGTCACGATGCCGGTCAGCCTGCAGACGCATCTGGTGGCGACCGCGATTTCGCTCATCCTTCTGGCAACGATCAAGAGCTTCAACGGGCAGGGCGCGTGGCGCCTGGTCGCGCTCGGTTTCGGCACCGCCATCGTTCTGCGTTATGTCTACTGGCGTACCACGAGCACGCTGCCGCCCGTCAACCAGCTCGAAAACTTCATCCCCGGTTTTCTGCTTTATCTGGCGGAGATGTACAGCGTCGTGATGCTGGGCCTCAGCCTTGTCATCGTGTCGATGCCGCTGCCGTCGCGCAAGACGCGGCCCGGTTCGCCCGATTACCGACCGACGGTCGATGTCTTCGTGCCGAGCTACAACGAGGATGCTGAACTTCTCGCCAATACGCTGGCAGCGGCCAAGAACATGGACTATCCGGCTGACCGTTTCACCGTATGGCTGCTGGACGACGGCGGCTCGGTGCAGAAGCGCAACGCCAGCAATATTGTCGAGGCGCAGGCGGCGCAGCGCCGCCACGAAGAGCTGAAGAAGCTCTGCGAAGAGCTCGACGTGCGTTACCTGACGCGCGAACGCAACGTCCATGCCAAGGCTGGAAATCTCAATAACGGTCTTGCCCATTCGACCGGCGAGCTTGTGACCGTGTTCGACGCCGACCACGCGCCCGCCCGCGACTTCCTGCTGGAGACGGTGGGATATTTCGAAGAGGACCCCCGGCTTTTCCTGGTGCAGACGCCGCATTTCTTCGTCAATCCCGATCCAATCGAGCGCAACCTGCGCACCTTCGAGACGATGCCGAGCGAAAACGAGATGTTCTACGGCATCATCCAGCGCGGTCTCGACAAATGGAACGGCGCTTTCTTCTGCGGTTCCGCCGCCGTCCTGCGGCGCGAGGCGCTGCAGGATACGGAAGGTTTCAGCGGCGTCAGCATCACGGAAGATTGCGAAACGGCGCTCGCGCTGCATTCCCGCGGCTGGAACAGCATCTATGTCGACAAGCCGCTGATCGCCGGGCTGCAACCCGCCACCTTCGCCAGCTTCATCGGCCAGCGCAGCCGCTGGGCGCAGGGCATGATGCAGATCCTGATCTTCCGCCAGCCGCTGTTCCGGCGCGGTCTCTCGTTTACGCAGCGTCTCTGCTACATGTCATCGACGCTGTTCTGGTTGTTTCCGTTTCCGCGCACGATCTTCCTGTTCGCGCCGCTCTTCTACCTGTTCTTCGACCTGCAGATTTTCGTTGCCTCCGGCGGTGAGTTCCTGGCCTATACGGCGGCCTATATGCTCGTGAACCTGATGATGCAGAACTATCTCTATGGCAGCTTCCGCTGGCCATGGATTTCTGAGCTTTACGAATATGTGCAGACGGTTCACCTTCTGCCCGCCGTGGTTTCGGTGATCTTCAACCCCGGCAAGCCCACCTTCAAGGTGACGGCGAAAGATGAATCCATTGCCGAGGCGCGGCTTTCGGAAATCAGCCGGCCGTTCTTCGTCATTTTCGCGCTACTGGTGGTGGCGATGGCCTTTGCCGTATGGCGCATCTACAGCGAACCCTACAAGGCGGATGTCACGCTCGTGGTCGGCGGCTGGAACCTGCTCAATCTCATTTTTGCGGGCTGCGCCCTCGGTGTCGTTTCCGAGCGCGGCGACAAGTCGGCATCGCGGCGCATCACGGTCAAGCGGCGTTGCGAAGTCAAGCTTGAGGGCAGCGACGCCTGGGTGCCGGCTTCTATCGATAACGTGTCGGTGCACGGGTTGCTGATCAATCTCTTCGATAGCGCGACGAATATCGAAAAAGGGGCGACGGCCATCGTGAAGGTCAAGCCGCATAGCGAGGGTGTGCCGGAAACCATGCCTGTCAACGTGGTGCGGACGGTTAAGGGCGAGGGTTTCGTCTCGATCGGTTGCACCTTCTCGCCGCAGCGCGCCGTCGATCACCGCCTGATCGCGGACCTGATTTTCGCCAATTCGGAACAGTGGAGCGAGTTTCAGCGGGTGCGCCGCAAGAACCCCGGCCTTATCCGCGGCACGGCGATCTTCCTGGCCATCTCGCTCTTCCAGACGCAGCGTGGCCTCTATTATCTGGTCCGGACGCTTCGGCCCGCTCCCAAAGACGCCAAACCTGTCGGAGCCGTAAAATGACCGGCCGTAAATCCATCCGGGATTCTCTGGCAGTGCTGGTATGGGGGGCCGTTGCGACGGGCGCGATGGCGCAGTCCTCCCCCTTCGACATGTCGCCGGAACGGCCCGCCCAAACTGCTCCGACACCCGTACCGCCGTCCGCCATTCCGCCTGCCGTACCGCGCCAGCAGCCTCCTGCCCAGAAGCCGGCCCCAACGCCGTCTCAGCCATCCGCCACGCCGCCCTTTTCGGTTCAGCCCGCGCCGCAGCAGCAACAACGCCCCGCCGTTCCGTTGCCGCCGCCGGTTTCGGCTCCTCCGCGTCAGGAAGGCGCAAGGCCGGTTCCGGCGCAGGCCTCGCCGCTCAGCGCCGACAGCCGCCGCCGATATATCCTGCCCTATGAAAAGCTCAGCCTTTCCGGTGAGATCGACCGCCGGCAATGGAGCATCTATCTGACGCCGGAGCAGGTGAATGCCGCCGTTTCGCTCAATATCGGCTATCAGAACGCCATCGTGGTCGCGCCGGAAAGCTCGAATTTTCAGGTCAGCCTGAACAATGTCCCGCTGGAGCCGGCGCGTATTGAAGCGCCCGACAGCGAGGGCAATGTCTCCTTGAAGATTCCGCCCGGCGTCCTGCAGGTCGGCTCAAATGTCGTGAGACTGGGCGTGCAGCAACGCCACAGAACCGATTGCACGATCCAGTCCACCTATGATCTGTGGACCGATGTCGACCCTGCGAGCACCTATATCGGCTTTAATGCCGATGTCGCAGGAAGCTTTGCCAATATCGACGATATTCAGGCAACGGGGCCGGACGGCAAGGCGATGACGTCGATCGAGATTGTCGCGCCGGCACTCGGCAATCCGGCGTTTGCGGATTCTTTCCTGCGTCTTTCACAGGCGCTGGCGCTCAGAACCCAGATGCCGAACCAGGCGATCCGTTTCGTGGCCGCGCCTTCCACAGAACGCAAGGCAGGCACGCTGACGGTCCTCGTCGGAACCGCCCGTGAGATTGCCGGGATAGTCGGTACGCTGCCGCCCGAGGCGTCGGCGGGCGCCTTTGCCGGCTTTGGCGCCGCAGCACCTGGTGGTCTTTCGCCGCTTTTCGTCAGTGGCCCCACCCCGCAGGCGGTTCAGGCGGCAATAGAGACGCTGTTTTCCTCGATATCGCGTACGCCCGGCGCGCAGAGAACGACCTTTTCGACCCGCAGCTGGCATGCGCCCGATGTGCCGCTTGTGATGTCGGACCGCCGTATCGCGCTTTCCGAACTTGGCCTCGAAAGCACCGAATTTGGCGGCCGGCGTTTCCGCAATGAGTTTTACGTGGGCATGCCCGCCGATTTTTATGCCTCGGCCTATGGTGAGGCGTCGCTTCTGCTCGACGCCGCCTATTCGTCGCAGGTACTGCCGGGCAGCCATATCGATATCTACGTCAATGACGAGATCGCCTCGACCGTGCCGATTTCCAACAATGGCGGCGGCATTTTCCGGCATCTGCCGATCAATGTGACGATGCGTCATTTCAAGCCGGGGCCCAACAAGGTAACCATCGAGGCGGTGCTGATGACGGCGCAGGATCAGGCCTGTGCGCCGGGCGCGCCCGCCAGCACGACCCCGCGTTTTGCGTTGTTCGACACCTCTGAACTTCATATTCCGGACTATGCACAGATCGGCCGCAAGCCCGACCTCGCCGCGATGGCGGGCGCCGGACAGCCCTATCGGACCGGCGGAACTCCTGTTGCACTGTCGCTCGACCGTTTTGACACTGACACCATGTCTGCGGCAGCGACGCTGATCAGCCGGCTGGCAAGCGTGGCGGGGCATCCCATCAACATCGAGACTGTCGCATCGCCGCTGGTGATCGGCGACCGCGACGCGCTGTTCGTCGGAACGATTTCGCAATTCCCGCAGGCATTGATCGGCCAGTTCAATCTCGTTCCGTCCAGCCAGATATCCTGGAAAATGGGAACCGGCGTTCAGCCGCCCGCGCAGAGCAGCGAAACCCTCTTCAACGACTGGCGGGAGCGGGTGGACGGAGGTGTCTGGGAGGGGCAGGTGTCGTCTCTCGAGGACTGGATGAAGCGGAATTTCGACCTGAGCTCGGATACGCTGCGCTTCCTGCCGGCGGCCGAGCAGCTCTATGCGCCACCCGGCAATGTCTCCTTCATGCTGGCGCAGGGACTCAGCCCCTCCGGCCAGGGGGTATGGACGCTTGCCACAGCACCGACATCAGCGGAACTTCTTGACGGCATGGCGGCGATGACGCGGGAAAACCGCTGGCGCGGTGTCACGGGTCGTGTCGCCGCCTACGATGCCGCTGCCGAAAAGCTCGAAACGGTGGAAGTGGAGCGGCCGTATTTTTACGTCACGCGGGCGTTTTCCCTTTCCAACTGGAGGCTGGTTGCCGCCAACTGGCTGTCATCCAATGTGCTTTCCTATTCGCTGGCATTCATCGGTTTCGTGTCTCTCCTCGGCCTCGCAACTTTCACGATGCTGCGCATGATGGGGCGGCATCGATGAAGAACGGGATCTCGAAACTGGCCGGCATTCTCCTCCTGTCCGTGATGGCGGTGTTTGCAGGTATTTCCGTCAGCTGCGCCGCTTCGGTCTCACCGGGAGCGTGGTCGACCTATAAGGGTGCATTTCTGGATTCCGGTGGTCGTATCATCGACACCGGCAACGGCAATATCAGCCACAGCGAAGGGCAGGGCTACGGCATGTGGCTTGCCGTGCTTGCAGACAACCTGTCCGACTTCGAATTGATCTGGAGTTTCACACGTACCGAGCTGCTGGTGCGTGATGACGGGCTTTCCGCCTGGAAATGGGATCCGCGCACCAAGCCGCATGTCACTGATATCAACAATGCCACGGATGGCGATATTCTGATCGCCTATGCGCTGGCGCTGGCGGCCGGGCAATGGAACCGTCAGGATTATGCCGAAGCATCCGCGGCCATCGCATCCGCCGTTCTCAAGAAGACGGTGGTACAACGTGGCGGGCGGGTGCTGCTTCTGCCGGCTGCCAGCGGTTTTGACGAGGGCGACCGGGAGGACGGGCCAGTGGTCAATCCTTCCTATCTGATTTTCGAGGCGTTTCCGGTCCTCAATCTCGTCGCGCCATCGCCGCTCTGGAAAGCTCTTGCCGATGACGGCGTGGCGCAGATCGGCGCCTTCGCTTTCAGCGATAGAAAACTGCCGGCCGATTGGGTGTCTGTGAAGACGAAGCCGCAGCCGGCGTCGGGTTTTCCGCCGGAATTCGGTTATAATGCGGTGCGTATTCCGCTTTATCTTGCAATGGCGAAGATGGGCTCGCCGGATCTGCTTTCCCGTCTGAAAACCGGCATGACGCTGGAAAGCGGCGCTGCCGGAACCTTCGACCTGAAGAGTGGCGAGGTCAAGGATGTCCTGTCCGATCCCGGCTATCGTATCATTCCGGCGCTCGCCGGCTGCGTCAGCGGGGGGGCGGCCATTCCCGCCGAACTTAAAAACTTTCAGCCAACACTTTATTATCCTTCCACATTGCATCTTCTGGCATTGTCGTTTCTGGCAAGGAATAACGGGGAATGCCGATGAACAAGCCATTGTCGACCTCGGCTCTCATCCTGCTTCTGATTGCGCTCGCCGCCTTCCACTGGCGCGACAGCATTCTCGGGCGGGTTTCGGACGTGCATACCTCGGCGGTCGGTGATAACCGCGCCGTGCAGCGCATTTCGCCGGCAGCCAATCCGGCCCAGATCAACGCTTTCGTCAAAAACCGCGAGATGGCGCAGGTGACTCAGCCCGCGACACCGCCGGTAACGGTGCCGGCGACCGATCCTTTGCCGGTGACGCAGGCCGGCGGGCAAGCACCGCAAACACAGACGGCGCAGGCACCGGCCCCCCGTACGCCCCAGCCCACATCGGGCAGCATGCCCGAAGTCGATCTCAGCGCGCTACGCTATTTTGCGGCGAGAGGCGATACCCAGCGCCTTCAGGCTGAAATCGCGCGTCTTCGCACGCTTTATCCCAACTGGACGCCGCCGGCCGATCCTCTCGCCATTCCCGAAAACGGCGATCCGCGGCTCGATGCCATGTGGCAGCTTTATACAGATGGCCGTTATGCCGAGGTGAGAAAGGCGATTGCCGACCGCCAGCAGGGGGAACCCGGCTGGCAGCCGCCCGACAATCTGACGGGCATGCTCACCTTGGCCGAAGCGCGCCAGCGGCTCGTCAATGCCTCCGATCTCAAGCAATATGCGACGGTGGTGGATACGGCGGCCAACAATCCCGGCCTGCTGACCTGCAGCGAAGTCGATGTTCTGTGGCGGGTGGCCGACGCCTTCGCCAATACCGACCGGATGGGACGGGCGCGCGACGCCTATCTCTACATTCTCAACAATTGCACTGTTGCAAGCGACAGGCTCGCCACGGTGCAGAAGGCATCTGCGCTTCTGCCGGCGGAAATGATGAACGATCTGCTGGCCAAGGAAAAACCTGGCGCAGACGGCCAACTGGAATTCGAACCGGTGAAGAACGATCTCGCCCGCCAGTTTGTAGCCAAGGCCGGGGAAAAAGTGAAAGAGGGCGAAAAAGAGGGGGTTGCCGTTCCCTCCGCCTATGTGATGCGGCTTGAGCGGCTTGCCGAAACCGACAAGCTTGCGAGCGACGCCCTGTTGCTCGGCTGGTACAATATCCGCCAGAAGAACATGACAGAGGCGGAAAAGTGGTTCCGCAAGGCGCGGGAAGAGGAAGACAGCGCGTCCGCCTCTCAAGGGTTGGCGCTGGCGCTGATCGACCGTAACGAGCCGCGCGAGGCCGAGGACGTCATGTATAAATGGCGCACGGCTTCCGACGATGCGCTTGCGACGTATCTTGCCGCAACGGCCAATCTTCTTGCGCTGCAGCCGCCGGTCGTGCTGCCGCCGGATGTGTTGCAACGCATCGCCGTTGAAACCGTGGCGCGCAAGGATGCGGCCACCGCGCAGCAATTTGGCTGGTACTCGCTCGCCTTCCGGCAGACCCCGCTTGCGTTGCAATGGTTCAGCACGGCTCTTGGCTGGAAGCCCGATGATGAGCCGTCTGCCTACGGCATGGCCGTCAGCTATCACGATCTTCGCAATCTCGCCGGTCTGCGTGGCATCCAGCAGCAATGGGCAAGCCGCTCCCAGCGGATCGCCGATGTGGGAACGGCGCGCATGGTGGATCAGTCCGGGCAGACGGTTGCCCCCATAACCGCGCCGTCCACTGCCCCACAGGCGACGGCGCCCGTATCGGCCTATGTGCCGCAGGCCGAGACGGCGGTGGTATATGCCCCGCCTGTCGTCCAGCAGCCGGAACCCGCACGCAAGCAGGCGCGCCGACCGGTGCAGGTGCAAAGGGAAGCCAGCGCCGCATCGCGCCCACGCTCCTGCGCGGCCTATCCCGATCCGCAGCGTCTGCCGCCGCAGCAGGCGCTCGATCTCGGCTGGTGCCTGATGGAGACGAACCGGCCGGCGGAGGCGCTGAAAGCCTTCGAAGCCGCGCTTGAAGGCGGTCAGTCAGCAGTTAAAAGCGACGCAGCCTATGGCCAGAGCCTTGCTTATCTGCGTATGGGCTTGACGGACCACGCCGCCGTTTCGGCGACGAAATCGAGCATGGACCGCCCGCGCGCGACGGAGCTGCAGGTCTCGATCCTTGCTGATCGCGCGGTTTCTGCCTTCCAGTCGAAGCGTTATGCCGAAACGCTTCTCCTGCTCGACCAGCGGGCACGGCTGGCGGATGAGCGCACGGACCTGATGGTGCTGCGTGGTTATTCCTACCTCGCCATGCGCCGTTACGGCGAAGCGGCGCGGATTTTCGAAAGCCTGACAGCCATCGGAAATCAGGATGGGATCAAGGGCCTGGCTGCCGTGCGCGCCGCTCGTCCGAGTAACGGCCCGCAGGGCGGCGGCTGAGGCAGGCCGGCGTGACGCCGGTGGCCGCTTATTTCACGTCGGTGAGGTTGCGGATGATACGCATGAAGATGCGTGCTCCGCTGCCGATCAGCGCGTCCGGAAAATCGTAATCGGGATTGTGCAGGTTGGGGTAGTCCCTGCCTGCGCCGAGAAAGAACATGGCCGAAGACGAAACGGCGCGAAAGCGGCCGAAATCCTCGGAAGCCCGCATGGGCAGCCCTTCCGAACCGTGGGAGATTTTCTCCTCGTCCAGCGCTTGCCGGATATGCTCGACCGCGTCGGGCGCATTTTCGCAATGGAGGAAAATATCGTCATAGGTGATGTCGAGCGTGAGCTTCTGCTCGGCTGCAACCTTTCTCGCCAATGACTCCGCAGCCTCGCAGAGTTTTTCCATCCGGTCGTCGGTCAGTGTCCGCAGCGTCGCCCAGATTTCCGCATCGGCCGGGGAAATACCGAAAGCGGCTTCGCCCATCACGGCATGGGTGATCGTCACCATCGAAAAATCAGGCTCAGGCGGGAAACCGGAGCCGAGTTCGGCCAAGGCCGGCATTAGCTGAGAGATGGCCCGCATGGGGGAAATGCCGTGTTCGGGCGAGGAAGCATGCGCGGTCTTGCCGGAAAGGCGGATTTTGACACCACGCGACGCGCAGTTGACCGGTCCCTCCACGACGCTGACATGGGCGAAAGGCAGGCCCGGCAGGTTGTGGAGTGAAAAGGAGTAGTCCGGCTTTATGTGTTCGAAGCGCGGGTCGGCGAGCACGGCGGCGGCGCCCGCACCGGTTTCTTCCGCCGGCTGGTACAGAAGGATCACGCGGCCGGTCTCCGGGCGCTGCCGGGAAAGGCCGAGCGCCAGCGCCGTCAGAATGGTGGAATGGCCGTCATGGCCACAAAGATGGCCCTTCCCATCAGTGCCGGAGCGGTATTCGGCCTCACTCTTTTCGTGGATAGGCAGAGCATCGAGCTCCGAACGGATCAGGATCGCCGGACCGCTTTTGCCGCTGTCATAAATCGCGGCGACGCCATGGCCGCCGAGATCCGCAAAAAGCTGGTCGGGCTGCGCCTGCTTCAGGAAAGTGCGGATGCGCCGCGCTGTTTCCTTTTCTTCGCCGGAGATTTCCGGATGACGGTGCAGATCATGGCGAAGCTCAACGAGATCGAGCATGTCCTTGTTGGTCAGAAACATCAAAAATCCTTGCAAGTCGTCCGGCCGGTTTTTCCAGCCGCAACTTACAGGGCGTTGCCTTTAATGCAAAACCTTTGGCGGATGCCAGCGTTTGCCCGCCGTTTTCGGCTTGGTAGCGAGGGTGACGATATCTGACGGCAGCGGAACCTTTGTCTTTGCCAGTTCCAGCCTGGCAAGGGCTGCACGGGCTTTTTCTGCATATTCCAGATGCGCCGCATCGTCGGAATGATAATGCTGCAGCCTGTCGAGGATTTCAGCGCCTTCCACCGTTCTTTCGGCGGCAATCAGCGCCACCGCGCATTTATAAAGCGCTTCCCGGTGGAAGGGTGCGCGATTGGTTACCTGGCGGAAGGCCTCGGATGCCTCGTGGTAGTACTGCTGCGCCAGCCGGGCCTCGCCGATGCGAAGCCACAGGACGACGGGTTCCTGGCCAGCGGCCAGAAGGCTTAGAAAGGCGATCTCGGCCTCCCGGAATTCACCCCGGTCGAACGACAGATTGGCGAGCCCGAATTGCGCGCCGAGATGGTCAGGTGCTGCGGCAAGCACCTGCCCGAAGGCGATATTGGCGGCCGCCTTCTGGCCGCTCTTGTAGAGTTTGAGCGCCTGTTCGTAGACAAAACGGATGCTGCGGGGGTGAAGCGTGCCGCCGAGATTTTCGCCCGAGCGGGTGCGGAACAACGTGCAGCTCAGCTTCTGCTCCTCCGGCCCGAAGAAATATTTGTAAGGCTCGTTGCCGCGCAGGAAATCATAGGTCCTGAAACCCTGCTCGATCGCCCGGCGGATGCAGTGGCCATGCAGCACGAGGCCGGGGGAAGGGGTCTTCCAGTTCTCGTCGCGGCCGGTGATATAGAACAGGACCGACTTCTTCTGGCGGTCGATGATATTGGCGAGTGCCCCCAACGGCTGGTCGCCGAACCAGAGGACCGGTACTTCCAGATCGCCGCGGATATAGACATCCATCAACATTTGTCGTGTCGCGCCGATCAGGAGTTCCGTACGCTCCTTGCCCTTGTGCGGCGCCCAGCGGATGCGCCAGAAATCGAACAGGATATCCATATCCCGCCTGATCGTCTCTCTCGTCGCGAAGGTGATGCTATATTCATCGCCGCCTTCGACCTTTCTCAGGAAACGTCGGAGCTTTTGCCGGGTCTGGCTGCTCATATGGCTGTCGAGATAGCTATCGAACGTCTCCGGCAGGGCCACCACTGGGCAGATGCAATTGTTGATGTTGTAGGGGTTGGTCGGCATGTTGTCGCGGAACATGACGAGCGGACCCTGAAGCGCGCGGATCATTGCGTCGCGACGCTCCGGCGGGCCGGAGAGATAATCGAGTTTCAGTTCTGTCCAGTTCTGCTGGCGTATATAGGAGCAGAAACCGGCAACGGCGTGATCTTCATAGTCCGGCAGGGTGATGAAGCCGGTGTAATCCGCCGCCGCATTGCCTGCCATGACGATGCTATCATGGAAGCGGCCGGTTTTCTTGTCCGGTTCGGTGACGATGCGCAGCGGGAAAAACGCCACATAGGGCGAGCCTTCCGGCCGTTCGCGCAGCGCAAGGATGAACCAGCGCCTGCGGCGCGGCATATAATCCCTGAGCCATCCCCAGGAGAGGAAATGCCGGGCATGGGGATCGGCCATGAACACCGCATCCCAGTTTTCGCGGATCGCCTCGAAGCCGGCGTCCGTGTCGATGATATCGATGCGCATTCATCCCCCTCCCAATACTGATCACACATTCGGGAGGCTTCATTTTATGGGGAAACGGTCGGCTTCAAATATTCCCTTCGGGTGAAAGCCGTACATCAAATGGGATTAGCCCGTCGCCGATCCGCCATCGCTGCGCCGCGACAAAAAAGACCTTGTCAGCCGATGGCAGCGCTCTAACATGCGGGGCTGAATGCGCGGCCGGCTCAACGGTCCGCATGGCACAGGAGTTCTCATATGGCTGTTCCTTATATGCTTCTGACCGGCGCCAGCCGCGGAATAGGGCATGCCACCGTCAAGCTGTTTCAGGAAAAGGGCTGGAGAATTCTCACCGTATCGCGGCAACCCTTCTCCGAGGAATGCCGTTGGCCGTCTGCACGGGAAAGCCATATTCAGGCTGATCTGGAGGACTTGTCCCGTATTGACGCTCTGGCGGACGAGGTGCGTTCACGCCTGCCGGAGGGAAAGCTTGCGGCGCTTGTCAACAATGCCGGAATTTCGCCCAAGGGTGAAGGCGGAAGTCGTCTCGGTGTGAAGGATACGACGGCGGATATCTGGACGCGGGTGCTGAACGTCAATCTCGTTTCGACGGCGCTGCTTGCCCGCGCGCTTTTGCCGGAACTTGAGGAGGCGAAGGGCTCCATCGTCAACGTCACATCGATTGTGGGCTCACGTGTGCATCCTTTTGCAGGCGTGGCCTACGCCACATCGAAGGCGGCGCTCGCGGCGCTGACGCGCGAACTTGCGCATGAGTTCGGCCCGCGTGGCGTGCGCGCCAACGCCATTGCGCCGGGTGAGATCAACACCGCCATCCTCTCCCCCGGAACGGCGGAACTGGTGGACGCGCAGGTGCCGCTCGGGCGGCTCGGCACCACTGCCGAGGTGGCGCAGACCATCTATTTCCTCTGCTCGGAACAGTCGAGCTACATCAACGGCGCGGAAATTCACATCAACGGCGGCCAGCACGTCTGACACGCCGACCATCAACCGAAAATGGAGCCTTTATCGATGACCATCCTGCCGAATTCCGTCGAGGCACGCGATATCGCCTATCAGATGCATCCGAACGTCAATCTGCGCAAATTCGAAAAGACCGGCGGGCTTGTCATCGAGAGCGGCGAAGGCATCTATGTGACCGACAGCAGCGGCAGGCGCTATATCGAGGCGATGGCGGGGCTCTGGTCGGTGGCGCTCGGTTTCGGTGAAAAGCGGCTGGTGGAAGCGGCGACGAAGCAGATGCAGAAGCTGCCCTATTACCACACCTTTTCCTACAAGACACACGGTCCGTCCGTCGATCTTGCCGAGTTGCTGATCGAGCTTTCGCCGGTACCGATGTCCAAGGTGCACTTCACCTCCTCCGGCTCCGAGGCTAATGATCTCGTTGCCAAGATGGTCTGGTATCGCTCGAACGCGCTGGGCAAGAAGGACAAGAAGAAGATCATTGGCCGCATCAAGGGTTATCATGGCGTGACCATCGCCTCGGCCTCGATCACCGGCCTGCCGCGCAACCATGAAAGCTTCGATCTGCCGCTGGACCGCATGCTGCACGCAGCCTGCCCCTCCTATGTGCATTTCGGCAAGGATGGCGAAAGCGAAGCGGAGTTCACCGCGCGTATCCTCGGCGAATTGGAGGATTTGATTCGGCGCGAAGGTCCCGAGACCATCGCCGCCTTCTGGGGCGAGCCGGTGATGGGCGCCGGTGGCGTTCTCCTGCCGCCTGAAGGTTATTGGGAGGGTGTGCAGGCGATCCTGAAGAAATACGATATTCTGCTTGTCGTGGACGAGGTGATCTGCGGTTTCGGCCGAACCGGCAAGATGTTCGCCTGCGAGACCTATGACATCAAGCCGGACGTGCTTGTCGTCTCCAAGCAGATTTCGTCGTCCTACATGCCGCTTTCGGCGATCATCATGAATGACAGTTTCTACCAGCCGATTGCCGATGAATCCGATCGTATCGGCTCCTTCGGCCACGGCTACACCGCCTCTGGCCATCCGGTCGCAACGGCTGTGGGGCTGGAAAACCTGAAGATCATTCAGGAGCGCGACCTTGTCGGTAATGTCGCCCGACTGGAAGGAAAGTTCCTCGATCATCTGAACGCGCTTGCCGACCACCCGCTTATTCATTCCTCGCGCGGTATCGGCCTGATCGGCGCGCTGGAGGTAAAGCCATGGGAGGGCATGAAGGCGGGTGATACCACGCTCACGCTGGCTGCGGCCATCGAAAGCGAAGGCGTCATCACCCGGCCGATCGGTGAAGCCATCTGCTTCTGCCCGCCACTGATCATCACTGCCGAGCAGCTGGACGAGCTGTTTGCCGGTGTGAAGCGCGGTCTCGACAAGGCATTGGCCGCGAAAGGCTGACACTGCACAGTTTGCAATTCCGCAACGGAAAAGCCCGGAGTATCGCAAGATGCTCCGGGCTTTCTGTAGTTGCCTGCCCGGGAAAAACCGGGACAGGCCAGACCTTGGGAGGTCGTATTATTCGGCCGGCTGGGCCGATGCCGGAAGCGAATCCACATCGGCGATGCCGGTGAACTCTTCCTTGCCGCTCAGAACGCGGGCAAGCTGGTCCTGATCCAGTTCGCCTTCCCAGCGGGCGACGACGATGGTGGCGACCGCATTACCGACGAAGTTGGTAAGCGCACGGCATTCTGACATGAAGCGGTCGATGCCGAGGATCAGCGCCATGCCGGCAACTGGAACCGAAGGCACGACGGAGAGCGTGGCTGCGAGCGTGATGAAGCCAGCGCCGGTGATGCCGGCCGCACCCTTGGACGAGAGCATGGCAACGAGCAGCAGGAGGATCTGTTCACCGAAGGAGAGGTGGATACCGGTCGCCTGTGCGATGAAGAGAGCGGCCAGCGTCATGTAGATGTTGGTGCCGTCAAGGTTGAAGGAGTAACCGGTGGGGATGACGAGGCCGACGACGGAGCGCTTGCAGCCCGCCCTTTCCATCTTGCTCATCAGGCCAGGCAGGGCGGCTTCGGAAGACGACGTGCCGAGAACCAGAAGCAGCTCTTCCTTGATGTAGCGGATAAGCGCGACGATGGAGAAACCGTTGTAACGGCAGACGGCGCCGAGAACCACGAACACGAACAGGAAGGAAGTGATGTAGAACGTGCCGATCAGCATGGCGAGGTTTGTAACGGATGAGATGCCGTATTTGCCGATGGTGAAGGCCATCGCGCCAAAAGCGCCGATGGGAGCGGCCTTCATCAGGATCGCGACCAGCTTGAAGATCGGATACATCAGGGCATGCATGAAATCGGTGACGGGCTTGCCCTTTTCGCCGACGATGCCGAGCGCGATGCCGAAGAGAACCGAGAAGAACAGCACCTGCAGGATGTCGCCGCTGGCGAAAGCACCGACGATGGTGGTCGGGATGATGTTCATCAGGAAGCCGGTGATAGTCTGCTCATGGGCCTTGTCGGCGTAGGTCGCGACAGCCTTGGCATCCAGTGTGGCGGGATCGATGTTCATGCCGGCGCCCGGCTGCACGGTGTTGGCGACGATGAGGCCAACGATGAGCGCAAGCGTGGAGAATACCAGGAAGTAAATCATGGCCTTGCCGGCGACGCGGCCCACCTTCTTCATGTCGTTCATGCCGGCGATGCCGGTTGCGACGGTGAGGAAGATGACGGGAGCGATGATCATCTTGACGAGGCGGATGAAGCCGTCGCCGAGCGGCTTCAGCTGTTCGCCGAAGGCCGGATAGAAATGGCCGAGCGCGATACCGGCGATGATGGCCACCAGAACCTGAAAATACAGGTGCTTGTAAAATGGCATTTTGGCGTGGCCTGCGGCCACGGCTGTCGTATCGATCATGTTTTTTCCTCCTCGGCCTCACCCTGCCTTTATTGGCCTCCCGGGATCGCCGTGTCGTTGACGGCTTCGCGCCGATTGTGGAGTCATGTGCAATACGCATGCCAGACTTGCTTATTTGCCGTAACCAGCTGATTTCAAAAGTAGTTTTCATTGAAGCTTCGCCGGCTCAAGGGCATTTGTGCGGAATTCCGGACAAAATCTCTTGCGATCTGTGCGTAAATCCGCACAATTATCCCATGACCTATCAGGATCAGACACCTCATTCCCAGGCGAAACGGCGGGCGCAATGGCTGGCGCTGGCGGGTCTGTGGCTGCTCGTCAGTCTTGGTGTTCTCTTGGTGGCCGATGAGTTCGCCCGCAACCAGGCGCTGCGGGTGGCGGGTTCCGACGCTGCCACGGACGCCGAACTGAAGATCGCGCTCCTGAATGTTGCGCTGGAGCGGCCGCGCGCCATTCCGCTGGTCCTGTCAGGAGATCCCGATCTTGCCGTGGCGCTGGATGGTGGTGGTGCTCCTGCCCTCGATCGGCTGAATCGCAAGCTGGAGGGGCTTATTGAAGGTACGCAATCCTCGGTGATCTATGTGACCGGGCCGACCGGATTGACCATTGCGTCGAGCAACTGGCGGCAGGCGGACAGCTTTGTCGGCTCCAATTATGCTTTTCGCGAATATTTCCAGGCGGCGATGAAGACCGGCATGTCCGAACATTATGCGCTTGGCAATGTCAGCCGCCGGCCGGGTCTTTATATCTCCCGCCGTATCGATTCCGCCGACGGGCGGCCGCTTGGCGTCGTCATCGCCAAGGTCGAGTTCAACCGGCTGGAGACCGACTGGAACATCGGAGGCAAACCGGTCTATGTGGTCGACAGAAACGGCGTCGTGCTGATGACCAGCGTGCCGGAATGGCGCTTCCGGACCGTCGCGCCGATTGATGAGGCGCAGCGGAAAATCATTTCCGAGAGCCTGCAATTTGGCAATGAGGCGCTTTCAACCTTGCCATTTCACGCTGCGCGGCGCTCAAGCGAGGGCGTTCCGCTCATTCATGTTGATGAACCGGGGAGCGAGCGCGGCGACTACCTGCAACTCGAAATGCCGGTTCCGACCACTTCATGGACCCTGCATTATCTGCAGCCCGTGGCGCCGGCGCTGAACGCCACAATCCGCGAGGGCAGGGTGGTGGCGTTGGCGACGCTGATGCCGCTGATGGCGCTTTCGGCCCTGTGGCTGTGGCGCCGGCACAAGGCGCTTAAGGAAAAGGAAGAGGAACAGCGTGCCCGCACTGAGCTGGAAATGAAGGTGCAGGAACGCACCCGCGACCTGACCAGAACCCGCGATCACTTGCAGGCCGAAATCGCCCTGCATGAAAAAACCACCGGCGAGTTGCGTAATGTGCAGCACGAGCTGGTTCAGGCCAACCGCCTTTCCATTCTGGGGCAGGTGGCGGCGGGTGTGGCGCACGAGATCAATCAGCCGGTGGCGACGATCCGCGCCTTTGCCGACAATGCCCGCACCCTGCTGAAACGCGACCGCATGTCCGAGGCCACCGAAAATCTCGAAAACATCGCGGCGTTGACCGAGCGTATCGGCACCATTACCGGCGATCTGAAAATATTGGCCCGCAAGGGCCGCACCGCCGCCGAGCCTGTCAGCGTTCGCTTGGTCATCGAAGGCGCGGTCATGCTGTTGCGCAGCCGCTTTTCCGGGCAGATGGATGCGCTGGATATCGCGTTGCCGGATCAGGACCTGAAAGTGCTCGGCAGCCGTATCCGGCTGGAGCAGATCCTCATCAACCTTCTGCAAAATGCGCTGGAAGCCACTGAAGAGATTGGGGCGGCCCGTGTCGAGGTGCGTGTGCGCGAGGAAGGCGGCATGGTCGTGCTTTCCGTCTGCGACAATGGCACGGGTATTCCTGAAGCCATCCGCGCGCAGCTTTTTTCGCCCTTCAACACATCAAAGGAAAGCGGCCTCGGCCTCGGTCTCGTCATTTCCAACGATATTGCTTCGGATTATGGCGGGCGTATCGAGATGGAAAGCAGCGAGGCGGGTACTCGTTTTTCCGTATTTCTGAAGCGAGCATGACATGACGGTGGACGGAACCATATTCCTGGTGGACGACGACTCCCAGCTGCGCAAGGCGATGGTGCAGACGCTGGAACTCGATGGATTGCCGGTTACTTCGTTTTCTCGCGCAGAACAGGCGCTTGCGGCCTTGAACGAGGATTTCGACGGCGTCGTCATCACCGATGTGCGTATGCCGGGCATGACCGGGCTTGAGTTTTTCGACCATGTCCGCAAGATCGATGCCGATCTACCTGTCATCCTCATCACAGGGCATGGCGATGTGCCGATGGCCGTCGATGCGCTTCACAACGGTGCATATGATTTTATCGCCAAGCCATTTCCTGCCGAGCGCATGGTGGAAAGTGCCCGCCGGGCGCTGGAAAAGCGCCGGCTGGTGCTGGAAAACCGCGCCCTTCGCCGGGCGGCGGGGCAGGCAGAGGATGATCTGCCGCTGATCGGCCAGACGCCGGCCATGGAGCGCCTGCGCACCACGCTCCGGCACATTGCCGATACCGACGTGGATGTGCTGGTGGCAGGCGAGACGGGCAGCGGCAAGGAAGTGGTGGCAACGGCCCTTCACCGCTGGAGCAAGAAACGCTCAAAAGGCAATTTCGTGGCGCTCAATTGCGGGGCGCTGCCGGAAACGGTGATTGAAAGCGAGCTTTTCGGCCATGAGCCGGGAGCTTTTACCGGCGCACAGAAAAAACGCGTCGGCCGCATCGAACATTCGAGCGGCGGCACCCTGTTTCTGGATGAGATCGAAAGCATGCCGCTTGCGGTGCAGGTGAAGATGCTGCGTGTGCTGGAAATGCGCGAGGTCTCGCCACTCGGGTCGAACGAGGAGCGGCCGGTCGATATTCGCGTGGTGGCGGCGGCCAAGGTCGATCTTGGCGATCCGTCCGAACGTGGTACGTTTCGCGAGGACCTCTATTACCGGCTGAATGTGGTGACGCTGTCCATTCCGCCGCTGCGCGAACGCAAGGCGGATATTCCGCTGCTGTTCTCCCATTTCGTCACCAAGGCCGCCAACCGTTTCAACATGCCGGTGCCGCAGATCAGCGCCGGTATTTCCCGTCGCCTCAATGACCACGATTGGCCGGGCAATGTGCGCGAACTCGGGCATTTCGCCGAAAGGGTGGTGCTGGGGTTGGAGACGGAACCGGCGGACGCGCCTGCATTGCAATCCGCGCTCCCCGCGTCCGGCACCTTGCCGGAGCGCATGGATGAGATCGAAGCGCGCATCATCCGCGAAACGCTGGAACAATCGAATGGCGACGTGGCGGAAACCATCGCCACGCTCGGCATAGCCCGCAAGACCTTTTACGACAAGCTGCAACGCCACGGCATCAACCGGGCGGATTATGTGAAGAGCGGCGCGGCGTGAGCCGGCGCGGGGCCCGGTTGACGCATGATGAAAAGCCGCGGACGTTTCCGTCCACGGCCTGACAATAACGACCATAATTGTGCCGAAGGTCGGCTTGATCAACCCGCTACGCAGAAATGACGCTGGCCATCATAATCCGTATAGGTCCCGGTGCGGGAATTGAAGCTCCGGTAACGCTGCGAGCAATAGTCGTACCAGGCGTTGGTCCAGGGCTCGATGGTGCGATAGGTGGCGCGCTGGCCGTAAACCGGGCGGCTGTCATAGACAGGCTGCGGGCGATAGACCGGGGCGGGGCGATAAACAGGCTGCGGCTGCGGCCGATAATAACGATAGTCCGGCTCTTCGTAGACGTAGCTCGGCTCATAACGACGGGGCGGGTCGATATAGACGCGCTCATCATCCACCGGCGCCGGGCGGGACATTGCGGAGCCGACGGCGACACCAGCGGCAAGACCGAGTACGCCACCCAGAATGGCAGCATCGCGACGATCACGGCGGTCCCAGTCGCCAGCGGATGCGCTGCTCAAGGGAACAATGGTAGCGGCGGCGACAGCAATTGTCAGAACTGTTTTAGCTGCAAAGGACGACATGGTGTGTTCTTCCGTACAGGTGGCAGGGTGCTGCCAGTTGCAAATTCGATGGTTAAGGAAATACAGCCCGGCTGCTGAACGGGCGCTGAATGAATTGTGGCGGACCGGCGGCTGCCCGCAATTCCTGTTTGCGTGCGCCGCACTTCGCGCTAGAACAAAAGAACAAACAGGACACGCCCATGAGCCTTGCCCACATAACTGTCTCACCCGACACCTCCCATGAAGACCGCGCCCAGGCCATTCGCGATACGCTGCGTGACGCCATTGTCGACCGCCGGCTTGCGCCGGGAACCAAACTGTCGGAATCGGAAGTGGGTACGCTGTTCGATGTCAGCCGCACGGTAGTGCGCGCCGCACTTCAGATGCTGGCCTATGAGGGGCTGGTGAAGGCTGAGCGCAACCGCGGCGCCTTCGTTTCCAATCCCACACCGGATGAAGCGCGGCAGGTGTTCGCCTCGCGCCGGCTGATCGAACCCGGTGTCGTCGATGCCGCCATCGAAAAAATCACGCCGGCGGCAGCGAAGCGGTTGCGGGAGCATCTGGTACAGGAAAGCCGCCACCAGCATGAACGTGGCCCGAGCGCCAGACGCGCGGAAATCAAGGCATCGGGTGATTTCCACCTGATGCTGGCCTCGCTTGCCGGCAATGCCATTCTGGAAAAATTCATGGACGAACTGGTCGCCCGCTCGTCGCTGGTGATCGCGCTTTACGGCCGCTCGGGTGTCTCGAGCTGCGGCCACAATGATCATGCCGATCTCTTGGATGCGCTGGAGGTAAAGGATGCGGCAAAGGCTCGTGCGCTGATGTTGCAACATCTTGACCACATCGAGGCCGACCTTGACCTGCGCATGATGGAAGGTCTGGCGCTGAAGGATGCGCTGGCGCTCTGATTGACTGCCCATCCCGTCTCGCGGGACGGGGATGGGCGGACTAATCTCGTATCAGGCGGCGTAACGGCTGATCGCCAGATCGTGCGTATCTATCTCGGGCTTGTTCCCGCTGATGAGATCGGCAAGCACCCGCGCGGAGCCGCAGGACATTGTCCAGCCGAGCGTACCGTGGCCGGTATTGAGATAAAGATTGCTGTAGCGGGTGGCGCCGATGACAGGCGTACCGTCTGGCGTCATCGGGCGCAGGCCGCACCAGAACTTCGCCTGGGTCTGATCGCCAGCGCCGCCGAACAGGTCTTCCACCGAATGAGCCAGTGTTTCCTGCCGCGCTGCCGGCAAATCCTTGCTAAAGCCGGCGATTTCAGCCATGCCGCCGGCGCGGATGCGTGAGCCAAGCCGGGTGATAGCCACCTTGAAGGTCTCGTCCATGACCGTGGAGACGGGTGCGCGCTCCTCCTTCACGATCGGAACCGTGATTGAATACCCCTTCACCGGGTAAACCGGCAGAGTAAGGCCAAGCTGGCGCAGGAATTGCGGCGAATAGCTGCCGAGCGCGGCGACGAAAATATCGGCCTCCACCAGCCCCCGGGTGGTTTCCACCGCCTTGACGCGTCCTGCTTCAACGATGGGGCGCATGATGCCGGTATCGTAAAGGAAGGTAACGCCGGCTTCTTCGGCCATGCGGGCAAGTTCGGTGGTAAACATGAAGCAATCGCCGGTCTCGTCGCCCGGCAGGCGCAGGCCGCCCACGATCTTCTCCTTCGCCGGCGCGAGGCCGGGTTCGATGGCGGCGCAGCCGTCGCGGTCGAGAATTTCAAAGGGCACGCCGCCCGCCGTCAGCACGTCGACATCCTTGCCGATGGCGTCGAACTGCTTCTGGGTGCGGAATACTTCGAGCGTGCCCTGCATGCGCTGGTCATATTCGATGCCGGTCTCTTCGCGAAGCGCCATCAGGCAATCACGGCTATATTCGGCAACGCGCACCATGCGGCTCTTGTTGATGGCATAACGTGCCGAGGTGCAGTTGCGCAGCATCTGGCTCATCCAGCGCCAGGCGGCGGGATCGGCCGTCGGGCGGATGATCAGCGGCGCGTGTTTCATGAACAGCCATTTCATCGCCTTGACCGGAATGCCGGGGGCAGCCCAGGGCGAGGAATAGCCGGGGGAAACCTCTCCCGCATTGGCGAAGCTGGTTTCCAGCGCCGCGGCCGGTTGGCGGTCGATCACCGTCACCTTGTGTCCGGCTTTGGCCAGATACCAGGCGGATGTCACGCCGACGACGCCGGCTCCGAGGATAGTGACGTTCATGATCGTCTCACTTGTGATTGACTGATGTTGAAGCAATGGCCGGGGTTTCACCCGGCTGAATGTAACTGCGGCGATAACGGCGTCCGAGGCCTGTCAGGATCTCATAGGCGATCGTGCCCGCATCGTCGGCGATGTCTTCCAGCGTCTGGTCTGGCCCGATCATCTGCACGAGACTGCCTTGCGTCAATGCGTCTTCGGGCAGGGCGGATATGTCGAGAATAATGCTGTCCATCGAAACGCGGCCCGCAATCGGCAGGCGCACGCCGTTATACCACGCCGCGCCGCGATTGCTGAGCGAACGCGGCAGGCCATCAGCGTAACCGGCCGCGATTGTCGCAAGCCGCGTCGGACCGGCTGCCTCGAAAGATCCGCCGTAACCGACCAGCGAACCGGCTGGAACAGTGCGGGTCTGGATGACGGCGAGGTCAAGACGAACGACCGGCTTCATCGGGTTGGGGCGGGCAACAGAGGGCGCGCCTCCATAAAGCGCGATGCCGGGGCGCAGGAGATGATTGTGGTAATCATTGCCCAGAAAAATGCCGCCGGAGTTGGAAAAACAGACCGGTACATCAGGGAAAGCAATGGCAGCTTTGCGCATCACCGAAAGCTGAGCGGCATTGGAGGCATGGTTCGGTTCGTCGGCGCAGGCGAGGTGGCTCATGACGAAGGCGATGTCGATACCATCAAGCAATTGCGGCTGTGAGGCGAGGACTTCAAGCTCTTCGGGGGAAAGGCCCAGACGGCACATGCCGGTATCGATCTGCACGGCGGCGGCAAGTCTTTTGCCAAGCTTCTTGGCGTGAGCCGACCATTGAGCGATCTGCTCCAGTGAGTTCAGAACCGGGGTAATGGCCATGGCCGCGCAGGAGGTCTCATTGCCAGGCTGAAGACCATTGAGGACGAAAATCCGCACTTCTGCCGAAAGTCGGAGCCTGAGCGCCAGCGCTTCATCGATATGGGCGACGAAGAAATTGCGGCAACCGGCCTCGAACAGGGTCTGCGAGACGATATCCGCACCCAGGCCATAGGCATCGGCCTTGATGACGGCCGCCGTCTGCGATGCTGGCGCCATCGCCGCGAGGGTCAGATAATTGTCGCGCAATGCGCCGAGGTCGATGGTCAGATGACCGCTTGCACCACCGGCTGCCTGCTGGCGGCTGATCTGCATATCCATGTCGCTCACCCTCATTTTTATCCCATGAGGGTATTGCAACGATTATCGAATTTCTTGGCGATTGTTCGAAGGAAATGCGATAGAATTCGCAATCACGCAATTTTCTTTTGCTAATTGGAATCTTCTATGTCGTCACTCGATGCGACCGACCGCCATATCATCCGCCTGCTTCGGCTCAATGCCCGCATCAGTAATGCCAAGCTTGCCGCAGAGGTCGGACTTTCGGCATCCGCCTGCCTTCGCCGGGTCGATATTCTCGAGCGGGAAGGGATTATTCGCGGGTACACGGCACTGACCAGCGGTCTTGCCGGCGGCGAGGTGATTTCGGTCATCGTGCAGATCACGCTGGATCGGCAAACAGAGGATTTTCTCAACCGTTTCGAAAACGCGGTGCGGCGATATCCGGAAATCCGCGAATGTTATCTGATGACGGGCGGCTCGGATTATTTTCTGCGCTGCGAGGCGGAAAGCGCGGGGGATTTCGAGCGCATTCACAAGGAAATTCTGTCGAAACTGCCGGGGGTTTCGCGTATTCATTCGAGTTTTGCGATCCGGAATGTGCTGGCGACGCCGAAGGCGAGGTAGCGTGGAGTGTAGGGCTTACCCCCCTCTGTCCTGCCGGACATCTCCCCCTCAAGGGGGGAGATCGGATGGAGCCACCGCTTGTTCCCTCGCAATCGTCTACTATCAATAAAGTGGCGTCACTGAATGTCGTGGGTCAGCCACTTGTCGATCTCCCCCCTTGAGGGGGAGATGTCCGGCAGGACAGAGGGGGATAAGCCCCGCACTCTGCACTAACTCCACCACCGATAAAAATGATGCACCGGCCCCCGCCCATGTCCAACGGCAAGCCCCCGCCCGGCATCGAGCGCCCCGCTCAGATACTCCTTCGCAAGCCCCACCGCTTCCCGCAACTCACAACCCCTGGCAAGATAAGCCGTGATCGCCGCCGCCAGCGTGCACCCCGTCCCGTGGTCATTCTTCGTCTCCACCCGTGCCACGGAAAGCGCCTGCATGGCGCCGTCCGCAAACAGATAATCCGTACTCTGCGGCCCCTCACCATGGCCGCCCTTGATGAGCACGGCTTTTGCACCCGCTTTCAGGATCGCCTCAGCCTGACGGGTAATCTCCTTCTCCGTGGTGGCCATCGGCGTGCCGGTCAGCAACGCCGCTTCCGGCAGGTTCGGCGTGACGATGGCGGCGAGCGGCAAAAGCTCGCGCCGCAATGTCTCGATGGCATCTTCATGCAGCAAACGGTCGCCTGACGTCGCCACCATGACCGGATCCAGCACCACAGGCTGTGATTGCTGCCGAAGCCGTTCGGCGATGGCGGCGATGGTTTCGATCCGCGATACCATGCCGATTTTCACCGCATTGACGGCAAGATCGGAGAATACCGCCTCCATCTGTGCGACGATGGTGGCGACGGAAATATCCTCCACCGCGGTCACGCCTCTGGTGTTCTGGGCGGTGATGGCGGTGATGACGCTGGCCGCATAGGCGCCAAGCGCTGAAAAGGTCTTGATATCAGCCTGGATGCCCGCGCCGCCGCCGCTGTCGGAGCCGGCAATGGTCAATGCAATTGATGTCATGGTTGTCTCGCTTTCAGCGTGGCGTCAATTGCGGAGCGGAAGTCCTTGGCCGCACTGGCAATATCGGCCGCACGAAAAATGGCGGAAATGACCGCGACACCATCCGCACCCGCCTTGATGACGGACGGTACACGCGCAAGATCGATGCCGGCGATGGCGCCCACCGGCATATCAGGTCGCCATTCCCTCAAAAGGGCGCGTAGCGTCGCAAAACCGTCGATGCCAACGGGCTTGTCCGGATTGACCTTGGAAACGGTTTCGAACACGCCGCCAATGCAGGCATAGTCGACGGGCATGGAAGCTGCCCGTTCGGCATCGGCACGGTTCTTGACGGTAAGGCCGATGATCGCCTTTTCACCGAGAATGCGCCTTGCGGTCTTTGCATCCATGTCGTCGGCGCCGAGATGCACCCCGTCCGCGCCAGAAGCGAGCGCCACATCCACACGGTCGTTGATGACAAGCGGCACGCCGGTGCCGGCGATGGCCTCATGAATGGCGCGGGCGTTTTCGATCATTTCCCGCGTAGAGCCGTGCTTGTCGCGATATTGCAGAATGGTCGCGCCGTTGAGTGCGGCGGCGAGAGCAAGCTCCGGCAGCGGTGCGACATCGCTAAGGCTTGCGTCGACCAGCGCGTTGAGGCGGTAATCAACCTTGTTCATGCTCGATCCTCGCGTGATTGATGATGTCCTCACCGGAAATTTCGGAAAGCGCATCCAGAAACGCCGGTTCAAATGTGCCGGGGCCTCCGGCGCGTCTGGCGGCGAGTTCGGCGGAAACGCCTGTCACGGCAAGGGCGGAGGCCGCCGCCGTCAGCGCATCTTTTTCCACCGCCATGAAGGTGGCGATGACGCCGCCCGAGAGGCAACCCGTGCCAGTCACCTTCGCCATCCACGGATGGCCGTTGACGATCCTGACGCTGCGGGTCGTGTCGCTGAGGTGATCCACAGGCCCGGTCTCGATTCTCACCACATCAGGCACATCGCCGATCAGGCTCATTTCGGCGTGATTGCCGCGCACGATCGTCGGGGAAAGTGCGATGAGTTCGCGCGCGAACTCCAGTCGCGACGGTGAATAATCGCAATGCACGGGGTCGACGATCCACGGCTTGCCGGAGGCATTGGCGATCTCTATCGCCAGCCGGATGACCCCGCGCCGTTCGGCATCCAGTGTGCCGAGATTAACGGTCAGTGCATCCGCCTTGGCCACGAAGCTCTCGATTTCCTCGAGCGAGGTGGTCATGGAAGGAATTCCGCCGACGACGGTGATGCCATCTGCGGTGAATTTCTGCACCACGGTGTTCATCAGGCAATGCACGCGCGGGCGCGTCTGCCGCACGCGCTCCAGAATTTCGGCGGCCTTTGCCGCTGTTGGATAAGTCGTCGTCATGGCTGCTGCAGCTCCACGGCGATGTCGTCCGCCGCCGGCGCCTGCTTGATCAGCTGCATCTCCTGCATGAAGGCGCCAAAACGGGCATAGCGGGTGCGGTCGAGTGCGGCCGGGCGCTTGGCGAAACGCGGCAGCGTGTCGAAGAAGGCCTGCTTATTCAGCGCGTCGTCAAGGTTTGGATAGGCCTTGATGAAAAGCTGCCAGGCTTCCTGTGGGTGGTTGGTGATGAAGATCGCGGCCTGTTCCACGGCGGAGAGGAAACGCGGCAGGCGGCTGTCTTTTACGAGATCGCGATGGGTGACGAAGATCAGCTCGTCATAGGCCGGAACGCCATGTTCCTCGGGAAAGAAGGAGCGGCCCTCATGTCCCTCGAGCTTCATCTGCGTCAGCTCGAAATTGCGGAAACCGCCAAGCGTGGCATCCACCTTGCCGGCGATCAGCGACGGCGAGAGCGAAAAATTGACGTTGATGAGTTCGACATCATCCTTCGTCAGCCCGTCCTTTTCCAGCATGCGCTTCAGCATGGCATCTTCGAAGCCGGATACGGAAAAGCCGACCTTTTTGCCCTTCAGATCCTTCATGCTCTTGATCGGCCCATCGGCGAGAACGGTGACGGTATTGAGGGGCGTTTCGACCAGCGTGCCGAAACGCACGAGTGGCAGGCCGGCGTCGTGGTCGAGATAGAGGTTCGGCTGGTAATGCACGCCGATATCGGCCTGTTTTGCCGAGACGAGACGCGGCACGGCGGAGGGGTCTGCGGGCGGAACCAGTTCCACCTCCAGCCCGGCATCGGCAAACAGGCCGCGTTCTTTTGCAATCACCATCGGCGCGTGATCCGGATTCACGAACCATTCGAGCAAAACGGTGAGCTTGTCGGCCGCCTGGGATTGCATGGGCGCAAGCACGCTTGCAGCCGCGACGACGAAGGAAAGAAGAGTTCGTTTCATGGTGCCGAAAGTCTCCGCAAATATCTGAAAGGAGTGGTGTGTTCTGTTTCTTTGGCCCAGGGGGCGAGATGTGCTGTCGAGAGATCGACGATAAGCCGCAGCAGCACCGCCATGACCGCGAGAACGGCCATGGCGGCGAACATGGTGTCGGTCTGCATCCGGGCATTGGACTGGATCATCACAAATCCGAGCCCTGCGGATGCGCCCACCCATTCGCCGATGACGGCGCCCAGCGGGGCTAGCGGCGCCGCCACTCTCAAGCCCGAGATCAGCGACGGGAGCGCCAGCGGCACACGCAACCGGGTGAGGACCTGCCAGTGGCTCGCCTTTGTCAGCGAAGCGGCGTCGAGGATGGCGCGCTCCGTGCGGTTGAGGCCGTCAGTGAAGGAGGACGCGACCGGAAAGAAGATGATGATCGCCGTCATGACTACTTTCGAGGCCATGCCGAAACCGAACCAGAGGACGAGAATGGGGGCGAGCACGAACACCGGAAAGGCCTGCAACACCAGAACCATGGGCCAGACGAGGCGGCCGAGGCGCGGAATGGCGGCAATGGTGAAGGCGACGAGAATGCCGGCGGTGATTCCCGCCGCAAGCCCGAGCGCCATTTCGCTGAGCGTCACCAGAGCCTGTCCGAACAGGAAGCCGGGCTGGCGCAGAAAAGCGCCGGCAACATCGGCGGGCGATGGCAGGATATAGCGGGGTGGCGAAAACAGCCACGTTCCCGCCTGCCAGAAAACCAGCAGAAGACCGACACCGTTCAGCGCATGGATGGCACGCATGGGCCGGACCTCAGACGCAGACGCACCATGTGCGAAGGGCGGAACGTTTCAGCATCATCATTCGTCTCCAGATGTGACAATCACGGAGATCAGGGCAAAGCGGAGAAGAGAAAGGGTAGCGCCCCTTGGGCGCGACAGTTCCGTTCCTACGCCGGCATGACCCGGATCAGGTTCAAGGGTCCGGCTCAACGCCATCTCAGCACCGTCTGGTGCTCCCCTCGGAAGAGTTTGTTTTGTAAGTCAAGTTTCATAAATGTCAACGTCCCGCCGCCGATCCGTCGTCAGGCGCGATCGCGGGTACCCGTATCCATCTGCGTATTAGTTATTGAGGAAATTAGATTTATCGAAAATTAGTTATCTCTTGAAACTGCCTTTCAATATTGTACGACTAACTTGACCCCGGGAAAGATGATTGGGGGCGAATTTGAAGAGCTTCTGGCAGGATAAATCGGGAAATTTCGGCATTCTCAGCGCCTTGTTGATGGTGCCGCTGATTGGCGCCGCCGGCGTGGCCCTTGATGTGACGCACGGCATGGCCGTCAAATCAGACCTGCAGATGGCGGCGGATGCCGCGGCCCTCGCGGTGGTTGCCGATACGTCGGCGAGCGTTCACAAGGCAAAGGAAATGTCGAGTGACGGCGTCATTACGCTTGGCGGCGATGAGGCTTCCGCATTCTTCGAAAGCAATGAGAGGGCCAATCCCGACTACAAGCTCCTGTCTCTCGACGTGTCGGTGATCAAGCGCGGTAACGCCATCGAATCGTCGGTCAGCTTCAAGGCATCCATCGGCACGACGCTTTCACGGGTCCTCGGAGAGGATCTCATCACTGTTTCGGGCAAGGCGACCGCCAAATACGAGACGGAAACATTCAGCGACTTCTATGTGCTTCTGGACAACACTCCTTCGATGGGCGTTGGCGCCACGCCGGCCGATGTCGCCACCATGGTTGCGAATACGAGCGACAAATGCGCTTTCGCCTGTCACATCGTGACAAACGGGGTGGTGGACAAGAACAGCTATTATTACAAGGCCAAAAGCCTCGGAGTGACGACGCGCATCAATGTGGTCGCAAAGGCCACGGCGAGCCTTATGGACACGGCGAAGTCCAACCGCAAAAGCAGCAATCAATATCGCATGGCGGTCTACACTTTCGGAGAGAAAGCCGAAGATACGAAGCTGCTCGAGGTCGTTCCCTTGACGTCGGATCTGGCGACCGCGAAGAAGAAAGCCGGTGAAGTCGACCTGATGTCGATCCCAAAGCAGGGATTTAACAACGACCAGCAGACGGATTTCGACCGGGCACTCACTCAGATCGGCGACAAGATCGGCAATTCTGGCACCGGGGCGAGTTCGGCCAGCCCCGAGAAGATTATCTTCTTCGTTTCAGACGGTGTCGGCGATAGCTACAAGCCATCCAGCTGCACCAAAAAGACGACCAGCGGCCGCTGTCAGGAGCCGATCGATATCAAATATTGCACGAAGCTGAAGGAAAAGGGCTTCCGGATCGCCGTGCTCTACACCACCTATCTGCCGCTGCCGACCAATGACTGGTACAATAGCTGGATCGCGCCCTTTCAGCCGGAAATCGGCGCACGCATGCAGCAATGTGCTTCTCCGGGACTGTTCTTCGAAGTCAGCCCGTCGCAGGGCATCAGCGACGCGATGACCGCCCTCTTTAAAAAGGCCATCACATCACCCCGCCTGACGGGGTGATGGAGAACGAACCCGCTATCGTTCAGCCGATGGTGCGAAGTTTTTCAAACAGCTGCCGCTGGCTGCTATCGGCACGGTAGAATATCGCCGGCTCGCCGAGCGGCGCTTCGACGGTAATGTCTCGCCCGCCGCGATAATGCATGTCGCTCCAAAGATGCACCCATTCGCCGTCGCCCGGAAGATAGAGCGAACGTTGCGTTTCTCCGGCTTTCCAGACCGGTGCGACAAGCATGTCCGCCCCGTAGAGGTAGCAGTCCTGAATGGCGTAGGTCTGCCGGTCATCCTCATAATGCAGGAAGAGGGGGCGTTGCACCGGCAGGCCCGACTCTGCAGCCTCGGCGGAGAGCGACTTCAGATAGGGGGCGAGCGCGACATAGATGGATGTCATACGGGCGAAATGGGCAAGAACCGTTTCATCCTGATCGATCTGCAGATTGTCGCGCGGCCTGTTGCCCTCATGGGTGCGCATGACCGGCGTGAAGGCGGCCATTTCCGTCCAGCGCATGATGAGTTCAGCGGTCCTGACATTGCCGAACAGGCTGGTATAACCGCCGATGTCGGAGTGGTGATAGGCATTGCCCATGAGGCCGGAGGAAAGCGCGCCGCAGATGACGGTGACCAGGCCGTCGTGACGGGAGAAGTCGACAGACTGGTCGCCGCCCCAGATCAGCGGGCAATGGGCTTGCACGCCCGTGAAGCCGGCCCGCATGAAGAACAGCGCTTCGCCGGTCTTTCCCCGGTTCTCGACGGCTTTCGCATTGACCTCGGCCCAGAGTGTTGGCCAGGCATTGTGCATCAGCTTGGCATCGACACTATTGGAAAGCGTGATATCGATCGGCAGGTATTCGCCGAAATCGGCCATCCAGCCGGAAAGGCCGAAATCCAGCATATTCTTGCCGATGATCTCCTCGGCGAACCATTCGGCGGCGGCCGGATTGGTGAAATCGACCACACCGCAATCGAACTCGCCGAAATCCACCAGCGCCGTTTTTCCCTCGGCGTTGGTGGCGAAATAACCAGCCTTTTCGGCGACCGGGAAAAGCGGGCCGTCGACGCAGAGATAGGGGTTCACGTAACCCAGGAAGCGGATGCCCTGATCGGCAAGCTCGGCGATCTTCTGGCGCAGATGCGGATAGCGCGTATCATTCGCCTGCCAGTCCCAGAACAGGCGGGCGCCAAAGGATGTCTGGCGAAGACCCACCCAGTCCTCGCACCAGAGGCCGGACACCTTCGTTCCGGCTGCGCGGATTTTCTCCAGCCGGGCAAAGGAGTTGGCGCCGTCCTTTAACCCGATGATCGCACCATTATAGACCCATTCCGGCAATTCCGGCTGACGTCCGAACCGCAGTGAAAGCGCGGAAACGATATCGGTGAAACTGTCGCCGGCGAAAAACTCGATCCTTTCAGGGATGGCCCAGATTTCGATTTCGTGGAAATCGTCATTGCGGAAATCGAAGACCGAATAGGCGCTCGTTTCCACATGCAGCGCATATTTGCGCGACGAGAGCCAGGTCGGCTGCGGATAGTTGGTGTTGTAATAATCACCGCCCGCCTTGCCGCTGACGTCAGACTTGAAGGTGATTTCGGTTGTCTTGTCGCGGCCGACCCCCGGCTCGGAGGTCCAGAGCGGGAAACGACGGCGGCGCATGTCGAAATAGGACATCTGCTCGCCGCCACCCCAGACATGCTCGTCCGTTTCCGCAACGATGCGCAGCCAGAGGCGGTTGACGGTTTCATCCAGCGCCGTCAGCAGGACGGCGTTACCGTCGAGCGTCAGGCGAAGGCGCGGTGCCTGTCCCGGTGAGGATGAGAGCGTGACGCTGTCGCCGTTGACCTCCGCATGGCGTAGGGCGGTTCGCTCGATGACATAGTCTTCGATATCGAAATTGCCGCGATACATATCCATCCGCTCCTTGCCGAAACCGGCGAAGAAGGCCGGACTATCAGACGAATGGGAAAGGATGGTGCGGTTGCCGATCGCGAGTGTGAAGCCGTCTTTGGTCGTTTCGAAATGCATGACTTAACCTTTTAGCCCTTAAGGCCACCGGCGGTGAGGCCCGAGACAACCCGTTCTTGGAAAATGACGATCAGGATCGCGACCGGCACGATGCCGACCACCAGCGCCGCCGAAATGACCGGCCAAGGGAAGGCGAACTCGCCCTGATACAGCTGGATGCCGACGGGAAGCGTGCGGAGCGCCGGATTGGAATTGAAGGACAGCGCCAGCAGGAACTCATCCCAGGCATTGACGAAGGCGAGGATACCGGCGGTGAAAACGCCCGGTGCGCAGAGCGGCACGACGACCTTGAAGAGTGCGCCGATGCGGGTGCAGCCGTCGATCATGGCGGCGTTTTCGAGATCGCGCGGAATGCTTTCGAAGAAAGAGACGAGCATCAGCGTGCAGACCGGAAGAGAAAGGACCGTGTAAGGCAGAATCAGTGCCGTCCAGCTGTTGAGCAGGTTCAGCGCGCGCATGATTTCGAACAGCGGCACCAAGAGCGTCACCAGCGGGAAGGTGGAAACGGCGATGATGAGTGAGAGGATCAGCGCCCGGTATTTGAGGTTCAGCCGCGCCAGCGCATAAGCCGCCAGCACCGAAATCAGAATGGTGAGCGCCGTGGAGAGTAGGGCCACCATGAAGCTGTTGAACAGGAAGAGGTGCAGCGGCTGGTCGGAAAAGGCCTGCATGTAGTTAGCAAGCGTCGGGGTATGCGGAAACCACGTGATCGGCTTGACCGTCAGTTCCGCTTCGGTCTTCAGCGAGGTGAAGAGGATCCAGATTGCCGGGAAGAGGCCGTTGACCAGCAGGATGGAGGCCGCGATGAAGCGCAGCGGCTTGCCGGAAAAGACGGAGGACAGACCGGAATTTGCAACGGTGCTCATGGGATCAGTCCTTCGTCCTAATGATGCGGAGATAAACGGCGGTAACGCACATGGAGAGCGCAAACATCATGACCGCCAGCGCCGAACCGTAACCGAGATCAAGGAAGGAAACGGTGTTCTGGTGGATATACATGGCAAGCGTTGTGGTGGACGTGCCGGGGCCGCCGCCGGTCATCATGTAAGGAATATCAAAGGTCTGCAGCGCCGTGATCGTACGGAAGATGAGGGCGACGACGATCGAGGGCTTGAGAAGCGGCAGGGTGATTTCGAAGAACTGGCGGACCTTGCCGGCGCCATCCACATCAGCCGCTTCATAGAGCGAGCGTGGAATGGTCTGAAGGCCGGCGAGGATCATCAGCGCCATGAACGACGAAGTTTTCCAGATGATCGTCAGGCAGATGGCCGCAAAGGCCCAGTTCGGCGAGTTGAACCAGATGATGCCTTCAAAGCCCAGCCGGTTCAGAACGTCATTGACCACGCCATATTCGTAATGGAAGAACCATGCGAAGATGAGGCCGGCAAAAGAGAGCGGCAGCGCCCAGGGAATGAGCAGCGACAGGCGCATCGGCCACTGCATGGAGAAGGGGAGGTTGGCGAGCAGCGCCAGCCCTAGGCCCATGAACAGCGCGCCAGGCACGGTGATCAGCGTTATCAGAACCGTATTCCAGGTCGTTTCCCAGAAGATCGGATCGTCAAACATCGCCGTGTAGTTTTCAAAGCCGATGAATTCCGCCGGCAGGCCTGATGTCAGCGACAGGCTGAAAAACGAGGTGTAGACGAGCCGCGCCACCGGATAAACGATGATAAGCGAAAGCAGGATCGCTGCCGGCGCCAGCAGAAGCACGGCCAGCGACCGGTCGCCGAGATCGAGCCACCGCGTCCAGCGCGGCTGCGGTTTCTCGTCCACCCGAACCATGGTTCTATCAGGCATTGTCACGTCTGCCACTCCCGCAACTGGATTCACGTCATCGTCTCCCGATCGGACCGGTTTATATCCGGCCCGTTTATCGCGCCGTTCAGGCGGCTTTATTCCTGTCAGTCGAAACGGCCGGAAAGGGCATGGTTTGCATGCCGCCTTCCGGCCCAAAGCTTAGCGCAGAACGCGCCGCAGACGGCTTTCCATCTGCTTTGCGCCGTCTTCCGGTGTCATCACGCCGGCAAGCACGCCATTGACCGTGGTGCGGATTGTCTCGCTGACCTCGTTGTAACGCGGTGTCACGGGGCGGGCCTTCGCGGTCTCAACGACTGGCAGGGCGTCCGCGAACCAGGGGATCGTCTTGGTCACGTCCGCATCCTTGTAGAGTGCGGCATAGGTGGGCAGAAGGGCGGCGTTGATGGCCATGAACTTCGACACATCCTGACCCGAGAGATACTCCACCAGCTTCTTGGCTTCGTCCTGCTGCTTGGAATAGGCGGAAACGCCGAATTCCCAGCCGCCGAGGCAGGTCGTCTGCTCGCCGTCTTTGACGGCGGGCAGGCGGGCGACGCCGACCTTGTCGTTCACCTGCGATTCCTTGCCCTGGAAATGGGTCCAGGCGTAGGACCAGTTGACGGCGAAGAGAACCTTGCCGGCCTGGAATTCCTTGCGGGTATCGTCGGTTGCCACTTCCGAAATGTTCTTCTTGGAAATGCCTTCGTCGACGAAGCTCTTCCACAGCTTCAGCGAATCCACGGCGGCCTTGTTGTCGAAATTCAGTTTGCCGTTTTCAACCAGGGACTTGCCCTCGCTCCAGTAGGGCAGGAGGAAGGTGCAGACCGCGCCTTCGATCGCCTTACCCTGGAAGGACAGGCCCTGAAGTTCGGGGTTCTTTTCGCCTTCCATCACCTTCTTGGAAGCTTCCTTCAGCTCGTCCCAGGTGGTCGGCGGCTTGATGCCGTATTTGTCGAGCAGGTCTTTGCGGTAATAAAGGAACATGGAATCGGCGAAGGCGGGCAGCGCCACGATCTTGCCATCCACGGTGTTGGCTTCCGCATAGGTCGGCAGGTAGGCGGACAGGGCCTTGCCGGCAAAATCGCTGGTCCAACCGGCCGTGGCGAACTGTGCCGGGCGGATGACGTCGAGCATTAGCACGTCGAGGCTTGAATCCTTGGCCGACATGACGGTGTTGAGATATTGCGCCTGCATTTCCGAGGTGTTGCCGCCGGTCTCGATGACCACCTTCACACCCGGCGTCTTGGCCTCATATTGATCAAGCGCCTTGCGCCACACATCCGGCTGATGCTGGCTGGAAACGAAGATTTTCAGTTCGGCGTCGGCAAAGGCCTGTCCCGAAAAGGCGAGCATGGTCGCGCAGAGCGCTGCACCCATAAGGGCTTTGCCCCGGATAGCTTTGAATGTCATGTGTTCCTCCCGTTATTAAACCCTTGGCCGCGGCATTTTTCGCCGGGCGATCAGTGGATAGAGCGTTCCGTTGCCGCGTCGAAAAGATGGACCTTGGATGGATCGACGCCGATCCGCAGTTCCTCGTTCGGCGTCGGCCGAAGCTGCGGTGGCATGCGTGCGGTCAGCGCCGCATCGCCAAGGCTGAAATGGACGAGCGTGTCCGAACCCAGCGGTTCCACAACCTGCACCTTGACCGCAAGCTGCGTGTCGAAGCCCTCGACGGGGCCGAAATGTTCCGGGCGAATGCCGACGATGACTTCACGCCCGTCGAGGCCCGTTTCGCGGGATGGCCGGATGGCGGCCATCGGCAGGGAATTGCCGTCGGAGAATGCCAACCGGTCGCCGCTCACCCTTGCGCGGGCGAAGTTCATCGCCGGAGCGCCAACGAAACCGCCGACGAAGACGCTTTTAGGCCGGTTATACACCTCGTCAGGTGTACCGACCTGCTCGATATCGCCGCCGCGCAGGATGACGATGCGGTCCGCCAGCGTCATGGCCTCCACCTGGTCGTGGGTAACGTAGATGATAGTCGTGCCAAGCTGCTGGTGCAGACGCTTGATTTCCGTGCGCACCTGTCCGCGCAGTTTGGCGTCGAGGTTGGAAAGCGGCTCATCGAACAGGAAGACCTGCGGACGGCGCACGATGGCGCGGCCCATGGCCACACGCTGACGCTGGCCGCCGGAGAGCTGGCCGGGCCGCCGGTCGAGAAGGTGCTCGATGCCGAGCATCCTCGCCGCCTCGTCGACGCTGGCATTGGCCTGCGATGCGCTGACACCGCGCACCTTCAGGCTGAAACCCATGTTTTCGCGCACCGTCTTGTGCGGATAAAGCGCATAGTCCTGAAACACCATGGCGATGTCGCGCTCACGCGGCGGTAGCCGGTTGACGACACGGTCGCCGATCCTCACCTCGCCGTCGGTAATGCTTTCCAGCCCCGCAACCATGCGCAGCGTCGTGGATTTGCCGCAGCCGGAAGGGCCGACGAACACGACGAATTCGCCATCGTTGATTTCAAGGTCGATGCCCTTGACGATGCGAAGCGCACCGTAACTCTTGTCCAGCTTGCGCAGGCTGACCGAAGCCATATTTTCCTCCTCACGACCGGCGCGTCCAGAATTTGAATGGACGCAATAGCCGGTATCAACCTTCAAATTCCACGCATCGCATCTTCGAAAATCGATCCCGATTATTTGGCGATATCGTGGGATGGCGAAACGCCTGTCTCCCTGAGGTCGTGATATTACCTTTCATAAAAAGGAAATCAATAGTGTATCAATTTTATTTCTGACAGAAATCAAAAACTATTAACCCATTGATTAAAAGAAATATAACTGCAAAATCAGCCCAACGGCAGGCTGCTGCTTGCTTGCCTCCCGTCAAATTCTTTCATCCATGTGGATCACGCGAAATTTGCGCAATCTCAACGTATGCGTGAAACGTATCGTGCGACGGTATGGTCGAACCAGGTCCATGACACTTCGGCCACGGCGCCATCCTGCGCCTGGCTGAGGCGCAGAACCCTCGGCACCGAAACGCCGGCTTTCTGGCCGAAAACCTCGGGCGCCCATTCGGGCACGTCGCCGAGATCGATGCGATCCTCCGCCTTCGATATCCAGAGGTTGAGGCGGGTGCGGTAATAGAGGTAGAGGGATTCCGACATGTTCTCGATGGCGATTGCGTCGACGTAAGAACCATCAAGCCAGATCTCCTCGATGGCTGCGGGTTTGCCGGCGATGCGCCGCAGGCGGCGGATCCTGTGCCCTTCCGCCGATGTGCCGAAAGCGGGCAGGTCAGCGGGCTTGGCAAGGCGCGCCACATCCAGAACCTCCGCCGTCGGCAGGCCGCCGCCTTCGATCAGTTCGAGCCGGAAGAAGGCGTAGACGCTTTGCGGATCGCTGACGGCGCGGATGTAATTGCCGGAACCCTGCACGCGCTCCAGAAGGCCGCGTTCCTGCAACTCGGCAAGCGCCTTACGCAGTGTGCCGACGGCGATGCCGAGATCGGCCGCCATATCGCGCTCCGGCGCCAGCTTCTCGCCATCGATCAACCGGCCCGCCGCCACTTCGCGCACCAGCATTTCGGCGATCTGCATATACATGGGCAGGCTGCCGCCAGTGTGTTTCATATGCCGTTTCCTCCCCCGAAACAAAAATTGATACATCATTGATTTACATATTTCTTGATGTTATGCAAGAAAAACGAGAGCGGCCTTGAGGAGGAATTGCATGACCGTCGTACCCGTTACATCCGCTGATCTCGATGCTGCCGAGGTCTCCTGGTTTTCCGCTTTGTGTTCCGATGACTACGCCTATCTCGGCGTGCCTGACGGCAGCCTGCGCTCCAGCTTCGAGCATTGCTCCGATATCGTCAAAAAAGCCGAAGAACTCGGCTTTCGCAACATTCTCTGCCCTTCGTCCTATCAGGTCGGGCAGGATACGCTGAGCTTCGTCGCCGGCTGTGCGCCGATCAGCGACCGCATCAATTTCCTTGCGGCGATCCGCTGCGGCGAGATGCAGCCGATCATGCTGGCGCGCACGGTTGCCACGCTCGATCACATGCTGAAGGGCCGCCTGACGCTCAACGTCATCAGCTCCGATTTCCCCGGCGAAGTGGCCGACAGCGCCTTCCGTTACAAGCGCAGCCACGAGGTCGTTGAGATTCTGCGTCAGGCCTGGACCCGCGACACCATCGATCATAACGGCGAGATCTACCAGTTCAAGGGTGTGTCGACCGAACCGGCAAGACCCTACCAGCAAAATGGCGGCCCGCTTCTCTATTTCGGTGGTTACTCTCCCGATGCGCTGGAACTCTGCGGCGCACAATGTGACGTCTATCTGATGTGGCCCGAGACGAAGGATCAACTGGCAGACCGCATGCGCGCCGCCAATGAGCGCGCCGCCGCCCATGGGCGCACGCTGGATTATGGCCTGCGTGTCCATATGGTCGTGCGCGATACCGAGCAGGAAGCCCGCGAATATGCCGAACATCTGGTCTCGAAGCTGGATGATGAGTATGGCCAGCTGATCCGCAACCGCGCTCATGACAGCGGTTCGCTCGGCGTGTCGCATCAGGCACGAGCCCGCGAACTCGCCGACAAGTTCGGTTATGTCGAACCCAATCTGTGGACCGGCATCGGCCGGGCGCGCTCCGGCTGCGGCGCGGCGCTGGTCGGTTCGACGGATCAGGTTCTTTCGGCGCTGGAGGACTACCAGAAGATGGGTATCCGTGCCTTCATCCTTTCCGGTTATCCGCATCTTGACGAGGCGGAACATTTCGGCACCAAGGTTCTGCCGCAGATGAAAACCTGCTCCCTGCCGCATGCCTACGGCCGGGTGCCTTCTGAAACGCCGACCACGCCGCTCGGCAACGGGGAACGCCACTGATGGAACGCATTGCTCTTTCCGACAAACTCGAACTCAGCCGCATCGTCTATGGCATGTGGCGCATCGGTGACGACGCCGATACATCGCCCGCCCATGTGCAGGCGAAGATCGAGGCCTGCCTCGCGCAGGGCATCACCACCATGGATCAGGCCGATATTTACGGCGGATACACGGCGGAAGCCATTCTCGGCGCCGGCCTGAAGGCTGCACCGGGTCTGCGTGACAAGATCGAAATCGTTACCAAATGCGGCATTGTTGCGCCGGCCGGCCGCCACTCCGCCGCCCGCGTCAAGCACTACGATACGACGGCTGGCCACATCAATGCTTCGGTTGAGGCATCTCTTCGCGACATGGGAACAGATCACGTCGATCTGCTGCTCATTCACCGTCCGGACCCGCTGATCGACGCGGAAGAAACCGGCAAGGCGCTCGATGCGCTGGTGGCGTCCGGCAAGGTGAAGGCCGTCGGCGTCTCCAACTTCCGCCCGTGGGACTTTTCCCTGCTGCAATCGGCCATGAGCAACCGGCTGGTGACCAACCAGATCGAGATGAGCCTTCTCGCCACGGATTGCTTTACCAATGGCGATCTCGCTTTCCTGCAGGAAAAGCGCGTTTCTCCGATGGCATGGTCGCCGCTTGGCGGCGGTTCGCTGTTTTCGGGTGCTCATGGTGGCACCATGGCTGCCCTGCAGCGCATCGGCAAGGAACAGGGCGTTGATGCGACGGCTGTCGCGATCGCCTGGCTGCTGCGTCATCCGGCGAAGATCGTGCCGGTGCTCGGCACCAATAATATCGAGCGTATCAGAACCGCGGCCGATGCGCTCCGCGTGACGATGGACCGCCAGACCTGGTTCGAACTCTACACCCTTGCGATTGGAAAAGAGGTGCCGTGATGACAGTGGCAGAGGCGATCAAGATGCCCAATGAGCATGTATTCGTTCCCGGCGGCGAAAACAGCCGCAGCTTTCGCAATGCGCTCGGCGCTTTCACGACAGGCGTGACTGTCGTGACCGCCACCACGCCGGAAGGCCCGATCGGCATGACAGTCAACAGCTTTGCGTCCGTGTCGCTTGATCCGCCGCTGGTGCTCTGGTCACCGGCCAAAAGCTCATCCCGTTATCAGGCCTTCAGCGGTGCGACCCATTTTGCCATCCACGTTCTGAGCGCGGATCAGGACGTGCTGAGCGCCCGCTTTACCCGCAACGGCCGTGCCTTCGACGATCTGGATTGGGAATTGAACGACGAAGGCGTGCCGGTCATCCCTGGAACGCTTGCCCGTTTCGAGTGCCGGCAGGCGGCGGCCCATGATGCGGGCGACCACACCATCATCGTCGGTGAGGTGCTGCGCGCCGCGCATCGTGATGGCGATCCGCTGTGTTTTTCGGGCGGCACCTTCGGTCGCTTCGCCCGGCAATAACGGAACCTTCGGTCATTCCGGAAACTTCGGTATCAGTGATGCCGTTATTATGGAAACACTCCACTTTTCTAAGGAGCGCGCTGGTCGCGCTCCTTTTTTGCGAAGTAAAATAGCATTCTTCGCTTTTTATACTGACGCTGATCTCTTAAACCGGGTTAAGTGGCTGCAAGAGATGATTCGCCCGACCTAACAGGCGAAATGATGCGCCGATGAGGAAAAATTGATGACCGGTGGTTTCTGGCGGGAAGAGGCGTCGAAGGCCGGTTCAGGTTTTAGGCCCGTCCGGCAGTTCTTCTTGCGGGCATCAACGAGCCTCCTTGCGCTGGCGTTGTCCTCTGCCATCGCGCCTGCTGCATTTGCAGAATCCATCGCCTGGGTTGGCTCTTCCTCGGATGACTGGTTCTCGCCAAGTAGCTGGTTTGGGTACACGCGTGTGCCGGGAGCGAACGACCTCGCCGCCATCGACGCTCAAGGCCCGACAATAGCCGCCGGGCGTGTCGCAGAAATCGATGAACTCGTCATTGGCATTACTCTGGATGGGTCGCTGTCAGTGGAGGGCGGCCTTAAGACTTCCAATACAAAACTCGGCAACAAGGATTTGGTCGCGGGCACGTTAAATTTTTCCGGCGGCGATTGGTCGAACAAACATGACATATTTATTGGCGGCGTAGGCATTGGGGAAGTCTCCCTCACCGGCAGCAGGGCGGTCTCCGGTGGGAATGTCTACCTGGGTGGCGGTTCGGGCCATGGTTGGCTCACTCTCGACAATCTATCGAGTTTCGATAATACCGGCACCACTTTTGTCGGTGTCGCGGCGGATGATGGCTTTGATCAGTTGCAGATTCTTGGCGCAAGCACGTTCAGGACCGGCGGATTTGTGATCGCAGATGGTATGGATTCTGTAGGCACCGTCTCCGTCGAGGGGAGCGGAAGCAGCCTTACCGTGTCGCAGGATATGGTGATTGGCCATGGCGGCAACGGGCTTCTGACGATCTCCAGCGGTGGTGTTGTCAAAAGTCTTGCGACCACCATCATCGGCAATCTCGCGACATCGAGCGGAGGTTCGCTGACCGTCAACGGCCGTGGTTCCATTCTGGAAACCTCCGGCCCCTTGATTGTTGGCAATGAAAGCTCGGCAAGTATGTTTGTCGGGACGGCGGCAGAGGTTATCAGTGGCGCTGTCGTGATCGGCCGGCATTCGGTCGGTCGGGCCACCGTCACGGGCAGCGATTCCCGGTGGATCACGGGCAATCTGAGTATTGGCGGTGATGAGAACGATCCTGGCGGTGCCATCGGTGATGGTGCAGTTGATGTAATGGCGGGCGCTGCGATCAACAGTGCTTCGGTTCAACTTGGCGCTGTCTCGGGTGCCAGGGGGTCTGCCACTGTTGAAGGCGCGGATTCTGCCTGGACGATCGGAGACGATGGTCTTTCTGTCGGCCTTTCAGGCTCTGGTTCCCTGAGCGTCAAAGCCGGCGGTCATGTCGATTCCGCCAACACGGTTGTCGGGGCAAAAGAGGGGAGTGATGGCTCTATCACGGTTTCCGGGTCTGGAAGCACCTTCAACAACGCCGGTGATCTCGATGTGGGTTGGGAAGGCGACGCTTCGCTGCATGTCGATACCGGCGGCACGGTAACAAGCGACAGCGCAATTGTCGGCACAAAATCGATGATTGCCGCGGTGAACATCAGTGGCGGCGGCTCGACCCTGACGCTCGCAAAGACGCTGATCGTCGGATATGAGAACGCTACCACGGGAGAGGTTTCCGTCACGACCGGCGGCGAAATCCGGGCGAAGGAGCTTTCGATCGGCGAGCTTGGCGGCTCTTCCGGCAAGCTGAGCGTTATCGGAGCGGGTTCGATCGTTACCGTCTCCGTTGACAGCAATCTCGTCAATTCCGGTTCAACCTATGTCGGGTGGCGCGGCGGTGGGAATTTAACGGTGACCGATGCCGGTTCTCTCGGCACAAATCGCCTGTTTGTTGGCACGCAGGCTGGATCAAACGGCTTCCTGCATGTTGGTGGTATTGGCTCGCAGGTTGAGGTCCACGATGCTCTCGTGATCGGTGGAGGCGGCAACGGTTCAGTCGAGGTGACTGGCGGCGGCGCTCTTGCGGCCCACACGATTGTCATCGCGGCAGCGGCAGGTTCCACTGGCGTTTTGAACATAGGCGCCCGCGCGGGATTGACGGCGCGAGTGGCAGGTGAGGTTGACGCTGCGGGAATCGTTTTCGGCGCTGGCGACGGCAGTATCGTTTTCAACCATTCGGAAGCTGATTATGACCTCTCCGCGAATATTTCTGGGACCGGACGTGTTGTCGCGGAGAATGGCGTCACCACGCTCGCAGGCCATAACAGCTACTCTGGCGGCACCACCATATCTGCCGGTACTTTGAAAGGCACGGCGACGAGTTTTGGTTCTGGCCAGATCGCCAACAATGGGCAACTCGTCGTGGATGGGGCCGGCACGCTTTCAAATAGTCTCACCGGTTCCGGTACTGTCGAAAAGACGGGTAGCGGAAATCTCGTTCTTGCCGGCAACAACAGCTATTCCGGTATAACAACGATTTCGGCCGGCACGCTGACTGGAGCGGCAAAAAGCTTCGGCTCGGGCGAGATCGTCAACGATGCGCAGCTCGTGGTGGATGGGGCTGGTACGTTTTCAAATGTCGTCAGCGGCACCGGCACCTTTGAAAAGACTGGCGACGGCAATCTGGTTGTGACCGGCAACAGCACATATTCAGGCGCAACCGAGGTTTCATCGGGCAAGCTCAGCGTCAACGGCTCGCTGGCGAGCGCCGTTTCCGTCCGCAGCGGCGCGACGCTTGGTGGTTCCGGCACCATCGGCGGGCTGACTGTCGCTTCCGGGGGCACGCTGTCGCCCGGCAATTCGATCGGCACCCTGACCTCGACCGGCGATGTGCGATTCTTCAGTGGCTCGACCTATACGGTTGAAATCGACGCGTCCGGCAATTCCGACAGGATTGCCGTCGCCGGTGCTGTCACTATCGATAACAACGTCAAACTCGTTGTCACGCCGCTTGCAAGTCATTCAGCCTATAGTCTCGGCACGCAATATCCGATCCTGACGGCAATGGGCGGTATTGCCGGCACCTTTTCCGGCGTGGACGAGAAATTCGCTTATTTGGTTGTGAGCGTCACAAAGAGCACGGATAACGGCACTGCATATCTCTCCTTTAACCGTGCATCGCCGGATTCCGGGCTGCTTGCCTCTGAGACATCCTCGGAGAATGCCCAAAACGCCGCGAATGCCGTTGAGGCGGCACGGGAAGACCCGGCGCTTTATCAGGCGGCATTGTTTCTGGGGCAAAATGAACCCCAATCCGCCTTTTCACAGCTTGCCGGCGAGCTGCATCCGTCACTGGCCATGGCATTGATAAATCGCAGCCAGCTGACGCGGGCTGTCATTCTCGAGAGGTTGCGCAGCGCCTTCGACGGCGTGGATGCGCGTGCGATCACGCCCGCCGGCAATGCGACGGGCGGGAGCGGAATGCAGCGTGTGGACGAGGGTTCTCTTACGTTCTGGTCCAATGGATTCGGATCGCGCGGCCGTATCGACGGCGATAGAAATGGCGCAACGGTTGATATCAAAGGTAAGGGCGTCCTTATCGGTCTGGATGGAGATTTGGATGACGGCGTGCGGGCTGGTGTGGCCGCGGGTTACGGTCACGACAGCATAAGCCAGAAGTCGGCATCGGCGGATGTGGATAGCTATTATGTGGCAGCTTATGCGGGTCTGACGAACGGTCCGGTATCGCTGCGTCTTGGCGCGACCCATGCCTTTCAGGATATCGACACGCGCCGCGCGCTTTCCTTTTCAACATTGCAGGAAAATCTCACGGCCAGCTATGGTGCATCCACAACGCAGGCCTTTGCCGAGGCCGCCTGGCGTTTCGACCTCGATCGCACCGTCATCGAGCCCTATGCCAATGTCAGCTATGTGAACCTGGAGACGGAGGCCTTTGGCGAGAGGGGCGGTGTTGCCGCAGTATCGTCCGGTTCGGCCAGTCATGATCAGCTATACACGACGCTTGGTGCGCGTTTGCGTCAGGATATTTCGTTGGACGACATGTCCGGGCAGGCGACGTTCGATATCGGGTGGCGGCACGCCTATGGTGACCCATCAGTGGTGAGCACATTGTTTTATACCGGCGGCGATGGATTTTCCGTCGCAGGAACAGCGATGACGCAGGATGCTGCGCTGCTTAACCTGGGGCTCAGCTACGATCTCGCTCCTTCCGCCACTTTGACATTCCGTTATGGCGCGGTCTTTGGGGCAGGAGTGCTGGATCAATCCGCTTCGGCCGAACTGGGAGTCCGTTTCTGATGTCGTTCAGACCACACAAGTCGCGGAATGCGGCGCTTGCTGTTGCCGTCTTCGCCGGGGCCATGGCGGGTGACGCCGGTGCGCAGGAAGCCGCGAAACCGGCCGTGCCGCTGCATGAAGTTCATGGAAGCTGGCAACTTGCCTGTGCCGCACCAGTGAAAAAAGATCTCGCCGATCCGAACACCACGGAGACGGCGCCGGCCAAACCGCTCTGCGCCATCGCGCAGGTGCAGCTTGAGGAAAAAACCCGCAAACTTGTCGTCTCGGTCGAATTCCGGCTTGATGATTCCAAAACGCCGGGACAGCTCTCAGGCATCATCGTCATGCCGTTCGGCCTGGCTGTCACCAAACTCTTTTCGATAAAATCCGGCAATGTGCGGCTGCAGGAAGTGCAGGTGAGCACCTGCCTTCCGGTCGGCTGTGTCGTGTCTTTCACGCCCTTCGTCGAACTTGTCTCAGCTCTGGAAACAGGCAAGACGCTGACGATCGAAGCCCCGGACCTGCATGGAAGAACCGTCTCATTCCAGCTGCAGTCGGCTGGTTTTTCCGAGGCGTTGAAGCGCCTCGGAAGCCTGTATTAAGCCGCGACGGAATCGGGCTCTGCGGCGCCTTCCGGCTTTTGCTGTTCAGCATGTTTCTCGGCTGATTTTTTGCGGGAAAACAGCCCGGTGAGAAAGTGGCCAAACCTGTCCATTTCCACGAAGATGACGGGCGTGATGAACAGCGTCAGCAATTGCGAGACGATGAGGCCGCCGACCACGGCGATACCGAGCGGCTGGCGCAGTTCCGAACTCGCGCCCGAGCCGAGTGCAATGGGCAGTGCGCCCAGCAATGCGCAGAAAGTCGTCATCATGATCGGCCGGAACCGGCGTACGCAGGCTTCGTGAATGGCGGTAGCCGGCGGTTCGGCCTTTTCGCGCATCAGTTCCACCGCCACGTCGATCATCATGATCGCGTTTTTCTTGACGATGCCGATCAGCATCAGCAGGCCGATCAGCGCGATGATCGAGAAATCCATGCCCATCACCTTCAGCGCCACCAGCGCGCCGAAGGCCGCCGCCGGCAGGCCGGAGAGGATGGTCAACGGGTGGATGAAGCTTTCGTAGAGCACGCCGAGAACCACATAGATGGTCAGCACCGCCGCCAGAATGAGGATGCCGGTATTGCCCTGGCTCTGCTGGAAGATTGCCGCCGTGCCGCCATAGCTGGTGAAGACATCCTGCGGCAGGCCTATCATGCTCTTGATCTGATCGATCCGGCTTGTGGCATCGGAAAGCGCCACGCCGTCAGGCAGGTTGAAGGAAATCGTCGTGGAGACGAGCTGGCCCGTCTGGTTGATGGTCACAGGCGCCTGTGTGCGGGTGAGGGTGGCGAAGTTTGAAAGCGGAACCAGAACGCCCGATTTTGCGGAGAGAATGTTGATATCGCTGAGGAAATCATCGTTCCACGGTTTGGAGCTGTCGAATTCCACGATAACGTCGTAGCTGTCGCCGGTGGACTGGATCTGCGCCGCCGTATAACCGCCAAAAGACATTTCCAGCGTCTTGCGCAGCTGGTCATTGGTGATGCCGAAGGCGGCCGCCTTTTCCGGATCGACGGAAATCGTTGCGGCGATCGCTCCATTCTGGGCATCCGAGGTAACTGACGTGAAGGTGTGATCGCGGCGCATCGCCTCCATCAGCTTGTTCGACCATTCATTGGTCGTGTCGGCATTCAGGCCCTGAACGACGAGCTGGTATTGGCTGGCGGAGCTGCGCCCGCCGAAACGCAGGCTCTGCTGCGGATTGATATAGGTGCGGATGCCCGCCACTTTCGATGTGGCCTGCCCAAGTTCCGTGAGCACCTGGCTCAGCGGCGCACGCTCTTCCTTCGGCTTCAGTTCCACGAACATCGAGCCGTTGTTCAGCGGGTTACGGGAATTGCCGCCGACAATGGAGGTGACGTGCACCACGGCCGGATTCTTGCGGATCTGATCGGCGACCTGAGCCTGCAGGTCACGCATCGCCGTGTAGGAAATATCCTCACGCGCCTGTGTCGAGACCGAAAGACGGCCAATATCTTCCTGGGGGAAGAAGCTGGAGGGCAGGGTTTCGAAGAGATAAAGCGATGCCGCGACCGAGGCGAGAAATGATGCCAGCACGATGCGGCGATGGGAAAGGCACCAGCCGACGGCGCGACCATAGGCGCGTAGCGTACGTTCGAAACCCGCATCGAACCAGCGGATGATCGCCGGTGGTCTGGAGGAATGGCCGGAGAGGCGTGAAGCGAGCATCGGCGTCACCGTCAGCGACACCAGTGCCGAGGCCATGATCGCCAGCGTGACGACCATGCCGAACTCGTTAAAGAGCCTGCCGATGACGCCGCCCATCAACAAGATGGGAATGAAGACGGCAACCAGCGAGATGGACATGGACAGAATGGTGCTGCTGACCTCTGCCGCGCCCTGAAGGGCGGCTTCCCGCATGGGCAGGCCTTTTTCATGCAGGCGCAGCATGTTTTCCAGCATGACGATGGCATCGTCCACCACCAGCCCCACGGACAGGGTTAGTCCGAGCAGTGAAATATTGTCGATGCTGTAACCCAGGACATACATCATGCCGAAGGCGGTGATGAGCGACAGAGGCACGGCAAGCCCCGGAATGATGGTTGCCGTCAGGTGTCCGGTGAAGAGATAAATAACCGCCACCACCAGCCCGATGGTGAGGAACAGCGTGAACTGCACGTCCGAGATTGCGTCCTTGATCGCGGTCGAGGCATCATTCATGACGTTGATATTGACTGAAGGCGGTAATTGCTGGTGAAGCGCCGGAAGCTTGGCCTTGATGGCGTCAACAACCTCGACTGTATTGGCATCCGGTTGACGCTGCACGGCGAGAATGATGGCCTGTTCGCCATCGAACCAGCTGCCGGCATTGGTGTTGTCGATGCTGTCGGTGACATTGGCGATATCACCGAGGTGAATCCTTGCGCCGTTGGTCGTTGAAACGACCAGCGAGCGGAACGCCTCGGCATTGGTGCGTTGCGTGTCCGCCTCGATCGTCAGGCGTTGATTTTCGTTTTGCAGGGCGCCGACAGGCACCTGATTGTTGGCTTGAGCGATGGCCGTGGTGACGGTGTCGACACCGAGGCCTCTTGCCTGAAGCTGCGTCGGATCAAGGCCGATGCGCACGGCGTAGGTCTGAGAGCCATAAATACTGACCTGCGCGACGCCCGAAATGGTGGAAAGAAGTGGCGAGATGATGTTTTCGGCGATTTCGTCCACTTTGCTGGTGGGCATTTCCTTGCTGTTGACAGCGAGCAGCAGCACCGGCGCATCGGCCGGGTTGGTTTTGCGATAGCTCGGCGTCGTCGTCATGTTGCTCGGCAACTGCCGCTGCGCGCGCGAGATTGCCGCCTGCACATCGGCGGCCGCAGCATCGATATCGCGGTTGAGATCAAACTGCAGCACGATCGAGCTGTTGCCGAGCGTGTTGGTGGCGCTGATTTCGCTGACGCCGGGAATGGTTTCGAACTGCTTCACCAGCGGTGTGGTGACGGAGGTAGCCATTGTTTGCGGCGAAGCGCCGGAAAGCGATGACGAGACATTGATCGTCGGAAAATCCACTTTCGGCAGGGCGGCAACGGGCAGCAGGCGGAAGCCGGCGAGCCCTGCCAATATCAGGCCTATGGCAAGAAGCGTGGTGGCGACGGGCCGGTTGATGCAGAAATTCGGGATCATTGGCCGCCAACCTTTTCCTGCGGAATATTGGCAGCCAGATTGCCCGCCGCGCCGCCCTTGTCGGAAAATTGCTCGACGACGAGCTGGCCATCGGCAAGTTCCGATTGGCCCTCGACGATTATATGCTCACCGCCGTTCAGGCCGCTCGCGATGGCCGTGAGATCGCCATTCGAACGGGCGACTTCCACCGGCGTCATATGGGCATGATGGTCGCTATCGACGGTATAGACGAAATTGCCCTTCGGACCGGGCCGCACGGCGACCGTCGGCACGACGATCATCTCCTCATCCGAAACAAAATGAGCCGTGACGTTGACGGACTGGCCGGGCCATAAAAGACCGCGATCATTCTTGAATTCCGCCTTGGCCAGCACGGTGCCGGAGGTCTGGTCCACCGTATTGTCGTAGAACCGCAGCACACCGCTCATCGGCTCGCCACCCGTCGCCGCCGGATCGACATCAACAGCGGTGTCTTTTCTCACGCCTTCACGCAGTTGCGGCAGATAGCGTTGCGAAAGCCGGAAACTGACCGAGATCGGATCGTATTTGGTGATTGTCACGATATTGACGCCTGCGCTGAGATAGGCGCCGGGGCTGACAGTGATGTCTCCGAGCCGTCCGTCGAAAGGCGCGCGGATTTCCATATGCTCGAGCGTCACCTGGTCGGAGGCAAGCGTTGCCTTGTCGGCATCGATCTTGGCGCTGGCGCTGTCGCGCGCCGCCCTGGCCTGATCCAGCACCTGTTGCGATTCCGCGCTTTGCTTGACCAGATTGGCGGCGCGCTGGAAGGCCGCCTCCGTCTGCTCAAGCGTTGCCTGATCGGCGGCGATATTGGCTTTATCCTTGTCGACGGCGGCGCGGGCGATGCGGTCGTCCATCTTGAGGATCAGATCACCCGCCTTGATGTGCTGGCCGTCCTTCGCCTCGATTTCGGTGACGAGGCCGGCCTGAAGCGGTGCGATATTGGTGATGTCGGCCGCAACCGCCCAGCCCGTCGCCGTTGCATCCATCGGCAGCGTCGCCTTGCCGACGGCGATGGTGCTGACGGTGGGTGGCGCGCCATTGCGTCGCCCTCCACCCTGTCTTTGTCCTTGCTGTCGGGCTGGCTGGCCGCTCTGGGCCGATTGCGCCGCCGTTTCGGTGTTCGCCTGCGGCGAAACGCTGGCGAATTGTTTAAGGTAAGGAACTTGGTCGAGCGGCAAGCGATCCCTAAAATACCAGGTACCGGCGGCTGCAATGGCAAGAACGCTGAGGGCGGTCCAGAAACGTTTCATCTGACGATTCCGCGTAATGAGAGCGATACATGTTTCCCGAACATGTGCGGTAAGCCTTGGGAGCAGCTTTCCCCCACAAGACACCCAATGCGCTGCGAAATCACCTTAAACTTTTGTAATGGCGGCGACAATGACTGTCGCTATATGCGTTGTCTTTCAGGGGGCAGACGGTTTCGGTCCGTGGCGAAAGCCCATGCTTGATCACGTTCACCTTCGCCGCCGGTCCCGGCCAAAGAAAAAGCCGCCTCGTTTCCGGGGCGGCTTTGGTACAAGTGGCGAGAAACCGACGATCAGAAGGCCCGGATGGCGTTGCGCGTGGCAAGCACGTCCTCGGCAACATTGCCCGTCGTCGCCGGAACGGAGCCGACGAGATCCAGGAACTTGTAGAGTTCGGTGGCCTGCGAATTGGTGACGTAGATGATGTCGCGATCCTGCATCGGGAACTTGGTGGCGGCGAAGAAGGTCGACGGATCGCGCAGATTGGCGCGGAAGATGACCGGAACGTCCTGTCCGGGGAACTTGGACGTGTTGATGCCGAGCTTCACGAGAAGATCGCGCTTGACGATACGATAGACATAGACCTGGGCGGGGTCGGCACGGGAATCGAGCAGCCCGCCCGCTTTGCCGAGTGCATCCGAAAGCTTGAGATCGGCATCCTCGAACTCGAAACGTCCATTCAGGCCCGAAGCGCCGAACGCGAGATAGGTGCGGCGCTCACGCTCCACCATGATCGTGTCGCCCGGAACCACATAGATGTTTTCGGACGGCGTGCTGACGAGGTGGTTGTAATTGACGCGCGCGGTCTTGCCGCGGCGGATCAGCGTGACATAGGATTCGATATTCGGGGCGCTAAGGCCCTTTGCATAGGAGATAACGTCGAGAACGCGATCTCCTGCTTCCGAAAGCTGAACCTTGGTCGGCTCCTTGACGTCACCCAGCACGGAGGCCTGCGCGGAGCGGCTGGAAATCTTGGTGATGAGAACCTGCGGCTCGATGGCGCGGTTGGCGAGCCGTTCCTCGATTTCGCTCTGGACATCCTCCACATTGCGGCCGGTGGCGCGAATCTTGCCCGCATAGGGAACGCTGATATTGCCTTCCCGGTCCACCGTCTGGTTCGGCAGGCTGATGAAGTTGCCGGGACGGCTGCCCGCGTCGTTCGGGATAAACAGGCCGCCGGCCTGGCTTTCAAAGATCGCGACCTGCACCACGTCGCCGACACCCATCGGCAGGGCCGGAACGCCGCCCTTGCCGCCGCCGAAACTGCCGAGCAGCGTCGTGGTTGTGGTATCGCCGACATAATTGAGAACGGCGCTGTTGATATCGAGCAGCGCATAGTCGACACCTGCGGTTTTCTGCTTGTCCTTGGAGGCGAATTTCACGGAAGCGTTAGATTCGATCGACGCTGCATCGGGCCCTGAGGCCGCTGTAACCGTGCACCCCGCCAGTGCTGCGGAGGCAAGCAGAATCGAAACATTCAATAAACGCATTTGGTCCTCGAAATGAATGCCGTCCGAAAAGCAGAAATAATCCGGACATCGTATAAGTTTTTAAAAATAAGCACTTCATAAATGACACCGGTAAAGAAAATCAAAACCGGTATTACATCCGTTTAGCGGAATCGCATCCCGAGATGTTTACGCCTGCCAATCAGGCATATGCCCAGTTTCAGGCGATGCTTCAAGTTGATCATCGCTCAACTGCGCCGAAAAATTTCGGGCGAGGCACGATGTTTTAATCCCCTGATGGTGTCAGTATTGTTGTGCTTCAATATTCAGTCGGCTGCCATAATCTCTTTGATTACCGCATTGCGCTAGTGCAGTTTTGTCACGCTTGCGCGGTTTCTTTTGCGGTTGATTCAATTGAGTTCTAATCAATTGTTTTATAAATGTTTTTATTAGCTCGTCATGCCCGCTCAGCCAGCGCGAAATTCACGGTATCCGCAAATTCCCGCAGGAAACGCTCACGTGAGAAGCGAGCGGCATTGTTGATGCAGGCGTTCTTGTCGAAGCGATCGGAATTGTCGACGAATTCCTGTACGGCGGCGCAGATCGCTTCCGGTGTCTGCTCACCGAAATAAAGGCCAGTCGGATGGTTGGAGGCGCCGAGAGGAACGACGGTTTCCAGAACGCCACCTTTGCCATAGGCGATGACCGGTGTGCCGAGCGCCTGGGATTCGACGGGCACGATGCCGAAATCGTCTTCTGCCGCAAAGACAAAGGCCTTGGCCTCGGCCATATATTTGTGAAGCTCCTCATTGCCGACGAAACCGAGGATTTCGACATTCGGCGCGGCGATTTCGCGGATGCGTTTCATGTCCGGTCCGTCGCCGATGACGACCAGCCGTTTGTCCGGCATCTTTGCAAAGGCTTCCACGATAAGGTGCACCTTCTTGTAAGGCACCAGCCGCGACGCCGTGACGAAATAGTCACCCTTGAGGTCGGACGGGGAAAGATGGGACGTGTCCACCGGCGGATAGATCACGGTGGAATCGCGGCCATAACACTTGCGCACCCGGTTGCGGATGAATTTGGAATTGACCGTCATCAGGTCGACGCCGTTGGCGGTGCGGATGTCCCACATGCGGATATAGTGAAGAACGGCGCGCGCGATCCATGAGGCGAAGCCGCGCGTCAATCTGGTTTCCTTGAGATATTGGTGCTGCAGGTCCCAGGCGTAGCGGATGGGGCTATGGATATAGGAGACGTGAAACTGGCCCGGCCCGGTGATGACGCCCTTGGCGACCGCGTAGCTCGAGGAAATCACCAGATCATAGCCGCTCAGATCGAACTGTTCGATGGCGAGCGGCATCAGCGGCAGATAGGAGCGGTATTTTTTTCGGGCGAAGGGCAGTTTCTGGATGAAGGAGGTGTTGACGGGACGCCCGCCGAGAAACCCCCGGTCCCGCTCGCTCATGAAATCGACGAGGCAATAGAGGTCCGCGTGAGGATAAATTTCAAGAAGGTTGTGAAGCACTTTTTCGGCGCCACCTCTGTCGGTGAGCCAGTCATGCACGATTGCCGTCTTCATAATTTCCCCAATAATTTCAACGTAATAAAAATGAATGTTCCGCCTTGGAGTAAAGTTCGGCGGTGTAGAATATCAGGTCTGTCTGCAGCCTTTAAAAATACGGCTGGCGGTGATGAATTGCGTAACGACTAATAAGAATGTGCTGGTATGTATGTGGTGATCTGATGTTGGTCTGATCTTTAATAGCACTTTGTTCGCAAATGCGAAATATCCAACCTTCTTAATTCCCTTTCTTCCTTTACAGCCGAACGCCTGCCGTCATTCCCGCCGTCCCGGCTGGAAGAGTTGGATTTTTTGGTGCGCTGTATTTGGGTAAAATCCCCATTTTTCCATCACCTTACAACCTGTTGCCGCCTCCCGCGCAAACCTGCCTCGCGTTTCGCCGATCACGGAAACTCATCGCCATGCCTCATTCTCATTGACACGGCGACGTATCAAGATATTCTGTTATAAAGATGCATATAACATAATAATGGAACACATAAGAGCTGGGAGCTTGACCATGAGACGTAAACTTGCATTTCTCGCCACTGTCGCTTTGCTGTTGGCACCTAACGTAATGATGGCCGCGGAGAAGGGCGGCGTCATCAATGTCGCGACGATCGGTGAGCCGCCGACACTTGATCCCATGGCGTCTACCGCCGATCTCGTCGGCATCGTCACGCAGCATATTTTCGAAACGCTCTATACCTTCGACAAGGGCTGGAAGGTGACGCCGCTTCTGGCGGAAAGCCTGCCCGAGATCAGTGCTGATGGTAAAACCTACACGATCAAGCTGCGGCAGGGCATCAAGTTCCATGACGGCAGCGACATGACGTCCGAAGATGTCGTCGCCTCGCTTGGCCGCTGGATGAAGATCGCCTCGCGCGGCAAGCAGGCAGCCGGCTTCATCGAAAATATCTCCGCGCCTGACGCAGGGACGGTGGCGATCACCCTCAAGCAGCCCTATGCGCCGCTGACCTCGCTGCTCGCCTTCAACAATTCGGCGGCGATCATCCTGCCCGCTGAAAAGCAGGCGGAGCCAATGGCCGAATTCATCGGCACCGGTCCCTATATGCTGAAGGAACGCAAGGCCGACCAGTATATCCAGCTCGTCCGTTTCGACGGCTATAAGTCCCGCGACGGCGAAAGCGACGGTTATGGCGGCGCACGCCATCAATATCTGGATGAAATCCGCTTCGTTCCGGTGCCCGATCCGAACACCCGCGTCGAAGCCGCTGTTTCCGGCCAGTATGACTATGTTGATTCCATTCCGGTCGAATCTTTCGACAAGGTGAAGTCCTCGTCGGCGTCGCAGCCGCTGATGCTGAAGCCTTTCGGTTTCCCGGTCTTCGTGTTCAACACCAAGGAGGGGCTTTCTTCCAAGCTTGAGGTCCGCAAGGCGGTAACCGAGGCGCTGAACATGGAAGACATGCTGGCAGCCGCTTTCGGCAGCAAGGATTTTTATGCGCTTGACGGCGCCTATTATCCCGGCAATTTCTCCTGGCACACGGAAGAGGGCGTCGAGGGCAATTACAATGTCGGCAATCCGGAAGCCGCAGCTGAAAAGCTCAAAGCGGCCGGTTATAATGGCGAGCCGCTGCGCATCCTCACCAGCCGCCAATATGAGTTCCACTACAAGATGGCGCAGGTCGCTGCGGAATATCTGAAGCTTGCCGGCTTCAAGGTGGATATGCAGGTGGTGGACTGGGCGACGCTGACGCAGCGCCGCGCCGACCCGAAGCTCTGGGACATCTACATCAGCCACAGCCCCTTCCTGCCTGAACCGGCGCTGATGGGCGCGCTTTCGACCAGTTCGCCGGGCTGGTGGGACACGCCGACGCGCAAGGCTGCGGTTGACGCCTTCACCTCCGAAGCCGATCCGGACAAACGCATCGCGCTCTGGGCCAATGTGCAGAAGACGATCTATGCCGAGCTGCCGCTCCTCAAGATCGGCGACTTCAATGCCGTGGCGGCCAAGTCCAACAAGCTGGAAGGCGTCGATCCGGCTCCGTGGCCCTATTTCTGGAATGCCTCGGTTACGAAGTAAGGCCGGGTTGGCAATCGAGTGCCGGGTACTGCATCCGGCACTCTGTCGCCACGGACCTCCTGTCCTTGCCGCGTCTCACCCCTCATTCCTGTGCTTGTCACAGGAATCCAGCCGACGCGCGTCTGCGCGGCGAGAGGAGTCCTTCCAGCCCAAGGACTTGGGCTGGCTAGATTCCTGTGACGAGCACAGGAATGAGGGTGGAGTATAAAGCGGACGTGGGAAGAGACGTTCGATTTTACGACCGTGAGTGCCGGAATTGCCGGCGCTCGTCGACAACTCTATTCAACCGTCGCCTGATAGCGGCCCATCACGCGCTTTGGAGCATACATACGTGATACGGTATATTTTCCAGAGACTTGCCGGAATGATCGTGGTGATGTTCCTCGTCGTCACCATCGTTTTCGTCATCCTGCGCGTCACGCCCGGAGATCCGGCTGCGGTGATGCTGGGGCCGGATGCCTCGGCGCAGGACATAACGGAGCTGCGCACCCGGCTCGGTCTCGATCAGTCGCTTGGCGTGCAATATGTCTATTATATCGGGCAATTGCTGAAGGGCGATCTCGGCCAGTCGATCTTTCTCAACATGCCGGTCGGCGCAGCACTTCTGGATCGGGCGGAACCGACCTTCTTCCTGACGATCTTTTCGCTGCTGATTGCCAGCGCCATCGCGCTTCCTATCGGCATCTATGCCGCTTATCGGCGTGGTTCCTTCGTGGATCAGGCCGCAACCACGGTCGCGATGCTGGCGGCGAGTATTCCAAGCTTCTGGCTCGGCCTCATCCTCATGCAGGTCTTCGCCGTCCGGCTCGATATGTTCCCGGTATCGGGTTATGGCGGTCCGGGCGCGAGCTTCCTTGAGCGCATGTATCACCTGACCCTGCCGGCAATCGCGCTCGGCCTCGTTTCATCGGCGCTCATCCTGCGCTTCACCCGTGCCTCGATGCTGGATGTTCTCGGTGACGATTACGTCCGCACTGCCAGAGCCAAGGGCGTAAAGGAACGTCGGGTGGTGATGAAACATGCGCTGAAGAACGCGCTCATCCCCATTCTCACCGTGCTCGGGCTGACGGCCGCCGTGCTGATTTCCGGCGCTGTCGTCACGGAAACCGTCTTCGGCCTGCCGGGTGTCGGCAATCTCGTCGTCTCGGCAGTGCTCCGGCGCGATTATCCGGTCATTCAGGGCGCGCTTCTCGTCATCGCCGGGCTTTACGTGCTCATCAATTTTGCAATCGACATGCTCTACCTGCTGGTCGATCCGAGGGTTCGTTACTGATGGCCGATATTGTTTCCACCGCCCCGCCGGCGCGCAACCCGAGCATCCTGTTCATTCGGCGTCTGCTGAAGCGCAAGACGGTTGCCGCCGGTCTCATCGTTTTGCTCATCTTCGTGCTGCTTGCGGTTTTCGCGCCGATGATCGCGCCCTATTCGCCGTCGAAACTGTCGATTGTGAACCGTCTGAAGCCGCCGAGCGAACTCTACTGGTTCGGCACCGATGAGTTTGGCCGTGACGTCTTCTCCCGCACCATCTACGCCGGAAGGCTGTCGCTTCTGGTGGGGGCCGCCGTGGTGGCGCTCTCGGCGCTGATTGGCATCACGCTCGGCCTGCTCGCCGGTTTCTTCCAGAAGCTCGATACGCCGATTGCGCGGCTGATCGATGCCATGATGGCGTTTCCGGATATTCTACTGGCGATCGCGCTGGTGGCCGCACTCGGGCCGTCGCTGACGACTGTCATCATCGCGCTTGCCGTCGTTTATTCGCCGCGCCTTGCCCGCATCGTGCGCGCCTCGACGCTGGTGATCCGTGAACTGCCCTATGTGGAAGCGGCCAAAGCGCTCGGCATCTCCACCTTCCACATCATGACGCGGCATGTGCTGCGCAATCTGGTCTCGCCGATCCTTGTGCAATGCACCTTCCTCTTCGCCAGCGCCATGCTGGCCGAGGCTGGTCTTTCATTCCTGGGGCTCGGTGTCAGCCCCGAAATTCCAACCTGGGGAACCATGATCTCCGCCGGCCGCCAATATATCGGCCAGGCGGACTGGATGACCTACTTCCCCGGCTTTGCCATCATTTTTTCCGTGCTCTCGCTGCAAATGGTCGGCGACGGGCTGCGGGACATGCTCGACCCAAGACTGCGAAGGGATTTGTAATATGACGTCCGGTGAACAGGCGAAAACGCCTCTTCAAGCTCCCATCCTTCTCTCCAATGTGAAACCCGTCGGCTTCGGAAAGGGCGCGCCTGAAGCCTCGACCGATATTCTGATCGGCGGCGACGGCAAGATCGCGGCGGTAGGGCCTGCCCTTCAGGCGCCTTCGGATGCGCAGCGCATCGACGCAAAGGGCGCATTCATCTCGCCCGGCTGGGTGGATTTGCACGTGCATATCTGGCATGGCGGCACCGATATCTCCATCCGTCCCTCCGAATGCGGGGCCGAGCGCGGTGTGACGACGCTGGTGGATGCCGGTTCGGCGGGGGAGGCGAATTTCCACGGTTTCCGCGAATATATCATCGAGCCCTCGAAGGAACGCATCAAGGCCTTCCTCAATCTGGGTTCCATCGGTCTCGTCGCCTGCAACCGCGTGCCGGAACTGCGCGACATCAAGGATATCGACCTTGATCGAATCCTCGAATGTTACGCCGAAAACAGCGAGCATATTGTCGGTATCAAGGTACGTGCGAGCCACGTCATCACCGGCTCCTGGGGTGTGACGCCGGTCAAGCTCGGCAAGAAGATCGCCAAGATCCTGAAAGTGCCGATGATGGTGCATGTGGGCGAACCGCCGGCACTCTACGACGAGGTGCTGGAAATTCTCGGCCCCGGCGATGTCGTGACCCATTGCTTCAACGGCAAGTCGGGCTCCAGCATCATGGAAGATGAGGACCTGTTCAACCTTGCCGAACGCTGCGCCGGTGAAGGCATCCGGCTGGATATCGGCCATGGCGGCGCATCCTTCTCCTTCAAGGTGGCGGAAGCGGCGATTGCGCGTGGCCTTTTGCCCTTCTCGATCTCCACGGATCTGCATGGTCATTCGATGAATTTCCCAGTCTGGGATCTCGCGACGACCATGTCGAAGCTGCTGTCGGTCGATATGCCCTTCGAAAAGGTGGTCGAAGCCGTCACCCGCAACCCGGCCTCCATCATTCGCCTCGATATGGAAAACCGCCTCGATGTCGGCCAGCGCGCTGATTTCACTGTCTTCGATCTTGTCGATGCCGATCTCGAAGCGACCGATTCCAATGGTGACGTGTCGCGTCTGAAGCGCCTGTTCGAGCCGCGTTATGCGGTCATCGGCGCGGAAGCGATCACCGCCAGCCGCTATATCCCGAGGGCGCGCAAGCTTGTGCGCCACAGCCATGGTTATTCCTGGCGCTGACCCCGACTGGAACGGCGGAGGGCATTGCCTTTCGCCTTCCGCAGACACGACGGGATACCCGTCCCGGCATTATGAGGAATTCGCGTGAAACAGTCTTCGCTTGATGCAGAAGAGCATCTTTCGCCCTATGACCGGCTTGCCGCGCTCGGCATCTCCCTGCCGCCGCCGCCGCCGCCGATTGCCAATTTCGTCACCCATGTGGTGGAAGGCAACATGCTGTACCTCTCGGGGCAGGGGCCGCGGGAGGAAAACGGCCATCTTTACGCCGGCAAGGTGGGCGCGGAAATTGGGCTGGAAGAGGCCTATAACCATGCGCGCCTCACCGGCATCAATCTGCTTGCCGTCATGCATGAGGCGTTGGGGGATCTGGCGCGGGTGAAGAAGGTGGTGAAGCTGCTCGGCATGGTCAATGCCGTCAGCGATTTCCGCGATCATCCGAGCGTCATCAACGGCTGCTCCGATCTCTTCATCAACGTGTTCGGCGATGCCGGGCAACATGCTCGTTCCGCCGTAGGTTTCGGCTCATTGCCGGGCAATATCACCGTCGAGATCGAAGCGATCGTCGCGCTCAAGGGTTGAGGCTATTTAATGGTTGCGCCAGCCCATCAGCTTTTCGATCCGTTCCGCCGAGACCCTGACCTGTTCGGTGTAGTGGTTCTCGTCCGCCAGCACCTTCTGTTCCGGCAGCACGATGGAGATCGTCGCGACGCATTCACCCCTGTTATCGCAGATCGGCGAGGCTATGCAGGCGACGGCGTAATCGGATTCGGCGACCTGTATCGACAGCCGGTCATGAAAGGCGGCCGCCGCCGATTGCGACAGGGTCTCCGGGTTGATCTCCGCGCGGCCAGTCGGCGAAGAACGGGCGCAGCGCCGAAAAAGTTCGAGACGTTCCGCCTCCGGCAGATGGCCGACCAGCAGGCGGCCGGACGCCGTCCAGTTCAGCGGAACACGGGTGCCGACGCGGGACGCGACCTGGAAATGGCTCGGCCCATCGGCCATGGCCAGAACAAGCATATGGTCGCCGTCGCGACCGCAAAGCTGGACGGTTTCGCCAGCGTGGCGGCAGAGATCATGCATTTCATGCGTGGCGACACCCATGAAATCCAGCGAGCGGGCATAGGCAAGGCCGTAGTGATAAAGCCGCGCGCCGAGCCAGATGTTGCCGTCGGCATTGCGGGCCAGCATGTTCTTTTCGACGAGGTCGTCGACGATCACATAGACGGTGGAAAGCGGCGCCTTGATCGCCTTGGCGATGGCGTAAGCACCGGCGGGCGATCCGGTTTCGTAAAGATAATCAATAACCTGAAGAGCGCGGTCGATACCGCTGACGCGCGAGCGTTTGGCCGTCTTCGCGTCCGGGGTTTCTTCCGTGGGAGACACGGCGGTTGAAGGCATTTCGTCCAGCTTATGGGCGTCCAATTTCCGGCTCCTCATGAATTTTGAGAAGCTATTACATTATTATGGCATATATGTCGATGCCCAACGCATCACAAAGACAGGAGAAAGACATGACCGAGGATATCAGAAGCAGGATCGGCCTTCGCCCGGTCATCAACGTCTCAGGCACCATGACCTCGCTCGGCGCGTCGATTGTCGTTCCCGAGGCCGTTCAGGCCATGGCGACCATCCTGCCGCAATTCGTCGAAATCAATGATCTGCAACGCAAGGCGAGCGCGATCATTGCAAGGCTGACGGGCGGCGAGGCCGGTTTCGTCACGGCGTCCTGCTCTTCCGGGATAAGCCTTGCGGTTGCGGGGGCCATCACCGGCAACAATCTCCTGGCCATCGAAAAGCTGCCTGATACCGCACCGGAAAAGAACGAGGTGCTGGTGCAGATGGGGCATGTGGTGAGCTACGGCGCGCCGGTGGATCAGGCAATCCGGCTCGCCGGTGGCAAGGTGGTCCTGGTCGGGCAAGCGACATCCACCCACCGGTTCCACATGGAAAACGCCATCACCGAAAAGACGGCGGCGGCGGTTTATGTCATCTCGCACCATGTTGTTGATTACGGCCTGCTGCATCTTTCCGAATTTGTCGAGATTGCCCACGCCAAGGGCGTGCCGGTTATCGTTGATGCGGCTTCCGAATATGATCTGAAGCTGTTTCTGGCAACGGGCGCGGATGTCGTGCTCTATTCCGGCCATAAGTTCCTCGGCGGCCCCACCTCCGGCATCGTGGCAGGAAGTAAGGAGTTGGTGCGCAACGCCTTCCTGCAGAATATGGGCATCGGCCGCGGCATGAAGGTCGGCAAAGAAAGCATCTACGGCGTCATGGCGGCGCTGGAAGCCTGGGAAAAGCGCGACCATGCCGGCATCCGTGAGCGTGAGACCGGCTATCTCAATCTCTGGAAGGAAACGCTGGATGGTCGTCCGGGTGTGACGGCGCTGATCGAGCCGGATCCGACCAATAACCCGCTCGACAGGCTGCGCGTTATCATCAATGCCGAGGAAGCGCATATCACCGCCTGGGACCTGACAACGGCACTAGCGAGAGGCAATCCGCCGATCATTACCCGCGACCACGAGGTGGAGCATCGCTATTTCTATCTCGACCCATGCAACCTTCATCCCGGACAGGAAACCATCGTGGCTTCGCGTCTGGCGGAGGAACTGGACAAGGCGCGCGCCTCCAACGAGGTGATTGCTACTCCGTTCGACGACCGCAGCCGCCACCGTTTCGACGGCATGCTGCGCTGGCCGGATTAAGTGAAGCGAGCGGGTGCCACTTGTTTCTTCTCCCTGAGGGGGAGAAGGTCGCGGCAGTGGGATGAGGGGGCAAGGGTCGTGAGATACGGCAACGTTGCCCCCTCATCCGACCCTTCGGGCCACCTTCTCCCCCTTGGGGAGAAGAAACTCGCGGCAACTGCCCGCCCAAGCATTGCAACCAGAATAAATAGAAGGGAACGATCATGACCATGCCGCAGGCAGCACCCTTTGGTGCCAATGAGCCGGTGCTTTCCGTCCGCAATCTCACCACGTCTTTTCACGTGGATGGCGGCTGGAAACCCGTGGTTCGTGATATTTCCTTCGATGTCGGGCCGGGCGAGACGGTCGCGATCGTCGGTGAAAGTGGCTCGGGCAAAAGCGTCACCTCGCTCTCCATCATGCGGTTACTGGATCGTGAAAGCAGCAGGGTTCAGGGCGAAATCCTGCTTGGCGGACGCAACCTGCTGTCGCTTTCCGAAGATGCCATGCGGCAGGTGCGGGGCAACGAGGTGGCGATGATCTTCCAGGAGCCGATGACCAGCCTCAATCCGCTATTCACCATCGGTGACCAGATTTCCGAAGCCTTGTTGTGCCATCAGCCGATGTCCAGGGCGGATGCGCGGACTGAGACGATCCGCCTTCTCGAAAAGGTCCGCATTCCCTCAGCCGCATCGCGTTTCGATGAATATCCGCATCGCTTTTCCGGCGGCATGCGCCAGCGCGTGATGATCGCCATGGCGCTTGCGTCCCGGCCGAAACTCCTGATCGCCGACGAGCCGACGACTGCGCTCGATGTGACCATTCAGGGCCAGATACTGGACCTCATCAAGACGCTTCAGGAAGAGGAAGGCACGTCGGTTCTGTTCATCACCCATGATATGGGTGTGGTGGCTGAGATCGCCGACCGCACCGTCGTCATGTATCGCGGCGAGCAGGTGGAAGTCGGCGCGACGGCCGATATCTTCCATCGCGGCAAACATCCCTATACCCGCGCGCTTTTGTCCGCCGTTCCGGTTCTGGGTTCCATGACGGGTGAGGAAAGACCGCTCCGGTTTCCCATCGTCAACACCACCACAGGCGAAACGCAGCAGCCGGCGCGCCCGGGCGATACCGTCGACGCTAGCGCCCAGCCAGTGCTCAAGGTGGAGGGGCTGACCAAACACTTCGATATTCACTCCGGTTTGTTAGGCCGGCTCAGCGGTCGCGTGCATGCGGTGGAAAACGTGTCCTTTGATCTGCGGGCCGGCGAAACATTGTCATTGGTCGGCGAAAGTGGTTGCGGCAAATCGACGACGGGACGAGCCATCATGCGGTTGATCGAGCCGACTGCCGGTTCGGTGGTGGTCAATGGCGAGAATATTCTCGCTCTCGACAAATCAGGCATGCGCGAGATGCGCAAGACGGTGCAGATGATCTTTCAGGACCCATATGCCTCGCTCAATCCGCGCATGACCGTGGGTGCGGCGATTGCCGAACCCTTTCTGGAACACCGCATGGGAAGCGCCCGTGAGGCGAAGGATGTGGTGGCCGATATGCTCAAAAAGGTTGGTCTCTCGCCCGATATGGCGGTGCGTTACCCCCACGAATTCTCGGGCGGTCAGCGGCAACGTATCTGCATCGCCCGCGCGCTAGCGCTCCAGCCGAAGGTGATTGTCGCCGATGAGAGCGTTTCGGCGCTTGATGTTTCGATCAAGGCGCAGGTCATCAACCTGATGCTGGATTTGCAGCAGAGCCTCGATCTTGCCTTCCTGTTCATCAGCCATGACATGGCGGTGGTGGAACGCGTCAGTCACCGTGTCGCGGTGATGTATCTCGGCGAAATCGTCGAGATCGGCCCGCGCGCGGCGGTGTTCGATAATCCGCAGCATGACTATACCCGCAAGCTGATGGCTGCCGTGCCGGTGCCGGACCCGGACCGCAGAAATACCCGGCGAAATGCCGCGAATGACGAGCTGAAAAGCCCGATCCGCGCGGTCGATTACGTGGTGAAACCGCGTGAGTATCGCGAGGTCTCGCCCGGCCACCTTGTCGCCTGCTGAAGCAGGTTAAAGACCCGGTACGTCGGAAGTCGCGAAAGGCACGCGGTAACCGCGCTGGAAGGTTTCGCGTTGTCCGAGCTGGCGATACCAGCGCTGTACCGCCGGATAGTCGTCGAGGTCGATTTTGTGACGCGCGAAACGTGAGACCCATGGCCATATGGCGATATCGGCTAGGGAGAAATCTCCGGCGATGAATTCCCGGCCTGTCAACCGGTCGTTTAATGTCCTGTATAGCCGCTTCACATCCGAGGCGAAACGCGTCTCGGCAAAGGGTGCCCGTCCGGTATTGTAGGTCAGGAAATAATGGGCATAACCGAGTGTGGGGCCAAAATTGGCGGCCTGCCACATCAGCCATTCGGTGACGGTCAGTCGCGCAGCAGTGGAGGCGGGTAGAAGCCGCCCGGCCTTTTCGGCGAGATAGATCAGGATCGCGTTCGATTCCGTCAGGATGGTGCCATTGTCGCGATCAATGATCGCCGGGATTTTCGAGCCGGGATTGATGCGGCTATAATCGGCTGAGAATTGCTCGCCTTTTTCGATGTCGATGGCGTGGCTGACATAGGGCAGGCCGAGTTCTTCCAGCGCAATCGAGATTTTCAGGCCGTTGGGAGTGATCCAGGTGTAAAGGTCGATCATACTAATCGAACATCGCCTCATCTAATGGCAAAGCCCGCCTGCCTTTCTTGCCGGTCACGTCGGATAGGTCAGTATAAAGACCGCGTAATGTCAGAACCAGCTGGACGATGCGCGGATCGGTGACGCGATAGATCACCTGTTTGCCTTCCCGCGAGCCTTCGATGACACCGGCGTCACGCAATTCGGCAAGCTGCTGGGAAAGCGTTGGCTGCTGGATGCCGAGTTCGTATTCCAGTGCGGAAACGGAGGCTTCCGTTTCCATGAGATAACAGACGATGGCCAGGCGATTGGCATTGGCGACAAGCTTCAAAAGCTCACTCGCCTCCACCACGCTGCGGCAGATGAGATTGGAAACCGGTTTCGTCACGACTACAGGCCCATTTTTCAAACTATAAAAAAGTAAATTGTATTGCGATAAATTTCAATGGCTTGATGAAGCTCACTTTGGTCAGATCAAGCATTTTTTAAAATCTACAGGATTAGTAGATTTCTCTTTCGCTTTCCGGCGGAGGATCGCCAAAACGTTCCTCGAAAACACTCTATAAAAAAGTAGATTGATTGCGAAATGAGGTGTCGACATGAAAATCGGGGTCCATCCCAACAATCTGCATTTGCGGCTCGCCCGGCTCTGGCCCGGCGCCTTTGAAGAATTCGATCCGGAATTCGTGCCTTATCGCGAAGGGCGCGATACGGCGGCGCTTCTGGAAAAGGGCGACATCCATTTCGGCGGTACGGGCTCGACGCCGCCCATCGAGGCGGATGCGCGCGGGCTCTCCGCAGCCTATATCGCTGCCTCGGCCCCGAGACCCGCAAATGGCGCGATCCTCGTGCGGCGCGACAGCCCGATCCGTTCCGCCGCCGATCTCTCGGGAAAGCGCATATCGCTGATCGATGGCTCTTTTCATACCTATCTTCTGGCGCGCAGTCTGGAAGGGGCCGGGCTTGGTCTTGCGGATGTGACGCGCATCGAAAGCGGCGACAGCGACAGCCTGCACGATCTAGTCGAAGGCCGCGTCGATGCCTGGGTGACGATGTCGCCACGGCTCGAAAAAGCTCTTGCGCATGACGGGATCAGTCTTCTGGTCCGCTGCGGCTCCACCATTCCCAACCGTTCGCTGTTCTGGACGCTTGCGCGCCACGACATAACACCGGAGACAAGGCAGGCGCTTGCGGCGGAACTCGACCGTGTCGGTCGGGCCGTGATGGCGGATATCGACGGGGCCGCGGCTCTTCTCGCCGCCGAGCCGGGCAGCGAGGGTGACGCGCAGTCATGGGCAAAGGTGCTGCGCTCGCGCGATCTTTCGGTAGTGCCCGCCGCCGAAAATATCCTTGCCGAACAGCAGGAGGAGGCCGATACGCTTTACAGGCACGGTCATTTCTCTTTACCGGTTCTGACGGGTCAATCAGCCAGCGCGGGAGGCGACAGATGAATATTTTCTGGTACATGTGCGCGCCCGATGGCGCTTATCCCTGGCAGCCGGAAGGGTCCCGCAAGGTCGATCTCGGTTATTACAAGCAGCTGGCGCTTGCTTACGACCAGCTTGGTTACACCGGCGCCCTTTTTGCCACCGGCGCGCATGACGTCTGGGTGCTGGCGGGTGCGCTGCTCTCCCATACCGAGCGGCTGAAACTGCTGGTCGCCATTCATCCGGGCCTGATCGCGCCGACGCTGCTTGGCAAGATGGCGGCGACGCTCCAGGAGTTTTCGCGCGGACGCCTGCTGATCAATGTCGTTTCGGGCGATGCGAAGATGCTCGGCGCCTATGGCATGACCATGCCGCATGACGAGCGTTACGAGATGGCGGATGAATATCTGCAGATATGGCACCGGCTTTTCGCCGGTGAGACGGTCGATTTCAAGGGCCAATATTTCCAGACGGAGGGCGCAAAGCTCGCTCTGCCAGTGGGGCAGGGCATAGAGCCGCCGCCGCTCTGGTTCGGCGGTTCGTCGGATAAGGCGATCGACGTTGCCGCCAAACATGTCGAGACCTATCTCTCATGGGGTGAAACGCCGGACCAGATTGGTGCTAAGGTCGATCTGGTCAAGGCGCGCGCGGAAAAGCTCGGCCGCGAGCTGGAATACGGCATCCGCCTTTATGTCATCGTGCGTGATACGGATGAAGAGGCCTGGGCCGCCGCCGCCGATCTCTATGGCCGTATGGATGCGAACGCGATTGCTGCAAACCAGCGTTTCGTCGGCAAGACGGATTCCGTCGGCCAGCAGCGCATGACGGCAATGCATGGCGGGCAGAAGCCTGAGAACCTGCGCGATCTTGAAATCGCGCCCAACCTCTGGGCCGGCATCGGTCTTGTTCGGCCCGGGCCGGGAACGGCGATTGTCGGTTCGCCGGATACTGTCATCCGCACGTTGGAGGCCTATAAGAAGGCGGGCGTGAATACCTTTATCCTTTCCGGCATGCCATTGCTGGAAGAAGCTTTTCGCTTCGGCGAAAAGGTCCTGCCGCGTATTGACGTGTCGCGTGAAGTCTCGTCGGCGAAACAATTCACCTGGTCGACTTTGTTCGACCGCGACCTCTCGGCAAAGGCCTCCTGAGCATGGCTTTGGGAGTGGAGAAGAAAGACATGACGGCAAGTCCGGCAACGATATCAGCACAAAGGCGCATCGGCCCGCAACGCGTGGCCGAGCGTGTGCTCGCCGTTCTGGACAAGGCGCTCGGTGCGGTCGCCGCCACCATCCTTGCCACGCTTCTCGTGGTGGTGCTGGTCAATGTCACCCTGCGTTATCTGTTTCACACCGGCTTCATCGGTGCGGAAGACCTCGGCATCTGGCTGCATGTTGCGATGATCGCGGTCGGCGCGCCGCTCAGTCTCAAAAGTGCGCTTGCCATGCGCCTCGATGTTTTCGTGCGGTTTTTGCCTGAGCGTTTTCATGCCGCAACCGAAGTTCTGGCGGATGCCTTCTCCTTCGTCGCAGCGCTCATCCTCGCTTTCGGCGGGGTTGAGATCGCGGCGATGCTGGGCGGCACCTCGCCGACACTCGGTCTGCCGGAATGGGTGCGTTTCGGCTTTCTGGGCGCAGGTGGCGCGCTGATCCTTCTCTATCTGGCGCTACAGCGTGTCAGTGAAGGCAAGGCGCTTGCCGTTCTCGCGTCGCTCGCCATCGCAGTCGTGGCCTATGTCGGCCTGCCGGAAGTTTTTGTCGATACGACCCTGCCACCAAGCCTGTTTCTGGCGCTGACGGCGGCGCTGGGGCTGGTGCTGGCGGCACCGCTCGCCCATGCTTTCCTCGCCGCGGCTTACGTGGCGATCGCCTTCGGCAGCACCTTGCCGGAGCCGGCCATCGTGTCCTCGACCGTAACAGGCATGTCGAAATTCCTGCTGCTCGCCATCCCCTTCTTCCTGCTCGCCGGAAGCCTGCTGACGGAATCGGGTGTGGCCAACCAGCTGGTTCGTTTCGCCGCTTCCATGGTCGGCCACCGGCGGGCTGGGCTGGCGCAGACGACGCTTCTGACCAGCGTGCTGTTTTCCGGCGCATCCGGTTCTTCTGTCGCCAATGCCGCCTTCGGTGCCTCCACCTTCCAGCCGGAACTGGTGAAGCACGGTTATCCGCCGGCGCAGGCCGGCGCGATCATCGCCGCCACCTCGGTGCTGGACAACGTCATTCCGCCCAGCATCGCGTTTCTTATCCTCGCAACGGCCACCAACCTTTCGGTCGGCTCGCTGCTGGTTGGCGGCTTCTTTGCCGGCGGGCTGATGGCGGTTTGCCTAGCGGTAGCGATCCATTTCAGCGTGCGCAGCGTCGATACTTTGCCGCGCGCCACGGGAACGGAGCGATGGCGCTCGGCCATCGCCGCCATACCGGCCTTCGGTCTTGGCGTCATCGTGGTGGTCGGCATCCGCATCGGCATCGTCACCACCACGGAGGCCGCAGCACTTGCGGCGCTTTACACGCTGCTTCTCGGCTTCGGTTACCGGCTGGGTGCGGGCCGCATTTTCGCGACTTTCCGCCAATCCGCCGGTGAGGCAGCGGCCATCGGTCTTCTGATCGGCACGGCCGGACCTTTCGCCTTCCTGCTCGCGGTCGATAATGTCTCCGGCCTTGTCACTGACTTCGTGACGTTACTTGGCGGCAGCAAGATCGCGGTGCTTCTGCTCTCCAATCTCATCCTGCTCGTGGTTGGTCTGGTGCTGGATATCGGCGCGGCCATTCTGCTGTTCGGTCCGATCCTGCTGCCCGCCGCCGTGGCTGCCGGCATCGATCCGATCCATTTCGGTGTCATCCTGGTGGTCAATCTCATGATCCACGGCCTGACGCCGCCACTCGGCATGCTCATCTTTGTGGTCAGTGGTGTCACCCGCATTCCGGCGACAGCACTGTTCCGGGCCGTCGTTCCCTATCTCGCCTCTCTTCTCGTTTCCCTTGCCATTCTGTGCGTCTGGGCCATTTTCTTCTAAATCCGGGGTTTTATTCATGACTATTATCGATCGCCGCAATCTCCTCAAACTCTCCGCCTTTGGCGCGGCAACGCTCGCCGCACCGGCCTTCATTCGCACCGCACATGCAAGAACCCGCAGCCTGACCGTCGCGTCGCTTTTTGCCGACGACAAGCCGGAAACGAAGATCTGGGTGAAGATCAGCGAGCTGGTGGAGGCGAAACTGCCCGGCCGTTTCCGCTTCAACATCGTCAAGAGCGGCGCGCTGGGCGGCGAAAAGGAAGTGGCGGAGAATATCCGTCTCGGATCGGTTCAGGCGAGCCTCTCCACGGTTTCCTCGCTTTCCGGCTGGGTGCCGGAACTACAGATCCTCGATCTGCCCTTCCTGTTCCGCGATGCTGACCATGTGCGTAAGGTGGTGACGGGCGAAACGGGCAACGGGCTGAAGACGAAACTCGCCGCGCAACAATTCGTCGCCGCCGATTTCATCAATTACGGCGCACGCCATCTGCTGACCAAGGAGCCGGTGACCCGGCCGGAGCAGCTGGAAGGCAAGAAGATCCGCGTCATCCAGAGCCCGCTGCACACCAAGCTCTGGAGCGCCTTTGGCACCACGCCGGTCGGCATTCCAATCACCGAAACCTATAATGCGTTGGCGACCGGCGTGGCTGACGCCATGGACCTCACCAAATCCGCCTATGCCGGCTTCAAGCTTTACGAGGTCGTGCCTTATATGACCGAGACCGGCCATATCTGGGCCTCGGGCGTCGTCTATTATGGCGCGACCTTCTGGAACCAGCTGGATGATGAGGAAAAGAAGGTACTTTCGGAAGCCTCCAGCGAAGGCGCGCAATATTTCAACCAGCTGATCGTTGAAGACGAGACGAAGTCCGTCGAGCTTGCACTCTCCAAGGGCGGCAAGGTGCTACAGCCGGAAGCGCTGGATGAATGGCGCAAGGGTGCTCAGGGCGTCTGGCAGGATTTCGCCGGCATCGTCGGCGGTATCGAGAAGATACAGGCTGTGCAGTCTGCCTGAGGATACGTCTCTTCAAAATTAGAAAACCCCGTGCGTCTGTCGGGCGCACGGGGTTTCTTTGCTTTGGTATCAATGCGAAGCGCCGGAGCCGCCGACGGCGACGATGGAATAAGGCTGGCCTTCCACTGTGACCGTGCGGGTTTCCTTCAGGCTTTCCCCATCTACCACGCGGATGAGTGAATGGCGCGGATCGGAGATCGCGACCTGCCCATCGGCAACGGCCAGACGCGGGCGCGGATCACGCCAATGGCCGTCCTTGCTGTAGGGCTCGGTGACCTTTGCCTTGCGGGTAATCGCGCCTTCCAGCACATCAAGCACATGCAGGTCACCGTCTTCCGTCAGAATATAGGCGTTGCGCGGATTGGCGGGATCGAGGATGAAATCCACGCGCCGGGTCGGCAGCTCCACCAGACGGAAGGCGTCCTTGCTATCAGGATCGATCAGGACGACCTTGTCCTCACCGTAATTGCCGAGGAAGAACTGCATGGATTTGCCGCCAAGCAGTGTGCCGGTATAGGCTTTCGGGAAATCCTCGGGATAGGTCAGCATTTCAAGCTTCGGACCATCGGCGCCGCCCGGGCGGGCAACGAGAATGCCTTCCTTGCAGCCGAAGGCGACAAGCCGTGCGGACGTCGCCTCGCCATGCAGATCGGTGCATGCCGCCTGCTCGCCAACCTGCTTGCCCTCCCTGTCGAGAACGCGCAGTCCGATGCGCGGCGGCAGTGTATCGGGTTTCGTTTCGATCTCGGTATTCGGCACGGAAACCAGAACGAAGCGCCCCAGCGTCACCGCCACGCCATGATGCGGCGCTGTCGTGTCGACGGTGCGGACCTTGGCCTTGCCATCCAGCAGGGCCGCCTCGTCGATGATGTCTGCCTTGCCGCCACGGTCATAAAAAAGGATCGCATGGTCGTCATGCGGCACGACGTGAAAAGGGCGCTTGCCTTCGAAGGTGACGGGTAAAAGCGCGGTATCCTCCACATCCAGATCGCGATGCTCTCCGTGATCGGAGAAAACGATGCCGGTCTTGATCACATGCACCATGTCGGCATCCGACTGTGTCGCAAAAACCGTCTTGCCGGAGGCGCTGGCGGTCAGCGCCGCATAGCCCTTCAGATCGTAGCGCCCGAGCTCCTTGCCGGTTTCGAAATCTATTGCGCGCACCACCGGCTGGCTGTGATCGGCAACGAATAGCCGCCATTCCTTGATGCTGTCACTGCTTTCTTCTGCCAGCGCCATGCCTGGAACGAGCGGCGTGGCAAGCGCAAGGCATGTGGCGAGTGCGTTCATACCGAAATGGTGATGAAGGGAAAATCTCATGGTGTTCCTTCCAGACGTTGTCATCCTCATACGGGTTCGAACCGATAGCGGGTCTTTGAGAATGAGTGTAATGTTATTACGTTACGATAGACGTATTAGCATTATGCGCAGGGTCCATGTCAACCGACGTGGACGTCGTACTGCTGAAAATCTGGAAAGTGTGTATCGGTGAAGCGTTGAAGCTTCCGTGTCAGGCCGCAAACGCGACGTCGTCCTCGGGCTTGACCCGAGGATGACGGAAGCGGAGGTTCCGGCGCTGAAGGCAGGCGCATTGCCGCGCCTGCCTTTTCAGTGATTAGCGAATGTCTTCCGGCAGAACATCCAAAGGAATGTTCTGATAAGAGACCGGGCGCATGAAGCGGCGGATCGACATGGTGCCGACCGAAGTTGCGCCGAAGTTCGTGGAGGCCGGGTAGGGGCCGCCGTGAACCATGGCTTCGGAGACTTCAACGCCGGTCGGGAAGCCGTTGGCGAGAACGCGGCCCGCCTTGCGTTCCAGGATCGGCAGCAGCTTGCGGCCGAGTTCGGCATCGCCGGCATCGAGATGCAGGGTTGCCGTCAGCTGGCCTTCGAAGCTCTTGGCGACTTCGATCATTTCTTCTGCGCTTTCGACCGTGACGATCAGGCCGAGCGGTCCGAAGACTTCTTCTGAGAGTGCATGGTTGGCAACCCAGTCCTTGCCGGCAACACGGTAGAGATAAGGTGTTGCATTGCGCAGGTTGCAGGAGGTGGTCAGCACGTCGCGCACGCCGTTGCCGGCAGCGATGCGGTCGCGGCCATCACGATAGGCCGAAGCGATGCCATCGGTCAGCATGACCTGCGGGCCGACTTCGGAAAGAGCAGTACGCGCGGTTTCCGCGACCGTGTCTGCCTGCGAGGCAAGAACGACGGCAATGCCCGGATTGGTGCAGAACTGGCCGGCACCCATGGTGAGCGAACCCGCCCAGCCCTTGGCAATGGCTTCACCGCGAGCAGAAACGGCTTCCGGCAGCAGGAACATCGGGTTGACCGAACCGAGTTCGCCGAAGAAGGGGATCGGCTCGGGGCGCTGGGCGCAGAGGTCGAAGAGCGCGCGGCCGCCGGCGAGCGAACCGGTGAAACCGACCGCCTTGATGCGCGGATGCTGCACGAGCGCGGAACCGACATCGCGGCGGCCGCCCTGGATCAGCGAGAAGACGCCGGGATGCAGATTATGCTTCTTGACGGCGGCGAGAACGGCTTCGGCAACGATTTCGCCGGTGCCGGGATGGGCGGAGTGACCCTTGACAACCACTGGGCAGCCGGCCGCCAGAGCCGCTGCGGTGTCACCGCCGGCCGTGGAGAAAGCGAGCGGGAAGTTGGAGGCGCCGAAGACCGCAACGGGGCCGATCGGACGCTGCATCAGACGGATATCCGGGCGCGGCAGCGGCTGGCGATCCGGCAGCGCTTCGTCATGGCGACGGTCGAGATAGTCGCCCTTGCGGATATGCGAAGCGAAGAGACGGAGCTGGCCAACGGTGCGGCCGCGTTCGCCCTGCAGGCGTCCTGCGGGCAGGCCGGTTTCGGACGAGCCGATTTCGGTGATGGCGTCGGCGCGGGCTTCGATCTCATCGGCGATGGTGTCGAGGAATGCGGCGCGCTCTTCGCGGGTGGTGTAACCGTAGCTCCAGAAGGCTTCTTCGGCAGCTTCACAGGCCGCATTCACCAGATCGACGGTGCCGACCGAAAAATCGAAAGCTTCGCCATGTGCAGGCTCGCTGCGGAATTTTGCTTCCGTTGCGACCCATTCTCCTGCAACCAGATGTTTGCCGTGCGGCTTGAAACTCATTGTGCTCTTCCCTGAAAATCTGATCCTGTGTGGAAAATCCACCCGACACCGTAACGCCAGACCGAAAAGCGACAGCGCAAACGCCATCAGCCGCGATCCTCGCCCGGTTGCCTTCTGCCTTAGCCCGTGTGGGGCTTGAGCGAAAGCCGGTTTTTCAACTATCTGACCGAAAAGTGTGATTAATTGGGCGAGGCGCGAAAAAGACCCGCTTCCGTTTACGCGCACAGCGCTTTATTGTGACGCCATGATGACAAATAGACTTCCGAAATATGTCGCCTGGTCGGTTCTTCTGCTGATCGTGATCGTTACAATCTGCCCGATCGGATTTCGGCCGCACACGCTGACAACTGTTGGTATAGACCGCGCTGCCGCCTTCGCCTTCTGCTCTGCCGCCTTCGTGCTGGCCTATCCGCGTTATTGGCTGGCAATCATTATGGCGGGCATTGTCGCGGCTTTCGGGATCGAGGCGCTGCAATTCCTGTCCCCGACACGCCATCCGCAGATGACGGACGGCGCCGTGAAAGCCGCTGGAGTGGTTGCCGGAGGACTTGCAACCTTCTCCTATCTCTTTTTCCGGGCTCGGTTGACCGCAGGCTGACGGAACCGTCCGCGGTCAATTCTCCTGTTCAGCCTTTGCCGTTCGCAAGACCGAAGCGGCTGTGCGACAGCGTGCGCTCGATGCCGCGCAGTTCCGCAAGCCCCTTTAGCCGGCCAATGGCGGGATAACCGGGTTGCGCGCCGCGCGTCAGATCGTCGAGAATTTCCTGGCCGTGATCGGGGCGCATTGGAATGGTGTGGTCTTCACGGCCCTCCGCCCGGCGGCGCGCCTCTTCGGTGACGAGTGCGGCGATGACGGCGACCATGTCGGTTCCGCCTTCCAGATGTTCGTCTTCGAAGAAGGAGCAGGGCACGGTGTCGGTGTCGCGCGTCACGTTGCGCAGATGCACGAAATGGATGCGGTCAGCAAAACGGCTGGCGATGAAGGGCAGGTCGTTATCCGCCCGCGCGCCGAGAGAGCCGGTGCAGAGCGTCACGCCATTGGCGCGGCTATCGACCTTTGAGAGCATATGGGCATAGTCGGCCTCGGTGGAGAGGATACGCGGCAGGCCGAGCAGCGGCCACGGCGGATCATCGCCATGGGCGCAGATGTTGATGCCGACTTCTTCGGCAACCGGCGTCACCTCGGAGAGAAAGTCGACCAGATTTTGCTGCAACCTTTCGCGGTTGATGCCGTGATAGGAGCGCAGCTTTTCCAGAAGCTGGGCGAGCGTATAACCATCCGCCGAGCCCGGCAGACCCGCGCCGATATTGCGCCCGAGCGCTGCGATTTTTGTATCCGGCATCTCAGTGAAGCGTTTTGTCGCTTCTTCTACCAGCCAGTCCGGATAATCGGCCTTTGCGTCGGGGCGCTTCAGGATGTGAATATCGAAGGCGGCGAAATCGGTAAGATCGAAGCGCATCGCCTTCGCGCCGTGTTTGGTTTCCCAGCGCAGGTCGGTGCGGGTCCAGTCCAGCACGGGCATGAAATTGTAGCAGACGGCGCGGATGCCGGAGGCGGAAAGGCGGCGCAGCGTCTCCTGCCAGTTGGATATATGGGTTTTCCAATCGCCGGTCTGGGTCTTGATATCCTCGGAAACCGGCACGCTTTCCACCACGTCCCAATAAAGACCGCCGGCCTTGATGGCCTCATGCCGTTTGGCGATCTCGTCGACCGGCCAGACGTCACCGGTGGCGATGTGATGCAGCGCGCTGACAATGCCTTCCGCCCCCGCCTGAGCCGCATCCTGAACCGTGACCTTGTCGACCGGGCCGAACCAGCGCCATGTATGTCTCATCTTAAGTCCTCAAACATTATTCTGCGGAAAATGTCAGTTGCACCTTGCAGGCCGCGGATCGGTCTCCGGCCTGTTCGAATGCGGCTTTCGCCTCGCCAAGGGGGAAACTGTGGGAAATGATTGGCCGCACATCGATCTTGCGGGTGGAGATGAGCCCCGCGGCGATGGCGAATTCATCGTGGAAGCGTTGCGAGCCGCGCCATAGGATTTCCTTGCCCACCAGCGCATTGAGCGGAATGGTAATATCGCCGGTCACGCCCACCTGCACGATGGTGCCGCGCGGACGCACGCAGGCGAAGGCGCTGCGGAGCGCGGGGCCAGCGGCGGAGCAATCGAAAATAACGTCGAAATAACCCTTGTTGTCCTGATAGGGTAAAAGCGCCTCGGCATCCTTCGCGACATTGATCGTGCGATCCGCACCCATGGCTGGCGCACGTTCCAGCGCCGCATCGGTCAGATCGGTCGCAACGATGATGCTTGCACCCCCATGGCGGGCCGCGGCGATGGTCAAGAGCCCGATCGGCCCGGCCCCCGTCACCAGCACCTTCGCGCCAGCGAGATCGCCGGCCTGCGCTGCGGCATGCAGGCAGACGGCGAGCGGTTCGGTGCAGGCAGCTTCGGCGGGCGAGGTGGCGTCTGAAAATGTTGTACATTGTTTTGCCGGAACCACGAGCCGGTCGCGGAACATGCCGTGTTCGTGCGGCAGGCGCATGGCGCTGCCCATGAAGCGCATCTCAAGGCAGTGGATCGGCTGGCCCTTCTGGCAGAAATGGCAATGGCCGCAGGGTTGCGAGGGATTGACGGCGACGAGCTGGCCGATGGCGAGCCCGTTGACGCCTTCCCCCAGCGCCCGTACATGGCCGGATGCCTCATGCCCGCAGATGATCGGTTCACGCACCCGGACCGGGCCGAAGCCGCCATCCTGGTAATAATGGAGATCGGAGCCACAGATGCCGCCCGCCGCCATAGTGAGCAGCACTTCGCCGGGACCCGGCTCGACGAGGTCCTGCGTTTCGACGCGAATGTCCTTCTGGCCGTATAGACGTGCCACGCGTGTCTGCATGACGATGCCCTCATGTCTGTGTATGGAATGAATGAACCCGCGCGGCGAACCGCGCGGGCAGGGGTTTCGTCAGCGGATCAGGCCCATTTCGGTCGGCAGCCACAACGTGATTGCGGGAATGAAGGTGATCAGCAGCAATGCGACGAACAGCGGCACCAGCCACGGCAGGATGGCGATGGTGGTGCGTTCGACGGAGAGTTTTGCCACGCGCGAGAGCACGAACAGCACCATGCCAAGTGGTGGATGCAGCAGACCGATCATCAGGTTGAGCGTGATGATAAGGCCGAAATGCACCGGATCGATGTTAAATTGCAGCACCAGCGGCAACAGGATCGGCACGAGGATGGTGATGGCCGCGATCGTATCGAGGAAGCAGCCGACGAACAGCATCAGCAGATTGACCAGCACGAGGAATATCCACTTGCTGTCGGTGATCGTCAGGATCGCCGCAGACAGAAGCTGCGCCGCCTGGCTGACGGTCAGAAGCCATGCGAAGACCGAGGCTGCCGCGACAATGAAGAGCACCGAGGCAGTTGTCTCGATGGTGTCGAAGGTCGATTTCGCCAGCGTCTTGAAGGTCATCGTGCGGTAACGGACGAGCCCGAGGAACAGCGACCAGAGCACGGCCGCGACGGCTGCTTCCGTCGGTGTGAACCAGCCCATGGTCATGCCGCCGATCAGGATCACCGGCGTCATTAGCGCCATCACGGCGGAGAAGTCGAAATACCAGTCGCAGGCGAGCAGGATGACCAGCACGATCAGGATCGACAGGTTCAGCGACAGGCCAAATGCCGTGAGGATATAGATGCCGAGCGGCACCATCATCACCACGAAGACTTCTATTGATGCACCAAAGATGGTTCTGAGGCTGAAGGGCGTATCGGAGCCCCAGCCCTTGATATAGGCGAAGACCGCAACGGTGATCATCATCAGCAGCGTCATGACGACACCCGGAATGATGCCGGCCATGAACAGCGCGCCGATGGAGACATTCGCCATCATGCCGTAAATGACGAAGGGCAGTGATGGCGGGAAGATCGGTCCGAGCGTCGCGGAAGCGGCGGTGACGCCGACGGCTGCTTCCACCGGATAACCGTGGTCCTTCATGGCCTTGATTTCGATGGTGCCGATACCGGCGGCGTCGGCAAGCGCCGTGCCGGACATGCCGGAAAAGATCACCGAGCCGATGATGTTGACCTGTGCCAGGCCGCCTTTCATCCAGCCGACGAGCGCGACCGCGAAGGAGTAGATACGTCCCGTCACCCCTGCTGTGTTCATGAGATTACCGGCAAGGATGAAGAAGGGAACGGCCAGAAGCGGGAAGCTCTCGACACCTGCAATCAGGCGCTGCGCCGCGATGATATCAGGCGCGACATTGTAGAACACGATGTAGAGCAGCGAGGCCGAGGCCATGGAAATGGCGACCGGCAGGCCGATCAGCATCAGCAGAAGAAATGAGCCGATAAGAAGCAGCATCTGATCAATCCCCCGCGCTCTGGAATTCTTCGGGCCGCTCCAGAACGGAATAGCCACGCCGCATATTGTCGATGAAGACCTGCACCGACCGGAAGAACATCAGCACGAAAGCGGCCAGAACCGTGTAGAAGACGATGTTGCGCGGAAGCGCCACGGTTACCATCTCCTCATCTGCGACGATTTCCAGATAGCGCCACATCAGCCAGGATGTGTAAGCGAAGAAGACGATACGCAGCACATCGACAAGGATCGACATGACGCGGGCCACCTGCGGCGGCACATAGTGATAAAGCACATCCACCTGGATGTGACGCGACATGCGAACGCACATGACCGAGCCCAGAAACACCACGCCGATCAGGCAGTTGACGGCGATTTCCTCCGTCCAGGCGTAGCTGTTGTTGAGCACGTAGCGGGTGAAGAACTGAAGGAACACGCAGCCCGTCATCAGCCAGAAAAGGCCGAGCGTGACCCAGTCCTCGAATGAATAGACCTTGAGATCGACCTCGGGCGGCGCCTCGTCGAATGTATGGGCGAGTTCCTCAGGCGTGACCTGAGTATGGATTTCCTGCGACATTGAGATATCCCGTCTGGAGAGAAAGGGCGGTGCGGCAAAAGGAGCCGCACCGGATCTTGCTTCACTTGACGGCGCGAATGGCTTCCCAGTCGGCCTTGTCGTAACCGAAGTCCTCGAACTTCACTTTTTCGATGACGTTCTTCTCGAAGTCGGCCTTGTCGACTTCGGCGACGGTCAGGCCGCGCTTCTTGAAGTCTTCGACGAGGCTTTTTTCGCGTTCATCGATTGTCTTGGTGGTCCGCTCGGCGGCCTGCTGCATGACCTCGGTGAAGATTTTCTTGTCTTCATCGGAAAGCTGCGACCAGAGGTTCTTCGAAATCACCGTGTTGAGGTGGTCGACGATGTGACCGGTCAAGACGATATTCTTCTGCACCTCAAAGAACTTCTTCGCCTCGATGGTGGTCAGCGGGTTTTCCTGTGCGTCGACGGTGCCGTTCTGGAGCGCCAGATAGACTTCCGCAAAGGCAATCGGCGTCGTGTTGGCACCGCAGGCACGCGGCATGGCGAGATAGGCTGGAACATCGGGAACACGCATCTTCAGCCCGGCCATGTCGGCGCAGGCGGTAATCGGCTTGTTCGATGTCGTGTGGCGCGTGCCGTAATAGCTGACGGCGGCGATGTGGTTGCCGGTTTTATCTTCGTAACCCTTGGCGAGGCGCTTGAAGATGTCGCTCTTGGTATAGGCGATCAAATGGCTCGGATCGCGGAAGATATAGGGGAAATAGGTGACGCCGATCGGCTTGAAGTCACGCGCCGCGAAGCTCGAGCCGGAAATGATGATATCAACGGTGCCGATCTTCAGGCCCTGATTGATATCGGCTTCCTTGCCAAGCTGAGAAGCCGGAAAGACATCGATCTTGTAGCGGCCATCAGTGCGCTTGGCGATTTCTTCTGCGGCCCAGACCGAATCCGTGTGGAACGGTTCGGAGGTTTCGTAAACATGGGCCCATTTCAGCGTGGTCTGCGCCTGCGCCGCCAGAGCGGAAAGCAGGATGGCGGCGGTTGCGCCCATCAAAGTCGACAATCTGATTTTCATTCTTAACTCCTCCCGAATTAAAGCCAGATGTGCTGTTTTTTCCGTCGCCGGTTGCGGCAACGGTCACTCTTCCCCGATCGCTTCCTCCCCGAAGCTTTCGGAAAATCTCTTCTGCGACAGCGTCAGATGCTGCCGCATCGCCTCACGGGCCCCTTCCGGGTCGTTGGCGGCAATGGCGTCACGGATTACCCGATGCTCCTGCACGGCGAGGTTCCAGGTGTGCGGGCCCTCGAAATAGCTGGCGAGCTTTTCGAAAAAGGGTGACAGGCTGCGCTCGTCATAGATCAGGCCGGTAAAGCGATTGAGCGCCGAATTGCCGATGATGTCGGCAATGGCGGTGTGGAAAGCCCGGTCGAGATTGAGCGCCTGTGGCGAATTGTCGAGCGCACCGGCCATGCGTTCGATGATATCGTCAAGCTTGGCGATGCATTCCGGCTTGGCAAGCCGTGCGGCTTCCTCGGCAATCGCGCTCTCGATGATGCAGCGCGCCTGCAGGATTTCAAACGGACCATGCGCATCCGGCACCGCCGGCTTTTCCTTAGCCTGCCTGCCGGCTGCGCTGACATAGACGCCCGAACCCATGCGGATATGGATGTGGCCCTCCACTTCCAGAACGATGAGGGCTTCACGGACAGTCGGGCGGGAAACGCCGAAGCGTTCCGCAAGGTCCCGCTCCGCCGGCAGGCGCTGACCTTCGGTCAGCTCCCCGCTTTCGATGAGCAAACGAATTTGTTCCGCGACCAGCCGGTAAAGGCGGCGCGGCTCCAGAGCCACAAACATGATGTCCCTCCCAGCGCGAAAGTCTCCCCCGATCGCGCAAGCGGTAAGATGGTCTTACCAATTTTATTAGGACGCATTTATGTGGTGCTGTCAATTGGCCGGTGTGGAAAAGTGCGGGGCGAAAGACTTGCGGCCGATACAGAGGCTTGGCATTTGCCTTACTCCGGGGCGTTTTCCATTTCCGCCATTCCGGCCTTGAACCGGAAACCAGTCAGCCAAAGTCATTGGACCGAGGGTGATGGCAAAGTCCGAAAACGTCTCCTCCGTCATGCTCGGGCTTGTCCCGGGCATCTGCAACCGATCGGCTTTGCGATACGTGGTTGGATCCTCGGGACAAGCCCGAGGATGACGGCGCATGTGTGGGCTGGCTTTTTCAGCTCTTGCCACCTGCAAGCTTCAAGCCGCCGTCGTCGCCGATGATGACATCCAGCTCACCATACCCGCCAATGGAAAGATGCGGCGTTTCGATCGGGTGGGAATGGGTCACGTTGATGACAACCACCGCGGCGCCCATGCGTTCTCCGGCCTGAATGCCCGCGGGCGCATCTTCGAAGACGATGCAGCTTTCCGGCGCAACGCCCAGCCTTTCGGCGGCCTTCCTGTAACCTTCGGGATCGGGCTTGCCGTTGACGACATCGTCCGCACAGATCATGACGGGTGGCGGCGTGATGCCGGCCGCGGCGAGCCGGCGTTCAGCCAGTTCACGCACGGCTGACGTGACGATGGCCCACTTGCCTGCCGGTAGAGACGAAAGAAAGGCCGCGGCGCCCGGTATCTGAATGATGCCGTCCACATCATCCATCTCGGCGCGCAATATCATATCCGCCTCCGCATCCACATTAAGGCCGGGAATCGCCTCGCGACGGATCACCTCCGAGGCCCGCATGCCGTGAATGCGCTGCAGGAAAGCATTCGGCTCGATGCCATTTGCAACGGCCCACTCCCGCCAGACCCGCTCGACGACGGCGATCGAATTGACGAGTGTTCCATCCATGTCGAACAGGAAGGCCGCAAACTCTTGCGAAAAAATCTGGTTCTGCGGCGGGACTTTGCTGTGCATCTCATTCTTCCGTTGGAACTGTGGGACAGCCCGTATCTACAGTATCGGAAGACATAACGGAATCGCTTTTCCATCCCGGGAATCGAGGGCCGGCTCAAGGCCGGTCGGAAATCGTGTGCCAGAATCGGACGTGCTGCGATCCCGTCGAGTCGAACTTCCAGGGCGGAGAAGGAGAGGGAGAGCGTGTCTTCGCTGAGACGTCAGCCTGCTGCAAGGATAAGCTGTCATCATAAACATTCGCAGAGGGCGGAATATCGCAAAATCAAAAGGTAACCGAGGTTTTGGAAAGTTCCGCGCGAAGAGTTTCGCATTGGGAATTTTCTTAACGATTTCCCTTCTTTGGGGCCGGCGTTAACCATTTGTTAACCATATTCGAGGTACCTAATTGTCAACGATTTATTTACCAAGATGACCAAAGTGCTAACAGACCAGCGTTCGATCCGTATCAAAGGCCGCTCCTTCCTCGCAGTCGTCCTGTCCCCCGAATCTCCGGTCGATCAATGGCTGGAGAGGCTTGATGATCTCGCCGCCCGTTCGGCGGGCTTCTTTCTGTCGCGGCCGGTGGTTCTCGACGTCTCGGAGCTGTCGCTCGACAAGGCGGGACTGAAGGAACTGCTGGCGGCGCTGACGGAGCGCAATGTCGGCATCATGGGCATTGAGGGCGTTCGCCCCTCGATGATCGAGCCGGGCATGCCGCCATCGCTGAAGGGTGGAAAGCCTGCTTCCGATGTCGAGGTTGAACCGGTCGCCATCGCTGCCGACTTGCCGGAGGAAAAGCCGCGTGCTGCCGGTGAGGTCAGGGCCGTCGTGCAGTCGCTGGTCATCAACGAGCCGGTGCGCTCCGGCCAGTCGATCCTGTTTCCCGAAGGCGACGTGACCGTCATCGGCTCGGTCGCCTCGGGGGCGGAAATCATCGCCGGCGGTTCGGTGCATATTTACGGCGCCCTGCGCGGTCGGGCCATGGCCGGTTCGCTCGGCAATGTTTCGGCGCGCATCTTCTGCCGCAAGCTCGAAGCGGAGCTTCTGGCCATCGACGGCGTCTACAAGGTGGCCGAGGATATTGACGACAAGCTGCGCGGCCAGCCCGTTCAGCTCTGGCTGGAAAACGATACGATCAAGGCCGCAAAACTCGGCTGATAACAGATAAACACACAGGAACAGGAGAGAGCCATATGGGGAAGGTAGTCGTTGTAACTTCCGGCAAGGGCGGGGTCGGCAAGACCACCTCGACCGCAGCGCTTGGCGCCGCATTGGCGCAGAACAAAGAGAAGGTCGTGGTCGTCGATTTCGATGTCGGTCTGCGTAACCTCGACCTCGTCATGGGTGCTGAACGCCGCGTGGTTTACGATCTCGTCAACGTCATCCAGGGCGACGCCAAGCTGACGCAGGCGCTGATCCGCGACAAGCGCCTCGAGACGCTGTTCCTCCTGCCGGCCTCGCAGACGCGTGACAAGGACAATCTGACGCCGGAAGGCGTCGAATGGGTCATCAACGAGCTGAAGAAACATTTCGACTGGGTGATCTGTGACAGCCCGGCCGGTATCGAACGGGGCGCTACGCTCGCCATGCGCCATGCAGACGTGGCCGTCGTTGTCACCAATCCGGAAGTCTCCTCGGTGCGTGATAGCGACCGCATCATCGGCCTGCTCGATTCCAAGACACTGAAGGCCGAACGCGGCGAGCGCATGGAGAAGCACCTGCTTCTGACGCGTTACGATGCTTCCCGCGCCGAGCGTGGCGACATGTTGAAGGTCGATGACGTTCTGGAAATCCTTTCCATTCCGCTGCTCGGCATCATTCCCGAAAGCACGGACGTGCTGCGCGCCTCCAACGTCGGTGCGCCGGTAACGCTGGCGGATGCCCGTTGCGCGCCGGCCATGGCCTATTTCGATGCCGCCCGCCGCCTGTCCGGCGAGGATATTCCGGTGGTCATCCCGGGTGAGAAGCGTGGCATCTTCTCCAAGATCTTCGCAAGGAGGGCTGCATGAGCATCTTCAGTCTTTTCCGTAAACAGAAGTCGGCACCGCTTGCGCGTGAGCGTCTGCAGGTGCTGCTCGCCCACGAAAGGGCATCGTCCGGCTCCGATCTCGTGGCTATCCTCCGGGAAGAAATTCTCGGTGTCATCGCCAAGCATGTGCAGATCGACAGCGACAGGGTGCATGTGAAGATGGATCGCGACGAGCATGTCTCCATTCTGGAGATCGACGTCGAAATCCCGCTTGGCGCGGACCTGCGCGCTGCCTGAAGACATTCCGCCAAAGACGCCGCCCGCCACCGGGCGGCTTTTCTATTCCGCCGTCGTATCGACGGGTTTGTGAAACGCTTCCTCCAGGTCACCGGGCAGCGGGCGTTTCAGGTTTATCCCGTTCGGCGGGATCGGCGCGTTGAACCATTTGTCGTAGATTTTTTCGATTTCGCCGTTGGCATAGATTTCGCCGAGCGCTTCGTTGACGGCATCCCTGAAGCCGGTATCGCCGTGCCGGAGCATCAGGCCATAGGGCTGGGGCGGGGCGAGATATTCGTTGGAGATGACGTAGTCTTCCGGCTTGCCCGTTTCGGCGACGAAGGATCGCAAGAGAATATCGTCCATCACGAAGGCTGAGGCGCGGTTTTCCGTCACCATGTCGAAACTGCCCTCCGTGCTGTCATTCTGCAGCACGGCAATGTTCAGCCCCAATTTGCGATTGAGCACGTTGAGCTGGCTGATATTGATGGTTCCCGTCGTCACCACCACCGTTCGTCCGGCAAGATCGGCGACGGTGTTCAGACCGCTCGATTTCAGCGCGACATAACGCGTGCCGGTGATGAAGTGGCTGTAGGAGAACCACACGGCCTTGCGCCTTTCCTCCGTATTCGTGCTTGCCACGCATTCCATATCCATCGTGCCGTCATTGAGAAGCATGATGCGGTTGCTGGGCGTGCGCTTGACGAATTCGACCTTCAGTTCCGGCAGGCCGAGCTTTCTCTTGATGGAATCCGCCACCCTCAAGCAGAGCTCGATGCTGTAACCGATCGGTTCCGATCCGGTGCCAAGATAAGAAAAGGGAATATTGCGATCGGCATAACCGAGCTTGATCGTGCCGGTTCTGGCAATGGTATCAAGCGTCGGCGGTTGGGCACCGTCACTGGCCGCCTGGGCGGGCAGAAGACTGAGGAAAAACAACAGAAGCCATAATGTCGATCTCTGCATCGCGCATCTCCAGCCAAAATAATCCGTCAAAACATCTTCATGAAAATCGATAGGAGTTGGCGCTTTGCGCTCTCAGTCCTGGTATTCGCTTGGATATTCGTAGGCCTGTTTTAATGACGCGGCCATTGGCAGGTTCAGGTTCATGCCGTTGGGGGGAATGGGCTTGGTGAACCATTTTTCATAGAGGCCATGAATGGCCGGGCCGGTGAAGATATGTCTGAGGCTTTCATTGACCGCCGCTTTGAAAGCAGGGTCGTTGCGCCGGAAAACCAGGCCATAGGGTTCGGGTGCGCTCAGCGTTTCCTCGGAAAGCGCATAGAGGTCCGGGTTTTCCGATGTCGCCGCCAGCGCCGCGAGCAATATGCCATCCATGACAAAGGCGGAAGCCTTGCCGGAAACCACGAGTTCGAAGGCCTCCTCATTGGTCTTTGTCGGCATCACCGAGATGTTGAGGTTCTTCGCCCGGTTGACGGCGTTGAGCTGCTCGATATTGACGGTGCCGGAGGCGGATGTGACGGACCGTCCGGCGAGATCGGCAAGGCTTTTCAGATTGTCCTGCCTGCGGGAGAGAAACTGCGTCGCGGTCATGAAATTGGGATAGGAGAAATCCACGATCTTACGGCGTTCGTTATTGTTGGTCGTGGCTGCGCATTCAATGTCGATCTGGCCGCTGCGGACAAGGATGAAGCGTGTCGCGGGCGTTGCCTTGACATATTCGAGCTCGATGCGGTCGAGCTTCAGCTTCCTGCGAATATCTTCGCTGATCGCCCGACAAAGATCAGTCGAGAAACCAGTGACCTCGCCATCAGGCAATTGATAGGAAAAGGGCGGTTCGGCCTCGCGATAGCCAATGCGGATCTTGGCGGTTCTGGCAATCTGCTGAAGCGTGTCGCCTTCGCCGGCGGCCTGAAGGGGCGTGATGGGAGCAAAGCATGTGAGGAAAAGGCAAAATACTGAAAGACGCATTTTATGTCCTCTGGGCCGGCGGCCGGTTTCTCAAATGGCTTTTTGTGGTGGGCAATAGATTTCCTGTGTCGGTCGACCGATGTCGCCGAATTCATCCTGCGCAATCGGAGCGATGACGGCGCGGTTCTTGAGAATTCGGGCAAGCGGCGCGGGCTCGGCAAAATAATAGCCCTGCGCTTCGTCGCACCCGGAAAGCTTGAGCGCTTCGACCTGCTCACTGTTCTCAACGCCTTCGGCGGTGACCTTCAGGCCAATCTGTTCAGCCATGTCGATGACAGTGTTGACGATGGCCGAACACATGGGATTGGCCGGCAGGCCGGAGACGAATTCCCGGTCGATCTTGATCTTGTCGAAAGCGACATGGGTTAACGTGCTGAGCCCGGCGTAACCGGTGCCGAAATCATCAAGAGCGAGGCGAACGCCTCTTTCCTTCAGCAGTTTCAGGGCCCGGGCGCTGCTGTCACGCTCCAGCATGGCCGTTTCCGTCACTTCCAGTTCAAGCCGTTCCGCCGGGAAGCCGGATTTCTCAAGCGCCCGGTCGACGACAGGGACGATGTCGTCATTACAGAGCTGAACGGCGGATAGGTTGACGGCGAGCTTGATATCCTTCGGCCAGGTCATCGCATCCATGCAGGCCTGTGCCAGAACCCATTCGCCCAACGGCCTGATGAAGTTGTTTTCTTCGGCAAGCGTGATGAAGCGGTCCGGGGTAATGAGGCCAAGCTTGCTGTGTCGCCAGCGGGCCAGCGCTTCATAAGCCACAATGCGACCGCTCTGCAGATTGACCACGGGCTGGTAGTGCAGCTCGAATTCGTGGTTTTCGAGTGCGGATTTCATGTCTATTTCCAGCGCATGCTTGTGCTGCGCCGCCATGTCCATGCCCGCCTCATAGAAAACGAAATAACCACAGCCCATGGATTTCGCCCGGTAAAGGCCGAGATCGGCGTGTTGCAGAAGCTGCGTGGCGGATGTGCCGTGGCCCGGCGCGCAGGCGATTCCGATGCTGGTATCAATGCTGATGTCGCTGCCTTCGAGGCCGAAACTGCGCGAGACGGCATGCACCACCCGCGCGGCCAGCATCGCCGCATCGCTCTCGCAGTCACCGTTTGTCGACTGTATGATTGCGAATTCGTCGCCACCGAGGCGACTCACCATATCGTTTTCACCGAGCACGGAGGAAATCCGCGAGGCCACCGCCACCAGCAAGGCGTCACCGGCGGCATGTCCGAGTGTGTCATTGACGGCCTTGAAGCGGTCGAGATCGAGCAGCATGACATTGAAGGGCTGGCCGGACGCCGACAGTTGCTCCAGACGGTTTTCCAGCGTCTTCATCAACAGCACGCGGTTTGGAAGTCCGGTCAGCGCGTCGTGATGGGCCATATGCTCCAGCTGCTGCGCCATATCGCGTATCTGCCGCAGGCGTCCACGCTCCAGAACTGCCTCGCGCAACGTTTCGATGGCGGTGGCCATGTCGCCGATCTCGTCTCTCCGCTCCTGAAACGGCGTGGCGACATCTGTTTCCTCGCGGGCAATCCGAAGTGTCGCCTGCACCAGCGCCGGGACCGGTTTCAGGAAATGCCGGGCAATCACCGTCACAAGTACGCCGGTGACGGTCAAGACCACGATCAGCGCGGCGAGTGAATTATAGATGAGCTTGCGCTGCGCGCCATAAAGCGCGTCCGATCCGCCGATGCTGACGGCGACCGCGCCGATCGGTTTCTTCGTTTCCGTGCTGATGATCGGCAGCAGGCCGATATAATGGCTGGATTCGCCGATCGTCGCAAAACCGGTGGAAAAACGCGCGGCGACCGCGTCTCTGGAAAAGATGGGATCGGTGGCGAGCGGCTTTTCATCGTCATCGGTGGCGTTGTCGAAGGCCGCCGCGATCTGGCGGAAGCCGGAATCGGCCTCATCATAACGGAAAAGCCAGACGGCATTCTTGGTCTGCGCGCCGATAAGCGCGAGAACGTCGCTGGGGTTGAAGCCGGTGACGAGAATGGAGTCATCATCGCCGATCGGCTTGTCGGTCAATATGCCGTTGACCTGCCCGTCGGCATCGGCGGTGACGCTGACATAGGTATAGATGCTGCGAAGCGTGGCGCTGGCGATCTGCGAATTGACGCGGGCCTGATTGAGCCATTGCTCGCTGGCGGCGGCAACGAACATGTACCAGCCGACGAGCGCGCCGATGCTGTAGGAAAAGATCACGCCGCCCAGGAATATCAGGGTTATCTTGCTGGCAAGCGACCGCCGCCGCGAAAACCGGCCTGTTTCCGGCTGCGTCGGTGAGCGAAGCGTGTGGCCCGGTTCAACCTGTCTATCCGTCCCGCGATAGGCAGTCTCTTCCATTCGCGATAGTCCCCCGCGATGTCGCGTTATAATTGTTTTATGGAATTTTATAGGGCATGCGTTTCAATGATGTCTGCTAAATAATTCAACAAAGTTTAGAGGCGATTAAGAATTAATCCGTCTTTTTATAGTCGTAGCTTATATAAGAAATGGCATTCATGCACCTCAGGTTGAAAAAATCGGAGGTTAGAGATGAAGCGTCAAGGATAGACTCCAAAATTCTGCGATCTTCGTCATGTTTCCTGATCTGCGTGTGGGGCATAGATGGCGCGATGATTGACCTTGCCAACGGGTCGATAAACGGCATGTTGTGCGCAACATGCCGTTTTCAGGGAAGATATCCATGGCTCACAGAGGCAAAAATATCGCGCAGCTTTCCGTTCTCATCCAGAGCGGCCATCTCGATCCGCGTACCTTGGCGGAGGAGATGCTGGATGCGATCGGCAATGAGGGCGATCAGGCCATTTTTGTCGAGTTGACGGCCGCGCGGGCCATGGTGGAGGCGGAAGCCGCGTCAAAACGCATTGCCGAGGGCCGTTCCTGTGGCGTGCTTGATGGCATTCCGGTGGCCTGGAAGGACCTTTTTGATCTGGAAGGCATGGCGACCACGGCCGGATCGACGGTGCTTGCGGATGATGCGCCTGCGTCTCGCGATGCTGATGTGGTGACGGCGCTGAAACAGGCGGGCATGATCTGCATCGGCCGCACCAATATGAGCGAGTTCGCGTTTTCCGGTCTCGGCATCAATCCGCATTATGGCACGCCGCGCAATCCTGCTTCTAAGGATGGTCACCGTCTGCCGGGCGGCTCTTCGTCTGGCGCGGGCGTCACTGTCGCAGCCGGTCTGGTGCCGGTAGCGATCGGCACCGATACGGGCGGATCGGTGCGTATTCCCGCCGCCTTCAACGGTGTGGTGGGTTACAAGGCAAGCCGCGGCCGCTATTCGATGCGTGGCGTTTATCCCTTGGCAAAAAGCCTGGATTCGCTCGGGCCGCTCACGCACACCGTGCAGGACGCCGTCTGGGTGGATGCCGCGATGCGCGGCAAGGCGGCTGCAGACGTCCAGCGTGCGCCTCTCGCGGGCCTTTCGCTGGTGGTGCCGGAAACTGTATTTTTCGATGGCATAGAGGATGGCGTTGCAGCCGCTTTCGAGCAGGCGGTGGAACGTCTTGTCCGCGCCGGTGCCTGGGTGCGGCGGCAGGCATTTCCCATTTTTTCGGAGCTATTCGATCTTATCAAAGAAAAGGGTGCGCTGGTGACGGCGGAAGCCTTTGCCCTGCACAAGACACGGCTGGAAGGTGCGGATGCCGCGCGCATGGACCCGCGCGTGGTTGCGCGAACGAGGCTTGGTGCAAATATTTCAATGCCTGATTATATCGCCATCATCGAGGCGCGCGAACGCATGACGGCGGCGTTTTCAGGCATGATCGGCAGGCAGGAACTGCTGGTGTCGCCGACATTACCGCATGTTGCGGCCAAGGTCGCGCCGCTTCTCGATGACGACGATGCCTTTTTCGCCATGAATGCGAAAACCCTGCGAAATACCCAGATCGGCAATTTCTTCGATCTCTGCGGCGTTTCCATCCCTTGCGGGACGGGTGAAGCAGACATGCCGGTTGGCCTGCTGCTTTCCGGTCTACACGGCTCGGATGACCATGTTCTCAGCGTGGCGATGGCGGCGGAAGAGATTATTCGCGGCTGATGAAAGGAAAAGGCGGCCTTGTTTGGCCACCTCTCAATGCACGCTTCAGCGCGCCGCCCAGTTGGCGCCGCGGCGAAACATGGTCTTCATCTGCGGTACGGAAAATTCCTTGGCCTGATGGCCGAGCGCCGAATAGAAGACGCGGCCTTTGCCATATTTGCGTTTCCAGACCACCGGCATCACCACGCCGTCGATCCACCAGGCGTGGTCGCCGGTGAACTTCGTCGTGGCCAGCACCTCGTTGGAGGGGTCGACATGCATGTAATATTGCTCCGACGTATAGGGAAAATCGGAAATTCCCTCCATCAACGGATCGTCGGGGCGAGTGATGTTGACCGTGTAATCGATGATATTGCCGGGATGGGCGACCCATTGGCCGCCGATCATGAACTGATATTCCACGCATTCGCGGAAACTGTCGCCCGCACCGCCATGGAAACCGGCAATGCCGACGCCGTTTTCGACGGCGGCCGTGAGGTTCTTGATCTCTTCCTTCTCGATCTTCGACATGGTGACAATAGGCACGACGAGGCTGAGATCATGCACCGACGGATCGGCGAAAGCCTCCGTGCTGTGCTCCACATAGACCTTGAAACCGTCTTCCTCCAATATGTCCTTGACGATGGTGGCGCATTCCTGCGGCTCGTGGCCGCTCCAGCCGCCCCAGACGATGAGTGCTTCGCGCATTTATTTCCTCCTCGGGATTATTTGCCGAGCTGGCCGTCGACCAGCGATGTTTCGAGCGGCGCAGGGCGCTCCGCTTTGGTGGTGATGGAAACGGTCGTGCCGCTGTCCGATGCCGTCTGGAAGGCTTCCATGACTTCCAGCACATGCAGGGCGAGATCGCCATTGGCGCGGTGCGGACGGTTCTCGCGGATCGCGTAGGCCATATCTGCAACGCCGATGGAGCGATAATTGCCGTCAGCATAGGGCGACGACAGCGACTGCGGCTCGAACTGGCCGCCCTTTTTCAGCAATTGCACCTCGCCGCCGAAATGGTTGGGATCGGGCACGATCAGCGTGCCTTCGGTGCCGTAGAGTTCCAGTGGCACATGTTTGTGGCCCGCCACATCAAAGCTCATGCCCACCTGCACAACGGCGCCGTTCTCGAAGGCCAGCACGCCGGACACATGGGTGGCGACATGGACGGGGATTTTTTCACCGTTCTTCGGTTCGCTGGTGATGAGGCGCTCATTGCGCGGTGCAACGGCAAAGCCCGCCACCTTGGCGACCGGGCCGAACAGGTTAACGAGATCGGTAATGTAATAGGGGCCCATATCGAGCATCGGCCCGCCGCCGACCTCGTAATAGAAGGCCGGGTTGGGGTGCCAGCGCTCATGGCCGGGGCACATGAAGGTGGCTGTTCCGCCAACGGGCTGGCCCAGCACACCCTCATCGATCAGGCGGCGTGCGGTCTGGTGTCCGCCGCCAAGGAAGGTGTCGGGGGCCGAGCCGATGCGCAGGCCCTTGGCCTTTGCCGCATCCGCAAGGCGTTTACCCTCGGCGAAATTGATGCCGAGCGGTTTTTCCGAATAGGCGTGCTTGCCGGCATCGAGCGCACGCAGGCCCACTTCCACATGCGCCTTGGGGATCGTCAGGTTGACGATGATTTCCACTGACGGGTCGGAGAGAAGTGCGTCAATGCTGGTTGCCTTCAGGCCGAATTCGTCCGCCCGCGCCTTCGCGGCTTCCTCGTTCATATCCGCCAGTCCGCGAATGTCGAGAATGGGAAACGACGCCATGGCCTTGAGATAGGCGCTGGAAATGTTGCCGCAGCCTATGATGCCGATACCGACCTTGTTCATATGATTCCTCCCGTAAATCAGAAATACCTGGGCCTGTGCTCAACCCTGCGGGCTAGAGCGCTGGCCCGGTTGTGTTCCATGGCGATTCGTAAAGTTCGTAAAGCGCAACGGCCGCGGCCCCCTGCGCCCACAATTCGTCGCTCGCAACATCGAAAACCAGTTCCGCGACACCGGCCAGCGATGGCGGCACGGCGGCGTTGTAGCTGTTGCGAATGCTGGCGATGAAAGGTTCGCCAAGTTCGAGGCTGGAGCCGGTGATGATGACCCGCGGCGGCGCAAACAGCGTGACGATATTGGCAAGTGTCAGGCCAAGTGCTGCGCCGGCGCGCAGGGCCGCCGCGATGAGATCGTGATCTTCGGCCGCAATCAGCGCATGGGCATGCTGCATGCCACGGCCGAGCCGGATCGCTTCGGCAAAACGCCCGTCCACCGGGCGCGAGCCTAAAATGGCATTTTCGCCCGCCTGGCTTGCCAGCCGCACCGTTCCTTCATTAGCAAGGCCGATGACGAGGTCGCCGAGATTGTGGCTGAGACCGCCAGCGCCGCGAAACAGCTGGTTCTGGTGCAGCACGCCAAGCCCGAGTGTCTGTTCCAGCGAAATCAGCACCATGTCTTCGAGATCGCGCGCATGGCCGAACCAGTGGTGGGCGAGCGTGATGGCGTGTGCGTCACTTTCGATGATGGTTGGCGAATTCAGCCGCGCCGTCATTTCCTCGGCAAAGTTGACGTTTACTTCGCGCAGGATAGGACTGCTGCGGATCCTGCCGGTGCGGTGTTCGATGACACCAGGCAGGCCGAGACAGACCATGTCCACATCCTCAAGCGAAAGACCGGCATCGACGACGCAGCGTCGTACGCCGTCTTCCACCAAATCGGCGATGACGCCGATGGGCTGGCGGTCGACGCGGATCGGCAAGGCAAGGGTGGACAGCACATTGCCGCAGAAATCGGTGACGACAAAAACCATGCGGTTTGCGGCGATCTTGGCGCCCACAACGCGGGCGGCATCCGGGTTCAGTTCCAGCATCACGCGCGGTCTGCCGCGCCCCCCTTCGGTGCGGATATCACCGATATGGCGGGTGAGAATCAGCCCGTCATCGAGCAGCGAGGCGGTAATCGCCGAAACAGTCGTGGTGGAGAGCTGCGTTCTTTCGCTGATTTCCACCCGCGAGATCGGGCCATGGCGGCGGATGCTATCAAGCACGCTCAGCCTGTTGATCGCGCGCATCAATTCGGGGTCTGCGGTCTTCATGAGGTCCTGCTGCGATCGGGTTCGATCTAAAACGAATTTATATCGGATTGCGGATTAAATAACGTCTGTCGGGAGGGGTGTGTCAAGCGGTTTGGGTAAAAAATTGGCAAACCACCTTGACATCGGGCAGGGCGTGGGGTGAATTAATCCGCATTGGGGAATAAATGGTGAGGAACCCCAGGGAGGATCACGATCATGACGTATTGGCACGCAGGCGCAAGCCTGAGCGGCAGGCGGATTGCCTTTGCCGCAACGACAAGCATAGCCCTGATGCTCGGCGCGGCCAGCGCCTCGGCAGCCACGGTCGTTAAATGGATGCATGTGGAGCTGGACCCCAAATCTGTGGCTGTCTGGGAGGAGATTGCCAAGGAATATGAGGCCAAGCATCCCGATGTCGATGTTCAGCTGCAGTTCCTCGAAAACGAGGCCTTCAAGGCAAAATTGCCGACGCTGCTGCAATCCAATGACGTGCCTGACTTCTTCTACAGCTGGGGTGGCGGCGTCCTTGAGGAGCAGTCCAAGACCGGCGCGCTGAAAGATCTGACCGACGTTTTCGACGCCGATGGCGGCAAGCTGCGTGAGGCCTATAATGCGTCCGCAATCGACGGCCTGTCTTTTGACGGCAAGGTCTGGGCCGTGCCTTACCGTGTCAGCCTCGTCAGCTTCTTTTATAACAAGGAGTTGTTCGCCAAGGCCGGTGTGAAGGCGGAGGATATCAAGACCTGGGACGATTTCAGCGCCACGGTCAAGAAGATCAAGGAAGCCGGTATCGTCCCGATCGCCGGCGGCGGCGGTGAAAAATGGCCGATTCATTTCTACTGGAGCTATCTCGTCATGCGCAATGGCGGGCAGGCCGTGTTCGATGCCGCCCGCAAGGGCGAAGGCGAAGGTTTCATGGACCCGGCGATCATCAAGGCCGGTGAACAGCTGGCCGCGTTCGGCAAGCTCGAACCCTTCCAGCCCGGATATCTCGGCTCGACCTGGCCACAGGCGCTCGGCGTCTTCGGCGACGGCAAGGCGGCGATTATTCTCGGCTTCGACAATACGGAAGCCAACCAGCGCAAGAATGCGGGCGACGGCAAGGGGCTGGCCCCTGAAAATATCGGCCGCTTCGCCTTCCCGATTGTCGAAGGCGGCGCCGGCAAGGCCACTGATACGCTGGGCGGCCTGAACGGCTGGGCGCTCACCAAGAACGCCTCCAAGGAAGCGATCGATTTCGCAACCTTCCTGACCAGCAAGGAAAGCGAAGAGAAAATGGCGACCGCCGGCATGATCCTGCCGGTTGCCACGGGTGCCGCCGGTGCGGTGAAGAACCCGCTGCTGGCGGATTCGGCAAAACAGCTTGCCGCCTCCACCTGGCACCAGAACTTCTTCGACCAGACATTGGGCGCCGCCGTCGGCCGCGTCGTCAACGATATTTCAGTCGAGATCGTTTCCGGCCAGATGACCTCCGAAGAGGGCGCCCAGCAGATTCAGGACGCATTCGAACTGCGCTGATCTGACGGTTTTCATGGCAGCGCCGCGAATGTGCGGCGCTGCTTATCTGCCTCCATGAAAGCGGATAGAGATGACGGATATTTCCATGACTTCTGCGTCCATACCGGCGCGCGGCGCGACAAAGGCCAAGCGCAAGCAAAGTTCGGTCGCGCATGACCGGGCGCTGACCCTTCTGGTGTTTCTGCCGCCTGCCCTGTTGCTCTTTACCCTGTTCGTCATCCTGCCCATGGGCGAGGCGGCGTGGTACAGCCTTTACCGCTGGAACGGTTACGGCACGCCGACCGATTTTGTCGGTTTGAAGAATTTCCAGGTCCTGTTTGGTAATGCCGCCTTCTCGCAGGCCCTTATGAATAACGGCCTGATCATCCTTATCTCGATCCTGATCCAGATTCCGCTGGCGATCTGGCTGGCCATGATGCTGGCGCACCGCATTCCCGGCGTCGTCGCCTTCCGGCTGGTGTTCTTTCTGCCCTATGTTCTGGCTGACGTTGCAGCGGGCCTGATCTGGCGTTTCGTTTATGATGGTGACTATGGTCTGTTCGCCGCCATCTCCAATTTCTTCGGTTTCGCCAACCCTTACGTGCTGGCTGACAAGGATGTGGCGATCTATGCCGTGCTTGGCGTCATCGTCTGGAAATATTTCGGTTTCCACATGATGCTGTTCATCGCCGGCCTTCAATCCGTCGACAAAAACGTGCTGGAAGCAGCCGAAATCGATGGCGCGTCCGGCTGGCAGAAATTCCGTTATGTCACGCTGCCGATGCTCGGCTCAACGGTGCGCCTTTCCGTCTTCTTTGCGGTAATCGGCTCGCTGCAGCTCTTTGACATGATCATGCCGCTCACCGGCGGCGGTCCGTCCAACTCCACGCAGACCATGGTCACCTTCCTCTACACCTACGGCGTCATGCGCATGCAGGTGGGGCTTGGCAGCGCGGTGGGCGTCGTTCTCTTCGTCATCTGCGTGACGCTTGCCTTCGGTTACAAAAGGATTTTCATGCGCCATGACTGACACATCCACTTCCGTCCGCATGCCGCTGCAAACCAAGCTTTATCTTTATATATCGCTGAGCCTGATTGCGGCCATCGTGCTTATCCCGTTGCTCACCACCGCGCTCGGCGGCTTCAAGACGCTGGGAGACCTGCGCGTCAACCCCTTCGGCATTCCGGCCGAATGGCAATGGTCGAACTACGGCGATATCCTGCTTGGCAAACGCTATTGGCTGCAAATCTTCAACTCGCTGGTCATCGCGCTGCTGACGGTATTCCTGACGCTGACTGTCTCGGCCATGGCGGCCTTCACCTTCGCGCATGTGAAATTCTTCGGCTCGTCCTTCCTACTCAACTATTTCCTGCTGGGGCTGATGTTTCCAGCGGCGACCGCCATCCTGCCGCTGTTCATTCGTATCCGCGATCTCGGCCTGCTCGATACCTATTGGGGTGTGGTGCTGCCGCAGGTAGCCTTCGGGCTGGGCATGAGCATTCTCCTGTTCCGCAATTATTTCCGTAATCTGCCGGACGAGCTGTTTCAGGCGGCCTTCGTAGATGGCTGCGGTTATCTACGCTTCTTCTGGCATATTTCCGTGCCGCTTTCGCGGCCGATCGTGGCGACCGTTGGCATCGTCTCCTTCGTCGGCAGCTGGAACAGCTACATCCTTCCGCTCATCATGCTGAATTCGGAATCGAAATATCCCTGGCCGCTCGGCATCATGGTTTATCGCGGCGAATTCGGCACGGAATGGCAGCTCGTTCTCGCCTTCATCACGCTGACGATCCTGCCGACCGTCATCGTCTTCTTCCTCGCACAGAAACACATCATCGCGGGCCTGACGGCCGGTGCCGTCAAATCGTGACATGAAAGGAGCAAAAAATGGCTTCCGTCGAACTTAAGGGTATCCGCAAGTCCTATGCGGCGCTCGATGTCATCCACGGCATCTCGCTTGATATAACGGATGGTGAATTCATCGCGCTGGTCGGTCCATCCGGCTGCGGCAAGTCCACGCTTTTGCGCATGATCGCCGGGCTGGAGGAGATCACCGATGGGGATATTCTCATCGGCGACAGGGTGGTCAATGGCATGACCCCGCGCGAGCGCAACATCGCCATGGTGTTCCAGTCCTATGCGCTTTATCCGCATATGACGGTGGCCGAAAACATGGGCTTCAATCTGAAGCTCGCCGGCCAGCCGAAAAACGTCATTGAAGAGCGCGTTGCGGAAGCCGCCCGCATGCTCGATCTCGGCAAGCTTCTGGATCGCAAGCCCTCACAGCTTTCCGGCGGCCAGCGCCAGCGTGTCGCCATGGGCCGCGCCGTGGTGCGCAACCCGGCCGTCTTCCTGTTCGATGAGCCGCTTTCCAACCTCGATGCCAAGCTGCGCGTACAGATGCGCAGCGAAATCAAGGCCCTGCACCAGAAAGTTGGCACGACCTCCATCTATGTCACCCATGACCAGATCGAGGCCATGACGCTGGCGGACCGGGTGGTGGTGCTCAATCACGGCCGCATCGAACAGCAGGGCACGCCGCTCGAACTTTACAAGACACCCGCCAATCTCTTCGTCGCCGCCTTTATCGGTTCGCCGGCCATGAACCTCATCGAAGGCGTGGTCGATGGCGAGGGTGACCAGCCCGCCGCCCGGCTGAAGGACGGCACCGCGATCCGCATTGCCGCCTCCCGCAAGGTCAAGCGCGGCCAGCCGGTGACGATCGGGCTTCGCCCCGAACATATCGGTTCGGCGATTGGCGGCGATATCTCGCTTACCGGACGGACGGTGCTGGTGGAACCGACGGGCGCGCAGACCCATGTGGTCTTCGAACTGGCGGGCGATCAGGTTACGGCAGTGGTGGATGGTGAGCAGCCGGTGAAGGTGAACACCCCCTTCGCAGCCACCGTGCACCATGAGCGCGTGCACGTCTTCGACAGGGCGAGCGGACTGGCGCTTTAAGCGCCTCCCGTCTTTTAAATGAAATACGGAAATTCTCTTGCCCTCCGCTTTTGGGGCTTGTTTGAAAATCACGAGCGGTTAGCTTGGCGCTTGGGAACAAAGCGGGTTACCGCGCAACTGTATCGATGCAGGAGGAGATTTTTATGAGAACGATCAAAGGGCCGGGTCTTTTTCTCGGTCAGTTTGCCGGTGATGCAGCCCCCTTCAACAGCTGGGACGGCATTACCAAATGGGCGGCGGAAAAGGGCTACGCCGGCGTGCAGGTGCCGACCTGGGCCGGGCAGCTGATCGATCTCAAAAAAGCGGCGGAATCGAAGGATTATTGCGACGAGTTCGCCGGTGTCGCGCGCCAGAACGGCGTGGAAGTAACCGAGCTTTCCACCCACTTGCAGGGTCAGCTCGTCGCCGTTCACCCGGCCTATGACGAGGCCTTTGACGGTTTTGCCGCACCGGAAGTGCGCGGCAACCCGAAGGCACGCCAGCAATGGGCGGTGGAGCAGGTGAAGCTCGCGCTGAAAGCCTCGAAAAATCTCGGCATCAAGGCGCATGCGACGTTTTCCGGCGCGCTTGCCTGGCCGTTCGTTTATCCGTGGCCGCAGCGTCCGGCCGGTCTGGTGGAAACAGCCTTTGATGAACTGGCGAAACGCTGGACGCCGATCCTCGATTACGCTGATGAGCAGGGTGTGGATGTCTGCTACGAAATCCATCCGGGCGAAGATCTGCATGACGGCGTCACGTTCGAGATGTTCCTCGAGCGGGTGAAGAACCACAAGCGCGCCAACATGCTCTACGATCCCTCGCATTACGTGCTGCAATGCCTAGATTATCTCGACAATATCGACATCTACAAGGACCGCATCAAGATGTTCCACGTCAAGGATGCGGAGTTCAACCCGACCGGGCGGCAGGGCGTTTATGGCGGTTATCAGGGCTGGGTGAACCGCGCTGGTCGCTTCCGTTCGCTGGGCGACGGGCAGGTTGATTTCGGTGCGGTCTTCTCCAAGATGGCGGCCAATGATTTTGACGGCTGGGCCGTCGTCGAATGGGAATGCGCACTGAAACACCCTGAAGACGGCGCCCGGGAAGGGGCGGAATTCGTCAAGGCGCATATCATCCGCGTCACGGAAAAAGCCTTTGACGATTTCGCATCAAGCGGCACCGATGATGCGGCCAACCGCCGTATGCTTGGGCTTTGAAAGCATTTCAGGGGAGATATTATGGCTATTGAAGGAAAGACAACGGACAAGGCGAACAAGCGGATTCGCCTTGGCATGGTCGGTGGTGGTTCGGGCGCATTTATCGGCGGCGTTCACCGCATGGCGGCGCGGCTCGACAATCGTTTCGATCTCGTCGCAGGGGCCCTGTCCTCGACGCCGGAAAAATCCCTCGCTTCCGGCCACGAGCTGGGGCTCGATCCCGAGCGTTGCTATGGTTCGTTCGAGGAAATGGCCGAAAAGGAAGCGCTGCGCGAGGATGGCATCGAGGCGGTGGCGATCGTTACCCCCAACCATGTGCATTATCCGGCAGCGAAGGCGTTTCTGGAGCGCGGCATCCATGTCATCTGCGACAAGCCGCTGACCTCCAATCTGGAAGACGCCAAAAAGCTGAAGCAGGTGGCCGACAAGGCCGATGCACTGTTCATCCTCACGCACAACTACACCGGCTATCCGATGGTGCGGCATGCGCGGGAACTGGTGGAGTCAGGCGCGCTCGGCACGATCCGTCTGGTGCAGATGGAATATCCGCAGGACTGGCTGACGGAAGCGGTGGAACAGACCGGCGCGAAACAGGCCGTCTGGCGCACCGATCCGGCTCAGTCCGGCGTCGGCGGCTCCACCGGCGATATCGGCACCCATGCCTATAATCTCGGTTGCTTCATTTCCGGTCTGGAAGCGGATGAGCTGGCGGCGGATGTGCATACCTTTGTCGAAGGCCGCCGGCTGGATGACAATGCGCATGTGATGCTGCGCTTCAAGCCGAAGGGCGGCAAGCAGGCAGCCAAGGGGCTACTCTGGTGCAGCCAGGTTGCGGTCGGTCACGAAAACGGGCTGAAGGTCCGTGTTTATGGCGACAAGGCCGGCATTGAGTGGACGCAGGCCGATCCGAACTATCTCTGGTTTACGAAGCTTGGCGAGCCGAAGCAGTTGATCACCCGCGGCGGTGCCGGGGCAGGGGCTGCTGCAGCACGCGTCACCCGCATTCCGTCCGGCCATCCGGAAGGTTATCTCGAAGCCTTCGCCACCATCTATACCGAGGCGGCGCATGCCATCGAAGCCCGCCGCACCGGCTCGGCGCTCGATAAGGCGGTTATTTACCCGACCGTCGATGACGGGGTTAAAGGCGTCGCCTTTGTTACGGCCTGCATCGAGTCCGGCAAGAAGAATGGCGGCTGGGTGAAGCTGTAAGACGAGGTTGCGGCATATTTCTTCTCCCCGTTGCCGGGGAGAAGATGCCCCTGACGTCATCTGCCGACGGGATCAATTGACGCGTGTCGTCTGTCGCTGCACCCGTTCCGTTATGGGGCAGCCATCCTGGAGCTTGGTCCAGGACGAAACGTTGAGCTTCATCTCGCAGCGCGCGAGATAGGAGCCACCGTCGACCTTCAGGCAGGATGTCTGGCCGAGTTCGAACATGGTGCCGCGATTTCGGCATTTGCAATTATGGGCATCCGCCAAGGTCGGAATAAGGGCCATGATCAGGCCAAGTATGAGCACTCCAGTACGCATGGCTGAGGCTCCAAAGAATATACCGCCAGATTACTCCTGTCCGAGGGCATAGTCAAAAACGGCCTTTGCCTGTGATGCGCGCCCTCTGCGGGCAGCAGCCGCTGCGAATTCCCCCGCTGTCACCCGATCAAAATCGCCCTGATATCATTCACATTCGTCAGGGTCGGACCCGTCACGACAAGGTCTCCGGCCGCCTTGAAAGCGGTGTAGCTGTCGTGGCTTACGAGCGACTGACGCGGATCGACACCGGCTTCGCGCATGCGGGCAAGCGTATCCGGCGTCACCACAGCACCCGCCGCATCCTCGACGCCGTCTATGCCGTCGCTATCGCCGGCAATGGCCCAGATCTCGTCCGCACCTTTCAGCGTCAGCGCAAGGCTCAGCAGGAACTCCGTGTTGCGGCCACCCTTGCCGGCTGGCCCCTTGCCAATCGTGACCGTGGTTTCGCCGCCGGAAAGCAAAACGGCCGGACCTTTTAGCGGCAGGCCCTTGCGGCTGGCGGAGAGCGCTATGCCGGCCATAACAGCGCCGACGTCCTTGGATTCGCCTTCCAGCGAATCCCCGAGGATGAGCGGCGTAAGCCCGAGTTTCACGGCCTCTTCCGCTGCCGCCTGCAAGGCGAGCGAAGGGGCCGCGATGAGCCGGATATCCTCGTCGATATCGCCGGCCTTCGGGGTTTCCTCGCCTTTTTCCAGCACCTTGCGCACGTTTTCCGGAAGATCGAGCGCATAACGGGAGATGATTTCCCGCACGGTTTCGATGTCGCTCGGATCGGCAACCGTCGGGCCGGAGGCGATTTCCGAGGGGTCGTCGCCCGGCACGTCGGAAATCAGCAGCGAAACAACCTTGGCCGGTCTGGCAGCCAGTGCCAGCCGTCCGCCCTTGATGCGGGAGAGATGCTTGCGCACGGCGTTCATTTCGGAAATCGTCGCGCCGCTGGCAAGCAAAGCGCGGTTGACGGCCATCTTGTCGGCAAGCGTCATGCCTTCGGCCGGTGCGACCATGAGCGCCGAACCACCGCCGGAAATCAGCGCGATCACCATGTCGTCGGTGGTCAATCCCTCGACGGCGGCGAGAATGTGTTTCGCCGCTTCCGCACTCTTATCGTCAGGCACGGGATGGGAAGCCTCGATGATCTCGATACGCGCAGTCGGGACAGCATGGCCGTAACGCGTCACCACCACACCGGAGAGATCGACATGTGGCCATGCCGCTTCAAGCGCTGCGGCCATGGCGGCGGAAGCCTTGCCGGCGCCCACCACCACGCACCGACCTTTGGGCGGGGAGGGAAGGTGGTGTTGCAACACCTTTGCCGGATCGGCGCTTGCGACTGCGGCCATGAAGATGCGGTTGAGCGCGTCTCTTGCGGACGTGTCATTCCATGCGCTCATCGGCTCATGCTCCGATCCAGAGGAAGCCGAGCGCAAACAATGCCGGCAATGCCTGAATGAACAGGATCTTCATATTGGCTGTCATGGCGCCGAAAATACCGGCCACCAAAACGCAGGTCAGGAAGAAAACCTTGAAGCTCAGCCCTTCATCGCCCTGCATGAGCCCATAGATCAGCCCGGCCGCGAGAAAGCCGTTATAAAGGCCCTGATTGGCGGCAAGCACCTTTGTCTGCCGGGCAAAATCTGCCGAAAGACCGAAAGCCTTGCGCCCGGCTGGCTTTTCCCACAGCAGCATTTCCAGAATGACGATGTAAATATGGATGGCCGCAACCACGGCAATCAGAATGCTGGCGATCATCGGCGGTTTCCTCCAAACCATGATGTCCGTTGCCGTTGTCAGGGTGAACAGGCGGCGAGCGGTCACTTCCGTTTTAACGTCGGGACGAAGGGCTGCAAGGCCAGAATCTCCTCTTCCCGTGCAAACTGTTGAAGAGTGGTGACCTGTTGCTTGACTCTTTGCTGAAATAGGAACAAAACAAGAACAATAGAGATGAATAACCGGAATTGAAACCTGTCATGCCATGCAAAAGCGCGCGGATCAGTTGCTCGTTGTCGAAGAGCTGCGTGAAAGGCTGGAAAGGATCGGTAACGGCCCTGAGCGGCTGCACGAGACCTTGCCTTTCGGCGTGGATGCCATCGACCATCGCCTGCCGGGAGGCGGGCTCAAGCTCGGCTGTCTGCATGAGCTGAGCGGCGGCGGCAATGGCGCTGCCGATGGTGCGGCGGCCGCCCTTTTTGCGGCCGGTGTGGCGGCAAGGCTTTCCGGCAAGGTTTTATGGTGCGTCACCCGGCGGGATCTGTTCATGCCGGGGCTGACGCAGGCTGGCCTTTCGCAGAACCGGCTCATCATTGTTGAATGCCGCGATGAGAAGGGCGTGCTCGACTGTTTCGAGGAGGGTTTACGCTGCAATGGTTTCGGCGCGGTGATGGGTGAGGTGGCAAAATTGCCGATGAACGCCTCGCGACGGCTGCAACTGGCGGCGGAAACCTCTGGTGTTACCGGCATCGCCATCCGCCGTTTCCGGCGCGCGGCCGATGCGGCGCTGTTCGGCGAGCCGACGGCGGCGGTGACCCGCTGGCGTGTCTCGGTCCGTCCTTCTTCGCCCTTGCCGGTGCCGGGGGTGGGCAGGCCGCGCTGGTTTCTCGAGCTTTTGCGATGTCGCGGCGGCGAAAGCGCTGAATTTGAAGTGGAAGCCTGTGATGCAAAGGGTCGTATCGCTCTACCTGCCGACATGGCCGACGGATCGCTTCCGGCGTCTTTCGGGAGAGAACGCGCCGCCGGTTGAAAAGCCGCTGGTCATGATCGGCCGCCAGGGCAGCCGCCGGCTGGTGCTGGCGCTCGACAAAGCGGCAAAGGCGGCGGGCATCCGGCCCGGCACGCCGGTCAGCAAGGCGCAGGCGCTGGTGCCGGGCCTTCTGGTGGAAGATCTGGATGCAGCTGGAGATGCCCGCGCCCTGCAGCAGCTGGCCTTTCATTTTCTGCGCATCTATGCCCCCATCGTCGCCGCCGATACGCCTGATGGGCTGGTGCTGGACACGGCGGGAGCGGACCATCTGCACGGCGATGAGACGCTGATGCTGAGCGGGATGGTCAACCGCCTGCATGCCGCAGGCTTTGCCGCCCGCGCGGCCATTGCCGATAGCTGGGGTGCTGCCCATGCGCTGGCCCGCTTCGGCCGCGAGCAGATCAGCATCATACCGCCGGGCGGGCAGCGGGCGGCGATCAACGGCTTGCCGCTTGCTGCGCTGAGGCTGGAGGAGCGTATCGTTTCAGGGTTGAAGGTGCTCGGCTTCCGCAGCATCGGCGAGCTTGCCGAAGCCCCGCGCGCGCCGCTGACCCTGCGTTTTGGCCCCGAACTCGTCCGGCGTCTTTCCCAGGCTTTCGGGGAGATCGGCGAACCCATAGAGCCGGTGCGCGTGGCCGAACTGGTGGAGGTGCGTCGCGCCTTTCCCGAGCCGATTGCGGCGGCGGAAACGATTGCCCGTTATACGCAGAAGCTGGTCACGGGGCTTTGCTCAGCACTTGAAAAACGCGGCCTTGGCGCCCGCCGGGTCGATCTGGTGCTGCACCGGGTCGATAGCGGCCTGCAGGCGGTACGCGCAGGCACCTCCAGACCGGTGCGCGACATCAAGCAGCTTGTCCGGCTTCTGACCGACCGCATCGACACCATTGATCCCGGTTTCGGCATCGAGATGATGGTGCTGACCGCCACCCATGCCGAGCCGCTTCTCGCCGCGCAGGCCCGATCCTCGCTTCTAGAGGAGGTGCGTGCGGACATCGCCGATACGGTCGATGTCATCCTCAATCGTGGCCACAGGGTCTATCGTTACGCGGCGGTAGCGAGCGATGTGCCGGAACGCTCCGTTGCCCGCGTTGCGGCGCTTGCATCTGAGGATATGCTCGGCTGGCCCGGCCACTGGCCGCGCCCGGTCAGGCTTTTTGCAACGCCGGAACCCATCGAGACGCTGGCGCTGCTGCCGGATCATCCGCCGCGTTATTTCATCTGGAAAGGCGTGCGCCATAATGTGCGGCGCGCCGACGGGCCGGAACGGGTGTTCGGCGAATGGTGGAAACGCGACCGGGAAAAGGAAGCCGTGCGCGATTATTTCACGGTGGAAAATGAAAGCGGCGAGCGCTTCTGGATTTTCCGCTCCGGCGATGGCGAACATGCCGAGACAGGCTCGCAGGGCTGGTTCATCCACGGGGTCTTCGCATGAGCACGCCGCGTTATGCCGAACTTCAGGTGACCACGCATTTTTCCTTCCTACGCGGCGCAAGCTCCTGCGAGGAGCTTTTCGAACAGGCCAAAAACCTCGGCATCGAGGCGCTCGGCATTGTCGACCGCAACAGCCTTGCGGGCATTCCCCGCGCCTACGAGGCGGCAAGCACCCACGGCATCCGGCTCGTCATCGGCTGCCGGCTCGATCTGGGTGACGACCTTTCCGTGCTTGTTTATCCCATGGATCGCCCGGCTTACGGCCGGCTTTGCCGGCTGCTTTCCGTCGGCAAGAAAAGGGGTGGTAAGGGTAAGTGCCGACTGACATGGGATGATCTCGTCGCCTATGGCGAAGGCCTGATCGTGGTGCTGCTCGCTGATCTCGCGGATGATCTCTGCGCGCTTCGCCTGCGGCGGCTGAAAGCCGCTTTTACGGATCGCGCCTATATGGCGCTCAGCCTCAGAAGACGTCCCAATGACCAGATGCGGCTTTTCGAATTGTTCAATATGGCTCAAGTCGCAGGTATACCGACGGTGGTGACCAATGACGTACTGTTCCATGTGCCCGAGCGGCGCATGCTGCAGGATGTCGTCACCTGCATCCGGCATAATTGCACCATCGACGAGGCGGGTTTCCGCCGCGAGCGGCATGCCGACCGCTATATGAAGCCGCCGGAGGAAATGCACCGGCTATTTGCCCGCTACCCCGAAGCGCTGGCCCGCAGTCTCGAAATCACGAAGCGCTGCACTTTTTCGCTGAAGGAACTGGTCTATCAATATCCCGAAGAGCGCACGCTGCCGGGGCTGACGGCGCAGCAGGCGCTGGAAAAAATGGTCTGGGAGGCGGTGCCGGGGCGGTATCCGGATGGTCTGCCGGCGAAAGTGGAAAAGGCGCTGAAACATGAGCTTACACTGATCGGCAGGCTGGAATACGCCCCCTATTTCCTGACGGTAAACGCCATCGTTCGCCATGCACGCTCGCTGGATATTCTCTGCCAGGGACGTGGCTCGGCGGCCAATTCGGTTGTCTGTTACGTGCTTGGCATTACCGCCATCGATCCCGTCAAGGTCGATCTTCTGTTTGAACGTTTCGTTTCTGAAGAACGGCGTGAACCGCCTGATATCGATGTGGATTTCGAACATCAGCGGCGTGAGGAGGTCATCCAGTGGGTCTATGACACCTATGGGCGCGACAAGGCCGCGCTGTGTTCGGTCGTCACCCGTTATCGCGGAAGGGGTGCGCTGCGCGATGTCGGCAAGGTTCTCGGCCTGCCGGAAGATCTGACGAAACTTCTATCCTCGCAGGTCTGGCGCTGGAGCGAAGGGGTGGACGAGAAGCAGGTGAAGGAGCTGAACCTCAATATGGAGGATCGTCGTCTGAAGCTTGCCCTTGAACTGGCCAACCAGCTTGTAGGCACGCCGCGTCACCATAGCCAGCATCCGGGCGGCTTTGTTCTCACTCATGACCGATTGGACGAGTTGGTGCCGATCGAACCTGCTGCCATGGACAAACGGCAGATCATCGAATGGGACAAGGACGATGTCGATATCATGAAGTTCATGAAGATGGACTGTCTGGCGCTCGGCATGCTTTCCTGCATGAAGCGCGGCTTCAACATGCTGGAAGAACGTACTGGTGATAAGTACGATCTTGCTACCGTGCCGCAGGATGACGATCCCACCTATGAGATGATCCAGAAGGCCGATACGCTTGGCACCTTCCAGATCGAAAGCCGGGCGCAGATGTCGATGTTGCCGCGGTTGAAGCCGAAGATATTTTACGATCTCGTCATACAGGTCGCCATTGTTCGTCCGGGTCCCATTCAGGGAGATATGGTGCACCCATATCTGCGCCGCCGCGACAAAAAAGAGGAGGAACATTACCCGAAAGAAGAGCTTAGAGGGGTACTGGGCAAAACACTCGGTGTGCCATTGTTTCAGGAGCAAGCCATGCGCGTCGCTATCGAATGCGCTGGTTTCTCCCCCGGTAAAGCGGATCAACTGCGCCGCGCCATGGCCACCTTCAAGAATGTCGGCACCATCTCCAAATTCAGGCAGGATTTGATCGACGGCATGGTGGAGCGCGGTTATGAAAAAGAATTCGCCGAACGTATCTTCAAACAGCTGGAAGGGTTCGGCAGTTATGGTTTTCCCGAAAGCCATGCGGCCTCCTTCGCGCTGATCGCCTATGCCTCCTCATGGCTGAAATGCCATTATCCCGATATTTTCTGTGTTGCCCTTCTAAATTCACAGCCCATGGGGTTTTACGCCCCGGCGCAGATCGTGCGCGATGCGCGCGATCATGGCGTGGAGGTGCGCCCGGTCTGTGTCAATAACAGCCGCTTCGATTGCACGCTGGAGCCCACGGGTGAGAAGGATGCGAAAGGCGACGAGCGGTTTGCCGTGCGGCTCGGTATGCGCCTGGTGAAAGGGCTTTCCAACAAACATGCTGCCGATATAGTCAATGTCCGGCAGGATCGGCCTTTTGCCTCGGTGGATGATCTCTGGCGAAGGGCGGGCGTTCCCGCCGCTGCCCTCGTCTGTCTCGCCGAAGCCGATGCCTTTTTACCGTCGCTTTCGCTTGCCAGACGCGAAGCGCTCTGGGCCATCAAGGCCTTGCGGGATGAGCCGCTGCCGCTTTTCGCCGCCGCCGCCAGTCGGGAAAATGCCGTGGTGGATGAGCTTCAGGAACCCTCCGTCGCGCTCAGGCCCATGACTGACGGTGGTGAGGTGGTGCAGGATTACGGCCATGTGGGGCTGACGCTGCGCGAACATCCCATGACCTTCCTGCGTCGCGATCTTTCCCGCCGCCGCATCGTCACCTGTGCGGAGGCCGTGCGCGCCCGTGATGGCGCATGGCTGGAAACGGCGGGTCTGGTGCTGGTGCGCCAGCGCCCCGGCTCGGCAAAGGGGGTGATCTTCATGACACTGGAGGATGAGACGGGCATCGCCAATGCGGTGCTGTGGGTAAAAACCTTCGAAAAATACCGGCGCGTGGTGTTGTCCGCCGGCATGGTCGGTATTTACGGCAAGATCCAGCGGGAGGGTGAGGTGGTGCATTTGGTCGCCTATCGGCTGACAGATTTGTCGGAGGCGCTGGCCAGCGTGGGCGAACGCAACCATGCCTTTCCCCTGCCGCATGGGCGTGGCGATGAGTTCCACCACGGCATTCCACCGGATGATCACCGCACTATCAGGAAGCATCCGCCGCCTGCCGTGGATGATGCGGACGAGGTGGAGCGGATAAAGGTCATTTCCCGCAATTTTCACTGAAGGCGGCTCAGATCACCTTTTGCGCGCCACGATGTAAGGACGATTGTCATTGCCCTTTGTCGCGTGGATTTCCGTGGCCAGAATGTCAAAACCGCCGGCGTCTATATGCCGGCCAAGCTCGGCCGCGTTGAACACGCCGGCAAAGGGCGCCTTGCCGATCACACGCATCGCCGGCAGGACAAGGCGGATAAACGGGTTCATATCCCTAACGCAGGGGGTCTTGGTGATGAACAGCCCGCGCGGGCCAAGCAGGGAATGAATGTGCTGCAATGTGCCGCGCAGGTCGCGCACCAGATGAAGATAGTTGAAACCCAGCACCACGTTGAACTGATGAGGGTCGGGCGCAAGCGTTTCCACGGTCGCAGTGCTGAAAACGAGGTTCGGGAGAGGGCCGGCGGCGTGTTTTCTTTCCTCGGCGATTGCGATCATGCCGGCGGAAATATCCGTCGCAAGATAGTCTTTGACGCTGCACGCAAGCCGGATCGCCGTTGTCCCGGTGCCGCAACCCAGTTCCAATACCCTGTCATCCGGATTCAGCAGGGCACGGGTCCGCTCCAGCGTGCGCTCATATCCGGCCTCATCCGAAATCCTGCCCTTTGCATATTTCCGAGCGGTCCGGTTCCAGAAACGGGCGTCGTCGGCAATACTCATGGTGGATGCTCCCCGGACGACGCCCTTCCGCTTCGGGCGGATCTGCTCTCACGCGGATATCCTATCCGGTTTGTTTGTAGCTTTTAAGCCGCATCCTCCAACCCGGCCGTGTCCTTCCGGCGAAACTGGCTGGGCGGTGCGCCGAGCACGCGTTTGAACGCGCGGCTGAAGGAGGCTTCGGAATCGTAACCGAGTTTTTCCGCCGCCAGCGTCACGCGCATGCCTTCGCGCAGCCACAGCCGTGCCTGGTGCATGCGCACGCGCACCACATAGCGCGCCGGGCTTTCGCCCACCACGCGGGTGAAGCGCTCCGCGAAACTGGAGCGGGAAGCGCCCATCAGGGAAGCAAGTTCCTCCACGCTCCAGTCCTTTTCGGGATTGAGGTGGATGGCGGCCAGCACCCGTCCGAGTTCGGGGTTGCGCACCGCAGCCAGCCAGCCGCTGGAATCGCCGCAGCCATATTCCACCCATGTGCGGATCAACGTCGCGGTCAGCACATCGGCAAGCCTTGCCAGAATGCCGCCCGCACCAACGCGGTTCAGTTCCACCTCACGCGTCATGGCCTCCAGCAGGTGCGGAATGGCCGGGTCGCTTTTGGCGAGATCGCTGGTCAGCATGACATCCGGCATCAGCTGCAGGAGAGGGTGCAGATTATCCATGTTGAAACGCATCGAAGCGGTAAAGGCCACGGTATCGCCGCCGGCGCTGGCGCATTGCAGGTCGAAAACGCCCTGGCAGACTTCCTTCTTGCCGAAACGGTCGAAGGGGGTAGGCGTCACATCCTCGCCGCTACCCAGCACATGGGCGTGGCCGCGGGGCAGAAGAACGGCGTCGCCGCATGTTAGCGTCAGCCACTCGCCGGAGGGTTTGCGCAATTTCGCCTGGCCGACACCGATGAAATGGAACCGTGCCGCTTCCTGCTCGGGAAAAGCTGTCGCCCAGGGGGTGGCCATGCGGCATCGGCCGTATTCCACGCCGTCGAGCCTCAGGCCACGCAACATTTCCGTCAGGGCATCATTCATGGCGCTCTCGCAAATTTGGATGTTTGGTTAAGGAATACGGATTTTCTAGCATGGAAACGCCGGGCTGTCACGCATAGCTTACGACCATTGATTTGCAGAATATGAACTGGCCTCCCACCGGTTTCACCATTTTGCCATTCCGTTTCAGAGCGCGTTCCGGAAATGCGCATCAGGAGATTTTCATGAGCAACCGGACCATAAACGAACTCGAATATGTGCCGCGCAAGACAGAGCCGGATGCGAAGTGGGCCGCCGTGGTTTCGCTTTCGCTCGGCGTCTTCGGGCTGGTGACGGCGGAGTTCCTGCCGGTCAGTCTGCTGACGCCGCTTTCGGCCGATCTCGCCGTCAGCTCCGGCATCGCTGGCCAATCCATTACCGTTACGGCGCTGGTCGCGGCGGTCGCCGGCCCCGGCGTTGTCATTGGCACACGCAGCATCGATCGCCGCTGGACATTGCTTGGGCTGACCACGCTGCTGATCATCTCCAGCACTTTGGCCGCCTTCGCAAACGGTCTCTTCATGCTGTTTGCCTCGCGCGTCCTGCTCGGCATCGGCCTTGGCGGCTTCTGGGCCATGTCCGCGGCGCTGGCACTGAGACTCGTACCGCTTGATAAAATGCCGCGTGCCATGGCCATTATCCTGACAGGGGTTTCGGTCGCCACCGTCTGTGCAGCGCCGGTGGGCGCGTGGATCGGCGCGACACTTGGCTGGCGTTCGGCCTTTGTCGTTGCGGGTGTGCTCGGTGTCATTGCGCTCGTCGTGCAATTGCTCACCGTTCCGTCGCTGCCGCCGGCCGGTGCACCCGGTCTCTCCACCATGTTCCGCCTGTTGCAGCGGCCGCAGGTCCGGATCGGCCTTCTGACGACGCTGTTCATCGTTGCGGGTCACTTTGCCGGCTTCACCTATGTCCGTCCGTTCCTGGAAGATGTGACGCTTCTTGGCGTCGAGGCGATTTCGCTCGTCCTTCTGGTTTATGGTGTCGGCGGCTTTTTCGGTAATCTCTTCGGCGGTTTCCTCTCCGAGAAAAACACGGCATGGGCGGTGACGTTCGCCGCCACCCTGATCGCCGCATCGGCTTCCGTTCTGGTCGTGGCGGGTGCGTCGCCCCTGATTGCCGGCCTTGCCATCGCCTCCTGGGGTTTTGCCTTCGGCGCACTTCCAGTCAGCGTGCAGAGCTTCATCACGAGGGCCGCTTCCGACGAAGCCGAAAGTGCCGGCGCGCTGCTGCTCACCACGTTCCAGATCGCGATTTCCAGCGGTGCGGTTCTGGGCGGTCTGCTGATCGATCTTCAGGGTGCGACGATGGTCTTCGTCTTCGTGGCGATTGCCGCCCTTCTCGGTGCTTCGCTGATGGCGTCGCGCCGCGGTGTGGTCCCGCAGGTCGAAGCGTCGCAGGGGTAAGCCAAGCCGCGACAAAAAAGACCCGCCTTCGAGCGGGTCTCACGAGAAGCGCAGGCGTTATCGCGTCTTTAGGGCGCCTTGATCGCGTTCTGCGTCCGGTCCTTGCCGACCTCGATCACATGGCGCATGGCTTTCACCGCCGCATCCGCGTCACGCGCCGCAATCGCGTGTACGATACGCAGATGATTGGAGGCGATCTCGGCGATGGTGCCGGGTGAAGCGGCCGGTGACGAGAGCTGGAAGGATATCGCAAGTGCGGCTTCGATCAGCCCGCTTGCGGAGCGCATGAAGGGGTTGCCGGACATATGCGCGACCGCAAGGTGGAATTCGAGATCGACCTTGGCGATGCTTTCCGGCGTATGTTTCGGATTGTCGAATTTGGCGGCGATGACGTAAAGGGAAACGATATCGTCATTGGAGGCCTGCAGCGCCGCCGCCGCCGCCGCCGCTGGTTCCAGCGCCAGGCGTATCTCCGCCAGATGCGTGACGAATTCCTGATCTATGCCGGCCTCGCAGCGCCAGCCCAGCACGTCGGGATCGAAGAAATTCCAGCTGGAGCGGTCAAGAACGCGGGTGCCCACCTTGGCCTTTGGTTCCACCAGACGCTTCGCCGCCAGCGTCTTCATCGTCTCGCGCAGCACGGTGCGGGAGACGCCGAACCGCAAGGAAAGTTCGGCATCATTGGGCAGCAGGGAGCCTTCCGCAATCCTGCCCGAGACGATGGCGCTGCCGAGTTCGGAGACCACATGGGCGTGGCTGTTCCTGCGTTTTCGCCCGCTTATCGTCGTTTCGAGCAGCCCCAAGCATGCCTCCCTTGGCAATTATGCCGGATGCGGTCCGGCCAGTCTCCTGTTTGAATACCAGATGATTGCGCGCTGCAACACGATGAAGACGAAAAGCAGCACACCGATGACGATTTTCGTCCACCAGGAAGAAAGCGTCCCGTCAAAAACGATGTAGGTCTGGATCAGCCCCTGTATCAGAAGGCCGATAAAGGTTCCCGCCACCAGCCCCGTGCCGCCGGTCAGAAGCGTCCCGCCAATGACGACAGCGGCGATGGCGTCCAGTTCCACGCCCACCGTCGCCAGCGAATAACCTGACGAGGTGTAGAGCGTATAAACGATGCCGGCGAGGCCCGACAGGAAACCGGAAAGCGCATAGATGCCGATGGTCGTCGCGCCAATCGGCACCCCCATCAGCTCGGCCGATTGCGGATTGCCACCCAACGCATAGACATTGGCGCCGAAGCGGGTGCGGCTGGCGATCAGCATGCCGGCGGCGAAGACGAGAAGCATCAGCATGGCCAGCGCCGTCAGCCTGCCGCCGCCCGGAAAGCGGAAATAAAAGCCCTGTATCGCATCGATGAACGGGTGGGAGATCGGCACCGACTGCGTGGAAATCAGATAGGCCGCGCCGCGTGCCAAAAACATGCCCGCCAGTGTCACCACAAAAGGCGGGATCGACAGGAAGCGGATCATCGCCCCCATCAGGCAGCCGAACAGCGTCGAGACTGCCAGCACGATGGCGAAGGCCAGCAGCGGATGGATGTTATAGGTGCCGACCATGACCGCCACGAAGACGCTGGTGAAGGCGATGACCGAACCGATGGAGAGATCGATGCCGCCCGACAGGATGACAAAGGTCATGCCCACCGCCGCTATGCCGAGGAAGGCATTGTCGGTCAGAAGATTGCCGATTACGCGCGTCGACAGGATCGACGGATATTGCAGCACGCACAGCAAATAGGCGACCACGAAGATCGTCAGCGTGGTGAGGAAGGGCAGATTGCGGCTGTGGATCATCGCGCGGTTCCTTCCTTGGTCATGCCATTGGTCGCCGCCGGTTTGACGTGCGGCTTCGGCGCTTTCACGAAACCGAGGACGGCCATGATTGCAGGCGATTGCAGTGTGAGCACCACCATGATGATGCCTGCCTTGATGATGAGGTTGAATTCCGGCGGAAAGCCCGAGACGAGGATGCCGGTATTGATGGTCTGGATGATGAGCGCGCCGATCAATGAGGCCGTGATGGAGAAGCGGCCGCCATTCAGCGATGTGCCGCCGATCACGACCGCCAGGATCGCGTCCAGTTCCAGCCACAGCCCGGCATTGTTGGCATCCGCGCCGCGAATATCGGCGGTCACGATCATGCCGGCAATGGCCGCGCAGAGGCCGGAGACGGCATAAACGAAAAACAGCAGGAAGCGCGCCCGCACGCCGGCGAGCGCCGCTGCACGGCGATTGATGCCTGTGGCCTCGATCAGGAAACCGAGCGCGCTTTTACGTACCAGAAGGCCGATCAACAGCGCCGCGGCCACCCAGATGATGACGGGCAGCGGGATGCCTGCGAACGAGCCGGAGCCGATGGCGGCAAAGCTGTCATTGTTGAAGGTGAGAATGACACCCTCGGTAATGAGCTGGGCGATGCCGCGTCCCGCCACCATAAGGATCAGGGTGGCAATGATCGGCTGGATATCGAGAAGGGCGACCAGCACGCCGTTCCACAGGCCGCAGGCAATGCCCACCGCAAGTGAGATGACGATGACCGAGGGAATGGAATGGCCATTGCTGATGAGCGTGGCCGCGACCGCGCCGCAGATGGCGATGACCGCGCCGATGGAAAGATCGATACCCTTGGTGGCGATAACCAGCGTCATGCCGATGGTCAGCAGCGCCACGGGAGCGGCGCGCACGAGAATATCCACCAGACTGCCATAGAGCCGGCCATTCTGGAAAGAAACATGCAGAAAACCCGGCGAAATGATTGTAATCGCTGCCAGAATGATAAAGAGCGCGGCAAGCTGGGGAGCAAGTCTTTTGAAGCGTCGTGTTACAGCCACCATCACGCCGCCTCCGTTTTCGCCGCATCCGCAATTGCCCGCATGATGTTGTCGGCGGTCACTTCGCTGCCTTTCAATTCACTGACATGGCGGCGGTCGGAAAGCACGACCACACGATGCGCAACGGCCGTCAGTTCTTCCAGTTCGGAGGAGATGACGACGAGCGACATGCCTTCGCCGCAGAGTTTTTCGATCATTTTGAGAATTTCCGCATGCGCGCCGATATCGATGCCACGTGTCGGCTCGTCGAGTATCAGCAGTCTGGGCTGGGTGGCGAGCCAGCGTGCCAGAATGGCCTTCTGCTGATTGCCGCCGGACAGGAATTTTATCGGCCGGTTGGGGTCGGCCGGGCGGATATCGAGCGATTTGATGAAGCTTTCGGCCAGCTCTGCCTTCTGCCGGCGCGACAGTGGCCGCGCCCAGCCCTGCCGGGCCTGAAGCGCCAGCGCGATATTATCGGTGACGGAAAAGTCGCCGATGATGCCATCCGTCTTGCGCTCTTCTGGACAGAAGCCGAACCCGGCCGCAATGGCGGCCTCGGGAGACGAAATCGCCGCCGGTTTTCCGTCAATCATCGCCGTGCCGGTATCGGGACGGTCGATGCCGAACAGCAGGAAGGCGGTCTCCGTTCGTCCGGAGCCAAGAAGACCGGCAACGCCGACGATCTCTCCCGGCCGGATGCCGAGATCGAAGGGGGCGATGCTGCCGCGCTTGCCATAGGCTTCGAACCGGATTGGCGGCTCGCCCTCGGCGACCGTATCTTCGGTCGCCTGGTGTTCGTGGGTAATATGCTGAAGCTCGCGACCGAGCATCATCGAAATGAGTTCGGACCTCGGCAGACTGCCGATGTCGCGGGTGCCGACGAGGCGGCCATTGCGCAGCACCGTCACCCGGTCGGCAATATCATAGACCTGATTGAGGAAGTGGGTGATGATGATGATGCCGATGCCGCGGGCGCGCAGGTTTTTCAAAACCCCGAACAGCATCTCGACCTCATGGGCGTCAAGGCTGGCTGTCGGTTCGTCCAGCACCAGCACCTTGCCGGAAAGATCGACGGCGCGGGCAATGGCGATGATCTGGCGGATAGCGACGGAATAGCTGGAAAGCAGGGCGTTGACGTCGATGGAAAGCCCGTATTGGGCGAGCAGCGCCTGCGAATTCTTCTGCATCGTGCTGCGGTCGATCAGCCCGAAGCGGCGTGGCTGGCGGCCGAGAAACAGGTTTTCGGCGACCGTGAGATTTTCGAGAAGGTTCACTTCCTGATAGACCGTGCCGATGCCAAGCGCCTGCGCCTCGCCCACATTGGTGGGCGAGATTTCGCCGCCCTCCAGAAAGATCGAGCCGCTGTCGCGGTGATAAACGCCAGTCAGGATTTTGATGAGCGTCGATTTGCCCGCGCCGTTTTCGCCAAGCAGGGCATGGATTTCACCGTGCCCGAGCGAAAAATCGACGCCATCGAGCGCCGTGATCCCCAGAAAGGATTTGCCGATGGCGCGTGCTTCCAGAAGTGGTGCCGTTTCGGACATTGAGCAGGTTCCGCATGAAGAATGCCATGATGGAGCGGCGCGAACGACGCGCCGCTCCTTCCGAAGAATGAGGTATCAGTAACCCAGACCCTTCTTCGCCTCGTAGACCTTCATCGGATCGTCGGATGCCGTGTAAAGTTTGGATTCGGTTTGAATCCACTTCGCTGGCGCCTTCTTGTCCTTCAGGTAGGCTTCGAGCGCGTCGAAGGCCGGGCCGGCCATGTCAGGCGTCAGCTCGACGGTGGCGTTGGCTTCACCGGCTGCCATGGCCTTGAAGATGTCAGGCACGGCATCGATGGAGACGATCTTGATGTCGGTTCCGGGCTTCAGACCGGCTTCCTTGATCGCCTGGATCGCACCGACGGCCATGTCGTCATTGTGGGCGTAGACCGCACAGATGTCCTTGCCGCCGCCTTCGGCCTTGATGAAGCTTTCCATCACTTCCTTGCCCTTGGTGCGGGTGAAATCACCCGTCTGCGAGCGTGCGATCTTGATGTTCTTGTGCGAAGCAATGGCCTCTTCGAAGCCCTTCTTGCGGTTGATGGCAGGCGAAGAGCCGGTCGTGCCCTGCAGTTCTACCACCTTGCAATCCTTGGAGCCGACGTCCTTGACCAGCCAGTCGCCGGCAACCTTGCCTTCATGAACCTGATCGGAGGTTACGGCGGTCAGGTAAAGATCGTCCGGAGCCTCGATTTGGCGGTCGAGCAGGATGACAGGGATTTTTTCTTCCTTGGCTTCCTTCAGCACGGCATCCCATCCGGTCGCGACGACCGGCGCGATCAGGATCGCATCGACGCCCTGCGCGATGAAGCCGCGAACGGCCTTGATCTGGTTTTCCTGCTTCTGCTGCGCGTCGGCGAATTTAAGCGTGACGCCGCGCTTTTCGGCCTGCTGCTTGGTGACGGTGGTTTCAGCCGCGCGCCAGCCGGATTCCGAACCGATCTGCGAGAAGCCGACGGTAAGCGATTTGGCGGAAACACTTGATGCAAGGCACAGCGAAACGGCGACAGTAACTGTCGCGAGAGCTTTTCTCATCTTAATCCTCCCAGAGATGATGTCAGCGTGACGGAGACACTATGAGCATATAGTAATACTCTTGAAAAGAGGCATTTTCGCATATTTCAATTTCAGAATGGTGTGTCTGGTCTCGAATTTTGAAATATATCAATTAATATCAAATGGATAAACGATTCATGTTTTGTGGTTCGAACAGCCGGCACTGCTGCTGCTCACACCGCTATAGCGCTTGACAGCATATGGCTGTGTCTAATAGTAATACAAATAAGAAGATGATTTTTGCCGGAATTTTGGGTCTTGTGATCGGAGTTCAATCGGCAAAAGAGGGAGGGAGATTCCTTTGCGCAATCCTGCGATGGCCGTAAATGCCGAAAAATATTCGGTTAAAGCCGCAGAGCAGCCCAAGCCTACTCGTCTGGGCTCTCACTGTCGGTTATGCGTGATCTCCGAAAGCTGATTCCATTTTCCTTGCGCACAACATAAGCTTGTCGCATTTCGTAATATTTTACCGTTGGCCACTTCCGGCTGGAGACCGCATCATGACCAAATCCGACAATCTGCCCGCAACCCAAGGCAAGCTTCGTTCGCGCGCGTGGTTCGACAACCCCGCCAATGCGGATATGACGGCGCTTTATCTCGAGCGTTACATGAATTTCGGCCTGAGCCAGGCTGAACTTCAGTCTGACCGCCCGATCATCGGCATTGCGCAGACCGGTTCGGACCTTTCGCCCTGCAACCGCCACCATCTTGAACTCGCTAACCGTCTGCGCGAAGGCATTCGTGAAGCGGGTGGCATCGCCATCGAATTCCCGGTGCATCCAATCCAGGAAACCGGCAAGCGTCCGACCGCCGGTCTCGACCGTAACCTCGCATATCTCGGCCTCGTGGAAGTGCTTTATGGCTATCCGCTCGACGGCGTCGTTCTGACCATCGGCTGCGACAAGACCACGCCTGCCTGTCTTATGGCGGCGGCCACCGTCAACATTCCAGCCATTGCCCTTTCCGTTGGCCCCATGCTGAACGGCTGGTTCCGTGGCGAACGCACCGGTTCCGGCACCATCGTCTGGAAGGCGCGCGAACTTCTGGCCAAGGGTGAGATCGACTATCAGGGCTTCGTCAAGCTCGTCGCCTCGTCGGCCCCTTCCACCGGTTATTGCAACACCATGGGCACGGCAACGACCATGAACTCGCTTGCCGAAGCGCTCGGCATGCAGCTTCCGGGTTCCGCCGCCATTCCGGCGCCTTACCGCGACCGTCAGGAAGTCTCCTACCTGACCGGCCTGCGCATCGTCGAAATGGTCAAGGAAGATCTGAAACCATCAGATATCATGACCAAGGATGCTTTCATCAACGCCATCCGCGTCAACTCGGCCATTGGCGGCTCCACCAACGCGCCGATCCATCTGAACGGCCTTGCACGCCATGTCGGCGTCGAACTGACCGTCGATGACTGGCAGACCTATGGCGAAGACGTACCGTTGCTCGTCAACCTGCAGCCAGCAGGTGAATATCTCGGTGAGGATTATTACCATGCCGGCGGCGTTCCGGCGGTCGTCAACCAGCTGATGACCCAGGGTCTCATCAAGGAAGACGCGATGACCGTCAACGGCAAGACCATCGGCGACAATTGCCGTGGCGCCATCATCGAAGACGAAAAGGTCATCCGTCCTTACGACCAGCCACTCAAGGAGCGTGCAGGCTTCCGCGTTCTGCGCGGCAACCTGTTCTCCTCCGCCATCATGAAGACGAGCGTGATTTCGGAAGAATTCCGCAACCGTTACCTCTCCAACCCGAACGATCCGGAGGCCTTCGAAGGCCGCGCCGTAGTGTTCGATGGTCCGGAAGATTACCACCACCGCATCGACGATCCGTCGCTCGGCATCGACGCCAACACCGTCCTCTTCATGCGCGGTGCAGGCCCGATCGGTTATCCGGGTGCAGCGGAAGTGGTGAACATGCGCGCGCCGGATTATCTGTTGAAGGAAGGTGTCAATTCGCTGCCCTGCATCGGCGATGGCCGCCAGTCCGGTACGTCCGGCAGCCCATCCATCCTCAATGCATCTCCCGAAGCTGCGGCCGGCGGCGGTCTCGCCATCCTGCAGACGGGTGACCGCGTTCGCATCGATGTGGGTCGCGGCAAGGCCGATATCCTGATATCAGGTGAGGAACTGGCCAAGCGTTACGAAGCGCTTTCCGCCGAGGGTGGTTACAAGTTCCCTGACCATCAGACGCCATGGCAGGAAATTCAGCGCGGCATCGTCAGCCAGATGGAAACCGGTGCGGTTCTGGAACCGGCCGTGAAATATCAGCGCATCGCCCAGACCAAGGGCCTGCCGCGCGACAACCACTAAGGCAAGGCCGTTTCGGCCGACCGCTTTTTAATCAGCCCCGGGGTAAAACCCGGGGTTGAAGCATTTTAAATACCGTGCTCCGCAACCGCGTAAACTTTGCGGGCGGCCGAAGAGCATGATAGTTTCGTTGCTTATCTGCCTACTTCCCCGATGGGGCTGCCGACTTTCCCAGATATGGCAGGAAGAACATGTACAGCCCGCTGAAAATCAGCAAAGTCAGCGGCAACAGCGGAGCATAGACGATCACCGATGGCGTCGGACCGAAAGCCATCGAGATGAAGTTCGCCAGAATGGTGATCGTCAGCAGAATGCCCAGCCACCGATGGCTCTGCCTTATCCAGTTTCGCAAGATCAAAGTCGCCCCCAAGAAAAAGCATCCATGATCGAATGTGACACATGAGCGCTTCAGCGGGCCTGAACGAGCTTCCAGCCATTGCCGGAAGGATCGCGGAAGCTCGCATCCACCGAGCCGTAGCGGGCGATCGGTTCCTGGGTGAATTCGACGCCGCGTTTGTGCATCACGTCAAAGGCTTTCTGGCAATCCTCGACCACCAGAACCAGCGGCGGCATCGCGCCTTTGGCCACGGCTTCGTTCAGATTTTGCGCCGTCGCCTCGTCAACCGTCGGAGCCTGCGGCCGAAACAGGCCCAGCTGGAAATCCTGTTGGTCCGGGTGCTGTACCGTCAGCCAGCGATAATCGCCGTTGCGCGCGTCGGTGTGCACACGAAATCCAAGTTTTTCGACGTAGAATTGCAGCGCTTCGTCCTGATCATGAACGTAAAGCCCGACAACTTGAACACCATTTTTCATGAGATATCTCCCTTTCCCTCGTCGTGCCTAGCGCTTTTCGTTCGTCGGCGCTTCTCCGAAACTGCGATTGTGAGATGAGGGCGACTTGCGGCGCTGACGAAGCAATGGGGAACCTGCTCGAGATCGGCAGGCGAAACCCGCATCCGGCGCCGCAATTCACTCGGGTTCTCGCCGGTCACATCCCGGAAAACACGGCCAAATGTGCCGATGCTGTTCCAGCCGGTCTGCAACGCGATTTCGATGATAGGAAGATCGGTGTCACGCAAAAGCGCCACGGCGCGCTCCACCCGGCGGGTCAGTAGATAGCGGTGAGGGGGTATGCCGAAGGCATCGCGAAACGATCTTGCGAAATGGGCCTGCGAGGCGCCGCTGACACTGGCAAGGCGTGAAACAGGCCACGCCTCATGGGGTACGGCATCCATATGATCCCTGGCGCGCAGAAGACGGCGCAGCAGTTTCAAGTCTCTGTTTGCAGAATCTTTGGCATTTCCGGACCGGCGCATGGGCCAATCATTGAATGAACCGGCGGCCCTTGGCAAGTTTCATGCCCGGCAGGCTACCGAAACCTCCTAGATCACCGGATAAAGCGACCAGAAGAACAGTTCATATTCCTGATCGCGGTCGTCGTCATGCGACTCGTCGTCCGGTCTGCGCGGCGTTTTGTCCTGAAACTCGGTCTCCACCCGCTCATTGACGACGGGCATCCTTCGGCCGATGCCAAACAGGTCAAAGGAGAGCATGTTGAACCCTGCTACCATGGCCAGTTCCCTTCTTCACGCGAGTTAACGGTGTGTTAAGTTTCGCGCGTTGCCATGATTTCGTCAAGATTGACCGAGGAATTTGTCTACCATTTTTAACAACAATGTCGTGACTGACGTTTCACTGCTGCCGGATTTTGCGCAATGAATGTTTATCGCCACCTTCAAACGCGGTTCGGATCGGCGTCAGAATAGGCTTTTTCGCTCGCTTCCAGCGCGGAATCGGTATCTGCGGCATGGCCGAGGCTTTTCAAGGCACTGGAGAAGGCCACGATATTGGCTTTCACCGCCTCCGGATGCGCCCGTCGACCGGTGTGGTTGAGCCTTATCAGCCGTTCCGCGCCGGGGCCGACCCCGGCGGAAATATCCGCGCCATGCTTTTGGGATGCAGCGGCGAGGAATGCCTTGGCTTCGACGGTATCCGGCAGGATTGCTGTGGAAACGAGGGCGGAGGCGTGCGCCTCCTTCACCCAGGTTGGAATACCGAGCGCCCTGATGCCGTTCCGGTTGGCCGCGGCCGCCCTTTCGTGGCGTTCATTGGCAGATGCCAGACCTTCCGCCTCTATCCGGTCAAGTGCGGCCTCCAGGGCATAGAATTCCAGCGGAGCGGGCGTTCCGGGCAGCGCTCCGCGGCCGGCATCGAGCCAGAGTTTCTTCTGGTCCATAAGCGAGAGCATGGAGTTGTCGGACGCATTCTCGTGCGAAAGAAGCTCCCACGCTTTTTCGCTGACGGAAATCGCGGAAACCCCGGCCGGCCCGGCCAGCGCCTTTTGCGGGCCGATGACGGCGATATCGATGCCCAGCCGGTCAACCTCGAAGGCATGTCCGCCGATGGACGCGACGGCATCGACGAGGGTCACGATGCCCCTTTGCCGAGCGAGCGTGGCGATGGCGGGCAGAGGGTTGAGAATGCCGCTTGCCGATTCCGCGTGGACGATGGCGAGAAGATCGAAATCCAGCCCTTCGTCCAGTGCCTGCTCCACCTCCTCCAGTGTGACCGGCTTTGCCGGGCTGGCCGTCAGGTTGCGCACCGTCGCGCCACCCCTTTCCAGCCAACCGCCGAACCACGCGCCATAGGGGCTGGTAACGATGTTGAGCGCCCGCAGGCCTGGTCGTGCAAGGCTTGTCGCTGCTGCCTCGAGCGCCAGCACGGCTTCCGCCTGTATGAGAAGGACGTCGTTCCTCGTGCCCATCAAGGCTGCCAGCCGGTCGGCAAGAACGGCATAACGCTCCGCAGGAAAAGCGGGTGGGTCGAGCAGCAATGCATAATCGGGAACGGGCATGTCTTTTCCTTACGTGGTAATGGTCAGTCGCGGTGCGGCGTCGATCAGTGTTCTTGCGGTCGAGGATTGCGGCGCCGAGACGATATTTCCCGTCCTGCCGATTTCAACGATCCGTCCCGCTTCCATGATGGCGACGCGGTGGCAGACGGCGCGGATGACTGCGAGGTCGTGGGAGACAAAAATACAGGAAACGGCCGTCTCCCGCTGTATTTCCACCAGTAGTTCGAGGATTCGCCTGCGAACCGAAACATCCAGCGCGGAGACGGCTTCATCCAGAATGAGAAGTGACGGCTTGAGCGCAATGGCCCGCGCGATCGCGACGCGCTGCCTTTGGCCGCCGGAAAGCTCGAAGACCGATCGGCTGGCATAGCTGGCGGGCAGGCCCACGCGGTCGAGGAGACGGTGTATTTCTGCTGCACGCTCGCGTCTTGCGACCATGCGATGAATGCGCAACGGTTCGCCAACGGCATCTTCGACGCTCGCGCGCGGATTGAATGCGCCGTGCGTATCCTGAAACACCATCTGCATGTGCTGGCGGGCGGCACGAAGCTTCCCGCCGTCAAGCGCCAGCCAGTCGCGGCCTTTGAAATGGATCGTCCCTTCGTCAGCCGGGATCAGCCGCATCAGAATGCGCGCCAGCGTCGATTTTCCGCAGCCGGAGGGACCGGCAAGTCCCAGCGTCTCGCCGGGCTGAAGCGAAAAGGAGATGTCGGAAAGCGCCGCCACCGTTCTTGCGCCGGTGCGATAGGTTTTCGACAGTCCGTCGACGCTCAGAAGGGCTTCGTTCATGACGCGGTCTCGCTGATCAGCGGCGGGGTGGAAAGATCGAGATAATCGGCAAGCAGCCCGCGTGTGTAGTCATGGGCGGGTGCGGAGAGCACCCGCCGTGTCGAACCGTGTTCTACCAGTAGCCCCGCGCGCAAAACCGCGATCTCGTCGGCAAGGCTGGAAGCTAGGCCGATATCATGGGTGATGAAGACCAGCGTTTTGTTTTCCTGCCGCACCAGATCGTCCAGCAGCGTGGCGATGGCGGCTTGGCTGACGGTATCGAGCGCGCTCGTGGCCTCATCGGCAATCAGGATCGAAGGACTGGCGGCAATCGCGGCAGCAATCGCCACGCGTTGCCTCTGGCCGCCGGAAAGCTGGTGCGGATAGGTGGCGAGCAGATGGGAGGGATGCGGCAGCCGCACCCGCTCCAGAAGGCCACGGGCAAGATCGCGCGCTTGCCTCCATGACAGGCCGAGATGCCGCACGGCCCCTTCCGCCACCTGTTCGCCGATGGTGAGAACCGGGTTTAGCGTCGCGCCGGTATCCTGAAAGATCGTGCCGATATCGCGCCCCGGCAGCGGCCTGCCGTGAAACAGGCCGCTATCGCGGCTCCAGGAAATATCCCCGGAAACGCGCGCATTGCCGGGGAGAAGCCCGACAATGGCTCTGCCGAGCGTAGATTTTCCCGACCCGCTTTCGCCGATGATCGCCAGCCTCTGCCCCTGCCGGATGGTCAGCGAAACATTCTGCAAGGCAGGCGCATCGCCTGTCGCATAACAAACGCTGAGATCATCGATCCGGCACCGCGCATCGCCGCTCATGGCGCTTGCCTCCTTGTCGCCATCGCCCTGTTGATGCCTTCTGCGAGAAGATAAACGCCGAGAACCGTGACCAGAAGGCCGATGCCGGGGATGACGGACAAAAACGCAGCTGAGCGCAGGACGTTACGTCCTTCGGCAATCATCGAACCCCAGGTGACGATATTGGGATCGCCGAGCCCAAGGAAGGACAGTGCCGCCTCGGTTAGGATGGCTGCCGCGACGATGATGGCGGCGAGCGCCAGAACCGGCGGCAGGGCATTGGGCAGGATCTGCCTGAACGCGATTCCCAGCGGATGCATGCCGATGGCGCGGGCGGATTGAACATAATCGCGCTCGCGGATGCTCAAGACCTGCGCCCGCATCAGCCGCGCCGGATCAGCCCATGCGCCGAGCGCAATGGCGAGAATGACAATGGGCATGGAGGGGCCGATGGTGCTGACGAAGGCGAGTGCGAGCAGGAAATTCGGCACGATCTGAAAGGCGTCGGTGACGCGCATCAAAGCTTCATCCACGAGGCCGCCGGCAAATCCGGCAATGGTGCCGATGACGGTGCCGATAACCAATGCGGCGGCGGCGGCGCCGATGCCGACGAGCAGGGAGGCCTGCGCGCCATGGGCAAGTTCGGCTAGCACGTTGCGGCCCAGCCGGTCGGTGCCGAGAGGCAGGGCGGCATCGGTAAAGGGTGCGATCAGCGGCTCGCCGACGATGGCCAGCGGGTCGCCCGGAAAAACGACGGATGCGGCGAGCGCCGTCATGGCAAGCAGCACCAGAATGATGGCGCCCGTGGCGCCTTCGAAACTGCGCAGCAGCCGGAGAGCGAAACTCATGCCTGTCGCTCCCCGCTGCCGATGCGCGGATCGAGAACGGCATAGAGAATATCGACGGCGAGATTGACGAGGATGACGAAGACGGCGCTGGTCAGAATAATGCCCATCAAAAGCGGCGTGTCGCGGCCGTTGACGGCTTCCTGCGCCAGCCGGCCAAAACCGGGAATGGCAAAGACGCTTTCGATCACCACGCTGCCGCCCAGCATGGTTGCGGCCTGCAGGCCAAGCACGGTGACAAGCGGAAGAGCGGCATTGCGCGCGACATGGCGCAGCACGATCCGCCGTTTGGAAAGCCCCTTGGATTGAGCAAAAAGCACGAAATCCAGCGGCCAGACCGCCGCCATGGCGGTGCGCGTGACGCGCAGGAAAAGAGCCAGGTAGATGAGGCCGAGACTGGCCACCGGCAACACGAGATGACGGCCGATGTCGAGAGCCCTTGCAAATCCCTGCTTGCCCGAGGCGATGGTTTCTACGCCTGAGGTGGGTAGCCATTTGAGTTGAACGGCGAAGACGATGGCCAGCACGAGGCCAAGCCAGAAGCCGGGGGTGGCGTAAAGCGCCAGCGAAAGCGTTGAAAGCACGCGGTCCGTCAGCCCGCCGGGACGCGCCCCCGCCACGATGCCAAGCGCGGTGCCGAGGATGAAGGCGAGTGTGGTGGCGCTACCCATCAGGAGAAGCGTGTTCGGCAGCCGCTCGAGGATCAGCCCCAGCACAGGCCGGTCGAAGGCAAGCGACCAGCCGAGATCGAACCGCAGGACCGAACTGGCATAGAGCCAGAAACGGGCCAGCACGGAACCGTTCAACCCATATTGTTCGCGAAGCACATCCCGCAGCCCGGCATCGCCGCCGCCGATGGAGACGAGATAGGCATCCACAGCGTCTCCGGACGCATTTTCAAGCAGCACGAAGGTGAAGACGAGAACAATCAGCAACACCGGAATGGCGCTGACTGCCCTTCGCTTCAGCAATGTCGTTGCACGCTTCACGGCGAGACCTCAGGTGTCGACGGTCGTATCCGCCCAGTTGGAAACGGCCCAGCGGGGATTGCTGGCGACATGTTTGACCGTATCGCGTGCCACCGTGATGAAACCCCATTCGGCGACGTTGATCAGCGGCAGATCGGCGGTGACCTGCTTCTGGAAATCCTTGTAAAGCGCCGTGCGTGCCGCCGTGTCCACCGTTACCGCCGCCTTGTCGATCAGTTCGTCCAGCGTCTTGTTCTCGTAACCGCCCTGGTTGGAGAAGCCGACGCCCGCCGGAATGCCGGAACGCACGAGAATGGTGGTGGAAATCGCCGGATCACCGCGGAAGACCGGCGGCGCGATGGCGAGATCGAAGGCATGATCGGTGTAGACGGCCTTCTGGTGGGCGGCTGAATCATTATTGACCAGCTCGGCATCAATGCCGACTTCCTGTAGCGCCTGACGAAGATAGGAACCGAACTGTCTGGTTTCATTGAAATAGGGTGCCGGAAGAAGTTTCAGTGAGAAACGTGTTCCGCTCGCGCCGCGCGCATAACCCGCCTCGTCCAGCAGGGCATTGGCCTTGGCCACATCGAAATCATAGGTCTCGACATCGTCGGTATAAAATTCCGGCGCGTTTTTCGGCACCGGGCCTGTGGACGCCGTGGCGTAACCGAGGAAGACCTTGTCGATGACGAATTTTTTGTCGATGGCGTGGGCGATGGCCTGTCTGACCTTGAGATCGGCGAGTTCCTTGCGGCGATGGTTGATTTCGACCACCAGCTGATAGGTCAGCGCCTCGTAACCATCGGCTATGACCTTGATGCCTGCCACCTTCGAGATACGGTCGAGATCTGCCAGCGGCACGGCGGAAAAGGCGGCGAGCTGGATTTCCTCTGCTTCGAGCGCAGACGCGGCGCCCGCCCGGTCTGGCAGAACGCGATAGATGATCTCATCGAGCTGCGGCTGGTTCTTGCCCCAATAATTGGGATTGCGGGTAAGGCGATAATATTCGCCGGGCTTGTATTCCGCAAAAACGAAAGGCCCGGTGCCGACCGGCTTGGTATTGGCCGGGTTGGTGGCGATATCGGTGCCCTCATAAAGATGTTTCGGCACGACGCTGGTAACGACCGGCAGCGCGTTGCGAATGAGCTGGAACGGCGTTGGCTTGGAGAAGCGGAAGATCGCCGTGTGGTCATCCGGCGTGTCCACCTTCTCGAGATTGGCAAAGACCAGCCGTCCGAGATTCTGCAACGGTTTCCAGACGGAGAGCGCCGAAAAGGCCACGTCTGCGGAGGTAAAGGGTTTGCCATCGTGCCAGGTCACGCCCTCGCGCAGCTTGAAGGTGGCGCTTAACCCGTCATCCGATCCCGCCCATTCGGTTGCGAGGCGCGGTTCCAGGCCGTCCTTGCCGTTAAAGGAGGCCTCGGCCAATGGCTCGATGATCTTGCTGGCAATATAAAACACGCCGTTTGAGGCGACGATCGCCGGATTGAGGTTTTTCGGCTCCGAATCGGCCGCGACGATCAGCCTTCCGCCGGGCGTCGCCTGCTGTGCAGCGGCGATGCCCGCAAGCCCCGTGGTTGCGGCAAGAAGAAGCGAGGTCTTGAGAAGCGAGCGGCGGGACAGGTGGACAGGCGACATGATTCACTCCGGAAATGAGGGCTGGGCGGGCCTTTCCGCTTGGTCCGCGGCCGGCCGATCTTAAGACTGCAACCTCGGCAGTGTCCACGTTAATTCGCGGGCTTTACAGCAATGATTTTACGTTGCGCGGGCCTTTGCGGAAACAATATGCTTTCCGGCGATAATGCGCTTTTCTCACCTTACCTTCTTGCCTTCGGTGACGCCCTGAAAATTTGATATAACGCAATAAAATTAGATGGTTGGAATGCCGCGCCCTCAGTCACGTGTGCGGTGCACCGCCTGTGCACGGAGTGAAAATCTGCCTCGGTGACCTCGTTTGGAAAGGGGTAATTAACCTTTATTTTTTATTTCAGGGAGACCGAAATATGTACGTTTATGATGAGTGTGCACGCTGCCATGAGCTTCTCCCGATCCAGATTCCAGAATTCGTCCAATAGCGTAGGGGAGGGGAGCGAGAAGGCTCGTCATGCCGGCGGCCAGTCGGTTGCCGGTCAGCAGACGGCGGCGATGAAGGGGGCGACACCCCGGCCGAATGCCGATGTCAGCGCAGCCGACGCCATAGAAGGCCGTGCCGAAATGCCGGGCTGGCAGAATGCTTTCGTGCTTGGCCCGAATGTGCGTTTCACCCGCACGCCGGAGAGCGCCTTTAACCGGCGTATGCCGGTCGAGACACCCAATATTCCGGAAGAGGAAGTCCCGGTTGTGGCTCCGCCTGAAGTAGTGGAGCCGGAAGCGGTGGAGCAGCAACAGGTTGTGCAGCAGGAGGTTGCTCCTGTCTCCCAACCGGACGTAAAGCCGGCGGAGCAGCGCATACCGCCGCCGCGCATGCCATTTCTGCCGCAGCCGCCGGATGCCCGGGGTGCCAGGGCGCTGACCTATAAATTGCGGCTGGAGCTTGCCCGCAAGCAGGCGGAAGAGGCGGCTGCCGCTGCCCGGATGCCGGTTCAGACGGAGATCTCCGTAGCCGCAGAAGCGCCTGCGCAGCAGATATTCTCGCCGGTTCAGCCGCAATCCGTCGAGCCCGCTGTCGGTGCAGTTCAGGCCACCGCGCCGCAGGCCGTCATTCCGGCTTTCGCCGCCCATCTGCCGGATGAGCTGTTCTGGGAAGTGATGACGCTTGATCTGCCGGGCAGTGTCGGCGAGGGCGTCTCTGCGTCCGCGCGTGCCGTTCTTGCAAATTCGGTCACGGCATCTGCTGTCGTCGCGCCGGTCGCCTTTGCATCGCCCGCCGCCGCTGCGATCGTACTTTCGTCCGAGCCTCCTGTTGTCACCGTGCCCGGCGGTTCCGCGATCAGGCTTTACCGCGAAATCGGTGTGCATCATTCCGCCATCCCGGCCCCCATTCAGGTCGTTGAACCGGAAATCGCGCCGCCGCCGGTGGCGGAGGCGCCGATGGTTGTCGAGACACAGAGACCTGTGGAGCAGGTTCAGCCGGTGGAGAAAATTGCGGCCGAGCCGCGCTTCACGCCGCGCGCGCCCATCCAGGCCTCGCAGCCGATGTTCCGCGAAGCGCCGGTCTTTGCCGAAGGCGAATATGAATACCCCTCCATCGATCTTCTGCAGGAAGCCCGCGTCCAGCAGACCACGACCATGACGCCGGAAGCGCTGGAGCAGAGCGCCGGGCTTCTCGAAAGCGTGCTGGAGGATTTCGGCATCAAGGGCGAGATCATCGATGTCCGCCCCGGCCCGGTCGTCACGCTGTATGAGTTCGAACCCGCCCCTGGCGTCAAGTCCTCGCGCGTCATCGGCCTGTCGGATGATATCGCCCGCTCCATGTCGGCGCTTTCGGCGCGTGTCGCCGTCGTGCCCGGCCGCAATGTCATCGGCATCGAACTGCCGAACCCCGTGCGTGAGACGGTTTATCTGCGCGAACTGATCGAAGCGACGGATTACGCCGAGACCCGCCAGAAGCTCGCGCTTTGCCTCGGCAAGACCATCGGCGGCGAACCTGTCATCGCCGAGCTGGCGAAGATGCCGCACCTTCTGGTCGCTGGCACCACCGGCTCGGGCAAGTCGGTTGCCATCAACACCATGATCCTGTCGCTGCTCTATCGTCTGAAGCCGGAAGAGTGCCGACTGATCATGGTCGATCCCAAGATGCTCGAGCTTTCGGTCTATGACGGCATCCCGCATCTTCTGACCCCTGTCGTCACCGATCCGAAAAAAGCAGTCATGGCACTGAAATGGGCCGTGCGCGAAATGGAAGATCGCTATCGCAAGATGTCGCGTCTCGGCGTGCGCAATATCGACGGCTATAATGCAAGGGCCGCTGCCGCCCGCGCCAAGGGCGAGACCGTGTTCTGCAACGTGCAGACCGGCTTTGACCGCGCCACCGGCGAGGCGGTCTACGAGCAGGAGGAAATGGACCTCACGGCCATGCCTTATATTGTCGTCATCGTCGACGAGATGGCCGACCTGATGATGGTCGCGGGCAAGGAAATCGAAGGTGCGATCCAGCGCCTGGCGCAGATGGCGCGCGCCGCCGGCATCCATCTCATCATGGCCACACAGCGTCCGTCGGTTGATGTCATCACCGGCACGATCAAGGCGAACTTCCCGACCCGCATCTCTTTCCAGGTGACGTCGAAGATCGACAGCCGCACCATCCTTGGCGAACAGGGCGCGGAGCATCTGCTCGGCCAGGGCGATATGCTGCACATGATGGGCGGCGGCCGCATCGCGCGTGTCCACGGCCCCTTCGTTTCGGACGAGGAAGTGGAAAAGGTGGTCGCGCATCTGAAGACGCAGGGACGTCCGGAATATCTCGGCACCGTTACCGAAGACGCCGACGAGACCGACGAAGAGGTGGAAGAGGAAACCGCTGTTTTCGACAAGTCCGCCATGGGTGAGGACGACAGCGATGATCTCTATGAAAAGGCCGTCAAGGTGGTGATGCGCGACAAGAAGTGCTCCACATCCTATATCCAGCGCCGCCTGTCCGTGGGCTATAACCGCGCCGCTTCGCTCGTCGAGCGCATGGAGCAGGAAGGCATTGTAGGGCCTGCCAACCATGTCGGCAAACGCGCGATCATCGCCGGCGAACGCTCTTCCTATGATGCCATGGGGGCGGAGGACTGATTGAGCCTTCGGGCGTGCGATATTCGATTGCAAAAACGCGCCCCGTGAATAGCTTGTGCGGCATGGATTCTGGAATTGGGAGGATTCCCTCATGGCGCACAGCAATGAAAAAGCCACCGTCCTGGCGAGGCTGGATGAGCTGGAGCGGTTTTGCCGCGCCGTTTTCCTTGCCGCTGGCACCGACGACGAAACGGCCGATGCGGCGACGCGCGCCATGATGCATGGCACGAGGCTCGGTGTGGACAGCCATGGTGTTCGCCTGCTTGCCCATTATATCACCGCGCTTGAAGGCGGGCGTCTCAATCGGCGGCCGCAGATCGCCCGTGTTTCCGGCTTCGGCGCAGTGGAAACGATCGACGCCGACCACGCCCATGGCGCCCGCGCCACCTATGCGGCCATGGACAGCGCCATGGCGCTTGCGGAAAAATTCGGCATCGGCGCGGTGGCGATCAGGAATTCCTCACATTTCGGTCCGGCCGGTGCTTATGCGCTGGAAGCGGCGCGGCGGGGTTATATCGGCCTCGCCTTCTGCAATTCGGACAGTTTCGTGCGCCTGCATGATGGCGCCATGCGCTTCCACGGCACCAACCCTATCGCCGTAGGCGTGCCGGCAGCCGATGACATGCCCTGGCTGCTGGACATGGCCACCAGCGCGGTGCCCTATAATCGCGTTCTGCTTTACCGGAGCCTCGGCCAGCAGCTGCCGCAAGGCGTTGCCTCTGATGGAGACGGCGTCGATACGCGCGATCCGCATGCCGTTGAAATGCTTGCCCCGGTCGGCGGCGAGTTCGGGTTCAAGGGTGCGGCACTTGCGGGAATGGTGGAGATTTTCAGCGCTGTGCTGACAGGCATGAAACTCAGCTTTGATATCGCTCCCATGGGCGGGCCGGATTTTGCCACGCCGCGCGGGCTTGGGGCCTTCGTTCTGGCGCTGAAGCCGGAAGCCTTCCTGGAGCGGGAAGTCTTCGATGAGGGCATGAAACGTTATCTCGAGGTCCTGCGGGAATCACCGGCGCGGGAAGACTGCAAGGTCATGGCGCCGGGTGACCGGGAGTGGGCGGTGGCCGCAAAACGGGAGAGGGAAGGGGCTCCTGTCGATCCCGTCACGCGGGAGGCGTTCTCGGAGCTCGCGGCAAGATTCTCGGTTAGCCCGCTCGCCTATCATTAAATCTGCCTGCGGCTTTCCGCCTTCAGCCCAGAGTCAGGCGGGGCGCAGCAGCATGTTCGGGTGCGGATAGGCGGTGGCGGCCGGGCCCAGCCTTTCGGCGACGACGGGGCGACCGATATAGTAACCCTGCGCGTAATCGATCTCCATCTGCCGCACCAGCCTTAGCTGTTCCTCGGTCTCCACGCCTTCGATCAGGATTCTGTGGCCGCGGTTGCGGATGAGGCGGATCATGTCCTGCAGCATTGCCCGGCCACGCGGGGTCTTGCTGTCATGCAGGAAGGAGCGGTCGATCTTGACGGTATCGAAATCCGTCATGCGCAGCCACGAAAGGCCGGCAAAACCCGTTCCGAAATCATCCAGCCAGATATTGATGCCGAGCGTCTTCAGGTCGTTCAGACACCGCAGCACATCCGAATGCATTTCCATGTCGACGCCTTCGGTGATTTCGAAGGCGAGCCTGTTGCCGGCAATGCCTGCCTCCACGAGAATGGCCGCGACCGAGGTGGCAAAACCCGGATTTTTCAATTGCATCGGCGAGACGTTGACGCTGACGACAGCCACCTTGTCATCGGCCAGTATCTGTTTGCAGACGGTCTTGATGGTCCACAGGCCCAGTTCCATGATCGTGCCGGTGCGCTCGGCAATCGGAATGAAAATACCGGGTGCAACAGGGTTCCCGTCCAGCAGGCGAAGCCGCATCAGCGCTTCGACCCCCGCGGTCTCGTTGGTCGAGATGTTGAGAATCGGCTGGTAGACGAGGGAAACGAGATTTTCCGCGATGGCGATTTTCAGCAGGGCGGCAATGTTTTCCGTCTCGTCGCTGGTCTGCGGATCATCGGGATCGAACAGCTTCATGCAGTTGCGACCGTTGCCCTTGGCAATATAGAGCGCGCGGTCGGCTTCATTGATGATCTTTTCCAGCTTGCCGTCCGGATTGGGGCGGGTGAAGGACGCACCGATGCTGACAGTGACGATGAAGGTACCGTCCCGGCGCTGGTCATGGGCGAGCGACAGGTTTTCAACGGTGTGGCGGATCGTCTCGGCAAGTTCGCCAACCTGCTGCTTGGACTTGAACGGCGCCAGCACGATGAATTCCTCACCGCCATAGCGGCCGATTGAGGCGCCGTGTTCGGTGATGGCATCCTGCAGGGCGGTGCCAACAGTCATCAGGCATTTGTCGCCTTCCTGATGGCCGTAACGGTCGTTGTATTTCTTGAAGAAGTCGACGTCGATCAGAAAAACGGCAAAGCCCTCTTCCTTCCTGATCCAATTGTCCCACAGAAGGCGCAGATGATGATCAATGGCGCGGCGGTTCTGCAGGCCGGTCAGTGAGTCGGTATTGGAAAGGCGCAGCAGCGCCTGGCCACGTTCGTCCGCGGCCTTCTGTTGGGCTTTTGCCTCCAGCCCGTTCACAAAGACGTGGTAGCGTTCCCGGTTCAGGTTCCAGTTCACGTAAGAGGTGAAGACGAAGCAGGATATGTAGAAGGTGCCGAAGGCGAACTTGTAGAAGCTATCTTCGGGAAACTGCGTCGCCGCCAGAAAATAGGTAACGAGAATAATGCCTGAAGACACCAGCGACAGGTGGAAGCGGAAGGTGAAAAACAGATTGGCGCCCATCATGAAGATCGCCCCGAAAACCATGTAGTAGGACATGTTTTCGGTATTGTCGGTCAGTAGCGAAGGCAGCAGCCAGCCGATATAGCCCATGACGAGAGCGGTAGCGCAGGTAAGATCAAGCGCCGCAGTGCTGGCGCCATTGCGCAGCTGAATTTCCAGCGTCAGCAGCGATGAGATGACGACGGCAAAGCGTGCGAGAATGGTGTAAGATGCGACATCGGGTATCAGAATGATGTCGGTTGCGGCAAACAGCAGATAGATGAAAACAGCGGTCCACAGGCCCCGTCGGATTGAACCACGGCGGCTGCGCTCACCTTCCTGCTGGTAAAGGGCAAGAAGTTCATCAGAAAACCGGGAGTCCGGCCGCCGATAGTCTTGCTGTCCACTCACCTCTCCCAATGTGTGCTTCATGCACTTTCCCATAGTGTTGCGTATACTTTATTAAGTAACTGCTTATTCCACTTTTCCGTGTGCTGTCGCACCCAGTGCGGGTTCCCGTCGATCTCCGCCGATGTGGGCCGAGAACATGGAAAGGAAGAACGCATCATACGTTCGCAACATTAAGTTTCACTAAATCGCGTATCTGCTTTCTCCCGTACTCACGAGTGTGACCAAAAAAATACGCTAATCTACTAATGTATCCCTACACCGCACAAAAATCGAAAGCGAGTGGCCTTCCGTCTCCCAGAAACGTATAGTTAACAATGTGTTAATACTGGAGGCTGAAGTGGTGCGGGTAAAGAAGAAAAATCGTGACGGGGCAAGTCTGATTACCCCGGATACTGTCGCAAAAGAGATTTTTGCACGCAGGACGGAAACATTCGATGAGCAGTTCGCAGTTGCGAAAGCAGAGGTGGCGCTCATTCTCGAATTGGCACAACAGCAATTCGACAATCGTGTTTCGGCACGTGAGATAATACATAGAACGGCGGGCGCACTTCATGGCCTGCGGGAAAATCTCCACTCCAGCGTGTGGGCTGAACTGATTCCGCTGGTACAGAATCACCCCGTTTCGAGCCATTTTCTGGAGGACCCGTTCACGCGGTGGTCTTTCGAAAAGCCGCGGGGTTATTCGGGCGATGCGCAGCTGCTCGATTTCATTTATGGTCACGACAGTGTTGCCGAACTGGTGAAGAAGGCTACGCCGCTAGGTGCCGCCCTTTACGATTATACGAAGGATGCCAGTTCCTCGGTCGCCGTGCGCGAGCGGCGCGATTTGCTGACACGCTTCGTTGACGAGGCCGCAGCCCGGCACGGCAATGAGACGGAAATCCTCACCATCGCGTCCGGCCATCTGCGCGAGGCGGATGCGTCCATGGCGTTGAAAGAGGGCGGGATCAAGCGCTGGGTGGCGCTCGATCAGGATCCCTTGAGCGTCGGTTCCGTCGCCCGGGATTTTAACGGCAGCTGCATCGAGGCGATCGACGGTTCCGTGCGCGATATCGTGCTGCGCACGCAGGAACTCGGCACCTTCGATCTGATCTATGCGGCCGGTCTTTACGATTATCTGAACGACCGTGTGGCGATCAAGCTCACGCGGCGCTGCATGGAGATGCTGAAACCCGGCGGCATGTTCCTCTTCGCCAATTTCTCGGAAGACATTGTCGTCGACGGTTACATGGAGACCTTCATGAACTGGGCGCTGCTGTTGCGCTCCAAGGCGGATATGTGGCGGATCGTCAATGCCAGCGCTGATCCTTCCAGCATCGAGGCGGAGGTGTTCTTCGGGGAGAACCACAATATCGTTTACGCAACGATGCGTAAGAAGGCGTGACATCCTTCGGCCAGTCTCTGCTTGCCAATAACTATTTGCTTAAACCTCGTCGCGGGCCTAAGAATCCGCGCCGAATGCGTTGCTGGATGGAATGGCTGAAATGAAGAGATATTATTCGGATATGGGCGGTCTGCCGGGACAGACGGAACTTCTGTCGAGCAAGGCGGTGTTCAAGACCGCTTATGCGGTCATCCCCAAAACCGTCATGTCCGATATCGTGACAAGTGTGCTGCCGCACTGGACCGGCACCCGGGCCTGGATCATCGCCCGGCCGATGACGGGTTTTTCCGAAACTTTTGCGCAATATATCGTTGAGGTGCAGCCCGGCGGCGGCAGCGACCGGCCGGAACCGGACGCACGGGCCGAGGCGGCGATCTTCGTCGTTGACGGCGAAATGACCGTGGAGTTCGAAGGTGTGCAGCATGGCCTGCGAGAGGGTTCCTTTGCCTTCCTGCCTGCCGGCTCCCGCTGGCAGCTTCGCAATTCGGGCAAGGTGCCCGTCAAGTTCCACTGGGTCCGCAAGGCGTTTCAGGCGGTTGACGGGCTGGAGCCGCCGCCGGCGATCTTCACTCACGAAGATGAGAACACCCTGTCGCCCATGCCCGACACGGACGGCAAATGGGCAACGACCCGCTTCATCGATCCGGAGGATGTGCGTTACGACATGCACCTCAACATCGTCACCTTCGAGCCGGGCGCGACCATTCCCTTCATGGAAACCCATGTGATGGAACATGGCCTTTATGTGCTGGAAGGCAAGGCCGTCTACCGGCTGAACGAGGATTGGGTGGAAGTGCAGGCGGGTGACTTCATGTGGCTGCGCGCCTATTGCCCGCAGGCCTGTTATGCGGGTGGACCGGGCCGCTTTCGTTACCTGCTCTACAAGGATGTGAACCGGCACGTGAAGCTCTGGTAAGGGGCATCATAGTCACAGAACCCGGGAATTATCGCGCAATCCGAAGGTTTGCGCGATAAATGCTTGCGTTAAATCGAATATCTCTAATAAATCCGGTGATGCGGGCGGCCATTGCCGCCCCGCACCCTTTCGGCCTTCATCCGCATTTACCTCAAGAAGAATGCCCGCATGAGTGAGACGATCGATACCAACATCTTCAACCTCGCGCCCGTGGCGATGTGGATAGAAGATTTCAGCGACGTGAAAAGCCAGTTCGATATCTGGCGGTCGCAGGGCGTCGAGGATATCAGGACGTTTCTTCTCGAAGATTTATCAAGGGTTGCGGCCTGCTCCCAGAAAATCCGTGTGATCAAGGTCAACGTTAGGACGCTGGAGCTGTTCGAGGCGCGTGATCAGGCGCATCTGGTTGACAATCTGCACCGGATTTTTCGTGACGACATGCTGGAAAGCCATGTGAACGAGCTTTCCGAACTCTGGGCGGGCAAGACGGAATTCACCAGCAACGCGGTCAATTATTCAATCGGCGGCAAGCGGCTGGATATTCAGTTGCGCGGTGCGGTCATCCCCGGCCACGAAGAAACACTCGGGCGGCTGCTTTTGACCACCGAGGATGTGACGGAGCGGGAGGAGGCCCGCCGCAAGGAGCGTCTCAACCGCCGTTACGCCGAAGGCATGTTCAAACATTCGCCCGTTTCCCTGTGGGTGGAAGATTTCAGCCGGGTGCGGCGATTGATCGAGGAGGTCAGGGAGCGCGGCATCATCGATTTCCGCGTGTTCATGGATGTTCATCCCGAATTCGTGCGGCAATGCATGAGCGAAATTCGCGTCATCGACGTCAACCGCGCGACGCTCGACCTGTTCTGCGCGCCGGACCGGCAGGTTCTGTTGCAGCGGCTTGGCGATATTTTCCGCGGCGAGATGGAAAAGCCGTTCCGCGAACAGCTGATGGAGCTTTGGAACGGCAATCTCAACCACCATCGCGAGGTGGTGAATTATGCGCTTGACGGTTCGGAGCGGCACGTTCTCCTGCATTTTTCCGTTTTCCCGGGCCATGAGCACGACTGGTCGCTGGTGCAGGTGGCGCTGACGGACATTACCGCGCGCAAGAAGGCTGAAGCCTATCTCGAATATCTCGGCAAGCACGATGTGCTGACCAAGCTGCACAACCGCGCCTTCTATTCGGATGAGTTGAACAGGCTGGAGCGCAGCGCGCTCAGGCCGGTTTCTGCGATCGTTATCGATCTCAATGGCCTGAAGGACGCCAATGACAAGCTGGGGCACGATGCCGGTGACGCTTTGTTGCGGCGCATGGGAGAGGTGCTGAACGGCGTCGTGACCGCGCCGAACCATGCCGCGCGCATCGGCGGTGACGAATTCGCCATCCTTCTTCCCGGCGCCGACAAGCAGGTTGCCGCCGCCATGGTCGAAACCGTTTATGAGTTGCTGAAGATCAACAACCAGTTCTATTCCAGCGCGCCGCTCAGCCTGTCGCTGGGTGTGGCGACCAGCGAGGCCGGCGAGACGATGGAATCGCTGGTGCGCCGCGCCGATATGAATATGTACGAGCAGAAGAACGCCTATTATGCGGCCCTGCGCAACAGATCCGCCGATAATAGCGACACGACGAAGGACGGTCCGCCGGAAGCCACCTCGCTGAAGCGTCTGTTCTAAGCGGGCGGGAAACGGCACATTGCCGTCCCGTTTGCGCCATTTCCGTTTGATGCTCTGGCGATATGGCCACGCGCAGGTTCACTGCCGCCACAGGCGCTTCCCGCAAGGGCGGTCCTCCTTCCCCATTTCTGCAATAGCCATTCCCGTTTCCAAGCCGTCTCACGCCTTCACAAGCGCGTGAGACGGCTTTTGCACTGCAACAATTTCATTGCCAAATTTTACATACGTCTTAGTATGTATGTAAATGTGACCTTTTTTATGGATTCGGAGCGCAGTATGGCGAAGAGATTGAGGCAGATCGCGGCGGTGTTGTTGACGGGCATCGTTTTGGTCGGATGTAGCGATGAGCAGGCCTCAGCGCCCGGCGCGCCGCCGCCCGGTGCCGTGAAGATCGTGACGGTGAAGCAGGAAGAGCTTCCCATTACCAACGAATTGCCCGGACGCATTGCGCCGACGCGGCTTGCCGAAGTGCGTCCGCGTGTCTCCGGCATCATCGTGGAGCGGGTGTTCGAACAGGGCTCGCTGGTGCAGGAAGGCGATGTTCTCTATCGGATCGATCCCGCGCCGTTTCAGGTGCGTGTCGACAGCGCCGAAGGCACGTTGCGCCGGGCGCAGGCCGCGCAGCTTCAGGCGCGGCAGACCGCCGACAGGCAGCAGCAGCTGCGCCGGTCCAATGTTGGTTCCCAGCAGGAATTCGACAATGCCATCGCCCAGCTGGCGCAGGCCGATGCCGAGGTAGCCGTGGCCGAAGCCGGCGTCGCGGAAGCGAAGCTCAATCTGCAATATGCCGATGTCAAAGCCCCGATCGGCGGCCGGATTGGTCGCGCACGTATTACCGAAGGCGCACTCGTCAGCGCCACCGGCTCGGAAAATCTGGCGACGATCCAGCAGCTTGATCCGATCTATGCCGACTTCACCCAGCCGGCCGCCGATCTCATCCGGCTGCGCAAGGCCCTGCAGGATGGCAAGCTGATGACCGGCCCGAACGAAGCCGAAGTCAACCTGCTGTTCGATGACGGCAGCCGCTACCCCGTTCCGGGCCGCCTGCTGTTTTCTGAAGCCGCGGTGGATGAAACAACTGGTCAGGTGACGCTGCGCGGTGAATTCCCGAACCCGAACGGCGATCTGCTGCCGGGCATGTATGTCCGCGTGCAGATTCAGCAGGGTATCCAGAAAGCGGCCTTCGCCGTGCCGCAGCAGGCGGTTCAGCGCGATGCCGGCGGTCAGGCCAGCGTGCTTGTCGTTAACGCCGAAGACACGGTCGAGCAGCGTCGCGTCAGCGTCGGCCGCTCCGTCGGCGATCGCTGGGTGATTTCCGAGGGCCTGAAGGATGGCGACCGCGTCGTGGCCGAAGGTTTCCAGAAGACCGCTCCGGGCGCGAAGGTGAAGCCGGAACCGTGGTCTGATGAGGCCGATGTCGCCACTGCCGCCGGCAGTGAGAGCGCGGCTCCCGCTGCGAAGCAATAAGGACCGATTTCATGGCACGTTTTTTCATCGATCGGCCCATTTTTGCCTGGGTCGTCGCCATCTTCATCATGCTCGCGGGCCTGCTTGCCATTCCCATGCTGCCGATTGCGCAATATCCGAATGTCGCCCCGCCGCAGATCTCCGTCTCGACCACCTATCCTGGCGCGTCGCCGGAGGATATTTACCAGAGCGTCACGCGTCCCATCGAAGAAGAGCTGAACGGTGTTCCCGGGCTGATCTACTTCGAATCGACGTCGGAATCCTCAGGTCGCATTTCCATCAACGTCACCTTTGCGCCGGGCTCCAACATCGGTGAAGCCCAGGTGGAGGTTCAAAACCGCATTGCGCGCGTTGAACCCCGCCTTCCGCAGGCAGTCACGCAGCAGGGCCTGCGTGTCGAGCAGGCGGGCACGTCGTTCCTGATGATGGTGGCGCTCACCTCCGTCGACGGCAACACGGATGCCATCGGTCTAGGTGATTATCTCAGCCGCAACGTTCTGGGGGAGTTGCGCCGCGTTCCCGGCGTCGGCAGCGCGCAATTGTTCGCTACCCAGCGCTCCATGCGCATCTGGATGGACCCGGACAAGATGCTGGGCCTCAGCCTGACATCGAACGACGTCATCAGCGCCATCCAGGCACAGAACTCGCAGGTTGCCGCCGGCCGCATCGGTGCATCGCCAAATCCCATCGGCCAGCAGATTTCCGCAACCGTCAACGTGCAGGGTCAGCTCACCTCGCCGGAAGAATTCGGTTCCATCGTGCTGCGCGCTAATCCGGACGGCTCATCCGTCCGGCTGCGCGACGTCGCGCGCGTGGAAGTGGGCGGCGAAAGCTATAACTTCTCGAGCCGCCTGAACGGCAAGCCGAGCGCTGCTATCGGCGTACAGCTTTCGCCCACCGGCAATGCGCTGCAGACCTCCGAGGGCGTTCGCGCCACGATGGAGGAGCTGTCGCGGTATTTCCCGCCGGGTCTGGAATACGAAATTCCCTATGACACCAGCCCCTTCGTCAAGATTTCGATCGAGAAGGTCATTCACACGCTGCTCGAGGCCATCATCCTCGTCTTCGTGGTGATGTTCGTTTTCCTGCAGAATATCCGCTACACGATCATTCCGACACTGGTGGTGCCCGTGGCGCTGCTCGGCACCTGCGCCATCATGTATGTCTCGGGTTTCTCTATCAACGTTCTGACCATGTTCGCCATGGTTCTCGCCATCGGCATTCTGGTGGATGACGCGATTGTCGTCGTTGAGAATGTCGAGCGCATCATGGCGGAAGAGCATCTGTCGCCCAAGGAGGCCACCCGCAAGGCGATGGGCCAGATTTCCGGCGCGATCATCGGCATCACGCTGGTGCTGACAGCCGTGTTCGTGCCCATGGCCTTCTTCCCGGGCGCCGTCGGCATCATCTACCAGCAGTTCAGCCTGACCATGGTGGTGTCGATCCTGTTCTCCGGCTTCCTCGCCCTGTCGCTCACGCCGGCGCTCTGCGCGTCGTTCCTGAAGCCCATCAAGGCCGGGCACCATGAGAAGAAAGGCTTCTTCGGCTGGTTCAACCGCGGCTTCGACAAGGCCTCGCACAAATATTCCTCGTCCGTCGGCAGCATCATCAAGCGTTCCGGACGCTTCATGGTCATCTATGCGGCGTTGCTGGTCGGCCTCGGCTGGGCGTATATGCAACTGCCGAGCTCGTTCCTTCCGAACGAAGATCAGGGCTACCTGATTGTTGACATTCAGGCACCGGCGGAAGCCAGCAGTGATCGTACGCTGCAATCCATCCAGCAGATCGAAAAGATCTTCATGGAAGAGCCGGCGGTGGATCGTGTGATTGCGGTTTCGGGTTTCTCCTTCTCCGGCTCCGGCCAGAATGCCGGTCTGGCCTTCGCCACCTTGAAGGACTGGAGCGAACGCGGACCGAGTGATTCCGCCGCCGCCATATCGGCGCGCGTCAATGCCAAGCTGTGGGGTCTTCCGGACGCCATGTCGTTTGCGCTGTCGCCGCCGCCAATCCAGGGCCTCGGCAATTCCAGCGGCTTCACCTTCCGCCTGCAGGATCGCGCGGGCGCGGGACAGCCAGCTCTCAGCGCCGCCGGTGCGCAACTGATGGCCGCTGCCCGTCAGAGCCCCATCCTTGCCGGCCTTCGCATTGAAGGCATGCCGGATGCGGCGCAGGTCAATCTCATTATCGACCGTGAGAAGGCCAATACGTTCGGCGTCACCTTCAGCGATATCAACGCCACCATCTCGGCCAATATGGGCTCGTCCTACGTCAACGACTTCCCCAATGCCGGCCGCATGCAGCGCGTGACGGTGCAGGCGGAGCAGGGCCAGCGCATGAAGACGGAGGATCTCCTGAACCTCAACGTCCGTAATGCCAATGGCGGCATGGTGCCGGTGAGCTCGTTTGCCACGGTGGAATGGGTGCGCGGTCCCTCGCAGGTGGTCGGTTATAACGGCTATCCGGCTGTGCGTATCGGCGGCCAGTCCGCACCGGGCTATTCTTCCGGTGACGCCATTGCCGAAATGGAGCGTCTGGCGAGCGAATTGCCTGCTGGTTTCGGTTTCGAATGGACCGGGCAGTCGCTGCAGGAAATCCAGTCCGGTTCGCAGGCGCCGGCGTTGATTGGGCTCAGCGTTCTCTTCGTCTTTCTTCTGCTGGCAGCGCTTTACGAAAGCTGGTCCATTCCGCTCTCCGTCATGCTGGTGGTGCCGCTTGGCGTCATCGGCTCGGTGGCGGCTGTCATGCTGCGCGGCATGCCGAACGACGTCTACTTCCTGGTGGGCCTCGTCGCCATCATCGGCCTGTCCGCAAAGAACGCGATCCTGATCATCGAATTCGCGAAGGATTTGCGGGCGGAAGGAAAATCCACCTATGATGCGACGGTGGAGGCGGCGCACTTGCGCTTCCGGCCGATCCTGATGACGTCGCTTGCCTTCTCGCTCGGCGTGCTGCCAATGGCGATCGCCTCCGGTGCGAGTGCGGCGAGCCAGAATGCCATCGGCACCGGCGTTCTGGGTGGCATGATCTCGGCGACGATCCTCGCGATCTTCTTCGTCCCCGTCTTCTTCGTCTTTGTCATGAAGATTTTCGGGGATCGGAAGAAGGAGAAAGAGATTGCTGCTGACGCCGTATCGCCGGCGGAATAAAACGTGTGTGAAGGCCGGGCCAAAAGTCATGTGAATGCGTTCATCTGATTGACAGCCCGGCACTGCAAAGAAGGCACGGTGCGAAAGCGCCGTGCCGCGATTGGAAGGAGACATGAGCATGCGCCGAACCAAGGCCGAGGCAGAAGAGACGCGTCAGGCGATCCTTGCCGCTGCCGAGCGGGTGTTCTTCAAAAAGGGTGTTGCCAACAGCTCTCTCGATGAGGTGGCGGCTGCCGCCGGCGTCACGCGCGGAGCGATCTACTGGCATTTTTCCAGCAAGAGCGATCTCTTTATCGGCCTCTATCAATCGGTGTCCCTGCCGGAATCGGATCTGCTCGATTTCGGCGACCCCGACCTCAAGGGGCTGGCTCTGCTGGCCAAGATCGAGGAAGCGGCCTGCAAGTGGCTGACGCTTCTTTCAAAAGATGAGCAACGCCAGCGCATCATGACCATCAGCCTGCGCACCAATTACTCGGATGAGTTCGCCCCGGTGCTGCACGCGCAGGAGGAACTAGACCGGTATCACAAGGATCGGCTCGAGGGCGCTTTCGCGCGGGCGCAGGCGGAAGGTGCATTCAACGACAACTGGACGGCGGACTCTGCGCTCGACGCGCTCTACTGGCTGCTGAAAGGCATGTGCTCCGACTGGCTGCTGTTCGGCAAGCGTTTCGATCTGGCCAAGGAGGGCGCCGAAGCCGTGCACCGTCTGATGAAGGGTTTCCAGCGCTCCTCCGCATCCTGACAGGACTTTCACGACCTTCTGGCTTGCGGTTCATACGGTCAAATTTGAGTGTATTCTAAAACACCAGCGAAAATTGCTTTACGTACCTCAAAACGGACGCTAGCTTCTTCTTCGAGCTTTGGGAGGAGTTCGTAGATGGTCATTTCAAAGAAAATTAAGGGGCAAGCGCCGTCCGTTCCTGCGGGACACCGGTGACGGCACATGGCTTTTGCTGACGAATCTCCAGACCATGCCCTTATCCGGACGGTTGGGCTGTCGAAGTCTTTCGGGCCGGTACAGGTTCTGAAGGATATCGAGATCGCGGTGCGTGCCGGTGAGGTCCACGCGATCATAGGCGAGAACGGTGCCGGCAAGTCGACGCTGATGAAGCTTCTGGCCGGCAATGAAAAGCCGTCGGGCGGGGAAATCCGCATCGATGGCGAAGCCGTGGCGCTGAGCGGCCCCGTGGATGCTGAACATCGCGGCATTGTTCTCGTGCATCAGGAAATATTGCTGGCGCCCGATTTGACGGTGGCGCAGAACATTTATCTCGGCCGCGAAGTACGCAGGGGCGCCATGGTGGACGACCGCGCCATGCGCGCCGGCGCCCGCAAGGCGATCGCCGATCTTGGCGGTACGATCGATCCGGACGCCATTGTCGGCAGCCTGTCGATTGCCCAGCGGCAGCTGGTGCAGATCGCCCGCGTTCTGCTCGTGCCGCATCGCGTGGTCATTTTCGATGAGCCGACGGCGAGCCTTACGCCCATCGAAACGGATGCACTGCTGAATGTCATCAGGGACATCCGGGCAAAGGGCGTGGCCGTGCTTTACATTTCGCATCGTCTGCCGGAAGTGAAGGAGATTGCCGACCGGGTGACGGTTCTGCGTGACGGCAAGCTGATCGCCTCCCATCCGGCATCGGCGCTGGAGCCTGCCGATATGGCGCGGCTCATGGTGGGGCGCGACGTAGCCAAGCTTTATCCGGACCGCGCCGCCGGCGGCGAGCACGAGCCGGTTCTGCAGGTGGAGCATTTTACCGTTCCGGGGTATGCTCAGGATGCCGGTTTCAGCCTGCGCAGGGGCGAAATTCTCGGTTTTGCCGGTCTCGTTGGCGCCGGCAGAACGGAACTCATGGAAGGAATACTCGGCCTGCGCGCCGGGCGGGGAACCGTGCGGCATCACGGCAGGCCGGTGCATTTCGCAAAGGCGGAAGACAGCCTGAAGGCCGGCATCGTTTATCTGAGCGAGGACCGCAAGGGCAAGGGGCTGCTGCTTGGCAAGGATCTGCGGATCAACCTGACACTGGCCTCGCTCAAGAAATTCAGCCGGATGTTCCAGATCGACACGCGGCGCGAAACGGCGGCGCTCGATGATGCGGTGCGCGACTTCGATATTCGCACTGGCCGCAAGGATTTGCTTGCGGGCCAGCTCTCCGGCGGCAACCAGCAGAAGCTGCTGCTTGCCAAGATGATGCTCCTCGATCCCTCCATCGTCATCATCGACGAACCGACACGGGGCATCGACATCGGCACCAAGGAGCAAATCTACCGCTTTATCGCCAAGCTCGCGGATGAGGGGCGCTCGATCATCGTCGTTTCCTCGGAAATGCCGGAGCTGATCGGCATCTGCGATCGTATTCTTGTGATGCGTTCGGGCCGGATCGTCGGTGAGGTGACCGGTGAGCGCATGACTGAAAACGACATCGTGGCGCTGGCGACGGGCGTTCATACGCAGGAACCTGCCTGAGCGCCCGTGTCGCGGGAAATATGGCCTGATAAAGAAACTGAGGGAAAACATGACTGAGGCCGCATTTGATAACGGCAAAACGCCGAAGACCTCGAAGGACTGGGACCTGCGAGCGGTTGCGCCTTTCGTGGCGCTGGCCCTGCTGCTGGTTCTCGGCACCATCGCCAATCCCAATTTCATCGGCATCGACAATCTGTTGAATGTCGTCACCCGCAGCGCCTTCATCGCCATCATCGCGCTCGGGGCCACCTATGTCATCACGTCAGGCGGGCTTGATCTATCGGTCGGCGCCATGGTCGCATTTGTCGCCAGCCTGATGATCCTGTTCATGAATAGCGGTGTCATCGCCAGTCCGCTTTTGATGCTGCTTACCGCCATGGCGCTGGCGCTCGCCATCGGCGCTGCCTGCGGGCTGACAAACGGCCTCATCACTACCATCGGCCGCATCGAACCTTTCATCGCCACGCTCGGCACCATGGGCATTTATCGCGGCTTGACCACGTGGCTGTCGCAGGGCGGCGCGATCACGCTGCGCAACCCGGAAATCCAGACGCTTTATCGCCCGGTCTATTTCGGTAATATCTTTGGTGTGCCGGTGCCTGTCATCGTCATCTTCGTCACCGCCGCAATAGCCGCCTTCGTGCTCTATCGCACCCGCTATGGCCGGCATCTCACGGCCGTCGGCTCCAGTGAGGATGTGGCGCGTTACTCCGGCATTTCGGTCGCACGGGTCCGCACCATCGCTTATGTGGTGCAGGGGCTCTGCGTCGCCGTTGCGGTGCTGCTTTATGTGCCGCGTCTTGCCTCCACCTCGGCCACGACAGGCATGTTGTGGGAGCTGCAGGCGATCACCGCCGTCGTCGTCGGCGGCACGGCGCTGAGAGGCGGGGTAGGGCGCATCTGGGGTACCATCTGCGGCGCCTTCATTCTGGAGATCGTCGGCAATATCATGATCCTGTCGAACTTCGTCAGCGAATATCTGATCGGCGCCATTCAGGGCGCGATCATCATCATCGCCATGCTGGTGCAGCGTTCGCTCAGCCGCAGGTGACGTATCACGCCGCGCGATGTGGGGCACGCGCGGTTGAAGGAGGAACGCCCCGGTCTTGGGAGGAAAGAGACTATGCGTAGTAAATTCATCGGCGTGGCCTTTGCCGCGCTGGCCACGGTGCTTGCGGGTTCAGTACACGCACAGGACAAGAAGGTCACCATCGGCGTGTCCATTCCGGCGGCCGACCATGGCTGGACGGCAGGCGTCGTCTATCATGCCGAGCGTGTGGCGAAGCTGCTGATGCAGGAGCATCCGGGGCTCAACGTCATTGTCAAGACGTCGCCGGATGCCGCCAATCAGGCGAACGCGCTTCAGGATCTTGCCGTGCAGGGGCTTGACGCGCTTGTCGTGCTGCCATCCGATCCAGATCCGCTGGTCAACGCCATCAAGGAGATCAAGGACAAGGGCACCTTCGTCGCGCTCGTTGACCGTGCGCCGAGCGTCAACGACAATTCGATCCGCGATCTCTACGTTGCCGGCAACAACCCCGCGCTTGGCCAGGTGGCGGGCGAATACATCAAGAAGACGACGCCGGATGCCGAAGTCGTGGTCATTCGCGGCCTGCCGATCCCGATCGACCAGCAGCGCCAGGATGGTTTCGACAAGGGTATTGCCGGTTCCAGCGTCAAGGTTCTCGACCGGCAATATGGCAACTGGAACCGCGACGACGCCTTCCGTGTGATGCAGGACTATCTGACCAAGTACAAGAAGATCGACGTGGTCTGGTGTCAGGATGACGACATGGCAATCGGCGTGCTGGAGGCTATCCAGCAGGCGAAACGTACCGACATCAAGTATATCGTTGCGGGCGCCGGTTCCAAGGACATGATCAAGAAGGTCATGGACGGCGACAAGCTGGTGCCGGTCGACGTGCTCTATCCGCCGGCAATGGTGGCGACAGCCATGCAGCTGACGGCCGGGCATTTCTACGATCAGGTCCCGGTTGCGGGTGAGTATATCCTCGATGCGACCCTGATCACCAAGGACAATGCCGAGCAGTTCTACTTCCCGGATTCGCCGTTCTGATCTGACTTTCAGCCAACACCGACGCCCGCCGCAAGGCGGGCGTTTCATTTGATGGGTTACCCGTTCTTCCTGAACCACGCCGAGAGATAATCGACAAAGCTCCGCACCTTGGCGGGCAGGTAGCGGCGATGCGGATAGACCGCATAAATGCCCCTGTCCTTGGAAATATAATCGTCGAACAGCGTCACCAGCTCACCGGACTGGATGTAGGGTCTGGCGATGAAATCCGGCACCAAGGCGATGCCGAGACCGGCGCGCGCCGCGCGCAACGTCGCCTGCGGGCTGTTGACCTCGATCGGCCCGCTGATGGTGACCGAATTCGAGCCGCCATCCGGCTCCAGATACCGCACTGTATTATGAAAACGCGTATTGGTGTCGATGATGAAAGGCACGCGGGAGAAATCCTGCGGGCCGTCTAGCGGCCCGTGTTGCGCCACGAAATCCGCCGTCGCCACCGCATAGACCCGGAAATCGGAAAGCTTGCGGGCAATGAGGCCCGAATCTTCCAGCCGGGTGATTCGAACCGCGAGATCGAAACCTTCCTCGATCAGGTCGACGAATCGGTCTTCCGCAACGATTTCCAGCGACAGTTCCGGATTTTCCTTGGCAAAATCGATCAGGCTCTGGCCGACATCGGCATCGATGAAGGTGCGGGGAACGGAAATTTTGAGCTTCCCCTTCAGATCGGCATTCTTTTCACGCACCAGATCGGCGAGGTTATCGATCTCCTTCAGAATATCGGAAGCGGTGCGGTAATAGGTATGACCGGCTTCCGTCAGCGAGAACTGCCGGGTGGTGCGGTTGAGGAGCAGTGCGCCGAGATCATCTTCCAGTTCCCGCACATATTTGGACAGAAGCGCCTTGGAGCGCCCGGTCTTGCGCGCCGCGGCGGAAAACCCCTCAGCTTCGACAACATCGATAAAGGCGCGGATGCGGGTCAGCGTGTCCATGAAAATCCTCCGGTTCGTTCCATATAATTGAACGTGCGCATGTCACTGTTCAACCCTTAATTCACTGCTGAAAAAATCCGCTCTTTGGTGAAAAATTCCTCTTGATTATGACTGCGAATATTCTTATCTCCCGTGCTGCCCAAAGTCGCACGTGCCCATGTGTGTCCGCCGAGTCCTCGATGTGGTGAGGATTTAGGTAAGGTACCTGGAACTAACCCCTCCAGTCGCTATTCCGGCCAACCGGGAAATGCGAGGACATATGAAGCAACGACGGTGCGGGCCTTTCTGGTTCTCTGCCGGCTTTCCATCAGCCGGGGTACTGAAGAGGCACACCATCATTGCCTGAAGTGCGGTCGGGTCATTCCCTCCAATCGATGGCAGACAAAGCCGAATGATGCTCTGGCAGGGCGTCGTTCACATTCGCGCCTTGAGCGTATGCTATCGAGTCTGCGCCTCCACCGGCTGATTCGTATGCATATCTCGAGCGTCCTTTGTCCTTCGGATTTTTCCGAAGTCGGTTTAACAGGGAATATATCGATGACGACTGCACGCATTCTCGACTTCATCAAGACCCGACGTCCCGAAGGCCCTTGCCTCGTGGTTGATCTCGACGTCGTGCGCGACAATTTCAACGCTTTCCGGCACTCCCTGCCGAACAGCGCCATCTATTACGCCGTCAAGGCAAACCCGGCTCCCGAAATCCTGAAGCTGCTCGCTTCGCTCGGCTCCAACTTCGATTGCGCCTCCGTGGCTGAAATCCAGATGGCGCTTGATGCGGGTGCGACTTCCGACCGTATCTCCTTCGGCAACACCATCAAGAAGGAACGCGATGTTGCACGCGCTCATGCGCTCGGCATCGATCTCTTCGCCGTTGATAGCCACGAGGAAGTCGAGAAGGTTGCCCGTGCCGCTCCCGGCGCACGCGTGTTCTGCCGCGTGCTGACGGATGGCGAAGGCGCCGAATGGCCGCTGTCGCGCAAGTTCGGCTGCGTGCCGCAGATGGCTGTCGACGTTCTGGTCTATGCACATCAGCTCGGCCTCGAATCCTACGGCGTATCCTTCCACGTCGGTTCGCAGATGATGAATCTCGACGCATGGGATGCGGCGCTGGCCGATGCCAAGCGCGTCTTCGCTTCGCTTGCCAAGCAGGGCATCCACCTGCAGATGGTCAACATGGGTGGTGGTTTCCCGACCAAGTACCTGCGCGACGTTCCGGCTGCCGAAGAATACGGTCAGGCGATCGACACGGCGCTGCGCAAGCACTTCGGCAACCAGATCCCGAAGACGATCATCGAGCCGGGCCGCGGCATGGTCGGCAATGCCGGCGTCATCAAGGCGGAAGTTGTTCTCGTGTCGCGCAAGTCCGACAACGACAACCACCGCTGGGTGTTCCTCGACATCGGCAAGTTCGGCGGTCTCGCCGAGACGATGGATGAGGCTATCCGTTACCCGATCCGCACCGAGCGCGACCAGGACGAGATGGAGCCCTGCGTTCTGGCCGGCCCGACCTGCGACAGCGCCGATGTGCTGTATGAAAAGAACATGTACCCGCTGCCGGTCTCGCTGACCATCGGCGACGAAGTTCTGATCGAAGGCACCGGCGCCTATACGACGACCTATTCGGCCGTTGCCTTCAATGGCTTCGAGCCGCTGAAGGCTTACATCATCTGATCCGAACGCCGTCCGCTGAGCAGGGCGGCGTCTCGACCAAGCTTCCGTTCCGGCTTTGCCGATTGTGCTGATGCGCAAATCCCTGCTTGCTGCACCTCTTCCAGCCGAGGAAAGCGTGTCGGCGGGCCGGAACGGCTCCACCATTTTTTTATCAAGGGCCGCGTGTGGGCGGTAGTGTGACGGGAGGCCAAGGATGGCCGCTCTTTTGAATTCGGTACGGGCATTTTTCACACCGCAGACATTTCATGTCGATCAGGAAAATCCGGGCGATGTCGTCGCCCGTGAGAACCTGCTGGACCGCGCCATGGGCGCCGGCCGCCGCCGCAAGTCTTCCGAGAAGCTGCGCGCCGGTCGCGTTCCGGCCGAAGGTCTGGCACTCGTCGCCCGCGATGAGGATGGCCATGTCATCGGCACGGTGCGCCTGTGGAATGTCGAGGCCGGTATCTCCCGCGAAGGTCGCGCCGTCGAAGCGCTGCTGCTCGGCCCGCTGGCTGTCGATGCCGCCCATGAGGGCAAGGGCATCGGCTCGGCGCTGATGCGTGCCGCCATTGGCGAAGCCACCAAGCGCGGCCACGGCGCCGTTCTTCTGGTTGGCGACGCCCCTTATTACGAACGTTTCGGCTTCTTCGCCGACAAGGCCCAGCATCTCATCATGCCCGGCCCGTTCGAGCGCAGCCGTTTCCTGGCGCTGGAACTGAAAGCCGGCTGGCTGGAAGGCGCTGCCGGTCTGCTGGTGGCAAGCGGCCGCAGGCTCTCTGCCTGAACGAACCTCGCTGCTGATATCAAACCCCGGCCCAAAGCCGGGGTTTATTGTTTCTGCTATATGGCCAAGGGAGGTGGCCCTTGCCCGCCGATAATTCCCGAGCACCTCTTGCGCGCAAAAATTTACGGGTATATACCCGAGACAAATGCCAAACGATAGTTGCCACTGCATCCTGTTGCGCAAAGCATCCCGTAAGGTCTCGTCCTATTATGACGAGGCCCTGGCGCCGCTTGGCGTCAATATCGGTCAGTTCAGCCTGCTGCGGAACATCAACCGCACCGCGCCCGTCTCGCTAACCGATCTGGCCGCGCGGGTGGAACTGGATCGCTCCACCGTTGGCCGCAATGCCAAGGTGCTGGCTCGTATGGGTCTGGTGGCCATCGGCCATGGCGAGGATCAGCGGGAAGCGATGCTGACGGTGACGACGGAAGGACACGCGATCCTGAAGGCGGGTGCGCCGCTCTGGGATGGGGTACAGGATGAAATCGAGGCCCGGCTTGGGCCCGAAAAGACAGCACAATTGCAGGAACTGCTCGCAGCCCTGTAATTTTTGGGGACATGCGGGTATCTGCCCGCAATATAGGGTATATACCCGTAAAATATCGGCCACGGCCGCTGGAAAGGGAATTTGAACATGCTCTCCACACGCCTCGCCAGCTGGATGGCCAGCAGAAATCTGCATTATGGCTGGCTCGTTGCCGCAACCACCTTTCTGACCATGCTGGCCACCGCCGGTGCGATGGGATCTGCAGGGGTGATGATCCAGCCGCTGCATCAGGAATTCGGCTGGGATATTGCCGATATTTCCTCCGCTATGGCCGTCAGGCTGGTGCTTTTCGGCCTGCTTGGGCCTTTTGCCGCCGCCTTCATGAATCATTTCGGCGTCCGGCAGGTGGTGTCCACCGCGCTCGCCCTGATCATGGGCGGCATCGTCGCCTCCTTTTTCATGACCGAGGTATGGCAATTGCTGCTGCTCTGGGGCGTGGTGATCGGTGTCGGCACCGGCATGACCGCCCTGGTATTGGGCGCCACCGTGGCGGCTCGCTGGTTTTCCAAGCGTCGCGGATTGGTGATCGGCCTCATGACGGCGAGCAATGCCACTGGCCAGCTGGTCTTTCTGCCGCTGCTGGCGGCGCTGACGGAAGCCTATGGCTGGCGAACCGCCCTTACCCTGTCCGTGGCGGTAATTGCCACGGCCATGGTTCTCGTCCTGCTTTTGATGCGCGACCATCCTGCCGATGTCGGCCTGCCGGCCTATGGCGAGACCGTGGTGGCAAAGCCGGTCAAGCAGGATCACAATCTTCTCGCCACATTGCTATCGCCGCTGGTGACGCTGAAGAGCGTATCGGGCAACCCGGTCTTCTGGGTGCTTTTCGGCACATTTTTTGTCTGCGGGCTTTCGACCAACGGTCTTATCCAGACACACTGGATTTCAATCTGCGGTGATTTCGGCATGGCAGCGGTGACGGCGGCGGGCACACTGGCGGTAATCGGCATCTTCGATTTCTTCGGCACGATCTTCGCCGGCTGGCTTTCCGACCGGTTCGACAATCGCTTCCTGCTGTTCTGGTTCTACGGTCTGCGCGGCCTGTCCCTGCTCTACCTTTCCTTTTCAGGGTTCAGCTTCGTGGAACTTTCGGTCTTTGCCGTCTTCTACGGGCTGGACTGGGTGGCGACCGTGCCGCCGACGGTGAAGCTTGCCGCCGAGAATTTCGGTCGCGAAAAGGCCGGTCTCGTTTTCGGCTGGGTCTTTGCCGGCCACCAGCTGGGAGCCGCCACCGCCGCCTTTGGCGCCGGTTTCTTCAAGAGCGACTTCGACACCTATATGCCCGCGCTGCAGATTGCCGGTCTGATGTGCATGATCGCGGCCGTATCGGTTCTGCTTCTGCGCAAGCCCGGTTCCGCGAGCCTCACGCCCCAGACCGCGTGAGAGAGGTGATGCACTGAAAAAGGCCTGCTGATGCGGGCCTTTTTTGTATTTTCCGAGCATGTGCCGGGTGCGGCGTGCACCGCTGCTCGATCGCCGGACGGTTTTGTTGCGCAATTGTCACAATGCGTGCCGGTTATCAGCTCCCTTGCGTGATCGGCACGCCGGTTTGATCCATCTCAATCGGCCTGCCTTTCCCGTTGTCATACTGGCTCCCAAGCGGTTGCGGCCAAGCGAAGATTCGCCAGACCCGCCGTCATCAGCCGGTTTCCGGGGACTTGCCCGGCTGCGGTGCGCTATAGGAGAGATGGAATGACGAACAGAAACAGAAAAACCGCTTTGCTTGCCAGTGTCATGGCTGGTGTTGCGGCCACGCTGATATCCGCCAATGCCATGGCGGCCGATCTGGCCCCGGCAGCGCCGGCGCCCACCGCCGAAGAGGCGATTGCCGCGGCAAGCCCGTGGATGCTGCGCGTGCGCGGCCTCGGCGTCATCACCAATGACAGCGGCAGCGTCGACGGTGTGCCGGGCGCGGGCCTGTCCTATTCGGACACCGTGATCCCGGAACTCGACATCAGCTATTTCTTCACCCCGAATATCGCCGCCGAGCTTATCCTTGGTACCACCTACGCCAAGATCAACGGCGAGGGCGTGCTCGCCGGAACGCCAGTGGGCAAGACATGGCTGCTGCCGCCAACGCTGACGCTGCAATATCACTTCACCGATTTCGGCGCCTTCAAACCCTATATCGGCGCGGGCGTGAACTATTCGCTGTTCTACAACCAGTCGGAAAAGCCCGGTTTCAGCAATCTCGACGTGAAGAACAAGCTCGGTGCTGCTGTGCAGGTCGGTTTCGACTATATGCTGGACGAGCATTGGGGCGTGAACTTCGACGTGAAGAAGATCTTCCTGAAGACCGACTGGACCGCCGAATTGGGTGGCACGCCGATCAGCGGCAAGGCCAAGCTCGATCCCTGGCTGATCGGCGCGGGTATTACCTATCGCTTCTGATCACGGTTCGATGCTGCGCCGCCTTTGACGGGCGGCGTCATATCGGCTATAGGGACGGCCACGGGCAGAAGAGCCCCGGCCGTCCGCAGGCGTTTGCGCCCCTGGTGAAGCTCTTTTCAGAATAACGGTCATCCCCATGTTTTGCATGTCGTCGATGGCAACGCGGACCCCCTTCGGAACATTCGGCATGCGCATGTTGGAGAACCGTTATGTACGTGTCCAAACCGCTTCCCGCGCTTGAGGGGCTGAAGGAACAGGCGAAACGCCTGCGCGCCGCTCTCGAAGGCGAGGGACAGGCAATCACCCATTCGAAAGCGCTGGAACTCATCGCCGCGCAATATGGCTTCCGCGACTGGAATACCCTCCACGCATCAGCCGGCAACCGCCCCGCCTTCAACCCCTACCTTCTGGGCTCAAGGGTGGAAGGCTTTTATCTAGGCCAGCCCTTCGTGGCTTCGGTGCTGGGCGTACAGGCGCTCGGCGGCGATCCCGAACGCTACCGGCTGACCCTGCATCTCGACGATCCGGTGGATGTGGTGACTTTCGAAAGCTTTTCCGCCTTCCGGCAGCGGGTTCACTGCAACGTCGATACATCCGGCCGGACGGTGGAGAAAACCTCCAACGGTCGGCCGCAGGTGGAACTTGTCTGGTAAGGAGCCGCTGAAGGTTCCAGCGATGGCGCGAGCACCCGCCGAGTGGCGGGTGTCCCGTTTCTTTGACCAGCCTAAATCCGCGTCCCCGCCGCATCGAACAGGTGGAAATCCTTTGCCTGTGCGGCGATCCGCAGCGTCTCGCCGATGCGCAACTGCGAACGGCCGTGGACGCGGAAAACGATCGCAGTGCCATCGGCGAAGGATCCGTGCACATAACTTTCCGCACCCACCAGTTCCACGGCGTCCACCTGTACGGTGCCGGTGAAGGCGGCATCCGCGGGGGCTTCATCGGCAAGGGTGATATCTTCGGGGCGGATGCCGAGCGTGGCGACGCCCTGCGGCAGTGCAGTGGTTCCCTGCACCGACCAACCGGAAGAGCCGTTGGCCGTCGCCGTGCCGTGGTTGAGCAGGTTCATGGAGGGGGAGCCGATGAAGGTGGCGACGAAGGTGGTGGCCGGTTTTTCGTAAAGCTCGATCGGCGTGCCCATCTGCTCGATGCGGCCGGCATTCAGCACCACCAGCCGGTCTGCCAGCGTCATGGCCTCCATCTGGTCATGGGTCACGTAGACGCTGGTGGTGGCGAGCGAGCGTTGCAGGCGGCGGATTTCGACGCGCATCTGCACGCGCAGCTTGGCGTCGAGGTTGGAGAGCGGCTCGTCGAACAGGAAGGCTGCCGGCTTGCGCACGATGGCGCGGCCCATGGCGACGCGCTGGCGCTGGCCGCCGGAAAGCTGGCGCGGCCTGCGCTCCAGGAACTGTTCGATTTCGAGCGCCTTGGCCGCCTCGGTGATACGCCGATCGATCTCGTCCTTCGGCGTGTTGCGGTTCTTCAGGCCGTAGGCAAGGTTCTGCCGCACCGTCATATGCGGATAAAGCGCATAATTCTGGAACACCATGGCGATGTCGCGGTCGGATGGTTCGAGATCGTTGACGACGCGATCACCGATTATGATCTGGCCGCCCGAAATGCCCTCCAGTCCGGCAATCATTCGCAACAGGGTGGATTTTCCGCAGCCGGAGGGGCCGACGAGCACGATCATCTCGCCGTCGGCGATGTCCATCGATACGCCCTTGATGGCCTCGACATTGCCGCCATAAACCTTGCGGACGTCTTTCAGCGCAATTTTTGCCATTACTTCTCGGTCTCCACCAAACCTTTGACGAACCAGCGCTGCATCAGCACCACAACGATAACAGGGGGGATGATGGCGAGGATCGCCGTCACCATCACATAATTCCAGGGCGTCGAGGCATCGGTGAAATCCACCATGCGCTTGAGGCCGATGATGATCGTGTTCATCTTGGCGTCGTTGGTCACGAGCAGCGGCCAGAGATATTGGGTCCAGCCATAGATGAACAGGATTACGAACAGAGCGGCGATATTGGTTTTCGACAGCGGCAGCAGGATATCGCGCATGAAGCGGAACGGGCCGGCATTATCGATACGCGCCGCCTCGACCATTTCACCGGGAATGGTCAGGAAGAACTGCCGGAACAGGAATGTTGCCGTGGCGGAAGCCATCAGCGGCAGCGTCAGCCCCGCATAGGTGTCGATCAGGCCTAAATCGACGATGACCTTGTAGGTGGGCAGGATACGCACTTCCACCGGCAGCATGAGCGTGATGAAGATCATCCAGAAAAAGCCCATGCGGAAGGGAAAGCGGAAGAAGACGATGGCGAAGGCCGACAGGAAAGAGATGACGATCTTGCCGATGGCGATGGCGAGCGCCACGACGAAGCTGTTGAACAGCAGCCGCTCGAGGCTGACGCCGACGACACGCTCGACGCCTCCGACCATGGCGTCGGTATAGTTTTCACCGAGATGGCCGCCGGGCAGCAGCGACATTGGCGGGCGGATGATGTCGTTCGACGTCATCGAGGAGGCGACGAAGGTGTAATAGATCGGGAAGGCCACGATGATGATGCCGAGTACCAGCATCAGATGGGCGATCACGCGTGCGACGGGGCGATTTTCAATCATGGGAAATCCTCAGCCGTAATGCACGCGCTTCTCGACGAAGCGGAACTGGAAGGCGGTGAGCGCGATGACGATCACCATCAGGATGACGGATTGCGCGGCGGAAGAGCCGAGATTGAGGTTCACGAAGCCATCATTATAGACCTTGTAGACCAGCGTTTCCGTGGCCTTTGCAGGCCCGCCGCCGGTGACGGCATGGATGATGCCGAAGGTATCGAAGAAGGCGTAGACAGTGTTGACGACCAGCAGGAAGAAGGTTGTCGGCGCAAGCAGCGGGAAAACGATGGTCCAGAAGCGTCGCGCACCACGCGCGCCGTCAATGGAGGCTGCCTCCAGCAATGATTTAGGAATTGCCTGTAAGCCTGCGACAAAAAACAGGAAATTGTAACTGATCTGTTTCCACGCAGCGGCCGCGACGACCAGCAGCATGGCTTGGTTGCCGTTGAGCAGCGGATCCCACATGATGCCGTTACGGCGCAGGATATAGGAGAAGGTTCCCATGGCCGGGTTGAACATGAACAGCCACAACATGCCGGCCACGGCGGGCGCGACGGCGTAAGGCATGATCATCATGGTGCGGTAAAAGCCCTTGCCGCGCACCACGCGGTCCGCCGCCGTTGCCAGAAGCAGCGCCAGCCCCATGGAGACGAGTGCGGTCAGGATGCTGAAGATGACCGTGACCTGCAGCGAGTTCAGATAGCTCTCGTCTGAAAGTACGGCGGAAAAATTGGCCAGCCCGACGAAATTGCTGCTCAGCCCGAAGGCGTCCTCGCGCATGGTCGACTGGTAGAGCGCCTGGCTTGCAGGCCAGAAGAAAAAGATCACCGTGAGGATGATCTGCGGTGCGACCAGCAGATAGGGCAGGATCTTGTTGGGGAATACGACGCTTTGCACGGCGATCTCCTGATGAGATGGGAGTGCCGCCCGCACCGGATAAGGATGCGGGCGGGGGCAGGGATCGTTTAGTTGCCGATGGCCTGCTTGATGGCCGCATCACCGCGCGTGACAATCTTGTCGAGCGCCGTCTTTGCGTCCTGCTTGCCGGCCAGCATCGCCTCATACTCCTCGTTCATGATGTCGCGCACCTGCGGCAGGTTCACGAGACGAACGCCCTTGGAATTTTCCGTCGGCGGCTTGCCCATCATCTGCAGCAGCGGCGTTTCGCGGGCGGGGTTCTTGTCGTAGAAGCCGGATTTCTTGGTTTCCTCATAGGCCGCGATCGTCACCGGCATATAGCCGGAGACCTGATGCAGGCGTGCCTGAATCTTGGTCTGGGAAAGGAAATGGAAGAATTCGGCCACACCCTTATATTCGGCATCGCTCTTGCCACCGAAGACCCAGAGGCTCGCGCCGCCCGGAATGGTGTTCTGCGGACCATGGCCCTCATAATAGGGAAGCTGGCCGATACCGTAATTCATGCCAGTCTTGACGATATCGCCAAGGCCGCCGGAGGATTCGGTCAGGATGCCGCATTCACCGGACATGAACAGCTGCTTGGCTTCCGAAGTGCGGCCGCCGTAACGGAAGACGCCGTCTTTCGCCAGATCGGCAATCGCCTGGAAGTGTTCAGCGAAGAGCGGCGCGTTGACGGCAAGCTTCACATCGGTGCTGCCAAGCCCGTTTTCATTACTGCCATAGGAAACGTTGTTCCACGCGGCGAAGTTTTCAGTCTGAATCCAGGTGAGCCATGTGGAGGTGAAACCGCATTGGGCGGCACCGCTGGTCTTGATCTTCTTGGCGGCTTCGAAAACTTCCGGCCATGTCTTCGGCGGGTTGGCGGCATCGAGGCCGGCTTTCTGGAAGACATCCTTGTTGTAATAGAGGATCGGCGATGACGAATTATAGGGGAAGGACAGCATGGTGCCGTCAGGCTTGGAATAATAGGCGACGATGCCGGCCAGATATTCGTCCTTGTTGAAGGTATAACCGCCTTCCTTCAGAACATCCGCCACCGGCTTGATGGCGCCGGCGGCACCCATCATCACACCCGAGCCGGCGTCGAAGACCTGAATGATCGCGGGCGGCTGCTTGGCGCGGAAGGCGGCAATGCCGGCATTCAAGGTTTCCGGATAGGTGCCCTTGAAGACGGGCGTGATCTTGTAATCTTTCTGGCTCTCGTTGAACTCTTTCGCCAGCGTATCCACGACCTCGTTATTGGCGCCGGTCATGGCGTGCCACCACTGGATTTCCGTTACTGCATATGCATTCGATGTGACAAAAAACGAAAGCGCGGATGCCGCGGCGAGGCGGTAGCTGAGTTTTTTCAAGGTGATTCCTCCCATTATGAAAACAGTAAAAGATACAGCCCCTTAATTGCAGCCTATCCTCCTCGATCCGGCTGCGGGTGATCTTTCCTGTATTAGCACTACCGATTAAAAGCGAACTCTAACGAAAATGCAAGAGAACGTGGAACGATTAAAACGAAAGTGAAGGAAACGGATTTATTATTCCATTTCCTTCGTTCCGTGGTTTTTTCATGCGCCCGAGAGTTGGGAGCATGTGGCCATGACATTTTCTTATCCGGCATAAGGGAATTGCTCTCGCCGGAAATCCCGTAATCGTCATTGATATGTTATTACATTACGTATTATGGTGCCGTGAATTTTATGGATAGCGAAGGTGCTGAAGTGTTCGGAATGAAGCGGAAGAAGGCGGTGGAGCGCAGGGACGACCCAACCGTCGCGCCATCCGTCAGCACGGTGCCGGTCACCCTGCTGACGGGTTTTCTGGGGGCGGGCAAGACGACGTTGCTGAACGAGCTTCTGGCTGAGCCGGCCATGGGTGATGCCGCTGTCATCGTCAATGAATTCGGCGCGGTGCCCATCGATCACGGTCTGGTTCGGACGGGTTCTGAACGATATTTCAGAACGACGACGGGCTGCATCTGCTGTACCGCCACCAGCGATATCCGCACCTCGCTTTACGAGCTGCATCAGGCCTTTCTGGAAGGGGTGGTGCCTGGTGTATCGCGCGTCGTTATCGAAACCACCGGCCTTGCCGATCCCGCACCGATCATCAACAGCCTGATCGCCGGCGGCACGCCGGCGCTTGGCCTGCGTGATCACATTGTCGCCCGGCATTTCCATCTTTCAGGCGTGGTGACGGCTTTCGACGTTGTCGCCGGCCCCGCGATGCTCGACAGTTTTATCGAGGGCTGGAAACAGCTTGCCTTTGCCGACCACGTCGTCCTGACGAAAACCGATCTTGCGGATGCTGCGGCTATTGACCGCGAAAGCATCGCCGATCTCAATCCTGCGGCGTCGTTTCATGACCGTAATGCGGCCGGCTTCGACCTGATGTCGTTATTTAAGGCATCGGATTATTCGCTGCGCGGCAAGCCGGAGGATGCACCGGGATGGTTGGCGGCCGACAGGCTGAGCCTTCATTCCGCCCATCAGCACGATATCAACCGCCATGGTGTCGGGGTCGAGGCCTTCGATCTCACCTTTGACGGCGCTTTGGATCCGCAGGCGATTGTCACTTTTCTTGAACTCGTCACCAGCAATGTGCATTCCGGCCTGTTGCGGCTCAAGGGAATTTTCGGTGCGACGGATGACCCCGAGCGGCCGGTTGTCGCCCATGCGGTGCAGCATCGGCTTTATCCACTGACCCGGTTGGAAAGCTGGCCGGATGGCAACCGCGCAACGCGCATCGTCCTGATCGGCATGGATATGCCGCAGCAGCCGATCCGCGATCTGTTCGATACATTGGCCTCGCAGGCGGGGCGGAAGGCATTCCGATGACGGTAAAAACGAATCCGCTTGCGCGCAGCGGCTCCGCGATCGTCTCGCAGGCCCGCATCATGAAGGACTGGACGCGTGAACTGCTGTTCCTTTCAGAAGACGACATCGTCTCCGTCCACGAGATTTCCTGCGCGCTGCCGAATTGCCCGCCGAAGGAAACCGTAATCCTCATTCTGTCCGCATCGGGCAAGACTCGGCAATTGTCGGTTCATAAGGCGCTGCTGGATGTAGCCCGCCATGATGTGGTTCAGGCCATTGCCGCCGATGTGCTGTAAGGCCATGTGAAATGTAGCCCGCTTGACGCCGGGGGCGTCATCCGGCACTTCGGCAAAGACCGTGAGATTCGCGGATGATGAAGGGCGGGCAATGGCCGATCTGGCAGTATATGCGGGTTTGTTTGTAACGGCGTTTATCGCGGCGACCATTCTGCCCATGCAGTCGGAGGCGGCACTGGCGGGCCTCATCCTTCTTAAATCCCAGCCTGTCTGGCTATTGGTCGCCGTGGCCAGCGCCGGCAATGTTGCAGGCTCCTTTGCCAACTGGCTGCTCGGCCGCGGCATTGAGCGCTTTCGGCGTGAACGCTGGTTTCCGATCGGGGAGGCGGCGCTGGAGCGCGCGCAGAACTGGTATCGTCGTTATGGCAAATGGTCCCTGCTGCTCAGCTGGGCGCCGCTGATCGGTGATCCGCTGACGGTTGCCGCCGGCATCATGAAGGAGCCGCTGCCGGTGTTTCTGCTGCTGGTCACCATCGCCAAGGTCGGGCGTTATCTTGTGCTGGCGTTGGTAACGCTGAATTTTCTGTAGTATTTCAATTGTTTATTTTCGCGAGAGGGTGTTCCCTTTCGTCTCCCCGCCGGGGAGAAGATGGCCCGAAGGGTCAGATGAGGGGCAAGCAGAGATTTGCGAAGAGCTTGCCCCCACAACCCGCTGCCGCGACCTTCTCCCCGGCGGGGAGAAGGCGGAAGACGCATCCGCTCGGCTAAAATGCGGGCGGTGGAGTCAATCAGGCTGCCTGCCTGTCCCAGCTGGCGAAGGGGTCCGGCAGGTGCCGCCATACATCCGGCGTGAATGCTTCGGTATCGATAAGGCAGGCATCGAGCTGCGCGCGGATGCGTGCCTCGCTCATCGGATCGGAGCCGATGAAGACGATTTCCTGTCGCCGGTCACCGAAGACCGGGTCGAGATAGGGCTTCATCATATCCAGAAACTGCTTTTCGCGCGGCCATTGCTCCCTAGGCACGGCGGACCACCAGAGGCCCATCCTGCCGGTGCGGACCAATGCGCCGGCCTGACTGATCTCGCCGACATAACGCGGACGCGTTGCCAGCCAGAAGAAGCCTTTGGCGCGCACCACCCCCGGCCAGGCGCGGTCGATGAAGCGCTGGAACAGTACGGGGTCAAACGGCTTTTGGGCGCGATAGACGAAGGAGCGGATGCCATATTCCTCGGTTTCGGGAATGTGATCCTTGAAGCCGTGCAATTCCTTGAACCACAGGGGGTGTTCTTCGGCTCTGGCGAAATCGAAACGGCCGGTGCCCAGAACCTCCTTCAGCGCCACCTTGCCGAAATCGGCCTCGATGAGTTTCGCATCCGGGTTCAGCCCGACGATGATCTTGCGTGCGGCATCCCTCTCATCCGGCGTGGCGGTGCCGATCTTGTTGAGGACGACGACATCCGCAAATTCGATCTGCTCCACCAGAAGATCGACGATCGTGCGGTTGTCACCTTCGCCCGCCGTTTCGCCCCGGTCGGCCAGAAAATCGGAAGAACCGTAATCCTTGAGAAGATTGGCGGCATCCACCACCGTCACCATGGTGTCCAGACGCGCGACATCGGAAAGGCTGCGGCCGTTTTCATCGCGAAAATCGAAGGTTGCTGCGACCGGCAGCGGTTCGGCGATACCGGTGGATTCAATCAGCAGGTAATCGAAACGGCCCTGTTCGGCCAGCGCCCGCACCTCGGTCAACAGGTCGTCGCGCAGCGTGCAACAGATGCAGCCATTGGTCATTTCCACCAACTGCTCTTCCGTACGGGAGAGATTGGCGCTGCCATCGCGCACCAGCGCGGCGTCGATATTGATCTCACTCATGTCATTGACGATCAACGCCACGCGCAGACCATCTCGATTGGCGAGAATATGATTGAGAAGCGTCGTCTTGCCGGCGCCCAGAAAGCCGGAAAGCACGGTGACGGGAAGTTTTTTTGACATGTGGACCTCGTTCTTTAGCAACGCTCGCGTGGACCTCACGGCGGACACGCGGACGATCTGGAAACGACGGGTTCAATGCTGCCCCGTCCGTATTTTGTAACGTAATAACATTACATATTGACCGCATGTCAACGGGCGACAGAAAAAAACCTCCCGCAACGCGAGGTGGTCTGTGGCTTGCACAGAGCGCAACGTCATCTTTCCAAGAGTTAATGTTATTTCATTACATATTCGTTTGACGAATGTAATAACATTACATATTAGGTGTCATCGAATGACATCCTGCCCCGGAGGGATCGATGAACGATCCGTGCCTTGCCTTCAAAAACCTGACACTTGGATATGCCGGCCGCGCGGCGGTGCATCATCTGAATGGCGATATCGCCAAAGGCTCGCTCACTGCGGTGGTCGGCGCCAATGGTTCTGGAAAATCGACGCTGATGAAAGGCATTGCCGGCATTCTGAAGCCGCTCGGCGGCGAGTGCCGGCTGAGTTCAGGTATTTCCGTCGCCTATCTGCCACAGCAATCGGAACTCGACCGTTCCTTTCCGGCGCAGGTGCGGGATCTGGTGGCACTTGGTCTCTGGCCGAAACGCGGCCTGCTCGGCCGCCACCGTCCCGCAGACCGGGCGGCGATGGGCCGCGTCATGGAAGCGGTCGGGCTTTCCGGTTTTGAGAGGCGCAATATCGACTCGTTGTCCGGCGGCCAGATGCAGCGCGCTTTGTTTGCCCGCGCCATGCTGCAGGATGCGCAGCTGATCCTGCTCGACGAGCCCTTCAACGCCGTCGACGAGCGCACCGTTGCCGACCTTATGGTGCTGATCAAATCATGGGTGGCGGAGGGGCGCACGGTTCTGGCCGTCCTTCATGACCATCAATTGGTGCGGCAGCACTTTCCCCAAACCCTGTTCCTTGCCCGGAAGCTCGTCGGTCTGGGCACGACAGCCGATGTCCTCAAGGCGGAGAACATCCGGCAGGCGCGGCATTTCCACGAGGCATGGGAGGAAAATGCACCCTGGTGTGAGCCGGCCGACGAGCCTTCGGCCCAAATAGTCGGGGCAAGTCCGCAAACGGCATCCGTCCATTCCCATGCCCACTCACACGCGAATTTGAATGCCCATGGCTGATATCTTCATCCAACCCTTCGTCCAGTATGTCTTCATGCAGCGCGCGCTTGCCGGTGCCTTGATCCTTGCCATCAGCTGCGGCCCGGTCGGGGTGTTTCTGATGCTGCGCCGCATGAGCCTGACAGGCGACGCCATGTCCCACGCCATCCTGCCGGGGGCGGCGGTCGGGTTTCTGTTCTACGGGCTGGAAATCCTGCCCATGACCATCGGCGGGCTGGCCGTCGGCCTACTGGTCGCGCTGGGCGCGGGTGCTGTGTCGCGCTTCACTATCCAGAAGGAAGACGCCTCGCTTGCCGCCTTCTATCTCATTTCACTGGCGCTCGGCGTGCTGCTCGTCTCGTGGCGCGGTTCGAGCGTCGATCTCATGCATGTGCTGTTCGGCACGGTGCTGGCGCTGAACAATGAGGCGCTCGGCCTGATCGGCGGCATCTGCATCGTGACGCTTCTGGTGATGATCACCTTCTGGCGGGCGCTGCTGGCGGAATGCCTCGATCCCCTGTTCCTGCGTTCGGTCAGCAACTGGGGCAGCCCGGTGCATTTCCTCTTCCTCGCCATCGTCGTGCTCAATCTGGTCGGCGGCTTCCAGGCGCTGGGAACGCTGCTGTCGGTCGGCCTGATGATGCTGCCCGCCGCCGCCAGCCGCTTCTGGTCCAATCGCGTCGCGCCCATGTGCTTCATCTCCATCGGCATCGGCATGGTTTCCTGCTTTGCGGGCCTGCTTTTGTCCTATCACGCGTCGCTGCCATCAGGCCCTGCGATCATCCTTTCCGCGGGCGTCATCTATGCGCTCTCCATCCTCGTCGGCACGCGCGGCGTGCTCAGCGATCTTCTCGGTTCCGGCCGTCACAGAGCGGCCTGAAAACAGCGTTCGAAAAAAGGAGAACCTTCATGTTCAAAACCCTCCGTCTAGCAACGGGCGTCAGCCTTCTTTCCCTCTCCCCGGTTCTGATGGCGCAGGCGTCCGCCGCCGAACTCAAGGTCGTGGCGAGCTTCTCGATCATTGCCGATTTCGCCAAAAACGTTGGCGGTGACCGTGTCGAAATCACCACCCTGGTCGGGCCGGATGGCGATGCCCATGTCTATGAGCCGCGCCCGGCCGATGCCGTCGCCGTCAGCAAGGCGGATGTGGTGCTGGTCAATGGCCTGGAATTCGAAGGCTTCCTGAAGCGGCTGATCGACACAAGCGGCACAAAGGCGCCGGTGGTGGAACTTACCAAGGGCGTGGAGCCGCTCAAGCTTTCCGAAGAGCCGGCCGGTCACGCCCATCCGGAAGCGGAGGAAGAGGAAGGTCACGATCATAAGGCAGAAGAAGCCGGCCACAAGCACGAGGCGGCCGAGGCCCATGATCACGATCACGGCCATGAGGGACATCACCATCACGGCGAGTTCGACCCGCATGCCTGGCAGTCGATCAAGAACGCCGAAATCTACGTGAAGAACATTGCCGGCGCATTTTGCGAGGTCGACAAGGCCGGTTGCGCCACGTACACCGCCAATTCGGATGCCTATATCGCCAAGCTTGCCGCTCTGAACGAGAAGGTGAAGACCGAGATCGCCGCCATCCCGCCGGAAAAGCGCGTCATCATCACCTCGCATGACGCTTTCGGTTATTTCGAGCATGCCTATGGCCTGAACTTCCTCGCGCCGGAGGGCGTATCGACGGAATCTGAAGCCTCCGCTGCCGATGTCGCCAAGCTGGTGGATCAGGTGAAGCACGACAAGGCTTCGGCAATCTTCGTAGAAAACATCACCGACAAGCGGCTGATCGACCAGATCGCCAGCGAAACTGGCCTCAAGGTTGGCGGCACGCTTTATTCCGACGCGCTTTCGACCGCCGACGGCCCGGCTGCCACCTATATCGACATGATCAACCACAATATCGAGACGATTACGGCGGCCGTTCTCAGCCAGTAAAACGGGCAGTTTCGCTATGAGCTGGGGAGGGTGGCCTGCGCCGCCCTCTCTGCTTTTTGTGGTTTGCCCGTGCAGATATTTATGCAGTTCGACCGCAGGCGCAGAAGCCGTCGAGATTTCGCTGCGTCATCAAAAAACCTTGCGCAGGAAAAACCGGCTGTGCGGCCCGGGATAGTTCTCAATGGTGCCAAAGACCTCGTAGCCTTGCTTCTTGTAAAATTCGGGAGCCTGAAATGCGAAGGTATCGAGCCAGGTCCCTTTGCAACCCTCACCTTTTGCCCAGTCTTCCGCATCTCGCAGTAACTTCGACCCCAGATTTTCGCCACGCATGGCTTCCGGAACGAACAGCAGCTCGATGAAAAGCCAGTCGTAATAGAGCTTCGCCCACAAGCCGCCGCGAACTTCATTTTCGTTATCGCGGAGCAAGAGCGCCAGCGGCTTGTAATTTTCATCTCCCGCTTTTGAGAGATTGTAAGCAAGAAGAGGCTCGAGGATGGCCTTTCGATCCTCTTCCGCTGGCTCCAAAACACGCTGAATAGTCACGAGAGGCATTTCCATCTCCGTCGATTCCTGACCTTGGGAATGAATTCGATAGTAGATGAATGCACGGTTGTCACGCCCACTTGCTGGCGCAAATATGCGGCCTGCTGTGGAGCGAGAAGGCGGGACAACATCAGAGCGACAATCCCTTCGCGATGGCCCTGGAACTGCTCCTTTAGCGATTTCCATATTGGTGCTACACACCATCTTCATGGCTGATGCGCTTCACATCTTCACCGACGGCTCCTTCGATAATGCCTCCCGATCCGGAGGATGGGCGTTCGTCGTTCATGAAGCAGGCCATCAAGTCCATTCCGCCTCGGGCAAGACGGTTGGCGCATCGAACAATACGTTCGAGGTCCTCGCTGTCCTGAACGCAATGTCCTGGATCGCCGCCGAGGCGCCAACGCGGGCAGTCACGCTCTGGACGGACGCTGTTCATGTCATTGAAGGCTGCCGCCGATATAGGGCCATCTGGCGCACCAATGGCTGGAAGCGGATCACGCCTAACCAGCGCACCCGCCGAAGATCGATCCCCGACAGGGAAATCTGGCAGCAGCTCGACAACCTGCTGGAGCGGCATCCCCATGTGGTCGTGGAATGGTGCAAAGGGCACTCCGGCACTGTCGGCAATGAGCATGCCGATGCATTGGCGCGTGGGGTAGCCCGCGCTACGGTGGCTTAGCCGGCGGCCGTCAGTCGCCGAGATTCGGTGCGCTAAGCTCTTAACTCCAGTCACTTTCGGTCTCGATCTATTCCCGTATCGGGCGGTTGCGCGGTACTTTTTTACCGCAACGTCAACCCACGTAATCACGCACGGCGACCTGAATCGTTTCAGGTATTCTGTGCCATTTCGGAGGCACAACAGGACATCGTGAAGGAGTGGCTCCACCAGCATCCGTCCTTGCCGGTTGACAATCCATCCACCCTTTGAAATGGTAAGATGTCAGACCAATTTGGAGGGTGCGTCTTGGACAGATCCAGCCGGGAACTCATGCAGCCGATTCCGCCGAGCGACCGCGTGCGCCAGGTCGAGGCCGCTCTTTCCGACTATGTGGAGCGGGCAGGGCTGAAGGCGGGAGACCGGCTGCCGGCGGAGCGGGAACTGATGGCGGCGCTGGGCGTGGGCCGATCCACCATCCGCGAAGTCATCCGCAAGTTTCAGGCGCTGGGTGTCATCGACAGCCGCAAGGGCAGTGGCAATTATCTGCTGAAGCCGATTTCCGCTGCCACCGTGCATATGCCGATTTCCATCGATGCCGAAAGCCTGCGCGATGCGCTTTTGATGACGCTGGAGGTGCGGCGTGGCATCGAAGTGGAAGCGTCCATGGCGGCGGCGCGCCGCCGCACGGCGGAAGATATTGTCACGATGGAAGCGCGGCTCGATGAGATGGAGCGGGTGCATCTGGCTGAAGGCACGTCCGGCAAGGCCGACCTTGCCTTCCACCTCTCCATCTATGACGCCACGCATAATTCGCTGTTCAAGCAGCTGCTGGAGCAGATGCGCGAAGGTTTCGAACGTTTCTGGCTGAAGCCTTTCGACCGGCCGGACTTTGCAAGCCGCTCCTTCCCCTTTCACCGCACGCTGTTCAACGCCATCGCCGCCGGCGATGCGGAGACCGCCCGTGAAGAAACACTGAAAATCCTCGCTGTCGTCGAGGAGGATATCAAGGACATGTCGAAATGAACCAAGGCAACGATCTCTTCGATCCCGCCTCCCTGATCGTCGCCCATGACGAGGCCCACGCTTTCGAAGCCGTGGTGCCGCCACTTGTGCAGACCTCGCTTTTCACCTTTTCCAGCTACGACGAAATGGTTTCCACCTATCGCGGCGAAAAGGTGCGGCCGGTCTATACGCGAGGGTTGAACCCGACCGTGCGGATGTTCGAAGAGATGCTGGCAAAGCTGGAGGGCGCAGAAGATGCGCTGGGTTTTGCCAGCGGCATGTCCGCCATTTCGTCCACCGTTCTCTCCTTCGTTTCGCCGGGCGACCGCATCGTCGCGGTGCGCCATGTCTATCCCGATGCGTTCCGCCTGTTTGGCACCTTTATGCAGCGCATGAATATCGAGGTGGTCTATGTCGACGGCCGCGACGAGGCGGCGGTTGAAAAGGCTATGCCGGGCGCGAAGCTGTTCTACATGGAAAGCCCCACCAGCTGGGTGATGGAGGCCCATGATGTCGGTGCGCTCGCCGCGATTGGCAAGCGCCATGGCGCCGTCACCGTCATCGACAATTCCTGGGCAAGCCCTGTCTTCCAGCAGCCGATCTCGCTCGGTGTCGATCTTGTCGTGCATTCGGCGTCAAAATATCTCGGCGGGCACAGCGATGTGGTCTCCGGCGTGGTTGCCGGTTCCAAGGCGATGATCGACCGTATCCGGGCGGAAACCTATCCCTATCTCGGTGGCAAGATGTCGCCCTTCGATGCGTGGTTGCTGATCCGCGGCTTGCGCACCCTGCCGCTGCGCATGAGGGCGCATCAGGCATCGGCGTTGGATATTGCCAGCCGCCTGCAGGCGCTCGATGTGGTGGAAAAGGTTTGCCATCCGGGATTGGCGAACCGCCTGCCGCCCGGCCTCAACGGTACGTCTGGCCTGTTTTCCTTCATTTTCAAGGAAGGGGTGGATGTGCGCGCTTTTGCCGACCGCCTCAAACTTTTCAAACTGGGTGTTTCCTGGGGTGGGCATGAAAGCCTGATCGTCCCGGGTGAAGTGGTGCTTGAACAGAAGGCGCAGCCAAACTCCGCGCACACGTTCGGCATCAGCGCGCGTTCGGTGCGCCTGCATGTCGGACTGGAGGGCACGGAAGCGCTCTGGAACGATCTCGAACCCGCGATCAAGGCGGCCACGGCCGCCTGACGCGTTTTAAAACTGACGACAAAAAAGGGGAGAACGACATGAAAAAACTGGTAGCAGCAGCAATCTTCACCGCCCTGATGACCGGAACGGCGCTGGCGGACACGACCTTGAAACTGGTCGAAGTCATTACAAGTCCCGAACGGACGGAAACGCTGAAGGGCATCGTTTCGAAGTTCGAAAGCGCCAATCCCGGCACCAAGGTGGAGATCATCTCGCTGCCCTGGAGCGAGGCCTTCCAGAAATTCGCCACGATGGTCTCCGCCGGCGATGTGCCTGATGTGATGGAAATGCCCGACACCTGGCTTTCGCTTTATGCCAATAACGGCATGCTCGAGAGCCTGGAACCTTATCTTGCCAAGTGGGAACACACCAAGGGTCTGAGCGAGCGCACGCTGGAACTCGGCCGCGACGTGAAGAATACGGCCTATATGCTGCCTTACGGCTTTTATCTCCGGGCAATGTTCTACAACAAGAAACTGCTGGAACAGGCCGGCGTGAAGGAACCGCCGAAGACGCTCAACGAGTTTGCCGATGCCTCCAAGAAGGTCGCGGCACTTCCCGGCAAATACGGCTATTGCCTTCGCGGCGGACCGGGTGGCCTTAACGGCTGGGTCATGTTCGGCGCATCCATGGCGGGTTCGAACGAGTTCTTCACCAAGGACGGCGCATCCACCTTTGACAGCCCCGGCTGGGTGAAGGGCCTGACCTACGTGATCGATCTCTACAAGAACGGGTTGGCACCGAAGGACAGCGTCAACTGGGGCTTCAACGAGATCGTCGCGGGCTTTTATTCCGGTACCTGCGCCTTCCTCGATCAGGATCCGGACGCCCTTATCGCCATTGCCCAGCGCATGAAGCCGGAAGATTTCGGTGTCATGACCATGCCGAAGGGACCTGACGGCAAGACCTTCCCGACCATCGGTTTCGCCGGCTGGTCGATCATGTCGGCCTCCGCCAACAAGGACCTCTCGTGGAAGCTGGTCGAGACGCTGGAAGGGCCGGAAGGCAATATCGAGTGGAACAAGAAGACGGGCGCGCTGCCGGTGCACAAGTCGGCGGAGAAGGACCCCTTCTATGCCAGCGAGCAGTTCAAAGGCTGGTTCGATGAGCTGGCGGACAAGAACGCCGTACCCACGACGATGCCGACCTATCTTGAGGAATTCGCCTTCTTCAAGGATTCGCTTGTCATCAAGACATCGCAGGAAGCGCTGCTCGGCGATATCACGCCGGAAGACCTCGCCAAGCAATGGGCTGATTACATGACCAAGGCGCAGCAGAAGTTCCTGGCCTCCAAGTAACGATACGGGTCGGCCGCGCGGGCGTTTATGCCCGTGCGGCGGTCTTGCCGGGCCTTCGCTGCGGCGGGCCTATTCTTGAAATTTTCGGATCGGCCGGCGCGAGGCTGGAAACATGTCCGTTCCGTCGTCCGATCAGGGAGCGATACAATGTCCTATGCCCATGGCGCCGGGCCGGTGGCCGCGCGCAAACCGGCTTGCAAACCAGCGATGCGAAGGTTTGCCGACTGGGCCGAACCCTGGCTCTACAGTGCGCCCGTGCTTGTGCTCATCGTCGCCGTCATGCTGGTGCCGCTGGTGCTCGGCCTGTCCTATGCGTTTCGCGATGTGCAGCTGCTCAATCCGTTTTCCGGTGGTTTCGTTGGCCTGAAACATCTGGAGGCGCTGTCGCAGGATGCGGCCTTTTACCGGGCCTTGAAAAATACGCTGTGGTGGACCGGTGCTTCGGTGTTCCTGCAATTCTTCTTCGGCCTCATTCTGGCGCTGCTGCTGGACAAGCCTTTCGCGGGCAGGGGGCTGGCGCAGGCGTTGGTGTTCCTGCCATGGGCCGTGCCAACGTTCCTCGCTGGTCTCAACTGGGCGTGGCTGTTCAACCCCGTCATCGGGCCGCTGCCGCACTGGATGGTCTCGCTCGGGCTTCTCTCCGCGCCGAACAATATTCTCGCCGATCCGCATCTCGCCATGTGGGGGCCGATCATCGCCAATGTCTGGTGGGGCATTCCCTTTTTCGCGATCACCCTGCTCGCCGCACTTCAGGCCATCCCGCGCGATCTTTATGAGGCCGCTTCCATCGACGGGGCAAACCCGTTGCAGCGTTTCACCTCGATTACGCTGCCGTTTCTGGCGCCCACTATCGCCATCACAGTTTTGCTGCGTACCGTCTGGATCGCCAATTTCGCCGATCTCATCATCGTCATGACCAATGGCGGACCGGCAGACCGCACCCAGATTGTCGCCAGTTACATCTTCACGCAGGCGTTCCGGCGGCTCGATTTCGGTTATGCCTCGGCCATCGCGCTGGTGCTTCTGGTGCTGCTTCTGGCCTATTCCATGCTCATCGTGCTCCTGCGCCAACGCCTTATCGAGAAGGACTGACCGATGACATCAAGGATATTCCTCACCCTTGCCCATCGCCTGGCGATCCTCGCCTATATCGTCTTTGCGCTGTTTCCGCTGTTCTGGCTGCTCAAGGTCTCGGTCACGCCGAACGACCTGCTTTATAGCGAAGGTGTGCGGATGTGGCCGTCTCACGCGACGCTCGATCATTATCGATATGTCATAGAAAACAGTGCCTTCCCGACATTTTTTAAGAACAGCGTCATCGTTGCCGGCTCCACGGCACTTGCCGTTACGGTGCTCTCGTCACTGTCCGGTTATGCGCTGTCGCGGTTCCGCTTCAAGGGCAAATACTGGATCGTGGCGCTGATGCTGATTACCCAGATGTTTCCGCTGGTCATGCTGGTCGCGCCGATCTTCAAGATGCTGTCGCCGCTCGGCCTCACCAACAGCTTGACGGGTCTCGTCATCGTCTACACCGCCTTCAACGTGCCGTTTGCCACTTTCCTCATGCAGTCATTCTTCGACGGCATTCCGAAGGATCTGGAAGAGGCGGCGATGATCGACGGGGCAAGCCGCTTCACGGCATTCCGCCAGATTATCCTGCCGCTGACATTGCCGGGCATCGCTGCGACGCTGGGCTTCGTCTTCACCGCCGCCTGGAGCGAGCTTCTGTTTGCGCTGATGCTGATTTCCGGCAATCAGAGCGCCACTTTCCCGGTCGGGCTGTTGACCTTCGTATCGAAGTTTTCCGTCGATTTCGGGCAGATGATGGCGGCGGGCGTTCTGGCGCTCATTCCGGCCTGCCTCTTCTTCCTGCTCATTCAACGTTATCTCGTGCAGGGCCTGACGGCCGGCGCGGTGAAAGGATAATCCCATGGCTTCCATCGAGCTGAAGAATGTCGGCAAGACCTATGGCGACCTTGCGGTCCTGCACGGGGTCGATCTGAAGATCGAGGACGGCGAATTCATCGTCCTCGTCGGCCCATCCGGCTGCGGAAAATCGACACTGCTGCGAATGATCGCCGGTCTGGAGGAGATTTCAGCGGGTGAATTGACCATCGACGGTGAGCGCGTCAACGACCGCAAGCCGAAGGACCGGGATATCGCCATGGTGTTCCAGTCCTATGCGCTTTATCCGCATATGAGCGTCGCCGACAATATGAGCTACAGCCTGCGCCTGCGCCGCAGCCCCAAGGAAACAATCACGGCGGCCGTGGCTGGTGCTTCGGCGAAACTCGGTCTCGATCCCTATCTGGCACGCCGTCCGAAGGCGCTTTCCGGCGGCCAGCGCCAGCGCGTCGCCATGGGCCGGGCCATCGTGCGCCAGCCTAAGGCATTTCTGTTCGATGAGCCGCTCTCCAACCTTGATGCACGGCTTCGCGAGCAGATGCGGGCCGAAATCAAGCGCATGCATGCTGATCTCGGCGCTACCTCGGTTTATGTCACCCATGACCAGATCGAGGCGATGACGCTAGCATCCCGTATCGTCGCGATGAATGCCGGCCATGTGCAGCAGATCGGCGCACCGCTCGATCTTTACGATCGCCCAGCCAATCTGTTCGTCGCTGGATTTATCGGTTCGCCGGGCATGAATTTTCTGGAAGGACGGCTCGGGCGGGAGAATGACCGTAGTTTCGTCGTGCTCGGCGATGGCACACGCCTCGAACTCGGCCGCGACGTGAAGCTTGCCGATGGTGAGCCGGTCACACTCGGTATCCGGCCGGAACATGTCACCGTCTCGCCTGCGGATGGTGCTGTCGAGGCGACCGTCGATCTCGTCGAGCCGACGGGTCTCGGCATCATCCTGCACCTAACCGTGCATGGATTGCCCTTCAAGCTGTTTTCGTCTGATCGGGCGCTGTTGCAGCCGGGCAAGTCCATGCGGGTCGGTTTCCCGCAGGAACGGCTTCATGTTTTTGACCGAAACGGTGTCAGGATCGACGAGGCCTGAACTTAAGGCGTCATATCGCGATGCCCTTGTCATCGAACCTGTGGATTTTGGCATCATCTGGTGTGATGAAGACGGTATCGCCGTGTTTGCATTCGAATTCACCGTCGGTTCTGGCGGTGATGGGGCCGATGCCGGGGACGTCGAGGTGGAGGAAGGTGTCGGAGCCGAGATGTTCGGCAACCGTGACCTTGCCCTGCCACAGGCCGGTTTCTTTCGACAGCGTCAGGTGCTCGGGCCGCACGCCGGCGGTGGTCGCACCCTTTTGCCGGGCGTAATCGCCGGTCACCAGGTTCATGCGCGGCGAGCCGATGAAGCCGGCGACGAAGAGGTTGGCGGGCGAGCGGTAAAGCTCCATGGGCGAGCCGACCTGCTCGATATTGCCGCGGTTGAGGACAACGATCTTGTCGGCCATGGTCATGGCTTCCACCTGGTCGTGGGTGACGTAGATCATCGTCGTCTTCAACGTGTTGTGCAGCTCGGAGATTTCCAGCCGCATGGTGCCGCGCAGCGCCGCATCGAGGTTGGAGAGCGGTTCGTCGAACAGGAAGGCTTTCGGTTCGCGCACGATGGCGCGGCCGATGGCCACACGCTGGCGCTGACCGCCCGACAGCTGCGAGGGCCGGCGTTCGAGATAATCGGTGAGGTTAAGGATGCGGGCGGCATCGTCGACCTTCTTGTCGATGACGGCCTTGTCGAGCTTGGCCATCTTCAGCGGGAAGGCGATGTTGTTCCTGACGCTCATATGCGGATAAAGCGCATAGGACTGGAACACCATGGCAAGGCCGCGCTCGGCCGGGGCCTTTTCGGTGGCGTCGTTGCCGTCGATGACTATTCTGCCGCCGGAGACGTCTTCCAGCCCGGCAATCAGGCGCAGCAGCGTTGACTTGCCGCAGCCGGAGGGGCCGACGAAGACGACGAACTCGCCGTCATGGATATCGAGATCGATCGACGGGATGACTTTTGCCTCGCCGAAGAGCTTGGACACGTTCTGAAGGGAAATGCTGCCCATTATTGTCGTTCCTTATTTCACGGCGCCAAAGGTGAGGCCACGCACGAGTTGTTTCTGCGAGAACCAGCCGATGACGAGAATGGGGGCGATCGCCATCATCGAGGCGGCCGAGAGCTTGGCCCAGAACAGCCCCTGCGGTGAGGAGAAGGAGGCGATGAAGGCCGTCAGCGGTGCCGCATTGGTGGTCGTCAGCCGGATGGTCCAGAAGGATTCGTTCCAGGCAAGAATGACGTTCAGGAGCAGCGTCGAGGCAATGCCCGGAACCGCCATTGGTGTCAGTACATGCACGATCTCGTTCCAGAGCGAGGCACCATCCATGCGCGCTGCTTCAAGGATCTCGCCGGGGATTTCGCGGAAGTAGGTATAAAGCATCCACACCACGATCGGCAGGTTGATGAAGGTGAGCATGACGGTCAGCCCAATGCGGGTATCGAGCAGGCCGGCATTGCGGAAGATCAGGTAGATCGGCACCAGCACCGCCACCCCCGGCATCATCTTGGTGGAGAGCATCCACATCAAAATGTCCTTGGTGCGTTTGGTCGGCGAGAATGCCATGGCCCAGGCGGCGGGAATGGCGATCATGAGCGCGATGATCGTCGAGCCGAGCGACAGCACGACCGAGTTCATGAACGGCTTGAAGTAATCGCGCTGGGTCTGCACGGTGATGTAGTTTTCGAGCGTGCCCGAGGGAATGAGGCTGAAGCCTGCAATCGCCTCCGGCTCGGTCTTGATCGAGGTGAGGAAGGCGTAAAGGATCGGGAAGAACAGCAAAAGCGCCACGGCCCATGCCGCGATGGTGAAGCCGATCTTTGCGCGTGTCGTTGTCTTGCGGGCCATGATCGCTTCTCCTTAACGGTCGAGGTTCTTGCCGACGGCGCGCATCAGGAAGATGGCGACGATATTGGCGAGCACGACGGCGATGATGCCACCGGCCGATGCGCCGCCGACGTCGTAGCCCAGAAGCGCCGTGCGATAGATGAGGAAGGCAAGGTTGGTCGAGGCATAACCCGGGCCGCCATTGGTGGTGACGAGGATTTCCGCGTAAACGCCGAGCAGGAAGATCGTCTGGATGAGGATGACGACGGTGATGGCGCGGGCAAGATGCGGCAGCGTCAGGTAGATGAAGCGGTTGATGAAGTTGGCGCCATCCATCTCGGCCGCTTCCTTCTGCTCGCCATCGAGCGACTGGAGGGCGGTGAGCAGGATCAGCGTGGCAAAGGGCAGCCATTGCCAGGCGACGATGATGATGATGGAGAGCAGCGGAAACTGCGCGAACCAGTCGACCGGCTGCAGGCCGAAGAAGCGCGACAGATCGGCAAGCACGCCGTAACCGGGATGCATGATCATGTTCTTCCACACCAGCGCCGCGACAGGCGGCATGACGAAGAAGGGCGAGATGATCATGATGCGCACGATGCCCTGACCGAAGATGTCCTGGTCAAGCAGAAGCGCAATGGCGATGCCGCCGATGACGGTGATCGCAAGGACGCCGCCGACGATCAGCAGCGTATTCCAGATCGACTGGAAGAAGGCCGGATCGGTATAGAAATACTGGTAATTGAACAGGCCCGCAAAGCTGACATTGGCAGGGTTGAGCAGATTGTAGTTCTGGAACGAAAACCACAGCGTCATCGCCAGGGGCACGATCATCCACACCAGCAAAAGCAGCACCGAAGGCGCCAGCATAACCCGCGCCAGACCGCTCGTGTTTCGTGTTGCCATTGGTAGTCCCCTCCATGACCGATACCCGCAACGTCTCCGCCGGGGCATCCGAATTTAACTTGACGATTGTCTTAGCAGCGACCTTCGCCCGTCGCCGCATGGTAGGTTGCTAGCACCTGATCCACCGCGGCGATCAGAACCTCCTCCATATCCTTGCCTGCAACCGTTGCGAGCGGCAGCTCGCCGAGGTATTGGCGCAGCAGGGTTTCGGGAATTGTCTTCCCGTCAAGCGCCTCATGCAAGGCGGAAACGGCTGCGAGCGCCTCGGGCCTTGTCCAGTAATAGCGAATGCGGTCGCTGTAGCTGTAGTGACGCTGCAATCTGAGCGTGATGTCATCACCATGGTAATGACCCTGCCAGTCGCCGGGCGCGCCGAGCATCAGCTGTTCCATGGTCCGCGCCAGCGGCCGGTCGCCATAGTCGCCGACCATCTCGGATGCGATCATATCGAGAGCGTAGAGTGCTTCGCGGTAAGCGAAGGTCAGCCCCGGACCGACTTTCAGGATCGGATATCCATCGCGCACTAGGGCGCCAAGCGCTGCTCTCGTTTGATAATCCGTCGAGTGTGCCTCAAAGACCAGTTGCGGTTCGCCGTCCAGTACGGCGCTGAGCGCCGTGGCCGCATCCGGATTGTAAGCGACGACATTGTCGCTGCCGAATTCCACGCCGGGCTGCACGACAAAGGCGATGACCCGTTCGAACGCATCGGAAAGACCGTGCTGCGCGAATATCTCACGGTGCAGGTCAATGGTCGTGCGCGCCGCCTGCGGCTCGGTGGGCGCCACCGTGTCGAGCACGTGATCGGCGCCGCCCGGCACCGGCACTTCGGTGCCGAGAATGTAAAGCGGTTTTGGCAGGCGCGCCTCGGCGGCTGCCTTTTCGGCGACAGCCGCGAGTTTTGCCGCGCGATTGGCAACGGTCACGTCATCCAGTGCGGCCGGCTCACCGGCGCAGCCCATCGACGCATCCAGATGAATCTTGCGAAAACCGGCTGTGACATAGGCTTCGACCATGGTGGCTGCTTTTGTCAGCGCGTCTTCGGCTTTCTCCTTGCGCCAGGGATTGGGACCGAGATGATCGCCGCCGAAAATCAGGAGCTCGCCGGGCAGTCCTTCTTCCTGCGCAATGCTGTTGACGAAGGTAACGAAGTCGCGCGGCGTCATGCCGGTATAACCGCCGAGATGATTGACCTGGTTGCAGGTGGCCTCGATCAGCACGGCTGTTTGACCGGCAGCGGCGCGGCGGATTGCGGCGCGCAGGACAACGGGGTGGGCAGAGCAGACCGAAGTGATACCTGCCGGCTTGCCGGCACGGCGCGCGGCGGCGAGATTTTCCAGAATGGCGGTCATAGGACTTCCTCCGACAATAGCGCGGTCATGAAGGCGTCAAGTTCGGCAAGGCTGGCAGCGCCTTCCATGGGGCCGCGCTTTATGACGTTGTGCGCGCCTGATGCATTGGCATAGGTGAGCGCTCTTTCGGGATGCATGCCGAGGCGGCGGCAGGTGAGGTAAGTTGCGCCGAAACAGTCGCCGGCGCCGGTCGGATCGATTTCGGAGACCGTCAGTCCGGGGGCGTCGATGCGGCCATAGGCGCGGCTGAAGTGGCTGGCGCCTTGCGCGCCGCGCTTCAGCACGATCTCGCCGATACCGGAGGCGAGGAGCTTTTCTATCGCTGCGTCCTCGTTATCCAGACCGGAGGCAGCTTGAAGTTCTTCGCCGGAAGGCAGCAGAAGGTCGGTGACATCAAGGAGATCGTCGATCAGCTTGCGGCCCTCGTTACCCTGCACCAGTTCCTTGCGGATGTTCGGATCGAAAGACACCGAGCCGCCGCGCGCCTTGACGCTTTTGATCGCCTCCAGAATGATCTCGCCGATACCGGCAATCGCAAACGCCGATCCCATGACGTGCACATGGCCCGCCTGTTCGATGAGAGCCTGCGCCTTATCAGTCATGTGCGTTTCGCGCGCTGCCGAATGGGCGATGTTGAAAACGAAATCCCGTGCGCCGTTTTCCCTGTAGCGGACAAAAGCGCTGCCGGTCGGCCGGTCCGCAATGGTGGCGATGGCCGATATGTCCACGCCGTCACGGCGCAGCCGCTCGATGTTGAGGCGGCCGAAATCGTCATCGCCAACCGCCGCGATAATGCCGGCGCTGCCGCCGCAACGCGCGACCTGATCGATGAAAATGGCGGGCGCGCCGCTTGGAAAGGGGCCGATCAGCGTTTGCGGCTCGAGAAAGCCGTCGCCCACTGTCGTCGCCATGATTTCCACGAGGATTTCACCCGCCGTAATGGTCGGGCCTTTCGCGTGCGGCGCCAGTGCGGATACCTGCCTCATCGTCTCCTCCATATGCATTCGGCTCCCACCTTTCCGGTGGGTGCAAACCCCCGACGTCCCGGCTCTGCTATTTTCCGGATATCAGTTAAAATTTACGCGCGTCAAGATATTTTTTGATGATATTTTTGTTGCGATGCAGCAAGTAAAGCGGATCATGAAATTATTTTTGATGACATTATCGACTTTAAAACAGCAAGTTATAGCAGTATATCCAAGAGTGCTCACGTCACAGTCTATTTTTGGATGTTGACAAATGACGAGATTTTGCGAGATAAAAATTTACGCATGTATTGTTATGCGTGGACATCCGTAAAGGAGGAGCGGGTCTCATGAGCAAATTCATTGGAATTCTGTCGTCGTCTGTGGTTGGAGCGGGCCTTTTGGCCGGACTTGCGCAGGCGGAAGAAATCAACATCGCCACCGTCAACAATGGCGACATGATCATCATGCAGAAGCTTTCCAGCGCCTGGGAGAAGGAAACAGGAAACAAGATCAACTGGATCGTGCTGGAAGAGAATGTTCTGCGCGAACGCGTCACCACCGATATCGCCACCAATGGCGGCCAGTTCGACATCATGACCATCGGCGGTTACGAAGCGCCGATCTGGGGCAAGCAGGGCTGGCTGGCTCCGGTCGATGATCTCGGCGACGATTACGATTACGCCGATCTGCTCGATCCGATCAAGAAAGGCCTGACGGTGGACGGCAAGCTTTACGCGGTGCCGTTCTACACCGAAAGCTCGTTTACGCTTTACCGCAAGGACCTGTTCGACGCCGCCGGCCTGAAGATGCCTGACAATCCGACCTACGACCAGATCAAGGATTTTGCCGCCAAGCTGACCGACAAGTCGAAGCAGCAATATGGCATCTGCCTGCGCGGCAAGCCGGGCTGGGGCGAGAACATGGCTTTCCTCGGGACCATGATCAACACCTATGGCGGACGCTGGTTCGATATGGACTGGAAGCCGCAGCTGACGAGCGAGCCGTGGAAAAAGGCGATCTCGGATTACGTCGCGCTGATGACCTCTTACGGCCCGCCCGGTGCGGCAGCCAACGGCTTCAACGAGAACCAGACGCTGTTCGCATCCGGCCACTGCGCCATGTGGATCGACGCCACCTCGGCGGCAGGCCGGGTCTATGATCCCAAACAGAGCCAGGTCGCCGACAAGACCGCTTTCACGCGGGCTCCGGTGGAGGCGACGCCGAACGGGTCGAGCTGGTCCTGGTCGTGGAACCTTGCAATTCCGAACAGCACGAAGAAGCTCGAAACCGCCAAGTCCTTCGTCAAATGGGCGACCTCGAAGTCCTATGTGAAGACGGTCGGTGAAAGCGAAGGCTGGGTGGCCGTGCCGCCAGGCACGCGCAAATCCACCTATGAGCTGCCGGAATACAAGAAGGCGGCGCCCTTTGCGGATACGGTGCTGAAGGCCATCATGTCGGCCGATCCGTCGAAACCGACCAAGGATCCGGTTCCCTATACCGGCGTGCAGTTCGTCGCCATACCGGAATTCCAGTCCATCGGCACGGTTGTCGGCCAGCAGATCGCGGCAGCCCTTTCCGGCCAGCAGACCGTCGATGCGGCGCTTGAGGGCGCACAGAAACAGGTCGAGCGTGACATGACCCGCGCGGGCTACATCAAGTAGCCGCGTCCTCCCGGCGTGCCGCCCGTTCGTCACTTTGGCGGCGGGCGGCATGGGTGGCCCCACACCCGCCGCCCTCATTCCTGTGCTTGTCACAGGAAACCAGCCAGCCCGAGTCCTTGGGCTGAAAGAACTCTCTCAGCCGCGTGAAAGCCACGTCGACTGGATTCCTGTGACAAGCACAGGAATGAGGGGTTGAGAAAATTGCATCTAACAACAAGCGAGCATGGCCGAGTTGTCCGCCATGCATCACGGAGATCGACATGAGATTGAACAACAAGGTCGCGCTGATTACAGGCGCCGCCCGCGGTATCGGCCTTGGTTTTGCGCAGGCTTTTGCAGATGAGGGTGCAAAGGTCATCATCGCTGACATCGATATCGCCCGTGCGACGGCGTCTGCCGCCGCCATCGGCCCTTCTGCCAAGGCCGTAAAGCTGGATGTGACTGACCTTAGTCAGATCGATGCGGTGGTGAAGGCGGTGGATGAGGAATTCGGCGGCATCGATATCCTTGTCAACAATGCCGCTATCTTCGATATGGCGCCGATCAACGGTATTACCGAAGAGAGCTATGAGCGGGTTTTCGACATCAATCTCAAGGGACCGCTTTTCATGATGAAGGCCGTCTCCAATGTCATGATTGCCCGCGCACGCGGTGGCAAGATCATCAATATGGCGAGCCAGGCCGGCCGTCGCGGTGAGGCGCTCGTCACGCTTTATTGCGCTTCCAAGGCCGCGATCATTTCCGCCACGCAGTCGGCGGCGCTGGCGCTCGTCAAGCACGGCATCAATGTCAACGCCATCGCGCCCGGTGTCGTGGATGGTGAGCACTGGGAAGTGGTCGATGCACATTTTGCCAAATGGGAAGGCCTGAAGCCGGGGGAGAAGAAGGCGGCGGTGGCGAAATCCGTGCCGATCGGCCGTTTTGCCACGCCCGATGACATCAAGGGGCTGGCGGTCTTCCTCGCCTCTTCCGACAGCGATTATATTCTCGCCCAGACATACAATGTCGATGGCGGCAACTGGATGAGCTGAAAAGCCGGAGATGACCATGCATGCCATTCAATTCGTCGAGAAGGGACGCGCCGTGCTGGCGGAGGTTCCGGTCGCGGATCTACCGCCGGGCCACGCCCTCGTGCGGGTCAAGGCTTCGGGGCTTTGCCACACCGACATCGATGTACTCCATGCACGTTATGGCGACGGTGCCTTTCCCGTCATCCCGGGCCATGAATATGCCGGTGAAGTCGCGGCCGTGGCCGCTGATGTGACTGGCATCAAGGTTGGCGAACGGGTGGCGGTCGATCCCAATCTGCCCTGTGGCGTCTGCGCGAGTTGCAGGAAGGGGCTTACCAACCTCTGCAGCACACTGAAGGCCTATGGCGTCTCCCATAATGGCGGCTTTGCGGAATTCAGCGTGGTGCATGCCGATCACCTGCACCGCATCGGTTCCATGCCCTATCATGTCGCGGCATTGGCAGAACCGCTCGCCTGCGTCGTCAATGGCATGCAGAGCGCGGGCATCGGCGAGAGTGGTATCGTACCGGAAAACGCGCTGGTTTTTGGTGCCGGCCCCATCGGCCTGCTGCTGGCATTGTCACTGAAATCGCGCGGCATCAGGACGGTGACGATTGCCGACATCAATGAAAGCAGGCTGGCCTTCGCCGAGGATCTCGGGCTTGAGGTGGCGGTTTCCGGCTCGGAAGCGCTCCTGCGGCAACAGAAATCGTTCGATTTCGTGGCCGATGCGACCGGCATCGCCGCTGTTGCGGAAGCGATGATCCCGCTGGTTGCCGATGGCGGTACGGCGCTGTTCTTCGGCGTCTGCGCGCCGGATGCCCGCATTGCTGTCTCGCCCTTCGAAATCTTCAGGCGTCAGTTGAAGCTTGTCGGTTCACATTCGCTGAACCGTAACATTCCGCAGGCGTTAGCTATTCTGGAGACGGATGGTGATGTCATGGCGCGGCTGGTGTCGCACCGACTGCCGCTTTCGGAGATGCTGCCGTTCTTTACGAAAAAGCCGTCCGATCCGGCTACAATGAAAGTGCAATTTGCGGCCGAATGATCTTTTGGCCGTTGATAACCACATTCGACCGGCTTTTCGTGCGAAGGCCGGTCGATATAGAATACCACATGTAATATTTCATGGGGGCAAGCACTTTGGCCAAATCTATCAGGACGATGGAAGAGTTTTCGGAATTCGTCGGCCTTTCCCGCCCGACCGTTTCGAAATACTTCAATGATCCGGCCTCGGTCCGCAAGAAGACCCGGGATGCCATCGAGGACGCGCTGAAGAAATCGGGCTTCAGGCCCAATATCTTTGCCGTGAACCTCAACCGCCGCCGTTCCAATATCATCGGCATCATCATCCCGAACTCGACGGACCCGTTCTATATGGCGCTGACGAGCCGTATCGAACTCATCGCCAATGAGGCGGGATTCCTTGCCTTCGTGCTGTCATCAGACGGCAAGGCGGAGATTGAAGACCGCGCCATCCGCACCTTCAAGTCGATGAATGTCGCGGGCGCCATCATCGCCCCGCTCGGTGTCAAATCCCACCGCGCCACGCTGGAGCAGCTCGCGGCCAGTATTCCAATCGTTTATGTGGATTCGCCCCTCGACGAGACCTCGGCCTTTGTCGGCACCGACAACCGCCAGAGTGTCGGGCTGATGGTGGATTATCTCTGCCGTTCGGGCGAGCCGCCCTGTTTCTTCGACATGCCGCAGGTCAACACCAACGCCGCGACGCGTCGCACGGCTTACGTGGAGGCCATGCAGCGTCTCGGTTTCGAGCCGCATGTGATCGATGTTCCTGATATCGTCACCTGGGATTTTGAACGTTTCGCCTTTGATGAAGCGTCCCGGCTGCTTGATGGGGCAGGGCATTTGCCATCGCGCACCATTCTGTGCGCCAACGACCGTATCGCCTTCGGCGTCATCGCCGCCGCCTTCCAGAAAGGAATCAAGGTTGGTCACGGTGCGGATTACGATCTCCGGGTCGCCGGCCATGATGATCATCCGCTGTCGCGTTACGCCTGCCCGCCGATTACCACGGTGGCGCAGAACTATAACGAGATCGGCAGGCTCTCGATCGAGCTTCTGTTGCAGAAGCTGGATGAAGAGGCGGATGACGCAACCCGGATGCGCGAGCGCATTCTCCTCAGCGCCGATCTGATGTTGCGTAAATCGGCCTGACGGTTTTTGGCGCAGAGTGGGGTCTTCGCTTAACGGATCACGGCGTTCACCTGAGTATCGCAGGTGATCGCCGTGATGAAAAGCGTTGAACGCAAGGCTTTTAGCGGTGGCTTGGCAGCTTCGGCAGGAACACTGTCAAAAGGCCGAGCAGCGGCATGTAGGAGCAGATGCGATAGACGAATTCAATGCCTTCCTTGTCCGCATAGACGCCCAGAACCGCCGCCCCGATACCGCCGAAACCGAAGGCGAAACCGAAGAACATGCCGGCGATGAGGCCGACACGGCCCGGCACCAGTTCCTGTGCGAACACCACGATGGCCGAGAAGGCCGACGAGAAGACGAAGCCGATCACGACGACCAGAACCGCCGTCCAGAGCAGGTTGGCATAGGGCAGCATCAGCGCGAAGGGAATGACGCCGAGGATCGAGAACCAGATGACCACGCGGGAGCCGAAACGGTCACCGATCGGGCCGCCGAAGAACACGCCGAGCGCCGAAGCCCCGAGGAAGAGGAACAGCAGAACCTGCGCGTCCTGCACGCCAAGACCGAACCGGTCGATCGTGTAGAAGGTGAAGTAGCTGGACAGGCTGGCGAGATAGGCGTTCTTGGTTGCGGTCAGGACCACCAGAACGAGAAGCGTCATCATAACCGTACCGCCTGCCAGCGGCAGGGCGCGGCTGACAGGGGCCTTGCCGACGGTGGCGCGGCGATGGCGGGTATACCAGACGCCGACCCAGGAAAGCACGCCAAAACCGACGAGCGCAATCAGCGAGAACCAGCTGAGGCTCGACTGGCCGAGCGGTATGACGATGAAAGCGGCGAGCAGCGGGCCGATGGCCGTTCCGGTATTGCCGCCGACCTGGAAGAAGGACTGTGCAAGGCCGTGACGGCCGCCGGATGCCAGGCGCGCAACACGCGAGGCTTCCGGATGGAAGATCGCCGAACCGATGCCGATGAGGCAGGCACCGATCACCAGAACCTCGAAACTGTGGGCGAAGGCGAGCGTGATGAGGCCGGCGCAGGTGGACAGCATGGCGACGGGCAGGGAGAAGGGCATGGGCCAGCGATCGGTCACCATGCCGACGACCGGCTGCAACAGCGATGCGGTGACCTGAAAGGCGAAGGTCAGCAGCCCGATCTGCATGAAGTCGAGCGCGTAATTGGCCTTCAGCAGCGGGTAAAGCGACGTCAGCAGCGATTGCATGATGTCGTTGAGCATATGGCAGAAGCTCGCGGCAGCGATGATTGAAAACGCCGTGCGTTGCGGGTTGAACCCGGCGCTGGTGACGGTGGCCATGATGTATCCTCTCCAGATTCCCGATGGAAGGGCGGGAAACGTGTCTTTATTTCTTCCCGCTTTTATTCATATTGTTTCTGGCCTGCATTTGTGTTCTGGACGAGTTTCTTTGTGAGTGGGCCAAATGGCAAAAATCAAATCGCGGCCGCCTGCAGGGCTGACGCAGGACGAGCATGAACGCAGTCTGAAATTGATCGACGGCACCAATGAACCGGTGCTGGCGCTTTGCCGCGTCTATCCCACGGGGCACCGAACCCCGCCCCACAGCCACAGCCGGGTACAGATCTGGTGTGCACGTCAGGGTGTGGTGCTGGTCAGCACCGCCGATGGGCGCTGGATGATACCGCCCGGTCACGGGCTCCTCATTCCTGCCGGGCTGCAGCACGAGGCCGAGACCATTTCCACGGTGGAGATGCACTCGATCTACGTTCATCCCGATCTCTTCCATGCCGGCGCGCCGCGGGTGGTGGAAATAACCGATCTCGCCTCCAGCCTGATTTCGGAACTGCTGGCTGAGGAACACCAGCCGTCGGCATTTCATCGGCAGGGCCTCGTGCGCGCGCTTTTGCTGGACGAGGTCAACCGCCTGCCGGAAAGGCCGCTCGGATTGCCTTTTCCCGATAATCAGCGTCTGGCTGCGCTCTGCCGCGATTTCCTCAAGAAGCCCGTAGCACGGGTGGAGATCGACGACTGGGCGGCAGCCATGGGAATCAGCCGCCGCTCTTTCACGCGCCTGTTCCGCCGGGAACTCGGGGTGAGTTTCGTCACCTGGCGCCAGCAGGCCTGCATTTTCGCTTCACTGCCGAGGCTGGCGGCCGGCGAGGCGGTGACCAATGTGGCGTTGGATGCCGGTTATGAAAACATTCCCGCCTTCACCACCATGTTCCGGCGGATGCTCGGCAGTTCGCCCCGGGCTTATCGGCAGGCGGCGCGGCAGCGCGGCGGAGCTTTTCCGAAACCGGAAGAAATTGGGGACTAGGCTTCACGCTCCTCCTCGTCCCTATGCTTGTCACAGGGATCCAGCCCGCCAAAGTCTTGAGCTGAAAAGAGTCCTCTCGCCGCGTAGACGCGCGTCGACTGGATTCCGGTGACAAGCACAGGAATGAGGGAGGTGCCCTAAGCCGCCGTCGCCCGCATGTCGCGGCGGAAATCGGAAGGTGACATGCCGGCGATCTGGCGAAACGCCTTGTTGAAGGCGCTGACGGAGCCGAAGCCGCTTTCCATGGCGATCTGCAGAATATTGTCCTTGCCGGTCATCAGCATTGCCTGTGCACGCGAAAGGCGTAGCAGGGTCAGATATTTGATCAGCGTCATGCCTGTGGACTTGCGGAACAGGTTCATCGCATATTTCGGATGCAATGATGCGGCGCGGGCAATATCGGTCGCGTCGATATCGTCGAGGAAATTGGCGGCGATGAAATCGCACATGCGCACTACGCCGATGGATGGCGCCATGCCTTCCTCATCCTCTCTGTGTTTTGCATCGGCGGCGGACGATACGACGGAATAGGGTTCGAGAAACATCCGTTCCACCCGCAGCAGCAGTTCCTCCACCGCATGCTGCGCTCTGGCCGGATCGCCTGAGGCGACATAGCGGAACCAGCGGCCGAAATTCTCCTTATCCGCCAGGTCAGTTTCGGCGCTGACCATTGTGGCGCCACCCATCAACTGGCTGGAGACGGCGGCAGGCAGGCGCATTCGGAAGAAATGCACGAGCGGCAGATGCGCGCCCGCATAAAAGGAATCGTCGGAGGAGCGGTCCATCTGGTGCGGCTGGCCACCCCAGAAAATGCACATCTGGCCGGCCTCGAGCGAGAGTTCATGATCGCCCATGCGGTAATGCACCGATCCCGACATCACATAATTCACCTCCACCTGCGCGTGCCAGTGGGGGCGGAGCATGATGGGCGGGTGATTATGAAAGAGCTGAAGCGTTGTCGGCATGCCTTCGATGCTGCTCGCACCCGGTTGGTAGAAGGCTCTTTCGGCAATCTTACTTTCCGCCAAATCGGTGTTCCCTTTTTACGAGACAGATTTCCTGCCGCCGCTAATGTGCCCATGTTCGCTTAAGAACGGCAATTGAAAAAGGGAGGTTTTCAATGTGCTTGAAATTTCTAGGCGCGTCTACCGCTATGCTGCTTCTTGCAGCCCCGGCTTTCGCGCAAACCGAGACCGTCACCATCTGGAGCTGGAATGTCGCGGCTTCCGCGCTGAAATCCACGGTGGAAGGTTTCAATAAACAGAATCCGGATATCAAGATCGTCGTTGAAGACCTTGGAAACAATCAGGTTTTTGACAAGACGCTTGCCGCCTGCGCAGCCGGTGGTGATGGTCTTCCGGACATTGTCACCATAGAGAATTTCGAGGCGGAGCTGTTCTGGAGCCGCTTCCCCGATTGTTTCGCCAATCTGACCGAGCTTGGCTACACGCCTGAGAAACAGGCGCTTTTCCCTGATTTCAAGCGCACGGAACTAGAGGTTGACGGCGTCGCCTATGCGGTTCCGTGGGACTCGGGTCCGGTGGCGGTGTTCTATCGCCGCGACTTCTATGAAAAGGCGGGTGTAGATCCCGCCACCATAAAAAGCTGGGATGATTTCATCGCTGCGGGCAAAAAGGTCATGGCTGCCAATCCCGGCACCGTCATGGCGCAAGCCGATTTCAACGGCGACAGCGAATGGTTCCGCATGATCGCCAATGAACAGGGATGCGGTTACTTTTCGACCGATGGCCAGAGCATCACCATCAACAAGCCCGCCTGTGTCGCGACCCTTGAAAAGGTCAAGGAGATGAAAGACGCTGGCATCATCACGGCCGCGATCTGGGATGAAAAGATCCAGGCCAATACGGCAGGAAAGGCCGCAAGCCAGATGTATGGCGCCTGGTATGAAGGCACGGTGCGTTCCGGCTCTCCTGATCTTTCCGGTAAATGGGGCGTCTATCTGATGCCGAGCCTGACGCCGGATGGCCCGCATGCGGCCAATCTCGGCGGTTCGTCACTCGCAATCAGCTCGACATCCCAGCACAAGGAAGCCGCTTGGAAATATATCGATTACGCGCTGACCACCAATGAAGGGCAGGTGACGATGTTGAAATCCTTCGGTCTTGTTCCCTCGCTGCTGTCCGCCATTGACGATCCTTTCGTAAAGGAAAAGCAGCCCTATTGGGGCGGGCAGGCTGTGTGGACCGATATTCTCGCCACCCTGCCGAAGATCGTGCCGAGCCGCGGCACGGCGTTCCAGTCGGATGCGGATGCGATCTACAAGGCGACGCAGACGAAGTATTTCGCTGGCGGATATCCGGATGCGAAGGCCGCGCTGGATGATGCGGCCAAGCAGATCGAAACGGCAACAGGTTTGCCGGCCGCGGAGTAATCCTTCGGTAGTTGATGGACCGAGCGGGTGCCGCGCGTTTCTTCTCCCCGAGGGGGAGAAGTCCGCGGCAGCGGGATGAGGGGCGAGGCCAGCGATAGACCGCGAGCTAGCCCCCTCATCCGGCCCTTCGGGCCACCTTCTCCCCCACGGGGAGAAGAAACGCGCGGTACCGCCTTGCCATGGCCTCGCCCTCAAACGGGGGCAGCCTCTCCCAAGCTTTTCCATTTATCCGGCCAAACCGCCGGCATCTGGAGGTCGTCATGCCGTCAAGGAACAGGATCGCTTATGCGTTCCTTGCGCCCTATCTCCTGATTTTCGCCACCTTCTGGGTTTGGCCGATCATCAGCTCGTTCATGCTGTCGTTCCAGAACACACGCATCAATCCGTGGCGCTTCGCGCCCTCCATGAACTGGGGGCGGCTCGTCTCCGACCCGGCTTTTTATAACGCGCTCTACAATACGCTGATCATTCTGGTCATTCAGGTGCCCGTCATGATCGCGCTTGCCACCGTCATGGCGGTGCTCTTGAATTCGCCGCTCTTAAAGGCGCGGCCACTCTACCGTTTTGCCTTTTTCGCGCCTGTTGTTGTCGGCGAGGTTGCCTATGCAGCTGTTTTCCGGCTGATGTTCAGCGCCGATTTCGGCATCATCAACAAGCTCATCACCTCCGTCGGCCTTTCGCCCATTTCGTGGTTCGACAATGCCAATGCCGCCATGGCGCTCGTCATCATCGCGGTTACTTGGCGCTGGGCGGGGTATAACGCCATCATCATTCTGGCCGGGCTGCAATCCATCCCGGGTGATGTCTATGAGGCGGCGACGCTGGACAAGGTGAGCAAACGGCAGCAGTTCTTCTACATAACCCTGCCGCTCCTCAAGCCCATCATCCTCTTCTGCGTCGTCCTGTCGGTCATCGGCACCATGCAGCTTTTCGCCGAACCCTTCCTCATCACCAACAGGGGTGGGCCGGGCGGCGGCACGGAGACGCTGGGGCTGTTCCTTTACCGGCAGGGCTTCACCTCGCTCAATTTCGGTTATGCCTCGGCCATTGCCTACACCATGGCGGCGCTCGCCATCGCCATTTCGCTGCTCAATCTATGGGTCGGGAGGGAGCCGAAATGAGATCGAAATCGAGATCGCTTTTCTGGCAGAAGATCGCGCTGCATGCGGCGCTGACGCCGCTCGCCATCATCTGGCTGTTTCCGCTGTGGATGATGTTCGTGTTCTCGACGATGCCGGATTACGGCATTTTCAGCCCGGACATTGTGCTGGTGCCGTCCACCAACTTCATCGATAATTTCGAGAACCTTCAGGCGGATACGAATTTCCTCCGGGCCATGTTCATCTCGATCACCGTCGCTGTCATCTACACTGTCCTTTCGGTGTTCCTGACCTCGATGGCGGGCTGGGCGCTGGCGCGGTACCGCTTTGCGGGACGCGGGGTGGTGATCGCCATCATTCTCGGCACCATCACCCTGCCTTTTGCGGTCGTCGTCATTCCGCAGTTCATCATGGTGGCGCGCGAATTCAAGCTCGCCAATACCTGGGTGGCGCTGATCGTGCCGCCGCTGTTCAATTCGCTCGGCGTGCTGTTCATGCGGCAATCCTTCTCGATGATGCCGACGGAACTCTTCGATGCGGCACGGGTGGAGGGCGTCAAGGAGTGGCAGATATTTCTGCGCATCGCCCTGCCGCTGGCGCGTCCCACCATGGCGGCGCTGTCGATCATCCTCTTCCTGGCCTCGTGGAACAACTACCTCTGGCCGCTTCTCATCAATTCCCGCCCAGGAATGATGACCGCACCCGTGGCGCTTGGCACCCTCATCGGGCTCACCAAAGTGTCATGGGGCGGCATCATGGCCGGCGCGGTGCTGCTCACCGCACCCATCCTCGTGGTTTTCGTGGCCTTGCAGCGTCACTTCATCGCCGGCATTTCCGCCGGGGCAGTCAAGTAAGGGGAGGCCGCATGGCGGAACTTTCGCTCAAGAACGTGGTCAAGCGTTACGGCGCGCTCGAAGTCATCCACGGTGCCGATCTGGATATTGCCGACGGCGAATTCGTCGTCTTCGTTGGCCCCTCCGGATGCGGCAAATCCACGCTGCTGCGCATGATTGCCGGGCTGGAAGACATATCGGATGGTGATGTCAGCATCGGCGGCAGGACGGTCAATGATGCCGATCCGGCGGATCGCGGCATCGCCATGGTGTTCCAGTCCTATGCGCTTTATCCGCATATGACGGTTGCCGAAAACCTGTCTTTCGGCCTTCGAATGAATGGCAATCCCAAGGCCGATACGCAAAAGCGGGTCAACCGCGCCGCCGAAATCCTGCAGATCAACGAGTTGATGGAGCGCCGGCCGAAGCAACTTTCCGGCGGCCAGAGGCAGCGTGTCGCCATCGGCCGCGCCATCGTGCGTGAACCGCAGGTTTTCCTGTTCGACGAGCCGCTCTCCAACCTCGATGCGGAGCTGCGGGTGCAGATGCGCGTCGAGATATCGCGGCTGCACAAGCAGCTGGGGACAACGATGATCTATGTGACCCATGACCAGACCGAGGCGATGACGCTGGCCGACAAGATCGTCGTGCTGCGCGCGGGCAATATCGAACAGGTCGGCGCGCCGCTCGATCTTTACGATGATCCCGCCAACCGCTTCGTTGCCGGTTTCGTCGGTTCGCCGAAGATGAATTTCCTCGACGCCACCATCATCGGCAGCGGCGCTGATAGCGTGACGCTCTCGCTGGACAGCGATCCTGCGGTGCGGCTGACCCTGCCGACAAAGGCCCGCTTGAACGACGGAGCCCGTGTTTCGCTCGGCATCCGGCCCGAACATTTTTCCGATGCGGGGCAGGGCGATGCCGATCTCACCGTGCATGTCGATGTCGCCGAACATCTCGGCAATACCAGCTACGTTTATGCGCGTACCGAAGGCGGCGAGCAGCTCATCATCGAGAGGCCGGAATCGCGCGACGTCGGCAATCGCGACCGGCTGACGGTCGGTCTTTCCGCCCGTCGGGCCTTCCTTTTCGACAGCAAGGGCGAACGCCTGCGCTGAACCTTTTCCCAAGCACCTACACAAGACGAGGATTTCATGACGACCGAACAACCGATCCGCTGGGGCATCATCGGCCCGGGTACTATCGCGAAAACATTCGCTGACGGCATCGCCCATTCCCGTACCGGCAGGTTAGAGGCCATCGCCACCCGCAATCCGGACAAGCCCGGCCTGGCCGAGGCCTTCGCCGGTGCGCGCATCATCCATGGGTACGATGCGCTGCTTTCTGATCCCGATATCGATGCCGTCTATATCGCCACACCCCATACCGGCCATGCCGAATGGGCGATCAAGGCAATCCGCGCCGGCAAGAATGTATTGGTGGAGAAACCGATTGCGCTTTCCGCCTACGATGCCGACGCCATTTTCCACGAGGCGAGAAAGGCAGGCGTCTTTGCCGGCGAGGCTTATATGTATCGCCTGCACCCGCAGACGGCGAAATTGCTCGAACTGGTCAAGAGCCGCGCGGTTGGCGATATCCGCATCATCCGTTCCAGCTTCGGTTTCAACATGGGTTCGTTCCGGGCCGATCACCGGCTCTTCGCCAATGAGATGGCGGGCGGCGGCATTCTCGATGTCGGCGGCTATCCGGTCTCGATGGTGCGGCTGATTGCCGGCGCGGTGGATGGCAAACCCTTTGCCGAGCCGGAAAAGGTGGCGGGCGCTGCCCATCTCGGCCAGTCGGGTGTCGACGAATGGGCCTCGGCCGTGCTGAAATTTTCCAATGGCATCGTCGCCGAAGTGTCCTGCTCGATCATGGCGGGGCAGGACAATGTGCTGCGCATCATCGGTTCGGAAGGCCGGATCGAGGTCAAGGATTTCTGGTACGCTTCCGGCCATAAGGGCGGCACCGGCCGGATTGATATCTTCAGGGGCGACAAGGTGGAAACCATCGAGCTGCCGGAGGATCGTTGGCTTTATTCCTTTGAGGTCGATGCAGCGGGTGAGGCGATCCGTGAGGGCAAAAAGGAATTCGATGCACCGGGCATGGGCTGGGCCGACAGCCTCGGCAATCTGCGTGTCATGGATCAATGGCGCGCCTCGGTCGGCCTTGAATACAGCGTCGAAAAGGCAACCTCGCGCGTTGCCAACATTACCGGCGGCAAGGTCGTGGCTGGAAACGCGGTTCCGAAGCGGCAGGTGCCGGGCCTTGCCAAGCCCGCTTCCGTGGTCGCGCTCGGTTTCGAATTTTTCCCCAATTTTGCTTCTGCATCGCTGACGCTCGATGCTTTTTACGAGGCGGGCGGCAATCTGTTCGATACGGCCTATGTCTATGGCGCCGGCAGGACCGAGGCGATTTTCGGTGACTGGCACACCAGCCGCAATGTGCCGCGCGAGGAGATCGTGCTGATCGGCAAGGGTGCGCATTCGCCGCTCTGCTACCCTGATATGATCGCCAAGCAACTCGACCAGTCGCTGGAACGTCTGAAGACGGATTATGTCGATGCCTATTTCATGCATCGCGATAATCTGGATATTCCGGTCGGCGAGTTCGTCGATGCCATGGATGCCGAGGTTCGGCGCGGCCGCATTCGCGGCATTTTCGGTGGTTCGAACTGGACGCGCGAGCGCATGGACGAGGCGGCCGCCTATGCTCAGAAGAACGGCAAACAGGCCCCGGGCGCGCTTTCAAACAATTTCTCGCTCGCCGAAATGCTCGATCCGATCTGGGCGGGATGCGTGGCGGCATCGGATGACGAGTGGAAGGAATGGCTGAAATCCCGCCAGATCCCCAATTTTGCCTGGTCCAGCCAGGGGCGCGGTTTCTTCACCGACCGGGCAGGGCGCGACAAGCAGGATGATGAGGAAATCGTCCGCGTCTGGTATTCCGACCGCAATTTCGTCCGCCGCGACAGGGCGATCGAACTTGCGCAGAAACTTGGGCGGCACCCGATCCATATCGCGCTCGCTTATGTCATCGCCCAGCCTTTCCCGGTCATCCCGCTGATCGGACCGCGCACCATCGCTGAACTGGAGGACAGTCTTTCGGCGCTGGATATCAAGCTGACGGCCGAGCAGGTGAAGTGGCTGGAGGCGTGAAAGACAATGAGGCGGCGGATTTATCCGCCGCCTCATTGGGATAGAGAAGGCTTTGCGGCATGTTTCTTCTCTCCACCGTGGAGAAGAAACAAGCGGTATCCGCTCATCCAATGCTCGATCCTCCGCGTACGGACATCTTCCACCTTCATTCCTCTCCCGGCGACTGCTAAAGCGTAGGTTCATAAACCGTGCGCGGCCCAGCACCGCGCGCAAACGATCTACCGGGGTCCCCATGAGCGATATCGACCGAATCCGTGCGCAACAATTGATGCAGGAGGCTGATATCGACGCGCTGGTGTTGTTCCAGCCGGAAGCTTTCCGCTATGCGGTCGGCGCTGCCGCCGGTGTCGCGACGATGTGGGGCAGGGCGGGCTCAGTGATTGCGCTGGTGCCCGCCGATGCTGATGCCGGTCTCGCTGCTGTCGTCAGCGATCATGCCGCCCCGCTCGTCAGAAAGGCCGCGCCGGATATCGATCTGCGCTGCCATCGCATCTGGATCGATATGGTCGATCTGTCCGGTACTGAGGCCATCGGGCAGGTGGACGATGCCTATCGCCGCCATAATGCCGGCGGCCCGAGGCCGGAGACATTCGATCGCACGGCCTGTTTCGGTCTGTTGGCTGACCTGCTGCAGGAGCGTGGACTATCGGGCGCGCGCATCGGCGCCGATCTCGAATTCATGCCCGCTGCCGATTTTCTGGCGCTGCGTCAGGCGCTTCCAGATGTGAACTGGATCGACGGTTCGGCGGTGTTGCGCCGCCTGCGCGCGGTGAAATCCGAACGCGAGATCGGGCTTCTGCGGCGCGCGGCAGCGGCGGCTGAGGCCGGGCTGGTCGCAATGGCAGCGGCCGTGAGGCCCGGAGCAGCGCTCGGCGGACTTTCTGCCGCCTGGAAGGCCGGCGTGCAGGCGCATGCCATGAAATCCGGTTTTTCAATGAGCGGGCATTGGGATTACATATCCGTGGGGCCTGCCTTGTCGGATATGGCGGCGGTTGTGACGCCGGGTGCGCTGATCAAGGCAGATGTCGGTACGCTGGTCGACGGTTATTCGTCGGATGGTGCAAGAACCTTTTCATGGGGACCGGTCTCGCCTTTGGCGTCCGATATCTTCAAGGCGCTGGAAGCAGCCTTCGCCTGCGGGCTGGAAGCGCTTCGCCCCGGCAACAGCTTCGGTGCGGTGCACGCCGCGATGCTCGCCTCGATGCGTAAGGATGGTTTCAGCGAATATTATCGCGGCCATTTCGGCCATTCCGTCGGCGGTGGTGTGGGCATCGAGGAATGGCCGTTCTTTTCCCATGACAATGCCGAAATCATTCTTCCGGACATGGTGGTCGCGCTTGAAGCGCCCTTTTATGGCGAAGGGTTGGGTGCGTTGATGATCGAGGACCAGTTTCTTGTTACATCATCTGGAGTGGAGTGCATGAACAGCCTGCCACGCACCCTGCGGGATTTGTCACTGGAGTGACGACCTGCCGCCGCGCTCTGCCTCAGAGGAAATCGTCGCGGCGCGGGGTGAAGCAGTCGATCAGCTCGCCCTCTTCCAGGCACAGGCAACCATGCTCGATATGGCCGGGCACAATAAGGCTGTCGCCCTTCTGCAGGTCATAGGCTTCACCATCGCGGTAAAAACGGAAACTGCCGCTGGCGACATAGGTGGATTGCACATGCGGATGGCTGTGCAGCTTTCCTTCGGCACCGGTCTTGAAGCGGAAGGAAACCACCATCAGCTCCGGCGCTTCGGAAAGCACGGTGCGTTCGACACCATCGTCGGGTGAAACGGTGGGGAATGTCGGTAGCTGCTGCATGTCGTTCTCCTCAATCATGTAATGCGGTTTAGGCAGTTTCAGCGTGGTGCGCGCAGCATGGCGCGATACCGCGTCTGGCTGCTTTTCAGGTGGTTGCGCATGGCGCTTCGCGCCGCATCCTCGTTGCCGTCCTGTATGGCGATCAGGATCGCTTCGTGTTCGCCGACGAGACGGCTGAGATCGGCAGGTGAAAGCACGGTTTCCGAGCCGTTTTCGGCCACGGCGCGGCGTGGAATGACGGTCGGCCCCAGCACCTGCAGGAACTCGCTGAAGCGGGGATTGTTGGTCGCCTCGGCCACGGCGAGATGAAAGGCGAAATCGGCTTCGGCCGTCGGGCTGCCCTTGGCGGCGCTGGCACGGAAGGCATCGAAGGCCTCGATGATCTTTTCTTCCTGCGCCGGCGAACGGCGAATGGCGGCAAGGCCGGCGGCATCGCCTTCCACGGCCGTACGTAGCTCCAGCATCTCGATCAGCGAGGAGACGCGTGCGAGATCGACATTGTGGAAGGGCCGCCGCTCCGCAGGTGCGGGCTCCAGCACGAAGACGCCGGCGCCCTGACGGGGTTCGACCAGACCGTCGGATCGCAGCGAAGCGATAGCCTCGCGCACCACCGTGCGGCTGACGCCGAATTCCTGCGTCATCTGCGCTTCGGAGGGCAGGCGGTCGCCCGTCTTGTAACGGCCCTTGGCGATCTGGCTGCGGAGTTCCTCGGAAACCTTCACCACAAGCGTTCTGCCCTGTGGAGCGCCCGGTTCGGAGGTTGTCGCTTTTGTCATCTTGGTCGCCGTTCTAAAAAATGTCGGTTGCGTGCACCGGTCCTCGATACGTCATTCGCTGCCCGGCTTGCAATCCCGCCGCTTGCGCCGGGAATGTTTCATGCGGCATCTCAGCTTTCCCTGAAGATCGGATTGTCGACGAACACGCCACCCTGAAACCGCACCAGCGCATCCTCAGGGGCAGGCTTCGGCGTTGTCGCTGATATATGCTGCCGGAAGGTCTCGGCATTGTCCTTCGGTTTCCAGCCGAGATAACCGAGATGCGAATTGTCCCACCAGCCGGCATCATTGGCCGATGCGCCCCAGACGACCGGGCAGCCGAGCACCGGTGCGCGAAACACCGCTTCGATCAGCGACACAAAATCATCGTATGAGAACCATGTGGAAAGCATGCGGTAATTGGTGGGTTCCGGTGTGCAGGAGCCGATGCGCACCAGCGCCGTCTCCTGCCCGAACTTCTCGAAATACATGCGGGCAAGGCTTTCGCCGAAACATTTGGAAACGCCGTAAAGCCCGTCCGGCCGGACGGGCACGTCGGGACCGAGCCTCTCGGTCTGGGAATAATAGCCAATTGTATGGTTTGAGCTGGCAAAGACGATGCGCGGCCGGCCATGGGCGCGGGCGGCCTCGTAGAGATTATAAAGCCCGATGATATTGCCCTGAAGGATTTGTTCGAAGGGCTTCTCCACCGATATGCCGCCCAGATGAACAATGCCGTCGCAACCGGCGACCATGGCATCCACGGCATTCGCATCCGCAAGGTCGCATTGCACGCATTCCTCGTTCGGCCCCGCCGGGTCGAGCGGGGCGAGATCGGCAAGACGCAATATCTCGGCCATCGGTGCAAGGCGTTCACGCATCACGCGGCCAAGCTGGCCCGCCGCACCGGTAACAAGAAGCCGTTTCATTGCAATTCTCCCAAGCCTGTTCCACGTCCGCAGCCTGGTCGAGATATGCCGGCACCTCTTGACCTTGTCATACAGATCGTACAAAAAGCGGATAACATATATTATGTGCCATACGCAACAATCATGAAGGATGAGTTTGATGCTGACCGTCGAAACAAGGCAGGCCGTGAACCCGGAATATGCAAAAACGCTGGATACCGAAGGGCTCCGCCGGCATTTCCTCGCCAACGACATGTTCCGTTCCGGTGAAATCAGGCTGATCTATACCCATTATGACCGTTTTGTCATGGGCGGCGCGGTGCCAAATGGTGCGCCGCTGACGCTGGACAAGGTGGAAGAAACCAAGACGCCGTCCTTCCTCGACCGGCGTGAAATGGGCATCGTCAATATCGGCGAGGCGGGCACCGTCAGCGCCGGCGGCGAGACCTACACGCTCAATCGCGGTGACGTGCTTTATCTCGGTGCGGGCAGCGGCGCGGTAACGTTTGATGGTGCCGGCCGATTCTACATCACGTCTTGCCCGGCGCATCGCAGCCTGCCGGCAAAGCTCGTCAGCCTTGCCGACAGCAAGGAGGTCAAGCTCGGCGCGACCGAAACCTCCAACAAGCGCACCATCAACCAGTTCATCCATCCGCTGGTCATGGAAAGCTGCCAGCTGGTGCTGGGTTATACGATGCTTGAGGACGGCTCCGTCTGGAACACCATTCCCTCGCATATTCATGACCGCCGCATGGAAGCCTATCTCTATTTCGGCATGGATGAAAAGTCGCGCGTCCTGCATCTGATGGGCGAGCCGCAGGAGACCCGCCATCTGTTCATTTCGAACGAAGAAGGCGCGATTTCGCCGCCCTGGTCCATCCATTCCGGTGCCGGCATCGGTTCTTACACCTTCATCTGGGCCATGGCGGGCGACAATGTCGACTATACCGACATGGACTTCATCCAGCCGGGGGATCTGAAATGAGAAATCCCTTTTCGCTTCAGGGGCGTAAGGCGCTCGTGACAGGCGCGAATACCGGTCTTGGTCAGGCGATTGCGGTGGGGCTCGCCGCAGCCGGTGCGGAGGTGGTCTGCGCCGCGCGCCGCGCGCCGGATGAAACGCTTGATATCATCGCGAAGGATGGCGGCAAGGCGAGCGCCCTGTCGATCGATTTCGCCGATCCGCTGGCGGCGAAGGACAGTTTTGTCGATGCCGGCTTCGATATTCTCGTCAACAATGCCGGCATCATCCGCCGTGCCGATTCAGTCGAGTTTTCCGAACTCGACTGGGACGAGGTTATGGATGTCAATCTCAAGGCGCTGTTTTTTACCACGCAGGCCTTTGCGAAAGAGTTGTTGGCAAAAGGTCGGCCCGGCAAGGTGGTCAATATCGCCTCGCTCCTGTCGTTTCAGGGCGGCATTCGCGTCCCGTCCTACACGGCGGCGAAACATGGCGTCGCCGGTCTTACCAAGCTTCTGGCGAATGAGTGGGCTGCGAAGGGCATCAATGTGAATGCCATCGCGCCCGGTTACATCGAAACCAACAATACCGAGGCGCTGCGCGCTGATGCCGCCCGCAACAAGGCCATTCTCGAGCGTATTCCGGCGGGGCGGTGGGGCCATTCCGAAGATATCGCCGGCGCAGCGGTCTTTCTGGCTTCGCCGGCGGCGGATTATGTGCATGGCGCCATTCTCAATGTCGATGGCGGCTGGCTGGCGCGTTGATCTGTGACAGATTTTCGAAATTCATCATACAAGATGTATGATGAGTTGTTGACAAAGATGCGGCAAGCGGCTTAGGTGGCTTTCAGTCAGTGAACTTGCAGAGGAATTTCGATGATGAACCCTGAACAAATCAAGACGGCGCTTGGCTCCGGTCTGTTGTCTTTCCCGGTCACCCATTTCGATGCCGAGGGTCGTTTTGCGGCCGATAGCTACAGGGCGCATGTCGAATGGCTCGCCGGATACAAGGCGCCGGTGCTGTTTGCCGCCGGCGGCACGGGTGAGTTCTTTTCGCTGAAGCCGGATGAGATCCCCACCATCGTCTCCGCCGCCAAGGAAGTTGCCGGCGAAACCGCCATTGTTTCCGGCTGCGGTTACGGCACCGAGATCGCCGTTGATATTGCCCGCTCTGTCGAAAAGGTCGGTGCTGACGGTATCCTGCTTCTGCCGCATTACCTCATCGATGCGCCGCAGGAAGGGCTATACGCCCATATCAAGAAGGTGTGTCAGTCGGTCGGCATCGGCGTCATGGTCTATAACCGTGACAATTCCGTGCTGCAGGCCGATACGCTGGCGCGTCTCTGCGACGAATGCCCGAACCTCGTCGGTTTCAAGGACGGCACCGGCGATATCGGCCTTGTGCGCCAGATCACCGCCAAGATGGGTGACCGCCTGATGTATCTCGGCGGCATGCCGACGGCGGAACTGTTTGCCGAAGCCTATCTCGGCGCCGGCTTCACCACCTATTCCTCGGCGGTCTTCAACTTCGTGCCGGGCCTTGCCAATGAGTTCTATGCGGCGCTGCGTGCCGGTGAGCGCGCCACCTGCGAGCGCATCCTGACGGAGTTCTTCTATCCGTTCATGGCGATCCGCAACCGCGCCAAGGGTTACGCCGTCTCCGCCGTCAAGGCCGGCGTGCGCCTGCAGGGCTTCAACGCCGGTCCGGTGCGTGCGCCGCTGAAGGATCTGACGAATGAGGAAATCGGCATGCTCGATGCCCTGATCGGCACGCATAAGCGCAAACCCTAATCGAGACACGACGGGAGGCGAGCCATGAAAATCACGGCGGTGCGTACGCATCTGCTCGAGCACCGGCTGGACACGCCGTTTGAAAGCGCATCCATGCGCTTTGATCGACGCGCCCATATTCTGGTTGAGATCGAATGTGACGACGGGACCGTCGGCTGGGGTGAATGCCTCGGCCCGGCACGGCCGAATGCCGCCGTGGTTCAGGCTTATGCGGGCTGGCTTATCGGCCAGGACCCGCGCCAGACCGAAAAAATCTGGGCCATGCTTTATAATGCCCTGCGCGATCAGGGCCAGCGTGGCCTGAGCCTCACCGCATTGTCCGGCATCGACATTGCGCTCTGGGACATCAAGGGCAAGCACTACGGTGCTTCCATCTCGATGCTGCTCGGCGGGCGCTGGCGTGAAAGCGTGCGCGCCTATGCGACCGGCAGTTTCAAGCGCGATGGCGTTGACCGCGTCTCCGACAATGCCTTGGAGATGGCGGAACGCCGGGCAGAGGGTTTTCACGCCTGCAAGATTAAGATCGGTTTCGGTATCGAGGAAGACCTCAGAGTCATCGCTGCGGTGCGGGAGGCCATCGGGCCGGATATGCGGCTGATGATCGACGCCAATCACGGTTATACCGTCACCGAAGCCATCACGCTCGGCAATCGCGCTGCCGATTATGGTATCGACTGGTTTGAGGAACCGGTGGTTCCCGAACAGCTTGATGCCTATGCCCGGGTGCGGGCAGGTCAGCCAATCCCGGTTGCGGGCGGCGAGACCTGGCATGGGCGTTATGGCATGTGGCAGGCGCTTTCCGCTGGTGCTGTGGATATTCTCCAGCCCGATCTATGCGGCTGCGGCGGCTTTTCCGAAACCCAGAAGATTGCGACGCTTGCCACGCTGCACGGCGTGCGCATCGTGCCGCATGTCTGGGGGACCGGCGTGCAGATCGCCGCCGCCCTGCAATTCATGGCGGCGATGACGCCAGATCCGGTGCGCGTCAATCCGATAGAGCCGATCATGGAGTTCGACCGCACCTATAATCCCTTCCGCCAGGCCGTGCTGAGCAAGCCGATCGAGGCGGTAAACGGCATTGTCGCCATCCCCGATGGTCCGGGTCTTGGAATTGAGATCAACCGCGACGCATTGCTTGAATTCAGGATGCCAGACCCGTGAGCGAACTCGTCAGAAAACTGAGCGGCACAGCGCCTCGGCCCGCCTTCCCGAAAGGGGCCGTCGACACGCAGATGCATATGTATCTGCCCGGTTATCCGGCCTTGCCGGGCGGGCCGGGCCTGCCGCCGGGCGCCCTGCCGGGACCGGAGGACTATCGCAAGCTCATGCAATGGCTCGGCATCGACCGGGTCATCATCACTCAGGGAAACGCCCATCAGCGCGATAATGGCAACACGCTCGCCTGTGTTGCTGAGATGGGCGAAGCGGCCCGCGCCGTGGTCATTATCGATGCGAGTACGACCGAGAAGGACATGGAAAAGCTTGCCGCCGCCGGTGCCGTTGGCGCGCGCATCATGGATCTGCCTGGCGGTGCGGTGAACCTTTCCGAGCTTGAGGCGGTGGATGAGAGGGCGCACGCGGCTGACTGGATGGTGGCGGTGCAATTCGACGGCAATGGTCTTCTCGACCACCTGCCACGTCTTCAGAAAATCCGCTCACGCTGGGTGTTCGATCACCACGGCAAGTTCTTCAAGGGCATCAAAACGGACGGTCCGGAAATGACTGTTCTTCTGAAGCTGATGGATCGCGGCAATCTCTGGTTCAAGTTCGCCGGCGTCTATGAAAGTTCGCGGGAGAAGTGGCCCTATGAGGATGTCGCCGCCTTTTCGCGGGTGATCGCCGCCCATGCGCCGGAGCGCATCGTCTGGGGCACCAACTGGCCGCATAATTCGGTGCGCGAAACGGCTGCCTATCCGGACGATGCCCGCCTTGCCGAACTGACGCTCGGCTGGCTGCCGGATGAGGCGGCCCGTCATCGTGCATTGGTGGAAAATCCGGAAGCGCTGTTCAAGATGCCGCCATTCAAGGCGGCATAGGTCAATTCGGGATGGGAGGGGAAGGGAGGCCCCATCATCCTTTTTAAATGAGAGGTCTTTGCATGCCGGCCCGGATGGGCGTGAAAAAATCGGTCCGATAGCCTTGGAGGGGCTGGGCCGTTTCAACAATGGAGGAGGAAAGCATGAAAAAGATTGCAAGCATGATGTGCGTCGCGATGGGGATCGCGCTATCAGGTGTGGCCGCCGGCGCGCAGGAAATAACCCTGCGCTCCGCCGATATCCACCCGGATGGTTATCCAACCGTCGAAGCCGTGAAATACATGGGCGAGCTGCTGGCCGAGCGAAGCAATGGCCGCATCAAGATCCAGGTCATGAACAATTCCGTTCTCGGCGGCGAGAAAGACACTATTGAGCAGACCCGTTTCGGCGTCATCGACATGAACCGCGTCAACGCCGCCCCCTTCAACAATCTGGTCAAGGAAACCACCGTTCTCGGCCTGCCGTTCCTGTTCCGCTCGACCGAGCACATGCACAATACGGTGGACGGCCCGATCGGCGATGAGGTTCTGGCAGCCTTCGAACCACACGGCCTTGTCGGCCTTGCCTTTTACGATTCCGGTGCGCGTTCCTTCTACACCACCAAAAAGCCCGTCGAAAAACTGGCGGACCTGAAGGGCCTGAAAATTCGCGTGCAGCAGTCCGATCTGTGGATTTCGATGATGCAGGCCTTTGGCGCCAACCCAACGCCGATGCCGATGGGTGAGGTCTATTCCTCACTTGAAACCGGCGTCGTTGACGGCGCCGAAAACAACTGGCCGTCTTACGAATCCGCCCGCCACTATGAAGTGGCGAAAAACTACTCGCTGACGGAGCATTCCCTCAATCCGGAAATTCTCGTCATTTCCAAGATCTCCTACGACAAGCTCTCGCCGGAAGACCAGAAGCTGCTGCGCCAGGCCGCCAAGGATTCCGTTGCCAAGATGCGCGAACTCTGGAGCGCCCGCGAAAAGGCGTCGGAAGAAAAAGTCCGCGCCGGCGGCGCCAACGTCATCAAGGTCAACAAAGAGGAATTCGCTGCGGCGATGGGTCCGGTCTACGACAAATTCGTCACCGATCCGAAGATGAAAGACCTTCTGGAACGGGTGAAAGCGGTCAAGTAACGCGCGGAAAACCGGCCCTGGACACAGGGCCGGTTTTCTTTTGTCGCCGTGGATGCGGAGGAACAGACAATGCGAAATTTCATGCGGGCAATCCGCCCCTTTCTCGGCGCGCTCAGCCACGCGTCGCTTTATATTGCCAGTATCGGTATGATCGCCATGACGCTCATCGTCGGCTGGCAGGTCTTTGCCCGTTACATCCTGAATGATTCACCCAGCTGGTCGGAGCCGCTGTCGCTGCATCTCATGTCATGGTTCATCATGCTGGGGGCAGCCGTCGGCGTGCGCGAAAGCGTGCATCTTGGGCTTGATATTCTGCGCTACATGATGTCGCCACGCGTGCAGAAAGTCATGGACTTGACGAGCCTTGCGCTCATCTTCTTCTTCGGCGTCGGTATGGCCTGGTATGGCGCCTCGCTTTCCATGGGCACGTGGTCGGCGACGATCCCGGTTCTCGGCTGGCCCGGCGGCACGGACTTCTTCCCGCTGATCGGCGGCGGTTTCCTCATTGCGCTGTTTTCCGCCGAACGTTTCATCGATCTTATCATCGGCGAGGAAATCGCGGCTGACGTGATCGTGCAGGAGGCTGCGTAAAATGGCTTACACCATTCTCTTCGGCGTCTTCACCCTGCTGATGCTGATCGGCACGCCGATCGCCTTCTGCCTCGGCATCGCTTCCTTCGCCACGGTTCTTTATCTCGGCCTGCCACCCGTCGTTGTGTTCCAGCAGATGAATTCCGGCATGAATGTCTTTGCGATGATGGCGATCCCGTTCTTCATCTTCGCCGGAGACCTCATGGTGCGCGGCGGCATCGCCCATCGCCTCATCCGCTTTGCCGCCGGTCTCGTCGGGCACCTGCGCGGCGGCCTCGGTCAGGTCAATATCGTGGCCTCGACGTTGTTCGGCGGCATTTCCGGTTCGGCCGTCGCCGATGCCTCGGCTGTCGGCGGGCTGATGATCCCGCAAATGGCCAAACGCGGTTATGACAGGGATTATGCCGTCAATATCACAGTCAATGCCGCCATCATCGCGCTGATGATCCCGCCCTCGCATAACATGATCCTCTATTCGATTGCAGCGGGCGGCAACGTCTCGGTCGCCGATCTTTTCACCGCCGGCATCATTCCGGGCCTGCTTTTGGCCGCGGCGCTGATGGTGACGGCCTATATCGTCGCCCGCCGCAAGGGTTATCCATCCGAACCGTTTCCTGGTTTTTCGAAGCTGATGTATTATCTGCTGGCGTCGTTCCCCGGCATTCTGCTGATCGGCATCATCTTCGGCGGTGTGCGCTCGGGCATTTTCACCGCCACGGAAAGCTCCTGCATCGCCGTGCTCTATGCCTTCCTCGTAGCCATGCTGGTTTACCGCGAGCTGGACTGGAACGGTTTCGTGGAAGCGGTGATGGGTGCCGTCCGCACCACGGCCATGGTGTTGCTCGTCATCGGCACGGCGGCGTCCTTCGGCTGGCTGATGGCCTTCCTGCAGGTGCAGACGCTGATGATCGCCGCAATCAGCGCGATTTCGGACAATCCAATCATCGTGCTGCTGGTTATCAACGTCATCCTGCTGCTGCTCGGCACCTTCATGGACATGGCGCCCATGGTCATCATCTCCACGCCGGTGCTTTTGCCTGTCGTGAAGGCCTTCGGCATCGACCCCGTGCATTTCGGCGTCGTGATGATCCTGAATGCCGGGATCGGCCTCAACACGCCGCCGGTCGGAACGGTGCTCTTCGTCGGCTGCGCGGTGGGCGGCATATCGATACGGGAGGCGATGCGGACGATCTGGCCGTTCTTCGGCGCCAGCATCGCCGTGCTGCTCGCCGTCACCTATATCCCGTCGCTTTCCCTGTGGTTGCCATCACTGTTCCGGTAACTCCGGAGGTTCCAAACAAGGAGGCCCCGCTATGCCGGGGCCTTTTCCATTTCGGCGGCAAGCAGCCTCTGTTGTTCATGCTCGTCAAACGCCATCAGATTGCCATGCCGGCTGCGGCGTATCCGGTTCATATGCTCGCGCGGACTTAGTCCCAGTGTGCGCTTGAACATGCGTGAGAAATAATAGGGGTCGCCATACCCCACCTCGGCAGCGGCCGCCGAGACTGAAAGTCCTGCCTCGAGAAAATGCATGGCGCGTTCCATGCGCTTGAATTCCTGATATTTCCGCGGCGTTCGACCCACCCGTTTCTGGAATTCGCGCAGGAAATAATCGCGATTATAGGGCGCTGCGTCTGTCGCCCGACCGGCAATGTCAGGGTCCAGCGGATTGGCCGAAATCATGGTGATCGCCTTCATCACCGCAAGGTCGAGGCCTTCCGTGCCTTCCGGCTGGAAACTCGGGCGGTCAACCCATCCAAGGAAGGCATCGTCGATGAAGGCGATCAGAAGCACCATGAAAAGATGGTGCTGGCCCAGTGTCACGGAAGAGGGCGGGGCGCTCTGCCGGTAGTGACGCACGAGCGGCTCCAAAAGCGGCCAGCGGCTCAGCCGTAATTTCGGCTTCAGGTCCATCTGCGCGATCAGGTTGTGGCGGCCGTAAATGTCGAGCGTGAAATGCTGCGCCACGCCGCGATAGGTCAAGGCCTGCTCGTTCCAGCCGACAAAGCGCTGCCCCTTCAAAATCAGCATCGCATCACCGGGCTCCAGCACCCGCGCCTCGCCATCGACGAGATAGTGCCCGCGTCCTTCCAGGCAGATGATGAGATCGTCCACCTGATTGGATTTGTCGATCTGCCAGGTGCGCGAATGCTCCATCTTGATCGTCGCGCGCGTCAGGTTGAGGTTGAGCGCCGCAGGCGGAACGGATGACAGAATGCCACCTTCGATTTCGTCCATCTTTTTCCTCGTCTTTGTTAATTCACCTTGGCTCGGAAATTTGGTCTTGTCACCGCATAAATAGCTTTTACGCGCCGTATCAATGAGGGAGGAGATCGGTCGCGGCGAGAAATTGCGCCATCACGCGCCCGCCGCCGGCCGTTCCAGGAGAATCACTTGTACGAAATTGTATTCTGTCAGTCGCGTTCCATTGGGGCGCGGGGAGGTGCGGCATGAAATCTCAGCGCTTCCTCGGGCTGGGATATCTGACGCCTTATATCATCGGGCTGCTGGTCTTTACCGCGATCCCGTTTCTTGGCTCACTCTATCTCAGCTTCACCCGTTACGACCTGATGAGCGATCCAAGCTGGGCGGGGCTGGCGAATTACGAGCGCCTGTTCACCCGCGACCGCACCTTCATGAAATCGCTGAACGTTACCCTGTTCTACGTGTTTCTGACGGTGCCGCTGAAGCTTGCCTTCGCCCTCTTCATTGCGGCGATACTCAATTACAAGCTGCAATTCATCAACTTCTTCCGCACGGCCTTTTACGTGCCGTCCATCCTCGGCGGCTCGATCGCGATTGCGGTGCTGTGGCGCTACATCTTTGCAAGCGAGGGGCTCGCCAATATGGCGTTGGCGACCGTCGGCCTGTCGCCGGTTGATTGGTTCGGTGATCCCGGCAACGCGCTTTTCACCATCACGCTGCTGCGTTGCTGGCAGTTCGGCTCTGCTATGGTGATCTTTCTCGCCGCCCTGCAATCCATCGACAAATCGCTTTACGAGGCGGCCGCCATCGATGGCGCGGGCAAGGTCAGGACCTTCTTCTTCATCACGCTGCCGCTTTTGACACCCGTGATCTTCTTCAACCTCATCATGCAGATGGTGCAGGCATTCCAGGAGTTCAACGGACCTTACATCATCACCCAGGGCGGGCCGCTGAAGTCCACTTACCTCCTGCCACTTTATATCTACGACGAGGCCTTCAAGAAGTTCAACATGGGCTATGCCTCCGCCATCGCCTGGGTGCTTTTCACCATCATCACCGTGCTGACCCTCGTGGCCTTCTGGTCCTCGAAGAAGTGGGTCTATTACGCCGGCGACAAGCGGAATTGATGCCATGACCGATATCGCAACCCTAAACGACATGCAGGCGGCCCGCCGGGCACGGCTCAGGCTGCTCTCCACCTCCGTCCGCTACGTGCTGCTGTTCGCCGTCGGCCTTGTCATGCTTTACCCGCTGATCTGGCTGGTGGGCGCAAGCTTCAAGACCAATTCGGAAATCTTCTCCGGCGCCGGTTTCATCCCGGAAAACCCGACGCTGGATGGCTATATCCGCGGCTGGGAAACCTCGACGCCCTATACGTTCGGCCGGTTCTTCTGGAATTCGTTCCTGATCATCCTGCCGAAGGTCATCGGCACGGCGATTTCCTGCACCATGGCGGCCTATGCCTTTGCCCGCTTCGATTTTCCGCTGAAGAAAATCCTGTTCGGCTCGGTCATCGCCATCTTGCTCCTGCCGAACGTCGTCACCCGCATTCCGCAATATATTCTGTTCCGTGATCTCGGCTGGCTGGATAGTTTCCTGCCGCTCTGGGTTCCCTCGGCTTTCGCCGGTGATGCCTTCTTCGTCTTCATGCTGGTGCAGTTCCTGCGCTCGCTGCCATCGGACATGGAAGAGGCCGCCCGCGTGGATGGGGCCAACAGCCTGCAGACGCTCATCTATATCGTCGTGCCGATGCTGGCGCCGGCGCTGATCTCGGTCTGCCTGTTCCAGTTCATGTGGACGATGAACGATTTCCTCGGGCCGCTGATCTACCTGTCCTCGGTCGACAAATATCCGGTGAGCCTTGCGCTCAAACTCTCCATCGACACCACCGAAGCCTTTGAATGGAACCGCATCCTGGCGATGTCGGTGCTGACGATCGCGCCTGCGCTGATCGTGTTCTTTGCGGCGCAACGGTATTTCATTGAAGGGATCTCGTCTGGCGGGGTCAAGGGCTGAAAATGGCAAGCGTTCAACTTAAAAATCTCGAAAAAATCTATGGCGGCAGCTTCAAGGCCGTGCATGGCATCAATCTCGACGTCGAGGATGGTGAGTTCATGGTGTTCGTCGGCCCTTCCGGCTGCGCCAAATCCACGACGCTGCGCATGGTGGCGGGGCTGGAGGAAATCACCGGCGGCGAAATCCTCATCGGTGACCAGCGCGTCAATGACCTGCCCCCCGGCAAGCGCTCCATCGCCATGGTATTCCAGAATTATGCGCTTTATCCGCATATGAAGGTGCGCGGCAATCTCGCCTTCGGCCTGAAGATCGCCGGTGTCGCCAAGCCTGAGATCGAAAAGGCGATCGACAATGTCGCGCGCATTCTCGAAATCGAGCCGCTGCTCGACCGGTTGCCGAAGCAGCTTTCCGGCGGACAGGCGCAGCGTGTGGCGCTGGGTCGCGCGCTCATCAAGAAACCTGGCGTGTTCCTGTTCGATGAGCCGCTGTCCAATCTCGATGCCAAGCTGCGCGCCTCCATGCGGGTACGCATCACCGATCTGCACCGCCAGCTGAAGGCGGAAGGTCTGTCCTCCACGGTCATTTACGTTACGCATGACCAGACGGAAGCCATGACCATGGGGGACCGTATCTGCGTGATGCAGGCCGGGCGCATCATGCAGGTCGCGACGCCGAAGGAGCTCTACAACCATCCCGCCAATCTGTTCGTGGCCGGTTTTATCGGTATGCCGGAAATGAACCTCGTGGATGTGACCATCGACGGTGCGGAATTCGTCATTGGCGGGCAGCGCCTGCCAATCGGCGAACATCTTGAAAGGCGTCTTTCAGCAAAGCCGGTAGATGCCGTCATCGGCATTCGCCCGCAGCATCTCTCGCTGGCAGGCGAGGCTGATGGTCCGGCCTTGCAGGCGAAACTCACCAATGCGGAATTCATGGGTCACGAGGTCTATCTGCACGCCGATCTCGGCGGCCAGAAGCTGGTGAGCGTGGTGGGGGCGGCGGAGTTCGAAGCGCTCGGACGCGACGGTATCCTGCGGCTGAAGCCGGACCCGGAGAAGCTGCATATTTTCGACAAGGCCGATGGCCGCAACGTCTCGCTGTGAGGAGGGGACGCGCGTGCCTGATTTTTCGAGGAGGAGAAGAACAATGAAGATGATGACAAGAATGATGGCGATGTTCGCCGGTGTAGCCTATGCCGCTATGGCGGCGGCCCCCGCGGCGGGTGCTGCAGAACTGCGCATGTCGTGGTGGGGCGGTGAAAGCCGCCATGTCGCCACCCAGAAGGCCATTGCCGCCTGCGGCGAGAAATACGGCCACACGGTGAAGGGGGAATTCACCGGCTTCGACGGCTATCTGGAAAAGCTGACCACGCAGATGGCCGGCAAGACGGAAGCCGATATCGTTCAGGTCAACTGGCCATGGCTGCCGCTGTTTTCCAAGAACGGCGAGGGTTTTGCCGATCTGCGCCAGCTGAAACCGCTCGATCTTTCGCAATGGGCCGAGACCGATCTGGAGGCAGGATCGATGAACGGCGTGCTGCAGGGGCTTTCCGTCTCCACCACGGGCCGCGTCTTCTTCTTTAACGCCACCACCTTCGAGAAGGCGGGCGTGGAAATTCCGAAGACCTGGGATGAGTTCTTCGCGGCAACCAAGACCATCAAGGAAAAGCTCGGCAAGGACTATTACACCTTCAATGCCGTGAAAGAGACCGCCCAGTTGCTCGTAACGCTGGCCATCGTGCAGAAGACGGGCAAGGATGTGGTCGACCCCAAGACCAACCGTGTGGCCTGGACGCCGCAGGAGCTGGCAGAGGGCATCTCCTTCGTCGGCAAGCTGGTCGAAACCGGCTCCATCCGCTCCCAGAAAGAGGAGGCGGCCGATGGCAACGTCAATCTCTATGAAAAGCCGTCCTGGTCCGAAGGCCGCATCGCCGGCTCCTATGAATGGGACTCGACCTATTCGAAATATGCCGATCCCCTGAAGGAGGGACAGGTTCTGAAACCGGTGCCGATGCTGAAGCTTGCCGATGCCGTGACGGAAGGCGTTTATCGCAAGCCCTCCATGGTATTTTCGATCTCGAAAAACTCCAAAAATCCGGAAGCGGCTGCTCAGATTCTGAACTGCCTGCTTAACGAGCCGGAGGGCGTCGACGCGCTTGGCACCTCGCGCGGTCTGCCGGCGTCGAAGGCTGCGGCGGCGCGTCTGGGTGACAAGGGCGAGCCGGAAGTGCGCGCCGCCAATGCCATCGTCATGGCGGCATCGGGACCGGTGGTTTCCCCCTTCAACGAACATCCGGAAATCCGCTCGGGCTTTATCGATACGCTTGAAGAATATGCCTATGGCCAGCTGACGGCGGAACAGGCAGCCGAGCAGATCATCGATACGACCAACGATGTTCTTGCCAAGTTCGATTGACGACAATGGCCCGCCGCCTCTGGTGGCGGGCCCTCTATCCGGCCGCCGGATGATATGAAGCATGTCCGCCAAGGGTTTGGCCGGCCATTCACGAAAGACGAGAAGAGAGCATGAACGAACCCCTTGTCATCGCGTCTTCGGCGCGAACGGCAGCGCTTTGCCTTGCCGCGCCCGGCGCTCGATATTTCCTTCCGTCCAAAACGGAATGGCGTCTGACGTCGGCGGATGGCGATGAACGGAGTGGCGAAACCGCGACCGTGGTGGCGCTGCTGCATGATCTCTCCCCGGATACGCGCTATATCTTCGAAGCGGAAGGGTTCGGAAGGCTGGAGTTCAGAACCCTTTCCTGTGCCGGGCGTGTCGATGCCGCGGCATTTCAATTGTTGCCGGATGTTGCGCTCGATGATGAAGAGGGCGCGCGCGCCAATGCGCAGGTGCTGGAAAGGGCGGTTGCCGCCGTGCCGCAGGGCGGCACGTTGCGACTTGCAGCCGGTGTCTGGACCGCCTTTCCCGTGCGCCTCAAAAGCAACATGACCTTTCACCTTGCGCAGGGAGCCGTACTGCGCGCACCTTCCACCCGCAGGGGATGGCCGATATTGCCCGCACGCGATGAGGCCGGCCGCATGCTGGGCAGCTGGGAAGGATTGCCGGATGCCTGTTTTACCGCGCCGGTTCATGCCATCGGGGTAGATAATCTCGTCATCGAGGGCAGGGGCATTCTTGATGGCTCCGGCGACAAGGGCGATTGGTGGAGCTGGCCGAAAGAAACCCGCGATGGCGCGCGCCGGCCGCGTGGTCTGCATCTCGTTTCCTGTCGCAAAACCCAGCTTCTCGGTTTCACGATCCGAAACGCCGCCTCATGGACGATCCATCCGCAGGGCTGTGAAGAGTTGATCGCCGCTGGTCTCAGCATCGTCGCGCCGCATGAAAGCCCGAACACCGATGGTTTCAATCCGGAAAGCTGCCGCAACGTCACGATATCAGGCGTGCGCTTCTCCGTCGGAGACGATTGCATCGCGGTGAAGGCGGGAAAGCGCGGCCCTGACGGCGAGGACGATCATCTTGCGGAAACACGCGGCGTGCGTGTAGGTCATTGCCTGATGGAGCGCGGCCATGGCGGGCTGGTGATCGGTTCGGAAATGTCCGGCGGCGTGCATGACGTGGCGGTTGAGGATTGCGACATGATCGGCACGGATCGCGGCCTGCGCCTCAAGACACGGCGCGGGCGGGGCGGCACCGTCAGCAACATCGCCATGCGCCGGGTGCTGCTGGATGGCGTGAAGACCGCGCTTTCCGCCAATGCCCACTACCATTGCGACGCCGATGGGCATGATGACTGGGTGCAGTCGCGAAACCCCGTGCCGGTCGATGGCGGTACTCCCTTTATCGACGGCATTACCGTGGAGGATGTCGAAATCCGCAATCTCTCCCATGCTGCCGGCGCTTTTCTCGGTCTTGCCGAAGCGCCCATCCGCAACGTCACCATCCGCAATCTCACCATCGTCTCGCGCGATCCGTCGGCCATCGCAACGCCGCCGATCATGGCCGACCGGGTGCGCCCCATGCGCCATGAGGCGATTGTTTTCGAGCAGGCGCATATAGTCTGCGATAATCCCGCCCTGCTGAGCGACGCTTCCGTTTCCATTGTGTCAGATTTCGATTGAGAAACTCCATGAAAGCCACTGAATATTTTGACCAATTCTCGAGCCGCTATCGCTACTACAAGGGCGGAAGCTGGTGTTACGAGGATGGATGTCTCTATCGCGGCTTGCAGCAGCTGTTCGAGGCGACCGGAGAGGCGCGCTGGAATGACCATCTGTACCGTCTGGCCGATGCACAGATAGCGGCTGACGGAACGCTCGCCGGTTACGATCCGCAGGAATATAATATCGACCATATTCTCGCCGGCCGCATTCTCTTTCCCCTTGCGGTGGAAACGGATGATCCGCGTTACCTCGCTGCGGCGGAACATCTGGCGGGACAACTCCGCAGCCATCCGCGTATTGCCTCCGGGAATTACTGGCACAAGAAGCGTTATCCGCACCAGGTCTGGCTGGACGGGCTTTATATGGGACTTCCTTTCCAGATCGAATATGCGCAGGCGACGGGCCGAACAGAACTGATCGACGATGCGCTGCGGCAGTTTTCAGCGGCGCTCGCGGCCACGGCGGATAGTGGCGGGCTTTATGCCCATGGTTACGACGACAGCCGCAGCCAGCGTTGGGCCGATCCTCAGAGCGGCAAGTCTCCCGCCATATGGGCGCGTGCGGTGGGCTGGCTCGCCATGGCGCTGGTGGACGCACTGACCATCCTGCCCGAGGATGGCGCAACGGCGGAGCTTCGGGAGAGCACACGGCGTCTTCTGGCCGGCATCATCGCACGGCAGACTAAGACGGGCCTCTGGATGCAGGTTCTCGACAATCCGGGCCTTGCGGGCAATTATGAGGAAACATCCGCCTCGGCGATGTTTGCCTATGCCTTGCTGCACGCAGTGCGGCTGAAGCTCCTGCGGGGCGAAGAGGCGACTGCCGCCCTTTCGGCGGGCCGCCGCGCGCTTGAGACGCTTCTGGAAACGCGGCTGAAAGCCGATGAAGAGGGCGTGATGCGCCTCACCGGCATCGTGCATGTCGCGGGCCTTGGCGGCTTCGAGGGCAATTATCGCGATGGAACGCCGGAATATTATCTGACCGAACCGGTGGTGTCCGACGATGCCAAGGGTGTCGGGCCGTTGATGATGGCCTATGCCGAAAGCCTGCTTCTGGCCAAGCCGCAGGCTGTTTCAGCGGCGTCATCTGCGGGGTAAATTCCCCGTCGGTCACGCCTTGTTTTTTTCGATGAAACGGATGGCGTCGCCGACGGTCAGGATCGTGCTTGCGGCGGAATCTGGAATTTCCACTCCGAATTCCTCCTCGATTTCCATGACGATCTGAACCGTCTCCAGGGAATCCGCACCGAGATCGTCAGCAAAATTGGCATCGTCCACCACATTGGCGGGGTCGGCGCCAAGCTGGTCCACGATGATTTTTCTGATACGTTCTGCAATGGTGGACATGGTGAGACTCCGAGAAAGTTGTTTGCCGCCGAACCCGCCCGATCTGAATTTGCGCCGAAGATATCCAAGTGAAATCAAGCTGAATTCAAAAGGACAGGCCGCAGAGTCAAAGGGTCAAAAGATCGATGACATCCGGACGTAGCACGCCTTTCGCAGCCGCGAAAGGGTGTCGATCACCCTTTAGTACCCTATAATAATACGGGATGTTTGCCACGTTAACCAGTTTGTGACTGGCAGCGGCAAACCGCTACGCGCTAAAGCTCGTTGCTTGTGAACTTTTAAATCCACCAGCCACACCGAGCCTCACGCCATGGTCCAGTCGTCCCCGGAACGCTTCATATTGCTCGACGGCATAAGGGGAGTGGCTGCCCTTTTCATCGTCCACCGCCATGCCGAGGATCTGTTCGGGAAAAGCACTGCTTCGAGCTATCTCGCCGTGGATTTGTTCTTTGCGCTCAGCGGTTTCGTGTTGGCGCATGCCTATAGCCGGAAGCTGAGCGAAGGGGCGATTACACCGGGCTTTTTTTTGAAGGCGCGCTTTGCGCGTCTTTACCCTCTTTATGCGCTGGCGCTGGCGTTGATGGCGGCTTATTTCATCTGCCTCTACGTGCTGGGCGTGCCGACGCCGATCGACGATCTGCATCGTCTGGTCGATCCCGGCGAGCTCGCTTTTGCCCTTTTCACGGGGCTGCTGTTTTTGCCGGCGCCCTTCACGCTGACCCTGAACGGCGCGTTGTTTCTCGTCAGCCCTGCATGGTCGCTTTTCAACGAACTGGTGGTGAATGCGTTTTATGCCCGCTGGGGTGTTCGGGCCACGACGAGACAGACCGCTGTGGTGCTCACCGTCAGCGCGCTTGTGCTGATGGTGGCGGCCGCCGAGTTCGGCCGTTTGCATGCGGGGTTTCGCTGGCACGAAATGTATGCAGGCATGGGCCGGGTGTTCTTCTCGTTTTTTGCCGGCGTGCTGATTTACCGTTTCCGCAATCGCGTACCGCAGTTGAAACCCTTTCAGGCGGCGCTTTGCCTTCTGCTGGTCTGTTTCATTCTGGCTGTGCCCATGTCGCGCGAGCTTCGGCCGTTCTTCGATCTTGCGGTTGTCCTGTTTGTCTGGCCGCTGCTGCTATTCGTGGCCAGCAAGACGGTTCCGGGGCGCGGGGTGGGAATGGTGTCGGTGTTTCTCGGCACGGCGTCCTATGCGGTCTATGTGCTGCATATTCCGCTTCTCGCCTGGACGGAGTTTCTGATCCCGGCGGGGCACAGGGAAAATCTCGCTCTGCCGGCGGGCATTGTTTTTCTCATCGCCACGACGTGCCTGTCATGGTGGCTGACGGTCTATTATGACCAGCCCGTTCAGAAATGGTTGAAGAACCGGTTGAGAAAGCGGAGTGAAATCCGCCAGCCGGTATGATCCTGCCTTGCGGCTGCGAACCTCAATAATGGGCGAAAATCGGGGCTGTCAGCACGAAAGCTGCGACGAGGCTGATGATCGTCAGTTTCGCCGCTCGCATGCGGCGCATTTTGCGGCCGCTCCAGTCATACGTCATACTCACCTCCACGCAGACGCAAAACTTACCGGCATGGGGACAGTCGGGACCCGGCGCAGGCCGGTCATGGTCCCGCAACTCACCTGATGCACATTCCATACCCAAGCTTCCCGGATGCGCCTGATCGCGCGCGGGACGCTCAATTTCAGTGTTGCCTGATATACGGCTTTTGCCAAGCCGTTATTTTCATCAGTGATTTTGAAGGCCGCTTCGCGTGGTTGCCACGAAAAGGGCGGCAACAGCATCACCGGTAAAGAGGCGGCAGACCCTGAATGGCATAACGCGGCAGCGGTCTCCACGGTCTTACGCGTTCATGTTTGTGAACGCCGAACAGAAACAGCATTTCCTCCGAGATATCGGCGGGGTCGGTCAAGCCATCCTGAAAGAGCTGGATCACCTTGCGGGCGGCATTGTTGTAGAGAACGATTTCGTCATCCATGGTGTGGCGATCATAACCGAGACCCTCCAGCACGGACTGGAGCATTTTGAGGTCCTGCGATGTGATGATGCAATTTTCATATGCGGAAGACATGGCGTCCTCCTTTCTTGTGAGGTTCACAAAAGCCGGAGCGTCGCGCTGCCATCCGGAGATGGTGCGAGGACGCTTCAACGCCTTGAGACGCGGGCAGCGTCAGGGAAACCGTTGCCGGCCCGTGGCGTCATGCATGTCGCGTGAATTCCGAATCGCTTCCCTGGTGGTCAGCAGGCGTGACAGGGCTGGAAATACAGCAGGCCTGACGGTGGCAACGCCCTTTAATTGCCGATGAAGAAGCGTGCACCGTTTATGGGGAATAGGCAAGTTAATTCCGTTACCGCAGGGAAGATGCAGCATTCGCTGCCGCAGGCAACAAAAAAGGCCGGGGCAATATTGCACCGACCTTCCTCATATCGCTCTCAACACCAGTGCCAGTACATCCGTGGTCAAAAGTCTGAAGCGACTAAAACAACTGCGAACATCGATTTCATTCGCGCTCACCAGCAGTTGCCATGAGAGCTATTTAAACTGGCAATGTGGCCAAAACAAGTCCGGCGCCTATCGCGATGTTTTTATTCGTCGTGGCTTGCCGGCTGCGCGTCGCACTACTTCTTTTTGCCGTCCGCTGTCGTGGCATTTGCGAACTTGACCTGCGAACCGGCTGGCGGCGCTGCAGCCACTTTCGCCGTCTTGTCCTTCTTCGGTTTTCGGACTTCCTTGTTACTGCGCAATTGACCCTTGGCCATGGTGTCCTCCTCCTGTTGGATTGATGGGGCCTTGAGCGGGTATGAGATAATCCGTTCAAGACCCGTTCGATCGTCGATGCTGGAAATCCCGTCCGGCTATTTCTTGCCGGATCGTTTTTTTGCGGAAACGGGCGTGTCGGTTATGATCGTCGCTTCCTGGGCTTCGCGAAGCTGGCGAAGGCGTTCCGTTTTGCGGGCGCGCTGAGCGGCCTCGGCGTTTATGATCTGCTTTGCGGCGCTATCCGTCAGTGACGCCTTGTCCTGCGCGGATAGTTTGCCGGGTTTGAAAAAAGCTTCTTTTGTCGCAGCCATGGCATTCTCCTTTACGGAAGAGCAGTATCGAACGGCTAGCGGGGGCGGGCAACCTTTTTGGGGGCGGGCAACAGCCCTTCGCGCTGCATTTTTTTCTTCGCCAGCTTGCGGTGGCGGCGCACGGCCTCTGCTTCTTCGCGGACGCGCTTTTCCGAGGGCTTTTCATAGGACTGCCGGGCCCGCATCTCGCGGAAAATGCCCTCACGCTGCATTCTCTTTTTCAGAACGCGAAGGGCCTGCTCTATATTATTGTCTCGAACGAGTACCTGCACGAATATCTCCTTTATGCAGCCGCAGCTGCTATTTTCTGATTTTAATCCTGTCCGGATTGATCCAGCTCGATCCCGTTTCGCGCGCCGATGGGCTTTCGCTGTTGCGCGACGGCGATGGCGCCGAGGTGGGCGCACTTATTTCATCGAGTGCGACGTTGCGCTCGAAATTTTCATGCTGGAAACGCACCCTGTAGCGTACAGTTCCCTGCGCTTCGGGCAGGATCGATACGACCCTGCCAGGACCGTCGGGCTGGTTGTTGCCCAGCACGCCTGGCTTCAAGAATATGGCATCGCCGCATCGGTAGGGATTTTTACGCATGAGGACCTCCATGGCCCAAAAACAAAAGGCCGGGCTTTGACCCGACCTCTCACAATCACTTAAACCTGCAGCCAGTACATCCGTGGTCTGCGGGGTCAAATGACGAATATCAAGCTGCCTGAAGGTTGTCAGCCGAGCTCTTGCCGGACCGACGGTCCTGGACGATCTCGTAGCTGATCTTCTGGCCGTCGTTCAGCGAACGCATGCCAGCGCGCTCAACAGCGGAAATGTGAACGAAAACGTCCGTGCCGCCGTTGTCAGGCTGAATGAAGCCGAAGCCCTTGGTGGCGTTGAACCACTTTACAGTACCAGTGTTCATAACGATTTCCTTTCGTAGAATCGTTGTGGTTCCCGCGATACCTTGCGGGATAAGATCGATTATTTGAGAGGAAATCCGACGGGGAACAGTCTGTTCCAGAACGACGTCACAAGCAATGGTCGATATCCAAAATATAGGCTCAATTTTTGATTTTGCAATGGGCGGAGAACAAAAAAGCACCGGCGAGCCACTGCCCAGCGGGTAAGTATCTGGTTCAGGACACTATTTCCCGATCGCCGCAGAGTCCTTCGGGCTTGGCGCGGCCCTCCGTCCCGTGCGCATCAACCCGCGCCGGGAGACACGTCTTTCTCACGGTCATCCGGCAGGCTGCCCGCGCCCGGCGTCTTGTCATAGTCGGTGAGGGAGGGTTTGGCATGCGGGCCGGCGGGGGGAATGTCGTTCGGGCTGGAAGGCCCTTTTTCAACGGTTTTCGATTTCTTTTTCTTCGTCATATTGCGTCCTCCTTCTTGCAGGGAAAACGCCGGAGAAAAGGTACTGGTTCCGCCTCCACGCCGCGCGGGCGCGTTTTTCCGCCATCAGCGGCGGGAACGCGGTTTTTTCTCTTCCCGGTTCATATCTCGCCCCACCCATTTGAAGAATACGACGAGGCTGACGCCGATGATGATGAGCGGAACGAAGGATTCAAAACTGGACATGACTCACTCTTTCTTCCCCCGGCGATCATTTTATCGGCAGGGAAGAAGCGCGTAATCTGCGGAATATCGTCCGTTCTTTTTTGGTAATTGCCGTCTGCGGCCCATCTGTCGACGAGGCCGCAGGCTGTCGCGGCTAAACTGGCAGCGATTTCACCGCCGCTGTGCCGCCCTCACGGGCGCTTTTCAGCGCGGCCACGCCTGTCAGAACGGACATCGCGCCGGCGCGTGAACCCGCCCGCTGCCGCAGCCGGTCGTTCGAGCCCGGCTTGAAGATCATGTCTCGCATGCGGTTGTCGCCGCCATAGTGGCCGCCTGGCTCATGCGGCACCCATATGCGTTCAACACCGCCGCCGAAGCTTTTCACCAGCAGGATTTCGTCGGCCGGCGGCTCCGTCCAGGGCTGCTTTTCATATTGGCGCATTTCGATACGGCCTTTATGGCCGTTGAAGGCAATATGGTGGCCCTCGATCGGCATATAGGTGTTGAGCGAATAGGAGACCTGCACGCCGCTGGCGTAGCGGATCGAGGCGCTCATGGTGTCGGGAATGTCGATTTCCTCGCGGAAGACGCAGGCATCGCGCATGTAACCGTCCACCGCCGAAGGGTCCTCATAGAGAGCATCGAGAAAAGGATCGGCGCCCAGATCCATGAAATAATCGCACTCGCTTTTGTGCGGACAGGTGCGACAGCGTGTTCCCCGGAACGGGCCGTTCTTGCCATAGTGCAGCAACTGTCCGAAGCCCTTCACTTCCACGGGATCGGAATCGAGATACCAGTTCAGAAGATCGAAATGGTGGGTGGCCTTGTGCACGAACAGGCTGCCGGAATGTTCGGTAAAGGCGTGCCAGCGGCGGAAATAATCCGCGCCGTGCTGGTTATCGAGATACCAGTGAAAATCGACCGAGGTGACGGTGCCGATTGCACCCTCATCGATCAGCTCCTTGATGCGTGCGGCGGTGGGAGAAAAACGATAGTTGAAGGAGACATCCACACGGCGGCCGCTTTTCGCCTCCGCCGCGCGAATGCGGTCAATCTTTTCCGGGGTGGTGGTCATGGGCTTTTCGCTGATGACATCGGCCCCACCTTCCAGCGCGCGGATGATGATGTCGTCGTGAGTATCGTCAGGCGTGCAGACGATGACGAGTTCCGGGCGCTGCTCTTCCATCATCCGGTCGAAATCGTCGTAAAGCGGCGCGCTTGATCCCATCATGGCGCGGGCGCGTTCGGCGCGCATCAGGTTCAGGTCGCAAATGCCGACCAGTTCGACATAGTCGCTCCAGCCGGCCAGCAATTCGCGGCCCCACATGGTGGTGCCGCGATTGCCGGTGCCGACCAGCGCATAGCGTTTGCGTTTCACCTTTTCAGGCATTTGCTCTCTCCCGGATATATCAACAAACAGTCTTGAAACGCTCCACCACGGTGGCGAGGACCTCGTCCACCGGCCGCGCCTGCCAGCGATGCGAAAAGATTTCCACTTCCTGCGGGCCGTGGAAGCCGGCGGCCTCGATCATGGCGCGAAATGCCTTAAGGTCAATCACGCCGTCGCCCATCATGCCGCGATCATTGAGCGGATCGGTGGTAGGCACCAGCCAGTCGCAGATGTGATGCGCCAGAATTTGCCCGTTCCTTCCCGCACGCGCCACTTGCTCCTCCAGTTCAGGGTCCCACCAGACGTGGTAGACATCGATCGCAACGCCTGTTCCCGACCCTAACCTGTCGCAGAGATCGAGCGACTGTTTCAGCGTGTTGAAGCAGGCGCGGTCGGCGGCATAGAAGGGATGCAGCGGTTCGATGGCCAGCGGGACGCCGGCGGCGCGGGCATAAGGGAGCAGTTCGGCCATGCCGTCTTCCACCATCTGCCGCGCACCTTTCAGATCGCGCGAGCCGGCGGGCAGGCCGCCCACGACAAGCACAAGGCAATCGGCTTTCATCGCGGCGGCTTCATCGACGGCGCGTTTATTGTCTTCGATGGCGATGCGGCGGCCTTCGGCATCGTGGGCGGGGAAAAAGCCGCCACGGCAATGGCCGCTGAGACGCAGCCCGTTCCGTTCGACGATGCGGGCGGCTTCGGCAAGCCCGACACCGTGCACCTGCTCGCGCCAGGGCGAGATGGCGGTGATGCCGTGCGCAAGACAGGCATCGACAATAGCGCCGAAATCGCCACCCTGCCGCACGGTGGCGAAATTGATGGAAAGGCCTTCAAGGCTCATGTCGGTATCTCCCCTCGTTCTGTTTCAGCTGATACCCCGGACGGCGAGAAACGCCTTCATGCGCTGCGTCGCCAGATCCGGCTCTGCAAGCACATTGGCTTTGTCCGCCAGCCGGAAAAGCTCGGCGAAATGCTGCGTGGAGCGGGTGCTTTCCTGGCCGCCAACCATGGTGAAATGGTCCTGTAACCCGTTGAGGTAGGCGAGAAACACTACACCGGTCTTGTAGAAGCGGGTCGGGGCCTTGAAGATATGGCGCGAAAGCGCCACCGTCGGCTCCAGAATGTCGAAGAATTCATTGTCCGCGCCACGCTTCAGGCTGGCCAGCGCTTTGGAGGCGGCCGGCGCAATGGCGTCGAAAATGCCGAGCAGCGCATCCGAATGGCCCTGTTCGTCGCCGGCGATCAGTTCGGCATAGTTGAAATCGTCGCCGGTATACATGCGCACGCCAGCCGGCAGGCGACGACGCATGACGATTTCCTTTTCCTTGGAAAGAAGCGAAATCTTGATGCCGTCGATCTTGTCGGCATTCTCCTCGATCATGGCAAGGCAGGTTTCCATGGCCGTCATATGGTCGCCCGAACCCCAATAGCCCTCCAGCGCCGGGTCGAACATTTCGCCCAGCCAGTGGATCACCACTTTTCCTTCCACACGGGAGAGAACCCTGGCATAAGCCCTCAGATAATCATCCGGCGAGCGGGCGGCAGCGGCCAGCGCGCGGCTGGCCATCAGGATCACGCGTCCACCTTCTCCCTGAACAAAATCAAGCTGTTCAAGGTAAGAGTCGACAATCTTGTTGAGGTCGTAACCACTGCCATTGAGATGGTCGGTGCCCACCCCGCAGGCAATCAGCGCATCCTTGCGGTTGGCGGCTTCCTTCAGCGAACGGGAGATGAGTTCCTGCGCCTGCGGCCACGCCAGCCCCATGCCGCGCTGCGCCGTATCCATCGCCTCGGCGACACCGAGGCCGAGGTCCCACAGGCGGTGACGGAAGCGCAGCGTGGCGTCCCAGTCGATGGCGGGGGTAAGCCACGGATCATTATCGGCAAGCGGATCGGCCACCACATGGGCGGCGGCGAAAGCGACGCGGTTGAAATCCGCAGCACTTCGTTTTTCAACGGCGACCGGCGTGCCTGAGAGTTTGTAGACCTCGATGCTGCGGTCGTCTTTCGGAAGCTTGAGCTCGCTCACATCAGCCTCCTCAGGAAAGGGCGGGAACGTCGAGCCAGCGGCGTTCCTTCCACGATCTCAGCCCAAGTTCGGCAAGCTGCACGCCCTTCACACCTTCCATGAGGCCATAGGGCCACGGATCATTGTCGACGAGGTGGCGCACGAACATTTCCCACTGCGCCTTAAAGCCGTTGTCGTAGACGACATTGTCCGGCACCTCCTGCCAGGTCTTGTAGAAATCGATGGTCTGTGGCTGGTCCGGGTTCCACACCGGCTTCGGCGTATTGGTGCGGTGCTGGGTAAAGCATTTGGTCAGGCCCGCCACCGCCGAACCATGGGTGCCGTCCACCTGGAAGGTGACGAGGTCGTCGCGGCGCACCCGCACCGCCCATGAGGAGTTGATATGGGCAATGGCGCCGCCTTCCAACTCGAAGGTCGCATAAGCGGCGTCGTCAGCATCCGCCACATAAGCGCGGCCCTGCTCATCGAAACGTTCCGGAATATGGGTGGCGCCGAGGCAGCTTACGGATTTCACCGGTCCGAACAGATTGTCGAGCACATAACGCCAGTGGCACAGCATATCGAGAATGATGCCGCCGCCATCTTTCAGGCGGTAATTCCAGGAGGGCCGCTGCGCCGGTTGCCAGTCGCCTTCAAAAACCCAGTAGCCGAATTCGCCGCGCACGGAGAGGATTTTGCCGAAAAAGCCGCTGTCGCGCAGCATGGCGAGCTTGCGCAGGCCCGGCAGGAACAGCTTGTCCTGCACCACGCCATGTTTGATGCCGGCGCTTTCGGCGAGCCGGGCGATGGCCAATGCCTCTTCCATCGTGTCAGAAATGGGTTTTTCGCAATAGACGTTCTTGCCGGCCTTGATGGCTTTCTCCAGCAGGCTGCCGCGCATCTGCGTCGTGCCGGCATCGAAGAACAGTGTGTCATCGGGGTTTGCGAGTGCAGCGTCGATGTCGGTCGTCCAGCGCGCGACATTGTGCTTTTTGGCGATTTCTTCGATCTTTGCGCCGTTGCGGCCGACCAGAATGGGGTCGAGCATGACCCTTTCACCGTTCTTCAAAAGCACGCCGCCCTGATCGCGAATGGCGAGAACGGAGCGCACGAGATGCTGGTTGTAACCCATGCGGCCGGTGATGCCGTGCATGATGACGCCGATACGTTTCATGAATTTCCTCCCAAGGCGGCCTTTTCCCGAAAGCCGCTTCTGTCAAACATGGAAATTTGTAACCATTTGGTTATTTGTGGTCGTGAAGGATGCGATCTGTCAAGGTGTTTTCGACAGGAAAAATTCGTCTTGTGCGAACTGTCGCGTTTACGTAGCGCCACCGCGCCGCAAAAGAAAACGACGCGCTTCGCGGATGCGAATGGCGCGTCGTCGCTGTTGTTAAAGAGGAATTCGGTTCGGCCGGCTCAGACCGGCCGCACTGCAGCAAGCAGGGTATCGACGATGTGCTGGCCCCAGCGTTCCAGCTCGGCCGGATCGGTGAGGTCGCGCTGGAAGATCGTCGACAGCGTGAACCGGTTCGAAAGATAAAAAGCGCCGAGCGAAGCGATGGTCAGATAGACGTCGATCGGATCGAGGCCATCACGAAATTCGCCCGCGTCGCTACCGCGCCGCAGCACGTCCTCGAGTTCTGAAATAAAATTCGAATGCATCGCCGCAATCGTCGGAGATTGCCTGAGATATCGGGCTTTATTGAGGTTTTCCGTGGCGAGGATGCTGAGGAATTCGGGATGGTCGAGGAAGTAGTGCCAGGTGAAAAGCGCAAGCTCGCGCAAGCCCTCCGACGGGGCCTTGCGGGTCAGGTCAAGCCGTCTTTCGGTGTGGCGGATATGGCGATAGGCATCCTCCAGAACGGCGAGATAAAGCGCATCCTTGTCGCCGAAATAATGGTAGATCATCCGCTTGTTGGTGCCGGCGCGCCGGGCGACGACATCGATTCGAGCCCCCGCCAGCCCCTTGGCGGCCACCTCGCGACGGGCGGCTTCGAGAATGGCGGCGCGCGTTCTTTCCGGGTTTCGCACCTGTGTCGTCGCGCGTTTGCGCTTGGGCGACGGTGTATTCTCCATGGCCGGATCGGGGGCCGGATCGGACGGCTGGTTTTTTGTCGTTTCTTCCATTTCAGCACCCGCTTGACAATGTTTGCGATCAGTGTTCCCATGTAACCAATTAGTTATAAAACGGCAAGTGTCGTTTACGTTCATCATCAATTGGCAGTCAATAGGGAGGAGTTGCCAATGCCCATGATGCTTCACAGGAGAGGCGTGCTTTCAGCAGGGCTTGCGGCCCTGTCGCTTGCGACATTGGGAGGGGGGTCGGCGCAGGCGCAGGCCGCTCGCCTTAGAATGTTGTGGTGGGGTTCGCAGGAGCGCGCTGATCGCACCAACAAGGCGATAGCAGCCTATAAGCAGGTCAAGCCGGATCTCGACATCGCCGGTGAATTTGCGGGCTGGAGCGACTACTGGCCGCGCCTGGCAACGCAGGTTGCCGGCCGCAATGCGCCTGACCTGATCCAGATGGATTATCGCTACATCTTCGAATATGGCCGCCGCGGCGCGCTGGCGCCGCTGGATGATTATATCGGCAAGGGCCTGAAGATCGAAGATTTCGGCAAGATGAACATCGATTCCGGCCGGGTCGATGGCAAGCTCTACGGCATCAATCTCGGGGTCAATTCCAGCGCTGTCTTCTTCGATAAGGCAGCCTGGGAAAAATCAGGCGCAACGCCGCCGGCGATCGGCCAGACCTGGGAAGAGTTTGCCGAAAACGCCGCCAAGCTCAGCAAGAACAAGCCGAAGCCCGGTTATTACGCGACGGCCGACGCCAGCGGCGTGGAGCCGAGCTTTGAAAACTGGCTGCGTCAGAACGGCAAATCGCTTTACACGCAGGATGGCGGCATCGGCTTTGATCCGACCGATGCGACCAAGTGGTTCACCCTGTGGGCGGATCTGCGCAAGAGCGGCGCCTGTGTGCCCGCCGATGTGCAGGCGCTTGACCAGCTCAACATCGAAACGAACCCGCTGACGACGGGCAAGGCGGCAACCGCATTTGCCCATTCCAACCAGTTCGTCGGTTATCAGAAGCTCAACAAGTCCAAGCTTGCCATAAGCTCCTATCCGAAGAGCACGAAGGATGGCCCTTCCGGCCATTACCTGAAACCTTCCATGCTCATCAGTGTCGCCAATGGCAGCCCCGGCATTGAGCAGGCTGTCGGCTTCATTAATTTCCTCGTTGCGGAACCACAGGGTATCGACATTCTCGGCGTCGAGCGCGGCGTTCCGGCATCGGAATCCATGCGCAACCAGCTGAGCAGCAAGCTCGACGAGGTCAGCAAGATCATGGTGGACTATATCGCCGAGATTACCCCCGGCGTCGGCGATCTGCCGCCGGCACCGCCTCCGGGCGCGGGCGAATTCGCCTTTGTCCTCAAACGCACGGCGGAGGAAGTCGGTTTCGGAAAGATCACGCCGGAAGAGGGCGGTGACCGCCTCGTCAAGGAATCCGAAACCGTTATCAAACGGAAGTGATGGTTTATGGCCTTTCGATCTGAAACTCTTGTAGAGGAGAGCCGTGGCGCGGCTCTCCCGAAACGGGGCGGTGTGAAGCGGATTTTCGACCGCAACATTCACGCCTACCTGTTTCTCCTGCCCTGGCTGATTGGCTTCTTCGGCCTCACCCTCGGCCCCGCGCTCGCGTCGCTTTATCTGTCGTTCACCAATTACGACCTGTTGCAGTCGCCGGACTGGGTGGGGGCGGCCAATTATGTGCGCATCGCCACCGCCGACCCCAAATTCGCCGCCGCAATGCAGGTCACCTTTACCTATGTGCTGCTGTCGGTGCCGCTGAAGCTGATCTTCGCGCTTCTGGTGGCGCTCGCCTTCAATCGCGGCATCAAGGGCCTGACGCTTTATCGGGCGATCTTCTATCTGCCATCGCTGCTGGGTTCCAGCGTCGCGATTGCCGTGCTCTGGCGCCAGCTTTTCGCCTCTGATGGTCTCGTCAACATGATCCTGTGGCAGGCTTTCGGTTATGAAGGGCCGAGCTGGATTTCCAATCCGGATTACTCGATCTACACGCTGGTCATCCTGTCCGTCTGGCAGTTCGGTTCTCCGATGATCATCTTCCTCGCGGGTCTGAGACAAATCCCGCAGGATATGTACGAGGCCGCCGAAATCGACGGTGCGAGCAAGGTGCGGCAATTCTTCCGCATTACGCTGCCACTTTTGACGCCTGTCATCTTCTTTAACGCGGTCATCCAGACGATCGACGCTTTCAAGGCCTTCACCCCCGCCTTCATCATTTCCGAAGGCACCGGCGGGCCGATCAACTCGACGCTGTTTTATACGCTTTATCTCTATCAGGAAGCCTTCGGTTTCTTCCGCATGGGTTATGCCTCGGCGCTTGCCTGGATTTTGGTGATCATCATCTCGCTGTTCACGGCCTTCTCGTTCCTCAGCGCGAAATACTGGGTGCACTACGATGACTGATGCTGTTACCGCCCCCCGGCCGGGACAAGGCCCGCAACGTTCACCGCTGAAATCGGTGATGCTCCACACGGCTCTGATCATCGCGTCCTTCGCGATGCTCTATCCGATCCTGTGGATGATATCAGGTTCCTTCCGGCCGCAGGACGAGCTGTTCGGCTCTTCCTCGCTCATTCCCTCGGCGGTCGATTTCGGCGGTTATATTCGCGGCTGGACGGGGCTGCAGGTGAGCTTCGGGCAGTTCTTCTGGAACTCCTTCTTCATCTCGATACTCGCCACCATCGGTAATGTCGTCGGCTGCTCGCTTGCCGCCTTCGCTTTCGCCCGCCTCCGCTTCGGCGGGCGCAATTTCTGGTTCGCGCTTATGCTCGGCACGCTTATGCTGCCCTATCACGTCGTGCTCATCCCGCAATATATCCTGTTTCTGGAAATGGGCTGGGTGAACACCTCGCTGCCGCTGATCGTGCCGAAATATCTGGCGACGGACGCCTTCTTCATTTTCCTGATGGTGCAGTTCTTCCGTGGCATCCCGCGTGAGCTGGATGAGGCGGCTGTCATGGACGGTTGCTCACCCTTCCGCATCTACTGGAAGATCATGCTGCCTTTGTCGCTGCCGGTGCTGGCCACCGCCGCCATCTTTTCCTTCATCTGGACCTGGGACGATTTCTTCGGGCCGCTGATCTATCTGAACGACATCAACACCTACACCGTGCAGCTCGGTCTCCGATCCTTCGTGGATTCCACCGGCAGCTCGGATTGGACCTCGCTTTTCGCCATGTCCAACCTGTCACTGGTGCCGGTCTTCCTGTTCTTCCTGTTCTTCCAGAGGCTGCTCATCGAAGGCATCGCCACCACGGGCATGAAACGCTGAACGGAACCGAGATCGGGAACGCATTTTAAGACAATCAACACTGTCGCTGCCGCCCTGGATGCGGCGCGGCAGTCGGGAGAAACAGCATGGCAAGCAGCATTACTCTGGAAAAAATCGTCAAGCGGTTCGGCGCCTTTCCGGTCGTTCACGGCATCGACCTCAAGATCGAACCGGGCGAGTTCACCGTCTTCGTCGGCCCCTCGGGCTGCGGCAAGTCCACGCTTCTGCGCATGATCGCCGGTCTGGAGGAAATCTCGGAAGGTGATCTTCGTATCGACGGCGAAAGGGTCAACGAAACAGCCGCCTCCAAGCGCGGCATCGCCATGGTCTTCCAGTCCTATGCGCTCTATCCGCATATGAGCGTCTACAAGAACCTCGCCTTCGGTCTCGAAACGGCAGGCTACAAGAAACCGGAAGTCGAGGCGCGGGTGCAGAAGGCCGCCGATATCCTGCAGATCGGCCCGCTGTTGCAGCGCAAGCCGAAGGCACTTTCGGGCGGTCAGCGCCAGCGTGTGGCCATCGGCCGCGCCATCGTGCGCGAGCCGAAAATCTTCCTCTTCGACGAGCCTTTGTCCAACCTCGATGCCGAACTGCGCGTGCAGATGCGCGTCGAAATCGCCAAGCTGCACCAGACGCTGGGCAGTACCATGATCTATGTGACGCATGACCAGGTGGAGGCCATGACCATGGCCGACAAGATCGTGGTGCTGCGTGACGGCCGCATCATGCAGGTCGGCCGCCCGCTCGATCTCTACAACAATCCGGCCAACCAGTTCGTGGCAGGCTTCATCGGTTCGCCGAAAATGAATTTCCTCTCCGCAAAAGTGGCTGCAGGGGACAGTTCCAACCGCACCATCGAGGTGGCCGGCCAGCGCATCGTGCTGGAAAAGCCCGTCGCGGCTGCGCAGGGCGAGCCGCTCACCTTCGGCGTGCGTCCCGAACATGTGAACCCGCAGGCGCAATCCTCGCTCGGCGAAGCTTCTATCCAGCTCGTGGAACATCTCGGCGGCTCGACGGTGGTTTACACCAACACCCCCGACGGCCAGCCCGCCACTGTGCTGCTGGACGGCCAGCGCCAAATCCGCATCGGCGAGACAATTCCCTTTGCCTTTGATCTTTCGAAGACGCATCTGTTCGGGGCGGATGGGCGGCGGATATAGCCCGTTGCCCGTCGTGGGTTTGTTAACCGGGCGACGTGCTCTTAGGCGGCGTGTTTGGGGCGTCCGGGACGGCGTGGCCGGAAATGCGCATGCATCAGAAGCGGGTCACGTTGGGTGACCCGCAGCAGCATCTTTACCGCGTGGCTTACAGGCGTGCCTGCACGATAGTTGTTCCACGTCCGTAAAGTGACGCCGAGAAAATCCGCCGCCTCATTATTGGAAAGGCCGATTTCCTCCTGCCATTTGCGCAAATCCTCCACATCGAAGTCCCGCTGGTCCTCTGCGATCTGGTAGAGGTGATAGGCATCGATCGCCAAGTCGTCTCCGTCCCATTCCACACTCGCACCATAGTCGGCGACTGTCGCGGTCTTCCAGATATCTGCCGAATAGAGTGGATTGAGCAACTCTCCTCCGGTCGCTATCCATCCGGTCAGATCGGCGGTTGATCGGCTTCCATCGGCCCAGTCGATGGTAAGCGTTCCAGGTGGATTGGGCAGAATGGCTTTGATGCGTGGTGTCATGACTTTGTTCCCTTTCCTACAATGGGAAAGCGCGGGTTCGTCCGATTCCATTCATCGACAATCAGGTTCCCATTGGCTCTCGCCCATGCCAAAGCTTCGGCTTCAGACCTGCGAGATAGCTTGCCGCGCAGGATTTCCAGAGTTTCGATGTCGACAAGAGCATCAGCATCCGGTGTTATGATGTGAAAGTGCGGCGGCAAATGATCGTTCGCATAGATGCGTATGATGATGTTCCCGATTTGAATTAATTTGCCCATGCAGCCCCCACGGCATCAATAAAACATAGTGCATAAATTTCACTATGTGAAGGGCGGGAGTGGAGCATATTCTGGCCAGGCAGAAGGCGGGCTCTATGTTCTATAAAGAATGTCTCTGAGAATCATGGCATCTTCTGCGAACTGATCGATATCGTCACCTTTGACAAATTCCAGCATTGCGAAAGCCGGTTTTGTCCAAGCGCTTTCCGGCAGCGCATCAATGCAGGCCCGCCAGTAGTCCGTGCGCTCGGCAAGCGGCAGGCGGCTGGCGTCGGCAAGCCAGGCGAAGACGTGAAGATGGCAGATGCGCGAGCCGAGTGCGGATATTTCCGCAAGTGCATCGTCCAGCGGCAGGCCGGGTGCGGGTTGCCAGTAGAAGAAAAGGTTGGGTGCGGCCAGATCCTGCGCCAGTTGCAGGGCCGAGGGCAGGGTGTCGGTCAGCGAATTGGGGTGATATTCGAGGCCGATCGTCATGCCATAGTCTTCCGCCCGGCGGGCGATTGACGCCAACGCCTCCGTTGCCGCGCGGCGTTCCGAGGGCGAATAATCCGCTGAGGGGCGTTTGCGCTGGCCCGGCCAGATGCGGATATGGCCGGTGCCGAGCGCCTTTGCTGTTTCCAGCACGGCGGTCATGTCCTTGGGCGAAAAATCGGGTGCGAAAATGTAGGAGCCGTAGGAAGAGACGACGAGGCCCGCTTTCGCCGTCCGCGCCGCCACATCCCTTGCATTGGCAAGGTCGCCTGACGGCACATGGATATCCGCGCCCCATTCGATTGCCCTGATGCCATTTGCGGCGGCAAGGTCGATGACGGCCTGCACCGACAGGGAGCGGAAGGTGACGGAGCAGAGGCCCGGCTCAAACATTCTCATGCGATCAGTTCCAGATGTTCCGGCCGCACCTGCTGTTGCAATGGCGCTGCGCGGCAGAAGCGTTCGATTTCGGCAATTGCCATGTCGCCGAGCCTTGCACGTTCAAGGCCGGTGGCGCCGGCGATATGCGGCGTCAGAAAGACGTTCGGCAGGCTGTAAAAGGGTGACCCCGGTGGCGGCACTTCCGGGTCGGTGACGTCGATGACGGCTTCGATGCGTCCGGTTTTCAGTTCGGCCAGAAGCGCGTCTTCATCCACCAGCGCGCCGCGCGCCGTGTTGATCAGGGTTGCGCCGTCCTTCATGCGGGCAAGCGCTGCCGCGCCGATCATATGCCGTGTCTGCGGCAGGGAGGGCGCATGCAGGGAAATGACATCACTCATCGCCATCAGTTCCTCGAGCGAGACAAGACGCACACCGAGCTTTTCCGCCTCCGCTACGCTCAGGAGCGGATCGAAAAGGATGAGGTTGAGCTCGAACGGTTGCAACAGATTGATGACGCGGCGTCCGATGCGCGATGCGCCGACGATGCCGACCGTCAGGCCGAGATTGCCGATGGCCTGCGCCTGCAATCGCTCGACAGGCGCGCGGTCGCGATGCTCCAGATAAAGACGTCGGAAGCCGAAAGTGCGCTTGCCGGCCAGCAGGATCATTGCCAGCGAAAATTCGGCGACCGGCTGCGCATTCGCCTCCGCCGCGCTGCATACGGTAATGCCGCGATCAAACACCGCTTGCGACAGGAAATATTTGACCGTGCCGGCGGCATGGGAGATCAGCCTGAGACGCGGCATCAGCGCCAGTTCCCGCGCGCCGATATCCGGACAGCCCCAGCCGGTCAGAAGAATATCCGTCCGCGCCAGCTGCTCCTTTACTGAAGCGGCGTGGAAATCGCAGATCCGCCCTGCATCGAGAATCTCGACGCTCTGTGACAGCCTTTCGAACGCCTGCGGTGTCAGCACATGCTGGGTTCGCTCCGGGTCCATGGCGAGGCTGACACGCGGAAGCGGGCTCGTCATTGCGGCTCTCCCGTGGCCGCCATGCTGCTGACCGGAACACCCTGTTCCGCAAACAGGCGGTCGAGCGCCTCCATATCCGGAAGTGCCGGAACTGTCGCCAGCGCTTTCTCGCTTTCTGGCCCGGCCACCCCCGCAAAGACCGCGCAGGCAAGCAGGGTTTCGCCCGCCGGAATCTCGCCCCGCAATTGCGGCACCGTGGTCTTGGCGTTGATGAGATTGGTGTTGGGCAGCGTCTTCAGCGCCACGCCGTGACGGATTATGCTGGAGCCGAGATCGATGATGGCGGATATGTCGGCGCCGCAATCGGCTGTCGCCCGGCCCGCCTCTTCGCTCACGGCATCACGGTCGCCGTCGTTGCGGCTGATGGCGAAGCCGCCTTCGGTCACCGAAAGGAGGCCGGTCGACCTGATCCGGTGCAGCCTGACATGCCAGTCACCGGCCGCAACCAGCGTGGTTTCAACGTCGACATCGGGGAACGGCTTCCATGTCGCCCGCAGGCTTTCTCCCGCCAGCAGAACCTTTTCGTTGGTCTCACGCACGCGGTAATGCAGGCCGTCTTCGGAAAAGGCCAGCATATTGTCGAAACCATTGGTGCGGAAGCCGCGCTCATCCACTTCCACGCCGAAACCATAACGCGAGGAATAGGCGAATTTGGCATATTTTTCCGGCCCACCGCGCATGGAAAGGTTTTCCTGGCCGCTGGAAAGCGCCGTGACATTGCCTGTCGCCCGCATCATCACCATGCCGGGATGCGCGAGCGGCTTTGGGTTTGCGGATGTTTCAGGCTGCTTTTCCTCCGCCAGCCAGAAGGGGTGGTTTTCCGGCAGGGCCAGCGGCAGAAAGGCCTTGAAGGCCCAATAGGGCGAGCCCGCCGAATTATAGCTCTCAGACATGGTGAGCTGCGGATAGGCATAGCCGATGGAGAGCACGCCGTCGCGGTCGGCAATCGGCTTTTTCGCCCACCAGCGCAGATGCTGCAGATAAAGCCCCTTGATCTCGCCCCAGGGCAGCGCCTCCTCATCGGCAAAGGCCAGACCTGCCCAGAAGCCGCCGCAGGCGAAACGATAGGTCATGGAGCGCCCGAAGGCGAGTGTGCCGCCATCCTCATCGAACCAGCTGGCGAAATCGCCAGCGAAGAGGCGAGCGCGCTCGCGGTAGCGTTCGGCATAGGCATCATCAGGCTTGCTGAGCTTCGCGTAGATCAGGCTGTAAAAATGCATGGCGAAGGCGATGTAGTGATCGATGCGGCGGTAGTTGCCATCGCGATACCAGCCGTCGGCGATATAGAACTCGTCCAGTTCCTTCTGGAATGCCTCGGTCAGGCTGCGATCGAATTCGATGCCGAGATGATCAAGCGCCATATCGACCATCACCCGGAAAAACTTCCAGTTATTATCGGCGTAATTGCGCTCGCGCGCCGTCAGCAGATAACGGCGCACATTGTCTTTCTGCACGTCGGACAGCGGTTCCCACAGGTGTTGAGGCGCAAGCCGCAGCGCAAACCCGATTGCGGCAAGCTCCACCAACCGCTGGTCCTTCTGGCGCACGTCACCCCAATATTCGGGATGGGAGGGATCGGTGCCGTTGGCTATTCCCTGCGCCAGAAGCGGCCAATGGTCGAAATGATCGCCGCTGAGCGCAAGCGGGGCGATGCCCCAGAGCGGCCGGGCGAAACCTTCCAGATCCGCCGCCGCCCGGTCGAAATGCGCGGCGGCCCCGCTGAGCGTCACTCTTGCGCTGCCCTGCGAAAAATAGGGAAGAAGCGGCGCGAAACTGTCATCCAGCGCCCGCCGGACATCGGCGCGGGTTTTGAGCGGATTACCATGCAGCGGATTAAATCTGGCCATATTGAGCCTGGTCATGGTGTCATGCATCGCGTGTCGCCTTTCCCGTCTTTTTCGCCTTGCCGGCCGTCTGTCCTTCCACCAGCTGCACGCCAAGCTGCACCTGGCGGGCATTGGCGGAAGGTTCCGTCAGCCGGCGGCGCATCAGTTCCACCGCCTCACGGGCGATTTCGCGACGATCGACCCGGATTGTGCTGAGACGGGGCGTGGAGAGTTCGGCAAAGGGCAGGTCGTCGAAGCCGATGATGGAAAGATCATCCGGCACGCCGAGCCCAAGCTCCTGCGCCGCCCCAAGCGCACCCAGCGCAATCGCGTCATTCATGCAGAAAATGCCGGTGAGTTCAGGGTTTTTGGCCAATAGCTGACGAACCGCATCGCCTGCCTGTCCGAAACCGCTATCCGCCGTCGAAAGCAGAAACTCCTCATAGGTCGCGCCCTCTTCCTCAAGGATCGTATGGCGAAAGCCGCGCATACGCTCCCTTATGGTGTGGCGATGATGCGGGCCGATATAGGCGACCCTGCGGTGGCCGAGTTCCAGAAGCCGCCGCGCCGCCAGCGCGCCGCCGTAAAAATTGGAAGGCGAGACGCAATCCAGCATCATCGAGGGATCGGCGCTGTTGACCAGAACCGGTTGCAGCACACCCTGCGTGATGCGGTGGATGATTTCGTCCTCGGGATCGAGACCGATGGCGAGAAGACCGTCCACCTCGCAGACCCGCTGGGTCAGGGCGTCGTCGATCTGCTTCTGATGCAGAAGCCTGATATCAAGTTCGAAGCCATCCGTCTGGGCAAGGCTGCGCAGCATGTCGAAAATATCGTGATAAAAAGCGCCGATATCGCCGGTCGCCCTTTCGGCGGACATGAGCGCAAGGATTTTCTTGCCCTCCAGCGGCACGCCCCCGGTCTGGGTCGTGACCGGCCGCAATGGATAACCAAGCTCCGCCGCTACCCCCAGAACCTTGGTCTGGATGGATGCGCTGATACCCTTTTCCCCTGCGAGAACCCGCGAAACGGTGCTGATGGAAACGCCGGCGCGCTGGGCGATATCCGACTGGCGCGGGCGGCTGATGTCGGGCGTATCGTTCATATCGTCTCCTGCGCTTGCAAAAAAATCTAATATGATGCAAATATTGCAAACCAAGAAAATTTGCAAGAATTTAAGTGTTCAGTGAAAAATTTGCAAAACGCGGGAGGAGCAGATGCAAACTATCGACAGACGTGGATTTTTGGTGACGGCGGCGCTGGCCGGTCTCGGCGTGGCGGCGGGCGGTTTTCGCGCGGCCGCGGCCGAAACCCGGCTTCGCTGCGTATGGTGGGGATCTGCCGACCGCAGCAAGCGCACCAACGACGTGATCGCCCTTTACCAGAAGGCGAACCCGCAGACGGAGATCAGCGGTGAGATGATCGCCGGTTCCGATTACTGGACCAAGCTCGCGACATCGATGGCGGGACGGAACGTCGCCGACATCTTCCAGCTAGAACCTTCCACCATTGCCGATTATTCCGGCCGTGGCGCCTGCATGGAGCTGGACCAGTTCGTCGGCAAGTCGCTTGATCTTTCCACCTTCGGCAAAAGCGAAGTCGATCTCTGCCGTATCGATGGCAAGCTTTACGGCGTCGGCCTCGGGCTGAATTCCTTCTGCATGATGTATGACGCCGATACGCTGAAGGAAGCCGGCGTTTCCGTGCCGCAGGACCAGATCACCTGGAAGGCGCTGGCGGAACTGGCGCGTGATTTCAAGAAGAACGGCCCGGCAAAACGGAACTATTGGGCGGTGCCTTATGGTGCGCGTTATCACTATGTTTTCGATGTCTGGCTGCGCCAGCGCGGCAAGCTTCTGTTTCAGGACGGCACCATCGGCTTCAATAAGGAAGATGCGAAGGAATGGTTCGCCTATTGGGAGGACCTGCGCGAGAACAAGCTCTGCGTTTCCGCCGATATCCAGACGCGTGACGACAATACCATCGAATCCAACGCCCTGACGCTTGGCAATTCGGCCATTGGTTTTGCCTATTCCAACCAGCTGGTCGGTTATCAGAAGCTCAATAAACAGACGCTGTCCATCGGTATGCTGCCGGGTGAGGGGGCGGGCAAGCCGACCGGGCACTATTACCGGCCGGGCCTTATCTGGTCCATTTCGTCCACCTCGACCAATGCGGAGGCGGCGGCGAAATTCATCAACTTCTTCGTCAATGATCTCGAGGCGGGCAAGGTGCTCGGCGTCGAGCGTGGCGTGCCGCCGGCCAAGGTCGTGCGGGAAGCATTGTTGCCGAGCCTCAACGAGACCGAGCGCAAGACGGTGGATTATATCGAAAGCCTGTCGGGCAAGCTCGATTCCTATCCGGAACCCGCCCCGATCGGCGCCAACGAGTTTGACCGTGGCGTGATGCGTCCCATCGCCGATTCGCTCGCCTTCGGCCGCGCCAGCGTGGATGAAGCGGCGCAAAACCTCGTCGACACCGGCACGCGGACCCTGCGCAAGCGCGGCTGACGACGAAACGGGCGCCGCCACACGGAATCGAAGCCGTGTGGCGGTGCTTTTTATGAAGTGCCTGAGATAAATGGCGCTTCACGCCGTTCAAAATGGTCTGTACGACAAACAGTACTGGACAAGTATATGGCATTTAAGCCAGAAATTCTGATCTGGATCGATAAATCTGAAGATTAGAATATGGCGCCCAATTTCCTTCTCGTTGATGCTGAAAAAGAGTTCGATGTCCTGAAAGCGGCGGCGTCGCTGATCCGCGTGCAGATATTGAAGCTGCTGCACGAGGCGAGCGGCCTGAATGTCAACGAAATTGCGCAGAGGCTGGATTTGCCGCAGTCCACCGTTTCCGCCGGCGTGGCCGTTCTCGAGGAGGCGGGGCTGCTGCGAACCGAGACGCGCAAGGCGCGCAAGGGCAACCAGAAAATCTGCTTTGCCACCTGTGATGAACTCATCGTTTCCTTCCGGAAACCCGAGGCGCCGGCGGCATCAAATTACATCGCGGTCGCCATGCCGCTCGGCCTTTATACCCAGAGTTCGGTCACCGCGCCCTGCGGTATCTGCTCGCCGGAGGGCATTATCGGCCTTCTTGATGTGCCCGATACTTTCATGGATCCAGACCGGATGAAGACGGCGCTGCTGTGGTTGACATCGGGTTTTGTGGAGTATCAATTCCCCAATAATGCCAAGATTCAAGGGCGTAGCGTCGAGGAAATAGAGTTTTCGATGGAGGTCAGTTCCGAGGTGCCGGGAACGCACAGTGACTGGCCGTCCGATATCACGCTGTCCGTCAACGGCAGGGAAATCGGTGTGTGGACCTCGCCCGGCGACTTCGGCGACAAGCGGGGCGTATTTACGCCAGACTGGTGGAAACTCTCCGGTTCCCAATACGGCATGCTCAAGACCTGGCGCATCACCGCGCAGGGAACCTATGTTGACGGAACCCGGATTTCGGATGTGACGCTGGCAGATATCGATCTGGCCAGCCACCGCTCCATCCGGTTGCGCATCGAGGTCAAGGCTGATGCAAAACATCCGGGCGGGCTGAATATCTTTGGCCGCGGCTTCGGAAATTACGATCAGGACATCGTCCTGCGCCTGCGCACCGCTGACTGATCCAGCCAATTTTCAAAAGTATGATTTTCGCGGTTGACAGGCGCGGATTCCCTCGGCAACTATATTATCAAATATGGTTCATATCATATTTTAAGATATAAATGCGCAGGGAGGAGAGCCTATGAAAGCGCGGGTTTCAGTCCACCGGGACTTCCGGATTGGGCGTATCGACGATCGTCTGTATTCCGCCTTCATCGAGCATATGGGGCGTGCGATCTATGGCGGGATTTATGAGCCCGGCCATCCGCAGGCGGACGCGAACGGCTTCCGCAAGGACGTCCTGAAATTTGTTCAGGACCTGAAAATTCCGGCCATCCGTTATCCCGGCGGCAACTTCGTTTCGGCCTATCGCTGGGAAGACGGCATCGGGCCGCGCGACCAGCGCCCCATCCGCCTCGACCTCGCATGGCGCTCCAAGGAAACCAACCAGATCGGCATTAACGAGTTCGCCGACTGGGCGCAGATGGCCGGTATCGAGATGATGCTCGCCGTCAATCTTGGCTCCCGTGGTCTGGATGACGCCCGTAATTTCCTTGAATATGTGAATTTTCCGGGCGGCACCGCGCTTAGCGATCTGCGCCGCAGCCACGGCACGGAAAAACCCCACGACGTGAAAATGTGGTGCCTCGGCAACGAGATGGACGGCCCCTGGCAGATCGGCCACAAGACCGCGGTGGAATATGGCCGTCTGGCGAACGAAACCGCCAAGGCTTTCAAGGGCTTCGATCCGACGATTGAAGCAATCGTCTGCGGTAGTTCCAATGACGGCATGCCGACCTATCCCAAATGGGAACGCGAGGTGCTGGAGGAATGCTACGAGAATGTCGATCACATCTCGCTGCACAAATATTTCGGCAATAACAGCCGCGACACGCTGAATTATTTCGGCAAGATCGAGGAAACCGGGCGTTACATCCAGACCATCGCCGGTGTCATCGATTATGTGAAGGCGAAGAAGCGCGCCAAGAACGATGTTTCCATCTGCTTCGACGAATGGAACGTCTGGTATCACATCCGCGAAGAAGACGGCAAACGCATCAAGAGCTGGGACTGGCCGGAAGCGCCGGCACTTCTGGAAGAGACATACAACTTCGAAGATGCGCTGTTTGTCGCCGGCCTGCTCAATGAATTCATTCGCCGTTCGGACCGCGTGCGCATCGCCTGCATCGCCCAGCTCGTCAACGTCATCGCCCCCATCCGCGCGGAAAAGAACGGGCCGGCCTGGCGTCAGACGATCTATTATCCCTATCAGTTCGCCTCGCTTTATGGCCGTGGCGTTGCGCTGAACGTTGCGGTCGATTGCCCGACTTATGATTGCAACGCGGCCGATGACGTCAAATATCTCGATGTCGCCGGTGTCTATGACGAGGCGGAAGGCATTGTGACGCTGTTCGTGCTCAATCGTCATCTGACCGAGGCGGCAGAGATCAATGTCAGCCTCACCGGGTTCTCCTCGGCGACGCTCGATCTGCATCTGGCCATGGCGGGCTATGACCTGCGTGTCGGCAACGGTCCGGATCAGCCGGATCGTGTCGTGCCGGTGCCCGGCAGCGGCGTCGGCGTTGAGGACGGGGCGCTGAAGGGTTCCGTGCCGGCGCTGTCATACCATGTGCTGCGGCTGAAGGTTCAGTGAGGCGGCCATGGGTGTCCGTCTCAACAATATCGCCAAGTCCTTCGGCTCCTTCGCTGCGATCCGGGATGTCTCGATGGAAATCCCGACCGGCAGTTTTGCGGTCTTCGTCGGGCCTTCCGGCTGCGGCAAATCCACATTGCTGCGCATGATCGCTGGTCTTGAGGAGACCAGCGGCGGCCATATCGCCATCGACGACCGTGATGTCACGGCCGTCGAACCGGCCGATCGCGGTGTCGCGATGGTGTTCCAGAACTATGCGCTTTATCCGCATCTCAGCGTGTTCGAGAACATGGCCTTCAGCCTGCGTCTCGCGCGCCGCCCGAAAGCGGAGGTGAATGAGAGAGTGGGCGAGGCTGCCCGCATCCTGCAGCTTGAAGACCACTTGCATAAAAAGCCTTCGCAGCTTTCCGGCGGCCAGCGGCAGCGTGTGGCGATAGGCCGCGCGATCGTGCGGCAGCCGAAGGTCTTCCTCTTCGATGAGCCGCTGTCGAACCTCGATGCGGAACTGCGTGTCCAGATGCGTCTGGAGCTGACCCGGCTTCACCGCAAGCTCGGCGCCACGATGATCTATGTCACGCATGACCAGGTGGAAGCCATGACGCTTGCGGACAAGATCTTCGTGCTGAAGGGCGGTGTGGTGCAGCAGGCCGGTGCACCGCTTACCCTTTATGACGATCCGGATAACCGTTTCGTGGCGGGTTTCATCGGCTCGCCGGCGATGAACTTCCTGCAGGCGGAAATTGTCGAGGAGGCAAACGGCGTGGTGACGCTTTCGCTCGATGGCGGCCAGAGACATCTCGAAGCGCGGCTTTCGCAGCCTGTTTCCGCCGGCCAGCGGGTCGAAATAGGCGTTCGGCCCGAACATCTGATGATTTCGCAGGACGGCGCCCTGCCTGTCAATGTCGAGGTGGCGGAGGAGCTGGGAGATGTCTCCTACCTCTATACCCGCGCGTCGTCAGGCAAGGAAATCATCGTGCAGCGGCAGGGTTCGCGCGAAAGTCTGGACGGCCGGTCCGTGTCGCTGAGCGCCTCGCCCGACCATATTCTGGTTTTCGACACGGATGGCAAAAGGTTGCGATAGGCGCGAGGAGGCGTCTTTCGATGCAGCAGACCGCCTCTTCAAGGGGGGTTTCCACATAAACGGGAGGAGTAAACGATGCGATTGATCAAGACATTGCTTGTTGGCACGGTTCTGGGTTTGACCGCCCTGCCGGTGCTGGCCAAACAGGATATCGTCTGGTGGGACTTTCTGTCCGGCGGTGACGGCGTGCGCATGAAGGCGCTGATCGATGCCTTCAACAAGGAGCACCCGGATATCCAGGTCAAGGGGACGACGCTGGAATGGGGCGTTCCCTTCTATACCAAGGTGCGGACCGCCTCTGCCGTCGGGGAGGGGCCTGATGTCATGACCTACCACCTGTCGCGTGCGCCGCTCGCCCTGCAGGAAAAGGTGCTGAGCGAGATTACCGACAAGGATCTTGAGGAGGCCGGCCTGAAGAAAGACGATTTCTTCAGCGCACCGCTTGAAGCGGCCACCCATGACGGCAAGCTTTATGCCGTGCCGTTCGATATTCACGCGCTTGTTCTTTATTACAATGCCGATCTCCTGAAAGGCTCGCCCTATCTCGATGCCGAAGGCAAATTGACCGGCATCCAGACGATGGATGATTTCGAAAAGGCGCTGGCCTGGGCGAAGGAAAAGGGTGTTGAAACGCCGGTCACCTATCAGTCCGGCGGCGAAGCCGGTGTCTGGCGCGTCTTTTACACCCTGTTCTCGCAGCAGGGCGGCGAACTCGTCACCAATGGCGAGGTTCTGGCCGGCGACAATGCCGAGAAGGCCGCCAAGGCAATCGACACCATGTCGAAATGGCGCGAAAACGGCTGGGCGCCGGAACAGGCCGAGTATCCAGCCTCCGTTGCGCTCTTCTCGGCCGGAAAATCCGCCTTCCAGCTGAACGGCGTCTGGGAAGTGCCCACCTACAAGGACCTGGAGAAAAACGGCAAGCTGGGCTTCAAGTGGAGCGCGGTCGAGGTTCCGCCCTTCATGGGCAAACGCGCCACTTGGGCGGATTCGCACGCCTTTGCCATCCCCAACCAGGGTGACAAGACCGTTTCCGGCGAGAAGCGCGCCGCCGTGATGAAGGTGATCGGCTGGATGGAAAAACACGCCATCAGCTGGGCCGATGCCGGCCATATTCCGGCCTATAAATCGATCACCGAAAGCAGCGAATACAAGGCGATGCAGCCGAACGCCACCTATGCATCGCTGGCGGAAGCGGCGGTGTTCGATCCGAAGACGACGATCACCGGTGTCGCTTCGCCCGCCTATGATGCGGCTCTCAACGTCATCGCCCCGGCCATTCAGGGCTTCATGAGCGGCACGGATGCGGTGGAGCAGATCAGGGAAGAGCTGCAAAGCAAGCTGAAGTAACAGGAAACCTGCCCTCCGGTTTCTGGCCGGAGGGCAGCACGCAATGCAAGGTTCCGGAGACATTCCATGGCTATGATTGAAAACCGGCGCAAGAAATCGCTGATCGCGCTGTCGATGGTGACGCCGTTCATCGTGGTCTTCGTCACCTTCTTCCTTTACCCGCTGATCGAGATGGTGCGCATCAGTTTCACCGATGCGCCGCTGATCGGCGATGGTGACTGGGTGGGGTTTGCGAACTACGCAAAGCTGCTGGGCGACCGCCTCTTCGTCACGTCGCTGAAAAACAACGGCTATTTCGTGCTTCTGACCGTCGTGCCGACGACCGTCATCGCCCTGATGATCGCTCTCGCCGTCAGCCGCCTTTCGGGCGTGAAGCAGACGATCGCCATGAGCCTGTTTTTCCTGCCCTATGTGCTGCCGGTTTCGGTCGTCACGGAAATCTGGGCGTGGATGCTCGATCTGCAGTTCGGCATTCTCCAGCCGGTGATTTCGCTGATTGCCGGCAAGCCGGTCGCGGTTTTCAAGAACCCCTACTGGGTCATGCCGATGGTTGCCGTCGTCACCATCTGGTGGACGAACGGTTTCAACGTGCTGCTGTTCATCGCCGGTTTGCGCAATATTCCGACGGAGCTTTATGAGGCGGCCTCACTTGACGGCGCAACGACGTGGCAGCGCTTCTGGCGGGTGACTTGGCCGCTTCTCTGGCCCGTCACCGCGCTCATTCTCACACTGCAACTGATCTTGCAGCTGAAGATATTCGACCAGATCTATCTCCTGAGCGGCGGCGGACCCTTCAATTCCAGCTTCGTGCTTCTGCTCAAGGTCTATCGCGAGGCGTTCCAGCTGAACAATGGCGGTTACGCCTCCGCCGTGGCCACCGTGCTCTTCCTGCTGATCGTCACCGTTTCCATTCTCCAGTTCCAGTTGCTGCGCATCCGGAGGAACTCATGAGCTTCACGAAAAGACTAGAAAACGTCGTTCTGACCCTGCTGACATTCTCAGCGGCGCTCGTGTGGATCTTTCCGCTCTACTGGGGTTTCGTGACGTCGCTGCGTTCGGACAATAATGTTGCCGGCAACATGTCGCTGTTGCCCGATGAGTTTCAGTTGGGGGCTTATGTAAACGCCCTCTTCAACACGCGGCTGTTGACCTGGTATGTGAATTCCATCGGCACCGCCGCAATCGTCACTGTCTCCGTGCTGCTGATTTCGATGCTGTGCGCCTATGCCCTGTCGCAGATCCGCTTTCCGGGACGGCGTCTGCTTTATGGCATCGTGCTTGCGAGTTTCATGGTGCCGGCGCAGACGCTCGTCGTCACCCAGTTCATCCTGATGAAGAACCTCAACCTCATCAACACCTGGGCGGGCATCATCCTGCCGCAGCTCATCACGCCCATCGTCATCATCGTTTACAAGCAGTTCTTCGACAGCGTGCCGAAGGAGATGCGCGAAGCGGTGGTTCTGGATGGCGGCGGCGAATATACGATCCTGTTCAAGGTCTATCTGCCGCTGAACTGGGGGATCACCACCGCCATGGCGATCGTGACCTTCATTACGGTGTGGAACGCCTTCTTCTGGCCCTTCCTGGTCGTCACCTCTGAAAACATGATGACGATCCCCGTCGGCATTACACAGGTCAACGACACTTTCGGCATTGTTTATGCGCGCCTGATGGCCATCGCCATGCTGGCGGCCCTGCCGGTCATCATCGCCTATGTCATCTTCCAGCGGCGCGTGACGGAAGCGATCATGATCTCCTCCGGCGTGAAAGGGTGAGGCCGGCGCTGCTTAGATGACGTGGGCATTGTGCAGGGCGGTCAGCACCTCGTTCTTGAGGTGTGCGAGTTCAGGAGACCGCCGGTCGCGCGGGCGCGGCACGTCCACCTCTATCCGCTGCTGGATACGGCCATCATGGGCGCCCATCATGTAGATCCGGTCGCCGAGATAGAGCGCCTCGTCGATATCGTGGGTGACGAGCAGGAAGGAAATGCCGCGCTGTTCGATGAGCTTCAGCACAAGGTCCTGCAACTTCATCCGGGTGAAAGCATCGACCGCACTGAAAGGTTCATCGAGCAGCAGGATGCGCGGCTCGGTGTAGAGCGCCCTTGCGATCGCCACGCGTTGCGCCATGCCGCCCGAAAGGGCCTTCGGCAGCGCGCCGCCGTGGCCGCTCAAACCGACATCGTCAATCAGCCCCTTCACGCGCTCGACATCATATTTCCTTCCGGCCGCATAACCGATGTTTTCGGCAACCGTCAGCCAGGGCATTAGGCGGGGCTCCTGAAAGACAAAGGCGATGGGCGGTGAGTCCGATGCCTTTTCCTCGTCTTGCTGAATTCTGACAGCGCCTGAAAAACGCCGGTCTAGGCCGGCGGCGATGCGCAGCAGCGTGCTCTTTCCGCAGCCGCTGGGGCCAAGGAGAACCGCCGCTTCGCCATCACCCAGCGTGAGCTGGATATCCTGAAGGATCACTGTGTCGCCGAAAGCCTTTTCGCGCACATCGACATTGAGCAAACTCATCGCAGGCGTCCTTCCTGCTGAAGGGGATAGGTGTCGCGCCAGCGCAGGCAGCGGTCTTCGACGATCTTGAAGAGGCTGTCGGAAATCTTGCCCAGCACCGCAAGGCAGATGATGGCGATCATGACGAGATCAGGCCGGGAAAGCTCCCGCCCGTCGGACAGCATGTAGCCGATACCTTCGGACGCGGCCAGAAGCTCGGCCGCGACGACGCTCAGCCAGGCAAGCGACAGCCCGTAACGCAGGCCCGTGAAGAGATGCGGCAGGGAGGCGGGAATGAAAATCCGCCAAACCAGCACGGGCAGCGGCTGACGATACATCTCGCCAACCTCCACCAGCTTGCGGTCAACATTTCGGATACCGGAAAAAAGATTGAGGTAGACGGGAAAAAACGCGCTTTTGGCGATCAGCACGATTTTCGAGGTCTCGCCGATGCCGAACCAGATCATCAGCAGCGGCACCCATGCAAGGCTTGGGACCGCCCGCAGCGCCTGAAATGTCGGCTCGAGATAACGCTCGGCGGCGATCACCAGCCCCACCAGCGAACCGACCACGATGGCGAGCAGGGAGCCGATGACGAAGCCGACGAAGACGCGCGCGGTACTGGCCGCAACATTCGTCCACAGGGGACCTTCCGCAAGCCGCAGGAAGGTGTCGTAAAGTTCGGAGGGCGGCGGCAGCACATAGGGGCTGACCCAGCCGAGGCGGACAAAAAGCTCGAGCAGCAGCAGTGACCCGACCGGCACGATTGCGCCGCGCAGATCAAAGCGGCCAAGGAAATTCCCCACCCTTTGCGCAAGTGGCAACCGGGAAGGGAATTGTTTCGCAGTCTGTTTCACGCGCTGGAATTCGCGCGGATGGGAATTCATGCGCCAAGTGCCTTTTTCGCCGGTGCCGGATCGATCAGCGATGACAGGACAGTGTCGACATTGACGCCCGGGCGCAGGACGTCGTCGCCCAAGAGCGGCGTGACGATGCGGATCGAGTTCAGCAATTCCTCACCGGGAACGGGATCCTTCCAGTCGCGCTTCTCGATCGTCAGCTTGGTGATCTTGGGATCGTTGCCGGTGACCTGCGTGACAAAATCGATGAATTCGCCCTTGTTTTCACGGATCCATTTCTGCGTCTGCACCCAGACGCCAAGAAGCCTGTCGACCGCTTTCGGGTGCTTCGCCAGAAACTCCTCGGAAGCGCTGAAGACACTACCGTCGCGCCAGCTGCGCTCGTCGAAAATCGCCCGGTCGCCCGCAAGCTCGGCCTGGGAGGTATGCGGATCGATGCCGACCCAGGCATCCACCTGACCCTGCTGAAGCGCGTTGAAACCTTCCGGATGCTGCAGGTTCACGACCTTGAGGTCGTCGATGGACAGCTTGTTCTGGTCAAGCGCGCGGACGAGGGTGAAATAGGGCGCGGTGCCCTTGGTCACCGCAATGGTCTTGCCCTTGAGATCGGCGACGGTCTTGATCGGCGAGTCCGGGCGCACCTGAATGATGGAGGAACCGCCCCAGCTCGCCACATAGATCACCTTCAGCGGCACGCCGTTGGCGCGGGCGAGAAAGGCTGATAGTGCGGCCGAGCCGGCAAAATCCGTCGAGCCGACTTTCAGGAATTCGAGCGAATTGTTGCTGCCGCGGGATTGCACCCAGGTGATCTTGGTGCCGACATCCTTGAAAGCCTCCTCAAGCCAGCCCTTGTTCTTTATCAGCAGCGTGTGGGAGGAGTAAAACCCCCAGTCCAGCTTCAGCTCCGCAGGAAATTCCGGCGAACTCTGGGCCAGGGCATTGCCCGTGACAAGTGGTGCTGCGAGCGCGCCGGCAATACCGAATTTGAGGATCTGGCGGCGGGAATGTTCGGCCTTCATATTAATTCACCTAATTTATGTAATTTGTGTACTTAAAGGGTATGGGCGGGTGTTTTTAAGGTCAATCCGCCGTTCTGGAACCCCATGCCAAACTTTGCGAGCGGCGTGGAAAATCTCCCTACCGCGAGTGCGATTGGCGCGATGGCGCGTTATTCAGGAAAAAAACGATTGGCCGGCCGTTGCAGGCCAAGATGGTCGCGCAATGTCGGCCCCTCATAGTCCTTGCGGAACAGCCCGCGCTTTTGCAACTCCGGCACCACCTGCGTCGTGAAGTCGTCAAGGCCGGCTGGCAGGAAGGGGAAGGTGACATTGAAACCGTCCGAGCCTTCCTCATGGAGCCATTGCTCCATTTCGTCGGCGATGGTCTTTGGCGTGCCGACAAAGGCAAGACCCGCATAGCCGCCCAGCCGTTGGGCGAGCTGGCGCACCGTCAGGGCTTCGCTTCGGGCAAGCTCGATGACCCTTTCGCGGCTGGATTTGCTGGCATTGGTCTCGGGAATATCAGGCAGGGGGCTATCGGGATCGAAACCGGAAACATCGTGGCCCAGCGCAATGGAAAGCGAGGCGATTGCGCTGTCATAATGGACAAGGCTGTCGAGCCTGGCGCGTTTGGCCTTTGCCTCTTCCACACTGTCACCCACGAGAACGAAAGCGCCGGGCAGGATGACGATTCCGTCGCGGGAACGACCCGCCGCGACGGTCCTGTCCTTGACGTCCTTATAGAAGGCCTTTCCTGCCGCAAGCGTGGGTGTTGCGGCAAAAACGACTTCCGCGGTTTCGGCGGCAAGCTGGCGCCCCGGCTCGGAAGCCCCTGCCTGAACGATAACGGGCCAACCCTGCACCGGGCGCGCGATGTTGAGCGGTCCGCGCACGGAAAATTCGGGGCCCTTGTGGTCCAGCACATGCATCTTATCGGGATCGAAGAACAGCCCGCTATCGACATCCCGGATAAAGGCGTCGTCCGAAAAGGAATCCCAGAGGCCGGTGACGACATCGTAAAATTCCCGCGCACGGCCATAGCGCTCCGCATGGTCAGGCTGTTCCTCGCGGCCGAAGTTCCGGGCTGCGTCGGGATTTGACGTGGTGACGATGTTCCAGCCGGCGCGGCCATTGCTGAGGTGATCGAGCGAGGCGAAACGCCGGGCCACATGGTATGGCTCATCGAATGTGGTGGAGGCGGTGGCGACCAGTCCGATGCGGGAGGTGACGGCGGCGAGCGCCGAAAGCAGGGTGAAGGGCTCAAAGGAGGTGACGGTATGGCTGCGGCGCAATGCCTCCGTGGGCATGTTCAGCACCGCCAGATGATCGGCCATGAAGAATGCATCGAATTTCGCGGCCTCGAGCTGCTGTGCGAAGCGCGCGAGATGGGCGAAATTGAAATTCGCATCCGGGAAGGCGCCCGGATAACGCCATGCACCCGTGTGGAGACTGACGGGCCGCATGAAGGCGCCGAGATGCAGTTTGCGATCATTTGCCATGGGCTTCGCTTTCGTTGATGTTTTCGGCTCGCGCGGCGCGTTGCTGATGGCTTTAACTGCAGGCAGGCCTTTGCTTGTCGCGACGATATCCCTGCCGGACGATCGACGCGGCGAAGACTATTCCGATTATGATTTCCGAACCGAAAGATTTTTGCTGAAATTCTGCATTTGGCGGTGATCCCGTGGCGGCAGCCGCTCGGTCATCTTCGAAGTGTAACAGCGGAGTGGCCGCACTAAGATGGGTGGCGGCAAGCATTCCTCTGGCATGCAGATTATAATTAATATATAGAAATCAAAATATTGATTGAATTTCCTGATGTAATATCTCTGGTGTAATCAGTCGCAAGGCACCAAGATTGCATCTCTGCAGGAGCCGGTGCGGACGGACCATATCCGAAGCCGCACCGGAGGCATCTTGCGCGGTGCTTAAACCGCCAGCAGTTTCTCGTTGCCGATACGGGTGGTTTCGATGGCGCCCTCCGTTTCGATACGCTTGCCCGTGGCGGGATCGAAGAAGTGGAGGTGGGCGGTGGGGAGGTCCAGGTGGACGCGCTGGCCGGGTTTTACCGAGAGGTCTTCACCGATGGCGGCGGAGAAGGTCTCGCCGGCGATATTGGCATGGACGATGCGGCCCGAGCCCAGTTCTTCGACGAAATCCACTATAGCCGGTACGCCCGCGCCTTCCGTGCTGACCACGCATTGTTCCGGGCGGATGCCCACTGTCACGTCGCGGCCGCGCAGTTCCAGTGCGGTTTCGGGGAAGAGTTTCACCGGTGTGCCATCCAGCATCACGGCGGGGGATTCCACCTCCACCCTTGTGGCGAACAGGTTCATGGCAGGCGAGCCGATGAAGGACGCCACGAAGGTGCTGGCTGGGCGATGATAGATATCCAGCGGATGGCCGACCTGCTCGACATTGCCCTTGTTCATCACCACCAGCCGGTCGGCCAGCGTCATGGCTTCCACCTGATCATGGGTGACGAAGATCGATGTGGCGGAGAGACGCTGGTGCAGCTTGCGGATTTCCGCGCGCATGGTCACACGTAGCTTGGCGTCGAGGTTGGAGAGCGGCTCATCGAAAAGAAACACCGCAGGTTCGCGGATGATGGCGCGGGCCATGGCGACGCGCTGGCGCTGGCCGCCGGAAAGGGCGGCCGGTTTGCGCTCCAGATAATCGGAGAGGCCGACGATCTTTGCGGTTTCCTCGATGCGGCGCTGGCGTTCGGCCTTGGGAACACCGGCGACCTTCAGCGCATAGCCGATATTGCCGGCCACCGACATATGCGGATAAAGCGCGTAATTCTGGAACACCATGGCGCAGCCGCGTTCACGCGGCTCCAGCGTGTTGACCACCCGCCCGCCAATGGCGATTTCGCCCGAGGTGATGTCCTCCAGACCGGCGATCATGCGCAGCAGCGTGGATTTGCCGCAGCCGGAGGGGCCGAGGATGACGACGAATTCGCCGGAGTCGAAAGAGAGGTCCACCCCGTGCAGGGTGGGCGTCTTGCCGTAGGATTTGCGGACCTGACGAATATCGATCTGAGCCATGATAGAAAACCTTGTTGTTGAGAGCCGCGCTGTTACTTGTCGGACGAGACTAGACCGCGGACGAACCAGCGTTGCAGGAAGGCCACGACGAGAAGCGGCGGCAGGATGATGATGAGGGAGCCGGCCAGTGTGACGTTCCAGTCCGGCGTGCCGTCATCGGCGGGCAAAAGCGCGCGGAGCGACATCATCACCGTCTTGTAGGACGGGTCGGTGATCATCAGGAGCGGCCAGAGATACTGGTTCCAGGCATAAACGAACATGATGGTGGTGAGCGCCAGCATGTTGGTGCGCGACAGCGGCAGCAGCATGTCCACGAAGAAACGCGCGGCACCCGAACCGTCCATGCGCGCGGCCTCCGCCAGCTCGTCCGGGATTGTCATGAAGAACTGCCGGTAGAGAAACGTGCCGGTGGCGGTGGCGATCAGTGGCAAAGTGAGGCCGGCATAGGAGTTGAGGAGGTTCCATTCCAGCGTGACCTCGATGCCAAACAGGCCGAGAATTGAGCGGAACGGCTGGAAAAGATCGGCGGCGACCGAATAGGTCGGCACCACGCGCACTTCGAGCGGCAGCATCAGGGTGATAAACACCGTCCAGAAGAACAGGTGTTTGAGCGGCGAGCGGAAGAACACGATGGCAAAGGCGGTGAAGGCCGAAAGGGCGACCTTTCCGATGGTGACCAGCGTCGCCATGATGATGCTGTTGAAGAGGGCGTTGCCGAGATTGGCGCGTTGCCAGGCAGCCTGCGCATTGGTGAAGAATTCGCCCTGCGGCATGAAGCTGAAGGGGACGCTGTTGACCTGCTGGACCGTCTGGCTGGCGCCGGAAATAACGACGATGAAGGGGCCGATAAGCAGGAGGAGGCCGGCCGCCATGATCGCATAGGTCAGGGCGTCGGCGTAAGGGGTGCGCTGGATCATGGCCGTCTCACTTGTAATGGACTTGCCGCTCGACAAAGCGGAACTGGATGAAGGTGAAGACCATGATGAGGCCGATGAGGACGAGGCTCTGCGCCGAGGCGCCGGAATAGTTCAGCCCCTCGAAGGCTTCGCTGACGATGCGGTAGACCATCACTTCGGTAGCATGGTTGGGGCCGCCCTCGGTGGTGGAGGCAACGATGCCGAACGTATCGGCGCCGACGAAACCCTCGGTCATCATGATGACTGTCAGGAAGAACAGGGTTGGCGCGAGCAGCGGCACCTGAATGTCGATGGCGCGGCGAATGGGCCCGGAGCCGTCCATGGCGGCGGCCTCCGTCAGCGAACGCGGCACGGATTGCAGGCCGGCGAACAGGAAGATGAAGGTGTAACCCGCCCATTTCCAGATGAAGATGACGATGACGAGGATGAGCGCGTGTTCGCCGTATTTGGCCGGGTTCCAGATATCCGGCCACCAGGAATTCAGCGATGCGGCGAGACCGCGTTCCGGCGACAGGATGAAGCGGAAGGCCATGCCGGCGGCGGGACCGGCAATCGCATAGGGCAGGATATAAAGCACCCGGAAAAAGCCGGAGCCAGGAAGCTGGCGGTCGACCGCAAGGGCGAGCACGAGGCCGATGAGGATCGCGAAAAATGGACCGGCGATCGCGAAGATCAGGCTCGTGAGGATCGATTGCCAATAAAGCGGATCACCGAAGGTTTCCACGAAATTGGCCAGGCCGACAAATTCCGCCTGGCCGCCGAAGGGTGGTTCCAGGGTGAATGCCCAGTTCAGCACCGCCGCAACCGGCCAATAGAAGAACAGAAGGATGAGCAGGAACTGCGGCAGGGCGAAGAGCACAGGCAGCCACGTGCTTTTGAAGACGGTACGCTTTTCCATTGGAGTCCGGCAATGTTCGAGATTTCGGCGGGCCTGCCCGGAGATTGTCCGGACAGGCTTCTGACAGCGATGAAAGAGCGCTTAGTTCAGCTTGGCGCCTTCATAGGTCTTTTCGAAGCGGCGCAGACCGGTATTGGAGCGCTCGACGGCCTTGTCGAGTTCAGCCTGGATATCGGCGTTCTGCATGAAGATGGCTTCGAGCGAAGTGGCGACTTCCTTGCGGATCTGCGTGAAACCGCCGAGGCGGATACCGCGGGTATATTCGGAAGGCGGGGTGAAGGTCAGGCTCTCGATCGCCTTTTCGCGGCCCTTGTAGGGAGCCTTGTCGTAGAAACCATTGGCCTTCATGGCGTCGAAGCCGGTCTTGGTAACCGGGATGTAGCCGGTAACGGTCGACCACCACTCAACCATATCAGGCTGGGCGATGAAGTTGAGGAATGCGGCTGCACCCTTGTATTCGGCGTCCGGACGACCGGCCATGACCCACAGCGAAGCGCCGCCGACGAGCGAGTTGTGACGTTCCGCGCCCTTCCAGATCGGCAGCATGGCGACGTCCCACTTCACGCCTTCAGGCATGGCCTTGCCGACGGTGCCGTGGCTGGCGATCGAGGACATGAACATCTGGCAGGTCTGCGAGGTGAAGGCGGGCAGGATGTCCATGCCGAGCTGCTTGGTCTTGACGACGAACAGCGTCTCGTCCTGCATCTTCTTGAAGAACTTGACCTGATCGACAAACTTGGTCTTGTTGATCGTCAGTTCGGCGTCGAGACCCTGATAGCCATTGCCCTTGGTGGCGATCGGCTGGTTGTGGATGGCGGAGAACTGCTCCATCAGCATCCAGGTGTCGAAGTTGAAGGCGAGCGGGCATTCGAAACCGGCGGACTTCAGCTTCTTGGAAGCTTCTTCAACCTGCTCCCAGGTGTCGGGCTTGAAGGTGATGCCGGCTTTTTCGAAAGCGTCGACATTGTAATAGAAGACAGCCGTGGAGGAATTGTAAGGGAACGAGTTCAACTCACCGGCGGCCGTGGCGTAATAATTGGCGATGCCGGGGAAATAATTGTTCCAGTCGATCTTGTAGCCATTGTCGGCCATCAGCTTCTTGGCGGGTACAAAAGCCTTGGACAGCATCATGTCCAGCGTACCGGCGTCATAAATCTGGGTGATGGCGGGCTGCTTCTTGGCGCGGTAGGCCGCAATCGTGTTCTGCAGGGTGGATTCGTAATCGTTCTGCGAGGTGCAGACGATCTCGAACTGGGCCTGGGAATCGTTGAACTTTTTGCAGGTCTCCTGCACGCGGTCACCAAGATCGCCGGAAAGGCCGTACCAGAATTCGAACTTGGTCTTTTCTGCCTGGGCGGCCGTGGCGCCGAAGGCGGCGGCGATGGCGACGCTGGCCACGAAGGAAGTCAGAGCGGAAGATTTCATGAGTTAGCCCCGTTGATGGAATGATGGCCTGCTCGGCAAGGACCTCATGTCCCCGGCACGTAGCCACGGGCTCTGCTAACAGCCGTCTTTGACGGATCGCTTACATTTTGTTGAACATTTTATGATGACTGGCCGCGCAGCCAAATCTGCGCGGCGGAAAAGCCGGAAAACCTTTATTTATCCTTATTTATCAAGCGGTTTACGTTTTTGGCCCGTTTCACTACTTGCTGCTGAACATCTCTCGCAAGTCAACCTCGGCGTGCGGCTTCGATGGTAGCAACGTCGATTTTCTTCATATCCATCATCGCGTCGAAGGCGCGCTTGGCTTCCGCGCCGCCGGCGGCCATGGCGTCCATCAGCACACGCGGCGTGATCTGCCAGGAGACGCCCCATCTGTCCTTGCACCAGCCGCAGGCGCTTTCTTCACCGCCATTGCCGACGATGGCGTTCCAGTAGCGGTCCGTCTCTTCCTGGTCTTCGGTCGATATCTGGAACGAAAAAGCTTCGCTCTGTTTGAAGGCCGGTCCGCCATTGAGGCCGATGCAGGATACGCCTGCAACGGTGAACTGCACCGTCAGCACGTCTCCCTTCTTGCCGGACGGATAATCGCTCGGCGCATGGTGGACGGCGGTTACCGCGCTGTCTGGAAAGGTCTCGGCATAAAATCTGGCGGCTGCCTCCGCATCCTTGTCGTACCAGATACAGATCGTGTTCTTTTCCACGTGCATAATCCTCCCTAGTTGAAATCGTCCCCCTGTCGCCGGTCAACTTGCTTGCCTATTGCCGGCTCCCCATCAGGCATAAAATGCAGCCGCGGCGCAAACGTTCCGAAAACGCTGCGTCGACCACCGTTAAGCCAGCGCCAATAGGGCGGTCAGCCAATAAAATCCGCCGACATAGGCCCACACCGCAAACACGACCATCAAATCAGCCATGTTTTCCCAATGCATTGTCGAGCCTTGCGATCTAGACGGAAAGCAAGCTACCGACCCGGAGCCAAAGTAACTATAGAACTGTTACACCGTCGTGACTTCAACCACGGGAACACGCCTGAAATTTTTAAAGGAAAACCGGAGAATGGACATTTTTATGGGCCATTTAAATACATATGACAAAAATCAATATTGCCCTTAAATGTAATTTAATAATGTAATCGTAATATTCGTGAATAATTTTGGATGGAAACATTCTATTTTAATCGGAGGATTGTGCGTGAGTATTCTTGATCGTGGTGCCAATGCTTTTGCGGTTCTCGCCGCGCTTTCCAAATCCCAGGCCATTATAGAATTCGACCTTTCGGGAAAGATTCTTACCGCCAATGAGAATTTTTGTCGGGCGCTCGGTTATGAGCTTTCGGAAATCGTCGGCAGGCACCACAGCATGTTCGTGGAGCCCTCCGTCGTGTCTTCGCAGGATTACAAGGCCTTCTGGTCCAAGCTTTCGGCCGGCCAGTTCGATCAGCGGCAATATAAGCGCATCGGCAAGGGCGGCCGCGAAGTCTGGATCGAGGCATCCTACAATCCGGTGTTTCGTCGCGGCAAGCCGGTGAAAGTGGTCAAGATCGCCACCGATATCACCGATCGCAAGCTGAAGGCGGCGGAAGATGCGGGCAAGATCGACGCCCTGTCACGGGCGCAGGCCATCATCGAATTCTCCCCTGATGGAGAGGTGCTGACCGCCAACGAGAATTTTCTGGCGGCGCTGGGGTATTCGCTGGCGGAAGTGCAGGGCAGGCATCATTCCATGTTCTGCGAACCGGCCTATACGCAGTCGCCGCAATATAAACAGTTCTGGGAAAGGTTGGCCGGCGGCGATCTCGTTGCGGACGAGTTCATGCGGCTTGGCAAGGGCGGCCGCAAGGTCTTCATTCAGGCGTCCTATAACCCGATCTTCGATCTCAGCGGCAAGGTGTTCAAGGTCGTCAAATTCGCGACCGATGTGACCGGCCGCGTCGAAAATGTCGAAAAACTTGCGCAATGCCTCACCGATCTGGCCGAGGGCGATCTTGCCCAGAGCATCGACAAGCCTTTCATCCCTTCGCTTGAAAGATTGCGCACGGATTTCAACGCTGCTTCGGAAAAGCTCAAGAGGGCAATGACGCTGGTGTCTGAAAATGCCGGCGCGATTTCTTCCGGCTCCAACGAGATCAGGTCCGCTGCCGATGATCTCGCTCGCCGTACGGAGCAGCAGGCCGCCTCCATCGAGGAAACGGCAGCCGCGCTGGAAGAAATTACCACTGCCGTCAACGATTCAAGCCGCCGCGCGGAAGAGGCGGGCAAGATCGTCGCCCGCGCCCGTGACCATGCGGAACATTCGGGCCAGGTGGTGCGTGATGCGATCGGCGCCATGGACCAGATTGAAAAATCATCGCGTGAGATCTCCAACATTATCGGCGTGATCGATGAGATCGCGTTCCAGACCAATCTTCTGGCGCTGAATGCCGGCGTGGAAGCCGCCCGTGCGGGTGAGGCGGGCAAGGGTTTTGCCGTGGTTGCGCAGGAGGTTCGCGAACTCGCGCAACGCTCCGCAACGGCGGCCAAGGAAATCAAGAGCCTGATCAATGCCTCCGGCACGCAGGTGGAAAACGGCGTCGGTCTTGTCACCAGGGCTGGCTCGGCGCTGCAGGAAATCGCCGAGCAGGTGCGGGACATCAACACCAATGTCGTGGCGATTGTCGATGCAGCGCGCGAACAGTCCACGGCGCTTGCGGAAATCAATCAGGCGGTCAACACCGTCGATCAGGGCACCCAGCAGAATGCCGCCATGGTGGAGGAGCAGACCGCCGCAAGCCACAGCCTTGCGCGGGAAGCGACCGCGCTGTTCGAGCTTCTCGGGCAATTCCGGTTCGATGACGCGACACGATACACAGCCTCGCCGCGGGGGGGCTTCGAGCAGCAACCCGTGCCGGCGAGCCCGCGTCGTGGCGCATCTCGCCCGCTTGCGGCGCGCGGTTCAGCTGCGGTTGCTGTCAATCATGAGGAATGGCAGGACTTTTAGAGTCGGGCTGCAGTCGCCCTGAGCCCGGTGGTAAAGTGCGCATCCTCTCGACGTCATCCCCGGCCTCGTGCCGAGGATGACGTTTAATAAAATCACGCCGACATCATCCTCGGGACAAGCCCGAGGATGATGTCGGCGTGATTGGCTTGGCTCATCCTCCCATCTGACGATACGGGATGACAAGCCCCCAAACTGGGCATATCTTCCTGACTGGCCGATAACAGGCATATTGTGTTTGGAGTTTTCGGGGACGCGCGCTTGGCAGGGATATCGATAAGCCGCTTGGCTCTTGTCATCTGTCTGCTGGCCGCAGCCTCCGGCGCGGCGCAAGTGGAAGAGCCCGCCAAGGGAAAGACCTCCTGCGCCTACACCCATGATGTCGCGCCGGAATTATGCATCAATGCCGGCAGTTACAATAATGATCTTTGCCACGCCATGGAGGTTCTGGCCGCCCGCCATGCCGTTCCGCCTGATTATTTCGCACGGCTGATCTGGCGGGAAAGCCTGTTCCGGGCGAGTGCGGTCAGCCCGAAGGGGGCGGAAGGCATCGCCCAGTTCATGCCGGGAACGGCGCGGCTTCGCGGTCTTGACGACAGTTTCAACATCATCGCCGCCCTTGAGGCATCTTCCCGTTATCTCTCCGAATTGAATGTGCAGTTCGGCAATTTCGGCCTTGCCGCCGCAGCTTATAATGCGGGCGAGGCGGGCTTGCGGAACTTCATCGCCAACGGCCGCCTGCCGACCGAGACCCGGGATTATGTGTTTGCGATCACCGGTTATCCGGTGGAGACCTGGAAGGACAACCCGCCGGAAAAGGCGGCGCCGGCACTGGATGACAGCCGCCCTTTCCTTGATGCATGCGTGCGCCTCGCCGACACCCGCACCATGAACGATCCCGTCCTCATTGCATCAGCCGACTGGGCGCCCTGGGGCGTGCAGCTTGCGGCGCATTATAACCCTGTTGTAGCGAACCGGCTGTTCACCCGGGCGATCCTGCAGCTTTCGGAACCGCTGAATGCCGAACGGGCTCTGATCGTGCGGCAGAGGGGTGGAAACTTCGGGTCGCGGCCGCGTTATGCCGCCCGCATCGGCCGCGAAACCAGAGCCGAAGCCAACACCCTTTGTGGCGATATCCGGCGGGCGGGTGTTCCCTGCACCGTGTTCCGCAACCGGTAAAAACGGCCGCGTCGGACCGATAAGTCTTCCTCCCGCGACAAGGCTGATCATAACAAGTTGATCGGCTTGAAGGCCGTCCCATCTTTCAGGGGGGAGTGATCGTGCATAGATTTGCCGCGAATGCTGGCCGACAGGGGTCGGCTGCATGTGGGGAATGATCTGGAAATGAAATGGTTTGAAACCGGATGTCTGGCGGCCGTTCTGGTCGTCGTTGCAGCGTGCACCAGCACCGACGAGACGCAGGTCTCCCGCACGGTCGCAAGTTTCGTGGGGCAACCGCGTGACGCCGCAATCGCCCGGCTTGGCCGCCCGAACAAGGTTATCATCGAAAACGGCGAAACCGAGTCCTATTGGCTGAAGGTCGATGTGGAGACCTATGCCGGCCTCAGCAATAGGCGCGAAGTCAAGACCGTGGACGGGCAGGCGAGGGTCTCGGAAACCGAAGGCATGAAGATCAAGGAACATCGTCGCGACTGCATCATCAAGATCACCGCGAATGCCGCCTCAACCATCAAGACGAGTGAGATCATCGGCAATCCCGCCAACTGCGAGACGCTTCTCAATCGTCCAGCCTCCTGAGAAGGTCCGTCGCAGCCGCTCCGGTTCCCGAGTGCCTCAGAGCTCCATCTTGATGGTCAGCATATATTCGGTGCCCTTTGCCCGGTCGCGCGTGCGGGATACTTCAAGTGTGACCTTGTCCAGTTTGTGCCCGAGGCTTTCCTTGATCGTTCCGCCCGGCGTGTCTTCGCGCCGGAACGAGGTGTTGCCGTAACCGACGCCCATTTTGCGTGTAATGGCGTTTTCCGTGTAGGTTCTTCCGAACATGGCGGAAGCCTGGCCGCTGCGCACCGTCGTTTCGAAGCCGCGGGAATCGATATCCCGATAGGCCGAGGCGGCAATCGAATTGTCCGAACTGCTATAGCTGCCGCCAGCACTTATTCTGGCGAGGCGATGACCGTCGTGCTCGAGAGAGAAATTGCCGTCGGCCGAAGGTCCGAAACGCCCGCCGTTCATGGCGTCCTTATAGGTGAAGCGGAAGCGGCCGCTGCGCGCATCCACCTGATAATTATAGGAGGCGTCGCCGCTGCGGATCTGGATGCCGGGCGCCGGCTCGCTGCCGAGGATCGGCGAAACCTTGTCCGCGAACTGGAACAGTGGTTTGGTGACCTGATCGAACTCCGACTTCGACAATTCCAGCGGCTTGCCATCGGGGTCGAATTTCCCAACCGCCAGGCAGGGGCGCTGGTTGATGATGCTCTTCAGGGCAAAGACTGTGCAATTGTCGCTGGTCGTGCCGGCAATCGCGGCGTGGACGGAATTGCGCAGTGTGTAGCTGCCGCAGCAGGAGAAGGCTTCATTGTCCAGACTCGCATCGCGCGTATAGCCCGTAAAAACAATGCCGCTCGCCCCGTTGGTCAGGCCGACATTGGCAAAGTGCGGGCCGCTTTGTAGCGGAAAGAGCTTCAACTGGCCCTGGTCGGCAAGCGTTTTCGGGTTGGAAGGTGATGGAAGCGGCATTCTTCTTCTCTCCTGAAACACGGGAACGGTGTGTTTTTTTTACCATCGTAAATTGAAGCCGCAACCCTTAACTGTACCCCGTGATATATCCCGTTCCTGTGGATGAGAGTGACCGCTGTTGTTACTGTGAGCCTGTGCGCATATGTTGGAGTACTTAATCTTGATTTGCGTGCAAGGCGGACAGGCGCATAATGACCTCCCAGTTGGATTTTTTCGCACCCGCGTCAGCGCGGCTTCCTCAGGCTGAAAGAGGGCGAAAAGCGGGTGGTCGCGAAACGACCCAAAAGACCGCTACGGACGATGAGACCCTTGCCGGATACCTTGAATCCACCGGCAATTACCGTGTCCTGCGCCGGCTGCAGCCGCGCGCGGTCGTCGACCGTCCAAGGCCGGAATTTCCCCGCCAGGGCGTCATCCTCGATACGGAAACGACGGGCCTCGACCATCGCACGGACGAGATCATCGAAATCGGCGTCATCACCTTCACATTCGACGATAACGGTGCGATCGGCGATGTCACCGGCATCTATGGCGGGTTGCGGCAGCCTGCTATTGCCATTCCCGAAGAGATCACCCGCCTGACGGGGATTACCGACGAGATGGTCGCGGGACAGTCGATCGACATGGCGCGGCTGACTTCCCTCATTGCCGATGCCGATTTGATCGTCGCTCACAATGCGAGTTTCGACCGCCCCTTTTGCGAGGCGTTTTCACCGATTTTCCGTGACAAGGCATGGGCCTGTTCCGTTTCGGAAATAGACTGGCGGGTGCGTGGTTTTGAGGGCAACAAGCTTGGCTATCTGATCGGACAGTCAGGCTATTTCCACGACGGCCATCGCGCGGTGGACGATTGTTTCGCCCTGCTGGAAGTGCTGGAGCAGACGCGCCCCGGCCAAAGCAGCGCGCCCTTTGCCGAACTCCGTGAGGCGAGCCAGCGGTCAAGGGTGCGCCTCTACGCGGAAAACAGCCCCTTCGACATGAAGGATCATCTGAAAAAGCGGGGTTATCGCTGGTCCGACGGTTCCGATGGCCGGCCGAAATCCTGGTGGGTGGAACTGCCTGAAGAAAAGCTCGATGAGGAACTGCATTTCCTGCGGACCGAAATCTACCGCTGGGATGCCGACCCGACAGTCAAATATCTCACCGCTTTCGACAGGTTCAAGGCTGGCTGAAACGCGAGATATTTCGGGCTTCAGATTGCATACAATTTCTGCAATGAATCGAAAACAATCGATGTAAAATTGAGCAGGTCCGCACACGGGTTTCGGGTGCGCAGAAAAATATCATTTTACATCAATGGCTAAGCCGATTGGCACGCCTCCTGCATGACAAAGACGTCGCAGGAGAGTGTTTATGAGCAAAGCCGCAGCAATCGACATCGCTTCCGTATCCAAGATTTACGGCAACACCACCGCCGTGCATGCGATAAGCCTCAAGATACCGGCCGGGAGCTATTGCTGCCTGCTCGGCCCGTCGGGCTGCGGCAAGACCTCGACGCTCAGGATGATCGCTGGTCACGAGAGCATCTCCAGCGGTGATATCAGGCTCGGCAATACGGTGGTGACCGATCTGCCGCCCGCCAGACGCGGCACGGCGATGATGTTCCAGTCCTACGCGCTGTTTCCACATCTCGATCTCGTCGACAATGTCGCCTTCAGCCTCAAGATGAAGGGTGTGGACAAGGAAGCTCGCCGGGCGAAGGCGCTTGAGATGCTGCAGCTGATGCAGCTTGAGCCCTATGCCAACAGGCGTCCGGCCCAGCTTTCCGGTGGGCAGCAGCAGCGCGTGGCGCTGGCGCGTGCGCTCATCACCGATCCCGAGGCGCTGCTGCTGGACGAGCCGCTTTCGGCGCTCGATCCGTTCCTCAAAATCCGCATGCGCGCCGAATTGAAGAAGCTGCAGACCTCGCTCGGCATCACCTTCGTCCACGTCACCCACAGCCAGGAAGAGGCCATGGCGCTGGCCGATATCATCGTCGTCATGAATGACGGCCGTATCGAACAGTCAGCCACCCCGCGCGAGGTGTTCGAGCGTCCCGCCACCGCCTTCGTTGCCCGTTTCATGGGCGACCACAACGTTATTTCCGGGCGTTATCGGGAAAAATCGGATGATCTCGTCACGCTCGAAGTGGTGGGCGGCGGCACTTTCACAGCAAGCGGCGTCGCCCCCGATGACGGCGCAGTCGACATCGCCGTGCGCACCGACCGCGTCCGCGTCGGTGAAGCAGACCAGCCGGGGCTCGGTTTCACCGGCATCGTCTCGAATGTCGAATATCGCGGCGCGAGCGTGAAAATCGCCGTGACCGGCGCGGGCATCGAGGATTTCAACGTCATCCTCAGCGATGCCGCCTTCTTCGAAAATCCGGTCAGGACCGGTGACGCCATACCGCTTTCATGGAATGCGGCCGATGCCATCGTGCTCGGCCGGGTAGAGAAGTGACCCCAAAAATAACCAGAGGAGAACTTTGAAATGACAGATACTACCAACAGCAAAATGGGCCTGTCCCGCCGCGGCCTCCTGAAGGCGGGCGCTGCCGCCACGGGCGCCGCAATCGGCTCCGGCCTCATCACCGGCTTCCCGACCATCTGGGCGCAGAACCCCATTACCATCCGCCAGTTCGGCACGGGTGTGTCGAACCTCAACGCCATTGCCGAAAAGTGCAAGGCCGATCTCGGCATCACGCTCGAGATGACGGCGACGGATTCGGATGCTGCCGCCCAGCGCGCCGTCACCCAGCCGAACTCCTACGATATCGCCGATATCGAATACTGGATCCTGAAGAAGGTCTATCCCGCCGGCGTCATCCAGCCGATGGAAATCAAGAAGCTCAAATATTACGACAAGATCGTGCCGCTGTTCAAAAACGGTAAGCTGAAGCCGGACAGCGTCGTGGCGCAGGGCACGGCCCCGCACACGGTTGGTTTCGTCGAAAAGCCCGGCGACAAGAAGTTCGCCAAGGGTGAGACCGATTATTTCACCATGGTCCCGACCATCTACAATGCCGATACGCTCGGCATCCGCCCCGATCTCGTCGGCCGCGATATCACCAGCTGGGCCGATATCATGGACCCCAAGTTCAAGGGCAAGACCTCGATCCTCAACATCCCCTCCATCGGCATCATGGATGCGGCGATGATCATGGAAGCCATGGGCAACATCAAATATGCCGACAAGGGCAACATGACCAAGGAGGAGATCGACAAGACCATCGACTTCCTCATCAAGGCCAAGAAGGACGGCCAGTTCCGTGCCTTCTGGAAGAGCTTCGATGAAAGCGTAAACCTCATGGCCTCGGGCGAAGTCATCATCCAGTCCATGTGGTCTCCCGCCGTCGCGGCGGTCCGCTCGAAGGGGATCGCCTGCAAATACCAGCCGCTGAAGGAAGGTTATCGCTCCTGGGGCGGTGGCCTTGGCCTCGCCAAGCATCTTTCCGGAGCCAAGCTCGATGCGGCCTATGAATATATCAACTGGTACACCTCGGGCTGGGTCGGCGCTTACCTCAACCGCCAGGGCTATTATTCCGCCGCCATGGAAACGGCTAAGGAGCACATGTCCGCCGACGAGTGGGGTTACTGGGTCGAAGGCAAGCCGGCGCAGGGCGACATCATCGCGCCCGACGGCAAGGTCATGGAAAAGGCCGGCGCGGTGCGCGATGGCGGCTCTTTCGAGGAGCGCATGGGCAAGGTCGCGTGCTGGAACTCCGTCATGGACGAAGACCGCTACATGGTCCGCCGCTGGAACGAATTCATCGCGGCCTGATGTTTTTCAAGGACGAAGCCGGCGGCGAAGGCCGCCGGTTTTGAGAACGACAGCGCGTTCAGACCTCTCCGCCGTCATCCTCGGGCTTGACCCGAGGATCCATGATCACGCCGGGTTGTGGATCCTCGGGTCAAGCCCGAGGATGACGGGAGAGTGGAGGGAGCCTCGTAAATATTCTCATCGGCGGTCAATGCCGGTGTTTCTCCAAATTCAGCGAAAGGCACAACCATGGTGACGGTCAGGCTCATCGGCGTCAGCGACAAAAAGGACAGGCCGCCCCGCAGCTTCGCGCTGCCGCAAAAGCTTGTGTCCTATGTGCAGGCCGCCCCGCTTCTGCTGATCCTCGGCTTTTTCTTGGCTTTGCCGATCCTCATGATCGCCGTCGTCAGTTTCTGGGATTACGATTTCGCCCAGATGTATCCCGACTTCGTGACCTTCAATTATCTGGAAACGCTCGGCTCGTGGGTCACCTGGCAGACCTATCTCAACACCCTGAAATATGCCGCCGTGGTCTGGGCCATAACGCTGTTCTGCGGTTTCTGGGTGGCCTATTTCCTCGCTTTCCATATCCGCACCACCACGATGCAGATGGTGCTGTTCCTCGTTTGCACCGTGCCCTTCCTGACGTCGAACATCATTCGCATGATTTCCTGGATCCCGGTTCTGGGACGAAACGGTCTCGTCAACAGCGCGCTGGTCGGCACCGGCATTATTCCCGAGCCGATCGAATGGCTGCTTTATTCGGACTTCGCCGTGGTGCTGGCCATGGTGCATCTCTATACGCTGTTCATGGTCACGCCGATCTTCAACACGCTGATGCGCATCGACAAATCGCTGATCGAAGCGGCGCGTGATGCCGGTGCGACGGGCTGGCAGACGCTCAGCAACGTCATCATTCCCCTTGCGAAGCCCGGCATGGCCATCGGCAGCATCTTTGTCGTCACGCTGGTCATGGCCGACTTCTCCACGGTTCAGGTCATGTCCGGCGGCCAGAGCGCGTCGGTGGCGCTGATGATGAAGAACCAGATGTCGCTGCTGCAGTATCCTGCCGCCGCCGCCAATGCCGTCATCCTGCTCATCCTCGTTCTTCTGATGGTCGCGGGCATCCTGCGCATCGTCGATATCCGCAAGGAGCTATAGTCCCATGCATCAGGAAAAACGCGGCCGCGAATTCTATATCCTCGCCTTCTTTTTCGCCCTCTTCGTGCTGTTTCTTTACGGCCCGTTGTCGGCCATCCTCATCCTCGCCTTTCAGGGGCCGAATGGCGGCCTGACCTTCCCGCTGAACGGCGTTTCGCTGCACTGGTTCGGCAATCTCTTCGAACAGCAGGCGGTCGGCGATTTCGGCGGCTCCTTCCGCCGCTCCTTCGGCCTCGGGCTGATGGTCATGGCCGTCACGGTGCTCGTGTCGCTGCTGGCGGGCCTTGCCTTCCGGCGCAGGTTCATCGGCGCGACGCCGCTATTCTACCTGTCGGTCGCCAGCCTGGTGGTGCCATCGATCATCATTTCGCTCGGAATTGGTGTTCTTTTCCAGCAGCTTGGACTGGAACCTTCATGGTATACATCAGCTTTCGGGGCACATCTCACCTGGACGCTGCCCTTCGGCGTACTCATCATGCTCGCCGTCTTCAACCGCTTTTCGCCGTCCTATGAAGAAGCTGCCCGCGATCTCGGCGCGTCTTCCTGGCAGACCTTCGCCCATGTGGTGCTGCCGATGATCGCGCCGAGCCTGATCGGCGTCGGTCTGTTCGGCTTCACGCTTTCTTATGACGAATTCGCCCGTACATTGATGACGTCAGGCACCTACAACACGCTGCCGCTGGAAATCTACGGCATGACCACCAATGTCACGACGCCGGTGCTTTATGCGCTCGGTGCTGTTACAACCCTGTTTTCCTTCCTGGTGATTGCGGCCACGCTTGGCCTGATCGTTACGCTCAATCGCCGCCATTCACGCGGATAAAGAAACGTAAAATGCGCATTCTCGTCATCAATCCCAATACCACGCAATCCATGACCGCGACCATCGCCGACGCCGCGAGGCGGATAGCCGGCCGCGATACGGAAATACTGGCCGTCACCTCGTCCATGGGCCCCGTCTCCATCGAAGGTTATTACGACGAGGTTTTCGCCGTGCCCGGCCTCCTGCTGGAGCTTGCAAAGGCCCCGGCGCTGGGAGCCGACGCGGCGGTCATCGCCTGTTTCGACGATACCGGGCTCGATGCGGCCCGCGCGCTCGCCGATATTCCCGTTATCGGCATCTGCGAGGCGGCGGTCTCCGCCACCGCCTTCATCGCGCAGAAATTCACCATCGTCACAACGATGGAACGCTCACGGCTGCCTCTGGAACATCTCGTCCACCGTTACGGCATGTCCGCCCGCTGCAACGTGCGCGCTGCCGATATTCCTGTCCTGTCGCTGGAAGATCCCGGCTCGAACGCCCGCGAAAGGCTGCGGGAGGAAATCTCGCTGGCGCTGAAAGAGGACAGGGCGGAGGCGATCGTGCTGGGTTGCGCCGGCATGGCCGACCTTGCCGCCGAACTGCGCGATGAATTCGGTGTACCGGTTGTCGATGGCGTCGCGGCGGCCGTCAAACAGGCGGAATCGTTGGTGTCCATGGGGCTGTCAACCGCAAAGCGCGGCGCTTATGCCACGCCACTTGTCAAACCCTATCACGGATTGCTGGAGGTATTCCGGCCGGACAGGCTCTCCGGAGTATCGGGAGATTGAGATCGTGAGGTTTTCACTATCTCCGACCACAAAATGACGAATGCCAGCTGATAGGCCAGATCGCGCTGGACGTTGTGCAATGTCAGATCGCTCAGAACTATTCTTGATCCATTTCTCTTCAGCATGTTCAGCCGCTCGGCCCTGGCAAGCATGGCCGTGACGTGAGCGCGGCTGATCCCATAGGCCCGTGCCGCCGCCTTGCGGGAGAACGCGCAACCCGTCGCATCGCAAGCGCCTGTTTTCGCGGCCGACAGCAAGTCCAACAGGATGGGGAAACCGGGCGCATGCCCAAGGAACATCCGCATCTCCTCCGAAAGAAAAGACAAGTCCTGCGCGTGCCGCAGTGACCAGCTCACACCGTCGATAACGGCGTCTGTTCCGATAGCCTCTTCGTCTGATGCCTCCATTGCCGGGGAGATTCCCCATGGCGAAGCCGCGGTGAGATAGGCCGTGGCGAGCGTCTCGATTGCCGCAATGAGCCAGCCATTCAGGCTCCACGGCCGCTCGCGATTATCGCCGCCTGGCGGGTGCCGCTGCGCTGTATCTTCCAGTTCCAGCCAGTCGATCAATGCGCGTGTCCTGCGGCTGGATGCCCAGCCAGGTGGAACGACAACTGCCTGAACCGCCGCCAGCGTAAATTGCCCGCCATGAACAGATCCGAGGCCGACGGCGCACATGACGGTGGCGAAAGCGCCGAAGTCTCCGAACGCGCGGACGAGGCGCTGCTCCTGTTTGAAGACGGCCGATATGTGGGTGCAAAGATGGGTGACAGCATCACCAAAGGCGTCATCGTTCAGGATGCGGTTCGCAAGTAAGCCCAGCCTCTCTCGAAGCACGTCCGGCTGAGACCGGACGAAGTCCCTTTTGGGGTGCGTCTTTGAAACTGGAGCGCCTGCTTTTCCGGATACCTTTCTCCCGTGGTTTTTTGCTCTTCGCTACTTTATGGCGAATTCGAAAACGTGAGTTCTGCTCGCTGACGACGGCTGCTTGGGGCAGGCGTGACAGCCGAAAGGTTCCGCTCCGGAAGATGCGTGCATTTTGTTGCACTCCCCCGAGGCTCTGTTGCGCGGTATTAAAAAATACTCTCATAAATTGAATGTTAAGGGGCGCGTTAAAATGTGTTCCCTTTTGAGACGGTTTGTGAAGGTGACGCTGACAATGACATTATCTACTGTTTTTATTGCATAATTTAATGAAGCCATGGATGCGAAATCTTTCGTCCATTTGCCGTGAATACAATCTTTGATGGTTGCTTTTTAGGCATTGACGGCGTCGCGAAAGATGCATCCGAAACCACATGACACCCGAATGTTACTGCCATGTCTCTGGCACGGTCGGCAGCGATGCCGGGCGGCGTGTAGAGCCCGTCATGCCTTTTATTCATCCCCAATTCTCCAGAGGAGGTTGAAATGATGCAACTTAAACATGTTTTTCTTGCCGGCCTTGCGGCCATCGCGATGCAATTCGATATTCCGTCCATGGGCCAGCCGGCCCTTGCGAACGCGGCCACCCTCACCACCGAACAGGTGGCGGATTTCCAGTCGAAACTGGAGCAGGCGGAAGCGAGCCGCGAGCTGCTCGGCCGCCGATCCGTGTGCCTGATGGAGCATCTGACGGCGCAACAGCAGCTCAGCGCCGACCGCGAGAAGGCGCTGGGGCAGGCCATGTACCTGCAGATCGAGCTGGAGCGGCAGGTGGTGCAGTCCGAAACCAGCGTGAAGGGCTATGAGGAGCTGGTTCAGTCCGAGAGCGAGAACGTCAGGACGCGTCAGATCGCCTTCGAAAAAGCCCGGAGGGAAATGGACGAACAGGCCAAGAGAGTAAAAATATGCAGCGGGGTCCTCTTCTTCCTGCCGGGAATCTGCCAGGCCGGTGACGCTGCGGTCAAGGCGTTCGGCTGGATGAAGGATGCGGAGAGGGAATACCGCACCGCGCAGCCACGTCTGGACAACGCCCGGGCGGCTCTTGAAGGCGTTCGCAACCAGCTCGAAAACAATCGCCGCCAGCTTGCGGCGGCACAGCAGAGCCACGCGGAAAACCAGAAGGCGGTGAAAACTCTGGAAGAGCAGATCACCAGGCTCAAAGCCACGATCTCCACCATCAACGTCAAGGTTCAGGACTTCAACATTCAGGTCGGCAACTTCACCAGTGCTCTCAAGGAAGCGAGCGAGGTCAATCCTGACGACGCGAAAATACGTCAGGTTACGCGGCTGTCCACCGAGATCGACGGCCTGACCAAAGACGTGCCGCAGTTCATTTCCTCCACCGAGGCCGGACTGCCGGACGACGCGAAGAAGCAGTGCGGATCGTGAACGATCAATCCCATGACTCTCCGTAACCACCCATCAACAGGAGCATGAAAATGAACAATGTCGTGACTTTCGAAAGCCGGACCGCCCAGATCAACAGCGCAATCGACGCCGGCGTCGATGCGATCGTTTCGCAACCGAATTTCAGCCTTCCCAAGTCGGATACGGCGCTTGTCCGGTCCTATGTCGATAAGATCCAGGGAACCTATGATGTCGAGCGCGCCAAGCGCGACACCGACAATGCGATTGATCTGCTTTACATCGCCTACAACACAACACCGCAGGAAAACGGCGATATTCGCGTCCGCATCAGCGCTATCATGAACAGGCTGATCACGTCGCAGCAGAAAAGCGAAATAGTCATGAAGAACGCGATGGAGGCGGCCACCCGCATCGGCCTGTCCATCGCCGATCTTTTCCCGGACTGGCTCGATGTCAGGGAAGAAAACGATCAGGCCGAAATAAAGGCATTCGTCTCCAACGATCTGATAAAGCTCGCAACGGGCATCCGGGACAGGGCGCTCAGCGTTCGAGACGAGCTTCTTGCCCTTGCTGCGACCTATGACGCCATCATCAGGGACACGGCCCAAACCACGGATATGAGCGAAACAGCCTTGAGCAAACGCCTCGCCGATAAAGCGGTGATGGAACGGGAAATCCGGGAGGCGGACGCACGACGGGAACAGCTTGAATCGCTTGTCAACGATCTCAAGGAACAGGTTGCGGCATTCGAAAAGAAGGCTCGGGAATATGAGCAGCGGGCCAATACGGCCGAGCAGCGTGCTTTTGTCATGTCGATCGTCCGGGTCGGCGCGCAGATGATTTCAAGCGCGATTCCCGCCATTGCCATGGTGGCGGGCGGTCCCGCCTCCATGCTGGCCTCGTCGGTTGGCGGCGCGCTTTCGGGACAGTCCAAGGCCGGACAGGATACGGACGGGCAGGGGCAGGGCGGCGGCTCCCGCACCCCGTCAGGCGGCGGAAGCAAGGCCGATGCGGCCGCCAAGCAGAGCGAGCTTTCCGAAAAGAAAGCCGAGCTTCGCAAGAGCGAGGAAAAACGCGACGCTCTGAAGGGGGATGTCAAGTCGCTCGAGGACGCCAAGGCAAAGCTTGCGGAGGACGCGGAGAGCGCCGACCCCAAATCGAGCAAGGCCATCGAGCTTGCCGAACTCGATAAACGTCTGGCTGCACGCGCCGCAGAACTCAAGGCGCAGGAAGAAAAGATCGCCGCTCAGCAAACGGTTATTTCCAGCCTGCAGGCCTCGCTCGATGCTTTGGACAAGGGGCTGGGCAAGCTTTCCGAAGAGCAGCAGCAGCAGGCGGCCAGCCTGCGCGAAATCCAGATGCAGATGATCGACAAGGCGGAGGCCTATGAGAAGGAGCGCCGTACCCAGGCGGCCGAGCTCATCAGGATCAACGCCCTCCTGAAGGGAAAGCAGGCAGAGGATGACAAGATCAAGCTTGCGGTGCAATCGCTCAATGTCAGCATTTCGGCGCTGAAACGCATGAAGGAAATCGTTGAAGAAATAGCCTTCTTCTTCAAGGGCTTCGCCGATTTCATGCAAGCGGTTGCAGATGATGCCCAGCATCAGATCACCGGCATTGAAAATGTCGCCGGGCAGGAGACGCTGCGAAAGAACCGCTTCGCGCAGCTCATCCGTTCTGTCGACGAGTTCTTCGTCAGGCAAACCGCCCAGTGGCACGCGGTGGTGATCGTCTCCGACCGCTTCAACCGCAGCTTTGCCGAAGGATGGTCGAAGCTGAACAAGTTGCAGGGCGGATATATCGACAGTGCCAATCTGCCGGCCTATCTGGCAGGTGTCGCGGAGAAGCTCTCGGCCATCGTCGCCGAACGCGAGGCCGCTGCGGACGCAAAAATCGCGTCGCTGCAGGCCTATCGTCAGGATCTGAGCAAGACCGCCTGATCCCCTGAGACCCTGCCGTTCCCTTTCCGGCCCGGCAGGAAGCGCATCCATGGTCTCAGCCGGAATCGTCCCCCTTGGCATGGATCATGGGCATGTCCTGCCGGCGCATATGCCGGCAGGACGGCCGCCGGAACTTCGACATTCACCAAATCAACGACGGGCACCGGGCCGCCATCGAAGCGCCCCATGCCGCGTCATTTTCAGAAAGGAGAAGACCATGCCGACAGTCAATAACCCTCCCGTTTTGGTGCCTCAGGACACCGCCGCCTGGTGCTTTGCCGCCGTCGAGCAGATGGTGCGGGCCTATCGCGGGCTTCCTGCGGCCACGCAATACGACATTGCGAGACGCAATACCGCAGCGCTCGCGACCGTCGATCCGCAGGTTCAGGAACGCTGGGAGCTGGCGCAAGTTCTGGATCAATCCGCCGGCATCCTTGAACTGGGTGGGGCAAATCCGAACAGCAATATCGTCAAGCTGGTGTCCAGCCAGTGGAACGCCTTCGATCACACCACGACCGGCGGCCATTTCGTCAACGGTCTGACGGCCGATATCGTCAGGAGCGAGATCGATAACAACCGCGTCTTCGTGATCGGAACCGAATACCATTATTACCTCGTCTACGGCTACACTGTGAACGGCAAGGATCTCGAACTGCATATTCTCGACCCATGGCCGGCCGGGCGGGGCGGGGCCAGAACGCGCCTCGGCCTGCAGGAATTTTTGGGCATGCCGGCCCGCGTCGCCATTACCTTCGGTTAGGCCGGCAAGCCGAACACTGACCACATTCCCATCGATTGCCGGAGATATTCCGGCACCCAATCAACACAGAATCCCACCATGCGATCCCGCACGTCAACGTCCGGAAACAGGTGGCTCATGTCCAAAAAAGGAGACAAACATGCCAATTCTCAGCAATTTCGTGGTCAAGCATATCCGGCCCTTTGGTGAAGCGGGCTATGACGCTTTCGGCAATGCGCAGACCATCGAATTCCTCTCAAGCCTCGGCCTCAGCACGGGGGATATCACCAATATCTTCGCGGCATGGCGCCTGGCGGCCCTGGCCGATCCCGTCGGCGAGAGCAATCTTCTCGTTGCCGCGGCAAATGCGCTGGCGCAGGCGCGATGGGAGAACCTCTATGAGACCCAGATGAGCACGGTGCTGTTCCTCGATGATGTCCAGCTTGAATCCCTCAGCCATCTCGAGCCCGGTCCGAACCGCAACTTTTCGTGGCGGTCGCCGACCCCCATCGCCGCCGCGGTGACCATTCACAACGGCAGCAACAGGCATCACATCATCTGGGAGGCAACGGGTTTTTCCGGCGGCACGGATGAAAATGGCTGGATTTCGCACTTCACCGACTTATTGCCGACCGAGCGATAGGCCCTTCGTCGGATAATCGCCAGACGACGCCGGAAAGTTATCGCAACTTTCCGGCGTCCCTGCCGCCAGCCCCTTCATATCCCTGTCATAATGGTGTCTGATACCGAAACCGTCTTGAGGCCGATATGTGTTGACGAATAACCGTTGCACGCAGGGAGTTCTTTCGTGAAATCGTCAACACGAACCATAGAGACCGAAGTGCGCAGCCAGAGGCACGGCACGCCCGGCGAGGTTTTTGCGGCCTTCCTGAAGCTCGGCGTCACCTCTTTCGGCGGCCCCATCGCTCATCTCGGTTATTTTCGCGATGAGCTGGTCGTGCGGCGCAAATGGATCGATGAGGCCGGTTACGCCGATCTTGTGGCGCTGTGCCAGTTTCTGCCCGGCCCGGCCTCCAGCCAGGTGGGGTTTGCGCTGGGGCTGCTGCGCGCAGGTCCGCTCGGCGCGCTGGCGGCCTGGACGGCATTCACATTACCATCCGCCATTCTCCTCCTTCTCTTCGCCATGGTCGCCGCCTCCATCGATGGGCCGGTCGGCACCGGCCTCCTGCATGGGCTGAAAATCGTCGCCGTCGCCGTCGTCGCGCAGGCGGTCTGGGGCATGGCGAAAAGCCTCGCGCCGGATCGTGAACGCGCCAGCATCGCGCTGGCCGGCATCGTCTGCGTGGTGTTTGTCGCCGGCGCCTTCGGGCAGGTTCTGGCGCTTGCCATTGGCGCCGTTGCCGGGCTTGTCTTCTGTCGTTCGGATGCCGCGGGGCAGGCCACCCATCTCGCCTTCCGGGTGCCCAAAAGCGTCGGATACGTAGCGCTTGCCGCCTTCGCCCTGCTTCTCGCCCTCCTGCCGCTGCTTGCGGCTGCGGCAGCTTCACAGGGCCTCTCCTTGTTCGACGCCTTTTATCGCGCAGGCGCGCTCGTCTTCGGCGGCGGCCATGTGGTGCTCCCGCTGCTGCAATCCGAAGTCGTCGCCACAGGCTGGGTTACGGAAGATGCCTTTATCGCGGGTTATGGCGCAACCCAGGCCGTGCCCGGCCCGCTCTTCACCTTCGCCGCCTATCTCGGTGCGGTGGTGGGGCCGCAGCCCAACGGTGTTGCGGGCGCGGCGATCGCCCTTGTTGCGATCTTCCTTCCCGGCATGCTGCTGCTCGTCGGCGCGCTGCCCTTCTGGGAAGGGTTCCGCAAGCACCTTCTGGCGCAGGCTGCCATGCGTGGCGCAAATGCCGCCGTCGTCGGCATTCTCGGCGCAGCGCTTTATGATCCGGTCTGGACAAGCGCCATCTTCACCCCGAAGGATTTCGCCCTGGCGCTGACAGGCTTCATCCTGTTGACGATCTGGAAAACGCCGCCATGGGCCGTGGTGGTCCTCTGCGCGGCCGGCGGCGTTCTACTTGCCTTGATATAGTCGTCATACTGCGGTGCCCATGGTCTCGAACATCCAGTCGGAGAAGGCCTGCATGGCGGGTGTGGGCGGTTTCGATTGCAGCCGGGTCAGCCAATAGCTTCCGAGCGAAATGGTAACCGGAAAAGGCTGGATGATTGCACCGGAGGCGAGATGCCGCGAAAACATCGATGGCGGCGCCAGCGCCACGCCGAGCCCCTGCAGGGCGGCTTCCATCATGCCCAGAGACGTGTCGAAAACAATGCCTGCATTCACCTGTGCTGCAGGCGTTACGCCGGCGGCCGCAAACCAGTTGCTCCATTCATCGGCCCTGTAGCTGCGCAGCAGCGTCGCTTCCATCAGATCGGCGGGCGTTTTCAGCGTCTCCGCCAGTTTCGGGGTGCAGAGTGGGGAAAGAGGCGCCTCGAATAGTCGAAAGGCATCCGTGCCGTGCCAGGAGCCCTGGCCGAAACGGATGGCGAAATCCAGCCCTTCCGCCGCCATATCGACGCGGTTGTTATTGGTGGAAACCCGCAAATCGATGAAGGGATGCTGCTTTTGAAACGCCTGCAGCCGTGGCAGCAGCCAGCCCACGGCAAAGGTTCCCACGACACCCAGAAACAGCAGCTCGCGCACCTGTCCGGCCTCGATCCGGTCGAGCGTCGTCGCCATCTGGTCGAAGGAGCTGGTCACCGTCGGCAGCAGGGCCTCACCTTCGGCGGTAATTTTCAGCCCGCGTGGAAGCCGCTGAAACAGCGCAACCCCCAGCCGCTTTTCCAGCCCCTTCACCTGCTGGCTCACGGCCGCCTGCGTCACGCACAGTTCGATGGCCGCGCGGGTGAAGCTCAGGTGCCGGGCGGATGCTTCAAAGGCCCGCAAGCCGTTCAGGGGAAGAAATTGCCGAACCATTCAAGACCTAGATTTTCTTGTGTCTCTTCCGAGATATCATGATTTGTTCGTGCAATGTAGGGCAGTTAAACGTTTTTCGCTGGGGATGGCGAACAAGCCGAAAATCCACTCAAGGTTTTGGAGAATGCAAAAGATGAAACTTAATCGCAGACATATCGCACTGGCTGCGTTGCTCTCGACGAGCCTGTTCACGGAGGCCTTTGCCGCCGATGAAACGAGGCTGAAAGCGATAACGGATGCCGCGATCAAGCCGGTCATGGAGAAGAACGGCATCCCCGGTCTTGCCGTTGGTATCAGCGTTGATGGTCAGAGCCACATCTTCACCTATGGCGTCATGTCCAAAAGCACGAATGAGCCCGTGACCCCGCAGACGCTGTTCGAACTCGGCTCCATCTCCAAGACATTCACCGTCACGCTCAGCACCTATGCCGAGATAAACGGCCAGCTCTCGCTTTCCGGCAAGGTCGAAGATTATCTTCCTTCCATGAAGGGCAAGCCTTTCGGCGATGTCACGCTGATGCATCTCGGCACCCACACTGCCGGCGGCTTTCCGATTCAGGTGCCCGACAACATCAAGACGGAACAGCAGTTGCTGGCCTATCTCAAGGCCTGGAAACCCTCCTACAAGCCCGGAACGCACCGAAGCTACGCCAATCCCAGCATCGGAATGCTGGGATACATCACCGCAAAAGCCATGGGGCAGAGCTTTGATGGCGCCATGCAGGACACGCTGTTCCCCGCGCTTGGCCTGAAGAACACCTTCACCGTGGTGCCCAAGGCAAAGATGGGTGACTACGCGCAGGGTTATAAACGAACCGGCGAACCAGCCCGCATGACGCCCGCCATTCTTTCATCCGAGGCCTACGGCGTCAGATCGACAGCGCAGGACATGATCCGCTTCGTCAACGCCAATATGGGCCTTGAAAAGCTGGACGGAAAAATCCAGCAGGCGCTCACCAACACCCATACGGGATATTTCAGCGTCGACGCCATGACGCAGGATATGGTCTGGGAGCAATATGCCCATCCAACGCCGCCTAAGACGCTGCGAGAGCTGAATTCCGGTGCGTTGCTCAAGACCGTTCCGGCTTCTGAAATCTCTCCGCCGATGAAGCCGCGTCAGGATGTCTTCATCAACAAGACCGGCTCCACCAATGGTTTCGGCGCCTATGTGGCGTTCATCCCCAGACAGAAATTGGGCATCGTCATTCTGGCCAATAAAAACTATCCCAACGAGGAACGTGTCTCCGCGGCCTATGAGATCCTGACGACGCTTGAAAAGGCGGAATAGGAAGCGGCATTTCGGTGCTCCTCATTGCGACGCGGGAACTCGTTACCCTCGCGCCATTCGCACCGGTCACCCCGGAGGCGGGTGGTGCCCGCGCCGTCATCAGGCCATCACGCTTCGGTTCTAAGGGTGGACGATGCACTCTCGTTACGTCCTCCTTCTCATTGCTCTTACCCAGATAACCGGCTGGGGTGCGGTTGGCATCCTGCCCGTCCTGGCCGGCCCGGTCGCGACAGAATTTGCGACCTCCCTGCCATCGGTTTTCGTGGGAACCTCTGTCATGTTCGCGGCAATGGGGCTTGCCGCGCCTTGGGTGGGTCGCGCGTTCCGGCGGTTCGGTACGCGGCGTGTCATGGCGACCGGTGCCGGCATCATGGGATTGGGCCTGTTCCTGCTCGCCCTGTCTGTGAACCTCGCCATGTTCTGGATGAGCTGGGCGTTGACGGGACTTGCCGGCGCGATGTTCCTCACAACGTCTGCTTATGCCTATATTGCCGAATATGCAGCGGACAGGGCGCGCAGCCTGATTGGAACGCTGATGCTGGTGACCGGACTGGCCGGCAGTATCTTCTGGCCGATCACCACGTTCCTCGATCACGGGCTGGGATGGCGCGGCGCTGTCTCCATTTACGCCGGCATCATGCTCATGGTTGTCTGCCCGCTGGTGTTTTTTGGCCTGCCGGTCACCGATGGAGCGGCTCAGCCCACGGCGAGACCGGGCAGCGAGAGAAGAGGGCGGGTTTTTATCTTTCTGGTCACCGCCATCGCCTTGAACAGCTTTGTCACCTTCGGCGTCGATGCTCTTGGCATACAGCTTTTGCAGGCGATGGGAATGGAGCTTGCCGGCGCCGTTGCGGTCGCCTCCCTGCTCGGTGTTTTCAAGGTTGGAGGGCGCGTCATTGACCTCGCGGGTGGACAGAAATGGGATGGGCTGTCCACGGCGGTCATATCGGGGGTGATGATCCCCATGGGCCTCACCGCAATCTGGCTCGGAGGGGCGGGATTTCTGTCTGTGGGCGGTTATCTTGCGTTGTTCGGTATCGGCAGTGGCGCCTTTGCCGTCGCGCGGGCGACCATGCCGCTGGTGTTTTTCGAAAAGTCTGATTACGCGGCTGCAATGGCCACCATCGCCCTGCCGATGAACCTGATCAACGCCCTGGCTCCGCCGGTGCTGGCGGCGTTGATGGGCAGTATCGGCCCACACGCGGTGTTTGCCGTGCTCGGTATCATGAGCACAGCGGCATTGGCGGTCCTGCTGCGGTTGAACGGTATGAGGGCGAAGCCAGCCCCGGCTGAATAATCATTTGGGACGGTATCGCGAATGTCGCGTTGCGGTCCCCAAAGGAAACCTCGGGTCAAAACGACGGGATGCTATGGCACGAGGAAAGCCAGGGCAGGCAAGGTGGCGCGGCTTCAACCTTCACGACTACACTTCGCCGCCAATCCGCCTCAAAAATGCATCCCGGTGGAAACAATCCATTCCCGATGACAGCGACATCTAATCGCGCTAACGGAGAAAAGATGCGCCGGCTGCCGATTCGATCTCGGTTACACGCGCAAATCATAAAAGCAAATCTCTGCGCGGCTACGAACTGAAACGGGAAAGCCCGGGAAGCGCGTGCCGGCTGTTTCCTGGGGGGACGACATGAGCGATACCGGTGGTTATTTTCCGCGCTGGCGACTGAAAACCGAAGGGCGCATCCTGCCCGATGAGCGGCTGCCTGCGGGACAGACAGCGGTGCTCGGTCTTCAGCATGTCGTGGCGATGTTCGGTTCCACGGTTCTTGCGCCGCTGATCATGGGGTTCGATCCGAATGTCTCGATCCTGTTTTCGGGTATCTCGACGCTCATTTTCTTCATTGCCGTCGGCGGTCGTGTGCCGAGCTATCTCGGCTCCTCCTTTGCCTTCATCGGGCCCGTGCTTGTGGCAACGGGTGCAGCCGCGGGTGCGGCAAGTCCTGATATCGCGCTGGCACTCGGCGGAATCATCGCCGCCGGTGTGCTTTATGCGCTGATCGGCGTCATCGTCATGATCGCTGGCCATAACTGGATCGAAAAGTTGATGCCGCCGGTTCTGACCGGCGCGATCGTTGCAGCAATCGGTCTCGTTCTCGCCCCCATTGCGATCGCAAGCGCTTCCGGCTCCGGCCCCGGCAATCCCGATGGCGACCAGCTGTCGCGCTGGATTGCGATCCTGACTGTCACATCGGTCGGTGCGATTGCTGTCTATGCCCCCGGCATGGCGCGCCGTTTGCCCATTCTTCTCGGCGGCGCGATTGCCTATCTCGCTTATCTCGTGCTCGCCAACGGCTTCGGCTTTGGCAAGTCTGTCGACTTCTCGGGCGTGGCGGCTGCACCGTGGTTCGGATTGCCGACATTCACCGCACCGGTGTTTTCAGGATCCGCGATTGCCCTGATCGCGCCGGTCGTCGTCATTCTGGTGGCGGAAAATCTCGGACATATCAAGGCGATAGGCGCGATGACCGGGCAGAACCTTGATCGTTATCTCGGCCGCGCCTTTATCGGCGACGGCATTGCGACGATGTTTTCAGGCGCCTTCGGCGGAACCGGCATGACGACCTATGCCGAAAACATGGGCGTCATGGCGATAACCCGCATTTTCTCGACGCTCGTCTTCATCGTGGCTGCTCTGGTCGCCATCATTCTCGGCTTCTCGCCGAAATTCGGTGCGCTCATTCAGACTATACCGGGGCCGGTCATCGGCGGCCTTTCTGTCGTGGTCTTCGGTCTCATCGCTGCGACCGCCGGACGGATCTGGGTTGAAAACAAGGTCGATTTTTCCGAACCCCGCAACCTCATCACCGTGGGTATTGCGCTGGTATTGGGCGCGGGCAACTTCAAGCTTAATGTCGCCGGCTTCACGCTTGATGGTATCGGCACGGCAACAATTGGGGCGATTGCCTTTTACCACCTGCTGGGCCTTGGCAGGCCGGCGTCGGGCAAGTGATGCCTGCCGCCTGAACATCCACCATATCGAGAGGCGGCATCGGTTTTCCGATGCTGCCGGGATTTATCGGTCAAGCCCCGTCATAACATGCGCGGAAGCACATCGGTCGGGCCGCGTCTGTCCATGAGCCTGTGTTTGAGAGCACCCAACACGTGAAGGCCGATCAGAACCAGAATTGCGTAAGCGCCGTATCGATGCAGCGTTTGGAAAACCACGAAGGCGCTGTCGTTTTTGGGGAGCAGCTCCGGCAGATGTGAAATCACGAAAAACGGTACCCCGTCGCTCTCAGAAAAACTGCTGGACAGCGAATATCCGAGCAGCGGCACAAGGAAAGTCAACAGGATCAGGAGCTTGTGTACCGCATGGGAGAGAATTCTCTCCCATGGCGCCAGACCCGATGGCGCTGAAGGCATGATCTGCCTGTAGCGCCAGCGAAGCGCCAGATGAACGAGGGCAAGCAGCCAGACCAGAACGCCGAACTGTTTATGGTTGGGATAAAAGATCGAGGCGGTGGCCATGTCGCTTTCCGGCAATCGCGTCATGTACCAGCCGGATGCGATAAGCCCGATGATGAGCGCCGCCCTTACCCAATGCAGACAGCGTATCGGCAGGGGATATTTTACGGCTCGGCTCTCATTGATGATGTGTGACATCGCAATATCTCCTTGATCGAGGTCCATTCGGCCCGATTGATTTTGGCGAATGATGAAAAGACGGGCTCAGTGGCCCGCCTTCACATTTTTCAGGGCAAAGAAGACCGCTGCCGAAAGCAGACCGATCAAGGTTCCCGCCGCGGTCAGCAGAACCGCATGCGCCTGTGAAAAGGCGCTCTTGCCGGCGGTTACCAGAGCTGCCGCGAGGTCTTGCGGCAATTTTCCCGCCAACACGTAGGTATCGCCGATCGAGTGGCTTGCCGCGTCGGCCAGTTGTGGCGGAATGCCGGCCGGCAGCACCAGCGCCCCCATGTAGATCGCCGATAGCGCCACGCCAAAGAAAGTGATGCCGAGGCCCGCGCCGAGTTCGTAACCCGTTGCCTCCAGGGAGCCGGCAGCGCCCGCCTTTTCAGCCTCAACTGCGCCCATGATGGCAATCGACGAGGCGGTCAGGCCGATGCTGAGGGATAGGCCGAGCAACGTCAGGCATGCCGGCACGGCGAGGCCAGGATCATGGAAATCGGACTGCGCCAGCGTCACAAGGCAGGCGGCCGCAATAAGGAGAGATGCGCTCGCAACCGCTCGAAGGCCGAGACGGTTCGACAGGAAGCCGGCAACCGGGCCGCCAACGGCCGCCGCGACCATGATGGGCAGCATGAAGAGGCCGGCCTGCAGCGGCGACTTGCCGAGGACGAACTGCAGCTCCTGCGCAAGCGTAAGCTCGACGCCCGCAAGCGCTCCGGCGGTGACGACGGCCATGCCGACACCCGTGACGATGGCCGGGCGGGAAAAGAGCGTCACGTCAAGCATGGGTTCTGCGACGGAGAGCTGGTTGCGAACGAAGATTGCAAGGGCAGTCGCGCCGATCAGAAGGGCCAGTCCGACGATTGCGAACGGCTCTTTACCGCTGAAACCGGTTTTGGCGGCAAAGACCAGTCCGATGATCCCCACGATCAAAAGCAGGGCCTGGCTTATCTGCCATTTGCCCGGAGAGAGGATTTCCTTTTCCGGGAGGATGAAGGCGATGATCGGCATGATCACAAGCACCACGGGAACATTGATGAGGAAGACCGATCCCCACCAGAAATGCTCGAGAAGGGCGCCGCCCACCAGCGGGCCGACCGCCGCACCCGCTGCGCCGACCGTTCCCCAAAGGCCGAGCGCCATGGCGCGCTCGCCCGGATCTTCGAATGTGCGCCTGATGATGCCGAGCACGCAGGGCATGATCATCGACGCGCCAAATGCAAGCAGGATGCGTCCGGCGATCAACATCGACGGCGTGAGCGAAAACGCCGCCACGACGGAGGCGAGGCCAAAAACGAACAGGCCCGTCAGCAGCATTTTCCTGTGGCCGATCCTGTCGGCGAGGGTGCCCATCGGCACCAGCAAACCGGCCATGAGCAGCGAATAGATATCGATGATCCACAGGACCTGTGTGGTCGATGCCTGCAGCGCAAGCGTCAGCGACGGCACGGCGATATGCAGGATCGTCATGTCGAGAACGACAGGCAGAAATGCCAGCATGACCGCAATGAGAATGATCCACCGGTGCGCATGAAGCGGCGAGGGCGGGGGGACGTGGTTCGGGTCGAAAGACACCGTCATTGTTTTCACCATCAAAATGCCAGATCGCGGCAGTGAGACGTCGCTGTTGCGGCGGCGACTACTTCCGCAGCCTGAACGCTACCGGCTGCGCTTTGTGGTTTCATGGAGGAAGTGTGGAGAATGTGTGGAGATGGGTGGCAACCGGCAGCGGGCGCTGGTTGCGGTCAGGACACTGGCTGACCGAGCGAAATTTCGAACATGGCGCCGCCTTTTTCAGATGGCGCATAACGTATCTTGCCGCCGTGAGCCTCCACGATTGCGCGAACGACGGAAAGGCCGAGCCCGTTGCCGCTCTCTTCCGTCAAGCCGGTCTGGCTACCCCTTCGAAACGGTTCGAAGGCGCAAGGAGCGATATCACCGTCAAGCCCGGGCCCTTCGTCCGTGACCCGCAAGACCGTGACACGGTTTTCAACGCCAAGGCTTATGTCGATCGCGCCGCCCAGGGCGTAACGGCGCGCATTGGTGATGAGCGCAAGGAGGGCCTGTCGAATGCGCATGGTATCGGCCCGCACCACCATATCGGAGAGGTGAAGCCGAAGCTCGAAACCTTCCTGCCTCAATTCCTGTTCCAGCACGGCGGCAAGCTGCTCTATTTCTTCCTTCAGCCGCACGGGTTCGATACGCAGCTCGAGATGGCCGCTATCGGCAAGTGTGACGGTGCGCAGATCCTCGACAAGCCGGGCAAGGGAATCCACCTGCAGCACGAGACCCTGAAGCGACGTCTCATCCGGTTCGAACACACCGTCGATCATGCCGCGCAGTTGACCTTTGAGGATAGTGAGCGGCGTGCGCAACTCGTGGGCAATGGTTGCATTCCAGAGCTTCATATCCGCCGCCATATCCTCCAGACGCTGGGCCATGGCGTTGAAGTCCTCGACGAGATGGGCTGTCTCTCCCAAAGAATGATCACCCGGCAGGGCGCGCGCCGAAAGATCGCCGTCCTTGATGCGTCTTGCGCTGTGGGCAAGGGATTCGAGCGGCTGCAGAATGCGCCGGGTCAAGCGGACGGAGGCGATGGCGGCAACGATGAGGGCGATGAAGATCAGGACGGAGAGGATGATGAAATCAACGCCCGTCAGCCAGTTGTCCTCGCTTTCAGACCAGGGATAAAAATAGAAGATGATGCTGAAGGCGATGTAAGTGCCGAAAAAGACCACCAGGCCGGCAATCACCGTCATTGATGACATGGCCAGCAATATTTGGCGGCTGAGGCCTTTTTTCAGCATCATGGCTCGACCGCCAGACGATAACCGACACCTCGAATGCTGGCCAGCATGCCTTCGCCACCGGCCTGCTCGAGTTTCTTGCGCAGTTTGCTCAAGTGGCTGTCTATCGTGCGGTCCAGCGCATCCGAACCGGGCAGGCAGGCATCGACCAGCTCGCCGCGTGTAAAGGCCTTGGTCGGCGTGCGCGCAAGATGCGCCAGCAGCCTGAATTCGGTCAATGTCAGCGACAGGCGAATGGTGGCATCGTCTTTTTCGATCTTTGCCTCGTAGCTGTCGAGATCGATGGTCAGGTTGCCGACCCGAACGACGGCGCCCGCCTGCCTGAGCCCCGCGCGCCGCAGCACCGCCTTTGCCCGTGCGACAACTTCGATGGGATTGAACGGCTTGACGATGTAGTCATCCGCCCCGATGCGCAGCCCCTGAAGACGATCAACATCCTTGTCCAGTGCTGTGACCATGATGACGGGCGTATGGCCGCGCCTTTGTATCTCCGCCAGAACCTCCCAGCCATCCAGCCGCGGCATGGAGACATCCGCCAGCACGATATCTGGTTTCAGGGCGCGATGAAGTTCCAGCGCCACCTTGCCGTCACGGGCATGCACGGTGCGGAAACCTTCGCGGGTAAAATAGGCTTCGAGAATGCCGGCGATCTTCATGTCGTCTTCAGCGATCAAAACTAGTTCTGCCATCGTCTTCAAACTCCTTGATACATCCATGCCACCGAACGGCCACGCCGTCGAGTATTGGGTGCCGGCCTCCACAAAGCCGCAACAAAACCTCCACAAAGCGCAAATGCACAGAGCCTAGATAGCCGCCATCGAGCTCGTTGTTTAAAATGGATGGTGGATACTCATGCGACGCGGATCATACTTCTGGAAACTTGGCGCGCTGTGCCTGCCGATCTTTCTTCTCTGTGCCTGCAGCGATAACGGAACGGGTGCCGGTGGTGCCGCCGAAACGACGCCGCCCGCACGCGTCAGCGTCATGACCGTTCAGCCGGAACCCGTGACGGTCTACGACGAACTGCCCGGCAGGGTGTCGGCCTACCGCACGGCGGAGATCCGGGCGCAGGTGAGTGGCATCATCCAGAAGAAGCTCTTCACGGAAGGTGCCTTCGTGGAAGCCGGCACACCGCTTTTCCAGATCGATCCCGCACCTTTTTCAGCCGATGTAGACGCTGCAACCGCCGTGCTGGCGCGGGCGGAGGCGGAACTTCTGAACGCACAGGTTAAATACGAGCGCGCCAGATCGCTGTCTTCGCGCGAGATCACCAGTGCGGAATCCTTCAATAACGCCACCGCCGCCCTTGCGCAGGCGAAGGCGAATGTCGCGGAAGCGGGCGCCATTCTCGCCCGGCGAAAGCTGGAGCTTTCCTATGCGACGCTGCGCAGCCCGATCAGTGGGGTCATTGGCCAGTCCTTCATGAGCGAAGGCGGACTTGCCTCATCCTCGGCAACTGCACCATTGGCGGTCATTCAGCAGATCGATCAGGTCTATGTGGATGTTCGCCAGTCAGCGATGAGCCTGGAGGCCCTGCGTGACACGGCTTCCGGGGCGGGCACCGAAAATCCGGACGAGCTTCCGGTGAAGATCATCACCATCGCCGGCAAGCCGTTCGGCCACGATGGAAAGGTCCTGTTCTCCGACATCTCCGTCGACAGCGCCACGGGCAGCCTCGGCATTCGCATCCTCGTTCCAAACCCGGAGGAACAGCTGCTTCCGGGCATGTATATCCGCGCGATGGTTCCGCGCGCCATATACGGCGCTGCGATCCGCGTGCCGCAGGAAGCAATCATCCGCGATCCGGCCGGACGGCCGCAGATCGTTGTTGTCGGCGCAGACAAGACCGGTGCGCGCCGCGCGGTGGAACTGGGGCCGCTGGCCGACGGTCGATACATCGTCACGGGAGGCCTTGCCGCCGGAGAAACCATCGTCGTTCTGGGGCAGGATCGCGTCCAGGGCGGACAGCCGCTCGAAATCTCGCCCTTTTCCCCTGCCGCCCCAGAGACCCGAACCTAAGGAGCGGACAGATCATGCCGCAGTTTTTCATCAACAGGCCTGTTTTCGCCTGGGTCATCGCCATTCTGATCGTGATCGCGGGGGTGATGTCCATCCCGCAACTGCCCGTCTCACGGTTTCCCGTCATCGCTCCGCCCAGCGTTTCGATCTACGCCACCTATACCGGCGCCACGCCGCAGACGATCAATGACAGCGTGACGAGCCTGATCGAACGCGAACTTTCGAGCGCGAAAAACATCCTCTATTTCGATTCATCGGCCGATTCCTCGGGCTCGGCCACCATTACCGTCACCTTCAAACCGGGCACCAATCCCGAGCTTGCGCAGGTGGATGTTCAAAACCGGCTGAAGGCCGTGGAACCGCGTCTGCCGGAACAGGTCCGCCGCGCCGGACTGACTGTGGAATCGGCATCGTCAGGATTTCTGATGATCGTTTCGCTGAAATCGAAGGAGGGCTCGCTCGACGCTCTCGCTCTCGATGATTATCTCGTCCGCAACATTGCGCCGGAACTGAAACGTGTCGGCGGTGTCGGTCGCGTGCAATCCTTCGGGTCCGAAGCGGCGATGCGTATCTGGCTCGATCCCGTCCGCCTTGTGGCCCATTCCATCTCGATGGCCGAGGCGACACAGGCCATACAGTCGCAGAATATTCAGGTCGCCCCCGGCCGTCTGGGTGAAACGCCAACCGTGCCGGGCCAGAAGGTCAGCGTGCCGCTCAGCGTAAGCGGTCAATTGCAGACGCCCGATGAATTCGCGCAGATCATTCTGCGTTCTAACCCGGATGGCTCCAGGCTGACACTGGGAGACGTAGCGACAATCGAAGTCGGATCACAGACATCGAGCTTCTCCATCCTCGATGGCGGCAAACCTGCGACGGCCGCTGCCATCCAGATGACGCCCGGCGCCAATGCGGTGAGCACCTCGACCGGTGTGCGGGAGCGTCTGGCGGAGCTTTCCACGACCATGCCGGAGGGAATGGAATTCGCCATCTCCTATGATACGGCACCCTTCGTGAAGGTTTCGATAGAGAAGGTAGTCCAGACGCTCGCCGAGGCCATGGTCCTGGTTTTCCTGATCATGCTGCTGTTTCTCCAGAACCTGCGTTACACGCTCATTCCGGCCATCGTTGCACCAATCGCACTTCTCGGCACATTCGCGGTCATGCTGGCGATCGGCTATTCGATCAATGCTCTCACCATGTTCGGCATGGTTCTGGCAATCGGCATCATTGTCGATGACGCCATCGTGGTCGTTGAAAATGTCGAGCGCCTGATGGCTCAGGAGGGCCTGTCGCCGCTTGAAGCGACGCGCAAGGCGATGACGGAAATATCCGGCGCGGTCATCGGCATCACGCTGGTCCTGACCGCCGTCTTCCTGCCGATGGGCATGGCCTCCGGTTCGGTTGGAGCGATCTACCGGCAATTTACCGTATCGATGGCCGTATCGATCCTGTTCTCGGCATTTCTGGCCCTCAGCCTCACGCCCGCTCTGTGCGCGACCCTGCTGAAGCCGGTCGGTCACGATCACCATCAGAAGAAAGGTTTCTTCGGCTGGTTCAACCGCGCCTTTGAGCGCCTGACCGCGCGTTATGCCGGCTGGGTCGCCATCCTTGTGCGCAAGACCGGGCGTACCATGGTGGTTTACCTCGCTATCATCGGCGCGGTTGCCTATGGATATGGCACGCTCTCGACGGCCTTTGTGCCGGATGAGGACCAGGGTTCCTTCATGACATCCTTCACCCTGCCGGCGGAGGCCACGGCCGAGCGCACCCGCGTCGTCGTCGACCTCTTCGAAAATCACGTCAAGACCCGGCCTGACATCGCCAATAATCTGACGGTGATGGGTTTTGGTTTCTCGGGCTCAGGCCCGAACACGGCGATGTCCTTCACCACGCTCAAGGAATGGGGCGAGCGCAAGACAGGCGTGGACGACGAAGTCGGCGCTGCGACGAGCGCGATGGCGGCCGCCGACGAGGGGCAGATATTCAGCCTCAAGCCGCCCGCAATCGATGAGCTCGGCACGACGTCGGGCTTTGCGTTGCGGCTGCAGGACCGCGCCAACCACGGGGCGAATGCGCTCGGCGAGGCTGCGGCCCAACTGACCCGGCTTGCGGCGGAGAGCAAGCTCGTGACCGATGTCCGCATCGATGGTCTTCCCAGCGGCCCGAGCGTCACCGTGAACGTGGACCGGCAGAAAGCGAGCGCGCTCGGCGTGTCCTACTCGACCATCGCCGATACGCTCGGCGGGGCCATTGGTTCGACCTATGTCAATGATTTCCCGCGCGATGGACGCCTGCAGCAGGTGATCGTGCAGGCCAGGGCCGCAAGCCGCATGCAGGTGGATGACGTGCTCAACCTCCACGTCCGCAACGATGCCGGCAAGATGGTTCGCCTTTCGGAAATCGTCACGCCGCAATGGTCGACAATGCCGCTGCAGTTCACCCGCTATAACGGCTATCCCTCGACCAGCATTTCCGGCTCCGCCGCATCGGGCGTATCCAGCGGTAAGGCGATGGAAGAAATGGAACGGCTCGCAGCCAAATTGCCCAAGGGCTTTGCGGTTGAGTGGACCGGTCAATCGTTGCAGGAACGCCAGTCCGGTGCGCAGGCGCCCATGCTGATGGCGTTTTCGTTCCTCATCGTTTTCCTTGTTCTTGCAGCACTTTACGAAAGCTGGACGGTGCCGCTTTCCGTCATGCTCGTCGTGCCGCTCGGCATTATCGGCGCTGTCATTGCGGTGCATCTGCGCGGGCTGGAGAACGACGTGTTCTTCAAGGTCGGCCTGATCACGCTCATCGGGCTTTCGGCAAAAAATGCCGTGCTGATCGTGGAATTTGCCCGAAAACGCCAGCAGGAGGGGCAGACGCTTACTGATGCCGTCATTGCGGCATCACGCCTGCGTCTGCGGCCGATCGTGATGACATCGCTCGCCTTCACGCTCGGCATCGCGCCGCTTGTCATCGCCAAGGGCGCGAGTTCGGAGACGCAGAACGCCATCGGCACCGGCCTTTTCGGCGGCATGATTTCGGCGACCGTGCTGGCGGTGCTCTTCGTTCCCGTCTTTTACGTCGTCGTGGCCCGTCTGCGCCGCAACTGATGCTGGAGGCAGGCGTCCGCCTCAGCGGACGCCTGCCTCCAGATTAGTAGTCCATGGCTCTGAGATCATCGAGCAGGTTCGGCCCTTTCGGCTCCCAGCCGAGCTTCTTCCGTGTCAGGGCGCTGGAGGCCCTGAGATCCATCGAAGCGAACAGGGCAAACCAGCCGAAATGGCCGGCGGCCTCATCTTTGCCTATGGAAACGAGTGGCAGCCCCAGCCCCTCGGCAACGATCCCGGCAATATCGCGCACGACAACGCCTTCTTCCGCCACGGCATTATATCGAGCACCCCGTTCACCCCGAACGAGCGCCATCACGTATAGCTTTGCCACATCGTCCACATGACCAGCCGACCAGCGATTGCCGCCGTCTTCGACATAAGCGACGACGCCTTTGTCGCGCGACATCTCGATATAGGGCGAGATGAGACCCTGCTTCACCGTGTCATGCACCTGCGGAAGCCTGATGACGCCGAGGTTGACGCCCGCCTGCAATAGCTCCTGGCCCGCCAGTTCGGAGGCGATGCGCGGGTTGAAATGATGCGTGTCGAACACATTCTCCCGTGCAGGTAAGCCATTGCCGGGATCACCCATGCCGACCCCTGAGGTGATGAGCATCGGCCGTTCGGAGGCAGCCAATACAGAGCCCAGCGCCGCGATCACCCGGCGATCCTTTTCGCAATTGGCGGCAAAATTCGCAAAATCATGATCGAAAGCCGTATGGATAACGGCATCGGCAGTTTCCGCACCCGCGGCAAGCCCTGCCGCATCTTCCAGCGTGGCGATATGGGCGGAAGCGCCTGCGGCCTGCAGCGCTCTTGCGCCGGCCTCCGAGCGGGTGAGACCGATCACCTCATGGCCACTCGCCAGCAGTTCGCGAAGAATCCGGGAGCCGATGAACCCGGTGGCACCTGTCAGAAAAACACGCATATAGATCTCCCGCGTTGACGGGAGAGGTGATCTCATGAAGAGTTGTCCTGTTAAAGTAGTGACCTTATCGTGGTATAATTCTCAACAGGCTGCGGCGGGGAAATGCAATGACGGACAATGCACTCAGCACCTTCCTGCGCGATCGTCGCCTGCGGCTTGATCCCGCAACCTTCGGTTTTCCCATCGGCCGTCGCCGCACACCGGGCCTGCGCCGGGAAGAGGTTGCCCAGCGCGCCAACATAAGTCCGACCTGGTATACCTGGCTGGAACAGGGTCGTGGCGGTTCGCCCTCGGCGGATGTGCTGGATCGCATCGCCAAGGGATTGATGCTGACCGATCCCGAGCGCGATCACCTGCATATACTGGCCTTCGGACATCCGCCCGAGCAGCGTTACCGTCAACCCGAGACCATAACGCCCCGGCTACAGGGCGTGCTAGACGCCATGCCCTTCAGCCCCGCCATCATCAGGACGGCGACATGGGATGTTCTGGCATGGAACCGGGCCGCCGCCCTCATCCTGACGGATTACAGCAAACTGGCGAGGGAGAACCGCAACATCCTTCGCCTGATCTTCTCAGACGAACGGGTGCGCACCGCCCAGGAGGACTGGCGCAATGTCGCCCGTTATGTCGTCGGCGCGTTCCGGGCGGATGCTGCGCGCGCCGGCGCGGGGGCCGGCATCCAGCAACTGGTCGATGAGCTCTCGGCCGCCAGTCCTGAATTCAAGACCATGTGGGATGACAATGAGGTCACAAGCATGCATGAGGGCCTCAAGCGCCTCCACCACCCGGTTCTCGGAACGATTGAACTGGAGTTTTCAAGCTTTGCGGTGGAGGGACGCTCGGATCTCAACATGATGGTCTATAATCCCGCCAATCCCGAAATGACCGAACGGTTTCGCTCGCTCATTGCAAAATCCGCTTGATCCCGTCACGCCGTTCTATTGGCAGTCGGGGCGCTCCAGATCCAGAACCGAGACGCCCAGCCAGCGAGCGATACTCTCTTCAAGTTCCGCCTCGTCGGGGGTGGCGTCACAGGCCCATGCGACAATGCCATCGGGGCGTACCAGCAAGGCACTCAGTCCCATTCGATCTTCGGCATTCACCGCAACGTAGTCTAGCCGATCAGACCAGCGTTCCGCGACATTGCCGAGCATTGGGCGCGTATCGAAATCGAGTAGCACCGCATGGCAGCTCCGCAGGTGCTCATTCAGTCTTGTGCCGTCAAGGAGCGCGAAATCCGGCGCGCTGCGGCCGACAAGGGCTTAGGGAGAGGCAAGATCGTAGCGGATACCGATGCCACAGACGCGCTCGGCGAAATAGGTTGCGCCATCGCGCGTGGCGGCGAGATCGCGGATGATGCCTTCCAGCGCCCGCGAGCTTCGGCTGGGCCGCATCAGCGCCACCTGCGCACGCGACCAGTCCAGAACCTGCGAGGCTATGGGTTGGCGCTCGATGGCATAGCTGTCGAGCAGGTCCGGCGATGCGTCGCCGCGGATGACCGCAGCGAGTTTCCAGCCAAGGTTCATCGCGTCACCAAGGCCGAGATTGAGCCCCTGGCCGCCCAGTGGCGAGTGAATGTGGGCGGCATCGCCCGCCAGCAGCACGTGTTTCCGGCGATATTCCACCGCCATGAAGGCGCGGTCGGTCCATGTGGTGGCCAGATCAAGCCTTATTACCGAAACATCCGTGCCCGAGACCCTGCGCAGCACCGCTTCGACATGTTCACGCGTGATCGGTGCGGAACGATGAAAGGCGCCACCGTCGAAATCGGCCATGGCGATCGTACCTGTTGGCGTGAACATGTACATGCCAGCAGCGGTATAGTGGCGGCCGGGCTTCAGCGCCCCGGCATCGGCCAGTTCGACCTGCGCGGAATAGCCGGTGAATTCGGGTTCAGTGCCGGCAAAAACGATCCCTGCCACCTTACGCACTATGCTGCGAGCGCCATCGGCGCCGACAAGCCAGCGGCCCCGAAACACCGCGCCGCCCGCGTGAACGGCGATCCTCCTCGGATTGCTTGAAGCCTTCCACGGCAAACCCACGCCGTATCTCGACGCCCAGAGCCTCGGTCCGCGCCGCCAGAACGGTCTCTATACTCGCCATATCGGTGGCAAGGTTGCTGGCCGAACCGGCAAGGCGATAAGGCCAGCGTTGCGCGTCGATCTGGTCGTGAAAAAACTGGATGCCCGCGAAATGCCCGGCGGGCCGCCGCTGCCCTTTCATCCAGTGCGCCGTCCCGGGCGTATCACGGCCGGCCTCCCGCTCTTTGATCGCCTCGAGCAGACCGCGTCGATCAAGGCTTTCGATCGTCGGCACCGTCAGGCCGCGCAGGCCGAAGGGAGGCCGTTTCAGGGGTGAATCCGGATATGGCGATGCATCGAGAACTAGCACCGAGCAACCGGCCTGCCTTAACTCGTAGGCGAGAAACAGGCCGACCGGGCCAGCGCCGGCGATCAGGACGTCATGAAAACAAATAGAGGGTGTATGCACGGTCGGGCTCCTTCAAGTCGATGTTCGACCGGAGCGTTTCTCCAACCCGAGACCCACACGGACGAACAGATGGATGCACAATGCATCCTTCGTTCGTCGTGGGGATCCCCGACCAGAGGCCAAAGACCAGAGATTCCGTTACCAGAAGGACTTGGGCTTACCAAACCAAGTCTGCCTTTTCCGACGGGGCCAAAATAGCGCAATGATTGGCGGTATGCAACGGATGCAATTGTCGAGGCCAGTGATGGCCATGCCAACGCTCTGGGGGCACTGCGACCTTGCCTAGTTTCAGGAGACCCTCCCGGTCTGGAAACGACCGTTTTAGCCTCGAGGCCAATCGGTTCATGCCTGTGGGCGGGCCAGAGCTCAAAATCATTATTCGCTTAAGCTTGACGTGAATGCTGCGGATGCTCCAACACCTCAATTGCCTATTGCCCCACATAGCGGGCGCGGGGTCGGATGAGTTTGTCATCCGATTTCTGTTCCAGGGCATGAGCTATCCAGCCGGCAGTCCGTGCGACGGCGAAAAGCACCAGGGCCGAGCCGCGCGGCAGCCCTAGACTGCGTCGCAGGCTCACCAGTGCTACATCGCAGTTCGGCAACTGACCGGTAGTATCGTTCATCACCTGCAGAAGCTCATCTCGCTGCGCGTCCGGCGGGAGATGGGGCAGGAGGCCGGCTGCTCGCGGATCGCCGTCCGGGTAAAGTGGATGGTGAAAGCCCGGAATAGCTTCACCGCGTCGAAGCCGTTCATCAATCACCCGTTCTACATCGCTACACCGCTCCAGTTCATCGAACAGAAGTTCGACAAGACTAGTCATGCCGCCATGCATAGGTCCGCTCAACGCCGAAAGCCCCGCATTCAGACACGCGCCGAGCGAAGCGCCTGTAGAGGCGACGACGCGCGCAGCGAATGCGGAAGCATTCAACTCATGATCGGCCTGAAGCACCAGGGCGCGACGGATGATATCCGCGCCTGCCGCATCCTTCTTCCAGGCATCCGCGAGAAGCAGGTGAACCGGCTGCGTACCGGGCTGGCTGAGGCTGCAGGCGCTGGCGACAGCCCGCAGCAGAGCGGCGGCGCCGGACCAGAGACGATTGTTTTCGCGCCTCCAAGTGGTAAGGCGGCCTGCTTCAACAAGAGGGAGAAGCGTTTGGCACCGCTCCGTCAAGGGCAGGGTGCTGACGTAGTTAAAGATTGGCTGTGGCCATGGAGCCGGGGCGGCCTTCACGTCATCGAAAGGGTTACCCTCACCGCAGTCCCATAGCAGACAAGCCACTTCCTCCAGGGTCGCCGTTTGTGAAAGCACAAGCGCGTCCTGGCCGCGATAGCGCAGGTGTCCTTCTGTTATCTCCGTAATCGAGGATTCGAGAACAGGCAGCCCCCAGTCAAGCGCGGTAGCGGCAACCTGTCCGGGACGTCGCCCGACGGTTTTCCTCTTCTTCAGCGTCTCAATGTCATGGGTGCTGTAGAGCTTGCGACGCGGGTCATCCTCAGCAGCGTTCGTCTGGATCAAACCCCGGCTGACATAGGCGTAGAGCGTTGCGCGGCTGATACCGAGCTCGGAAGCCGCGCGATCGGCGCTCATGTATTTGTCGTAAGGCTGCATTCCATATCTCATATTGATTAAAACAATCAATATTGACCATATATATGCAATTCAACATCCTCAAGCGCATTCGTATTCAGATTGAGGAAAATTCAATGTCAGCGATAGCAGCTTTGAGTAACGACAAGACCGTGATCGGCCTTGATGACGTCGTCGCAGCCGAAACTGTACTCAGCCATGTGGATGGGACGGCTGGTGAACTGATTATCCGCGGCCACCACCTTGCAAGCTTGGCAGACTGGTCTTTTGAGCAGGTTCTGGAGCTTCTATGGGCCGAGCAAATCCCCCAGCCGGCGACGGCGCAGGATATTCGTTCTCAGCTTGGTTCGGCCAGGCAGCGGGCACTTGAACTGATTCATCCCCTTCCTGACCTGTCGCGCCTTTCTTCCGTAGAGGCCTTGCGTCTTTTGCTTTCCGCGTTGCCGGATGATGAAACAACCGCACACCATATCATGGCCGTTGCGGCGGTACCGGTCTTTGCCGCGGCAATCATCCGAGACAGGCAAGGGCTAACGCCGATCGCGCCCGATACCACACTCAGCCATTCGGCGGATTTTCTTCGAATGATTTCCGGTGATCACCCTTCGCCAGAGAAGGTACGCGCGCTCGATACTTATCTAACGACGGTTTCCGATCATGGGTTGAACGCCTCGACCTTTACGGCTCGCATCATTGCGTCGACAGAGGCCGGAATGTTCTCATCAGTGGTTGGTGCGCTATGTGCCTTAAAGGGGCCTCTTCATGGCGGGGCGCCGGGTCCGGTGCTTGACATGTTGGATGCGATTGGCGCGGAGGCTGACATTCAACTGTGGCTGGAGGATGCGCTTGCGCGCGGGGAGCGCCTTATGGGCTTTGGCCATCGGATCTATCGTGTCCGTGACCCTCGCGCCGACGTTCTGAAAGGCGCGGTGTCGGTTCTCAAGGACGGATCCAGCCGCATTGCCTTCGCCGGCAAAGTGGAGGCGGCGGCGCTAGCGCTCCTCCAGGAAAAAAAACCTCTTCGGCCGTTACAGACAAACGTCGAATTCTACACGGCGCTGGTACTGGAGGTGTTGGGTTTTCCACGCGACAGCTTTACCAATGTCTTTGCTGCCGGTCGCATGGCAGGATGGACGGCGCATGTGCTGGAGCAGGAACGGACTGGGCGCCTCATTCGTCCGCAGTCCCGCTATATAGGTCCTTCGCCTGAATAGGGTTTCTTTGCCAACGCTTCGTGGGGCACTCGTCGTTGGACGCCCGTTACGCGGCATTTGAGGGTGATGGACATGCCGTCGCCGGCATTCCCTATCGGCATATTTATCCAAAATTTTGTCGCCAGCGCGTCGCCAATCCGACGGGTGAAGCAGCCGGAACGGTCGCCATCGATACCCCAAACCGCTTCCTTTATCTGGTCGAGCCCGATGGCGCAGCCACGCGTTATGGTGTCGGCATTGGCCGGGATGGATTTGCGTGGCAGCGGCGGGGGTATCATCCATTGGCGCCAGCCATGGCCGAGATGGAAGCCGCCAGCCAAAATGAAAGCCCGCCAGCCGGAGCTTGAAAAATACTCGATTGCCAATGGAGGCATGGACCCCGGCGTGCAAAACCCGCTCGGCGCAAGAGCCTTGGATATCTTCCAGAATGGGCAGGATACGCTTTACCGCATGCACGGCAATCCGGAATGGAAGTCCATCGATAAAGCGGTTTCTTCGGGCTGCGTGCGTCTCTTGAATCACGACATTGTCGATCTTTATGACCGCGTCCCTTACCACGCGCCGATTGTCGTGCATCACACGCCACTCGTCGGCACGGCGTGATAAGACTTATGAGGCCAGATGGCTCGGCAGTGCGCCTTTACGAACTCAAGGCACAGGCACCCGCAGACCCGGCAAAAGAATGGGAATGCATTCCGCTATCTTGCCGGCACGCGGCCAATGCCCGCCGCTTCGATTAAAGGAGGTTCGGGATCGGGTACGACCGATAATGTGTGTTTGAGACATTTGAGTGCGAAACAGGATCGGGAGTGGCGCACGCCCTCAATCTTATAGAGTTTCCGCCGCAGAAACTGTTCGTAGCCTGCAGTTCCCGCCACCGCCACCTTGATGAGATAATCATATTCACCTGTTGTCAGATAGGCTTCCAACACCTCCGGAAGAGCGGCCATCGCATCCCCGAAACGTTCCAGAACCTCGTCGTCGTGGCGCTCCAGCATCACCTCGATGATGACGGTTTCGGTCAGTCCGAGTTTGGCTTGATCGAGAATGGCGGTGTAGCCGCGAATGACCCCTTCGTCCTCCAGCCGCTTGACGCGCTGCCAGCAGGGGCTGGGCGAGAGCCCTACCTTTTCCGAAAGCTCCGAATTGCTCAACCTGCCGTTCTCCAGGAGGGTACGCAATATTTTGCGGTCAATTCTGTCTAGCGGCTTCGTCATGCCGGCCTCCCCCAACTACGTTGCAAAAAAATCTGCCGTCGATGCGACAGCCTGCGAAAGAAGTGTTTTCCGACGCGCCGTTTGGTGGTGTCATTCGGAAGCACCTTCGGCTGATATTTGAGTACCGTACTGCAAGGTACAGGCAGCAGGGAGGAGCAGGCGTGGCATCGATAGAGCAGCAACATTTTCCAAGGCCGAGAACGCTCATCCATCCCGGCATTTCCGCGCCGGTGCGCATCAACAGCCTTCGCTCGCCATCTGCGCGCCATGTGCGGCTGTTCCTCGCGCCGGGGCGTAGCCTTTACGATGGCATCGTGCGGCCGCTTTTCGAAAATGGCATTGAGAATGCCTCGCTCACCATTCTCGGCGGCTATTTTGACATATTGTCCTATTGCGTAGCCCCGCCCGACCCTTCCGGCAGGGCGGTCATTGCCTATACGAAGCCCATCAACGCCGGTGCTGCCTGGCTTGTCTTCGGCAATGCCACGCTGGGGCGCAGCATGAAGGGAGAGCCGATCGTCCATTGCCATGCCGCTATGCGCACCGCGGCGGGTGTGGTCAAAGGCGGCCATTTGCTGACTGAATCCTGTATTGTCGGCGAAAGCGGCGTTGCCGCCCTGGTGACCTCACTCGACAGTTTCGTGCTGCAGCAGTCCTTCGACCCTGAAACCAATATTCCCCTTCTTCAACCAAAGAACCGTACGGAGCGCGCCGATGAACACGCCTAACACTGTCGAATCTGGCTCCATGGGCCGTGTGGCCTATGCCCGCATCGCGCCCAATGAAGACCTTGTGCTCGGCGTCGAGAAACTGTGTCTTGCCGAAGGTTTTCGAAATGCCTTCGTGCGCGGTGCGCTGGGTAGTCTGGTCGATGCGTGCCTCGGCACGCGCAGCGGCGCGTTCTTGCAGATACGCGGTCCCGCCGTTGAAATCGTCTCCATCGCCGGTGAAGTGCGCGCCCAGCCCGATGGCTCTTTGCGTGCCGCGTTGACCGGCGTCGTCGCCGATACCGAAGGTTCGGTTTATGGCGGTCCCTTCATCGCCGGAGCCAACCCGGTTTGCATGACGTTTGAAGTGACTCTGGAAGAATGGTTGCCTGCGGAAAAACCGCAGGCGGCGTGATTTGCGGTGATGCTGGCCGTTGAGTTGCGCAGCGCAACTCATGCGGCGTGCCCCTGTCTTTCGGTCAGAAGTAGCTCGAAAGTGACGCAGACCGGGTTCTTGCCGCGCACCAGCCGCCCGCCGCTGATATGTGTGGTGAGGTCCACCATCGCAATATCCAGCTTTGCTTGTCGGTCTCCCGACGCGGCCGGGCCGATACGGCCCTTGTTTATGAGGATTTCGCTCGCGTAGGCGTTGAGGCTTGTTCCGTCTTCATAATCCGCACCGACCAGGCTGCCAATTCCATTGACTTCGGCTTCTCGCAGGCCAAACTGGGTAGAGACCTCTTCAAGTGCCGTGCATATATCGGTATTGGGGCGCACTGTGCATAAAAGCGCCCGAAGACCCGAACCCTTTTGGTGGCGCTGTTGCGCGATGGGTGTAAAAAGGGGGAAGTTGGTTTCCTCATCCTTTTGCACATCGAGGATCGCTCCATCTAGCGCCAGAGCTTCAAGCGTTGTTTCTACAGCAAATTCGGTCTCGAAAGGCAGCAGATGCCCCATGGAGACAACGCCGTCGGCACTCTTCCATGAACCATGGCAATGCAGAAACGGCGCACTATCGCGCCGGCCCATATGAAGGCCGGCATTGATGATTGTGCCACCCGGCATGGAAAAGGTTTCGCTATACCATGCGGCATGTGCGTCATCCGGTGCGGCTGCCGGCATGACATATTGCAACCGTTTCATCGGTACGTTCTTCAGTCTGACGTAACCACCTTCGAACCCCAACTCCGCAAAGGCATCGGCAATCGCTTCGTTGGCGCTTACGCCGGACCGGACCGTCAGAGTAACAGGATAGGCGTGGCAGCCGACGGCGCGAAAACGTTCGGGCGTTACCGGTCCGGGATGGACGATGCGACGGGGGAGCTCTTGCGTGCCTGTCTCCGTCATACCGCGAGCCCGGCGGTAATGAAGCCGCCATCCACGGCAAGCACCTGTCCGTTGATGTAGCTTGCGTCATCTGACACGAGGAAAGCCACGGCAGAGGCGATCTCGTCCGTCCTGCCATAGCGATGCATGGGAACGCGGCTATGCCATTGGTTGCGGACATTTTCCGTATGAACCGCCTGGGTCAGCGGGGTATCGACCGGACCGGGAGCAATCGCATTGACGCGAATGCCCGATTGTCCCAGCTCGTTTGCCATCACCATCGTCAGAAGATTGACGCCGCCTTTCGAAGCGCCATAGGCGCTACGGCCACGATTTCCGCACATGCCGGAAACAGAGCTGATATTGACGATCGAGCCGGCAATATCGCGGTCCAGCCAATAACGTGCGGCAGTGCGCGCTACCGCGAAGCTGCCGACGAGATTGACGTCAACGATACGGCGAAATTCTTCGACGCTGGTGTCGACGGACAGTTTGTCGATACCGATGCCGGCGCTGTTGACGACGGCCACCAGATCAACCGCATGATCGGCGCCGCCTGCCGTCAGGGCGGCGAAAGCCTTCTCTATCGATGCCTCGTTCGCAACGTTGCAGACGATGCCGCGCGAGAGATCGATACCGAGCTTTTCGCAGGCTATATCCAGCGCCTCGCGCTTGAGATCCAGCAACCATGGCTGCCAGCCGCGCGCCATCAGGAGCTGCGCGGTGGAAAAGCCGATGCCGGATGCACCGCCGGTGATCGCGACGGCCCCTTTTGTCCCTGTTTTCTCTTGTGTCATACCGTCTCCTCCCGATTGAATGTCACGCCTGTCAGCCTGTCCGCTTTTCTTCGAAAGCCGGCATCTGACCGCGTTTCTCCAGTTCCTCGCGGATCATTTTCTTGGTGATCTTGCCGTAGGCGGATTTCGGCATGGCATCCCAGAACACCACTGATTTCGGCAGCTTGTAGCGGGCCATCTTGCCTTCCAGATAGGCCTTCAGATCGATGGCGGCGATATCCGCGCCCTCGCGGGCCACGCACACGGCCACACCGACCTCGCCCCACACCGCGTCCGGCACACCCAGAACCGCAGTCTCGCTGATGTCAGGATGCATGAGGATTTTTTCCTCGATTTCACGCGGATAGATGTTCGAGCCGCCGGAAATATACATGTCGGAGGCGCGCCCGGTGATGTAGAGGAAGCCGTTCTCATCGCGATGACCAAGGTCGCCCGTGCGGAACCAGCCATTGCGGAAGGCTTTGGCATTTGCCTCGGGATTATCGTAGTAGCCGGCGAAAACGGCGGGACCGATTACACAAATTTCGCCGGTTTCGCCTGCGTCAACTTCCTCGCCCGCATCGTTCTGGATCTGCACTTCCATGCCGGTGCGGTCGAAGCCGCAGGTGCCGATGCGCGTTTCCGGACCGTCCTCGGCGTTATGAAAAGAAGGCGGCAGCACGGTGATGTTACCGGTGACTTCACCCAGGCCGAAATATTGCACCAGCACCGGGCCGAGCTTTGCAAGCGCGCGCTTCTGGTCCGCGCGATACATCGGCGCGCCGGCATAGATGACATAGCGCAGTGAGGAGTGATCGAAACGATCCACAGAGGGGTCTTCGACGAGCATTTTAAGGATGGTCGGTACAGTGAAGGCGTTGGTGATACGCCATTTTTCGATCAGCGCCCAGACGGCGGGCACATCGAGCTTTTCCGCCGCCGGAAGCACGGTTTTCGCGCCATGCGCCACCTGCACCAGCTGGTGAATGCCCGCACCGTGTGAAAGCGGGGCAACGACGATGGAGGCGTCGTCGGATCCGGTGCCGGGCATCAGATCGCAGAGATGGTTGGTGATGACGAACGCCATCTGGCCATGGGTAAGCACTGCAGCCTTGGGCCGGCCGGTGGTGCCTGAGGTGAAGAAGAACCAACACGGGTCATCCCGATCCACTGCCTGGCTTTTGACTTTGTGCCCCATATGACGGGCCACGATGGCATCGTAATCCTCACCGAACTCAGCCGTGCCGATGGCAATGCTGAAATCGATCGTGCTTGCCTCGTGGCTGGCTTTTGCATGATCGGGAAAAGGACTGGCGCAAATCATGCCGCGCGCCCCGCTGGCCTTCGCCAGATAGGCAACTTCATCGGGCGATTGACGGTAATTGGTCGGCACCCACACCGCACCCACGCGGAAGCATGCGAACATAGATTCGAACATCTGGTTGTTGTTGGAGGACTGCACCAGAATGCGGTCCCCCTTTCTGACGCCGAATTCAGTCTCCAGCGCATGGGCCATTGCGTCGACGCGGGCTTCCATTTGAGCCCAGCTCCAAGTCTTTTCACCCCAGACGAAACCGATATGGTCCGGGTTGCGGCGTGCCGCCTGCGTCAGGAAATGCGAGAGGTTCATCACCCGCGTGGTGGACGGCGCAACCCCGCCCGCGGGATGCTGTACGGCACTTTGCATCGTCATTTCACACGCTCCATGATCGAGACGTAATTGGCAACCGCCGTGCCACCCATGTTGAACACGCCAGCCAGCGAGGCATTGGGAATTTGCATGTCGCCTGCCTCGCCCATCAATTGCATCGCCGCCATGACATGCATGGAAACGCCGGTCGCCCCGACGGGATGACCTTTCGATTTCAATCCACCCGATGGGTTGATTGGCAGGCGTCCGGTCTTCAGGGCCGTTCCATCCTGGACAACGCGATATCCTTCACCGGGCTTCGCAAGCCCCATGGCCTCATATTCGATAAGTTCAGCGATGGTGAAGCAGTCGTGCGTTTCAACGAAAGAGAGGTCGTCGAGCGTTGCTCCGGCAAGTTCCAGCGAGCCGGCCCAGGCGCGGCGCGCGCCTTCGAAGGCCAACGGATCGCGACGGCTCAATGCCATGATGTCGTTGACATGCTTGCGGCCCCGGAAACCGATGGCTCGGTTGAGTGTGGCTGCCGTTTCCTCGTCGGCCAAAATGATCGCGGCAGCGCCATCAGAAATCAGCGAGCAGTCGGTGCGGCGCAGCGGGCCTGCGACGTAGGGGTTCTTGTCCGAAACCGTATTGCAGAAATCGAAGCCGAAATCCTTGCGCATATGGGCATAGGGATTGACCGCGCCATTGGCGTGGTTCTTTGCGGCAATCATCGCCAGCTCTTCCGAGCGGTCGCCATAACGTTGAAAATATGCCTGTGCGATGCGGCCGAACTGGCCGGCAAACCCGCCGGGAATATTGGCCTCCTCCGCACGGTAACAGGCGGAAAGCAGGATTTCGCCCACCTCTGCGGTCGGCAGCGCCGTCATTTTTTCGGCGCCGACAACGAGTGCGATGCGGCCGCGCCCGGCTTCGATGAAGTCCATGGCGCTGTAGAGGGCGGCCGATCCTGTTGAGCAGGCATTCTCGAAACGCACTGCCGGCGTATAGGCGAGGCGCTCATCGCCCATCGCTACCAGGGCGCCCTGAAAATCCTGTTTCGAGAAGCCATTGTTCATCACGCCGACGAAAATGCCGTCGATATCGCTGACATCGACGCCAGCATGGTCTATGGTCGGCGCCACGACCGAAGCCATCAGTTGCTCGGTATTTTCAAGGGCCGACTTGCCGAAAGGCGAATGCGCCCAGCCGACGATCTGCGCTTTGCTCATTTGCTCGTTCTCCTCGTTTGCCGTTTCGTGTCGCCTTCACCGCGCGTGCGGGCGCGGCTGGCCATCATTTCTGCAATGCGTGTCTCGATGCGGGTTACTTCCTCGCGCAGCAGCGCTGCCAGTTCCGGCTGGCGCTCCGGCCGCATGCGGCTGTCCACAGCGGCAATGCTCAGCGCTCCCGCCACAGCGCCATCAGGCGCGCGGATGGCAACGCCAATACCCCAGGAATTAGAAAGGATCAGGCCGGGGTTGAGCGAATAGCCATTGGCTCTCGTCAACTCGACATCACGGCGCAGGCCCTCAAGCGTTATGCCGGGATAATTAGCGGCAATCAGCCCGCTATTGGCCGCAATGATACTTTCCACCTCGGCGTCTGGCAGCGCCGCCAGCATGGCGAGCGAACCCGCACCAATACCCAAGGGGTGTTCGAAACCGGCCTGAAGTGCATGGGTGCGCACCGGCCAGGTGCCTTCTTCGCGGTAAAGGCACAGGGCAAATGTATCTCGGCGCACGGAAAGGAAGCTCGAATCCTCCGAGCGGCGGGAAATGCGCGTCAGGCCGTCCTGCGCCATTTGAAGAAGGCCAAACCGGCGCGATGACAGGCTGCCCAGCACATAGGTTTCTTCGCCGAGGTAATAACGCCGCGTTTCCTCATCCTGCTCCACAAGCCCGGCGCGGATCAGAGCCAGCAGCAGGCGGCGGGCCGTGGGTTTGTTCAGTCCGCTTTCTGTCACGATGACCGAAAGCGCCACGCCGCGTTCCGCGTGCCTCCCGACCATGGAGAGCAGCGCCAGAGCCCGGTCCACCGCACGCGCGCCCGTCAGATCTTTTTCAACCGGGATCGTTGTTGTTGCTGCCATCTCAGGAAAACGCCCCCACCGCACAGCTTTGCCCGCCATCGACCGGCAAACAGACGCCAGTGATGAACTTAGCCTCATCAGATGCGAGAAAAACGGCGGCGCGGGCAATATCGAAGGCATCGCCCATGCGACCCACCGGGACAGCCGCATTGCGCGCCGCCACCATCTCCTCGACAGACGCATATTGATTGCTGATCTGCTTGTAGATCAGTGGGGTGTCGATCATTCCCGGAAGAATGCAATTGGCGCGAATGCCCTGCCGAGCATATTGCATGGCCAGCGCCACAGTCGCCTGATTTACAGCTGCCTTCATGGCGTAATAGGCAAAATAGGGATAGCCGGTCCAGCGAATGGAGGCGAGCGACGAGATATTGATAATGGCCCCGCCGCCCTGCGCCAACATCACCGGCAACACAGCCTTGGAGGTGCGATAAACGGAGCCGATATTGAGATCGACCGAGGCGCGAAAGCTTTCCTCATCCAGCTCAACCGGCCCGCCCATATGGGTCACGCCGACATTATTGTGCAGAATATCGATGCCACCAAAGGCCTCGCAGGTGCGGTCAACGGTGGCCGATACGGACTGTAGTTCCGTGACATCGGCGGCAACCGCAATAGCCTCCAAGCCTTCGCCGCGAATGATCTCAGCCGTCTCTTCGGCTGCGTCAGCGGAGAGGTCGACACAGGCTACGCGCGCGCCTTCGCGGGCAAATTGCACGGCCGCAGCCTTGCCGTTGCCAAAACCCGGCCCCGATGATCCTGCGCCAAACACAAGCGCGCGTTTTCCCGTCAGGCGACCTGTCAAAGCAGTCTCCATTCCAATCGTCAGACATAGTCGGGTTGGCCCCGCTACGGGCGGGGCCAGTTACTCAACGGACCGGTCAGGTCAGGCTTGCACCAACGGCCTTTTCAAGAATGGCCCAGGCTTCATCGCCGTATTTGCCTTTCCACTCGGAATAGAAGCCTGCCTCTTTCAGCGCGGCGCGGAAAAGTGTCGCATCCGTGTCGTTGAAGGTCATGCCCTTGGAAATCAGATCTTCCTTGACCGAGGCATTGAGCTTCGCCACATCGGCGCGTTCATCCTTGCCCGACTGGTTGAGGTTTTTGGCGACGATGGCGCGCAGGTCATCCGGCAAACGCTCCCAGGCGCGCTTGTTGGCCAGGAACCAGAACCCGTCCCACATGTGATTGGTGACCGAGCAGAATTTCTGCACTTCGAACAGCTTTGCGGTGGAAATGATCGCCAGCGGATTTTCCTGGCCATCGACCACGCCGGTCTGCAGTGCAGTATAGACCTCGGCGAAATTGATCGAGGCAGGGGCAGACTTGAACGCCTTGAACATAGAGGTCCAGAGCGGGCTCACTGGCACGCGGATCTTGAAGCTTTCGAGATCGGCCGGCGTGGCGATGGGCTTGGAAGCGCTGGTGATCTGGCGGAAGCCGTTATCCCAGATGGTGTCCATGGCAACGAGGTTCTGCTTGGCAATTTCGCCGCGTACATATTTGCCGAGGTCGCCATCCATGGCCGCCCATACGGAATCATAGTTCGGGAACGCGAAACCGATGCCGCTGATGGAGGCGTTCGGCACCAGCGTGGACAGGATCAGCGGCGACAGCGTGAAGAATTCAACGCCTCCCGAGCGCACCTGGCTCAGCACGTCCGTATCCGCGCCCAACTGGCTGCTGGGGAAGATATTGATCATCACCTGACCGTCGGTTTCCTTGGCGATCCGGTCAGCGGCCTCCTTGGCGCGAATGTTCATCGGGTGCGCGGCAGGCAGATTGTTGGCATATTTATAATTGTACTGGGCAGCGCGGGCGCGCGACACGAAGGCTGTGGCCAGAACGGCGGAACCGGCGCCGGCGAGTATGGTACGTCTGTTGATATTCATTGCTTTCTCCTCCCAAAATAAAGCATGCATCATTCATCGGCGTGGCGGGTGGACCCGCCACGGTCTTAGAGCAGAATGGTCGAAAAGCCGGGGATTGCGGCAATCAGCAGCAGGCCGATGACCATGGCCGCAAGATAGGGCCAGATGGCGCCCATGGCTTCATCCGGCGAGACGTTGCCGATCTTGCAGGCGATATAGAAGCCGATGCCGATGGGCGGCGCCATAAGGCCGATATTCATGGCAACCACCACGACCATGGAATAATGGATGTCATTGATGCCAAGCGTGCGGGCGATCGGGAACATGATCGGCGCGAGCAGAACGATCGCCGGCAGTCCTTCCAGGACGCAGCCAAGGATCATGAAGATCAGGATCGACACGACCATATAGGTCATCCAGCCGCCCGGAAGATCGGTAATCATCGCGGTCAGCTGGAAAGCAAAGCCGCTCTGTGTCAGCCCCCAGGCCATGGCCGATGCACAGCCGAGGATCAGCAGGATCGCCCCGGAAAGGGCCGCCGTCTCCACCAGCATGGAATAGAGCTTCTTGAGGCTGATGCCGCCATAAAGCACCGCGCCGATGATCATGGCGTAGAGCACGGCGATAGTGGACACTTCGGTTGCCGTGGCGACACCGCCGCCCACCAGGCTGCGGATGAGGAAGGGCAGAACGAGCGCCGGGGCGGCAATCAGGGCTGCCTTGCCCACCAGCGGCCAGGGGGTGCGCTTTGCACCTTCCATGTTTTCATGCCGCGCCTTCCAGCGGGCCAGAACGGCCAGCACCAGAAGCAGCACCATGGCAATCATGAAACCGGAGGTGAAGAGACCGGCAATCGACACACCGGCCGCCGACCCCAGGACGATCAGCACGATGGAGGGCGGAACCGTATCGGCCATGGCGGCACCGGTGGCCAGAAGCGCGATCATTTCCTTGGGCTTGTGGCCACGGCGCTTCATTTCCGGAAAAAGCGCCGGTGCAACGGTTGCCATATCGGAAACCTTGGAGCCGGAAATGCCGGAGACGAGAAACAGCGAACCGAGCAGCACATAGGACATGCCCGCCCTGATATGGCCGAACATCGAGGACAGAAGCTCGACAATCGCCCTGCCCATGCCGGTGGCATCGAGCACGCAGCCCAGCAGCACGAAGACCGGCACTGACAGCAGAATGATGCCGGACATGCCCTCGTCCATGCGCCCGATCATCACAATGGTCGGGACCCAGGTGGTGAAGGTCAGATAGGCGAGGGTTCCAAGGCCGAAGCAGAAGGCAATCGGCACGCCCAGCACCAGAAATACCGCAACGAACAGGCCGAGGAAGATCGCCAGATTAAAATTGCCGAGGGATTCCAGCATCGGCGATGCCAGATAGAGCAGGCCGGAGGCAACCGCGACGGTTACAAGGGCCGTGATGATATCGCGCAGCTTTTCCCGCCGGAAAAGATTGTTGAGTACCAGAAGCAGCATGAGACAGGCGCCGACCGGCAGCGCCGCAGCGCGAAACGACATCGGAATATTCAGCGCCGCTGACGTGACCACCCATTCCTCGATGGCGTATTCCATGGCGGGCTTGATGATTGCTGCAAGAAATGTCGCCACCAGCACCAGCGCCAGCGAATTGATATAGCCCAGAACACGTTGCGGGAACATGTTGAGAAACAGCGTCAGGCGCAGATGTTCACTGCGATCGATGGCAATCGCCGCGCCCAGCATGGCAAACCACAGGAAGCACAAGGACGCCGTTTCATCGATCCAGACAATCGGCAGATGCAGGGCATAACGTGACGTCACGCCCAGCAGAAGCAGGCCGATCATCACCGCCAGCAGCACGGCCGCCACGGCCTCGATGGGGCGCATGAACCACGAGCCCGTTACCGGTCCGGTGTGCAACAGTTCGCCATCGAGTACAAATACGTCGTCATTCGCGTCTGCGGTCATGGTCATCGGGGCCTCCTCTCCCACAGAACAACCTTCGCAATAAGATGTCAGCAAAACAGGATGTCCATGCCACGACCGCGACATCAGGATAGCTGTTGTTGCCAGACTGGCCAGACCCCTCCAAAAGTCTGAATGTATCGGTATATTGCCTCCACAATATGGACCACTACAAAACCATGTATCCGGGATACACAGGAATATTTGTGAAATCAACAGTAAATAGACGGATTTGTGCAGTTTATTTGCGCATCTACAAGGTCCATATAGTGGATCATACTTTGTGTTGACCTTCATTCGCTGGTAATGACCATGCAGCACGGCACCTCATGCAAAGGCCAGCCAATGCAGATCGTGTCAGCCCGACCGGGGCAGGCCGCCATACATGCGGGGTGCCTGCGTCGCGCCACGGAGAGCCGGAAGACATTTCTGCTTAGCCTTGAACTGGCTGGGATGGGGAAGGGCCTTGACGTGACGACCACTGGTCGAACTGGGAAAAATGACGGTGGTGCGGCTGAGCACTCTCTAACCGGCAATCCGGGCGTTGATTATCTCTTGAAACTCTCCCGTGCGGAGGTTTTGCGGCAAGGGGATATGTTCTCAGCGATGCCGCCGCCCGGCATTCTTCCTGTCAGGCGCGGGGCGATGTTTCGCCCCGCCTTTTCCCGAACAACCGCGGCGGATTCGGAGCGGCTTTATCTGATGCAGCAGGTGAGCCGCTGGTGCATCCGGGCCGCCCGCCATGCTGCTTTCAGATCAGGGCCAGAATCCGGGCCGGACCGCCGGTTCCGCCACGATGTGCCGGCGCGCCGACGACGACGGTTGCGCCCTTGACCGGCAAAGCCTCGAGGTTGTTGAGGCCTTCGATACCGTAGCGCCCGGCCGGAAGCCAGGAATTGTGAACGGCGAAATCGGCAGAGTTGCCCGGATCCAGCGAAAGCGTGTCGACGCCGATCGCGACCGTGTCGCGCTTGAGCAGAAGGTCGGTTGCCGACTTGCCGAAACCGGGAAAGGCGAATTTTCCGGCGTCGTCGGTGCGGAATGAGGGGCTCTTCACTCTGGTTGCCCAGCCGGAGCGCAGGGCGACGATCGCGCCTGCCGGGATATCGCCATTTGCAGATATCCAGCGCTCGATGTCTTCAGCCTCGATGGTGGAATTGGCATCCTCTTTTGCGCGGTCGGTGATGTCGATGATGACCAGCGGCGCGACAAGTTTCTGCGGCTCCAGCTGATCGACGCTCGCGCCGTCGGCGCTGAAGTGGAACGGTGCATCGATATGTGTGCCAGTATGTTCGTAGATGGTGAGCTTGTGGAGCTGATAACCGTCCTTGGTGATATCAGCTGCCCATTCGTATTCTATGCCCGGTTTGCCGTCGAAGGTGGGAAATGCGGAATCATAGGTGTGGGTGAGATCGATGACCCGTCCGGGTGTTTGCGCAAGCACCGGAGCCGCGAGGCTGCCTGCCGCCACCGCCGTTACACCGGCCACGGCGCCCTTGAACAGCAGGCGTCGTGACAGCATGTTCTTTTTCACGTTCTCGATCACGCAGTGGTTGCACATTCCTCAGTCCCTCCATTGAGAAATCCCTGATCGCAAGCGTAGCGCAAAGATGGGGTGAAGCAAGACAGGACCGTCCCTGATTTTTGACCCGTGTTCAGATGGCGGTTTCGGCAAGCCGCCGCCCATAGGCTGCAATTGCCTTGCCCACCGGCAGGCGGCTTCTCTGATATCGTGAAAGGGCGGTGGGCAGATCGTCCGTTTGCCGCAGGGCGTCGCGCAGCGCCATTGCGTCACCCGCGGCCTTGGAAACGCCCATCGCGGTGTGAGGGCGAACCACAAAGGCGGCATCTCCGACCAGCGCCATGCGCGGCGACACCATCTGTTCAGCCTTATAGTCGAAAATGCCCTGGATCGATGGGTTTTCCTCCGCTTCCACCGCAAGCGCCAATTGTGGCGGCAGAAGGGAGGACGCGTCCCTGCGCAGTTGCTCGCGGCGCTGCTCAGTCAGTTCGCCACGGGGTAGCGAATATTCGAAATGCCTGCCGTCGCGGCCGGTGAAGGTTCGGCCAAGCTCATCAGCTGGTGTAGGACGATACCACACCCAGTTGTAACGGCGCTGTCCCTGTTGTGTCTCACCAAGTGGCCCCGGCACGAGGTAACCCAGAACATGAATTCCGGGTGTGATGTAAAAAGCGAAGCGGTCGAGCAGCAGGGACGCATCGGCCGGTAATCTGGTTTCGGGTATCAGCCCGCGCCAGGCGACATAACCCGCAAAGGCGTTTTCCGAATGGCGATTGACCGCCTTGCGGATTGCCGAACCCAAGCCATCCGCGCCGATCACCAGATCAGCGCGCTCTTCCGTGCCGTCGGCGAAGGACAGCATCACTCCATCAGGGCCTTCCCTAACCGCGTCGACATGGTGTCCCAGACGATAGGTATCGGCGAGGAGGCGGGAGGACACGCGCTCAAAGAGATAGTCCCATGAAATCTGCATCTGCGGCGTCTTCTGGCGCTGGGCCACGCGGCCGCCAGCATCGAGGTAGATGCGCTCCTTCGCAACCACACCGACATGGGTGACGTCTTCGCAGCCGATCTGGTCCAGAACCTCGAACAGGTCCTGCTGCGGCACCAGTCCTGCACCACGCCCGCCGAGGCCGGACGAGGAGCGCTCGTAGACTTTCACATCGTGCCCGTCCTGCTGCAGCAATATCGCCGTGAAAAGACCGGCAAGCGAGCCGCCGGCGATGCAGATTGTCAATGGTTTCATGGCCGTTCCTGTCTTTCGATATTGGTTTTGCGGCGTCGCGCCTTGTCTCAGTGAGAAAAGACCGGCGGATCGGACATGCCGAAACGCCGGTCAATGGGCGGACAGGATGTTCAGCCCGGCATGATCGCCGGCTGGTTTGCGGGAAATTTCGCCACGTCTTCGACGCTGACGTTGAGGTGCTGGGCCACCAGCGCCGGTGGGGTATGCGTCAGCCAGGACGACAGGCTGACCTCCTGGTATTCGGCGGTCTTGAAGACCGCGACGAATTGCAGGTCGGTCTTCCCGGTATTTTCGATGATGTGGCCCTGGCTTCTTTTCACGTAACCGATATCGCCGGCGCGGAAATCGGCGGTCTGGCTGCGCGGGCCCGCGTCGAACACGGTCATCCGGCCTTCACCCTTGATCCAGTATTGCCATTCGTCCGCATTGGGATGCCAGTGCATTTCGCGCACACCGCCGGGCTTGATCGTTTCGATGGCGGCGGCGATGGTTTTGGACACGGTAAAGGCGCTGCTCTCCGCAAGGCGAATGACCCCGGCAGCATTTTCCTTCAGCGGTTTTGATGCCGCGAGCTTATAGGTGAACGGGAATGGGGGAAGTCCCGCGCCGGCAACGGCTTCCTGATCCCTGGAGAGCGGTCCCGGCTCCTTGCCCTGGAAAATCCAGAGGTTCTGCAGCGGAATGTTCCGGAACACGTCCTGCGCGACGCCGAAATTCTTGGCCAGCAGTTCGGGTGAGGTATGCGCCAGCCAGTCCGTCAGAAGCAGGGTGCCATATTCGGACTGGTCGCCTTCGTCGAACACGATGACGAATTCGCAACCTTCAGGGCCAAGTCCCTGCAGCGAATGGGGGTAGCCGGCCGGAAAATACCAGAGATCACCGGCCTCGACATCCTGCACATAGGCGCGACCCTGCGTATCGAGCACGGTGATGCGGCAATGGCCATTGGTCATGATCGCCCATTCTGCGGCACGGTGCCAGTGCATCTCACGAACGCCGCCCGGTCCGAGCCGCATGTTGACGCCGGACACGGCATCCGAAATCGCGAAGTCCGACTTGGTCACCTGACGTGCCCATCCGCCGTTCTGGATACGCTTGGCGGCGTTGTTGAACGAGCCCCAGAAGAGCTGCATGTCGCCCACATCGGTCGCCGGCGGGCTCTGGAAAGATGGAAACTGATCGTTGATCGCAGGGTTCTTCGGGCCGGGATCGCCTAGACCCGCGGCATTGGCATTGATTGCTCCCTCGGCGGGCTGGTCGGGATTGCCGAAAGAGGCTGCCCCGGCCGTGCTGGCGGCAAGGGCGGTGCCGCCGACGGCGCCGATTGCGAGGACTGCGCGTCTGGTCAACGTTTCCATTTCAGAACTCCTTGTTCATGGCGAGTTGGGACGAGGTGTCGATAGAGCGGGTCTGTGATGCGAGCTGGAGCACGGCGATGCGGTCGATCAGCTCGGCATTGAAGAGGCGGTGCTGCAGCTGGCAGAAGGCCTTGGGATCGAGCGCGTCGTGCCGGTCCGTTTTCTGGGCGGCGCGGGTGGCAACGCAGGATGTCTTGTCCAGTGCCGGAACAGCCTGTGCGCCTTTGGACGTTTCACTGAGCGTCGGCGCGGGAGCGGAAAGTCCGCCCAGCCTGTCGATCGCCTGTGGTGTGAGGGTGCGGAAGGCGCTGGCTGATGCGACGTCTTCGGAGGCCGCAAGCGCCGGTTCGCCATTCCTGATCAGGAAAGCATTGCCACCGAGCACGGCAACCGTACCCAGTGCCAACACCGCTGCGACTTTGAGACGACGGGGTCTCTGCTCGTCCGCATTCTTGCTGATGGAGGTCATGCCCTGCTCCTAAAAAGGGTGATGGTGTCGTCAGGAACGTTCGGAGGGGAAGCGCTTGACTGGAGCAAAGGCTACGGCGGAGAAGCGGAGCCGGCATCTATACAGAGGTCTAGTTCGTATAGCGGAAGGTGTTGGCGGCGGGATAAGCGCCGAGAGGCATCCGCTCAACGGCAATGCCTGCCCGGACGGCAGGGCGTCGGGGCATGAAATAACGACGGATTTCACTTGGAAGAGATGCAAGCAGAGCGATGGAAGGCTTGTCTGCGAGCGGATATAGGCTGGCTCGCCCGCTCGGTGGCGAAGCGTCAACCGTCAGGACGGCCGGGCGAGAACGGATTCCAGGCATCCGATCAGACTGACGATATTGACCGGCTTGCCGAGAAAGGCCAAAGCGCCGCCGTTCAAGGCCGCATTCCGGGTGCGCTCATCCTGATAGGAGGTGACGAAGATCATCGGCGGGTGGTTGCCGCGCCTGTTCAGCTCGCTCTGCAACTCGATGCCGGAAAGACCGGGCATTTTGACATCCACGACGATGCAGTCGATGTCCGCCTGCTGCTTCGATTCCAGGAATTGTTCGGCAGAAACAAACAGGCGGCATTCGTAACCGAAGGACATGATGAGATCATCCATGGCTTCGCGAATGGCGGGATCGTCGTCGACGACGGCAATGACGGGAACGGGGGGCAATGAAAGCGACCTTTTCTGTTTTTCTTTCTTTCTCTATGCGCCCATGCCGCTCTCAAAGATACCATACTAAGATACAGGTGGCCTGAACTTCTCGCCGATCAGCTCCGCTTTCCGCACGAGGTCGGCAACCGATCTCGCTTCCATTTTGCGCATGACATTGCCTCGGTGCAGTTTCACGGTGACTTCGCTGATGCCGAGCTCATAGGCGATCTGCTTGTTCATCAGGCCGCGGACAACGGCGCCCATGACCTCGCGTTCCCTTGGCGTCAGCTGTTCGGCAAGGGAGGTGACTGCCTCGTTCTGGGCGCTTTCGCGGCGGCGCGACGCATCCCGCTCCATCGCGGCCGCGACGGCGTCCAGAATGTCCTGTTCCTTGAAGGGCTTGGTCAGAAAATCGACAGCGCCGGCCTTCATCGCCCGCACGCTCATCGGGATATCGCCGAAGCCGGTCATGAAAATGATCGGCATCCGGTTGCCGACGCGTTCCAGCTGCATCTGGAAATCAAGACCGCTTATGCCCGGAAGCCGCACATCAAGCAGCAGGCAGCCGGGCCGGTTCAGATTGGCTTTTTCAAGAAAGGCGGCGGCGCTGTCGAAAGCTTCGGCATCGAACTTCATGGAGCGGAAAAGATCGGTGAGCGCCTCGCGCATCGACACATCGTCGTCGACGATGAACACGATGGGTGACGGCGGCTCCTTTGTCGTCTTGCGTGGCTCAGGCATGTTCCATCTCCTGGCTGATCGGCATGGAAATGGTAAAGACCGCCCCGCCGAGAGGATGATTGTCACCGGTAAGCCTGCCGCCCCGTGCTTCCAGTGTCGTGCGGCAGATGGACAGCCCCATGCCCATTCCCGTCTCCTTGGTCGTGAAAAACGGCGAAAACAGCTTTTCCTTCATCTGCACCGGGAAACCCGGTCCATTGTCGTGAACCGCAATATGAATATTGTCCCTGTCTTCACGCTCCTTCCGAACCGTGATGGTGCGATTGCCGGTGCCCGCCTCGTCCATGGCCTGAATGGCATTGGTGAGAAGATTGATGAGGACCTGCTGCAATTCGATCCTGACGGCCGTTATCGGCGGCGTGGCCGCTTTTTCCACATGCACCGTGGTTCCACTGCGTTCCAGCTCATGTTCGAGAAGGCTTAGCGTTTCGTCGATGAACTCATCGAGGTCGAAGGTTTCCACCTTGCCGCTCGTATGGGCGAGCAGGCTGCGCGTGTTCTGGATGATTTCACTGGCGCGCTGCCCGTCGCGGATCATGCGTTCGGCCGAGCGGCGGGCGGCGGCAATATCCGGCGGATCGCGATCGAGCCAGCGCAGCAATGTCTGCGCATTGACGATGATGGCGCCAAGCGGCTGGTTCAGTTCGTGGGAGAGCGATGCGGACATGGCGCCGACGGCTGCCGCCTTCGAGGCCTTTGTCAGCTCCGCCTGTGCCTCGGCCAGCGCCTTCAGCGCCATTTCGCGCTGGGTGATATCCACCATGCTGACCACCACACGGTTGAAGGAGGCCGCCTCCGCGGGGAAACTGATTGAAAGAAGCACCAGCTTGTCTTCGCCGATGTCGGTGCGCACCACCACCTTGTCTTCGAAAACACGCCGGTTGTCGATGATCGCCTGCAGGACATCGACGAACTTGCCGGACGAAGAAACGACCGATTGCTGGAGGGTGCCGCGGATAGAGGAATCGTAACCCAGCATTTCCTTTCCGGCTTCATTCGATGCAACGACCGTGATGAGATCGATGCATTGCTGCGTAAAACCCGGATTGGCGCGCGCATGGGCCTGCATGTCGGTGATGCCCCGTTGCTTGAGGCCCATCAGCAGGGCGTGAAGCTTCGAATAGTCGCGTTCCCAGAGTGCGACGCGCGTACGGTCGAAAATGGAACGATAACGCTCCTCGCTTTCCTTCAGCGCCGCATTGACGGATAGCATTGCCAGCCGGGCGGTCTCCGTTTTCAAAAGCAGCATGGTTGTGACGGCAAGTGCCGCAAGGGCGACGACCAACCGAAGCGCCGACTGGAAATCCGCATCCTGCGCGTGGGTCGCTGCATAGGACAGGAGGGAAAGAATGGCGCAGGCGCAGGAGATCGCGATCAGTCCCGACCAGCTTACAGTCTGCGCAGCCAAAAGGACCGTGATGACATAAAGCACCGCGATCGCGCCTTCTATGTCGGTATAGGTATCGACGTAAAATACCGCGGCCGCCAGCGCCAGCGCCCCAAGGCCAAAGGCCAGATGGTGGGCTCGGCCTTCCGGCTCGCGCGCGCGAAACATCCTTGACGCAATCGACATTGTTCCCCCGATGCGATTTTTGCCGACAATACGGTTTTTTCAGCACAACCTGACCTATACATAGGTCTTGGTTGCCACCGTCGTCGAAACATCAGGATAGCGGTAAAACGGCACGGCGCTATATCGAAAAATCCGCATATATTGCCGGTCATCCACAGGCCATGCCTGATGGCCCGAGGTGAGGTCCAACCCAAACGGTGGGGAGAAGAGCGCGCAACGACCGCTGCGTTGCGCGCCGGGCCTTCGGTCGTCAGGCGGCTGCCGGGCTCACCGTGATCGGGACACCCTTGTAGGAAGGCGTTCCGGAAAGGCGGTCATAATGGCCGAGCGCCACCACCGCATTCATTTCCGGATAATAGCCTGCGGCCGACCCCTTCGGGATATTGTATTCGACGGCGGTGAAACCCTGAACGAGGTGTCGGTCTTTATTTTCTGGGCCGATGCCGTGAATATCGATGCGATCACCATCCTTCAGGCCGCGCTCCGCAAGGTCGTGCCGGTTCATGAAGATGATGTCCCTTCGGCCGAAGACGCCGCGATAACGGTCATCCATGCCATAGATCGTCGTATTGTACTGATCGTGGCTGCGGATCGTGGTCAGCACGAGGGCTTCCGGATTGGAGATGAGCGGATCTTCTTCAAGCCCCGTGGCGACAAGGAAATTGGCCTTGCCACTCTGCGTGTTCCAGCGGCGGAACGAGGCCGCGACATCAAGGCGAAAGCCGCCTTTTATCCGAACCCGGCTGTTGAAATCCCTGAAATCGGGAAAGACCTCTTCGATCTTGTCGCGGACGCGATCGTAATCGGCAATCAGCCAATCCCAGTCTATTCCATGGCGGCTGCCGATTGTCGCTTTGGCGATGCCCGCGATGATGGCCGGCTCCGACCTGACCAGCTCCCCGGGCGGGTTCAGGAAACCGCGAGAGGCATGCACCATCGACATCGAGTCCTCGACTGTCACGGCCTGCGGGCCCAAGGACTGGGTATCCAGATCGGTGCGTCCAAGGCACGGCAGGATCAGCGATATCTTCGCTGTCAGAAGGTGCGAGCGGTTGAGTTTTGTTGCGATGTGAACGGCGAGATCGAGGTTGCGCATGCCCTTGAAGGTCGCGCCGGTATCCGACATGGCGACGGCGAGGTTTCCACCAAGACAGATTAGCACCCGGGACTCGCCGGCAATGATCGCCTCGACGGCCTCTATGGCATTGTGGCCTTTTTCCGCAGGGGGACGAAAACCGAAAGCGCGCTCCATGCCGTCCAGCAGCGCCTTGTTCGGGATTTCGGTGATGCCGACGGTGCGGTCGCCCTGTACGTTGGAATGGCCGCGAATGGGCGCTATTCCCGCACCCGGGCGGCCCATATTGCCGCGCAGCAGCAGGAGATTTGCGATCTGCTGCACGTTGCCCGTGCCTTTGGCGTGCTGCGTGATGCCCATGCCGTAACAGATGATGACATTGGAGGCGTTCACATAAATCCGGGCAGCGCTTTCAAGCGCCTCCTTCGTCAGCCCACTGACGGAGCAGATGGTGTCCCAGGAGGTAGCGTCGATGTCGGCGCACAGTGCGTCGAGACCGTCGGTGTGTTCTTCGATGAAGGTTCGGTCGAGCACACCGGCACCACCCGCCTTCTGGTTTTCCGCATCCAGTTCGAACACCGCTTTCATGATGCCCTTGAGGGCTGCGAGATCGCCGCCGGTGCGCAGTTGATGGTAGGCGGAGGCGATGGGCGTCGAAGAGAGTGTCGCCATTTCGATCGGGTCCTGTGGCGCGGCGAAGCGTTCCAGCGCCCGTTCCTTCAGCGGATTGAAGACCACGATCGGCACGCCGCGTTTTGCGGCATTATGCAGCGTCGTCATCATGCGCGGATGGTTGGTGCCGGGATTGTGGCCGAAGCTGAAGATCGCATCGGCATGATCGAAATCCTCCAGCGTCACCGTGCCTTTGCCGACGCCGATGGATTTCGGAAGGCCGACGCTGGTGGCCTCGTGGCACATGTTGGAACAATCAGGGAAATTGTTCGTCCCATAGGCGCGCACGAAAAGCTGATAGAGAAAGGCGGCCTCGTTGGACGCCCGGCCGGATGTATAAAATTCCGCCTTGTCGGGGTCGTCGAGCTTGTTGAGTTCCTGCGCGATCAGATTGAAGGCGTCGTCCCACGCGATTGGCTCATAGCGATCGCTTTCGGCATTGTAATGCAGGGGAAGGGTCAGCCGGCCGGCATCCTCCAGCTTGTGATCCGTCCATTGCCACAGTTCGGAAACCGTATGCTGGGCGAAAAATTCGGGTCCGGATCGTTTCGCCGTCGATTCCCAGGTGATGGCCTTGGCGCCGTTTTCGCAGAACTCAAAGGATGAGGTGTGTTTGGGGTCGGGCCAGGCGCAGCCGGGACAGTCGAAACCCTCGGGCTGATTGGCCTTGAGCAGCGTCATCGTGCCCTGCGCGACGATCTGCTGGTGCGCGAGCGTTTTCGCGACGGCTTTCAATGCATCCCAGCCGCCGGCTGGGTGATCGTATTTTTCAATACCTTCGGGCCGTTCTTCCGCCATGTTGGAATTCCTTCGATTTTGCAGATTGACGATTGTCGTGCCCGCTGAGGCTAACGCAACGGCGAAAGAGTAAACATAATACTCAGGCATAGGTTGCCTGCAGGTCCGAGGCCGAAACGAAAAAAAGGCCGCCTCCTGCGGCGGGGGCGGCCTTGGCGGATCGGGAGGAGATCCGCAGCTCCGGGGGAGGGGGACACCGGAGACGATGGCTTCTGCGAGCCAATCGCCCTGGGGTGGGGCGACAGGTGAAAACTATCCCGGGTTCGAAATTGCCGAAACTACACTTAGGTATCGGGTGGACTGTACCAGCAGCCGATTTCTCCCGAGCCATCCTTCTTTCTATCCTCGGTGCCGATCAGACAGCCGCAACAGGGGCGCTCAACAACGGGCGGTCGATTGCAAAAGGAGAACGATCATGGACACGACCACAGCCGCCAAAAACCGCAAGCTTCCACTCGCAACGCCGACCGACCTTGGCGCTGAAGCGAGCCGCGACATCGCCGCTGCGCTGACCGCGCTGCTGGCGGATGTCTTCACGCTCTACATCAAGACCAAGAATTTCCACTGGCATGTTTCCGGTCCGCATTTCCGTGATTATCACACGCTGCTGGACGAACAGGGCGCCCAGATCTTTGCGATGACCGACGACATTGCCGAAAGGGCGCGCAAGATCGGCGGCACGACCATCCGCTCCATCGGCCATATCGGCCGCCTCCAGCGTCTCCTTGATAATGACGCCGACTTCGTCACGCCGGAGGATATGCTTGCCGAACTGCGTGAGGACAACAAGCAGCTTACCGCCATCCTGCGGCAAACGCACAGCCTCACCTCCGACCTCAACGACCACGCCACCACCAGCCTGATCGAAAACTGGATCGACGAGACCGAGCGCCGCACCTGGTTCCTGTTTGAAACCACCCGCCGCGCCCGCTGAAACCAGGCAGGAAACCGAAATGACCGACAATCCTATCGAGCTCGCAATTTCCAGACGGCATGTTCTGCTGGCCGGCGCCGCTCTTTCCACCGCGATGGCCATGCCATCAACAGCCTTTTCAAAATCCATCCCATCCCGCAACGAAGGAGCATTTCCAATGACCGGATCATTCGTAAAGACCAAGGACGGCGTCGATATCTATTTCAAGGACTGGGGTCCGAAGGATGCCCAGCCGATCGTCTTCCATCACGGCTGGCCTTTGTCCTCCGACGACTGGGACGCGCAGATGCTGTTCTTCGCCCAGAACGGTTACCGCGTCGTGGCCCATGACCGTCGCGGCCACGGCCGTTCCCAGCAGGTGAGCGACGGCCACGACATGGATCATTATGCCGCCGATGCATCCGCCGTTGCCGAACATCTCGATCTCAGGAATGCGGTTCACATTGGCCACTCGACCGGCGGCGGAGAGGTCGCGCGTTACGTCGCCAAATTCGGCGAACCGCAGGGCCGCGTTGCCAAGGCCGTGCTCGTCTCCGCCGTTCCGCCGCTGATGCTGAAGACGCCTTCCAATCCCGACGGCCTGCCGATCGAAGTCTTCGACAGCTTCCGCAAGGGCGTGGCCGAAAACCGCGCGCAGTTCTTCCTCGACGTGCCGACCGGTCCGTTCTACGGCTTCAACCGTCCGGATGCCAAAGTCTATCCCGGTGTCATCCAGAACTGGTGGCGTCAGGGCATGATGGGTAGCGCCAAGGCCCATTATGACGGCGTCAAGGCCTTCTCGGAAACCGATCAGACGGAAGACCTGAAGGCGATCACGGTGCCGACGCTCGTTCTCCACGGCGATGACGACCAGGTCGTGCCGATCGCAGATTCTGCCGAATTGTCGGTCAAACTGCTGAAGAATGGTACGCTGAAGGTGTATAAGGGGTATCCGCACGGCATGCTGACCACCCATGCCGATGTCATCAATCCGGATCTGCTGGCCTTTGTGAAGAGCTGATCACCGGAAACGGCCGCCGCCGGAAAAAGCGGATGGCGGCCAATTTCTCGCGCGGAAGGAGATTCCGATGCCGTTCAAACCATCTTATGAAGACCTTGCCCTTCGTGACGGCATCGCAAGCCTGCCCGAGATGGAGGATATTCAGCTGGAGCTTCCTCTGTCCCCGCAGGCCGAGGCGGAAAACCGGATCGACGCGAACCCGGAGCCGTCGAGCGACGAAACGAAATTTCAGGACTGATCGATGCGATCGCCGTCCTCGACGGTAGCTTATTGTATCAGCAACCAGTCTGACTACATCGAGGTACCGTTTTCGGTTTCGGTGGAAAACTCTCGACACAACGCTTCTCCATCAAGTGACGCAATATCGTTATTCATGATGGAGATCCGAGATGACCAACGCAGTGTCGCTTCTGTCGATCCGCAGGGTTTTGAATGAGTTCTGCGCAGAGAACCGCCTGCCGATCGGCTGCTCGATAGCCGTTGACGCCGCAAAATACCTGATCAGGATCGCCTCCACGGACGCCGTGTCCGGATCAATGCTGCGATCTGCGCTGGATCAGTGGATGGCGGAACGTGTCGCGGTTGCGGCCTGAAATCTCCTGGCCTCAGATACGGAAAAAGCCGTTCCTCGACTGGTGTCGAGCGACGGCTTTTTTGGTGCAGAAACGCCCAAGCGTTAAATCGGACAGCAACACGAGGATGTGGTGAAGCGCGGTCCGGGAACCGCGCTTCCAGAATGACGTCTCTCAGCGCAGCTTTCTGAAAGCGTCACGAAGCTCTCTTGAGAAAATCCCGGGCTGCTCCCAGGCGGCGAAATGTCCGCCATGATCGACCTGATGATAATAGGTCAGCGATGGATAGGCCTGCCTGCTCCAGCTCTCCGGCGCCTGATAGATTTCCTTCGGGAAAACGGTGATGCCGACGGGGATCTTGATGTCCCTGGTCTTCTGGGCGTCCGCGCTGAAGTTGTTGTTGTTGTTTTCCCAATAGAAGCGTGCGCCGGACGCGCCGCTGTTGGTCAACCAGTAGAGAGTGATGTCGTTGAGCATTTCATCCCTGGAAAGCACGCTTTCGGGCTCGCCATTGCTGTCGCTCCATTGCGCGAATTTCTCGTAGATGAAGGATGCAAGACCGACAGGTGAATCCGACAGGGAATAGCCGATCGTCTGCGGTCTTGTGACCATCATTGCGCCATAGGCAGCGTTCCTGCCGAAAAACTCTTTGAGCGAGTCATAGGCATTTCGTTCCTGCGCAGACAGGTCCGCAGGGGCCGGATCACCGCTGTTGATGCCCTTCATGAGCGCGCCGGGAACGGCGGCCGGCATATTGAGATGGATGCCGAGCAGACCCTTTGGCGCCTGCCGGGCAAGCGCATCGGAAATGACCGAACCATGATCGCCGCCCTGGGAAACATAACGCGTGTAGCCGAGGCGCTTCACAAGGGTGTCCCAGGCGCGCGCAACACGGTCCGGTCCCCAGCCCAGATCGGTCGGATGGCCTGAAAAACCATAGCCGGGGATGGAGGGAATGATCACGTCGAACGCGTCTTCGGCTTTGCCGCCATAAGCGGTCGGGTCCGTCAACGGGCCGATGACTTTTGTGAACTCGAAGATTGAACCCGGCCAGCCGTGGGTGAGGATGACAGGCAAGGCGTTGGGATGGCGTGAGCGGACATGAATGAAGTGGATGTCGACGCCGTCGACCCTGGTGATGAACTGCGGCAAGGCGTTGAGTTCTTTCTCGGCATTTCGCCAGTCATAGTCGCTGCCCCAGTATCGGACGAGATCCTGAACCCGCGCCAGCTGGATGCCCTGGGAAATATCGTCAACGGTTTCCTTATCCGGCCAGCGCGCATTCCTGATCCTCGCCTTGAGGTCGTCAATCCGTGACTGATCGACATGAACCTGGAACGGCCGAATGCTGTCGTCGGCAGAGGCGGTTTCGGATTGGGGTGGTTTGACAGTCTCAACTGCCAAGGCAGGGGTGAAGGCCATCAACACGGTCATTGCAGACCCAAGGACAATCGCGGTGTTGTTTCCGCCTTTTGCAGGGTGAAGGACGTCGGTCATATTTCTCTCCATATCGATGTGTTTCGCGACCATTTCGCGTCCGAAACAGGTAGATGTTGATCGTATCCCGGCTGTTTCTTTCGACCTGCTGTTGCGTCACCAAACGTCGGTTTTCGCACGGCTGACACTTCTGGATACAAAGTCGGCCTGAAGCAGAACGGAGAGTGCGCCGGGATCGGCGCTGCGTTACGGGGTGAGAACGGCTCGCGGTTCGAGCATGCCGTCGAGACCGAAGGCACCGATCTCCCTGCCGATACCGGATTGCCTGAAACCGCCGAAGGGGGCGCGAGGATCGTGCGGTGCGCCGTTGATGACGACGCGGCCGGCCATCAGCCTTGCGGCTATGTGTTCGGCACGTCTGAGGTCGGATCCAAGCACATAGGCCTGCAATCCGTAATCGCTATCATTGGCGATCTCGACGGCCTCATCTTCGTCCTCATAGGCGAGAAGACACAGGACGGGACCAAAGATTTCTTCGCGGGCGATGCGCATCTCGTTCGTGACATTTGCGAAAATTGTCGGGCGGGCGAACCATCCTTTTTCAATTCCGTCCGGCCGTCCGGTTCCGCCTGTCAGCAGGGTCGCTCCTTCTTCGACACCAAGCCGGATGTAAGTCTGGATCCTCTCCCACTGGGCAAGGCTGGCGAGAGGGCCTATCCGAACCTCCGGATCACGGGGATCGCCAACTTTGAATTTTTCAGTCGCCGTCCTCAACCGCTCGGCAATCTCGGGGAGACGGGACCGCGGAGCCAGAATGCGGGTACCCGCGACGCAGGCCTGGCCGCTGTTTGCAAAGCCAGACATCAGGGCGACTGGTATGGCCTTGTCGAGGTCGGCATCCGGCAGGATAATGGTGGGTGCTTTTCCGCCCAGCTCCAGAACCACTCTTTTCATGCCGTCGATCGCCGCGCGTTGAATGATCTTTGCAGCTTGGGTGGAGCCGGTGAAACTGATGGTCGCAACGTCGGGATCCTGCGTCAGTGCCGCGCCGACCACCGGACCCGTGCCGTTGACAACGTTGAAAACCCCTGCCGGCAGGCCGGCCTGATGCAGTCTTCGCACGAGAATATCCGTCTGAAACGCACTCTGTTCGGCCGGTTTGATGACGAGGGACGAGCCGGAACCGATTGCATGCGCAAGCTTGGTGGCGATAAAACCGAAATTGCTGTTCCAGGGCGTGATGGCGGCGAGAACGCCGCGCGGCAGCATCGTGACCGTGCTTTTACCCACGACCCGGTCAAAGTCGTAGTTCGCCACGGTCTCAGCCATAACATCAAAAATCGACGCTGCGTTTTGAACGGAGAAAGCCGTGAAATAAGCGGGCGCGCCGTATTCTTCGGTCATGGCCTGCGTGAGTTCATCCGGCCGCTCTGCGATCGCATCACGCAGGCTGCGCAGCATATCGATACGTTGCGCCTTGGTGGATGTTGCCATGGCGGGAAAAGCGCGTTTCGCGGCTGCCACTGCGGCCCTTGCATCATCAGCGTTGCCAAGCCTGACATCGCCGATTTTTTCTTCCGTTGCCGGATTGAAAAGGTCCAGCCGTTCATTGCCGTCTGGCGCTACAAATTCACCGTCGACATAGATGTGTTCAATTGATCGCATTGATCTGGCCTCGTTTAAGATGGTTGGAAATCCCGCTCGTCTGGCCGCAGTGGAACGCGCTGGAAGCGCGCCGCATGGGGCGCAGGCAGGCTTCCTTCAGTTGATCAGAGGGGTAGGAAGAAGTGGAAACGCGAAAACGGCTGCGGCGGGCGCCGAGCCGTTCCCTTGTGGTCACATCGATGAGACCGCGCCCAGAAGTCCCGCAAGCGGCGTGGGCTCGTCGGACGTAACATCATATACGCACGGTGCTGCGAATATCGCCGCAAACACGATGGCGATGACAAGCGCACGGACGGAAACAATCGGCTTAAGCGAGCTTGAGCGTAACATCGATGTTCCCCCTGGTTGCCTTCGAATAGGGGCAGATCTGGTGGGCATCCTCGATGATCGCCTGTGCCACGGCACGATCGATCCCGGGCAGGCTGACCGAGAGGCGAGCCTGCAGAAAGAACTCGCCGCCCGTCGTGCCGAGGTCGACTTCCGCATCGACGGCGGTGTCGGCTGGAAGCCGGAGCTGGCGTTTCCCCGCCGCCTTTGTCATGGCGCCGATGAAACATGCCGACCAGCCGGCCGCAAAAAGCTGTTCGGGATTCGTGCCCGGCTTTCCGCTGCCCGGAGGCGAGAGCTTGATGCCCAGCGCACCATCATCGCTTTGGGCCGATCCGTCACGCCCGCCGGTCGTGTGGGTCTTGCCGGTATAAAGAACAGTCTCGATCTTGGTCATGGGAGGCTCCTTTCATTTGCCGCTGCTGCGGCGTTTCGTGATAGGAGCTTTGTGATGGAGCAGCGTATCCGGCATGTTTCCGGAAACTGCGAAACTGTATCGAAAAGTATCGGCGCTTTGGCACCGGTTGTCGCCGACCCGCATCCCTGTCAGGGAAAGGCCACCTCGGCCGCAAGCCCGCCGCCCTGCCTGTTATAGAGGCGAACCGAGCCGCCGATCGTTCCGGCGAGCTGCTGCGCGATCGCCAGTCCGAGACCTGTTCCGCCCGTGTCGCGGTTTCTGGATGTTTCAATCCGGAAAAAGGGCTGCATGGCATTTTGCAGCATCTCGTCAGGGATGCCCGGCCCCCGATCGAGCACCGTGATGATCACGGTGCCTTCAGGACGCCGGTCCACTTTAATTTCGGCGCTGCCGGCGAATTTGAGGGCGTTATCTATGAAGTTCGTCAGGATTCTTCGCAATGCATGTGGCTTTGTCGACGCTGTGCCGCGCACCATGCCGGCAACCGTGACGGCTTTTCCTGTATCCTGATAGTCGTAGGCGATGCTGTCGATGAAAGAGGCCAGATCGATACGGGAGGATTTCTCGCCATTGCCGTGAGCGCTGCGTGCGTAAGCGATCCCATCCTGCACCAGACGTTCGATTTCACGCAGGTCGCTGACCAGCTTTTCCTTTTCCGGCGTATCGTCTGCCATATCAGCCCGCAACCGCATCCGGGTGATGGGCGTCTGCAGGTCGTGCGAGATCGCTGCAAGAATCTGGACGCGCTCCTCGAGATATTGCGCGACGCGATCACGCATGGCGTTGAACGCGCGGGCGGCGTGGGCAACTTCGCTTGGGCCGCTCTCACTCATCGGCAACCCCTTTTCCCCCGGATCCAGCGCTTCGGCTGCCGCAGCAAGCGCGCTGAGCGGTCTGGTCGTCTGTCGCACCGCAAACCAGGTGCAGAGGAGGAGAAGCGCCATCTGCGCGGCGAAGACATATGGCAGCCACTCCGCCAGGGGCATCACGCCGCGCGGTGTCACGTCGATTGTCAACGGCGAGCCGTCCGATAACGTCAGATGCGCCTGAAGTCGCTTGCCGTCGCCGGGAATAGATTCGACCTTGACGGGAAAACGGTGTCCCGCGGCCTCCTCGATCCTCTGCGCAATTTCAGCGCCGCGGCCGGTCATGTCGGAAACGCCGGGAAGACCGGGGCCGAGGACGAGTTGATAATTGCTGCGGCTCAGGCGATGGACCCATTGCGGCCGCTCTTCCGCAGGCAGGCGGTCGATGATGGCGATCGATACCGCCAGATCCTGCTCCAGAGTGCCGAGCATGACCGCCTTTGCCGACATGTATCGTTCGGCAAAGAGGATGCTGAACGACAGGCTGTAGGCGATGGCGAGACCGGCAAACAGGATGAGGAAAAGTCTGGACCGCAACGAGCGCGGCCACCAGCCGGTGAGCAGGCGCGAGCCGTTCATATCCTCGGCTCCGAAATCTCCACGGGCACCGCAAAGACATAACCCTCCGCCCGTACCGTCTTGATGTAGATGGGTTCGCGCGCGTCATCCCCCAGCCGCTGGCGCACGCGGCTCACGAGAAGATCAATCGACCGGTCGAAAAGTTCGGCATCGCGTCCCTGGGTGAGATTTAACAGCTGGTCCCGGTTGAGGACGCGCTGGGGATGATCGATGAAGACCCTGAGGAGCCGGTATTCGGCCCCGCTCAAGGCAACGGTCGTGCCCTCCCTGTCGAGCAGGTGACGGCCCACCGTGTCGAGGCGCCAGTCACCAAAGGTCAGGAGCTGCCCGGCCTCGCTGATCTGCAGATTGGGAGGCAGCATCCGCGTGCGGCGCAGGATGGCCTTGATCCGCGCAAGAAGCTCACGGGCAGCGAAGGGCTTCGACAGATAGTCGTCGGCTCCCATTTCGAGCCCGATAATGCGATCCATCTCGTCATCGCGGGCGGTCAGCATCAAGACCGGCGTGGCTTTGTGTTTCCCCGCCCGCAGCTCACGGCATAAAACTAGCCCGTCATCACCAGGCATCATCACGTCGAGCACGATGAGATCGACGGTATTGCCGTCGAGAAAACTTCTCATCTGCCGTCCATCGGCTGCCACGCTCGTGCGCAGGCCGTTCTTCTTCAGGTAGCTGGAGACCAGTTCCCGGATTTCCCTGTCGTCGTCCACGACGAGAATATGGTCGATATGTTCCATTGGATGCCTTCGTCGTCCGGACGGTTCGAGTGGCCCGCTACCGCGTCCCCTGCGTCACATGCAGTAAGACAACGGTTTGCGGGCTTCGGCAAGTTTAAAGCTTTACGACGTCCAGAACAGCCCTGGCAAAAGCCTCGGGCGCTTCCTGCGGCAGGTTGTGGCCGATGCCGCCGCTGATGTTGCGATGCTGGTACTTGCCGGAAAACTTCGATGCGTAGGCGGAAGGATCCGGATGCGGCGCGCCGTTGGCGTCGCCTTCCAGCGTTATCGTCGGCACGGTGATGACGGGAAGTTTCGCAAGCTGGCGCTCGTAATTATCGTACTTGGCTTCCCCGTCTGCCAGTGCAAGCCGCCAGCGGTAGTTATGGATGGTGATGGCCACATGGTCGGGATTGTCGAATGCGGGGGCCGAACGATTGAAGGTCTCGTCGCTGAATTTCCAGGTCGGAGATGCCGTCTGCCAGATCAGGCGCACGAAGTCGCGGGTGTTGGCGGCATAGCCCGCACGGCCGCGTTCCGTCGCGAAATAGAACTGATACCACCAGGAGAGTTCCGCCTTGGGCGGAAGCGGCTTCCTGTTGATCTCCTGGCTGCCGATAAGATAGCCGCTGACCGATACGAGCCCGGTGCAACGTTCGGGCCAGAGTGCGGCCATGATGTCGGCGGTGCGAGCGCCCCAGTCATAACCGGCCACGACGGCCTGTTTGACGCCGAGCGCGTCGAGAAAGGCGATCATGTCGACCGCAAGCGCCGCCTGCTGTCCGTTGCGTGCCGTGTCGTCCGAGAGAAAACGGGTCGTGCCATATCCGCGCAGATAGGGGATGAGTACCCGATATCCAGCCGATGCAAGGATGGGCGCGACATCGACATAGCTGTAGATGTCATAAGGCCATCCGTGCAGCAGCAGCACGACCGGGCCGTCTGCGGGGCCGGATTCTGCATAACCGACGCTGAGTACGCCCGCTTCAACCTGCTTCAGGGTGCCAAAGGAGGTGGCTCCGTCGCGTCCGGTTGACGGCTGAGGCGAAGGCGCTTCGCCCTTGGCATGAGCAAGGCCTGCGGCCCCGAATTCGACGGCGGCAACCGTCATTGCGGCAATGCCGAAGAAGCGGCGGCGCTGGAAATTGATCTCGGAATTCATTGCTGTCTCTCCTGTCCATGTTGGATGCGGGCAGGTAACGCGGTGCGTGTATCCTCGATGTGTCCCAAGGGGGACGAATGTGAATGGTTTTGTAGCAGGGGGGCATTCCGGATACAGACTGATACATTCGGTCAGCCCTCCGGACGCAATCAGCCGCCCCGGTGTCTGGGGCGGCTGTGTTGGACTTCGAGGCGGGCGCGGTTTATTTCGCGGATTGTCGGGCGGCCTGTTCGATGACGTCTGCGACCTTTTCGGGCTGGGAGGCGAAGACCGCATGGCTTGCCGCGATCTCGGTCACCGCACTGCCGGCGCGCTTGGCCATCTCGCGCTCGAGATCGGGGTTGATCGACCGGTCCTGCGTTGCGACAATCGACCAGCTTTTCCTGGTTTTCCAGGCGGGCTCGCCGGCTTTGGCGGCAAAGGCGGCCTTGGCGGCGAAGACCTGACTTCTTGCCATGAAGGCCGCTTCCTCACGCGGCAGATCGCCGGCGAAATCTTGTCCAAAGACGGCGGGATCGAGATAAAGGAACGCGCCATCCTTCGTCGGCTTGATGCCGTTGCCGGCCGGCGGTTTCGAGCCGGCGAGGTCGAGAAGGCTCTCTCCCTTCTCCGGCTGGAAGGCGGCGACATAGACCAGCCCGGCCACATCCGGCCGGTTACCCGCTTCCGAGATCACCATTCCGCTGTAGCTGTGCCCGACAAGCAGGCTCGGCCCCTGCTGGAGATCGAGAACACGGTTGGTGGCCGCCACGTCATCGGCAAGAGAGGTGATGGGCTCCTGCACGATCGTGACGTTGAAACCACGGCTTTCAAGGATCTCTGTCGCCCGGCGCCATGCCGAACCATCGGCCAGCGCGCCATGGACTATGACGATATTCTTCACCTCTGCCGCCTGTGCGGCAAAAGCGATCAGTGCGGTTGCGATGGCAATCGCGAATTTTGGCATGAGACGATGGTGCATCATATTTCTCCTTTGGTTTTGATGGGGGGCGAAAATCCGGGTCAGCCGAAAGTGAAGGCATAGGCCTGCACGCCGGGGTCGAGGAAGCGGATGGCAAAGGTTCTCGCTTCGACGGCGCCGGACTGGCGGACGAGCTGGTAAAGACGGGTTGAGGTGACGACGCCATTGCCCTCGGCATCCGTGTCGGCGCCATGATCCGCACCCGGCGGATGCCCGTCGATGGTGACCTGGAAACGAACCGGTTTTCCGGCTGCATCCGGCCCAAGGACCAGATGCAGGTCACGGGCGCTGAAGCGATAGGTGATGCCGCCATCAGCCGCATCAAGTGTTGCCGCCTCCGCGCCAACCGTCCAGGTGCCGGAAAGTCCCCATTCGTTGAGGGAAGGCGTCTTGACGGAGTAGTCGCGCGGCGTGTCTGCACGCATCGCCTCGTTGGATGCGAAGCTGCGAGCCTGCCGGTAGCCTATATAGGTTTCGCCCGAGCGCATGTGCCCGATATCCGCACCGGCTTCGGCTCCTTTCGCCTCCGGGCTCACCGGCGCGCTGGCGGAGGCGCTGCTGCCGGCCTCGCGCAGCAGGTCCTGGATCGCCTCTTCGGTCTGCCGGTAATTGCCCTCGCCGAAATGGTGGTAACGGATCTGGCCCCTGGCATCGATCAGGTAATGCGCCGGCCAATAGCTGTTATCAAAGGCGCGCCAGATCCTGTAGTCATTGTCGATTGCCACCGGGTAATCGATCTTGAAGCCGGCGACGGCCTGTCTGACATTGTCGATCTTCTTTTCAAAGGCGAATTCGGGGGCGTGAACGCCGATGACGACGAGGCCCTGATCCCGGTATTTGTCCGCCCAGGCACGCACATAGGGAATGGTGCGGATGCAGTTGATGCAGGAATAGGTCCAGAAGTCGATGAGCACCACCTTGCCACGCAATTGTTCCCGCGTGAGCGGCGGGGAGTTGAGCCACTGGACGGCGCCATCGAGGGATGGGGCCTTGCCCTCAACCGGCAGCTCCGACCGGGCCGCGGCTGCGCTGCCGCCTGCCGCCGTTGCCGCTTCAGGCGCTTTGGCGGTGTGGAGCCGATCGAGCACCTGTTGTTCGAAGGATGCCGTGCTCGCATAGGAAATCTGCGACAGGAAACCCGTATCCAGCCCGAGCGCGATGACCGCGACGCCGGCAAGCACCGCCGCGCCAAGCACCTGCCGAATCCGCTCGCTGAAACCCAGAGACCGCTTCATGGCTGCAAATACCCTGCCGCCGACGAGGATGGCGACGGCAAGGGAGGTCGCAGCCCCGGCGGCATAGGCGGCAAGCAGCAGGCTGGTTTCCAGATTGGCCCCCTTCAGGGCCGCACCCGTCAGCACGAGCCCGAGGATCGGTCCGGCGCAGGGCGCCCATAAAAGGCCGGTGGCGATGCCGAGCATCAGGGAGCCCGCAACCGTCGGCATTGCCCCGGGCTTGCCGGCGGCATTGGCGAGCCGGTTGCCGAGTTCGACGACCGGACGGGTGATGATGCTGGCCGCACGGGGCGAGACCAGCCCGACGCCGAAGACCGCAAGCAGCGCAAGAGCCGCGAGCCGGCCATATTCATTGGCGCTGATTGCCCAGCTGCCGCCCACCGCGGCCAGCGTCGCGACGGCGCAAAAGGTTGCCGCCATTCCCGTAAGCAGGGGCAGCGTGCTGCGCAGGAACGGTTGCCCGGCCCGCGCAAAAACGAAGGGAAGGATGGGCAGGATACAGGGGCTGAGAATTGTCAGCGCCCCTCCGAGATAGGCAATGACCAGAAACGTCATCATCGTGTCCTTTCAGGCAGGAGTTCGGGGCTGCGGGCGGCGAAGGCGACCCGGCGATGGCGCCAATCTCCCGGCCCCACGTATCCCTGATGTGTCCGGGCTTCGGTGAATTTGTAATCGAGTGTAGAGGCCGCCGTCCGGCGAACAGTCGTGAAAGCGAAATCGCCCGAGCCCCGGCATCGGTTACGGTGCATATCGCGTGAAGACGAAATCATGGTCCTTGACGTTGCCCTCGTGGCAGGAGAGGCACGTCTCATGCTGGGCGGCATCCACCGGCTTGCCGTTGACAAACCGCCCGAAGCCCCAGCCGTGGCTGGCGGCATATTTCCTGGAGTCTTTCACCATCACCTGCACTGTGGTCGCCGCGCCCGGAATCGTGGCCGGCGGAAACTCCGTGGATTGCTGCCGCTTATAAGCGAGCTTCACCAGTATCGAGCCGTCGGGAAAGGGCAGGGTTCCGCTCTTGTAGGCGTCGACGGTGACATCGTTTGCCAGAACAGCGCGAAGCTCGTCCAGCGGCGGCGCTTCCTGCGCGGGCGCGATGAACTTCCAGTCACGATATCCTTCAGGAAGCGTGACACCATAGATGGGAGAAGCAAGTTCCGGCGGCGTGTCCGCTGAGTTCGAATAAACGGTTCCAAAACCTGCTGCCGCACCCGATATGGCGACGGCGAAGAAAATCTGCCTCTTCATGGGATATCCTGCCTGATCCGAAATAGATCAGGCAATGATCTGCCCTGCAGGTATCCGGCATGTTTCCTGAAACCCGCATTTATGTATCAGATCGTAGCGCTGCGCAGTGCCCCCGGGAGGCATGTCACGCTTAAAGGCCGGCGAGCACGCTCACGTCATCGTCTTTTGGAGCCTCCATCGCGACCCTTATCGCCTTCTGGATCTCGTCCTCTATTGCCTTTCTTTCGTCGGGCGGCATGGCGGCAAGGTCGCCTTCGGACAATCCCCGCGCCTCCAGATATTGGGCCCGGATTTTCTCGCCAAGGCTCATATTTGCCCAGCGGCTAAGCTCTTCCTCATCGGAGCCTGTGCCGCCGCCCTTAAGCGGCGTCTCGTCTATTCTGCCCTCTTGCCCCCGGAGTGACCAGAGTGCGTTGGCAAGATTGGAGGAGAGCGAAGGCGCGGCGCCCCCTCCGATCAACGATGCCGATAGTTCGGGTGCGGGATTCGGCACGGCTTGGGAAACGTCCTGTGGCCGCGGGCGTGTGTAAAGCGAAGCGGTGGAGCCAATTCGATCGATTGCAGACATGGTACATCTCCTTCGGTCGCAATCTGGTTCGGGTGGCTTGTGTCTGGCTGGTCATGCTGCTGCCTGCGTTCGGCGACCTCTCTTTGCCGACCACGAGCACATTTCTTTCGTCACCTCGCCGGCGGAAATGCGCAAAATCGTTCCGAAGCAACGAGAAGTCGTGAAACTTTTTGGAGCGCGGCGAGTTTGGTGAAGGAGCAATCAGCTCGCATGTCTCACTGCATATAATCGCCGCCACGCGGAGGATTGATCGTCCATTCGGAGGAGATCGCATGAATTCCATCATCTATCTAGTCGGCCTCGTCGTCGTCGTCCTGTTCATCCTCTCATTGTTGGGGCTACGCTGATGGTTGATCCAACGGGTATCGAAACGAATCCAAACCGCAGCTATGTGGACTGGCCAGCGATTTTCGCCGGTGCCGTCATTTCCTCGGGCGCCATGGCTATTCTCACCGCATTTGCGGGCGGCCTAGGCCTGAGTTCAATCTCGGCGGACAATGGTGGCGAGATCAGCACAGTCTGGCTCATCATAACCGCGCTCTTCGTCATCATTTCCATGGTCGGCTCCTACATGCTGGGTGGCTATATCGCCGGCCGCATGCGTCGGCCTGCCGGCGCTGCCGACAGGAACGAACTGACGGTCCGCGATGGTGTGAATGGCCTGGTCGTGTGGGGCCTCGGAACAGTCGTTTCGGCGTTCCTCGCGCTCGGCGTGCTGTCTGGTGGTGCCAAGGCTGTCGGCAGCGTGGCGCAGACCGCCGTTGAGGCAACGGGTTCCGCGGTCGGCGGCGCAGTACAAGGCGCCGGTCAACTGGCGGGTGGAATCATTTCCGGCGCTGGCAGTGCGGCAGGTGGTCTGGCGCAAGGCGCCGGTCAGGCTGCAGCACCCAGCATCGAACAAATGCTTCCGCAGGGCCTGAAAGCCAATCCAATCGACTATTTCACGGATAGTCTTTTGAGAACCGATGCGCCCGCCGCCCCTCTGACGGGTGACCAGAGCGCCGGAGACTATCAGCGCCAGATCAGCGGCATCCTCGGCAATCTTCTTGCAACCGGTGAGATATCCGATGCCGATAAGACATGGCTTTCCAACCAAGTCGCTGCCCGCACAAACATCAGCCAGACGGATGCGCAAACGCGCGTAAACCAGACGGTTGAACGCGTGCAGGCCGTCAGGGCGGAAGCGCAGAAGAAAGTCGATGAAGCGCAGAAGCAGGTAGAGACCGTGAAGACTGAGGCGCAGAAGGCGTTGGACGATGCTAAGGCCAAGGCTGCGGATGCCGCAGAAAAAGCGCGCGTCGCAGGCATTCTAACCGCGTTCCTGCTGGCCGCTTCCGCACTCGTTTCCGCTGCCGCTGCCTATATCGGCGCAGTACACGGTGGCCGCCACAGAGACGAAGGCCGTATCTGGGGTGGTCTTTCCTACCGCAAGTAATCAGAGCGACGGCAAGAAAAATCGTCTTTTCACAAATGTCCTGCCCGGACCAAATTCCGGGCGGGACTTTCGTTTTAGGTATCTGCCGTCACGGACAGGTTCAATCGCGACGTTGCAGCAAGGCAAGTGCGACCGTGGATGCCGCCAGGATCGCGGTCAGCGCCAGCGGCGCAGTGGCACCGTAGGAATCCACGATATAGCCGCCGACAACCGCCCCGATACTGATAGCCACCTGGAAAGAAACAACCATCAGGCTGCCTGCCGCCTCCAGCGCGTCGGGTGCGCCGCGGGAAAGGTTGGTCGGCAGCACCACGGGCGCCATGCCAAAGGCAAGGCCCCAGAGCGCGACGAGCGCGAATGCGGCGCTGCTATGAACACCCCATAGGACGAGGGCGATTGTTGCAAATGCCATCAGGGCGGCGGTAACGATGAGTGCGAGGCGGATGCTGGTGTCTGCCATGCGGCCCCCCAGCACGTTGCCGATCACGGAAGCAACGCCAAAGCCGAGCAGGGCAAGAGCAATCGGCGTGGTCTCAAGCAGCGTCACCTGTTCGAGGAACGGACGCACATAGACCGAACCGGCAAAATGCCCCGTCATCAGCAACAGGATGGCAAGCATCCCCAGCTGAACGCTGCGCCGCCGCGTCAGGCGGAAAACATCGGAAAGACTGTTGCTTGTACTTGCCGGCAGCGAGGGCAGGCTGAATATTTGTAGCAGCATGGCGATTTAGCATGTGGGGAGACGTCTTATTCCACTCGATCCACTCGAACTGTTCGATTTCGCGCAGGACCTCGCCATTCACCGGGATGTTCTTGCATGCTGCTTCAAGCTGCGCCTGAACCTCGTCGAGCATTTTCTCGGCCTTGTCTTGAGTTCCCTCTGTGTATTCAACATACCCGCGGATCAAGAGCGTGTGCGCGCACAAAAGCTGGATTACCGACGACCAATCGGCCAACGAACTGGACATTTTGAAACTCACTGTTTCGGATACCGTCCATTTACGTTGGCAAGCTTTATGATACGTTGCAGTCTAGGGTAATGGCTAGAAAAAGGCGGAGAATATCGGCTAGGAAAACAACCTCTCGGCCAAACCTACCGTGACTATCGCCAACCCGCATCTCGGCCGCTTTCGAAACATTGCGCGACCAAGCGGCGGTACTGGACCGTGTCGATCGCTCGGCATGCTTTCCATCTGTAATGGTGTGCACCTGCAGCAGCCTTGCTGCGCGGCCATTCATTGCGACGGGAGCCTGTTGTCTACTTAGCATGCGTCAATCGCAGCAAACTAGGCGCCTTCGCCCGGAACAATGTCCCGTGGCGATAGTTCATAAATAGCACGTTAAGGGTGTCAATAGGATGCTCGCGTTGTGTTTATCAGTCAGGCATTTAACGTCGAGTTTGGATGCGCGCCTTTGCTACTCGCTCCAAGCAAAGGCAGAATTCGCCATGATCGATACGATCGGCTTTGTTTACGAGTCTAACAAGTGGGTCTTCAGCAATATCCACCAACGAGAGTTCAATCACGAGTGCACAACGACGCGAACGTACGATCCGCTTTCCGGGGGCCTCTAGATCAGTCATGGCTTTTCGATCGCCTCTTAATATGCGCCGCATTATCAAGCGAATTGTAGAAATCTGTTCCGGGACCAATTGAGCCCGTGAGACCGCCCCTACACGGGGCGGCCAAGTCCGAATAAAATATGCGATTAGTAATCCCAAGGGGCAGGAACCCAACGATAAAGCTTTTCTGCAGCCGCTACCCTACCTAGCGAGGGAAAGGGCAAATGCGTCGAGACAAGCCATGAGCCCGTTTCTGCGAGCTCTTTCATCAGACGGAGGCGAACATTCGTCGCCTCTTCTGGGTCATGCTCGAAACCGTTGTGCCACTCGGGGTGGTCAAAGGAGACGGGAAACAGTGCGTCGCCACCAAACATAAGCTTGTCGCCATTTGACGAAATGCGGACAACACTATGGCCCGGAGTGTGGCCTCCCGTTTTCGTAACAACAACGCCAGGTGCAACCTCAACTTCCTGTTCGAAAGTACGTATGTTTTTCGCATATATGCTGAGGAAGTCCTTCGATGCACTGCGTGCGAGGTCGGCCAAATCAGGTGGCATGGCGGTGCGGGAAAAATCTGGATCCTTCCAGAAATCTGCTTCTGCCGTAGAGAGGTGAACACGGATCCCGTCTCCGAGGCGTTCCTTAACGCCGTTAACGAGTAACCCTCCAACGTGATCGAAGTGCATGTGTGTGAGAACTACATCGGTAACAGAATCGAAATCGACACCAGCTGCCTCAAGGCGGGAGACAAACTGACCAGCCCGAGGAAAATCGGGGTATTCTTCCCCCAAACCACTGTCGATGAGGATTGTCTGATCTTTGCTACGAACTACGACGGCGTTCAGCGCCCAATCAAACGCGACATGATCTAGGAAGCGTTCATCGAGCCACGCATTGCGTGTGGCAGGGTCGGCATTGGTTGCCATCGACTCGGCGGGAGGCGTCAAAATTCCATCGCTGATGATGATTACTTCAATGTCACCAACTTTAACTACATAGCGAGAAGGGACGATATCGCCAACGGCGCTTTGGTTTTCAGTCAGACTGAGGTTCATTCTTTGCTCCATTATCTCCGGATACATGGCTTTCGGGGCAGGGAGAATTGCCGCATTGCACGGGATGCTTTTGCCCGTTCGCCATGTGCTATTTGTAGTCCTTGCGCGGCAGGGATCGAGCTAAACATGAGTATGGGTTAGGGGGTGGCGGGTATTGTTCAGGTCCGCGCCGAAGATAATAGTCTATATGAAACAGAGGCTTGCTGTATTTTCTGACGCAGGAGATGAGGAAGCGTTCTCGTAACGATGCCCGTTGCAGTGCAACTTCACCTTGACCAGATAACAAACAGTAGAATCATATAACCCAACAAAAAATGCACGGAGGACAAGCGCCCGGTCCAGCCCGTCGTGAGCCGGACGCAGTTCGGATTTACTGAAAGACGAACGCCACAAAAGGAACCTTACCGTCGTCGGGCTAGTTCACCCTCAACTGGCCAAACTATCCTCTGTGTCGTTACTGTCATCCTGCGCTTGGCGTGCACTTGTTGACTGACGGTGTTGAAGAGCTGCAGCGGCGATATCACCAGCCTCTGGTCGACTGACATCAACCGTCGGACGTGCAAAGGAAATACCGTTCTCTTGAAATGACTGGCGCAACATTGCGTAAGCGGTTCGTCGGATGAAACTCTGTTGTGATGTTGGCACAGTTATCATGGCAAAGCTCACGACGATCCCATACTCCGCAAACTCCTCGACACCCTTCATTTTGAGGGGTTCAATGAAGAGCCCAGCAAACTCCGTATTCTCGGAAAGGCGTTGCCCGATAGCTTTCCCGATCTTTCGAACCTTTTCGAGATCTGCGTCATAGGGGATGGTGATGAGTAATTTTACCTTCGACCAATCGCGGCTCATGTTTTCAACAGCGCCAAGCTCGCCAAACGGGACAGTGAAAATTGGTCCTCTATGGTGTCTGAGCCTCACTGAGCGCAAGCTAAAGCCTTCAACCGTTCCCTTGTAATTTTTGGCCTGTATGTATTCTCCGACACGAAAAGCATCGTCGAACAAATAAAAGATACCACTGATCACGTCGCGGACGAGTGCCTGTGATCCGAAACCAATTGCCACGCCGAAGATACCAGCTCCAGCGATCAGAGGTCCAATATCAACACCCAGTTGCCCTAGGATCGCGAGACCAGCAATTACGACGACGGCTACTGCTAGTAGATTTTTTAGAATTGGAAGCAGCGTATGCAACCTTGTGGCATGAGTATCTTCAGACGTCGATTCCGCATAACCCTGCACAAGTGTTCGGGTATGTATCATCCGATCTACCGCGGCCTTCGCGAGGTGCCAAACGAGGTCCGCGGTGAGAACGACCATTATTATTCGGAACATCGAAAATATCAGGTCGTCCGCGTGCGGAAGGTCATGCCCTACGAAATGGGTGTCGGTCTGCCAAACGTAAGCGATCCACATCAGACCGATACCAATAACAATCGCGCGGCTCCCGCGAATGAGCAAAATGTCCCTGGTATTTGAGGTAGGAACAGATACGGCTTTCGTGAGGTGATCTCTCACAGCGTGTGAGACGGTGCGTAACAAGGGTGGAAATGCGACCAAATAGACGGATATCCAGAAAAGCGTTTTCCAAGCGAGTGCCCAGATTATCCAGACCACGATGAGGTAGAGCGATCGTGCAATACGCACGGGGGAACGTTGGGAGCTTACGCCCCACGTCAATTCAATACCCAGGACTAAAACGACTCCAGAGCTCAGAAACGAAATCGACTGGAGCACGTCGCCGTTGACGTCTAAGGCGGTTCCCACCATTGCTGAGGAGTAGGCAAAGATTAGGGTACCTATAATCAGCTTAATCCTGCCGTGCTCTTGGCGTTTCTTCGGGCTATGTTGGATTACGGCGGCTACTAAGCGGTAGAGGATAAATGCGAGCAGGTAGCATCCGGCGACAATGCGCAAAGAGCGCGGTAGATTGAGCGCAAAATACAGAGCTCCGGCGAAAGCAGTGAAAATCAGCGGGAGCAAGTAGTTTTGAAATCCTCCCCAATGGTGAAGAAGATTTCTTCGCACAAGCCGCTCTGCCGCAATGGCAGCTAGCAACATAATCAGAAAAATCACTGATGTTTCGGAATATCCAAGGTCGACAGACTCCGCGCGCATCACCCGGATTACCCTGTCGATTTCGCCGGGGATTTCAGGGATATGGGATACCATGATATGGATACGATTTCGTACATCCTGTTCCCAGCTCAGGACCCGGCTGGCTTGAGACGCCAAAGATCGCTCATTCACTTGCGACTGCGGCGTTCCCATTTGGAGGTGTCTGGTCTGATCTCGATCTGGTTTTGCGGATGACCCGTCTGATTGGGCCATCGCATACGTTGAGACGACTAGGAGCAGAACTGAAAGAAACCATTTCATTACAATGTTCCCGCGTGGTTTCAGGCGATGGTTCAAGATCGGTTTCTGCTATGGATTTGGCGGTCCCTCTTTCACCCACCTTGGTTTGGCCTGTTTCTCCGGACATTTGACCAATGAAACGACACCCTTAACGAAGGGGCGGCTGCTCCCCCAATGATTGGGAGAGAAACCAAATTCGTGTAGCACCGAATGCAAAGTGACCGGGCTCTTGTCATTTCCTAGAGAAGGGCTTCAGCTTCCATTGCTGCCTTCACGGATGGTCTTCCCATCATCATTTCGCGGAACTCTGCAAGGTGCGCAGGGACTGCAAGCGAGTAGCGCTCGCCCCACAAAAGCATCACAAATAGATAAAAGTCGGCGACTGTCGGCTTATCTCCAAATAGAAATTGTCCCTTGAAGCTATTGGAGAGGAATGCAAACTTTGGAGAAAGGCTTGCCTTGGCACGTGTCCGTTCTTCGACACTTCGGTGAGACCAAAGAGATTCAAAGCCTTGGTGCAATTCTGTAGAGATGAATGCAAGAGCTTCAAGAAGACGAGTTCTCCCGAGCTCCCCTGTTACGCCGAGGTTTGGGAATTTCGACGCGATCCAATCCAGTATCGCAACATTTTCGCTCAGTTTATCTCCAGTGTTCAATACCAGAGCTGGTACGTATCCCTTTGGGTTGATTTGCCTGTAGTCGTCACCTGACGCAGTGATTTTAGTTGAAAGATCTACTTGCTCGATCTCGAAGTCGGCCCCGGCTTCTCTGAGCGCGATATGGTCCGACAAACTACAAGCGCCGGGATAATAGTAGAGTTTCATAGGAATTTTCCTGTTCGATGTTTGCAGCTTAGAAGCTTCAAGTGCGCCTAAGCGGCGGTTGGGTATTCAGAATTTTGGCAGCTGATGTGGGAACGAATGGATGCGGCAGCTTTCTTTCCCAAGGGGTGCGCTGACACCTTATTGACGCATGTTTTGATCGGATTTTCGTATCGACAACGAGCAGGACAGCGCCATCCTGCTTGAATTCCGCGGTTGTCAGATCCAAAGTTGGCTTCACTTGTCGAACCACTTTTCGCCACCGGTGCTTACAGCTGAAACGGGGTCAGATGCAGGAAAGGTATCTTCAAGGCCCTCTTCAAGTTCATCCTCGACTGCATGCGCTATCTGTCCCGCATGCTCTCGTTCTCGTTCGATGGATTCGACTGCGGGCGATTTTTCGACGGGATCTGCCATGGGTTGCTCCTCAATAATGCGCGTCTACTGGTGTAGCCGCGTAGCGCCTGCCTAAACCGCGACGCCAAGATGAGAGCCTACCAGTGAGACGCGGAGACCTCTTCCCAAACCTTCGTTTGGATTACGGGGGCTACCGAGCGACGGTAAAAATGAAATCAGCCGTCATCGAAGATGGATAGATGGTTGTTCGATCCGCTCGAACTTGAAGAGTAACCGTCTCTTAGCTTGTGGAGTTTCACCTCACAGGAGCGACGGTGGCGTGCCAATCAACACAGGAGTATCTCATGTCCCTGCAGACAAATGTCCCCGCAGATAACACCTTTCACCAGGGCAAGCCTGGTAAGAGTGAGCTGGTTCCGTCGCGCTATGCTGTTAAAATCGGCGATATCGACGTGATGGTCATCAGTGACGGCGTTTTGCCATTGCCGACACAGATGTTGGGCCACAATGCGGACCCCGCCGTCCGTGCCAATTGGATGGCGAGCCAGTTTTTGCCAGCCGACGCGTTTGACTGGCCGCTAAACGCCGTTATCGTCCGCAGTGGCGATCAGATCATTCTTCTCGACGCAGGCCTTGGTCTCGACCCTGACCTTAATCTTCCGCGTGCAGGTCAACTGCTCAAGCGTTTGGAAGCCGCGGACATTGATCTCACCTCTGTTACCGATCTCGTCCTGACGCATCTACATATGGATCATATCGGTGGTCTCGTAGTCGAAGGTATTAAAGAAAAGCTTCGTCCTGATCTTCGTATCCACGTTGCTGCAGCGGAAGCAAAATTCTGGGAAGCACCAGATTTCACGCACACCAAAATGCCGGAAGGCTTCCCAGATGCTCTACGCGCAACGGCCAAGAAATTTCTGGCTGAGTACGGTAATCACTTGCATCTGTTCGATGAGCAGCAGCAAGTCGCACCAGGCGTTGTTGTTCGTCGTACGGGCGGACACACGCCGGGTCACTCTGTGATCCGCATCGCCTCGGGCGAGGATGCGCTCACTTTTGCTGGTGATGCGATCTTCGCAGTAGGATTTGATCAGCCTGATTGGCACAACGGATTTGAGCATGATCCAGAGGAAGCAGCGCGGGTGAGGGTGGAACTGCTTAAAGAACTGTCTTCGACAGGCGAGTTGCTCGTCGCGACCCATTTGCCGTTCCCATCGGTTGGGCGAGTAGCGGTTGACGCTGGTGCATTCCGCTGGGTTCCAGTGATTTGGGATTATTGATGAACGCTCTTTGTTCGCGTCAGATCTGTCGCCAGCATTGATGTTCCTGTGAGAACCTAGTTCTCTCAGCACATTTATCTCGTTTAGTAACCGAGCGCGTTAGCGTTCGGTTATTTTTTTGACTTCGTCGTTTCTAGATGTCGTCCATCTTGGCTGATGGAGAGCCCACCCTATGTGAAGTGGAAATGAGCTCTAGTTATCCTTCTGCTCCATGTCAGCCGTCCGGTGTTTCTGAATTATCGGCAATGTAAATGAAAAGATCGCGCCTTTGGGCTCATTGCTTTCGACCCATAGATCGCCGCCGTGCGAAGTTACGACAGAGCGACAAATCGCTAATCCCATCCCCATGCCATGCTCTTTTGTCGTAAAGAACGGCTCAAATATTTTTGCAGCATTCTCGATCCCTTGGCCTGTGTCACTGATTGAAGTGAGAACTGAATCGCCTTCACGCCGAACGCGCACAGATAAGACTCGATCGTCGCCACTCGCTGCGATGGCTTCGATGCCGTTTCGCATGAGATTGATAACCACCTGCTGGACCTGGACACGATCAACTATGAGCAGTGGAAGATTTTCTTCCAGTTCTACGTCAAGTTTTATTCGGTTTCGCTGAAGATTGCTGGAAACTAGCTCTCTTGCCTCCCCAACGAGTTCAGACAGATCAGTAGGGGCTCGGGCTTCGGGGGACTGGGCAAATAGAGCGCGAATCCGCCGAACTATGTCAGTCGCAGACTTCCCGCTTCGAATGATGCGTTCCAACGCTTGTTGAGCGCGACTTACATTTGGAGGTTCTGAAGCCAGCCATAGCTGGCATGCCTCCGAACTAGAAAGGAGCGCAGCCAGCGGCTGAGCTACCTCATGGGCAATAGAAGCAGATAGCTCTGCAAGATTTGCTGCTTGGCTCGAACGCGCGAGATTTTCTTGCGCTACGCGCAACTCCTCCTGAGCGAGAACCTGGTCGTTGACGTCAAGGGATACAGCGTACCATTCGATTATCGCTCCTTTTGCATCACGTATTGGTTCTGCACGGCTGTCCATCCACCGGTAGACACCATCGTAGCGCCGGACACGATATCTGATTGCAAGGCGTTGACTGGTCGTCATTGCTTGCCAGATTGATGTGCTAAGTCGCTTCAAATCATCTGGATGAATAGCCTCTCTTACGACATTGAGCGTGGCTGTAGGCTCGTCCACGAACTCCTCTCCCAAAGCGAAGAAATCGAATGTGGCCTTACTGATGAATGTTGGATACCCCTCGCTATCGAGCCGCATTATGTGGACCGGCACCATATTGACGAGTTGTGACAGTTCTTGTTCACGGAGTCGAAGTGCAGCTTCGGTCTGTTTATAGACGGTGATGTCGATAGACATGCCGTACCATCCGGTTATGCGCCCCTGTTGATCTCTCGTTGGCCTCATCGCAACTCTGTGCCAACCGTACTCTCCGGTCGAGACCCGTCTGAGACGGTACTCGTTGTTCCAATGGTCGCCGGTTATCAAACTGTGTCGGAGAGAGATGGCTACGCGCTCATACTCGTCCGGATGAAACATCTGTTTCCAGCCGAGATCGCCACCCGACAGAAAATCTTTGCCCGTGAGACGTTCATTCATCTGTTCAAGGGTCTGGCCAACAGTCGTTTGCGCATTCGGGGTCGCGTACGTAAAACGTCCAGCAGTATCCATGGACCATCCCGTACCGAATAATGTTTCCAACACCAGTGCGATGCGCGCTGCTTCGACTGTTTCACCGACCGACTCTGCTATTGACCAAGGTAGATGCTGTGCTGAAATTTTCGCAGGTGTGTCGCCTGCAATCTCGTAACCCGGTTCAGCTCTGAAGTCGCCCCAATCGTAACTACCGTCTGATTGCAGCCGTCTGTAACGGACAATCTGGGGGAACCCACTCCAGAACGCTCTGGATGATGCCTGGCTCACCACATCCCTGTCTTCAGGATGGACGGTCTTCAAAAATTTTTCATTTAACGAGTGGGGCCCGGGCTCACTTTGCTCTCGCGATACGTCATTTGTGGCACGTTGCCGCCCTGCTGAATGCGCAATAAACAAGGCGCTTATACATAAAGCGGTGCCGAAGAAAGAACTCCAAGATTTGGTGTCGAGGCTTTTCCACCCCAGCCAGTTGATCGATATCCCGCTAACAAGTGCTACGCAGATAACAACGGTCAGGATGACCCTCGTGCGCTGACTGGTATAGAGGCCAATGGTAACGACTGCCAAAAGAAGTCCAATTTCGTTGGCGGTCAGCCAATAGAGCAATAAGCCTAAAAAGCACCCAAAGATGAGAAATGCTCGGCGAACGTGATGGGACTCAGGCTTCTCCGTCATACTATCGGATCTCTTTTAGCCAACGAGCATGCATAGGCGCGCACGTTCATAGTTCATCGTCCTTAAAAGCCTGTAGCGCGTTATCAGTTTGCGTTTACTTTCGGCAGAATGAATGTGAGAAAAAGTACGCCAGCAATCAGGAAAAGCGAGCCAATGATTGGACTATCGGGGTTGTGTTGGTAGAGCGTTGTGCCAACCACGGGGCCGATTGCCGAACCGAGTCCTCTCGCTGCCATGTTCAATCCGCCGATTTTACCCTGAGCACCTTTTCCACCAAGTAGGCTTATCGCACCAAGTATCGCCGGTGCCAGGAAGCCGACAGCAAGCCCGATGATCGCCATTGCCAGGCACATTTCAAATGTGTCGTTGGCGGGCAGAAGCATGATTAGGCCAATGAAAATACCTATGCTGCCAAACTGCAGCATAAGAGTTGGCTTCCAATTTCGGCGTGTAGCGATCAGAACCTGCGCTGCGCAAACCGCGATGACGCCAACTGTTAAGACTAATCCGGTCTGCGATGCGGCAGACCCGCTATCAAAACCAAACTTGTCTATTAGCCTAAGCGCGAAAATCGGTGGCACCGTCGTGTAGCATGTGAAGCCAACGAGGGTGATTAACAAATATGGCAAAATCTTTTGTACGGGAACTACAGATTCGCCCTTGGAGATTGCCGTTTGTGCACCAGTCGTTGGCAAGAAGACTGCCGCACAAACGCTTGCAAGCACTCCAAACACAGCAATGGTCGCGAAGCCGGAAACTACTCCGTATTTGCCCGTTAGCCAGAGGAGTGCCGAACCAATCAAAGTACCCGCACTAACCACAGCGCTCAGGGTTCCCATCCCGCTAACCCGACGCGAGGGTAAAGTATAACGTGCCATCGATGCCTGAGCCACGGGTATCAGAGCCGCTCCGAAAACGGCTTGGATCAGCCTCGCGACACCGAGTGCAATGCCAACGATAGAAGCTGGTAACAATATCCATTGACCAACAATTACAGCCATCGCGGCGGGACCGAGCGTTACCATTGGGACGGCAACGAGAAGAATCTTGCGCGGACTCAATATCTCGGAAACGTAACCCCAAAATGGAGCCGCGATGACCCCGATGAGTGCGCCTCCACCAAGAATTAGTCCAGTTTGGAGTTCACTGAGGCCGAGTTGCCTTCCTGCGACAGCGAGACCTCCGGTCATGAAGCCGTTCGCAGATGTATAGATGATTACGCCGAATAGCATTGTCGCGACTCCAAGCAGGGAGTAGGTCCGCGGCATCTCAATCTCGCTGATGTTGGCTGTCATCTTTTGTAATTTACCTCGATTGCTAGGTGCTATGCTGGCCCTGAAATTTGTCGCGTTGAGTGAAGAATAGGCGATACTCCTCAATCGCATGGTCTTATTCACTCAAACAATGAATTCCTGAACAATCTTCGAACGCACGATTTCGTATGACGGATACGCCAATAAACGTTCCTGGAGCTTGTTCAGCTTACGTCGATTGCATCTATTCACGCTATCCAGACTACTGTCTTTCGCAGACTTTTTCAGTTTTGGCATCCTATTAAGGCACTCGCCCTACCCAAACGTTGGTTTTATATAAACCGATGTCGATTTGAGGCTCTTAGGCTCCTCTTCAAAGCTTGGGAGTTTGCGATGCGTTTTGGTGTTTTAGCCGCCCTGATCATTGGTATGGCGGCGTTCGAATGTGGGGCTCCGACACGTGCGACGGCGGTTGACCTGCGGATAGAATCCGTGGCCGCGATTGTCGACGGTAAATCGGATGTCGATGGGGTTTCTTACCACTATCTCTTGGCCCGTGGAGGACCTAAAACAGTAGTATTGCTCCACGGTTGGGGGACAACGTCGTACATGTGGCGTTACGTCATGCCCCAATTGGCAGCGTTGGGGTTCACTGTTATCGCCCCAGATCTAAGAGGGCTGGGTGACACTGCTAAACCCGTGGACGGATATGAAAAGGCGTTGATAGCTGAAGACATTCGTAAGCTCTTGCGAAACCTAGATGTCGGTCCAGTGGTGAATCTGGTCGGACACGATATGGGCGGAATGGTTGTCTATGCCTACGCAGCCCAGCATCCCAATGACGTAGAGACACTCTCAATCATGGATGTACCTCTGCCGGGTATTGCACCCTGGGATGAGATAGTTCAGGGCCCACGCACGTGGCATTTTCGGTTTCATTCAGTACGGGATGTGCCTGAAATGCTCATTGCTGGGCGAGAGCTTGAGTACCTGAAGTGGTTTCATAACGCAGAGGGTGTGAATACTCGGGCTTTTGACAATGAGGCCGATGAAATCTACGGGCGGTCTTATGCGCAGCCTGGTGCTCTCCGTGCTGGCTTCGAGTATTATCGCGCGTTTCCCAAAGATGTTGAAACGAACAGAGCGCTTGCCGCTAGGAAACTTACGATGCCGGTTCTTGCAATGAGCGGGGCAGGGGGAATGGGATCGATGTATGAAGGCCACATCCGAAACGTTGCTAAGAACGTTAGAGGCGTCGTTGTCGAAGGCTCTGGTCACTGGATTCCTGAAGAGAAACCTCAGGATGTGATCGATGAGCTAGTAAAGATCCTTCCGTCTCCCGAATGAAAAACCCAGATAGCGTCAGTGCTTAGTGCGGGGTGGATCCAACCCACCCCGCACTCATTTCACTAGTGATGCGACGTTGGTAAGTGGTTGCCGTCGGGTCCATGCGGATGATCAGGGTCGAAGGAGTGAGTGGTTTTGGAAGCGTCATCGATGGCAACGTATCCATCAGCTCCATAGAATGCGGTGTGCAGTCCCCAGTAGGCTGAACAGAACACCACAAGTACCACCCCCAGCCCGACTGGAATGTTTGTAAGCTTGCGTTTGAACACCGTGAATAGATCAACGCCGCTCCGTTGGTCCGCAGCAACCGCGAACAAGATTGCCATAATTAGGCCATGCCCGATGAGGTCTACACGTCCGAATGGCCAGACGGCCGCCGTGAAAATGATGAGAAGCGCAATAGCCGACAGTCTGCGGATCAACGGTGTCCAAAGCAGCCCGAAGCCTAGGGTGAACTCGGTGACGCCAGCCATAGGAATGAACACGTCGCGTGGCATCCCGAACGTCAGAAATGGCTTCTCTACGACGAGTGGGTAAAACCAGCTCGGAAAAGCAAATTTCTCAAGGCTCGACCACATCAATGCAATGGCCAGCCCCCAGCGCAGTGCCTCAAATCGTCGGGCACGCAATTTCTCATTCTTCAATGGTTCAAGGAGGAGATAACCGGCAACGCCCAATCCAAGCGCGAGATAGTCGAACAGGTGAAACAGGTCGTAATCGCGTAGCGCGAGAACCCAGAGGGCAATAATTCCGATCCCTGCAATTGGCATGGTACGCCGCGAGAATATGCAGCACGCGATCAGGAGCTGTATCCAGGACACCCATTCTGCCGGTGTCTTGAGGTCCGGTGTAAGATAGGCGCCACCGACGGCAAAAATGGCGACGAAAAACGCCGCGATAATTGCCCTGATGTATTCGTCCTGCCTGTTCCAGAGCGGCGCGGTTGCTGTGTTCAACCCGGCAATTGCCATTTCGCCGTACTTGCTCTTTTCGATCAGCCTTGTCGCAATGAAGAAGACCAGAACAAGTCCAATACCGACCCAGAACCACGGGTCATTCATCGTGTCAGAAATTGGCTCTGGCCGAGCGCCAACAATATAGGGCGCAAACCACTTCACATGTGCAAATGCGGTGACTGGAAGAACGCATGTGATCGACAGGGCGAGGAGAATTGTTTCGCGTGAATTTCGAAGCGTGCTCATGATTGTCACTTCGTTTGAGAGGGGAAGGCAGAGCGAGGCTCGGCCGGGCTTGGTTTATGCTGCAATCAGTTCATCGGTGGGCCCGAAAAACTCGTAGTGAATGCGATCACCAGAGACACCGGCCTGAAGCAATCCGTTGACCAGAGACCTCAGGAAAGGCTTCGGTCCACAGAGATAAAAGTCCGAGGTGAAGAGCGACGTATTTTTGCGCAGCCAGTCGATAGTGATAAAGCCATCATGGTCGTGAGACAGACCTACTGCATCTGAGCCCGAGGGTTCACTGTAGAAGGTAGTAACAGCGACCCGTCCATGTCCGGTTGCAAGTGATCGTATATGCCGGTCCATTGCATGGGTAGCGCTGTTTAGAGCGCCGTGAACGAAGTGTGCGCTCAGTTCCGGATAGTCCCTGGCGATTGCTTCAAGCATGCTGACCATCGGCGTAAGGCCAACGCCACCCGAAAGCAGAACAACGGGCCGGGCTGGCTCATCTGGCAGGAAGAAGTCGCCAGCTGGAGGCGTCACCTCCAGAACGGTGCCAACATGGGCTTCGTCGTGCAGGTATCTTGACCCACCATCGCCGTTTGCCTCGCGCTTGACCGAAATCCGATAGAATTCGTCGTTTGGCCCACAGGAGATCGAGTAGTTCCGTTTTACCTGGTCGCCATTCACGATCAGTCTGAGTGTCAGGTACTGGCCGGGGCGGTGCCTTATCACCTTGCCACCGTCGGTCGGGCGAAGAATGAAGGACGTGACGACCTCACTCTCGGGCAGCTTTTCCGTGATAGTGAACTTGCGCCAGCCGTTCCAACCACCACTCTGGCTTTCGATGGTATCGCGCAGGTTGGCTTCGCGACCCCTCAGGATGTCGGCCAGGAACCAATAGGCTTCGCCCCAGGCATCGAGAATTTCCGGGGTGGCCGCCTCACCGAGAATATCGCTGATCGCAGCGAGAAGTGCCCGTGCGACATAGGGGTAATGTTCCGGCAGGATGTCATAGCCGATATGCTTATGGGCAATCCGCTCAACAACCGGGGTCAAGACTGCAAGGTTTTCGATGTTCTGCGCGTATCCGAGGATTGCAGCGGCAAGCGCATGTACCTGCGAGCCACCTTCACCCTGGTTGGCGTGGTTAAACAGGTTCTTGATGTGCTCGTCTTCAAACAGCCTGGCATACATGCGCTTGGTGATTTCGCTGCCATGCGCGGCCAAGGCTGGAACACTGGCTTTCACCAGTTCGATAGTCTGAGGAGAAAGCTGGCGGGACATTCTGTTTCCTTTCTGATTATGCGTTGTGGATCGGGGGCCTGTCGTAGAACTCGATCTTGAGTTTGACCGGGCCTGTTAGAGCGAGGTGGTGTGCTGAGATGGGTGGAATGACTGTAGGCATCCCCGGGACGATCACTTTTGAGATGTCCCCTTCGTGGTACTGAATGCTGCCTTCCTCGACGCGAATGAGCCCCCATGATCCCGCTTTCAGCGAATGGTCTCGAAGCAATGCCGCGGGGAGCGACACTTCATCGAAAGCAGCGGTGGTTCTGTAGGGAACTGGCCTGGCGAGCGAGAGAGCCTCGTCCCTGTTTTCCGTCGTCGATGTGCCAAACAGAGCGAAAGAAAACCTTGCTGCTATACGAACGGCCTTTCCCTGCATTTCCTGGGCGACTTCCGGCGCGAGAAGATCGTTTGTCGTTTCTCCCCATAACTCCAGCCAACGGTCAAACATGTCAGGACGGATGAGGTGGGAGTGTATGACGTGCATTGAGAGCGGATTGCCTTTGTAGCGACCGCTTGTCAGCATCAGTGACGACCAGAAATCTGTCAGCCGGACCATGTGCTCGTCCCAGTCCTGCACGACCGAGAACGGGACCGAAAGGACCGGGTCGGTTCGGATTTTTGCGTAAAATGCCTGCAGGACCTCGTTGATTTTGGCTTCTGTCAAACCGCTGATCATGATCAATCCCTAAAATATGTATCTGAAATACATCTATTCCGATTACGAAAACATGCTAACAAAATGCATGTTATTGGCTTAGTCATTTTGACGCAGGCATCGCCCATGAGACTGACACGCTACACCGACTACGCCATTCGCGTATTGATATACCTTGGTTCACGGGACACGGGTCTGGGCTCGATCCGTGACGTCTCGAAAACGTTCGACATCTCCCAAAACCACCTGATGAAAGTCGTGCAGGACTTGGCGGCCAATGGTTTTATAGAAGCTGTTCGCGGTCGTAACGGCGGCATACGCCTCGCCCGTCCAGCAACCGACATCAATCTCGGAGAGGTTCTAAGGCATACAGAGGGGCTTGATGATCTCTTGGAATGTTCGACCTGCATGATCGCGCCAGCGTGCGGCTTGCCACCCATTTTGTCGGAGGCGATGCGGGCGTTTGTCAGCGTGTTCGATAAATATACGGTCGCTGATCTCGTGAGAAACAAGCAGCATTTACGAACACTCCTCGCAGTCGGGTAATACCTGCGAGGAGTAAGAGGTGCTTTAATTCTTCCGACGCCAATCAATCAACGGGTTTCGTGAGTTCCGTTTCAGCGGTATCAACAACGAAGACAGCAAGGATTTTCGCAGGCTTTGTTTGGCTCGCGTTCGCGCTCACCTGATGGCGATCACCTGGCATTTCTGTCCAGTTTTCACCTGTTTTGTAGATCTTTTCCTTGCCATCGTTAATCTTGCTTTTTATTTCGCCCTCAATCACCGTCGCATAGATGAATGCACTTTTGGCGTGGATATGAGATGGATTGTATCCACCCGGACCATATTCGACGAGAACCCCGCGCATGCTCTTCCCTGGTACGTTTGGAAGTTTCGCATCAAAAACTACAGTGATCTTTGCGTTGTGGGCTTTCTGAGCCGCGAACACTGGCGTGGCCAACATGCCGACAATTGCTCCAGCAGTGATCAATGCCTTGAACATCGTATGTATCTCCTATCATAGCCAACAGCGGCTTTGGCTACGCTATTGGTGTGGGAGTGAATTGAAGAGTTATACGATGGTTTGGAGTTGATCTCTCCATGTGAGTTTCAACGTGCCAAGGATCGTTCCAATGCATTTCGAAAGTGCTGGCAGGATTGGAAGCGCATAGTCGTTCTTGACATGCCCTTGGGGCATATTTCCATCAGGACTAGGTGAGCGAAACCAACGTATAATTTTTGAGCTCAGAATATTTACGTATAGTTCTAACGTCGCCTTCGCAATTTCCTCTCTGCGAGGCAGACGAAATCCTTGTCGTCCCCCCGCCAAGGTAAAGGACCGTCTTGCCGCCAAAGACGGTCCTTTTTTTATCTTAAGTTACAGCCCATTTGGCTCACTGCCTCAGTCGATGTTTGTACGCAGTCCTGTCCCAACTCTCCGGTTGCATGAACGAGCAAAATCACGTGGGCCCGTAGCTCATAATGCGCCAAAAGTCCGAAATCCCGAACGCTGCGTCCAAGTCAGCTCAGCTTGATTTGAAGGGCTATTTGGTGTGGGTCGGTGGCGCACGTGCTGTGCCCTTCGCTCTAAGCAGCGCACGTCAAACCTCGGTCCCGCATTTGCGGTGGCTAAATTGTCAATCGAGGATGTTTGTCGCCCCTCGCGACGTGATGATGATGAAAGCCCCAATTAGAATTTCAACTATTGTGACGACAAAGCCAGAACTTGGGTCTCAAGCGAATTCCGCGTGTCCCGGTTCCAACGTCGATTGGCATCTCGGCAACAACCGGCCCGCGCGACGACAACACTACAATCCGTACATGAGCCTGAAGCGGACCGTTTCAGCACCGAAGAACGCATTGAGGAGCCGTCCCGAATGACGCTACTGGTCCTGTCTGTCTCGTCAGCTAGTCTTACGGTCTTGGCAAGCGGTGCCCTAGCCATGATTTTTCTGACACAACGAAGGCTCTCTGGTTGCCGCGCAGAGCTGAAAGAATTGAGTCAGCTGATCGAATATCTGCCTGTTCATATCGTTCGGGTAACGCCGGGTGGCGAGCCGATTTACTTCAACAAAGTTTTGTTAGAATTCTTCGGTTTCCTTGATATCTCGGAGTTGGATGACGAGAACAGCACGCGATTATCCACCGTGCTCAATTCTCTGGTTCATCCAGCCGATCTGGCGTTGTTTAAGGACAAAGTCGAGAACTTTGTTGATGGGCAACCGTACTCGGTGAGGTACCGGTTACGACGTGCAGACGGTGTTTACCGATGGGTCGATGTCAGAGGCCAGCCGGTTCGCGACAAATCTGGGACGTTAATTCAGTGGCTTATCGTGTCGATTGATGTTGAGGATGAAGTCCAGGCATTAAACGCGCTTCACGAAAGCGAGAGACGCTTGCGCAACTTGGTTGATGCAGTGCCTGCTAACATATGGTGTTCAAATCCAACGGGCCATCCGACCGGAGTAAACCAACGCCTTCGTGAGTTTGTTGGCGTTGAGTTTCAGAATTTGTCTGAGTTCAATCACGCACACCAGCACATTCTGTACCAAGACCTGATCCATCCCGATGACCTATTTGCGGTATCGGAGAGATTTGCTCTTTGCCAAGCCCACGAAGAGCCTTTTTCTATGAGATACAGAATGCGCAGATCGGATGGAATCTATCGTTGGTTTGAAGCACGTTCGGAACCCTCAAGAAACGAAAGAGGCGAGGTCACTCAATGGTATGGAGTCCTGTACGACATTGAGGAGCAAAAGCGCACCGAAGATGCGTTAAAAGAACGAGAGCGCGCGGTGTGGCAGCTTGTAGAGTCATTACCAGCAATGATTGATTGCGCGGCTGCGGATGGTGAGCCAATTTTTCGTGGCCAGCAGCTTAGAGAGTTTCTAGGCTACGAACTTGAGGAATTGGACGGTGGTGAGGCCTCAAGACTTGACGCCACGCTAGACGCTGGGGTTCATCCAGACGATGTCGCTGGGGTGAAAGAGCAATATGCAATTTCCCTGAGGAGCGGTGAACCATATGCTCGCCGCCATCGCCTTCGGCGGTACGACGGAGAGTATCGATGGGTGGAGACACGTGCGAAACCGATGAGGAACAGCGACGGGCAAATCGTTCAATGGAACGTGATATGCCTCGATATCGACGGTGAAGTAAAAGCGCAGGAAAATCTCAGACTGGTGCAGGAAGCATTAGCCCGAGCGAGCCAGGCTGCGAGCCTCGCGGAACTATCGGCCTCTATTGCGCATGAGGTGAACCAACCATTATCTTCCGTTTTAAACTCGACAAATGCGTGCCTGACTTGGCTTCAGGCAGATCCACCGAATCTTCTACGCGCAGCAAAGTCAGCAGAACGAATTATACATAGTGCAAATTCTGCGGCCGACGTCGTTAGGCGGATCCGTGCGCTCTTCCACCAATCTTTGGATGTTCGAGATGCGACCACGTTGGATGAGGTCATCTCGGAAGTTCGCGATTTTGTCTCAGCCGAAACACTTAGATACGGCGCGACTTTGGAAATCGAAGTGGAAAACGAATTACAGCTCATGCCGTTCGATCGCGTACAAATTCAGCAGGTGTTGATGAACCTCGTACGAAACGGCCTAGACGCGATGTCGGGTAGCCTTTCGCAGAGGCGACTGAAGGTTAAAGTCTTCACGAAGGGCTATGAGATTTATACCGAAGTCAGCGACCGGGGTTCAGGAGTGCAATTTCCGGATCGAATTTTCGAACCCTTCTTCACCACCAAGGAAAGAGGAATGGGGATGGGGCTCTCAATATCGCGATCGATTATCGAGGCACACGGTGGGCGGCTTTGGATTAGCGAAAACGGTGAACGTGGTTCCGCGTTTACATTCACTCTGCCTAGAGCGCGCGACTAGTCGAAGCGACAACGGATTGTCCCCCGACTTATCAAGCCTCAGGTCGGCGGATCGTCAGCACTTTTACATGTCTAGCCGCTGACCGCGCTCTCCGCTCAGCCCAAACGGGCATTAGAACGACAGTATAGCTAGCTGGGGTCGTGAACCCGTGGCCTACTGTGACAGCAGAAATTTTTGGTAGAAAAAATGAAAAACCCCAAGCTCACCACTGCTGCTGGAGCACCAGTACCCGATAACTACAACATTGAAACTGCGGGTCGACGAGGCCCAGCTCTGCTTCAAGATATCTGGCTCATTGAGAAGCTAGCTCACTTTGATCGCGAGGTCATCCCGGAGCGCCGGATGCATGCAAAAGGGGCGGGCGCGTACGGCACCTTTAAAGTCACAGCAGATATTCGAAAATACTCCAAGGCAGCGATTTTCGCAGAAATTGGGAAAGAGACACCAATCTTTATTCGGTTCTCTACTGTTGCCGGAGAACGTGGTGCGGCCGATGCGGAGCGTGACATTCGCGGCTTTGCAGTCAAGTTTTATACTGAACAAGGGAATTGGGATCTCGTTGGTAATAACACCCCGGTCTTTTTCTTTCGCGACCCACTCCGATTTCCCGACCTCAACCATGCAGTTAAACGTGATCCAAGAACTGGCACGCGAAGTGCGGAGAATAATTGGGATTTCTGGACCTTGCTTCCTGAAGCGTTACATCAAGTTACGATCGTAATGTCGGACAGAGGTATCCCATCGTCGTTTCGACATATGCATGGGTTTGGCAGCCACACATATAGTATGGTTAGTGGACAAAACGAGCGCCATTGGGTCAAATTCACCCTCAAGAGCCAGCAGGGAATATCAAATCTCACAGACGCTGAGGCTGCGGAACTTATTGGGCAGGATCGGGAAAGTCATCAGCGCGACCTTTTTGATAATATAGAGCAGGGCAGATATCCAAAGTGGAAAATGTATATCCAGGTGATGTCCGAGGCTGACGCCCTGCATCACAAGCACAATCCATTTGATGTCACCAAGGTTTGGCCCCACGCTGACTATCCGTTGATCGAAGTGGGAGAGTTTGAGCTTAATCGAAACCCAGAAAACTTCTTCGCTGAAGTGGAGCAGGCCTCGTTTTCACCGGCGAACATCGTTCCCGGCATTGGCTTCTCTCCAGACAAGATGCTCCAGGCAAGATTGTTCCCGTATGGGGATGCGGCAAGATATCGACTTGGCGTCAATCATCACCAAATTCCCGTAAACGCGCCGCGCTGCCCGGTCCACTCGTTTCACCGGGACGGTGCGATGAGGATCGATGGAAACTTTGGAGCCGCTACGAGTTATGTACCGAATTCATCGAGCGAGTGGGACGACCAAGCTGACTTTAGGGAGCCAATACTACCTATTGATGGCCCTGCAGGTCGTTTTGATCAACGGGTGGATGAAGACCATTTCGAACAGCCTGGCAACCTCTATCGGCTTCTCACCGAGGAGCAGAAACTAGCGCTAATTTCCAATACCGTACGATCTATAAAGTCCGTGTCGAAACAGGTGCAGATGAGGCACGTCGAACACTGTCGCCGCGCTGACCACAATTATGGTGAACGCCTGGAGCACGCTCTAGGGCTTGGCGGTGATCCTTGCTCAGGTTGTCCCTGTGCTTGCGGTGGCAATTGCAAAAGCTCGGACACGTAGCGCTACGCAAACAACTCCGATTTTCAAAGCGACGTTGCATAGACGCCTGATCCTCCCGGTTCTTCGAGTGGCACGAGCCGGGGCTTTGGGACATCAAGTCCTCCAGGCCCGTGGTACTCTAAGAGGGAGCGAAAAACTTTGGCGCTAACAGGTCTCGTTCTGTTTCTGTCAGGCTCGGCAAAAAAGCGCATATTTTTTTGGCGCGCACCGCTAAGAGTTTTGCTGGGAATCCTCCTGGTCGGCGGTCTCGTAAGTTGTGGACCCTATCTCACAAGTGGTGGCATTTCGCCTGTGGACGCGTCTGCCAACTTAGAACCCAATAGGCTGTCTGGGTCACAACAAATATCAAGTGTCGATGACCTCCTCTACGTAACCGATCGACTGCCGTTGGAGCGGTCCGACGCCATGCTTTCGTACGGTGCTGAGCGTTCGATGTAAGCGGCGTTCTGAGACCACGGTGTTTTTTATGAAGTACCGACATCTCACCTCATGAAGGTGTTAACGGTTTCATTGATAACCTATGTTCATGTCATACAAGCACTGCTAACTAAACGTACTGGTTATGCTTAGACGAAACGGCCTCGCATGCAGTTTTTTTTCATCAGATTCTTGATATTTGCCTCTTTAATTTCACTGACGGCTGTCTGGGCTCACGGCTTGGAGGGCGTTAAAACGAATCCTGATGGGGTTATATTCAATGTTTTATTCTACAGTATTTCGGGGTCAATCGCCTATTTCATCGTTCTTTTTCTGGCGTCATTTCTAGCCACAATAATCACTTCGAAGAACAATTTTCCTTTGAACTTCCACACTGTAATGCTGGCTGATACAGTTTTCTCGTACGCATTTATATTGAGCTCTTCGTGGCTTTTTTTGATGCAGAGCGCGAGTAGTGTTTCTGTAGGGGGAAGCCAAGGGGAACAGGTCGTAAACGGCTTGTACACAGTTGTCGGATGGAAAAATGCTTCCTACAACGCCTGGGGCGCGATATGCTTCGCAATTGTGCTGCATTTCGCGTTTTTCATTCATAACTATATTTCAACAAGAAATCAGTCGACAGCAGAATGATAAATGTAGGCTGTCTCGGCGAGATGGCCTATTTATCAGCATAGTTCCACGGCAGCAGCTCATCGATCCGGTTCTGCTTATGGCCGTTGACGATGGCGGCGAGCGTTGCGGTCAGATAAGCCTGCGGATCGACGGCATTGAGTTTGCAGGTCTCGATGAGCGAGGCGATGGTCGCCCAGTTCTCTGCTCCAGCGTCATGGCCTGCGAAGAGCGCGTTCTTCCGGCTCAGGGCAATTGGCCGAATGGTCCGCTCGACGCTATTGTTGTCGATCTCGATGCGCCCGTCGGTCAGGAATAGTTGGAGACCATCCCAGTATTTGGCGATGTAGGCCAAGGCTTCGCCGAGCGGGGATTTTGCAGCGACACGGGCTCTGTTATGCGTGAGCCAAACCTGCATGTCGGCGACGAGCGGTGCAGACCGTTCCTTCCGTCCGGTCACGCGAGCCTCCGGATCAAAACCGCGCAATTCGGTCTCTATCCGATACAGCTCGCCGATCCGTTTGACGCCGTCCTCGGCAATCGGTCCTGAACCGTTGCGAGTTATCTCCACCAGCTTGCGACGAGCATGTGCCCAACAATAGGCAAGCCGAATGTCCGGGCCGACACGGTCAGGAGCGATCAGCCTGTTGTATCCGGCATATCCATCGACCTGCAGGATGCCGGAGAAGCCCTGCAATATCCGTTCGGCATGAATACCCCCGCGACCAGGCGTATAGGTGAAGGCGACGCCGGGCGGAGCACCGCCGCCCCACGGTCGGTCATCCCGCGCCAGCGCCCAGAAGTATCCAGTTTTGGTCTTGCGCGAGCCGGGATCGAGGACCGGAGCACGGGTCTCGTCCATGAACAGCTTGGTTGAGCGCTTCAGGTCGGCGATCAACGCATCGAAGACGGGACGCAGCTCATAGGCTGCTCGACCGACCCAGTCGGCGAGCGTGGACCGGTCGAGATCGACGCCCTGGCGACTCATGATCTGAGCCTGCCGATACAGCGGAAGGTGATCGGCATATTTAGAGACCAGAACATGGGCGACGGTCGCCTCCGTCGGCAATCCAGCCTGGATTAATCGCGCTGGAGCAGGAGCCTGAACGACGCCGTCGGTGCAGGAACGGCAGGCATATTTGGGACGGCGGGTGACCAAGACTCGGAACTGCGCCGGGACCACGTCCAACCGTTCGGAGACATCCTCCCCAATGCAATGCAGGCAACCGCCGCAGGCGCAGATCAGGCTTGCTGGCTCGATCACCTCTTCCACTCGGGGAAGATGTTTTGGAAGAGAACCACGATTGGTCGTGCGTGGCTTGGTCGTCCTAGTTCCAGCAGGAGTGTCCGCCTCATCCTCGGCATGGATGGCGGCCATGGCCGTTTCCAGGTCCTCCAATGCCAGATCGAACTGGTCGGGATCGGTCTTCTCGGATTTGCGCCCAAATGCTGCCTGCTTGAAGGCTGCGACCAGCTTCTCAAGCCGTTCGATCCGCTCGTCCTTGCGAGCGATATGCTCGTCCTTACTGGCTATCGCGACGTCCTTGGCCGTCTCGCGTGCCTGGGCTGCGATCAGCATCGCCTTCAGGGCAGCAACATCATCGGGAAGATTAGCAACGTCCAACATGGCCAGAGCCTACCAAAACCAAATCCGTTTTGCTTCCGGAATCTATCGTGCTGAGTCATCGTGTCGCAGCTATTCGATGGCGACCGGCGCTCTCGTTTCGACAGCCCGAACCCGCCTCCAATCAAGCCCGGCGAACAGTGCCTCGAACTGAGCGTGGCTCAATGTCATCAGGCCGTCCTTGATGCCAGGCCAGGTGAAGCTATGCTCTTCCAGCCTCTTGTACGCCAGCACGATGCCGGAACCATCCCAGTAGATCAGCTTCAGCCGATCTGCCTTGCGAGATCGAAACACGAAGACTGCTCCGGTAAACGGGTCCTTGTGCAGCTCGTTCTTCACCAGCGCCGCCAAGCCGTCATGACCCTTGCGGAAATCCACGGGTTTGGTTGCCACCATGATCCGCACGCGGTTCGAGGGGAAGATCATGTCGCCGCCACCAAGGCACGCGCGATGGCGGCGATCCGGGCAGCAGACGCACCTTCCTCAAGACGGATCGTGACAGGGCCCACGACAATCTCGGCGTGACCAACCGCTTTAGACGGAGGGTCCGAAACAGGTGGATCGACGATCACCGCCGCGAACTCTACCGCATCCTCTGGTGCTGGCAGGATCAACTTGCCCTGCCGCGCCATCGTCCGCCAGGTGGAAAGACTGTTCGCCCGCAATCCATAGCGCTGCGCAACTTCATTGACCGTCGTGCCAGGCCTCAGGCTTTCCGAAACGATCTTCGCTTTGATCTCGTCAGGCCATTGACGATGAACCTCACGCACAGGCTTCTTGGTTGTGAGAAACTCCAATGTACTCTCCATGGAGAAACTCCCGTTCTTCATCCATGGAATGTCGATCACAGATCAGGCGGAAGCGAGCAATGTGGGGATAGAACATCGGTTACCGTTCGATGTTTTTGAGTTTTGGATCTCTAACGATGAAGAGGGGCATTACGCCAGGTGACAATCTTTGGCGGGTCAGCACCGTATCCGAGATAGGTCGTTTCCCCGCAGCACCCTATGGGGTGGAAATGACTGAGAATGGATTACGTCGTACGCCATTATCGATCAAAGCACACGAGCAAGCAGCCACGGCACTGCGGGCGGAAGTTGCACGCCGTCTTGCAATAGCTCGGCGCAAAGAGGTCGTCGTGTTTATTCATGGGTACAATACGAAGTTTGACAGCGCGGCACTCGCTACGGGAGACATTTGCCGATCACTGAAGAGTGAATTTGTCTGTGTCGTACTGACGTGGCCAGCCGGTGGATCAGGTGGATCGTTCTTCGGATACAATATTGACAGAGAATCGAGCGAATTCGCTGTTGCGGATTTCAAAAAAGCTATCCGGATCATCTCTGAAACTAAAGGAGTTGAGCGGCTGCATTTATTGGCGCATAGCAGGGGAACCGATGTCCTTGCCAGTGTAATCCAGCAGCTAGCCATTGAAGCGTATGTCAGCCGATCCTCGCTCTGGGAGCGTTACAAAATCGCCAACGCTGTCTTTTTCGCTCCCGATATCGATTTAGACGTCGCCTCTTCCAAGCTCTTCGCATGGGTCTCTGACCCCGATTTGGCATTTGGCCGCCGGGCAAGTCCCAGTATGCTGCCGACCCAGGGAGCGATGCATCTTACGATTTATTCATCGCGAAGAGATGAGGCATTGAAAGCTTCGAAGCTTCTTTTCGGTAGCGCTTTGCGATTAGGGCAGCTGGCTATCGGACACCTTCCCCAAAACAAGAGTGACCTTGTTTCCAAATGGACAGGAACTCACATGGGTGGCTTGGTCGATTTCATCGAATTTTCAGGACGGGGAGACTTGATTGGGCACAGCTACTTTTTGTCCAATCCTGGCGTCAAAGCTGATATGGTTGAACTCATCCGAAGTAGAGCCAAGGCGGACGATCCCCGTCGTCAGCTCCATGAGATAAAGCGTCCATTTTGGCAAATTTGAGGATCCCCTTTTCAAGGGGGATAGCGGTGGACGACGGCTGTGTCTCCGCGAGCCACCGTCGTCGCTCGCGGATGTACCACCGCGGAGTCGTACCTGTTAGGTTTTCACATCTGAATGGCGCTTGATCCATTGCGTAGCTGGAGGAACACCAGTTGTTCCTGGCAAACCGCTAAACGCGAACAGACCTTGCCATTAAATTCTCCGTGTCGAAAACGGAGTCTGAAAATGAAATCTCTAAATGGAAAAGTCGCGATAATTACTGGTGGGAACAGCGGTATAGGCAAGGCGACTGCACGACTATTTGCCGAACACGGAGCCCAGGTTGTTATTACCGGACGCCGCCAAAACGCATTGGATAGCGCGGTTCAAGAGATAGGGGCTGGCGCTATCGCATTTTGCGGTGACGTTGCTGACATTGAGTTTCATGGAAAGTTAGCTGCAGAAATCAAAAATCGATTTGGCACGATAGATATCTATATGGCCAACGCTGGAGTCATAAATCTTTCACCGTCTCATCTGGTAAGTGCTGAGGAATATGACAAGCATTTTGCGGTAAATAGTCGTGGCGTCTTCTTCGGCGTGCAGGCAATTGCTCCTCTTATTCGTGATGGCGGCAATATCATCGTTACCAGTTCGCTGGCGGCTACCAAGGTGTTGCCGCAGCATACAGTCTATGCAGGTTCGAAAGCTGCTCTCGCAGCTTTCGCGAAAAACTGGGCTATCGAATATAAGGAGAGGCGGCTACGCGTTAACATCCTTAGCCCTGGCCCGGTTGAAACTGAGATTTTGGGGAAGCTTGGGATCGATGAAGCCGATCTCCCTTCTATGGAGAAGGAGATGTCGAGCGTCATTCCGGTGGGTCGGTTTGGCCGACCCGAGGAGTTGGCACAGGCAGCGTTGCTTCTTGCAACCAACAGCTTCCTAAACGGAGTTGAGCTGCACGTCGATGGAGGCATGTCACTTGTTTGACGCGCTGCATACTCGGGCAAACCCGAAGTGTAATCACAAATCCGCGGTAAGTCGCGACGACACCTAAACGAAAGCGATAGTCGCCAAAACCTCTGTTTAGGTTGTCGGTCGAGACCCAATAGCGGAAATTTGCGAGCGCCTTCATCATGGAGACGCGCTCGCTCAACTCTAAAGCTGTATTTGGAAAGCCTGGGCGGGTTTCTCGAAAAATATGAAAAAAGGAAGCCTGATGCGCAAGAAGGTCACTTTTGCAGCATGTGCTGCGCTCTTAGCTGCGTCATTCACCCATGTGAATGCCGAGACCTCAAAGCCGATGATTGTCCTTGTCCACGGCGCGTTTGCTGATGCCTCAAGCTGGAACGGAGTTGCTTCAAGGTTGGAGAGCGACGGTTACTCAGTAGTCGCAGTTGCTAACCCCCTCAGAGGTTTGAAATCCGATGCAGACTACCTGGCTCGTTTTCTGAAGGGCTTAAACGATCCAGTGGTATTAGTCGGGCATTCCTATGGCGGCTCGGTAATGAGCGAGACGACTGCTGACACGGGAAATGTCAAAGCGCTTGTTTTCGTTGCGGCGTTTGCACCCGCTCCAGGAGAATCTGCTGTGGATCTTTCCGGAAAGAACCCAGGTAGTACACTTTCTTCAACACTCTCGAACCCTGTTGTTCTCGCCGATGGGTCGAGCGATCTTTACATCGACAAAGATAAATTTCCGCAGCAATTCGCTGCAGACGTTCCCATCGCGACTGCGCAACTGATGGCTGCGAGCCAGAGGCCGGTAGCTGACACGGCTCTGATGGAACATTCGTTTAATGCTCGGTGGCAAATGACCCCATCCTGGTTCGTTTATGGTGACCAAGACAAAAACATACCGCCCGTTACACTCCAATGGATGGCAGAACGAGCACATTCGAGAGGGACGTACGCTATCAAGGGCGGCTCGCACTCCGTTATGATTTCACACCCGGAGGAAGTGTCAAAGGTGATCGAAGAGGCGGCCGAAGCGACACGATGAGGCAGACCACTACTGGTGGTGCATAGCATTGTCAGTAGTACCAGATTCTAGAAAATGAACTCTGCCTGGAACCTTCGTATAGGTGTTTATCCGTTGCCGATATGATACCGCGTAGTGGAACCGCTATAAGCTCTTACTGCACTGCGGTTTGGGGAGCGGGAAATGCAGTTTTTCGGCGATCTGACGTTAGATCCAAACAATTCTACGATACATATTGTAGATGATGATGCTCACCTCTGTCGATCTTTGGTCGACCTGTTTGAGTCCGAGAATATGCACGCGGCTTGCTACAGCAGCGGCGATGAATTCATTGCTCACGCAGATCTGGAAAGAGCAGGGTGCATTCTTTTAGATATCTACATGCCGGGAGCTAATGGGTTCGAAATCCAGCAGCATATGGCTGATCGAAAATGTTTGGTTCCCATTGTCTTTATGACGGGGAGGGGAACTGTTGCCCTATCCGTTCAAGCTATGAAAAGTGGAGCTGATGACTTCCTGTTGAAGCCGCTCAACCGGGATGAAGTCCTCTCAGCTACGGGACAGGCAATTCGGCGTAATGCCGAGCGGCGGCTCCAGGCTACTGAGCGCAAAAACACGTTGTTCTGCATAGAAACGCTTACGCCTCGTGAGAGAGAGGTGATGAACTTCGTAGTGGAGGGCTTTCTAAACAAGGATATAGCGCGCGAAATGTCCGTAAGTGAAATGATGATCAAGCTTCATCGAAGTCGGATGATGAAGAAGATGCAGGCTGCATCCGTTCCAGAGCTCGTTAGGAAGGCTGAACTGCTCCGCAAACATTTCGGACACGCAACATAGTGTGTTCCAGGCTGCGGCAGATAAGCCCCTGTGGTCCTGAAATTAATCAACGACGGGGCCCACCAGCCGTGACCCATTTACACGACCCTATATGCAACGATCCATCTGCTCATGGATGGCATGCCTAAACCTTTGTTTGGGAGGTGCCTGTAGGTGCACAATGCTAGCCTTTGTCCTGCTCAAACGTAGGAGGTTAAAATGCAAGCAATGAAGTATATCGCTCTGGGGATGGTCTGGTTCAACGTCCTACTGGCAAGTTGGCTGTCGCTCCACATGCTCTACAATCCCGAGAGCTGGTACTATTTTGTACCGGGCGTCACAGATACAGGCTTTTATAACCAGCATTTCATTCGTGATATCGGGATTATTCAAGGGTTTGTAGCGGCAGCCTTTATTGTTGGCGTTTTTCGTGAGGAACGGCGCATCGAGCTGTGGGGTGCTGCAACATTGTGGCTCATTGCGCATGGCACCTTTCATTTGTGGGAAGTGGCCGTCGGTATTTGCTCATCGTCGGTTATTATCCGTGATTTCCCTGCCGTTAGCCTCCCTGCAATCATCGGGATTGCTGCGACAATCTGGGCGTCTAGCCAGAGGAAATTAGTGCGGGCTTGAATTGGCGAGCTTGGGTAGGGAATGCAGGACGTCGACGTTCGGCGTTCCTTTCCGGGCAAACCATCGTTTGGGATGCAATGTCCGTCGAATGAAAATATCTCAAGGCTGTGAGCCGTGTTAACCGGACATGATGGAGATGATGAACGCAGGGATTTTTCCGGTTTCGTCCTGCGGCCAACGAACTGGCAGCCGAGCGTCCCACCCATCCGGCTCCGCCTCTGATTCACTCATTTAGAAATCTCACGGAAACAAGAAAACGCCCGTGGTAGCCCGAGACAGACCTGGGAACTAGCGACGTTGTAAGCTGGATATCATAAGCAGCTCCTATTGACGTGGTTGGCACGCATATAAACCATGGTTTATGGTCCATCTGAACCGAAGTGATGGTATGCTTAGTTCGACCTATAATCGTCGCAACTTGAGGTTTCCTATTTGCGCCTGTGCGGCCTCTGAATCACCTGGCCAGGTGGTTTACACGAGGCTGGTGTGGATGGCGAAATCTCGATCGAGGCAAAATCATGCAATCTGCTCAAGCTATGCCGGACCCCTCAGCTGATCCAATCATCTATGTAGTGGATGACGATGAAAACCTGCGCGAATCTTTGCTCGACCTATTCCTGCTGACAAAACAGCGGGCGGTGGCGTTTTCCAGTGGAACTGAATTCCTACAATTTGCTGATAAAACTGTGCCCGGTTGTGTCGTTGTTGATCTCAGGATGCCGGGCGTTACTGGGCTAGATCTCCAGAAGCAGCTGGTATCAATAGGATGCAGGCTACCCATCATCTTTTTGACAGCCTATGCGGATATACCAACGAGCGTTCGTGCGATGAAAGCGGGTGCTACTGACTTCATAACAAAGCCCTTTACGAACCAGGATTTGTTGCAAGCGGTAAACCACGCCATAAAGTTAGATACTGAGCGCCGGAAGATTGATGCAGAAATTGACCAAATTCGATCGCTGGCCGAAAGCCTGACGCCACGTGAAAGCGAAGTAATGTTTGCTGTGGTTCGTGGTTTGATGAACAAGCAGGTCGCCTATGAGCTTGGCATAAGCGAGATGACCGTGAAGATTCATCGAATGAGCGTTATGCGCAAGATGCAAACAAGATCATTGGCTGACTTAGTTCGCAAAGTCGAACAGTTGACACGCGACAGCGCTTCGTAACGGTTCGAGCATCAAACTCGTCAGAAGGTTCCTCAGCGCTTACGCTGTACGCAAAAGCAAAAGCGCTACCTGCTAAATTCATTCGATGTTTCAGATGCTTGCAAGAACGTAAGAGACCTCCCCAAACCTACGTTTAGCTATTCGTCGTTCGATATTCGCCTAGGGTTGAGGAAGATCGCCACAAGAAGAGGCGATCTTCACACAAGCTAGGAATGAAACAATGACACAGCGCGTTAATTTCGCAAAGGAATCCACGGACATTACGAAAAAGTTCGTGGAGTTCGTGGCCGCTACGAAGGAAAGTGCGGTCGAAGAGTCAATCCGTGATCTAGTAAACGTTCGCATAGCTCAGCTGAATAATTGCACCTTTTGCATCGACATGCATGTCAAGCAGGCGAAGATTCACGGCGAACGCGAACTTCGACTTTTTCATCTGGCCGCGTGGCGCGAGTCTACGTTGTTCGCACCGAGAGAGCGTGCTGCTTTGGCTTGGGCTGAGGTTCTGACCAAACTTCCGGATCTGGGCGTGTCAGACGACATCTATGAGCGTGTCCGCACGCAACTAAGCGAAAAAGAAATTTCTGATCTTACCTTTGTCGTCATGGCCGCCAACGCTTGGACACGTGTGAATAGTGGCTTCAAATCGGTGCCAGGTTCCTCAGATGCGATGCTCGGGCTCGATAGCTCGGGTTTGAAATAATCACTGCGCTAGCGGCGCGGTGAAGCGCCTAACGCAACCAAACTCAAGGAGAGAACAGTGAAAATTGTCGTTATTGGTGGAACCGGCCTGATTGGTTCCAAGCTTGTCGCTCGTTTGCAAGCCAAGGGCCACGAAGTTATCGCGGCCTCACCAGCATCGGGCGTGAACACAATCACGGGCGAGGGCCTGGCTCAGGTGTTGGAGGGCGTTGATATCGTTGTGGACGTCGCGAACTCACCTTCATTTGAAGACAAGGCGGTCATGGAGTTTTTCCAGACCTCAGGACGAAACTTGTTGGCAGCAGAGGCTAAGGCCGGAGTGAAGCATCACGTGGCACTCTCTGTGGTTGGTACGGATCGCCTGCAGGACAGTGGATATTTCCGTGCGAAATTGGCTCAGGAGAAACTCATCAGGGAAGCAAAAATCCCATACACCCTTGTGCATTCGACGCAGTTTTTCGAATTTATGTTCGGAATTGCGCAATCGGGTACTCAAGGTGATAAAATCCATTTGTCGCCCGCAATGATGCAGCCCATTTTCTCTGACGACGTTGCAGACGCACTTGCGGATCTTACCTTGGGTGCTCCGCGCAATGGTATAGTCGAAATCGCTGGCCCTGAGCCGATCCGGATCTCGGAGGCAGTTGAGAAGTACCTTCTCCAGATTGGTGATCGCCGAGAGATCGTAGTTGATAATCAGACGAAATACTTCGGTGCGTTGCTCGATGACAAGACGCTCATGCCGGGAGTTGGTGTTCGCGTTGGAAAGACGCGATACTCAGAGTGGGTGAAGACCGCTACGCCGCCACCTGGACGGTAATCTTAGCGGCGACCTTCGCCGCCAGTCTCTATTGATAAAGATATAAGGGGTCGCGAGAACGCGGCCCCTTTTTTTTCTTCAACTCCGCAGGGTTAATGGGTGTCGTTGCTACGATAGTTTATCAGAATTTGGTAAGCTTACCGACGGTACCTCCATAGAAAAAGCCTGGTCCGGTAAACCGAACCAGGCTGAATATGTCCAGAATGAGCTGACGTTATTGTCAGCCTTCAATGAACTTTAGGATGTCAGCGTTGATGAGATCTGCGTGCGTTGTGGCCATCCCATGAGGGAAGCCCTTGTAGATCTTGAGTGTCGCGTTTCGCAAAAGTTTAGCAGAGAGAACCGCAGAGTCTTCCACCGGGACTACCTGATCGTCATCGCCGTGCAACACGAGGGTCGGCACGCTGATTGCCTTCAAATCGTCGGTGAAGTCTGTTTCTGAGAAAGCTGTGATGCCGTAGTAATGGGCATTTGCAGCACCGGTCATACCCTGCCGCCAATAGTTCTCGATGAGTGCCTTTTGGGGTTCAACGCCGTCGCGGTTGAACCCGTAAAACGGACCGCTTGCCACATCGTAGTAGAATTGCGATCTGTTCGCTGCCAAAGCAGTACGGAAATCATCAAAAAACTCGATCGGTAGTCCGCCTGGATTATTTGCGGTCTTTACCATAATCGGTGGAACTGCACCGATCAGTACGAGCTTAGAAACGCGCCCCTTGCCAAATTTGGCTGTGTAGTGGGCTGCTTCACCGCCTCCTGTTGAGTGCCCAACGTGAATTGCACCCTTGAGGTCGAGGTGTTCAACGACAGAAGCGACATCGGCGGCATAGTGGTCCATATCATGACCGTCGCTGACCTGTGCTGACCGACCATGTCCCCGGCGATCGTGAGCAACGACACGATAGCCTTTCGATAGGAAGAACAGCATTTGGTTATCCCAGTCATCGCTGCTCAGCGGCCATCCGTGGTGGAAAACGATTGGAGTCGCATCCTTTGGGCCCCAGTCTTTAAAGAAGATCGCTGTGCCGTCTTTCGAGGTTACATACCCGAAGTCACGCGGACCTACACTGGACGCTTTCTTTTTATCGGCTGCCTCAGCAGGCACCGAACTGATAGCTGCAGCTGTCGCGGCGATGAGCGTCCCTGCCATAACGCCTCTCCGAGAAGAAGTCATGGATCTAATATTCATTTCAGGTCTCCTAATGAAAGTATTGGAAGCGAGCCTGACCAGTGAAAATTGATATTCATTTTTTTTGGTCAGGGAAATGACGCTATCGATCTGTAATAATTGATGAAACTATACATAGGTTTCCCTTCTTCTAGGGCGTATTACAATGTGTTTAGCTCTCGATTTTCGGTGAATTTCGTGAGGGGTAGTTGGAAGTCATCGTTGCCGTGAGCGTGCGACCAATATCTACATCTGCTGTCTGCCACTCAAAAAGTTGCGTCCCAAGGATATGATCGTGGACAATTAGGTCCCGATCAGTCGTAAGGAAAAATTCTGCATGGATACTGTCGTTGAACCCTGCGAAAAGCATTCTTTGCATTCTCGGCAGGCTATTCCGTTCGCATACGACGATTTCAAAAAGTCCTATGGTCGCGTCCCAATGTGCCTTCGACAAGGGATTTCTCGTCGCTGTAAGCGCTCTATCAGAGTAGGCATAGATCTCTGGTAGACTGAAAAACTCATCGATCTCCGACCGACCAATGCCTCCACGATCAGGCTGCCAGTCGTATTGGTTCAGCGCACCCATCTGATATTCTGAGACCAGTCTATTATGGCTCAGGATTTCCCTACTCTTGTATCCGTAGCCGTTTTTAAAGATCGCCGTCTCCATCGAGGCGTGAGAGTAGTCGTAGGGCTTATCCCTAACGCGTTCGATGGTATCCTTCAGGTCCCTGATGTACTCCATGTACGATGTGACTGGCATATTAAAGCTCCGCTAGAGCAGCCCAGGTCAGCCTTCGAGGAAAGCGAAATGTGGCTTAAGTTTCATCTGTGAATACAGAACTGCTATCGTTGGATGAGTCGCTAATGATGGAATGATCCCATCGCCGCGCGACCATTTTTACCCAGCTCTAAACTCAGTTCACAGCTATACGGAGGTTTGTTGGCCAAGCGAGTTGGTGGCACGAGATGATAAACGAAGGGGGTACGCGACCTGGAGAACCCAGAGACTAGATGATCGGGGTCGCCAGGCACCGTTGAAGGGTACTTTCCTTCCTGTGCCGTAACAAACGAAAGAGGATACGTGGAATGCCTTGCGCGTTTCCATTGCTCCATCAAGAATGATTTCGTTTCAATTTCAGAGCGTGCACTTCAATCGAGTTGTCGAACCCACTAAGCTTGTGCGCCCCTAGAAATTCTGTTCTTGACTCACAGTTCGCTGCTTGCACAAACTCTCTCGATATCAGAACTTGGCGTCCAAGAGTTTTTGTGAGACTTTCCAGGCGCGATGCGAGGTTTATGGCCTCTCCGATAACCGTAAAGTCTAGTCGGCGCGCAGATCCAATGTTCCCATACATAACCTCTCCCAGATGGACTCCGGTCCCGAAGTTTATCGGATGATGTAGTGGATCTCTGTGTTCTAACGCCGCATGAGCATCTGTTACAGCTGCCAGCAGGCGACCGCACGCATCAGGTCGATCTAACGGAAACACCGACAATAAGCCATCGCCGATGAACTTTAGGATTTCACCACCGTATCGCTCAATAGGCTCAGAAATGATGTCAAAATAGTCGTTAAGTACGCTGATGACCTCATCTCGGGGTTTGCGGGATGACATCTGAGTGAAGTTTCGGAGATCGCACATCATGATAGCAGCCCGGACTGTGACACCACTGCCGCGCGTGGTCGCACCATCCAAAATCTGCTCACTCGCATGTGGACCTACGTATGTTTCGGGTAATGTCCGGGCGAATTGGTTCTTTAGCCGGATCTCAGTAACTAGCGAAAATAGTGGTAGAATTTCACTAATGAGATTGATTTCGTTTTCCTGGAACCCGTCGGGTCTATCAGTTGAGAATGTTATGAGATGACGCCGCCCTTGCGTATGATCTAATGGCCACGCCGAATAGTCTGAGTGACCCAGTGCTCTCAACTCGTCATACAAATGGAATAAATGAGGTCCTATTATCTGAAGCCGTTGCCGGATCGGTTTGCCGGTTAGGATAACACGGTGAAATGGACTGCGTTGGAAAGCGTCCGTGGCTTCAACATCGTAAGCGATAGTTTGTTCTTCAACTTCTTCTCTGTCCCTGCACCAAATAATTCGCGTGCCGAGCCACTGCGGATGATAGACGCGAAAATGTAGGGTACACCTACTAAGAGCTAGGCCTGCCTCACTAAGTCGATCGCAGAATTGCTTGAAGATTGCGGGAGCACTTGGCTCGTTCCGAAGAGCAGTTGAGAGCCACTGCTGTAACGTCCCCCGATAGCTGCAATCCATTTCTTCGCCCTCAGTTCTACTTTGGGGGAAAGACCATATGATGCTCATTCCCGTTCGACTGGAGAGTTTATTCCACCACCGATACAGATGCGGAAAAGACGGAATCTCTCCACCAAGACTGTTGACGGCGAAGGATTTCGATCTCGCGCATTTGGCTTTACGCGTAACTTCGGACGCTTCGGCGTGTTAGAAATGGCCCGATTTTCATTTTTACATCTAGGTTCGCGTATCGGCAGCTAAACTTACGTTCAATTTCGGGGGCGCATCGGGACAGGCACTCATCTAGCGTAGCAGCCATCAATGAATGCGAGCAGGTCAGCAGAATTGATGGGTTTTTCGACAAATGCTGCAGCGCCCGACGCTTTAGCCGCGATCCGCGTGCGCGCATCTGAAAATGAGGTCATTATGCAGACAGGGGGGCCACCACGCTTCACTATAATTTCTAGCAGCTCTATACCGCTGGTACCCGGCATTTTCAGGTCTGCGAGTACACAATGTGCTAGGTCAAGCTCACCAGACTGAAGGAAGATGTCGGCCGATCTGTAAATTCTGTTCCTGATGCCCATTGCGTCAAAGAAATCGCGCAATGACTCCAGCAGAAATGGGTCGTCGTCCACTATCGCTACCGCTTTAAAAAGTTCGGAGTTCATTTCACCTCGGACATTCACGGGCAGATTGGACCACGGGGCAGGATTGAATTGCAAATAATATGGACGTCTAGTCAAGCATTTCGAATTGCCGAACGAGTTCCGCGAGCGACGTGGCCTCCATTTTTCGCATGACGCTACCTCGATGTAGCTTAACCATGATTTCGCTTATGCCGAGTTCATATGCGACTTGTTTATTCATAAGCCCGCTTGTTACTAGCCCGAGAACCTGCTTTTCGCGTGGAGTTAGGGTCTCAGCGCGCTCGCGAATAATTTGGCGATAAGCTCTCTGCTCTTGCTGCCCGCTATCGATCGCAAAGGCTGTTCTGATCGCGTCTAGTAATTCATAGGTCCGTAAGGGTTTTTGCAGGAAATCGACCGCCCCGGCTTTCATAGCATTTACGCTGGTTGCGACATCTCCATGTGCAGTCATAAAAATCACTGGCAGCTCATATCCTCGTGTTTCCAGCTCACGCTGGAACTCGATGCCGTTTACCCCTGGTAGTCTCACATCTAGCAAAACGCAGCCGCCGGTACCTCTAGATGCTCGGGAAAAAAAGTCGTTAGCATCACCAAACACATCTGTCTCAATACTGAGGGACAGAAACAGGTCCTGCAAGGAAAGACGAAAAAGCTCGTCGTCCTCAACTATGTGTACGATTTGCCGCGATGCGGGCATCTTGTCGAGGGATTTGGCAGCGACCGCCATGAAATTTCCTCCCGCCATTGTTGGACTGTTGGCTATACCAACTTTGCACTAGTGCTCCCCTTAGGGGCAAGTAAACCAACGTTTGCTATCTCATTGCAAATGAACGAAGAAGCCTATTGCGAGTTGAGGGATGTGCCGGTGGCTACCACCGCTAGGCTGAATTGAAATTACACCCGCTTCGTTCGTTGGTATCACGTTCTGCGTTCACAAGTGGCCTCGAATTATGCTCAACTTCGGTCGACACCTTAAACCTTGATTTAATAGCCAAAGCGCTTGGCCTCACGTTACCCTCACGTCCGCGGAACATGCATGCGAGGGATGGAATGTTGAGACTCTACGATAGCCGACTTTCTGGAAACTCTTGGAAAGTTAGGATTCTTCTGAACCAACTTAAACGACCATTTCGGCGTATTTCGCTTGAGTTGGAGCGCGGGGAAACAAGGACGGAGGCGTTCACCGAGCTCAATCGGTTTTCTCGTGTTCCTGTTCTCCAGCTATCAGACGGCCGTACCATCGTGGAGTCAGCGGCGATTTTGTTAAACTTGGCGGAAGGCAGCGATTTCCTTTTTGATGATCCATACCTCAATTCCCAAGCGCTGGGCTGGATGTTCTACGAGCAAGGGGACCTTCAGAAGTATCTGGCATGGCCTCGGGTTTACCACATTAGGGGTATGGCAGACGCCCACCGAGAGCGAATTTTGCAGCTGCAGAGTGATGGGTACAAAGGTCTAGATAAGCTTGAGTTCTGGCTCGAACAGCATTCGTGGCTGGTTGGTGAGCGTTACTCCGTCGCTGATATTGCCGTGTTTGGTTACGTTTCGCTAGCAACCGAGGGCGGCTATGACATGGAGCGTTTTCCAGCCATTAACCGTTGGCTGGACCTGGTAAAATCTCAGCATGATTGGTTGCCGATATTCGCGAAGGGCAACTTCGAGACCGACTAATCTTCGTCCCCCATCAAGTGGTTAGTCAGCTTGTAGTAACAGAGCATTTTGCAAACTGGTCATCCTTATTGACCTGACGAGCTTGAGCTGACCCCAAATCGAGTGCGATCCATGGCAACTTCTGTTTCTATCATTGTTTTAAATCTTCTCGGTGTTGCAGGCATCGTGATCTGGCACATTCAAGGTCGCTCCAGACCAACAGAGCGACTTGTTACGCAGATCGCTTTTTTTCTGGTAATGACGGGGACACTCGTTTTCACAAACGTTTCGCCTTTTCGGTTCAATGCCTCCGAGATTGATAGCCATACCACGCTAATTGTTTCAGCGAAAATTCTGTGGTGGACCCATATGGCATGGGCCACAATTGGTTTTGTGCGCCTTTACATCGTACTTGATGGCATGCCGCGCGAGGCCAGATTAATACAGGACCTCTTGGTCGCGATGACTTATCTCGGCGTCCTGCTTTCCGTTATGGCCTTTGTCTTCGGGGTCCCAATTGGGACGTTGTTGGCCACTTCGGGGATCGTCGCGATTATTTTGGGTTTGGCGCTTCAAAATACTCTCGGTGACGTCTTCTCTGGGATAGCCCTTACCTTGGGCCGACCTTACGTGCTCGGTGATTGGATACTCTTAAGTGATGGTGTCGAGGGGAGAGTCGTAGCCAGCAATTGGCGCTCAACCTACATTCTCACGTACGCACACAATGTGGTGGTCCTGCCGAATAGTGTCCTGGCGAAACAAGGCCTGACGAACATTAGCAAGCCAGACGAAAATCACCTGATCACGCTTCCTTTGAGAATTATCCCGACCAAAAGACCCCGGTTTGCAGTTGATGCACTTAGGCAGGCATTGAGCAATTGTAACAGCATAATCCAACAGCCACCCCCAATCGTGGCCGTTGTGGGTATGAATGGCGCTGCTCTTGAGATGGAGCTCCATTTTCGTGTTCCTGGACCGCTACAACGCGGTATCGCCCGGAACGAAGTCATAGATTTGGTCTATCAACACTGTCTTGCAAATGGATTGACCTTAGCAAAACCTATCGGTTCGCAGATATTTGAAAGTCTGCCGACGTCCCAGCGCACGGCATCTGAAAAGCTCTTCGACTCTGCACCTTTACTAGAAGGTCTCACAGATCACGAGCGTTCCACTCTCGTTGCTTCTGCAAAATTGAAGGAGGTAAATGCCGGTGTGACACTTACCTCAAAGGGGCAAGTCGCGAAAAGTTTTCTGCTAATTAATTCTGGCATCGTTAGCTTGAATGACGACAGCGAAGAAATCGTCCGGCTTGCGCCTGGCGACTACTTGGGTGCCAAAAGTATGATCACTGGCGAACCAGAAGTTCATGAAGCCAGGGCTACTACGCTCACGACGTTCTACGAGATTGAAAAGTCTGATTTCGAAAACTTGCTGTCTAATCGAACTTTCCTCGTCGACGATATAAACCGTCGACTTACTCAGGCCCGTGTACCGCAACGAAATGGGGAAGAACCTGTCGTTTCTCCGCAGGTCAAAGCTGACCTCATACGCACAATTCGCTCTGCATTTGGTAGCCTTTGATGTTTGCCCGAATGGCAACGCTGAGCAGAAAAGGGTATTTTGATATGCCGTCCCAGATGCCTAGGCTTGATCTCAAGGACGTTTACTTCTTTGTTCATGTCGTCAATCGGGGAGGTTTCACCTCTGCGAGTGGTAGTCTTGGTGTGTCAAAATCCACACTGAGCCATAGAGTACGAGAACTTGAAGGATCTCTGGGGCTCAGGCTCATCAACAGAAGCTCTCGTCATTTCGGTATGACAGATATTGGTAATGAGTTTTATCAACATGCCCTGCAGTTGCTCGCGAGTGCAGACATAGCTGAAGGATTCATGCGGCAACGCTTGGTCGAGCCTAGCGGTACGATCCGAATGACGACTGCTGTAGAAATCGCCCAATTCGCGATGAGTGATCTCATTCCCGTTTTTTTGAACAAGTATCCAAAGGTAAAAATCGTTCAAATTGCCACCGACAGGTTGGTGGATATCGTTGGGGAAGGGTTTGATCTTGCCTTGAGGGGACATGTCGCAGCTCTACAGAATTCCACTCTTGTTCAGAAAGCGATTGCAGCAGTGCCATGGCATATCTTTGCAAGCCCTGACTATCTCGACCGCGCTGGTTTAATTGCTGAGCCGAAGGACCTCACCGCCCACGCTACGTTATCAATGGACCGTCACGGTGCCGAAAGGTGGCAGCTAAAAAGCCGGAATGGCGAAACTGTAGATGTGTCGATTGACCCACGGTTCTTGAGCAACAATATGATTGCTCTCAAGGAGGCCGCCTGCGCCCATCTTGGTGTGGCCGCGCTCCCTGGATACATATGTCGGCAGGAACTGGCGTCTGGAAAGTTACGTCACATTCTTCCTGATTGGATCGCCGCAGATGCGCGTATGAGCGCGCTCATACCATACCGAAACGGCCTTCTACCCGCTGTGCGCTCGTTCGTTGATTTTCTTGCTGATGAAGTCCCCAAAGTGACAGCATACACACCGACTAGCTGTTAGCTCGTACGGAACCGCAGCGTTTCTCCATGGCGCTGGTTCCAGCCACATCGGTAACTTGAACAAGGAAGATAGCCGCGATGATCGGTCTTTTGGAGGAAGCCGTTGGGCTGGTTACGTTCGTAAGGACGGTTCAGACAGGATCTTTTAGCGCCGCAGCCAAAACACTTGGTGCCACTCCTTCTTCTGTATCGAAAAGCGTTACAAGGCTGGAGGCGCTCGTAGGAGTTAAGCTATTTCTTCGGTCGACCAGGACGCTGGTTCTTACTGCCGAGGGAGAAGCCTTTTACGGAAAAGTTGAGCCGCTGCTTCCTGAACTTGAAAGTGCTGCTGATGCGGTCCAGTCCCACGACGGTGTGTCCGGACATCTTAGAGTCACCCTTCCTGGCGAGATGGGCCGCTATCTGATTGGTCCAATCTTCAATGAGTTTATGAGATCCTACCCTGCTATTTCATTGGAAGTAAGCATGAGTGATCGGCACATCGACGTACTGCGAGACCGATTTGATATCGCTTTTCGCGTGGGGAATCCTGAACAGGGCGGGCTGATGTCGAGAAAGCTCGGGGATCTTGAGATGGTGCTGGTTGCCGCACCATCATTCGTGAAAACTTATCCTGATGTACGCAGTATCCATGACCTGATCGAGCTACCATTTGCGAGATACGTTATTGGCGGTCGCGCCTACCCAATTCGTTTTTCTGGTGGTATGGAAATTCAGCCTAAGGGGAGAGCTGATCTGGACTCTGCGAGCGGCATAAGGGAGGCGGCGCTCAGTGGATTGGGTGCCGCACACTTGCTCAAACGGGTTGTACAAGAAGACATAGACAACGGATCGCTTGTCATGCTGCTTCCAGATTTTCGTTTAGAGAAGGTTCCGCTGATCTCGCTGCATGCTTACGGTCGAATGCCAAATCGAAAAATGCAGCTTTTGATCGACTTTGTGGCACAGACCGTCCGGAGTTTTCGTTGAGGGTAGCCAAACACACCACATATTGAAGCCGTCCAAGCGTGTTGGACGCGCTGTGGCCGCTTGGTTGTAAAACGATGCTGCATTACTTTTGTCCGCCGAATTTCGTACCAAAAATTTCGACGCTGACGGGAGTCGGACGTGATAGCCCCGGGTCGTATCAAAATTGAACTACTAAGCCCCGTCTTCAACAGAGATTTCACGAATGACTGAATTAACTGTTCGACGGTCGGTTTTGCTTGCAGGCTTGGCGCTGGTTTGCGTGAGCGTGTACTGGGCGACAGACCGCATTTTTAGTCTTCTGCCGGTTCTGATCCTATTTGCCCTGATTATTAAAGAACGTGCGTACAAGTACGCGCTATCGATACTTTGTCTGGGATTGCTGGGAGCCTTAATTGCACTTCACAGCGAAAGCGGGGTCGGAGAGCGAGCTGCTACTTGGGTGGAATTTCTTCTGGTCGCTCTCGGGACAAGCGTTATCGCAAGACGCCTACCATCATTGCTCAACGTAATCGAAAACACGCCAAATAGCCTACATGAAGACCCGGTCGGACAAGGTAGGTCGATTGATATTGAGGTCCACCGAAGGACCGTTGATGCACTTCGGAACCGAGAGAGAGAGTTGCTGGAGTTCGTAAACGCCGTGCCTAGTAATCTGTGGAGGCTCTCAGAAAGTGGAGAGCTCAACTTTTTCAATACGAAAATGGCAGATTACTTGGGGCGTACGGTCGAAGATATTGGGGCCAACGGTATAGGCCGCCTGGACACAATGATCGAGATGGCGATCCATCGCGATGATAGATCGGCCTTCAAGTCTGCAATGAGCCAATCACTCGAAACGGGAGAAGCTTTTTTCCTAAGATATCGGCTTCGGCGGTTCGATGGTGCCTATCGATGGATGTCCAGCCGAGCTGAAGCGTCGCGTGGTGACAACGGTGAGATACTGCAATGGTATGGTCTTTGTCATGACATAGACGAGCAAGTGCAAGTGGAAGAAGCCCTGAAACGTAGTGAGCGTCATTTGCAGCAGTTGATCGACGCTCTTCCAGCCCGTGTTTGCAGTTGGACACCGGAAGGTAATGTCTCATACATAAGTAGGCGCTACCTCGAAGAACTAGGTCTTCAGCAGGCGACTTTTAATGAGATGAGCGTTGCGGCGATGAAGCTCGTACATCCTGATGATGCTTCTAGGATTAGTTCAAGCGCCACAGAAGCGATCAGAAACGGAAAAGTTTTTTTGACGCGATACCGCAGACGATCAGCGGATGGCAATTATCGATGGACAGATGGAAGATTTGAGCCTCTACGAAATTCTGCGGGACAGATAACGGAGTGGTTTGGCCTAGCCATCGATGTCGATGACGAGATGCAGGTACAACGTGCACTTCGCGATAGTGAGCACGCCTTGCAAGAGCTAGTCGAGACACTTCCAGCCCTCATTTACTGTGCCGCACCTGACGGCAAGCCGATCTATCGCAGCAGAAAATTGCGGGAATATCTCGGGTTTGGCTTGGAGGATAAGGATGAGTTGGGCAAAACTCGCCTGGATGGAACGCTCGATTCAATTATCCACCCCGACGATCTGGACCTGGTACGGGAAAAGTATGGCCATTGTCTTGCAACCGGTGAACCGTACCTTCACCGACATCGCTTGAGACGTCACGATGGCCAATACAGATGGGTAGAAACGCGTACTTCGGCGATGCGCGACAATGACGGCAAAATCGTTCAATGGAATGGCGTGTGTCTCGATATCGATGATTGGATGCGAGCTCAGGAAGAATTGGGGCAGGCGCAGCGAAATTTGGCGAAAGCTGGCGAAGCGGCCAGTTTGGCAGAGCTAACCGCTTCTATCGCGCACGAGGTCGGGCAGCCTCTTGCGGCAGTAATATCGAGTGCAGATGCCTGCCAACAATGGCTTTTGGCAACCCCGCCCAATCTTGATCGCGCCGAGAAAGCAATGAACCGCGTGATTAAAAGTGCAACAACTGCCACAGCAGTTGTGAACCGGATCAGGGCACTGTTCAGACACAGCAGCGACGTGCGGCAACCAGAGTTACTTGGTTCGGTGTTAGCGGAAGCTCGCGAGCTCCTGACTGAGGAGGCTTTGCAACGAAACGTGCGCATGGAAATACAGAGTGTACCTGGTCTACCTCCGGTATCCGTTGATCGTGTGCAAATCCAACAGGTATTTATCAATCTTGTGAGAAACGCATTTGATGCTTTGGAAACGGTTTCTCCCAATAGGATACTGAAAGTAAGAGCTTCACTACTCGATGATTTTGTCCAGATCGAAATCACGGACAACGGTATAGGCATTCAAAATCTCGATAGAATATTTGAGCCATTTTTTACGACAAAGGAGCAGGGGATGGGAATGGGGCTGGCTATCTGCCGTTCTATTATTGAATCCCACGGTGGACGCCTATGGGCTGAAAATGTGTTGCCTATTGGCGCCAGGTTTACGTTCACACTTCCTATGCTTGTCGATGAACGATCAGCGGCTTAGAGATTTAGCAACTGGAGAGTAATGTCCGGTTCAGCGCATTCTATGTGTTGATTGCGAGTTCTATAGCGGATCTCAGATCTAGACTTGCAAACGGCTTGAAAAGACACGTTCCTGCTTTTTGTGCTTCGTAGATTGCTGCTTCGTGCGCATGTCCGGTCATGAATACGACGGGAATTTTTATGTTTCGGCGTCGGAGCTCGACGTTCAGCGCTACACCACTCATACCTGGCATAGTGATATCGAGTATCAAACAGTTTGTTTCAGGAAGTAGCGGTGAGTCCAAAAATTCATATGCGGACGCAAAAGTTTTTACTTGGTAGCCAAAGACTTCAAGCAAGTCGAGTAGGGACTCCCTTACTGATTCATCATCGTCAATGATTGATATGAGCAATGAATCTCTCATGCCGTTCCTACTTACTCCCGCGCGCCGTATTCTGCGGTGGGAAATTGCGACACCGCCGACAAACGACCAGCGCCGATTTCAGAAGCGTCTTGTAGAGTAAAGCTAAAGGTTGCTCCGCAATCCTGATTCAATGAGGCCCACAAACGTCCTTGAAATCCATGGAGGATTGCTTGACTAATTGAAAGGCCAACACCCATGGCGCCCGACTTCGTAGTGTAAAACGCATCGAACAATTTATCGCTAATCGCCGGATTGAATCCGATACCATTGTCGCTGATATCAACGCGTATTTCAGTTGTTGCTGAAACCGAAGTTCGAACATTTATGCACTTTGGTTCTCGGCTGGTTGGAGCCGTCGCTTCAATTGCGTTCAGAAGCAAATTCAGGACGACTTGTTGGATCTGTATCCGGTTTCCAGCTGCGAGTGAGAGGTGTTGCGCAAAGTCAGTGTAGACAATTATACCACTTCCATCGAGTTCGCTCGCTACAAGAGCGATAACTTCATTGACTATGAGGTTTATATCGACGGGTTCGATGGCCGTGCTGCGTTGACCAAAAAGACTTCGTAGACGCTTTATTGTTTCCGCAGCGCGATATCCGTCGCGCTCAACTCTTTTCGCAGCTCGGATCGCACCTTCAAGGTTTGCTGGGTCCGTACTCAACATGAGTTGTGCCGTCTCGGCGCTGGCTACTATCCCAAGTAACGGTTGACTTATGTCGTGAGCAATAGATGCTGTCAGCACGCCTAGCGTCGCAGCGCGAGAAACTTGCGCCATATCAGACCGAAGATGAATCAACGCATCCTGAGCTCGCTGTATCTCCGTTACGTCTTGAACTGAACCAAGATGACGCCGTCTGCCAATTTCGTCGGTCTCACTATGGGTAACAATTCGAATATCTTTCGTCGTCCCATTCTCAAATTGAAGTCTCACTTGTCGGTCGACGTCCTCTCCCGAGTGGCGCGCATTATCAACTAACTCTCGAAAAACCTGCTGATCAGATGGATGTATTTTCGTCTTAATCAGGCTGATTGTGACCGCAGCGTCTCTAGAAATTTCAAATATTCTGTAGATCTCTTCAGAGCACTCAATAGCGTCTAAGTTGTCGCGCCAGAAAAAGCTTCCTGTTGAACTTAATCGCTGCGCCTCCCTCAGCCAGGTCTCGTTGCGTTGTAAGTTCGAATACAATCGCGAATTTGCTAGCCATGACCCTGCCTGAAACGCCAGAAAATCCAGAATTGCAACGCGGTTCGACGAGAACACACCAGGCATCAGACGATTTTCAGCGTATAGGAGCCCAATGACATTATCGGCGTTTAAGATTGGGAGGCAAATAAACGAGCGCGGACGTTTGTCTTTCAGGTACGGATCGTCCTCATCGAGGACCCCGGGTGTAAGCTCGTTACGTATAACCGGTGCTTTAGTTCTGAGAACGTACTTGACCACTGAGCTAGGAAGATCGGTAGGGTCGTTGCGACGTTGCTCTACGACTACTTTGATCGTACCGACATCGGTGGTGCCCGTCGCTTCAATGTTTAATTCACCGTTGCTGAACAGAAGCAGTACACCGCGTTCTGCGCCAGCATGTTGAATTATAAGCCGTATAAACTTTTCGAGGAGGTTGCCTAAGACCATCTCGCCGGAGAGAACTTTTGAGGCTCTCACAACCGCCTCAATGTCCATTGCCGCGACTGGCATCTCGACCGTTTGCAACGGAAAGTCAGATTGCGGTTTCTTGGCAAGGTGAGGATATCGCAAATCCAATAGGCGAGTCTTAGCAACACAGCCCCATCTGTCGAAACACTCCCTTGAAACATTCAGATAGGCGTCAGACGCAATGGCCAATTTTTGCGATGCAAAATATTGTCCCGCAAGTTCGGCAGCGAGTGCTTCGATCTGCAGAAATCGATCGGCGCGAGCTAGCCTGATCGATTTTTCGTAATGTGCTTGTGCTTCACTATCTCTCTTCTCTAGCCTTGCCAATTCTGCACTGAGGAGCGCCTCCCGGCATCGAAAGTTTTCCGGGCAGTTATCGGCCCATTCTATCATTCGATCACGATGGCGGCGAAGATTAGAAAGATAAGTCGCTCGACTGCTTGAAGACAAGCCCACATTTTCAGCAAGCTTTGCGTACGTTAGCCCTGCATAAAAACAGTGCTCGGCCTCCTCGATGGAGGACCTCATTGCCCACCGAATTGATTCAACATTTTCGGCAGCGAGTCGTGCAGCAATAAAATCTTCGGTGAGATAATGTTCTATCAACCTAAAGACCCAGTGATAGCCTATCATCATCGCGACGCCGGGTTGGGGAGCGGTCTCTCTAGTCGCCCAAGCATCTTCATCGGGTGAGACAGTGACATCGCGGGCGAGAAGCTTGCGGACTAATCGTAGCTGGCTGAAAAACTTTTCAGTTGGAAGGCCCAATTGAATATTTGATGCAAAATCGACGGCAGCTTCAACTTCTAACCTCACGGCATCCAATGGTTTGCCGCTCATAAATTCGTGGGTTATCCGGTTCCTGGTATTATAAGCTGCAAACGCTAAGTCGCCAGTGGAGGTAGCTATTCGAAACGCCTCAGCCATGAGCGGTGTGCTCTCCGACAAAGGTTTAATCCAAGGAGTCGTAAACCCGGAAAACAGAGAATAAACCCTAGCTTTGTATCTGCCTCCGCGACTCCGCTCAACAAGTCGGCGTGCGAGCTCGCCAAAATCATAGGCGGTTTTGTAGTCGCCGAATTGCACGCCGACCGCCATATTTAGTGCGGAGTAGGCGATTGGCGTGGTTTCGCTGAGCCCATGATGGAGACTTAGATTCGTCATCTTCAGTAGCAGGAATTCCATCAACCGGCGATCCACTGCATACGCTGCTGGGAACACTTCTGTCATGACCGATACTGCTGCCATGAGTGCAGGATCTGACATCTCAGGCATTTTTTCGATGTCAGCGAAGTGCAAGTTTGCAAGATTGCTGCGCAGCGTTTGAAACTCTGCCCGGACATCGTCCTCGATTGCACTCTCCGGCCATTCAGGGTCCAAAGTCCTTAGGAATGAGACGCCAATATCGACTGCCTTACTGCTTCGGCCTGTCGTGAAAAATAGGAGCACGGAGAGACAAACTACCGCAGCTCGATCAGCGTACCCCGACGCAGTAGTCAGCAGCGTCGATAGTCGTTTCTCGGCGGCTTCGAACGCACCCGTAACAATCTCACTTTCAGCCTGGTTTAATTCCAGTTGAAATAGTAGCGGGTAATGATCCTGCCAATCATCGGCGATCAGTAAGCGGCCGCGCTCAAAATATTTTCTTGCAGATGAATGAGCGCTTGCTGCCTTTGCCCGGTTTCCGGCAAGAAGGTACAGCTCAGCGACAACTGCTGCTTCCTGTGTCGTGATTGCATCGAAACCTCGATCGAACTGGTTTGTTAGCTCGAAGATTCTCTCTTCGAGTTCGCTCTTTTCAATGTTCGCGAGCAACAGCCTCCCTATCCTAAGGTGTTCGCTTGTGCGCGTAACTAGTTCAAATGACGAGTATGCCGCAGCCTGGATGTGGTCGTGAACGAACGATAGCGTGTTGCTTGTGAGCCTTACCAACCCGGCGTTGACCGCAGGGTCGATTACTTCCTCTAGCGCTTTCTGGTTTGTCCCTAAAACGAGCGCTGCCGTACGGACGTCGGAAACGTTTCCTAGCAATGATAGCCGAGCGATCGCGATACGTGATGACTCTGGTAGACGATTGAGTTGCATGGCCAAGAGTTGCCCAACATTATCGGTCAAACCTTTCTTGCTGATCGCAGCTGTATTCCACTCCCATCGTGCTCGGCTTTGCTCAAAGAAAAGCGATCCTTCAGCAGCGAGCTGACGTACGAATTGAGAGGCAAAAAACGGATTCCCGCCTGTTTTCTCACCGACTAGCTCGGCAAGAGCATGAATTCTATCGGGTGGCGTGGAAAGTGACTTTCCAAGCATCTCTTGAAGTTCGTGCTTCTGCAAGGGTTCAAGTTTGATGTGTGTTGACGGGGTCCGAGTTGAGCTCAAATCTTCTAAAACACCTGAGAGCATTGCGTTTTTCTCAACATCTTCATCGCGATATGCGACAACAATGAGGACGTTCCCGAACACAGCGTCGCTGGTGAGTTTGTTTATGAGGTCGAGCGTAGCAGCGTCGAGCCATTGCAAATCATCGATAAACAGGACCAACGGGTGCTCGTCCGTCGCGAATACATTTATAAAAGCGCGGAAGGCAAAATAGAACCGCACGACCGCGGTTGTCATATCTGAGGGTGAGATTGTCGGCTGAGGACCGAGGATATGACCTAGTTCCGGGATCATATCGATAATCAGTTGCGCGTTCCCGTCGAGTGCAGTTGCTAATTTTTCTCGCCACTCGGCTAGATCAGCTTCTTCCTTCACCAACAACCGCTTAACTAGCACTGAAAACGCTTGCGCTATTGTAGCGTAAGGCACATCCCATCGGTGCTGATCAAACTTTCCCGACGCTACAAAAACTGGTTTTCCGGAGAGCCAACGAAACAGCTCCTCAATCAGCGAGGATTTTCCTATGCCGGGAGGTCCAGATACGAGAACAAGTTCGCTCTCGCCGGTTTCGATAACACGGTTGACAGTGTTGGCTAATAGCTGCCGAGGTTCGTTCCGTCCGAACAGCGCCGAAACAGTGCTTGGGACTACGAGGTCGGTAGTGGCCAGTTGGAAAGATGCAACGGACTCCGCGCACTTAAGATCTGTTAAACAACGTAGGAGATCATTTTCAAGGGCCTTCGAGGACTGATACCGGTCGTCAGGATTTTTCTCAAGAAGCTTTAAAATGATCGTTTCGATCTGAGGAGGCAGCGCTCTACAGCGGTCGCTGGGGCGAGGTGATCTCTGTGCGAGGTGCCGATGGGTCCACTCAAGTGTGTCTTGAGCTTGAAAAGGGAGCGAACCCGTAAGGAGTTCGAACATCGTTACTCCGACCGCGTAGAGATCGCTTCTGAAATCTACCGCCCGGTTCACCTTACCGGTTTGCTCAGGTGACATGTAGGCCAGTGTGCCAGCTATGACATCGATCGGTTTGTAGCTGTACCGTTCATTTATCCGTTGTCCCGCAAGCCCAAACCCGATCAGTTTTAAGTTGCCTGTGGGATCTATTAGACAATTCTTGGGTCGAATATCTCCATGACACAATCCTAATTCGTGTGTTTGGCGGACGGAAACCGCTAACTGATAAGCAATTTCCAGCCTTTCTAGGAGGTTTCCGTCAATGGGCTCAGTGATGGTCTCAGGAAATTTATTCTCACCGCCATCCCTCAGCAACAGGACCAACTGTCCATTGTGACTATAGGTGCAAAGATGTTCGAAGATTGCCGGGCAACTCACTCCTGCGAGCAAATCGTATTCCCTCTGAAGACGAGCATTAGCTCTTTCAGCGGATTTGCCATCGTGACTCAATATCGCAATGACGCTGGTACCCGGCTCGACGGTAACACGAAACGAAGTGACGCCCATATCAGACGTGAGGACCTCTAAGCCGGTTATCTCTCTTCCGAGAAGAAACCGAATTGCCGCTTTGACTGCTTCGGGATTCGGTGGGTTGACCGATTGCTCGGAGCCAGTTGATGTACGGGACGTCGACATATTGTTCACTAACTTGCTGGTGGGTTGTCTAAGCTAGTCCATGAAAGGTTGCGCTTTAGAAAGGTGGCCTCATGGTAGCCCCAATCTCGGTTGACGTAGGGCACGGATATTTTCCTGGGTATAGACCACCGGGCGCACAACTTTGTTGGCACGAGTAACTCTGCTCAGCATCTCAATCAATTCGCACCCCACTCCACCAGAAACGTATCTCGAACACCCGTCTACCCAGCTCCTAGCGGTAGGATTATATAGCAATCAATCGAGAACATCGCTCCCAACTGACGTATAGCTAGCTCACGCAAAAACAGTCGGTCACCTTTCGATGTGTCAAGCGCTCGTTTCAAAGACAGCTCTAACTTGATCTCAAAAAAATAGGTGAAACCAAATGACTCAGCGGCTCAACTACGCGCAGCTATCGCCTCAACAGTTCAAGGCTCTGATGGACTTTAGCGAAGAGGTGAAGAACGGCTCTATTGAAAGTTCCATCATTGATTTAGTTGATATTCGAGCGTCGCAATTGAACGGTTGCACATTCTGCCTCGACATGCACGTAAAGGAAGCGACTATTCATCAGGAGAGGCCCCTTCGCCTTCACCACATCGCGAGCTGGCGTGAATCTCAATTGTTTAGTCCGCGGGAGAGGGCTGCGTTGGCGTGGACTGAGGCGCTTACCAAACTCTCTGATATGGGCGTTGCAGATGAGTTGTACGAGCGGGTACGCGGTCAGTTCTCGGAAAAAGAAATTACTGACCTGACATTTCAGATTATGGCTATCAATGCTTGGAATCGAGTTAGTGTCGCGATGCGTTCGATACCAGGCTCTGCCGACAAAGCTTTCGGCTTGGATAAAGCAGGCCTTGCCTAATTTTCGGAGACATAAGAACGTCAGCTTGGCTGACTTATGTGCCATCCCTTAAATACTGCAAATGAGGTGGCCCGGATCAAACGGGCCACCTTTGTTTGGACTTCTTACTATCGACCCAAGAGATCGTTGAGCTCTGGATGTTTCGATACATAACGAGCCATAAACTCGCATGTTGGCCAGACCTTCTGGCCTCGGGTGCGAATGATTGAAAAAATCCCTTCAGCAAGGCTGCTCGCATAACCTTGCCCCGAGTGCTCGTAGGGCACCTCAGTATGGAATAAGATCACGACTCCGTCTTCCATTCTAAAATATGCTAATGCAGACGCCTCTTCATCTATCACCAACTCAAAGCGTTTGAGAGCGGCGTTCTCGAATACGTGTTGTGGCAAATCGTTGCTCCTGTGTGGATGAGCGGACAGCGTAGCCTGAGTGCTACCATCGTCAACGCAAACGAACGTTCGGGTGGCGCACGAGCGGGTCCGAGAAATAACCTCCGATAAATCCGTCGCTGCGATCAGCTTTATTCGCTTTTCTGAACATCGACGAAACGAAATTCGATTGGAGTTCCGATGAGCAACACAACGACGCAAACGCTCGCTGTCGATAAAAACCCTAAAAATATTGTCGGTGGTCGTTACGTTATCGATTCAGTGCACTCAAGAGTGCTGTTCAATGTGCTTCACTTTGGGGTTAGCAACTATTGGGGCGAGTTTTATGGCCCTGTCGGCTGGCTCGAAATTAACCCGATGGAACCAGAAAAAACCAAGATGAGCGTGAGCGTACTGGCCGCGCAGGTAAAAACCAACAGCCCAAAACTGGATGAAGAGCTTCGCAGTGCAGAGTGGTTTGATGCTGAGAACTATCCAAATATCACGCTCTCGGTCGACGAAATCCAACCGGTCACTGAAACGAGCGCCACCTTGAAAGGCATATTCACGTTACATGGTGTGTCGAAGCTCGTGAACTTTGACGTGGAATTTGTGGCGGGCGCGAAAAATTCGTTTACTGGATTGCCAACCATAGGTTTTGAAGCCTCAGCGAGGATAAGCCGTCGAGAGTTCGGCGTTAGCGCCAAGTATCCAGTAGTAGGCGATACCGTGAACATCATTGTAAGCGCTGCGTTTGATTTTGCGTAGGTCGTGGGTAGGTCTGGCTACGAGCTGCCCACAAAAGAGTGGTGCGCAAATCCACTACGTCCATATTGGATCGAACGTGGAACGCACGGCGGAGGCGGCAGCTCTTTGGACAGGATATCTTTGGGTTTCAGTGCTCAGTGACAATCCGTGGGCGATCGTCTCCACACCCATCTCGGCAAGCTGCCGAATATGTTTTCAGCACTTTGGGGTAAGGCTTTCGCGTTCACGTCTCATCTCTGGAAGCGTGGCGCGCTTCCAAGGCGTAACCGCTAGAAAACGCTAATTTTGTCGTCGGCGCCTACTATCGGCTCAACCCAAGTCCCTGAGACCGGGCAAGCTGCTGTTTCAGCGCATAGTCATGGCTGAGCTCGGCATGGCATGTCCGATCCACCATGCGGGCGATTGTGTTGATCTGCTCGGCCTGCTTTGCGAGCTCCGTGCGTGCCTCGAGTTCCTTGGCGAACCTGCGGGGATCAGAACTACCAAACCGCCGCGTGAGCGCGTCAGCGACCAGCTTTGCCTCATCGAGCACGGCTCGGCCCTCAGCTGACGAGCGCAGCTCCGCGATAAACTGGCTCCGCTTCTCCAACGGCGTCTTCTCCACCTTGGCAATGATCTCGGCACTACGCGGCGTGAGGCCAGGGACCTCGATGACGTCACGCTGTTCCCGCTGCCATCGTTCGCTCGCGCGTTCTTCGCCAAGCCGGCGCTCCCATGCCTCGGAGACATAGCCAATATGGGCTGAGAGAGACCTGGCATATTGCAGCGCCTCTTTCCGCTCCTTGTTGTTCCCGAACAGACCCGACTTGCCGCGTAGCTCCCCGAAGCGCTCTGGCTGCTCGGCCATGGCCTTTGCCATGATCTTGCCATTGCCTTCCTTCTCGGTCATCGCGGTGCGCAGTCTCGCGGCGACCTCGACCGGGTCGCGGAACACGCGCCGCGCGAGAGGTTCCACCGTATCGAATCTGTGATCGATGACTGACATCGCTTTTTCCCGGGCCACCTCTTCGATGCTGCGGTGGTGACGGGTGATGGCTGGCACCAGCGGAGTGGGCTTGCCGGGTCCCATCGGCAATTGCTGGCTGACATCTTCTGTGGGGGCAGGGATGGCGCCGTCTTGCGACATGACCTCGGACCACCCAGCTCGTCGTGCCCTGGCTTTGCTTCCTGGCTGACAGGCCGGAACTTGGTTTCAATGTTCGACATAATACGCTCCAGTCTAGATTGACAATGTGACGGTCATGCCGCGTCCTGGATCGTAGAATTCGAGGTTCTAGCGGTCGAGGTATGCCAAAGTTTGGGTCGTTCTCACCGGCGCGGTGTGTATTATTGTAGATCACGGCTCCCATTCGAGAAGCACGTTGAGGGGCGCGTATCTCGGGGTAAGCGACAGGCAAGAGAAGGGTGATATACGTCATGAATTCGAGGGAGGATCGCCTCAAAATCGACCAGGCATTCTTCGACCTGCTGGCCGGTTCCTATGCAAGGCTCACTCGTAACGCTATCGTCTCCGGAGACACGTCACCCACCTAGCTCTATGAAGAAGCGCCTTTCGCCGTCATTGCACACAACATCGAGGTCGATCCCCGGTTCATATACGCCGATGTAACTGCGCAGCGCTATTCGGCTATCCTTGGTCGGATCTCATGCGTCTGCCGTCGCGGCTCTCGGCAACGGCGCCCAACAGAGAGGAAAGGCATAGACTGCTGGACGCGGTTTCGAAAAATGGGTTCGTCGACAATTATCGCGGGGTACGAACGACGAAGAACGGTCGCGAATTTTGGATGGAAGACGGGCTAGTCTGGCAGCTTATCGATGAGCACGGCGCATATTGCGGACAGGCTGCGGCGTTTTCGAAGTGGACCTTCGCAAATCACACGCCAATCAAACCGCCGAACGTTGCGGTGCCCTGCCTACAGCTCTTGGCGAAAGCCTAACCAACGTCATATCTCTTTGCGATTTCGGCAGAGGTCTTCTCCAGTCCGGGATAGATGGATGTTCAGTTGGCCAACTGCTCGAGGATTCTTTGCTTGTCTCTGACGGTGACGCGTTGGATGTTGAGACCGTTGTGGCCTGTCTCAGGTAGGACGGCTTATCTGCCAAAGATCAGATAGGTGTCCGACTGCGACATGATGCGCTCATGCGTACTACTGCCGCGAACGAACTGGATCCTCTCCAGGTCGCTAGGCACGATGCGCGCCTCAAAGTAGGGCTTCTCCCGCCGGATAAAATTCAAAAGCCTTCCTTATTCGGAAAGTCGGTTGAAGTCCTTAAGCGAATGGCTGGTGTCCGAGGGAGGACAGCATGACTTTAAGCGAGCGACTGCAGTTCCGCGTTGAGAAGACGGCATGCGGTCATCCCCTCGATCACTTCTCTCCCACGCGCTTTTTGAACGCGGTCGATATCGCGGTCTGCTCGCTCGGTTTCCCCGGCGATTTCCCCACCATAGCAATTGCCGCCGATTGCGATGAGTTCGTTGGAACCGTTGGGCCGATCCTTCAATGTCGCCAACGGTCAGTTAGCTTTGGGTGTCTCGGCAGCAGGTGGTTCGGCAATTGGTATCGTAAAAAATGAAGACCGCTCCATTTGGCTCATTCTTCTCAACCCACAACTGGCCGCCATGTGAGGTGATAAAGGATCTGCAGGTTGCGAGTCCCACGCCCAAGCCGTGTCTCTTAGTCGTATGCGGCCAACTGTCGATGTCGGCGATGGGCCGAGACTGTTTGAGATTTCTAGCGCGGCCGCACTTCCCTACACTCAGTCACGAGATGGACGACCATTTGCTTGCAACATCAGAAGTACTCCGAGTAGCCCGCACGTATAGTTACCTCCGCGCCGCCAACATTCTAAAACAGTCCGAAATTCGATAGACATTTGGCGCTCGCGCGGGAGAAAACCTTATGGAAGACCAAAGAAGCCGTTTCTTGGCCGGCGTCGTTGTTCCTGACACCGACGTGGTTAGGCTCGCTTGGGAATTTGCTGAGGCAAGGTGCGAATCCTATCTCTTCAATCACGTGGTCCGATCCTGGTTGTTCGCGACCAGCATCGCTTCACTACAAAATATAGCTCATGATCGGGAGGTGCTCGCGCTCGGTACGCTGCTCCACGACGTGACACTAAACATGTCGTTTCGTGGTCCAAGACGCTTCGAGGTCGAGGGGGCAGATATTGCCCGCCAGTTTGCCATTGACGCGGGGCTTGATGCGCGCCGAGTGCAGTTGGTCTGGGATTGTGTGGCGCTGAATTCGACGCCATCTATCGGCCTCTACAAGGAAGCAGAGGTCTCATTGTGCACGGCAGGGATCTGCCTGGACGTAGTGGGCCTAGGGTATGAAAAGATCTACGCAGTCGAGATGAAGGCGATCACTACGGCTTTCCCGAGGCTGGAGATGAAAAAGAAGATGACGAAGTGCTTTTGCCACATGGTGGAAGCAGCGCCGCTAACCTCGCACGACAATTTTTTAAGAGACTTCGGAGCGCGCTATGTTGACGGATATTCGCCTCCGTCTTCCGTCGACTTCGTGATGAACACTCCCTTCGACAGCTAAGATCCAATCGATACTCTACGGTAAGGGCCGCCGACAACTTCACAAGGCGGTCAGACCGCATCTGTATCCGTTCGAGATTCTCTGCCCACCGTCGCAGATGCACCGCCTTTATCGTGGTGGCGTGGATTCCCTGTCACTTCGCCGTCAGGTTGAGCTACGATCGCGTGGTAGCTGCTGCCGCTTTGGCGTAACCTCCAACTCACTGCTTCCACAACCATTTAACCGGTTGGGGAGCACGACTGGGCGACCACCACCGCAACCTGAGGCGACAATTCCGGACCGCAGGCTCTCAAACGAGCGTATAGCTAGCCCGCTTCGGCCGCGGCTGGCCTATTGGCGTGGAATAGAACGGCGAGGCAAGATCCATGACAAACGAGAAACTGACCACGGTCGCAGGCGCGCCGGTGCCTGACAATTTCAACATCGAGACTGCAGGGCGCCGAGGGCCGGCGTTGCTCCAGGACATCTGGCTTATCGAGAAGCTTGCCCGCCTTGAACATGGCCGGATCTGCGTAGCCGAGGGGCACGATGATCAGGCCGAGGTGCGCCATTGGCGTGTAGATGGATAGCAGGGTCGACTCGTTTCCACCGTGCTTTGACGATGTCGAACCAAACACCGATCCGACCTTTCCATTCAACTTGCCCTGGAACCAGATGCCGCCCAGAGCGTCGATGTATGCCTTGAGCTCCGATGAGATGGAGCCGAACCTGGTAGGCGTGCCGAAGACGATTGCGTCCGCCCATTCAGCGTCCGCCTCGGTGGGCGCCTCGTACTTCTCATTCATGGCGAGCGCGCTTTCGCGCCAACCGGGAACCTGGGATATTACGTCCTCTCCGACAAGCTCCCTCGCGCGCCGTAGGCGCACTTCTGCACCTTGCTGAACCGCGCCTTCGGCGATCGCATTCGCCAAAATATCGGTCGAGCCGTTGCGTGAATAAAACGCGATCAGCACTTTTGGTTTCGTCATCTCATGCCTCCACCCGCCTGTCCGAGTACCGCGATTGCTCCTATCCGTCCACATAGACGCCGTTCTGCCGGGAACGAACCGGCTCGTTCCAACGGATCTCGTTCAGTTGGAGAACGTGCAGAGACAGCTCAACGCAGTCGATCTAACTCCGCATCCTGGCCTCCTCTATGGTTTTCATCCGGAAGACGACAGGCGCCCTCAGCCAATCAAGCAGGCGATGTCTTCGGTCTACGAGGAGAAGATCGAAGCATTGACCGCGTTAATCAAAGCCAACGAAGCAGACGCCTACCTCGTTGCTGCGTATCAGGCGAAGATCGCGAAGGAAGCTGGCGGCAGAGAAGTCCGCCACGATCCCGGCTTCCAGAAAGATCTCCGCGGTTTCACCCGGGACATTCTTCTCAAGCTCGACGATGACTTGCGGCAAAAAGAATTCATTTGGCTTTGCGCAGCCCACTTGACGCTGGCCGACCTCTTCTGGGCGGTCAGTCTGGTTCGTTTGAAGTATCTGGGATTAGCAAGGCTATGGAGCGACTTGCCGCAGATCGATGTATACCTTGAACATCTCCTCAAGCTGCCTTCGATTCAGTCCGAGGTCCTCGCCTCTACCATATCATCCATGCCCCCTCCGACTACCTGACCACCTGAAGTCTCGACCAACCTTAGCGTCGGGGAATGAGATCGTTAAACTCCGGATGTTGAGTGGCATACCGAGCCATGAACCCGCACCTAGGCCGAATTTTCTCATTGGTTGCCCGAAGGCTGGCGAAAATCGCGTCCGCCAGCCGGGTGGCATAGCCTTGGCCGGCGTACTCGAAGGGCACCTCGGTGTGGACCAGAACAATAACGCCGTCTTCCTCGCGGTAGTAGGCTGCCGCGACCGCCTCTTCATTGATTGGCAGCTCGAAGCGGCTCAGAGTTAGGTTCTTCGTGATATCGTATAGCATTGGGATCATTCCTTCTTGTGCGCCGTAAGGTCGGCGGCCCCCCGCCAACCGTCAACGCAAACCATCGTTTGGCTGGTCGTCCCGATGTATTGCCTACAGACTTCCATTCGATAATGCCGCGAAGTCGGGCAAGGCTCAATGGGAGGAATATCCTAGGACCTTGGGCAATGTTCTCAAAGTCACGTCGCGGCAGATAATTCGCGAATAGAAATGTCTGGATCATATTAGGGCGCTTGTGTCGTTTGCTCCGATTAACGTTTGCGACGTCAGCGCCCAAACATTCGTTTGGATTGTCGGGAAGCTTGAAGTGGTTAGGAATAATCGGGCGCCCGTTCTGCCACTGCAAATCCGAGCAACCGGATACTGGAATAGAGCGCCATCGATATCAGCGCGGCGGTGTACTGAGTTGGTGCTTAAGAGACCAACGAAAGGCACAGAGGCAACATGGAACAACAGCATCACGTGAAATTCAAAATCGGCACCCTGAATATCAGATCACTTGTCGGTCTCTCCGGCGTGTTCATCGGTGCCATTACGGCCGGGTTAAACAGCAGGTCAGGCTCTCTCGGCCTCGCAGATATGCGTGGTGGATTGGGTTTCGGGCTCGACGAATTTTCTTGGGTCAACACAAGCTACGCGGCGGGCGAGTTGGCCGTCATGCCGTTCGCATCTTGGTTTGCCGTCACCTTCGCAATGCGGCGCTACCACCTTGTTATGATTTCAATGGCCTCCGTCCTCGCCATCCTGACCCCGCTGACTACCAACATAAACACGCTATGTCTTATGAGATTTCTTCATGGCGTTGCTGCGGGCGGGCTTATTCCGTTGCTCATGTCAGCAGCGTTAAGGATCCTCCCTTTGAACCTGCGCTTGCATGGCCTTGCTCTTTACGCGATGACGGCAACATTTGTACCGAACATCTCGGTTTGGCTTGTAGGGATCTGGACGGACGTTCTTGTAGATTGGCGGTGGATTTACTGGCAATTCCTGATCTTCGCGCCGTTCTCGGTCATGATGGTATGGTGGGGGTTCCCCAGGGAACATATCCAGTGGTCGAGGTTCTCAGGAATAAATCTCAAGGGATTGGCGACAGGCGCGCCGGGGTTGATCGCAGTCGCCATTGCGATAGACCAGGGCAACCGGCTGGACTGGTTCAATTCGCCGGTGATCTGCTGGGCGCTGACGTTCGGGATTGTCTCGACGCTGCTTTATGCATTGACGGAATGGCACCACCCGATGCCGTTTGTAAAGCTCCAGCTCTTAGGGCGTCGTAACCTTGGAATCCTGTTGTCCGCCTTCGTTTTCTTGTTGATCGTGTTCGCCTCGGGGGCAGTTGTTCCGACCAATTTTCTGTCTCTTGTGTGGGGCTATCGTTCTGCGGACAATGCGCCAATCGCACTCCTGATAGGCCTCCCCCAGGTCCTTCTCGGGTCTCTCGTCGCGGTGCTGATCTATCAAAAATGGGTGGATGCCCGGCTCGTTCTGGCAACGGGCCTATGCTTCATAGCGGTTGCGTGTTTCTGGGGCGCGCAACTAGATAGCAGCTGGATATGGCGGGAGTTCCTGACGCTTCAATTGGTGCAGGCAATCGGGCAACCGCTGGCGGTTGTCCCCCTGTTGTTTCTAACGACAAGTGTCGTCCATCCAAGTGAGGGACCCTATATTTCTGGTTGCGTTAATACGTTGCGTGCCCTCGGCTCACTTATGGGGGGGGCGGCGGTCGGTCGGCTGCTCGAACTCAGGGAGCGGTTTCATTCAGAGATCCTGGTGGATCGTCTTGGGGCAGTCGATGCCGTGGTTCCTCAAAACTACACCCCATCCGAACTCGTGGCGCTAATTGCACCGCAGGTCGCGACGCTCGCAACCGCAGACATTTACCGCGTTCTCGGATGCCTCGCCCTCATCCTGGTCCCGGTCGTATTGCTGGCTCAATACATCCCCCCTCCTACGTATGCTGAAGAAAATCACAACAAACCTTAACTGGACACGTCTTATGAAAAATTACACCTCTTACGGGGTCGGCGGCACCGCCGCCATTGTTCTTGCCTTTGCCTATGCTCATTTCAACAAACCTGAATCAGAGGCTGACAGGCAATGGACAAATGATGCATATGTGCAGGCGGACTATACTAATGTGTCTTCGCGAGTATCAGGGGTTATATCCGATGTGCTCGTTGAAGACGATCAGTGGGTGAAGGAGGGCGACGTTCTCGCCATTCTTGATCAAAGGGATTATAAAGTTGAAGCCGATCAGGCCGAGGCGCTGGTTGGTGTGGCTGAGGCGGCGGTGAACTCTACGCAAGCTCAAATTTTACGCCAAAGTGCGCTAATCGCGCAGGCACGTGCTACGGTTGACGCCGATAGAGCTGCACTCGCGCTCGCCAGCTCGGTAGCAGTTCGACAGCGACAACTCGCGAAAAATGGATCGTCTACGATTCAGGCACTCGAACAGGCAGAGTCATCGCTTTCGGCGGCAACGGCTTTAGAAGCAAGTCATGTCGCTGCTTTCGATGCTGCCACCAGTCAGTTGCCAATTCTACATAGTGACTTGAAGGGTGCAGAGGCAGCATTGAGTAAGGCGAATGCTGCGCGAGACGAGGCAGAGCTGAAATTGTCATACACCACAATCAAGGCCCCGATCTCAGGAATGATTGGCCAAAAGGCGTTACGGAAGGGTGCGTTCGTTGCGACGGGCACCACGCTCGTTTCCGTCGTCCCCCTCGATGAGATCTATATTCGTGCCAATTATCGGGAAACGCAGCTTGCAAATGTCAAGTCGGGACAACGCGTCACGATTGAAGTCGACGCCGTTCCAGGAGTGAAGCTGAATGGGGCCGTTAAAAGCATCGGTGCTGCGAGCGGGCTAAGTTTCGCACCGATAGCACCACTCAACGCCACAGGGAATTTTACGAAGATCGTTCAACGGCTACCAGTGCGGATCAAGCTTGAGCCGGGCCAACCCTTCCTAGAGCGTTTGCGGGTGGGTATGTCCGTTGCGCCGGAAATCATCACTGATTAAGTCAAAAGGATGGGTTAGCCTCCAAATTGACGACGCTGTTCTATGCCTTCCCAGGCTACGTGAAGTGGCTAACGATACCAGCTGTGATTGGCGCGCGCGGTCTGGGGAGATTTGACCGGCAGGAGATCTTCGATTTGGGCGATGTTGTCGCGCTGCGGCAACTCATTGATCACGAGCTAAGCCAAGTATGCGGCTCCGCGCCCCTGGGTGCGGCATGTCAGTATCAAACTATAGATCCTGACGCCCGCCTTTTTTCAATCAGCGGTATTCTCAGCAGGCTCGTTGGACTTCACGGTGGTGCTGAAGAAGGCGGAAATCGCCATATCGAGGGATGGCAAGGGTGCGTGGCATGACAACGTCTTCGTCGAACGGCTCTGGCGGTCGATCAAATACGGGGAAGTCTACTTCCACGTCTACAAGACCGTGTCCGAGGCTCGCGTCAGCATTGGTCGATATCTGTCCTTTTACAATAGCCGTCTCCCATATTCATCCCTTGACCGGCATACGCCGAATCAGGCCTACTTCAACGCGCCGGCACCAATGATGGTGGCGGCATAATCGAGGCGGGAATCCACTTAGCAAAACGCCCGAAACTGGTCAGACAAACCGAGCCATGTGTGGACGGCCCCGTTTTTGCAAGTGGAAAAAGTAAGTTTCGGTGCGGTCGGGTGCAGCCATGTGTCCGGCCTCGATGTGCGGCGCACATATGGCCGCGGGCCTTGATGAAGTCCGCAGATTGGATCCCAATCACCTCTACGCGCACGAAGCGCTTGGCTCGGAAGGGTTGTCCCAATCCCCGGTTCGACCGGTTCGTCATCAATACTCAGTCCTCATGCAAACCACTTCGAGAAGATATGCCTCGAATGTGGATAGGTGTTACGCAACCGTCGCTGCGTAGGATTGCTTCCGGATCAGCAAGGCCCAGACGATGCGTGCCAATTTATTCGCTAACGCCACCGTTACCAGTCTGCTCGGTTTGCGGTCGAGCAATTGGGATGCCCAGATTTTGATGCCGTGACCCTGGCGAGTGAACCGGGTGACTGCAGTCGCCCCAAGGACCAGAAGTCGCCGAATATATCCGTTCCCCTGCTTGCTAATTCCTACAAGCCGTTCCTTCCCGCCGCTGCTATGCGATTTTGGCGTTAAGCCAAGCCAAGCTGCATATTGGCGCGATGACTTGAATAGTGTTGCATCCGGAACCGCTGCAACAATCGCGCTGGCAGTTATGGGTCCGATACCCGGGATTGTCGCAAGACGCTGGCTGACTTCATTTGCGCGGTGCCAGTCTTTGATCTCGGTTTCGATCTTATCGATCTCAATCCTTACGCTGTTGAGTTGCCGTTCGCGATATTCCTGCCACAACAGCGTCAGTGTCACGCCCTTCCGCTTCAATTCACTGGCGATCTTGCCCCAGTCGGGTTCGTGCATGTCCTGGGGCGGACGGCCGCGACGATGGAACAGGCGGCGCTGCAGAATGCCATCATCGTCCAGCCCAGGTGGCAACGGCCAGCCCGTCAGCCCGGCCTCACGCGCCCGCAGCAGGTAGGTCGAAATGGTCGTTTTGCTGATCTTCAGCCGTTCCGATATCGCACGAACCGAAAGCCCCTGTTCGTGCGTCAGTCGCAATATCGATCGAATGTCCTTCACGTCAGTAAGTCTCACCTGCTTCCGCCTCCCCATTCATCAGCCCCTCGTTCAAATCGAGGTCCAGAATGGCAAAACGGCGCGTGCGAAAGTCGATCTCTTTATGCCGAAAGACTGTCCGGGATTTACCGGAATCGCTGTCCGCGAATTAGCGGAAATGCTGTCCCGGATTTAGTGAAATCGCTGCCCGCACAAACATCAGCCAGACGGATGCGCAAACGCGTGTAAACCAGACGGTTGAACGCGTGCAGGCCGTGAGGGCGGAAGCGCAGAAGAAGGTCGATGAAGCGCAGAAGCAGGTAGAGACCGTGAAGGCTGAGGCGCAGAAGGCATTGGACGACGCCAAGACCAAGGCTGCGGATGCTGCAGAAAAAGCGCGCGTCGCAGGCATTCTGACTGCGTTCCTGCTGGCCGCTTCCGCACTCGTTTCCGCTGCCGCTGCCTATATCGGCGCAGTACACGGTGGCCGGCACAGAGACGAAGGCCGTATCTGGGGTGGTCTTTCCTACCGCAAGTAACCAGAGCGACGGCAAGAAAAATCTGCTTTTCACAAATGTCCTGCCCGGACCGAATTCCGGGCAGGACTTTCGTTTTAGGTATCTGCCGTCACCGACAGGGTCAATCGCGACGCTGCAGCAAGGCAAGTGCGACCGTGGATGCCGCCAGGATCGCGGTCAGCGCCAGCGGCGCAGTGGCACCGTAGGAATCCACGATATAGCCGCCGACAACCGCCCCGATACTGATAGCCACCTGGAAAGAAACAACCATCAGGCTGCCTGCCGCCTCCAGCGCGTCGGGTGCGCCGCGGGAAAGGTTGGTCGGCAGCACCACGGGCGCCATGCCAAAGGCAAGGCCCCAGAGCGCGACGAGCGCGAATGCGGCGCTGCTATGAACACCCCATAGGACGAGGGCGATTGTTGCAAATGCCATCAGGGAGGCGGTAACGATGAGCGCGAGGCGGATACTGGTGTCTGCCATGCGGCCTCCCAGCACATTGCCGATCACGGAAGCGACGCCAAAGCCGAGCAGGGCGAGAGCAATCGGCGTGGTCTCAAGCAGCGTCACCTGTTCGAGGAAGGGACGCACATAGACCGAACCGGCAAAATGCCCCGTCATTAGCAACAGGATGGCAAGCATCCCAAGTTGAACGCTACGCCGCCGCGTCAGGCGGAAAACATCGGAAAGACTGTTGCTTGTACTTGCCGGCAGCGAGGGCAGGCTGAATATTTGTAGCAGCATGGCAATAATCGCAAGCCCCGCCGTCATCGACATGGCAATGCGCCATCCCACCCAGTCGCTGATCAAGGCGCCCATGGAGGGAGCCGCAATGGTGGCCAGTGAAACGCCGAGTGTGACGATAGCCATGCCGCGCCCGGTCGAATTCGCGCCAACGAGCCGCGCCACGACAGCAACCGAAAGCGCCCAGAAACCGCTGAGCGCAATACCCAGTCCGGCCCGGCCGACCAGCAATAGCCAGAAATCGGCAGCAACTGATGCGAGAATGTTGGAGCCGATCGCCAGCGCACTGAGACCGACAAGCACGGTCTTGCGGTTCAGTTTGCCGATGAGAACATTGCTCAGCAACGCGGTCACAGCACCCACGGAGGCCGTCGCCGTGACAACCTGTCCCGCCGTACCCTCCGTAATGCCGAGATCTCGCGCCATGGGCGTCAACAAACCTGCGGGCAAAAACTCGGCCGATACCAGCGCAAAGCTGGTGGCCGCCATCGAAAGAACCGCAAACCAGGTTGCGGCGGTCCATGCGGGTTCCTCTGCGGCCTCCAGGCCAATCGTTGACCCATCAAATTCTGATGTCGTGTCCGTCATGGTGTCTCTCCTTGAGTTGGGAGAGTTTTAACCGAATTTTTTCGGATGATATGTATCTAAAAATCCGAAATTCATACCTATTCCTCCGAAATTTGTGCATTGCACAAAGTTGGATGTGCTCGCGCGCAGTCGAGTGCTCAGATAACAACCGTTCATGCGAACGATCGCGACAGCATCCGAGATATTGTCAACAAGACCGGAAGAGCGATCGTGCCGCTGGGTTTTCACGAACGCCCGCATCCCCAGTTTTTAAAATGGCATCGCGAGGATTCGTTTAAGCACTAGAGCGTAAAGGGGAATGCCTATGTCACACTCGCAGGCTCAAGATCTGATAAGACTTACGCCGGTGGATTGAATGTCTACGGTCGAAGCAGATGATGCTTCTTCCTGTTGACCTTGTTGCCGCGCGGTCCGCTCACCACTGGCGTCCGGTCGGCATTTTCAGCGTGCAAACCTCGCCACCTTTCTAGCCGATCGGCACCAAGCTCGCCGCGTGCGACAGCGCCTTGAACGGCGCATCCTGGTTCATGAGCATGGGTACAGTCGCGAAACCGGCACAACGGCGCCAGCTCGGTAATCTCGGCGAACAGCGTATCTATTCCATTGGTAACGTCGCTGACATAGAGCTTCCTTATACCCGGCGTGTCTATGACCCAGCCGCCGCCTGAAACCGCATGCAGGGATCGCGCCGTCGTGGTGTGCCGACCCTGCGCATCATATTCACGAATAGTGCCGGTTTTCTGCTTCGTATGAGATCCGGTCAGCGTATTTACAAGCGTTGACTTTCCGACGCCGGAGGACCCTACCAGCGCAATGGTCTGACCTTTACCCAGCCATGGCCTCAACAAGGCGACAGCATCGGCCGAGCGTCCATTAAGCGCTATGACTGGCAGGTCGCGTTGCAGAGCCTCCGCCTGTGACTGAAACCGGCCGACGTCTTCCGCAGTATCAGCTTTGGTCAGCACGATGACCGGTTCGCTTCCGGCTTGATCCGCCATTATCAGATAACGTTCGAGACGTGCGGGATCGAAATCTGCATTGCACGATGTAACTACCAGTAGGGTGTCAACATTGGCGGCAATGAGTTGCAGGCCACGTCCGCCTTCCGGCCTTCGCTGGAACAGGCTTTTTCGGTCGAGACGTTTGACAAACATGCCCGTCAGCGGGTCGGCAAGTATCCAGTCTCCGACTGCGAAGTCGGCCGTATTACTATTGCCCGGGAGCTCCAGGCGAACGGGCCCTGTCATATCGATTGCCTCGATGCGCGAGCGGTGGACAGATGATATACGCCTGGACGCGAGGCCAGCGTCGCCGTCTCTGAGTTGATCCGCAAAAAATGCAGACCAGCCGAGCTGCTCCAGTGTCGAAGGAAGCGGGACAGTCATCAGCCGTGTTCTCGCCTACTGGTGCGGCTCGCGTTTCGGCAAGAACTTAGCGTGAGCAATAGCCTCGCCGGAATAGGGAAAATCGTCTCCGAGTTGACGATTGCCGTCGAATACCTTGAAGATCGGACCGTCTACTTCAACGATTTTGTAGCCATTTACGTACTCGAATTTCGGCGTCTTCCAGCCCATCAGAAGTCCTTCAGTTGGTTATCATCTCTGGTCGCGAGATGGCGCCGGGCAACGTTACCGGTTTTCACTGGCATTTGCGCTAATTTTATATTTGGCTGCGTATCACTCAATCGGAAGCGCTGGCTGACGGTTGGCTTGCCAAAGTATGCGGCGATGCGCAATCGTCGAACTTTCTCACCGGACTTGTCTTCGATGCACTCGCGGGAAATGATCGATGATCCGACACTTCTGCCGGTGACCCGCGTTCGCAAGTCGTTCGCGGCATCTGGTCTCCCAATCATCCACTACGGCGATCGCTCAATTTGCGACATTCCCGCACTCTGGAAGCCGGTGTTGATAAGCCTTGCCGCGCGCCTGTCCGGTTCAAAAGAAGCAGATGCCTTAATCGAAGGCGAGGGCGGGATTTGCAGGTAAGCCGCATTTCGAGTGCGGTGCATTCGACCACTCTGCCACCTCTCCGCATGCGCGAACGCTTGCGTTGCGCGCTCCTCTTAGGGAGAATAACAGGCTGGCGTTCGTTTTTAGAGGTAGTCCGTGCCGTGATAGTGCCCTCTCTCTAAGTGAAAGATCGTTTGTAAAACCCTTCCAAGCCGGGCGGAATGGGTAAACCCATCACTAATGGAGATAAGAGAAGCTGTCGCTCCTCAAAATCAATGCTTTTGAGTATAAACAGGCCCGCGAATCGTTGTCGCCCGCCTCGAAAGGCCGAAAATGCCGTAGAAGTTGTCACCCATCTCGGATCGTAAGGGGATATGACCTTGAACCCATCTGCCTTCAAATAAATGTGTGGCGATTTCTTGAGATCAAAGCTCTCTACAATGTCAGTATGGTCTTCCCGCCCAGGGAGAACACCGTTCCTCGTATAAAACATTTCATTTACGGATATGACGGATCCAATGAAATCCTCAGACAGGGGGAACAAGTCGAGTAGCTCAATCGCTCCTATATGGAGATTGGAGACAATTTCGCCGAGATGAGACAGGTGCCAGATCATGCTTCCATCCGGAAAACCAGTTTTGGTCTCAACGAATACAGGTGACTCTTTGTCCAGGTCTGATACAAAAAACTGGAGTCGCGGGGTGTTGATATAATTTATGTAAATGTAGTTTCTCAAGAAGGCCGGAACATGTAGCTCAATTTGTCCGGTCTGAAGCTCCTTTGAAGCCCGAGCCTCAGCCTCTTCCTTCCATTGTTTGAGCCGTGTAGCTGGAAACGAGGCACCGCCATTTACATCAATCATCGTCGCGCAGTTACTGCATAGCCAAAGCGCGTTTGCGAGCGAGGCTCTCTCCGCAGGCATCTGCGTCCCATCGTAACGAGGCCCTCCGGGAGAAGCGGCATGGATGTGAGCGGCTTTACCAATCGAGATCGCCGCATCAACTACCGTAGTATCAGGTCCGACAGTGACACGGTCGCAGGCTGGGCTTGAGCAGCGATAGGCGACTCTTTGAGCTGCAATTCGTTTTACTGCGGCAGAAAAATCGTCACGTTTACTCGCTCTCATGTTCATCCCCACTCGTATGCCCGCCGAAAAAGGGGCTGTGCTTTTTCGAAATCCGTCATCGACTTAAGCGAGAGTTCCAGATCGCCAGTCCCGTGGTGCCCAATATTTTTAACGTCACGAGAGAACGCCTCTTCAAGCTCCACCGTGGAGGGATCCAATTTTAGGTATGCGACGACGCATCGCGCCTGTGGATAAATCTGCAGGCACACGAAATTTTTGAAGCGCTTAAATCCCGTATATTGTTGCAATTCCTTCACCTGCACATCGTCACCGAGCCCCAAAACAAATTGTTGCACGGCGTCGTAGATGTCGCGCAATTCGGTTGACGACTGGGAGAGACGATAGGCCATCCGATTTCTCCAATAAGGATCGCTTTCGTCGGATTCGTCTTTTGGAGTGGTATCCGTAGTCGCAGCCTTGCCAGCTACGGGAACAATAGTCCTCGCCGATTTAGGTGCGTGGACAAGCTCAATCATCAGCAGGTCGTCACCAAACTTACGGTAACGGATAAGCTCGATGTTTCGGGCTATCTGCTTCACTGCATGCTCATCATACCGCGTGAAATCGCCGGCGATACAAAGCAGACGCGGCGCAGTCCAATCGACGGCTTTAGCTACATCCGGCCCCAGGCGCTCCATCACCAGCCATTGAAACTCCTTGCGATGATCCAGCAACCAATCGAGGTAGAAGAGCCCTTGATTGATGACATTCTCATTGACCGAACGCTTATATTCGATGATGACGGGCGAATTGTCTTCATCCACACCCAGCGTATCAATCCTGCCGCCATGGACTGCACCAGTTGAATGTTCGCTGGCGAGAAATCGAATTCCAAGGAGAGCTTCTAGGTTTGCCTCGAATAACTTTTGGAGCGATTTCTCGACTTGGACCGCAGCACCGGCAAGCTCCGTCACTTGGGCACCATGGAAATGAAACAGCTTGATATCGCTCAAAATTTACTCCGGTGAAGATCAGAAATTGCATACAAAGTTCTATTCGCCTTTGCGCCGATGTCCAGATAAATTGCCACGCGGCTCCGATTTGCTATTGTGAGCGCTGAGCATGACGGGGAATAAATAACGTGACGACTTTGAGCCTTTCGCAGCTGGAAAACCATCTCTGGCGGGCGGCGGATATTTTGCGGGGATCGATCGATTCCGGTGATTACAAACACTACATTTTCGGCCTTCTGTTCTTCAAACGCCTCTCGGATGTCTGGGAGGAAGAGTATGAAGCCGCGATGTCGTTGTATGCCAACCAGGAGATCGCTGAGCTTCCTGATCAACACCGCTTCGATATCCCCAAGGGCCATTTCTGGAGGGATGTGCGCAAGCACACCACCGATATTGGAACGCACCTGAACCGTGCGTTTCACATAATTGAAGACGCGAACATAAAGCTGCGCGGCGTCTTCCAGGATGTCGATTTTAACAACAAGGAGCGCTTTCCGGATGCCATGCTGGAAAAGCTGCTCCAGCATTTCGAGACCTACCGGCTGCGCAACGGCGATGTCGAGCCGGATGTGCTGGGTCAGGCCTATGAATATCTGATCGCCCAGTTTGCAGATGATGCCGGGAAGAAGGGCGGGGAATTCTACACGCCGAAGATGGTCGTGCGGCTGATTGTCGAGTGCCTGAAGCCGGAAGAAGGCATGTCCATCTATGACCCCACGTGCGGCTCGGGCGGCATGCTGCTGGAAGCCGTGCATCATCTGGAAAAGCAGGGCAAGAACCCCGAAAGCCTTTCGCTGTTCGGGCAGGAGCGGAACCTCAATACCTGGGCCATATGCCAGATGAACCTGTTCCTGCATGACATCGACGACGCGCAGGTGGCGCGCGGCGATACGCTGCTGGAGCCGAAGCACCTGACGGGCGATAGCGTGAAGGCCATTCGCACATTCGACCGGGTGCTGGCCAACCCGCCCTTTTCGCTGAAAAGCTGGGGTCATGACGTCTGGTCGAAGGGCGATGCCTATGGCCGCGACCGCTATGGCTGCCCGCCGAAATCCTATGGCGACCTCGCCTTCGTGCAGCATATGGTGGCGAGCCTCAAGGAAGATGGCGTCTGCGGGGTGGTGCTGCCGCATGGCGTGCTGTTTCGCGGTGGCGCGGAGGGCAGGATCCGCGAGGGGCTGATCCAGGATGATCTGATCGAGGCCGTCATCGGCCTGGCGCCGAATCTGTTTTATGGCGCGGGCATTCCGGCCTGCATCCTGATCCTGCGCAAACAGAAACCGGCGGCGCGCAAGGGCCAGATCCTGATCGTCAACGGCGCCGAACGTTTCATTGAAGGCAAAGCACAGAACCATCTGTCGGAGGCAAATGTCGCCGCGCTAGCAAAGGCCTATGGCGACTTCGCCGATGCCGAGCGGTTGGCGCGGGTAGTGCCTGTGAGTGAAATCGAAGAGAACGACTTCAACCTCAATATCAGCCGCTATGTGCATCTGGGCGAGGAGTCTGAAGAGGTCGATGTCGCGGCGGAAGTGGAAAAGCTGGTGGAGCTCCAGGCCGAGCGCGATGCGGCTGAAACGCGGATGATGGGCTTTCTGCGGGAGCTGGGCTATGTCGCGTGAGGTTCCGAGCGGGTGGTCGCTAGCGACGCTCGAGTCATTCGTGGAAGAATTCAAGGTTCTTGACAGCGTAGGTAACCTGCCGCCACTGAGCGTTACAAAAAGCAACGGCATTGTATTCCAGTCAGAGAAGTTTAACAAACGCATCGCCAACGCATCTTCAAGCAACTACAAGGTAGTTAGGAGCGGCGAATACTCCTACGATCCGATGTCTCTATATTACGGCGCAATCGGCAGGCTGAATGTCTGCGACGCCGGCATTGTGAGCCCAGCTTATGTAACATTTCGTCTCAAAGGAGCCATCGAGAGAGATTTTTTTGACCTCTACGTCAAAACCAGTGACTTCTTAGTCGAGGTTAACAAGGTTACCGAGGGAGGTAACCAAGACGGAAAGCGAAAGAAAACCGATTGGAAGTCTTTTTGCTCGCTGCCCATCTCGGTCCCCCCACTCCACGAACAGCGCCGTATCGCCGAAACTCTGTCCAGCGTCGATGCGGCCATTGCGGCAACGCGGGCGGTGATCGAGCAGACCAGAAACGTCAAGCAGGGTGTGCTGGAACGCCTGCTCACCAAAGGTATCGGCCACACACGCTTCAAAGAGACGGAGATTGGGGAGATCCCAGAGAGATGGGAGGTTTTTCAGGTATCGAACGTCGCGGCATCGATTGACTCTGGGTGGAGCCCTGACTGCGAGAAGGTTGCTGCTGCCGAGGGAGAATGGGGGATACTCAAGACGTCAGCGGTTATATGGGACGGATACCGGCCAAATGAAAATAAGAAGCTTCCAGGTAATTTGACACCAAGGCCAGAAATTGAGGTCAAGACAGGTGATGTCTTGATCACAAGGGCTGGGCCAGTCGATAGAACCGGCGTCGTTGCTCTGGTAACCAACACGCCAGAGAGGCTTATGCTGTCCGATAAGATCATACGAATTCAGACTAATCCGGCGCAATGTCTGCCCGGCTTCCTCAGCCTATGGCTTTCTTCAGCTGCCGCCCAGAGCGAGGTCGTCAAGAAGAAATCTGGAATGGCACAGTCGCAAACGAATATTTCTCAGAAGGTCCTTCGAGGCCTTTGCGTTCCACTTCCCCCGATAGATGAGCAGATTAAGATAGCCGAGGCAGTTCAATCAGTCGAAGACGATATTAGTGCTGAAAACAAAAAACTGGGTGCTCTTGGCGCTGCTAAAACCGCCCTGATGTCCGACCTCCTGACCGGCCGCAAGCGGGTCAGCGAGGCTCTGTCCATGGCTGCGGAGTAAGCGCCCGATGAGCCATGGTCCCGAATGGCATTTTGCCGAGCGCCCCACGATCGAGCATCTGAGGGCCATGGGCTATGGCTTCTTAACCGCAGCGGAGCATGCAGGTCTTCGTGATGGCGAGAACCAGGTCCTGTTTCGCCTGCATCTGATCGACGCGCTTATGCGGATCAACGGTATCGACCGCACCTCTGCCGAGGCCGCCTATGGCGAGCTTGCGGCGATCAGCGACAACGAGGTCTGGCTAAAGGTTCTGCGCGGTGACTATGCCCGCAAAGTGACCGGTCAGGAAACGCAGCAGACGCTGCGTGTTATCGATCTTCTAGACCCTCGCAACAACCAATTTTCCGTAACGCACCAGCTGCTGGTGAAGGCGGAGAACACGCGTAAACCCGATATCGTTGTTTACGTGAACGGCATTCCGCTGGTGGTAATCGAGGCAAAAAGCCCGCTGAACACCAAGGACAAGACAGGCGAGGCCTTCGAGCAGATCAAGCAATACGAGCAGGATATTCCGCGCCTGTTCTTCTCCAATGTCTTCAACATTGTCACCGACGGTGCGCTGGTGCTTTATGGCTCGACCGGGTCCGGCTCCAAATATTTCGCCGAATGGCGCGATCCCTGGCCGAAGACTGATGCCGATTTTCCCGACTCACTCGCCAAGGGTCTCTGGTGCCTGCTGGAATCGAGCCGGCTGCTCGACCTGATCGCGCACTACGTCGTGTTCGAAAAGACCGAGACCGGCACGATCAAGAAGATCTGCCGCTACCAACAGTTCCGCGCCGTCAATCGTATCGTTGACCGTGTCATCGAGGGCAAGCACCGGCAGGGGCTGATCTGGCACACCCAGGGCAGCGGCAAGTCGCTGACCATGGTGTTTGCTGCGCTGAAGCTTAAGACACACCGGACGATCCAGACCGAGCGGCTCGCCAATCCGAACATTCTGGTGCTGACCGACCGGGTGGACCTGCACAGCCAGATCAGCGGCACCTTCACCGCTTGCGGACTGCCGAACCCGACGGCGATCGAGAGCATCAAGGATCTTCACACGCTGATACGCAGCGGCAAGGACGGACATACGGCGCTTTCCACCATCTTCAAGTTCCAAGGCTCGAAGGAGGCGATTGCGAATTCCGAAAACTGGATCGTGATGGTGGACGAGGCCCACCGCACCCAGGAAAAGGATCTCGGCGCCTATCTGCGCGCGACGTTGCCCCATGCCCGCTTCTTCGGCTTTACCGGCACACCTGTGAAGAAGGACGACAAGAACACCTATGAGAATTTCGGTTTGCCCGGAGAAGGCTATCTCGACAAATACGGCATTGACGACGCCGTGGCCGATGGCGCGACTGTGCCGATCTATTATACCGGCCGCAAGACCGACTGGCATATCGACGAGGCTAAGATCGACATTCTGTTCGACACCTGGTTTGCCGAACTGGACGACGACAAGCTGAACGAGATCAAGAAACGCGGCGTCCAGATCGAGGATCTGGTCAAGCATCCCCGCCGCATCGCGTTGATCGCCTACGACATCTGGACCCACTTCAAGCAATATGCCCAGCCGGATGGGTTCAAGGCCCAGATCGTCGCCATAGACCGCGAGGCGGTGATACTCTACAAGCAGGCACTGACCAAGGTCATTGCCGAGGATCTGCGAGCCGAGGGCGTAGAGCCAGCCGAAGCGCTGGCCCGCGCCGGTGCCATGTCGGCCTGCGTTTATTCGATCAACCAAGAAGACAGCAAGCCGAGCGAGGATCCGCACAAGCAGGCGATCCGCACCAAACTTAAAGCGCATTACCTGGATTCCGAGGCGGAAAAGCTGGCGAAGAAATCTTTTGGCCGTAAAGGCGACGACCCGCAGTTCCTGATCGTCTGCGACAAGCTTCTGACCGGCTTCGATTGCCCGATCGAAAGCGTGATGTATCTCGACAAGCCGCTGAAGGAACACGGGCTGCTGCAGGCGATTGCCCGCACCAACCGCGTTTCCGACGCCAGGAAGCGCAACGGGCTGATCGTCGATTACATCGGCGTTTCCGGTCACCTCGAAGAAGCACTCTCCTCCTACCGTGCTGATGACGTGAAGAACGCCATGCGCGACCTGGACGACCTGCGCAACCAACTGCAGGCTGCCCACTCGGCTGTTGCCGCGATGATGAAGCCACTCAAGCGCAAGGCGAGCGACAAGGACGCGCTGAAGGCGGAATATGATGCCTTCATCAAGCTGCTCGGCACCGAGGACAAGTGGTTCGACTTCAAGGCAAAGACCCGCAGCTTCATCGCGCTCTATGAGACGCTGAGCCCGGACCCGAGCGTTCTGGATTTCACCGCCGACCTGAAATGGGTCGCCAACTTCCTGCTCTATGGCACCCAGCACTTTGAGAAGCGTCAGGCCTTTGACCAGATGAACTACAGCGAGAAGATCCGCGAGATGCTGGAGAAGCATCTGGAGGCGACGGGTCTGAGCGTCACCGTCAAGCTGCGCCACATAACGGACCCGGAGTTCTGGGAGGATTTCGACCCCGAGGCCAAGACCGAGGAAGACCTGATGACGGCGGCGATCCGCAAGACGACGGAGCTGCGCAAGACCGTAACAGAGCGGATCGACGACAGCCCGCATCAATATGGCAAGTTCTCCGAGCGCCTTCGCCAGTTGCTGGAAAAGCTCGAAAGCGCACAGCTCTCTTGGGGCGAGAAGCTGAAGGCGGCGGAAGAGCTGGCGAAGGACATCACGGCGGAAGATGCCGCCCATGTTGAGGCGGGCCTCTCTCCCGGTGCCTATGGCATCCTGCAGATCCTCAACGGCTTTACCTCGGGGCCGGAGGGCGAGGATCTGGCGATCCAGCTGGAAGGTCTCTACACAGACCCTGTGACCGCTCCATCAGGCTGGTGGCAGAAGGACGGACTGCGCAAGAGCCTGCGCCAGCAGGTGCGTTCTATGGCACATCTGGCTGGCCTCACCCAGCTCAGGGAGATTCCGGAAGAGGTCGAGGCCTACGCCCTCAAGCACTTCGCGAGGCAGTGACATGGCCGTCTATCGCATCGGCAGCCAAGAGATCGAATATAACCTGCGGCGATCGCCCAAGGCCCGCAAGGCGAGTCTCAGCGTTACGCCAAAGTCCTTCGAGCTCCTGGTGCCGGAAGGAACGACCGACGAACAGATCTGCGCAGTGCTGGATCGCAGGCGCGCCTGGATCATCGATACCGTGCAGCACATGGCCGAGCGCGCCAAGGCGCAGACACGCGTCTACCAGTTCGTCACCGGTGCCAAGATTCCCTACCGTGGGCGGATGGCCAAGCTCACCATCGAACCCTTCGACGGCTCGCTGGTCGAGGTCAGCTTCAGCAACGGCTTCCATATCCGCATGCCCTCTGGTCTGCCGCCTGAATCCTCCGACGCAATCATCGAGAGCGCGCTGAGGCTGTGGCTGAAACGCCGTGTGCGCGACGACGCCCGCGACTTCGTCCGCAGGCATGGTGAGCGCCACGGGCTCAAGCCTCGCGGCGTGCAGATCAAAGACCAGAAGCACATGTGGGGCAGCTGCGGCCAGGACCGCCAGATCAATCTCAACTGGCACCTGATCTTCGCCCCGAAGCCCGTGCTGGAATACGCTGTGGTCCACGAGATGTGCCATCTGAAGCACCGCAACCACGAACCGGAGTTTTGGGATTTCGTCGGACGGGTTCTGCCGGACTGGCAGGAGCGTAAGGCATGGCTCGACAAGAACGAGCACATGCTGGGCTGGGAGAAGGTGGAGCTTCAGCGATGACTGTTCCACCAGTGCTCCCTTCGCCTCTATCAACCGAGCCCAGCTCTACAAAAGGAACATCTAACATGTCGGACATATTGAGCTTTATCAGTGAGTGGCAGACACTAATTAGCGCTCTGATCGCGCTGATTGCAGCTCTCTGGACAATCAAGCTCATGTCTAAGCAAAGCCGCGGAGAGGAGATTCGTCACGCTGCCGGCTTGGAACGCAAGAAGCTCGCCGCACGGGCGCAAATGCCGGACGCACTCAGTGGTATGGCGAAATATGTCCAATCGTGTTGCCTCAGCCTGCTGGAAGGGGCCGAGAAACCCGAACCGCCGCTCCTTGAGATGAGCACACTCAAAAGCGTCATAGAGCACATCGACGACGCAGAGGCGGCCAAGACTTTCACGTTGGTATCCTGGTATCAGGTCCAGCACGCTCGAATTCAAGCAGACCGAAAACTGAAAGAAATCGAGCGGAATGATATGCTCTATGATGCGGTGCTGCTTTTGGCTCATGTAAATGCCCTGTTTGACTACGCCCGTAACGAAGGTCGTAGTCCTGAAAGCGCGGAGCCGTCCCGGGAGGAGATGATGACGGCGTTCAAAAATGCCCTTAGTCTGAACGCCACTATAGCGAAACGCGATCAATTGCATGGCGTCATCGAGCTCATTAATCGTCGCCATCACTAGAAGGCATCCAAACATTCGCGGTCGTCGCGCACCATCCAAGATTCGCTCATGCTCCACCCATGCTATTTGAGGTCGAAAAATGGCTGGTGCGACAGCGTAGTGCAACAGGTCGCTCCCATACCTCATCCTTAACTCACTGGCGCTCACCGGCTGGCTCTCAGCTGTTGGTCGATGTCGGCCGCGGAATGCGAGCGACGCGCGCCGGTGAGTCGTTCTGGCGCTTTTGTGTCTGCGCGCTTAGATCGACCACATTTTTATCCGGATGGATTTTGAGATGCCGAAGAAGCAGAAACGGGATAGCGCATATTACGAAGAGCGACTGAGGGGGGAGTTCCCGGCGATCTACGCAGACCTACAGGCGGGAAAGCACAGGACGATCACCGAGGCCGCAATCGCTGCCGGCTTGAAGAAGACCCGGACTCGGCTCCACGAGCTGAAGAACGCATTCGAGAAGGCGAAGAAGTCCGAGCAAACGGCGTTTTTGGGCAGGCTGGCAGCTCAAGGCTTCTCAATAGCACCAAGTTCGTCAACAGGAACGGGTGGTGCCGGGGTCGCGATGGACAGGAGACTGTTGCCAGCTACAAAAATGCGGACCGAGGAGATCATTGCGAAGCGCCGTCTGAAAGTCGGCGATGTGATGGCCGAGATGGGTTTCCCAAAGCTCAATGCTTCGCTTGGCGGAGCCCTTCATCGCGGAGACAGACTGCAACCCATGTAATCACCGCGCTGGAGAAATGGCTGATTGCCAACAAGAGCTTTTAGCTCAGCAAATAGATAAATCTACTCCGCCAGCCCTAGTGCAAGTATTGTCCCACCGAAATCACCATATCTATTGATAATTTTTGCTGACATAATCGCGTAGATCGCGAATTGTCGTGTTGTAAATTGACGTTGAACTCGCGATCTGATCGGGTGTCTCGGGATAGCATTTTTTACCCGCAAATTGCTTCTCCCTCTCATAGCTCTTCGAAAAATGGGACATGACATCGCTGACATAAAGGCCAGGAACTTTGATAAGCGTCTCGATGACTCTTCCTTCCAACATGGGATCGACAGGAATCTTGCAGTTCTGAGAGAGCACTTTGATGCTGGCGATTTTCATAGCGAGCATATTTACCATTGTGTCCAGCTCACCAGCTTGAGCGTGTGAAACCGGTTGCAGGATCAAGAATGTGGAAGCTAGGATTGCGGGAAGCCGTGCCATAATAATTTGTTTCTCGATTTCTTGGCACACAAAAGGGAAGGGTTCCGTCATAACGAACTAGCGTTCCTACACGTCGCGCTAAGGTATTGATCTCCTTTAGCGTCACGAGCGCGGTCAACAGAAACCCCATGCCGCACAAAAAGGTTCCTTTAAATCAATGCCTTGGCGGGTATTCTGTAGTGAATACCCATCCTGGTTGCAGGATCAGAACGGAATCGATATGCGCAATTTGGGATACGCCCGCGTCAGCACGACCGAGCAAAACATGGACCTTCAACTCGCGGCACTGAATGCGGCTGGTTGCGTCAGAGTATTGACCGACGAGGGCTTCTCCGGCGCGAATTTTTCACGACCTGGACTGAATGAAGTGCTGCGAGTCCTGCGAAATGGTGACATATTGACCGTCTGGCGACTGGATCGCCTCGGTCGCTCGCTGTTCGAGCTACTCAAGCTCGTCCGCGATCTCAATGAGCGCGGCGTCGAGTTCCGATCGCTAAGCGAAAGCTTAGATACCCGCACCTCAGGTGGCCGACTGCTGCTGCATGTCCTCGCGTCGATGGCTGAATTTGAGCGGTCGCTGATCAGCGAACGAACGCGTGCGGGCATGGCTGCGGCTCGGGCTCGCGGCAGCCGAATTGGCCGGAGACCAGCGATGACAGCAGAACAACTCATCGCTGCTAGGGCGGCAATCGATATTGATCATCGCTCGGTTGCCGATGTTGCGGGTGAATACCGAATTCACCCGCGCACCCTTGGGCGGCTGCTGCGAGAACAGCAACCTCGTCAATTTGAATCAGGTTGAGTGTGGCACGGCGTTCGTCGACACAGCGTGCATTTTCCGTCATGCGAAGGTAGCCACGTGTCCCTCCTCTTCTGCAAACTTCTGGTTTAGCACGGCAACCACGTCGCTATAGGTGCGACGCTTATCACGCCACATGGGGTAGAGCTTGCCGCAGAGCCTGCGAAATTCAGGCTCGTATTCGAGAGGGAAGGGTTCCGGATCGAAAGCGAGGCATTCGCACAGCTGACGCAGAGTCAAGCGGCAACCGTCGTGAACGCCCACGCAGTGGCTGTCACGGATGTAGGCGTAGTAATTGACGCGGTTTCGAAAGAACCGGCGTATATCAGTAAAGTTCATTTTGGCTTCCTTAAATAGAAAAAGGCTGCAACCGCGCTTTCCCTGGAACGCTATCTATTTTCGTAGCTGATGGCTTAACCGACTTGCCGGTATGATATCACCTCTTAATCGTTCCCTATATTTACATACTCTTTGAAAGAAAGAGCTATAATAGGGAGTGATTACATCCCGGCTCGGCGTTTATTGGCAAAACTTGACCGGAGCGGCAACTGGCTTCCTACGATGGTTCGCGACGTTAATAGAGATCCGCTTCCGGTCTGCGTCCAGAACAGGGGATGCGGACCCGGTGATCTTGACGGTGATATCGATGGCCTCAGCAGATGCGGCGCTACATCTAGCTATTAGCGGGCAAAGGTCGCACGGCGCACGATTGACATCGATGGTCTCGGCGATTCCGAAACAGCTGGGGAGTAGATCTGCTTCATCAAGCTTGACGACCGGCCTGACCTCCCAGGCACGATCGTCGGCTGCGGTCTTCGCACGGCGCGTAAGTTCTGCGAGATCGGTGTTCGGGCGCGCAAGGGCCAGAGCCTGCTCCAGGGGCAGGTGACGCTTAATGAACACGCGGTCTGCGATCTGATCAACCAGCGGCCTGTGCTCGTGCCGCATCTCTGAAAGCATGAGCTCACGAAAATGCTCCTGCGGCGGCAAACCAATGTAGTTCTCTGCCCGGTAGTGCGGGATCTCTGCAACGCTCTTCATGCGGAGCGGGAGCACATCTTCAACGTGCTCGTCGAACAATGCCCGCCATGCCTCTCCATTCTTCTTCGAGGCATGAAGCTGGCCCGGCCTCATGGTCCAGTAACGCTTCCGACGCGACGCAAAGTCAAAGCTGAAGTCGACCAACAAATCGTAAGGGACAAACATCTCGTCCGTCCGAGCGCGTGCGCGCCAAAGTTCGGTATACCAGGGTGCGCGGGCAGCGGGGATTGCTCCCTTGATGACCGATACCTTTTCAGCAAGCCCGACATCAAAGTTGCGCCTTACATAACGCCGGAGCCCAGCAACGTAGTGCTGTCCGAAGATCATCGTCGCCTCCACCGGGGACATGAAGCGGTAGTCAAACCAACGCCTCATCATCAACTGGCTCTCGTCCTTCCAGTCCCTGGGGTGGAGGACAGTCCGCATGCGAACGACATCTTGAATCCGCTTATCAAGCTTTGCTTTATCCATTGGCACAGGTTCTCCTTCGGGCGACAGAAATCGTCCGGCTATTGTTCTTCGATGATGGGCAAGCGCTTGCTCACTTACAGTTATAGCGAGACGGCAAGGCGAGCGCATAAGGTCGCCAAAGAATTTTCAAGCGTCGGCTTGTGCGCTTCGACTCGAGGTTTCGCGTAGGCGCGCTCCATTGATCAAAGTGATGAAGCTTGTGCCGTCGGGCAGATGATGCTCGCCTGTGAGTCTCTCTGTCGATTTGCGGCATGGGAGGATAGGTCACCGGAACGTCGCCACTACGGAATGCATCCCCATCGTGCAGCTTAATTGCTTCTAGGACTTCGATGTTTGCTCATAGACCAGAGCTCGACCGTGGATCGCCGCAGCCATGGCAGAGGAGGTCCAACGGCACCGGGCGGACATGAAAGAGAGGTAGACGCTCGGCGCTCGATCGTCCACGGCGACGCGGGGCTTTGGTGCCGCTCGACTGCTGTCAGCTTCGTGTCGGGCTGGCGCGAATCCCCATGCGAGGATACGCTGAAATAAATTGATCTACGGCTGCGTCCTGGCACGCCGGTGAATATGTTTTCGCCACTGGCACCTAAGGGGTCGGTAGCGTTGCACATCCGGCTCAACCGTGCGCCGGTCGCGAAATTTGGCAGACACAGCTGGTTGACTGGCAGGAGACGAGTCACCAAGCGACCAACGCAACTCAGGCGGGTTGCGCAACCTTTACACAGACGCCAAAAACGCTCGAAACGGACAAATCCGTCAAGTTAATGTAAACTTCGTGTAAAGGTCGGCAATGAAAATTCGGCATTTTCGCAGGTCTCGGCAAGGAAATATGCAACTTTAGATTCATATTTGCAGTCAATTCTGCCCGCAACCTTGACGCATGCGGCTCTCAGGCAAGGTTGATGTAAACGTTGCGCAAGGCAACGTCGTCAGCCTTAGATGAATCTATTCCAGGCGCGCGACCAGATCGTCGGCTGATAGATGTGAGTAGCGCCTAAGCATCCGGAGCTCTTTATGTCCGCTGATCGTGGAAACCTCGATCACGTTCAGACCGCGCTCGAAGAGACGGCTGACGCCTTCGTGACGTAAATCGTGGAAGCGTAGCGACTTGATCCCGACCCGGATCAGCAATCGGCGCCATGCCTGTTCAAGCGCTCCAGGCGTCATTGGAAAGACCATAGATTGATCTACCGGCGCACGAGCCCTCCAATCCATCAGGGCGTCAAATGCCCGCTGAGACAAAGGCACCTCGCGACCGGAGCCGTTCTTGGTCATGGCGAGTGTGATGACGCGGCGGTTGTGCGAAATGTCGGACCAGCGCAGTCCGAGGATCTCCCCTCGGCGCATCCCGGTCTCGATCGCCAGGATAAGCAGCGTCTTGAAGTATGGCGTCTGCCCGCCGTCGCAGCCATCAAGCAGACGTCGCTCCTCGTCGCCCGTCAGTCTCCTGCTCCGTTCATTGCGGATAACCGGACGGCGAACCAACTTCACGACGTTCTTTGCGAGCGGCAGGCCCCAATCGCGGATAGCGACCTCAAGGACGTGGCTCAGGATAGCGAGCTCGCGGACAGTCGTAGATGGAGCTACGGACTGAAGGCGCTCGTCGCGAAAGGACGCGATGTCCTGCTGGCTCAGTCCGATCAGTGTCCGGTAGGCGAGACCATGACGGCGCAGCACATTGATCCGCTGGATCTCCTGCACGGATCCGCGCTTCAGAGCCGACACTTCGCGTTGGTAACGTTCGAGAAGCTGCCCGAGCGTCGTGCTTTCAAGGATTTTCGTGTCTGGGGCAGCGCCGAACCTGTCGACCTGTGCTTCGAGGTCGCGTGCCCACTTTTCAGCTTCGAGCTTCGAGTCGAAGCTCTTGCAGCGCGGCTTCAAGCCGCGACGACGCACCTGCGCTTGCCAGCGTCCTCTAAGTTTTCTGATAGTAGCCATGTGATCTCCAACTGTTGTTGAAGTTCACGCGTAGGATGCCCTTGAAGGGGTGCCAAGGATTATCCCGGCACCGTTTCTCAACCAAGAAAATCGTTATTTTAAAAGCTATATACCAAATACTTTCGAGAATACATATAGATCAAATGGAAGATTTTTTCTGCTTAAGGCGTGATTTCTTAGTTTCCAGCGTCCATTTCGAACGCTGACTATACATAGTCTCAAGCTGATACATCAAATTACGGTATGTTTTAATGAATGCTTTATTCGGCGATACAATTAGGTGCTCGACTATTACGGAGAGTTTTGACTGGCAATCAAACCACATGTCTATTTTTACAACAGACAGCTCGGATATTGCCGCAGTGGCAACTTCATTAACGTCTGTATTTTTACCGTTTAGAGCACGAACCCACTGGCCGTGAGCGATCTTGTTCCTGAGCTCACTCGGATCCTTAATTAAGTCTTGGACTGCAACTTGAAGACGATCCCTGTCTGACTGATCAAAGCCGCTCATATCAGCGTCATGGTCTTGAATAGCAATTTCGATGCACTTCTCCCAACCCCGGACAACATTTTTACTCGATGCGGCCTTGATCGTTGCAATCTCGTCCAGATCAAAACCATCCGGAGTATGCAGCAACTTAGAAAAGCTAGCTTCGACCCATGCCGTAAACACTACGGCTAACGTTTTGGTTAATGCCTTAGCCTGATGGTCTTTGCTCGACCTCAACGCCTCATTGATATTGGTTTTGATCTGCTTACGAGCAGCGAGAAGAGCTCTAACGTTTTCGCACTGAGCTTCATAAATAGCTTTACGATTAGCGTCGTCCACACTCTTCTCCTAGATTCCGAGCCGCCAGAATGCACCGTTACTTGCACTCTGGCGGCCCGGAATCGAACCGAGGTCTCCCGTAGATGCCGGAGCCTCTACGGACGCTTTACCTTGCTAAGCTACCACCCACGGCGCTTTTATTACGACATTCGTTAATCTTAGGTGAATGAGAGAGCTGCTCGTGCCGGCAGTGTGGCCCTAGCCAATTCAGCAGCGTCACAAATGGCAAAAGAAAACAGCTTATTTCGGAGAAAACCTTACGGTCTAAGCCAAATTATGGCGGAGAGGGTGGGATTCGAACCCACGATACCCTTGCAGGTATGCCGCATTTCGAGTGCGGTGCATTCGACCACGGAGCCGCGCTTCAAAGGCGAAACTTCGCGCTGGTATCGTTCGAGAAGCTGTCCGAGCGTAGTGCTTTCAAGGATTTTCGTGTCAGGGGCTGCACCGAACCTGTCGACCTGTGCTTCGAGGTCGCGCGCCCACTTTTCAGCTTCGAGCTTCGTGTCGAAAGATTTGCACCGGGGCTTCAAGCCGCGACGGCGCACCTGCGCTTGCCAACGTCCTCTGAGTTTTCTGATTGTCGCCATGGTGATCTCCAACATTCATTGTCGATCATGCGTAGGATGCCCCGGAGAGGGGGCCAAGGATTATCTCGGCGCAGCAATCACACGCATTGACTGCAACCAAAAATCATAGGCGATTTATAATTGAGCGCCTTGCACGCGCGGCGTCAGTATAGTTTGATATGCATGGGTAAAGGGTATTGCGTATGCGTGGATTACTTCGCTTTGTTAGCGCCAGCGTTATTTTGGTGGCAACTTTTTCCGGAGCATTTGCCGGAGAGAGAACATTCGGCCCTTTTGCTGTAAGTGACGCAAATCCGGACGTGATCGCATTGAGTGGCGATATCGACGTCAATTCAGGCCTAAATTTTCGCCGCGCGCTCCAGGCAGCGCCAAATGCGAAGCTCGTCACCCTCAATAGTCCCGGTGGCAATGTCCAGATGGGCTTGCTCATTGCGGACGATATCCATCAACGCAAGCTGGCGACCTACATTCCAAAGGAAAGCAAGTGCTTATCCGCCTGTTCGTTCGTTTTTCTCGCCGGTAATTTGCGGAAGGTCGATGGAGCCTTGGGTGTTCATCAGATTTCGTCCGACTCGCCGGACCTAGTAGGCGCACAACTCGCGATCTCGGACATTATCGAAGTCCTCAATCGCTTTGGAACGCCAGTAGACGTCATGCACGTCATGTTTAAGACGCCCCCTGATGACATGCATATATTCAGCCAAGACGAGGTGGAGAAATACATGCTCAATCGAACGGCGCAGGAACGATCAACGACACCCACGACTATCAATGTTCCCGTGGCAGTCGCTGGCCAAGATAGCGACCAGAAACCAATTGATGCTGATCTTCTGGGAGATAGTCGCACGTCGCCCCCTGCGCCAGATTCAAAACAACAGGCAAAACTGTCGACCCTCGATGAGTTCACACGGCGACCCAATCGCATTGCCATCTACACTGGGCTAGACCTATTCGGTGACGACATTTCATCGCAGCGGGTCGCGGACGCTAGCGAATGTGCTCAACGTTGTCAGATTATGAACGGCCAGTGCAAAGCTTTCACATACAATGCGAATCCCAAAATCAAGAAAGGTCCGAACTGCTTTCTAAAATCCAGCGCGGGGCGAGCTGACGGCAATAGCGTTGCCTTCTCAGGTCGTTTTCTGAGTGGAGCAGAAGCAGACCCATCTGCCTTCATGCTCGGAGCGATCGATCCGCAATCAGCTCTGTTTGATGACGTCGATCTACCCGGTGGCGATTTATCCCGGCGTCCAGAGCGTTCGGCGAGAACTCCTCTGGAATGTCGTCTGGCGTGCATCGATGAGAAGCAGTGCGTGGCCTTTACCTATATCAAGCCGAAGAAAGAATGTTGGCTGAAAGGTGCGGTCGGAACACCCATGCCGGGCAAAGGAATGGTATCCGGACTGAAAAAGCTGGAACGGTTTGCACCTGCCAAGATCATCAGCTTGGACTGAAACGGAAACAAGAGCATGCTTGCTGTAACCGACCGACCAACACTCACCCAAGTCCAGATAATCCAGTCGCTTGCTGAAGCGCTATCTTGGCTCGAGAAGGAAATCAGTTGGGGTGTTAGCCCCGGCGAGCTCAATCACCTGACTGGGCGCATTGGCGAACTTTACGCCGCGATGATTACTCGTGGTCAGATGGCCCTCGATACCAATCAGCGGGGCTATGACGTAGTGTCCGCTTCAAATGAACGAATATCGGTCAAAACCATTACCAGCTCCACTCACGTCGATTTCAATCTGAACACGTTTAATCATGTGGATCGCGTGATGGTCCTCCGGGTCAACATCGATGACGAAAAAGGCGTCTCGGTGTAAGAGCTTTTGGACGCGCAAGTGGAAACGGCTCGCGGGAACAGGGTAGCAAGCTTGTCTATCTGATCAAACGGGCAACGCGCGAAGAACGTCCCGTTGAGTCTCTTGAAATAGCCGGGAAAGCTCCTTATTCCGACTTCGAGATTGTAAAATATGAAAATGGCGCGATCCGTATTTTTCGCAACGGAGAACCGCAAAAGGTCATGGTCAAAGAGACGCTACGTTCGGTCGCGGCAGATATCGGGGTCGATTTGTTAAACTCCAAGGGTGGATTGAAAAACACTCAGCAGCTTGGTGCCGATGTCATTCGTTGTCTGAACGCGGCAGCAGGTTTGTTGTGAGACATTCCGCGACGGCACACCTTTGCTTGCCACCGCCCTCTGAGTTTTCTGATGGTCGCCATAGTGATCTCCGTTTGTGATCACGACGATGCGTAGGATGCCCCGCAAACGGGGCCAAAGATAATTCCGGCGCGCCAGCAACCAATCCGGACATCCAACTGATATGGTCCTGCAGGTCACCGCAGGGAGAACCGGAATGCTAGCGCTTGGTCGCCATCCACAAGACATGGCGGGCACCGCCGCGTTTTCCATTGGCGCGCACATTCACCTCATTGGTAGCAAAACCCGCTTCTCGCAATCGACGTGTGAAAGCGCTATCCGGTGCAGATGACCAGACCGCAAGCACACCGTTCGCACGCAGGGCATTTCTGGCGGCAAGAAGACCGCTGCGATCGTAGAGGCTATCGTTGGAGGCGCGCGTCAGCCCATCGGGACCGTTGTCGACATCGAGCAGAATGGCATCGTAAGCCGTTTTCTGGGACCGGATCAGCGAACCAACATCACCTATACTGATGGCCACACGGGGATCGTCGAGCTTGCCCTCGTGGAGATCCGACATCGGTCCCCGGGCCCAATCAACCACCGCCGGAACAAGCTCCGCCACAGTAACCCGAGCATCGTCTGGCAGTTCGCTTAGGGCCGCCCGCAATGTGAAACCCATACCGAGGCCACCGATCAGGATGCTGGCGTTGTTCCGTCCCGCGATACGCTCACAGCACAGCGTAGCCAGCGCCTCTTCGGAGCCGCTCAACCTGCTGTTCATCAGCTCTGTCGAGCCGAGCATGATGGAAAATTCGCTCCCGCGTTGTTTCAGGCGCAATTCACCCCCATTTCCGGGAATGGTCGCGCGATCAAGCTGAATCCAGGTAAGCATCGGCATATCTCGTTGTGTTGCGTCTGGCCACCTCGTAGCATGGGCGCAGTGTTGAGGCATCTGAATATCAGGGGATAGAAAAAGAGCGCCCGCGAAAAGAGTCTGGAGGCCCGAATTCCATTGCGCTTGTGTGGCTACCGGTGCCGTGGAAATGGTTGGGAAGAATCCTTTGAGTGCCAGGAGCGTGGCCCTATGAATGGAATCTCTTTTCCGACAAATTGCTCTGGTGGGATTTATATGTCCGGGAACCGTCGCCTACTCAAGGTTCATGATGGCGGAGAGGGTGGGATTCGAACTCACGATACCCTTGCAGGTATGCCGCATTTTGAGTGCGACGTAAGACCCGCTTTGATTTTTCTCTTTTTACCGCCTGCCGCTGGTTTTCGGTAAGCGACAGGCTGAGGCCGGTCAGGCCTTGTAGCTCTGCCGCATAAGTGCATCGTTTTCGCTGCTAGGCCAGCCATTTGGTAGGCGCTTTACCGTCTGCGTCAGCCAAACCTGGGGATCGACAGAATTCATCCTTGCAGTTTATGCCTACCGGGGAACTATGCCGAGTAATCAACTTGTTACCAACGCTTCCGGCATCATAGCTGGCACAAGCATAGCCAGATTGATGAGTTGCTAACATGGAGCTCACAGGGATCAGTCGTGTGCTCCGAGGACAGCAGTCGGCGCTTAGCCGTGATTGGGTCACAATGTGCGGCTCCTATGGTGCGATGATAGCGGGCGGAGCCCGGGGCGATGGCCACATGCTTAAAGGCACATATTTTCTTTTTTCGGTCATGGCGTGCGTTGCCCAGTCAACAGCTACAGCTTCAGCCCAAATCGGTACGTTCGATGAGTGGCGTATTCAAGCCGCTGTCATGCTGGACGGGCTGGCAGATCCCATCGTTGGTGAAGCCCATTGCCGGGTCGATAGTAAGTGCGAGATCATTTCTGGTTCAGGATCAGGCGTCAAAGTGGTTGTTACCTGGCGTCGCCAGGGGGCAGTCGAGTCTGCAGATTTGACTATTCAGTGCCCAAAGGACTGTTCGTTCACATCAGGTCGGTCGAAAATCACTTTCCAAAGCGAACGAAAATTCGATCTTTTTCGCGGCCAAGAGAACGACGTTGAGATAAGGTCGGTGTTAAGGCCGAGGATCAAAATCGGGCGAATTTTTCTGATCGTGGAATAAGCTTACTGATCGCTGCAATTGACGCATTATTGCCATCCGCCTGACAGCGGAAGTCGTTCGAAACGGCAAACGTGTGTGGTCAAGTTGCACGGCAAACGGCGCTTACCAAACACGTCGGAACGGAATGCTCCGGTCGCGACGGGTCAGGTCCATCGCGACGCCTAGGAAATCTGGAAGCGTGGCGCACCTTCCAGGGTGACCGATTAAAAGACGCCAATGTTGTCGTCGGCGCCTACTATCGGCTCAGTCCAAGCCCCTTAGACCGGTTAAGCTCCCGTCTCAGCGCGTGGTCATGGCTAAGCTCGGCATGGCATGTCCGATCCACCATGCGGGCGATTGTGTTGATCTGCTCGGCCTGCTTTGCGAGCTCCGTGCGTGCCTCGAGTTCCTTGGCGAACCTGCGGGGATCAGAACTACCAAACCGCCGCGTGAGCGCGTCAGCGACCAGCTTTGCCTCATCGAGCACGGCTCGGCCCTCAGCTGACGAGCGCAGCTCCGCGATAAACTGGCTCCGCTTCTCCAACGGCGTCTTCTCCACCTTGGCAATGATCTCGGCACTACGCGGCGTGAGGCCAGGGACCTCGATGACGTCACGCTGTTCCCGCTGCCATCGTTCGCTCGCGCGTTCTTCGCCAAGCCGGCGCTCCCATGCCTCGGAGACATAGCCAATATGGGCTGAGAGAGACCTGGCATATTGCAGCGCCTCTTTCCGCTCCTTGTTGTTCCCGAACAGACCCGACTTGCCGCGTAGCTCCCCGAAGCGCTCTGGCTGCTCGGCCATGGCCTTTGCCATGATCTTGCCATTGCCTTCCTTCTCGGTCATCGCGGTGCGCAGTCTCGCGGCGACCTCGACCGGGTCGCGGAACACGCGCCGCGCGAGAGGTTCCACCGTATCGAATCTGTGATCGATGACTGACATCGCTTTTTCCCGGGCCACCTCTTCGATGCTGCGGTGGTGACGGGTGATGGCTGGCACCAGCGGAGTGGGCTTGCCGGGTCCCATCGGCAATTGCTGGCTGACATCTTCTGTGGGGGCAGGGATGGCGCCGTCTTGCGACATAACCTCGGACCACCGGATGCGGCGATAGCCTTTGTTGTCCTCAGCCCTGTGCTGATCTTCGCGGTGAACAGGACCGGCCAGATCGCCGGCACGTTCCTCGTAAACCTGCTGACGCTCCGATGGCCGGTCCTGCTGCTCCCGTTGCAGATGGGCCGCACGGGACAAGACCTCTTGACGCTCATCTTTGGCGGAAGCAAGTTCAATCTCGCTTCTCACCCCAAACTCTTGCCCGATCCAGGGGTCGCTGGCGATCCATCTATCGCTTGCGATCCCGCGCCGCTCGGCAAAGTCGCTGATGTAATCCAGGGTGGTTTCCTTCGCGCCGGAACGCGACAGGCGGCTTGTCAGCTGCTGGTACGCCAACGCGTCACCCTTGACGACACGCCACGCATTGCGCTCGGCCTGCGTGCCATCCGGAAGCGTGACAGGCGTGGCGCCTTCATGCTGAAGCTCGATCCTGTCCCCGATTGCGGGAGATGCATCTCGCATGGCCCGTTTGAGATCAACACCCCACACCGTGCGCTGATCGCCCTTGTCATTCTCCAGCGTCACAAAATAGTTTTCTCGCGCCTGGCGATGATGCTCGTAGGGCGCAATGCCGTGATCAACCAGCCGGCCCGCATTGGTGAACTCCTTGATGTCCGCATAGAGCTGCACGCCGTCGCGATGCCTGGTCATGGCAACATAGGTCAGATGCCGATCCATGGTGCGGGACGCCAGCACAAAGGCGCGATCGACTGTCGCCCCCTGATTTTTATGGATCGTCGTCGCATAGCCGTGGTCGATCGCCTGATAGCTGTCTGTCGGAATGCTGACACTGTCGCCACCTCGACCATCGAGCCGGGCGATGATCTTGCCCGGCTCCACATGCTCGACCGTGCCAAGCATGCCGTTTTTGACGCCGAGGTCGCGGTTGTTTTCGAGAAAGATGATCCGGTCACCGGGGCCGAAGGCGCGCTTGCCGTTGTTGGTCTGGAAGGTGAGTTCGCGACCGGCCTCACCATCCCCACGGTCAACATCGTCGCCCAGCCCGTGGCTGCGCTCCAGCCTTTGTCTGTTCTGAAGCTCGGAGCGGATGGCGGCATTGAGGGCTCGCACATCGGCACGGCGATGCGCCATGGCAACCCGGGTGCCTTGCGGATGCTCTTCGTTATCGGCAAGATAATCACGCACGATCTGCGCCATCGCCTTGTCGCGGCTTTCCGCAAAGTGGATGTCGCCGTGATCGCGGTAGGCGGCCAGCCCCTCGGCCGTCTTGTGGGTCGCAAAGGCAACCGACGCCTGTCTCTGCCAATCATGGCGCTGGCGGCGAATATTTGAAAGTTCGACATGGCCGATCTGCTCGGCAATCGCCCTGAAGGGTGCACCGGCCCCGATTGCCTGTAGCTGCTCATGGTCCCCGACAAGAACGATCTTTGCGCCGCGCTCTTCCGCTTCTCCGATAAAGCGGGCAAGTTGACGGCTCCCGACCATGCCGGCCTCGTCAATGACAAACACGTCACCGCGACCGATCAGATCCCCACCATGGTCCCAACTGTAAGACCATGACGCAAGCGTGCGGCTCTGGATACCGGAACTTTCCTCAAGAGCCTCGGCAGCCTTTCCGGCAAGTGCCGCACCATGGACCTGATAGCCTTGCGCCTCCCACGCCTCGCTAGCGGCTGCCAGCATGGTGGACTTTCCAGCGCCTGCAAACCCGACCACAGCTGCAATGCGTTCTGGACCTGTAATGTGCGCAATCGCATGACGCTGTTCGTCCGACAATCCCGCTGACGGATCGCTCGCAGCTAACATTCCGCCGGAGCTTCTCCGAAGAGCGTTATCCTGCCTTTCCATGGCACGCTCGACATGGCGAGGATCGACGCCATGGGAATGCGCCTGATGCAACCGCTCCGCCGATCGCGCCATGCCAAGTTCCAGATCGATCATGTCCCGCGTCGAATAGCGCGCATTGGACACTTCGCCTGTCTCGGCATCGATGCGCTCAGGCTGAAGTTCCACGAGCGCTGGTGATGCCAAAACAGCCGCAAAGGCGTTCTGGAATGTCTGGGCGTCATCGTTGATGTAGCGATGCAAGGTTTTGGCAATGTCGTGGCGATCGAACACGCTCTTCTCATGGCTGATCAGCGTCAGAACCTGTTCCGGTTTTTTGCGGATCAGCTCGGCATTTTGCCGTGCTGCCTCGTCATCCAGCCGGCCACGCTCGACTGCCATTCCTTGCTGCTGCATCTGCGACGCGTGCACGCCCATATGTTCGGTCGGCGACAACTCAAGACCGCGCTCAATATGCGAGCGATGATCGATGCGAACATCCAGGCCTTCGCGTTGAAGCTGACGGTTGGCGATGCCTTCCCATGATTGCCGGATATCGCGAAGCTGCATGTCGGTCGTCGCCATGCCATTTGCCAACAGCCGTGCGTTCTTGTGCTCAAGACAGGTCTTCTCGCCAAGGCCGGCTTTGCCAACCTGTCGCGTCGTCATCAGCACATGCGCATGGTAGTTCCTGATATCACCATGCTCGCTTGGCGAATGGATTGCAAAATCCACGGCCGCGCCATAGCGGTTTGCCAGATCCTGGGCAAAGGCACGCGCAGCCTTCAGTCGCCCCTCTGGCGAAAGCTCATGTGGAAGCGCGATTTCGAATTCGCGCGCGACACGGGCATCCTTGCGCTTTTCTGCAAACTCGGCAGCATTCCACAATTTCGAACGATCCAAAGCCCAGTCGGCAGACACGCCTTGCGGCAGCACGATCTCATTATGCTCGACACCCTCTTTGCGGGTGAAGTCATGCACAAGGCCATCGCGTTGATTGACGAGAAGAACCGCGCAACGGTAGGCGGCAGATGCGACAGCGCTGCGACCAGATGAGCGCGAGACAGGTTTCGTGCTGAGATGATAAATCGCCAAACGAAATCTCCGATACGCAAACGGGGAGACCAAACGCCCAAACGCGCTGCAAGTCGTAAGTGCGCCCTTGTCTGTTTACCGGTGGCGAGGCTAGCAACAACGAACGGGCATTTCGACTACTAAAAGTAGTGGTCGAATGGAGGCAATTTCTTGTGTTTGAGCAGGGAAGCGAACGCATCAATCAGGGGAGGTGATTTTCTCCCACCGAAAGAATGGGACATTCGGTCAGGTCGATGTCAGGGGGACATCGAGACTTTAATCAGCGGGCTCTCCGAGGCCTGAACGAACACCGAAGACGGCGTCATGTGCTCACATCATCAATTTGAAATCGAGCGATGATATCGTGGCATCGATCCCCAAGGTTTCAAGGGAGTGGCCGATGCAGGACGTGGCGACGGTAGGGCTCGATATAGCCAAGCAGGTTTTCCAGGCGCATGGAGCAGATGCGAGCGGAGAAACTCTTTTCAACACGCAGATCAAACGTGAGAACGTTCTGGAGTTTTTCAGCAAGCTCAAACCATGCCTGATCGGAATGGAGTCCTGCGCTACTAGTTATTACTGGGCACGCCAGTTACTAGAGTTTGGGCATGACGTGCGGTTGATCCATACCAGTTACGTGAAGCCCTTCGTGAAACGCGGCAAAACCGATGCCAATGATGCAGAGGCAATTAATGTTGCGCTTACGCAAAAGACAATGCGCTTCGTTCCAGTCAAGACCTTGAACCAACAAGCGGCGATTACGATTTTTCGAACCCGCAGCCTTTTTGTTTCACAACGGACTCAACTCGTAAACGCGCTGCGGGGGCACCTAGCGGAGGCCGGCCTAATAGCGGCAAAGGGCATTCAAAATTATTCGAAACTAGTAAATCTGATGGAAACCGCAGCGGATACCGTCCTGCCTACAGTTATGAAACAGGCTCTCACCGACATTTGCGACCAGATACATCGATTGAATGATTTGGTCACGAAACTAGACAAAGAGATTGAGCGACGTGTCCGACACGATGAGAACGCGTGTAGGCTTCTGACGATACCTGGTGTTGGCCCGAAAATTGCAATGTGCGTTATTGCGACAATTCCTGATATCCATCGGTTTCCGTCTGGCCGCCATTTCTCTTCATGGCTGGGTCTTACTCCTCGCACGCATTCAAGCGGAGGTCGTTCGGTTCTGAGGCGCATTACGAAAATGGGGAATAGCGAACTCCGAACGATGCTTTATCTCGGGGGCACAGTAATCATGATGCGAGATAAGAAAACTCCAATCGGTCGTTGGGCCAGTCGATTGCGCGCGAGACGACCGTACAAAGTTGCCGTTATCGCTGTGGCAAATCGTATAGCGCGCATCATTTGGGCTCTTTTGACAAATGGGGGAGTTTACGATCCGACATACGGCCGAGAAGCCTCAGCGTGACGCAGCGATAATCTTGGGCGTTTGAATAGGTGGTGGTCGGCGGTAAGCTAACGGGTAGCGCACTAGAGAGCGAATTGTCCGAATGACTAGATGTACCTGGAGTACGGGACCGCTATAGGCATTTGCTCTGCGTTTCGCAAAATGGCGACCTTGAGAGGTTATGCCGTCAGGACTCATGCAGCGCTTCCAATTGCCTTGCCGTCGATCATCCATCTAGCGGGTCGCTTCCAATTAGGGGGCGGCCCGCACTCCTGTCTGGATGGTGATGGCCGCCTCCATGACCGTGCCTTTCTTGACGTGGCTGTGTTACCAAAATTGCGTCGAAGTGAGCGGCAATGCAGGCGGGCATCTGGCTGCAGCGGTTGGATAGGGTGCGTCGTTAACGGTCCTTCGTAACCTCTGCGCTCCACTCAGTCGGCCACCGTATGGCGCCCGGAGCGCCTGCGATTGGGAAAAACCGGGACGCGATATACAACCTAGGATAAAGTACCATTGAATGTTCGCTATTGAGGAATGAAGGTATTGCAATACCATCTGCATAAATCAGAGCCGGTTGCCTCAAGATCGAATGTGCATCGCCCAGGAAGACAGGCATTCGTTTGGTGGCTTCCAAAAATCGGAGTTTCAAAGGCCTCTGGAATGGCTCATACAGGACACCGTCGATAAGCGGAGCAGACATGAAGACCAGCCTTGAACATTTGCCAGAACGAAAGCAACGCGAGCTCGCGCGCGTCGTCGGAATTATTCAGGAAGAGTTTGCTGATCTGGTGGAGCGCTCGAAGTCTGACGCCAAGAGGGATGGGCGGATTTTCAAAATCATTCTGTTCGGTTCTTACGCGCGTGGCACCTGGGTGGATGAACCGCATACGTCGAAAGGCTATCGCTCGGATTTCGATATCCTCGTCATCGTCAGCAACAAGGAACTGGCCGATCCCAAATACTGGGACAAGACAACAGACCGGCTGATGTGGGACAAGGAGATCGAGACGCCCGTGAGCCTCATTGTCCATGGTGCTCGAGAAATCAGCAATTTCCTGCAGGAAGGGCAATATTTCTTCAGCGATATCCGACGTGATGGCATTGCGCTCTACGAACTTGATGACAGAGAACTCGCCGAGCCGAAAGTCTTGATGCCGCGCGAAGCTTTTGAGGTGGCGCGAAAGAATGCTGCCAATCGTTTCAAGGTGATCGATAGTTTCGTGAATTTCTCACTATTCGGCCTGCAAAACAGAGACCTTCCGGGCACTGCCTTTCAGTTGCACCAAGCAGTGGAGCACATGTACGGCGCTCTACTTCTTACCCTTACAAATCACACGCCAGCATCCCATAACCTCAAATTCCTAAGAGGACTTTCCGAGGATCGTGATGTCAGGCTGATCGACGCTTGGCCTCGCGACCAAGCCAGATATGTCAGCTGGTTTAATCTTCTCAATGAGGCGTATGTGAAAGCCAGGTATTCTGAACACTACGAGATGTCAGAAGAAGGTCTCTCTTGGATAATGAGCCGAGCATCGGTGCTCTACGACATTGTTAAAGTGGTGTGTGCTGAAAATCTCCAAAACCTTGAACGGGCCGCGGGACAAGCCGCAAATTCTAGCGACTGAGCTTCGCGGGTGGCAGAGTAATCCTGAGCCCAGGCAACAGCCACTACAGCGTCATGAACCATAGAGTCCAACCTCCACTTTCAATCGCTATGTCGATCTCCTCATAGAAACTGGTCTGTCTTCCAGGAACGAAGCCGCAGTCAACAGCGGCAGTTCCGGTGCGACCGCAATCGAAAGGAATAATCGTGGCAAGGAAAACCATCGAACAGCGCCTGGCTGAACTGGATGCGCAACGTTCCGCGCTCAAGGCACGGCTCGCGAAAACCGAGCGCAACAACGATATGCGCCGCAAGGTCCTGATCGGGTCGCTCGTTCTGCATCACCTGGAGACCTCGAATGATCAGGAGTTCAACAAACAACTCGGTGACTGGCTGCGCCGCGAACTGCCGGGCTTTCTGACGCGTGACAATGACAAGGCGCTCTTTGCCGATCTGATCGGACAAGGACTGACGGGCACAGCAGAGAATGGTGACAGCGTGCAGGGCACCCCATGAACCGATTGCGACTTTCTCGGGACGCATTCAAGAACATGATGCGAGCCGCCGCGCGTGATCCGCTTTGGGCATTTCTCGCTTTGATCGCCATGCCCTTCCGAATCTGGAAACGGCTCCTCGGATTTATGTTCATCCTGTTCAACGTCACCTTTGTGATCGGCATGGGTGGCGGTCATTTCCTCGAGCAAATGGGTTTCGAGCGGGGCTCGCTTGTTCACATCATCCCAGGTCTCTTAACCCTGCTGGCGCTTGCCGTTATCACCTTTTGGTTCATCACCACTCCACTGATTTTGCATTTTGGGAGAATGACGATGAGACCCATGGCTCCGCCCGCTTTGCGACAGACAAGGAGATAGCCGCTCTCACCTTATCCGGTTCCGGCCTGTTGATTGGTCGTGATACAAAATCAGCCAAACCTCTGCGCTATGATGGCCCGGCTCATCTGCTCACAATGGCACCGACGCGAACCGGCAAGGGGGTGGGCACTATCATCCCAAACCTGCTGACCGCCGACCGCTCCGTGATCTGCGTCGATCCGAAAGGTGAGAATGCAAGAATCACCGGTCGTGCTCGCCAGAAATTCGGGCCGGTTCATGTGCTGGATCCTTTCGGGGTCACCGGTAGACCCTCGGCCGCCTTCAATCCGCTGGCCCTGCTTGATCCCCACAGCCTCGATGTCGCGGACGACGCCAACACCCTTGCCGACGCTCTCGTGTTCGACGAACCGGGAATGGCAGGCGAGGCGCATTGGAACGAGGAGGCAAAAGCTCTTATCGGCGGATTGTTGCTCGAGATCGTTGCATCTGAGCCTTTGAGACGCAGGCACCTCGCGACACTCCGCGACTATCTCACCCTTGCTCCGGAACAGTTCGCAGCGCTGCTCAAGCGTATGCAGGAAAGCGATGCGGCAAGAGGTCTTGTCGCGCGCGCCGCAAACCGCCACCTCGGAAAATCCGATCGTGAAGCTGCAGGCGTTTTGTCCGCAGCCCAACGCCATACGCATTTTCTCGATTCACCGCGCATGACGGCCGTCCTCAGCCGCTCTGATTTCCGGTTTGCCGATCTCAAGCACAGCAACATGACGGTGTTCCTCGTCCTTCCTCCTGATCGCCTCTCGACCTATTCGGGCTGGCTGCGACTGCTTGTCTCGCAAAGCCTGCTCGAAATGGCCCGCGATACAACAAAGCCGGCGACACCGGTTCTCTATCTGCTCGATGAGTTCGCATCCCTTGGGCATTTGGCTCCAGTCGAACGCGCAATGGGTCTGATGGCAGGCTATGGTGTCCAGCTTTGGCCCATCCTCCAGGACATCCATCAGTTGCGTGCCACATACGGTCATCGAGCCGGAACTTTCCTGTCAAACGCCGGCGTGCTGCAGGTCTTCGGCGTCAACGATCATGACAGCGCCCGCCTCATCTCTGATCTGCTCGGGCAGGAGACGGTCGTGTTCCAGACGATGGCGAGAGCGCTCGATTCCGATAAGACCGGGATCTCCTACAGCCAGCAACATACCGGCCGACCGCTACTCACCCCTGATGAGGTGCGCAATCTGCCGGCGCACGGACAATTGCTGTTCCTTGCCGGACAACGACCAATATTTGCTGAAAAGCTCGCCTATTTTGCCGATCCGGAATTCAGGGAGATGTTCGATCCAGTTTAACGGGAATGGTGGTAAAAAGGCAGTTCGACAACCCGTCAAATCCTTGTACGCGCGGCCCTCCGGCTATCTTGATTGTGAAGGCAATTTGCGCGCAATTCACTGGCCACGCAGTTCGCGAACGCAAGTTATTCGGCCATATCAAAGTCCGACCGCTTAATGCTGTTCGGCAGAAAATCGAGAGCTTCGAGGCCGATGGAGAGAGTTTCACTTTTGCCAAGCCCGTCTTCGTAGTGACACGAGACGTGCACCGTATTCGGCGTGCGCCTTAAACCTCGACGCGGTCTTTGTGAGCAGTTTCGACCAAAGCCGTTCGAGACAGTTTTCCTAATGCGCTCATCGAATGGTTTAGAAATACGCGGTAAAGTTTGGCCGCGTTGGCTTTGACAATTTGTATGTCAGATTGCTTTGGGAGCGAATATGCGGAGCGTCGTTTTATCGTCTATTGTTCTGGGCGTGGCCATTGGCGGTTCGCCGGTCCAAGCGCAGACGCGAATTCCATATGAGAAAGCACCTTACAACGACACTGGAATCCAATGCGGCGCTTTGTTCGCCCTCCTTGCCGAAGGCTACGAAGAGGCAGGCGAAAAAGGTAAATCCGTCGATTATCAACAGAAATTCGCTAAGCAGTTGAAGGCTTCTGAGGAAGAATTTGAAAGCGTAGGGCGACCTAAGCTAGAAGCGAAACAAATTTACCAAGAACGTCGCGGCATTCTCGCTACCATGATGGAAAAGGATACTCAAATGATGGCGGGACTCGTCCGTTTCTGCGATCAAAAGTATCCCCTCTGAGCTGTTCCTGCAGTGAAAGTGCAGACGCATGTGCCCCACACGTCCTCTCCGATGCGATGTAGGCCGCCGCCACAGGTGCAGATCGGGCTTTCCGGCTCGATAATCTCCTCCACACGAATACAGTGGCGAGCCGGACTTGATGTCTTCGTCTCGCAGCATGGGCGTCAGGCTTTATTGACCCATTTCAGTGGGTCATTTACGGCGGATTTTCAATGAATTGACCCATTATAATGGGTGTTTCAGACGCATTCTTGCCGCCCGCGGAAATTTCACAGCGGTTTCAGCGTGACAAGCGCTGCTCGTCATCTATCAGGATCAACTGATGTGGGAGATTGTCCTAACGGGAACGCACTCCTCCATAGCGTCGAAGTGAGCAACAGGACAGGCGTGCTTTTTGCTGGGAAGTCATAAAACGCAGGCGTGCTGCAGGTCTGCGACGTCAACGACCATGAAAGCGCCCGCCGCATCTTTGGCGAGGTCCGGGTCGCATGTGCTGTCTTCTGCTTCCATGTCCCTACGCCTTACCCAGTCGGTCTACCGTGACACCAAGGGCATTTGCCAACGCGAGCTTGCCGTTGTCTGGCATTAATACGAGGCCCGACGAGGTCAATCTGCTTCATCGCCCGATCCCGTTATAATGAATTTGCAAAAACATTATAACTATGCTGTCAGATTTCGATGGAGCGAGGGTAGATCGGTTCGTTTTCATTCAGAGAGGGGAGACTGGTTCGCTTCGACACCATTGCATTCAGGCCGTCGAGGCGGAGACTGTAGACGGCCGCAACTGCCAGACTGAAACGCCGCTCCTTCGACCACAAACGAAATAGTAGAGAGGGATACACGCTCTGGCGGATGGGATCGATGTTCCAGGCGACCGCGTTGAGATCGTAGTGGCTAGTGCCGAACTTGGAAATCCTCCCCCATGTCAGTTAAAAGACATGTACCGCACGACTTGCGTTTTCACTCAGGTCAAAGCCCCTATTCGGTATCGTGGCGTGCAGCAGAGCGTTTCGCACGTCGTCATCGCTGCGCCATCCGTGTTCGATGGACAGGGCGACGGTGTGGATGTCGACGACACTGTCGCGACCGGGACCGGAGGGGATTCCGATCGTTTCGCGCATGTCGCGAATTGTTGTGACGGCCCGTTCAAGCATGCGGCGCTTCTGATAGTCGTCGAGGTTCTCGAGCCGGTTGGCGTCGCGGACGAGTTCGGCAATGAAACTGTTGGTCAGGGTCATGGTATGAGGTTGCCGGGACGGCTGACGGGCGTCAATGGAAGGCCTTCAAGGTGGGATTAAAGCCCCGAAGTTGACGCCAGGCTGTGACGCAGATGCATCACGGCGCGTGGGCACAGAGGCGTGCAATTTTACAGAGCAATAGCTGAATTATTCCTATTCTTATCATGTTGTTGATGGAGGTTCCGGAAGTAAGGCGTGAGGCCTGCATCGTGCTGTGTTGTTTTTTCGGACGGTTGGTGGCCGGGTGCAGAAATCTGGT
>NZ_JBEGHX010000001.1:2587500-2845879 GCF_040801995.1 Agrobacterium radiobacter | reverse complement strand
AGCCTGACGATCAAAGATCGACCGCCAGGGATCCCCCTCGTTTATTTCTGCCCCCAAGCGTTCCCCTCGAAAGAACGCCAAAGGCGACTACTTGTTTGCGAGCCGGTTATCCCATTTCCCTCCCCCTCATGGAGAGGCCTGCGACACGCTAAAAACGCTCCTTTCGCTACAACCTTAAGGCGCATTCTTGAGGGCAAAAAACCCCCGCCCGTTCCGGAGACCGAAACGGCACAAAAAGCTCCATGACCTGAAAAAACGGACCTCGAAAGACCCGTCAGCAAGAAGGTGAATATCGTCGATACGATCATCGAGATAATCTGTGGACTGAGATCCGCACCCCTTGTTGAAATGCATTTAGGCAGGATCGTGGGAGAGATCAATGGCGTTTTTTCTGCAAAAACTCAGATCGGCCATTGACTCGCAAAGGCCGTTTTGCATCACCGACAGGGTGCGAAGCAGAATCGCTTATGAATCAATGAGATTCAATTTTGGCAATTTTTAAGAGCGGATTTTGGCAAAAAAATAAAAATCTTCTTGACTCAAAACTAGCTGCGACTTCCGTAGAGAAAGCCCCTGAGTTTTCCAGAGACCTCCAGCAAGTTATTGTTTTTACTGCAAATTTCCTGTCGTCCATCTGACATGCGTTTGTCACGTTACGGCAGCAATGGTTAACGGGCAGTTAGAATCACAAAAAGCCCGGTCAAAAGACCAGGCTTTTTGAATAATTATTTGTGATTAGCCGGATTAGGCGGAAAGAGCCTTAACGCGCTGTGCGAGACGCGACACCTTGCGGGATGCGGTGTTGCCGTGCAGAACGCCCCGGGTGGCGGCGCGCTGGATCTCGGGCTGAGCTGCCTTCAGAGCTTCGGTGGCGACTGCCAGATCACCGGAAGCGATGGCTTCCTCGACCTTGCGGATGAAGCCGCGAACGCGCGAACGGCGAGCCTTGTTGACTGCGGTACGGCGAGCGATCTTGCGGGTCGCCTTTTTCGCCGAAGTTGTATTGGCCATGTATGCCTCTCTTCGAATTCAAACCAAATTCCGCAACCATAGGATCGGGTCGTTAGAAGACCTCACGTAACCCAAGAATGCGGGAGTAATTTCGGACAAGCCGGATGGCTTTCCTTAACCGTGGGCGGGCATATACCGCTAAAGCTTACGCCCGTCAACGCGCAAAACGCTTAAAAGCGCCGATATTCCGAATCCTTAGCGATTCCGGAAAGCGGGTTTGCGCTTTTCCACGAAGGCGGCCATGCCCTCCTTCTGGTCCGCCGTGGCAAAGAGCGACTGGAACGAGCGTCTTTCAAATCTCAGACCTTCTGAAAGCGGCACCTCGAAGGAACGATTGACGCTTTCCTTGGCCATGAGCACGGAGGCACGCGACAGGGAAGCTATGCGGGTTGCGGCCTCAACCGCCTCGTCCATCAGATTTGCAGCCGGCACAACACGCGACACGAGACCGGCGCGCTCGGCTTCCGCTGCATCCATCATGCGGCCGGTCAGAACCAGGTCCATGGCCTTTGCCTTGCCGACTGCCCGTGTCAGCCGCTGCGAGCCGCCCATGCCGGGGATGACGCCGAGGGTGATTTCCGGCTGGCCGAACTTCGCCGTATCAGAAGCGATGATAAAATCGCACATCATCGCCAGTTCGCAGCCGCCGCCGAGCGCAAAACCGGAAACGGCGGCGATAACAGGCTTGCGGGTGGCCGCAACCTCGTCCCAGCCGCCGAGAAAATCGCCGACATAGGCATCGACGAAATCCAGCCCCTGCATTTCCTTGATGTCGGCGCCAGCAGCAAATGCCTTTTCCGAACCGGTAATAATGATCGCACCGATGGAATCATCGGCGGAAAACGAAGACAGAATGTGCCGCAGCTCTTTCAGAAGCACCGAATTGAGAGCGTTGAGCGCCTTGGGGCGGTTGAGGGTGATGACACCCACCTCATCGCGTTTCTCGACCAGTATCGTTTCATAGTCCACGGCAGTCTCCCCTTCTCCGTTACTCCGGCAGCATTACTTCTGGCAGGCGGCGCAATAAAAGGTCGAACGACCGGCCTGCACCACCCTTTCAACCGTACCCCCGCAGCCGGGTGTCCGGCAAGGCTGGCCTTCCTGATCGTAGACCGAAAAGGAATGCTGGAAATAACCGAGCGTTCCGTCCGTCTGTATATGGTCTCGTAATGAGGACCCGCCGGCGGCGATGGCGTCGGCGATGACATCGCGGATTTTCTCCGTCAGATCGACGAGTTGTGCTTTGGGCTTGCCACCTTTCGTTACCAGCGTTCCCGCGGCCCGCAAGGGCGAAAGATGCGCGCGCCACAGCGCCTCGCAGACATAGATATTGCCGAGGCCGGCGATGACCTTCTGGTCCAGCAGTGTGCTTTTCAGGGGCTGGCTTTTGCCCTCAAACCGGCTGGCCAGATATTCCGCGCTCAGCGCATTGCCTGTCGGCTCCGGGCCAAGCTCGGCAAAGGCCGGGTAAAGATCGAGCTTGTTGCGCTCCACCAGATGCATGAAGCCGAAGCGGCGCGGATCATTATAAATGACGCAGACGCGCTCTTCTCCTTGATCGAGATGAAAGACGACATGGTCGTGCTTGCCGTCCTTCGAGCGGGCGTGATGAAACGCGCCGGGCGTCTTGTCAGCCTCATCCGTTTCCGCCTCGATACGAAACGAACCGGACATGCCGAGATGGGAAACGATCGTCAGTCCGTCTTCCAGCTCGATGAGAAGATATTTCGCCCTTCGTCCGAGCGATATGATCGTCTTGCCCTCGATCAGCCCCGCGAAATCCTCCGGGAAAGGAAAGCGCAGATCCGGGCGGCCGAGATGCAGCCTGCGAATCCTTGCCCCTTCCATAGCAGGTGCAAGGCCACGTCTGACGGTTTCGACTTCTGGCAATTCTGGCATCTGGCTTATCCGACAGTTTATCGTTAGGACCATGTGGTCTATACAGTGCACGCGAAATGTCGCGCCCAGGCGATGCGGCAACAGATAGCGTTGCCATGGCGTTTCCGCTATGGTCCGCCACGCAATAAATATGGAGACAGACGATGACCGACGCCCGTACCACTGCCCAAGGCGGCATGGAAACGTCCTATGGCTTCCACAAGGTGGACGAAGGCAAAAAGCAGGGGCTGGTCAACGAGGTCTTCCATAAGGTGGCCAAGCGCTACGACATCATGAATGACGTAATGTCGGCTGGCCTGCACCGGCTGTGGAAGGACGCGATGGTCTCTTCGCTTTCGCCGCGCAAGGACCCGTCCTACAAGATTCTGGACGTTGCGGGCGGCACCGGCGATATCGCCTTCCGTATCATCGAAGCCTCCAACCGTCTGGCGCATGCCACCGTTCTCGATATCAACGGCTCGATGCTGGCCGTCGGCGAGGAGCGCGCGGCAAAAAAGAAGCTTTCCGACAATCTGACCTTCGTGGAGGCCAATGCCGAGGAGCTGCCCTTCGAGGCGAATAGTTTCGACGCCTATACGATCGCGTTTGGCATTCGCAATGTGCCACGCATCGATGTCGCGCTGAAAGAGGCACACCGTGTCTTGAAGCGTGGCGGGCGGCTGCTGGTGCTGGAATTTTCCGAAGTCGATATGCCGCTGCTTGACCGTGTTTATGACGCCTGGTCGTTCAACGCCATTCCGCAATTCGGCAAGATGATCACGGGTGATGCCGAGCCCTATCAATATCTGGTCGAATCGATCCGCAAATTCCCCAATCAGGAAGATTTCGCGACGATGATCCGCACCGCCGGCTTCTCCCGCGTGACCTACACCAATTACACCGGCGGCATCGCCGCCCTGCATTCCGGCTGGAAGCTTTAAGACCATGGCCGGTAAAAGCAGGAGACAAGCATAAGCATGAGTACTTTGGGCGCATATTTCCGCCTCGCGAGGGTTGGCTGGGTTCTCGTGCGCGAAGGCGTCGTGCTGGCCCTGCCGTCCGACGACCTGCCTGCTCCCGCCCAATTATTGAAAGCGCTGCTGAAGCCATTCGCCCGCAGCAAGGCGAAACGGGCGCAGCGCAGCGACCGGCTGGCGGTGGCTGTGGAGCGGCTCGGGCCCTCCTATGTGAAGATGGGTCAGTTTCTCGCCACCCGGCCGGATGTGGTGGGCGCCGACTTCGCCGACGATCTCGCAAGCCTTCAGGACCGCATGGCCTTTTTCCCGGCGGCTGCGGCGAAGGCCAATATCGAAGGCTCGCTCGGACGGTCGGTGTCTGAACTCTACAGGGAATTCGGCGATCCGATCGCCGCGGCTTCCATTGCCCAGGTGCACCCGGCAATGGTGGATACACCAAAAGGGCCGCGCAAGATGGCCGTCAAGGTCATCCGTCCCGGCGTGCGTCAGCGTTTCCAGAACGATCTGGAGGCGATGTATCTGATCGCCGACCTGCAGCAGCGTTTCGTCCGCTCCGCCCGCCGCCTGCGCCCCGTCGAGGTGACGCGCACGCTGGAGCAGACCACCAAGATCGAGATGGATCTGCGGCTAGAGGCCGCCGCCCTTTCCGAACTTGCCGAAAATACCAAGGACGATCCGGGTTTCCGTGTTCCGGAGGTGGATTGGGAGCGCACCGGTCGCGATGTCGTCACCATGGAATGGATCGACGGTGTCAAGATGTCGGATATCGAGGGCCTGAAGGCCGCCGGCCACGACCTGAACAAGCTCGCCGATACGCTGATCCAGTCCTTCCTGCGGCATACGCTGCGCGATGGCTTCTTCCACGCCGACATGCATCCCGGCAATCTCTTCGTGGATGCTGAGGGCGAGATCGTTGCCGTCGATATGGGCATTGCCGGACGCCTTGGCAAAAAGGAACGCCGCTTCCTTGCCGAAATCCTCTACGGCTTCATTACCCGCGACTATATGCGGGTGGCTGAGGTGCATTTCGAGGCCGGTTATGTGCCGGGCCACCACGACAAAGCCAGTTTCGCGCAGGCGATCCGCGCCATTGGAGAACCGATCCACGGCCAGCCGGCCGAGACGATCTCCATGGGCAAGTTGCTGACGCTGCTGTTCGAAGTGACCGAACTCTTCGACATGGAGACGCGGCCGGAACTCGTCATGCTGCAAAAGACCATGGTGGTGGTGGAAGGCGTGTCGCGCATGCTCAATCCGCGCTTCAACATGTGGAAGGCGGCCGACCCGGTCGTTGGCGGCTGGATCAGGGACAATCTCGGACCGAAACGTGTCGTCACCGACCTGAAGGATGGCGTGAAAGCCGCCCTCAAGCTTGCCGAGGCAGCACCGGAGATTGCCGCCAAGACGGAAAAACTGCATTCCGAATTGATGTATATGAGCGAGAACGGCCTGCGTTTTGATGCGCAGACGGCGGAAGCCATTGGCAAGGCGGAAGCGCGCCACACCAAATGGGGACGGGTCGCTCTCTGGGTCATTGCGCTGACGCTTCTCTATATTGCGATCAGGGTGAGCTGAGCATTTCGGCACCGCTATGTGCCATGTTTGTGTAATGCATTGGAGCGATAAGGGTCTGATCTCTAGCCAAGACAGGTGATTGGTGCGGGTAAGGGTTGCTCGGAAGCCTGCGCGGAAGTGCGCCGATGGTAGAGACGGATACGCCGGACAGGATTTGATTTTGATGGCAAAAGCGCAAGTACTAAAAGCAGCCCTTTCCTATACCTCCTGGCCACTGGTGTTCGTCGGCGGCCTCGTCGGGTCCTATTTCGCTTTTACGAGCAGTCATCCGATCGCAGCCTTTCTCGCCGTTTATGCGGGCGCGGTTCTCAGCCTGTTTCTCCTCGAGCGCTATATTCCCTATGAAGTCGAATGGCTTGAGGGGGATGGTGAGACCATCAACAGCATCGGTCACACGCTTCTGACGAAGGGGCTCGTACAACTCGCTGCCGCCGCCGCGGCGATCTTCCCGATGGTAGCCGCGAATGTTCTGCAGCCGCTGGCGGCGATGCGGTTCGACCTGTGGCCTTCCCATTTGCCAATGATTGTCCAGGTCGCGCTTGCGGTGGCGATTGCCGAATTCGGTCTCTACTGGGCCCACCGCATTGCGCATGAAACGGTATTCTTCTGGCGGTTCCATGCCCTGCATCACAGCGTCGTGCGGCTCTGGGTCGTCAATACCGGTCGGTTTCATGTGGCCGACTCCCTGTTCAAGATCGCGCTCAGCCAGATTCCGCTTTATTTCATGGGTGCGCCGCTTCAGGTTTTCTGGTGGCTGGGCGCCGTGACCGCCTTCATCGGTATTTTGACCCATTGCAATGTCGACATGAAAACGGGGCTGCTCGATTATATCTTCAGCACGCCGCGCCTGCACCGCTGGCACCATTCGAAGCAGCTTCCGGAAGGCAACACCAATTACGGCGAAAACCTCGTCATCTTCGATCTCATTTTCGGGTCCTACCACAACCCCGACCGGCCCTCTTCCACCGATATCGGCATCAAGGGCGAGATCGCAAAGGGGTTTGTGCCGCAGCTCCTGCAGCCCTTCACCAAAGAAGGCGTCCGCCAGATCATTGGCAAGGACAAGAAGGTCAACTGACCGTAAATTATAAACGGGGCGCGGTATCGATCACGATGCCGAGTTCGCCCCGCAGCTTTTTTGTCAGGCCGGCGGCGACAAGCTCGTAGGAACGGCGCACATAGTGCTCCAATTCCTCCTGTTCGAGCGGTGAATGATCGGCAATCGACACCCATTTGCGTTTCGCAAAATAGGGTGCCTGCGCGATGCCCTCGAGTGAGGTCAATATCTCGAAGCTCTCTTCCGAGCATTTCACCACCAGCCGCCAGTCCTCCCGCTCACCAAGCACGGCAAAGACCTTGTCGCCCACCTTGGCGACATGTGAATCCCATTGATCGACGAACCGGACGCCCGGCCATTCGCCAAGCACCCTGTCGAATGTCTTGCGATCGAACAGGCTCATGCGAGTTTCTCCGCGATCAGTGCCGCCAGACGTTTTGCGACTTCGGTCTTGTCGAGATCCGGCCAGGCCTCGACACCGTCAGCTGAAATGATTTTCACGCTGTTGCGGTCCCCGCCCATGATTCCGGTTTGCGCCGAGACATCGTTAGCGACGATATAATCCGCTCCCTTGCGTTCCAGCTTCGCCCGGCCGTTCTTCTCGATATCCTGCGTTTCGGCGGCAAAACCCACCACCAGCGTCGGACGCTTTTCATGATGGCCGACGGTTTTGAGAATATCGGGATTTTCCGTCAGCTGCAGCGCCAGCGGCGCATCGCCCGGCTGCTTCTTGATCTTCTGTTCCGATGAGCCCGTCACCCGCCAGTCGGCGACGGCGGCGACCATGACGGCGATATCCGCCGGCAGCCTCGAGATGACCGCATCGCGCATCTCCTCGGCGCGCTCGACATGCACCGTTTCAACACCTGCCGGATCCGCAATCGTGACGGGGCCGGAAACCAGCGTGACCTTTGCTCCCAGCTCCGCCAGAGCCGCCGCAATGGCGTGGCCCTGCTTGCCAGAGGAACGGTTGGCGATATAGCGCACGGGATCGATCGGCTCGTGCGTGGGGCCGGAGGTGACGATCGCCGTTTTGCCATTCAGGGGCTTTGGCCCCTCATCCAGCAATGCGGCGACGGCTTCGACGATCTGCAATGGTTCGGCCATACGGCCAAAACCAGCCTCGCCCTTCTCTGCCATTTCACCGACCATGGGTCCGATGAAAAACACCCCGTCTTTTTTCAGCGTTTCGACATTTCGTACCATCGGTTTGGCAGACCACATTTTCGGGTTCATCGCCGGAGCCACGAGCACCTTACGATCCGTCGCAAGAAGAATCGTGGAGGCAAGATCATCTGCCAGACCGTGCGCCATCTTCGCCATCAGATCGGCTGTGGCGGGAGCCACCAGCACGAGGTCGCAGTCGCGCGCCAGCCTGATATGGCCCACATCCTGTTCATCCTGTCGGGAAAAGAGCTCTGTGAAGACATGGGTGGCGGACAGTGCGCCGACGGCAAGCGGGGTGACGAATTCCTGCGCGCCCTTCGTCATCACTGGCGTCACCTTCGCGCCGCGCTCTTTCAGGCGGCGGATGAGATCAAGGCTCTTATAGGCCGCGATGCCGCCGGAGATGATGAGGAGAATATGTTTGCCTGAAAGCGTCATGATGCCGGACCAGTTTCCCGTTTCAGGGGAAACTAAGCCCTTGGCATTCAAAGTGCAATCCGGCTAATATCACGCCGCCTTGGCGACGTGATATTCCTTGATCGCGACCATCTTGATCGCCGGAAAACGCTCGGATTCGTAACGTAGCGAGAAGGCGTCCTGCGCCAGAAACACCGGATCGCCGTCCAGATCGCGAGCGATATCGCCGCGTTTGACGTTGAGGAACTTGTCCATTTCCGCCGGCTGATCGGAAGAAATCCAGCGGCAGACCGAAAAACGCGACATTTCGAAGGAGACCGGCAGGCCGTATTCGCCCATCAGGCGCTCCTTCAACACATCGAGCTGCAGCGCGCCGACGACGCCGACGATGGCGGGAGAGCCGTCTTCCGGCGAAAAGAGCTGCACAACGCCCTCTTCCGCCATCTGCTGCAGGGCTTCCTTCAGCTTCTTCGCCTTCATGGCGTCCTCAAGACGTACGCGCCGCAGGATTTCCGGCGAGAAGTTCGGAACGCCCTGGAAAACAAGATTTTCACCTTCGGTCAGCGTATCGCCGATGCGCAGCGTGCCGTGGTTCGGGATGCCCACCACGTCACCCGCAAAGGCGGTATCGGCCAGCTGGCGCTGCGAGGCGAAGAAGAATTGCGGCGCGGTCAGCCCCATCTGCTTGCCGGTGCGAGCAAGCCGCGCCTTCATGCCACGCTCCAGCTTGCCGGAGCAGATGCGGGCGAAAGCGATGCGGTCGCGGTGGTTCGGATCCATATTGGCCTGAATCTTGAAGACAAAGGCCGTCATTTTCTCTTCAGCCGCATGTACGGTGCGGGTATCCGCCACCTGATCGCGCGGCGGCGGCGCGAAATCGCCAAGCGCATTGATGAGGTCACGCACACCGAAATTGCGCAGCGCCGAACCGAAGAACACCGGCGTCATGTGGCCTTCGAGAAACGCCTGACGATCGAAAGGACGGCAGGCTTCCAGCGCAAGCTCCGTTTCCTCGACAAAAAGCTGCCGTTCATTTTCCGGCAGGCGATCGGCAACCGCCTGCGGGCCGTTGACCGGCAGTCCGTCAACCTGGGTATCGTTGCCGCGGAAGGTATTTTCGGCGAGATTATAGGCACCACAGAAGGTTTTGGCGCGACCGACCGGCCAAGTGATGGGCGCGGTATCGAGCGCGAGCTTCTCCTCGACCTCATCCAGAATCTCGAAGGGGTCGCGGCTTTCGCGGTCCATCTTGTTGATGAAGGTGATGATCGGAATATCGCGCATACGGCAGACTTCGAAGAGCTTCAGCGTGCGCGGCTCGATACCCTTGGCGGCGTCAATGACCATGATTGCCGCATCCACCGCCGTCAGCGTGCGATAGGTGTCGTCGGCAAAGTCCTCGTGGCCGGGCGTATCAAGAATATTGAAGACCCGGTCGTTATATTCGAAGGTCATGACCGAGGTGACGACCGAAATGCCGCGCTCGCGCTCGATCTTCATCCAGTCCGAACGGGTCTGGATGCGGTCCTTCTTTGCCTTCACTTCACCGGCAAGCTGGATCGCTCCGCCGAACAGCAGCAGTTTTTCGGTAAGCGTGGTCTTACCCGCGTCCGGGTGCGCGATAATAGCAAAGGTGCGGCGGCGGGAGACCGCCTCGGCAAGTGTTTCGGCCATCTGACAAATCCTGTGGAATTGCGGGCTATCTAGCGTTTCAGGCCCGCATTTGCAATTGACCTTGCCGCGATCTCGGCAAACTAATGCCGCATGACCGTTCAAAATGACAATAGCCCCCTTCTCCGGCTCGTCCGTCTCGCCAATGGCGCAGACCTCGAATTGCCGTCCTACGAAACCCGTGGCGCCGCCGGCATGGACCTGCGCGCTGCCGTGCCCACCGGTGAACCGCTTACCCTGCAACCGGGTGAACGCGCGCTGGTCCCGACCGGTTTCATCTTCGAGGTTCCGCAAGGCTACGAGGCACAAATCCGCCCCCGCTCCGGCCTCGCCATCAAGAACGGCATCACCTGCCTCAACTCTCCCGGCACGGTGGACAGCGATTATCGCGGCGAAGTGAAAGTCATTCTCGCCAATCTGGGTCAGGACGTTTTTGTCATCGAACGCGGTATGCGCATCGCGCAAATGGTGATTGCGCCGGTAACCCAGGTTATCGTGAGCGAGGTGACGGAAACCTCCCAGACGGCGCGAGGCGCCGGCGGTTTCGGCTCCACCGGCGTTTAGCCACACCGCTTGGCCGGCAAGCTGTGCGGCCCGCTTTATCAGACCCCCGTCCTGCCGTTCCGACAGGACGGGGGGATGTGACCAATTGTCTTTGCCCGGCGATTTCGCTATGGATCTGGCGGATTTTCCGGGAAACACGATCATGACGCTGACGACCCTTTTCGCCTATGCAACAGCCCTCTTCATCGCCGCCGCCATTCCCGGCCCCGGCATGACGGCGATCGTGGCGCGGGCGCTGGGATCAGGCTTTCGGGAAACCTTCTTCATGGGCCTCGGACTGGTGCTGGGCGACATGATTTACCTGACCGGCGTGATACTGGGCCTCGCCTTCGTTGCGCAAACCTTTCAGGAAGCCTTCATGGTGCTGAAATTCGCGGGCGCTGCCTATCTCCTCTATATCGCCTGGAAGCTTTGGACCGCCGGCCTGCTGCCACAGGAACTCAAGGCCAAGAAAAGCACCAGCATGCCGATGTCCTTTCTCTCCGGCCTGCTGATCACGCTCGGCAATCCGAAAACCATGCTGTTTTATGTGGCGCTGGTGCCGACGCTGATCGATATCCGCATGATCGGCCCTTCGGAATATGCGACACTTCTCGCCATCACCTTCGTCGTGCTGATGGCGGTTCTCCTGCCTTATATCCTGCTTGCGGCCAAGGCGCGTAACCTCCTGAAAAGGCCGAGCGCCTTGGCGATCCTCAACCGCACGGCGGCGGGCATTCTGGCGGGAACGGCGACCATGATCGCGATCCGCAGCACGTAAAACAAATTCGTGCATTTATGCGATTTATCGTGAAATTATTCCTGTAATTCAGGGATATTAGGACGAACGTTCGCTAGCTTGAGAAAGCTATTGCTCCTATTCTGCCGCTCAAATCTTGCGGTCTTTACACAGGAGAATATCATGCCCGAAGCCAGAAAGCCCGGACGCGGACGCGTCTATTCCTCTATTACGGAAACAATCGGCGATACGCCGATCGTGCGGCTCGACAAGCTGGCGAAGGAGAAGGGCGTGAAGGCCAACCTTCTCGCCAAGCTCGAATTTTTCAATCCCATCGCTTCCGTGAAGGACCGCATCGGCGTCGCCATGATCGAAGCTCTGGAAGCGCAGGGCAAGATCACCCCCGGCAAGACCACGCTGGTGGAGCCGACCTCGGGCAACACGGGTATTGCCCTCGCCTTTGCCGCCGCCGCGAAGGGCTACAAGCTGATCCTGACCATGCCTGAAACCATGTCGGTTGAACGCCGGAAAATGCTGGCCCTGCTCGGCGCCGAACTGGTGTTGACCGAAGGTCCGAAGGGCATGAAGGGCGCCATCGCCAAGGCGCAGGAACTGGCCGAGACCCTGCCTGACGCGATCATTCCGCAGCAGTTCGAAAACCCTGCCAATCCCGATATTCACCGCAGGACGACGGCGGAAGAAATCTGGAACGACACCGAAGGCACGGTCGATATTCTCGTCTCGGGCATCGGTACCGGCGGCACCATCACCGGCACGGGCCAGGTGCTGAAATCGCGCAAGCCTGAAGTGAAGGTGATTGCCGTCGAGCCCGCCGACAGCCCGGTTCTTTCCGGCGGCAACCCCGGCCCGCACAAGATTCAGGGCATAGGCGCCGGTTTTGCCCCGGCCATCCTCGACACCGGCATTTATGACGAGATCGTCACCGTCACCAATGACGAGGCTTTCGAAATCGCACGTCTGGCGGCGAGGCTGGAAGGCGTGCCTGTCGGCATCTCCTCGGGTGCGGCGCTGGCGGCGGCCATCAAGGTTGGTGCGCGTGAGGAAAATGCCGGCAAGAACATCGTCGTCATCATTCCTTCCTTTGCGGAACGCTACCTTTCGACGGCGCTTTTCGAAGGCCTTGGGCTTTAAGCCAGGCTTTCAAGCGCAGTGCGATCCCGCATCCGATTAGCGAATATCCCGATGTGCCGCCGGCCCCGCTGGCGGCACAATGGTTTTTAGGCAAAGCACAAAGGGCGACCTTTTACGCCGCCGCCGTAAGCCTTTCCCCTGCGATACGATAGGACACAGCTTCCGCCACATGGATGCGGCCAACCGTCTGCTTGCCATCCAGATCGGCCAGGGTGCGGGCAACCTTGAGAATGCGATGATAACCGCGCGCGGAAAACTTCAGCCGCTCGGCGGCATCGCGCAGCAATTGCAGCCCGGACGCATCCGGCTCGGCATATTTTTCTATCAGGGTCGTCGTGCAGCGAGCGTTCGTGCGAATGGCGGCAAATCCCGCCGCCGCGTAGCGTTCCTGCTGCGCAAGGCGTGCCCGGGCGACCCGGGCGGCCACCACCGCACTCGGCTCGGCCACCACAGGACGAATGAGATCGGCGGCAGAGACAGCGGGAACGTCGATGCGGATATCGATACGGTCTAGCAACGGTCCGGAAATGCGAGCCTGATAATCGGTTACACAGCGCTGGCCTCGGGCGCAGTTGAAACCCGGCTCTCCCGCCATGCCGCACCTGCAGGGGTTCATGGCCGCAACGAGTTGGATTTCTGCCGGATAGCTGACGCGGTGATTGGCTCGCGCAATTATGCATTCGCCCGTTTCCAGCGGCTGGCGAAGCGCATCCAGCACCTGCGGCGAAAATTCCGGGAACTCATCCAGAAAAAGAACGCCGTGATGGGCAAGCGAAGCTTCGCCCGGTTTGGCGCGCAGCCCTCCGCCGATCAGCGCCGCCATGGTGGCGGAATGGTGCGGCGTGCGGAAAGGCCTGCGGTCCGACAGCTTGCCACCCGACAATTGGCCGGCGATGGAATGGACCATGGACACTTCCAGCAACTCCGCCACTTCCAGCGGCGGCAGGATGGAAGGCAAGCGGGCTGCGAGCATGGATTTACCCGAGCCGGGTGGGCCGACCATCAGCAGATTATGGCCGCCAGCGGCGGCCACCTCAAGCGCGCGCCGGGCACTCTCCTGTCCCTTGATGTCAGCTAAATCAGGCAGATTAACCGGATTGGCGCGGATGGCGGGCGTCGGGCGCGCGAGAAGCTGTGTGCCGCGAAAATGATTGGCGAGTGCAATGAGACTGCGCGGGGCGAGAATATCGATGCCGGCTCCGGCCCAGGCCGCTTCCGGCCCGCTTTCAGCCGGGCAGATCAGCCCCTTGCCGAGTGCATTGGCGCCGATAGCCGCCGGCAGGGCGCCCGAAACCGTACCGATGGTGCCATCAAGATTGAGTTCGCCGAGAACCACATAACGTCCCAGCATGTCTGCCGGTATCGCCCCCAAGGCAGCCATGAGGCCAAGCGCAATGGGAAGATCAAAATGCGATCCTTCCTTGGGCAAATCCGCAGGCGCGAGATTGACGGTGACTTTTTTCGCCGGCAGCGCCAGACCCGAAGCATGCAGGGCGGCCTGCACCCTCTCGCGGCTTTCGGCCACCGCCTTGTCTGGCAGGCCGACAATCTGGATGCCGACCTTTCCGGGTGCGACCATGACCTGCACCTCGACGGGCACACCCTCTATGCCCTGAAATGCAACCGTATTGACCCTTGCCACCATGGCCTGCCCCGCAAACCGGCCGCATCACCAGAGCTTCATGCCCTGTTGCGGCCACCCGCAAGCAACGTGCCACAGGGCAAAGAATAAAACAAGAACATCCAGCGAACAATTTCCCGCTGACGATGTATTTTAGTTGCATCTAGTTGCGCTCATGGAACAAAGCTGGATCGGCAGCAGGTCGCGTCAGAAATCCTGAGCTTCGCGCTTTTTCTCGATCGCGTCCCACAAAAGGCTTGCGACATCGGCACCGCCGAATTTGCGCACTTCACGAATGCCGGTCGGCGAGGTGACATTGATTTCTGTCATATAGTCGCCAATCACGTCGATGCCGACGAAGAGGAAACCGCGCTCGCGCAAGGCCGGACCGATGCGGCGGCAGATTTCCTTCTCGCGCGCCGTCAGTTCCGTCGGTTCCGGCCGTCCGCCGGCATGCATGTTGGAGCGGGCATCGTTTTCCGCCGGTACGCGGTTGATTGCGCCCACGGGTTCGCCATCCACCAGGAGGATGCGCTTGTCGCCCTTTCGGACGTCAGGCAGATATTGCTGGGCGATGTAAGGCTCGCGGAACATCTGGCCGAACATCTCCAGCAGCGAGGAGAAATTGCGGTCGTCGCGCGCGGAATGGAAGACGCCTGCGCCGCCATTGCCATAAAGCGGCTTCAGAATGATATCGCCCATTTCATTGCGGAAGCGGGCGATTTCCTCCACGTCCTTGGTGATCAACGTCTTCGGCATCAGATCGGCGAATTCGGTGACGAAAATCTTTTCCGGCGAGTTACGGACCCAGGCGGGATCGTTGACGACAAGCGTTTTCGGATGAATGCGTTCCAGCAGATGGGTCGAGGTGATGTAAGCCATGTCGAAGGGCGGATCCTGACGCAGATGGATGACATCCATGGTCGAGAGATCGACACGCTCCGGCTCCGACAGGGAGAAATGGTCGCCCTTGATGTCGCGCAGTTCCATCTGCTCCACCGTGGCGTAAATCTTGCCATCGCGCATGGAAAGGCGCTCAGGCGTATAATGGAACAGCCGGTATCCGCGTGCCTGCGCCTCGAGGCTCATGGCGAAGGTGGAGTCACCGGCGATATTGATGCCGGAGACATGATCCATCTGGATCGCGACGTTCTTGATCTTCGCCATGCGCATGTTCCTCTTGCAGCATGCGGACGCTTTCCCCGGCCCGCCGTGCCCATTGCCTCGTCTTTTCAAGCTTCCCTGCAGTACCGGGAGAAACCCAGAAATACTTCAGAAAACCCTGAAGATGTAGGGCAGCGACCATTCAAAGGCAACTGCTGCAAGCGGTGGTTAGTGTGAGTTTTATTGAACCTTCACAATTCCGTTGGCGGCGCCGCACCGGCCCCGCCCATCGGAAGGTTTTATGGGTTCAGGCCGCCAGCTTATAGGAACGGCCGGCAAACAGCTTGTTCTTGACCCGATAGGCGAGAGCCAGCGCCTTGGGGAACGGGCGACGCATGAAAGCGACCTTGCGGACATAATCATCCACCCGCCAGGTGGCCCATGTTCCCGCAGGGAAATAGGCGACATCGCCGACCCGCAGGATGCTGATGGAACCATCTTCCGCGGTTACATGCACTTCGCCTTCCAGAATATAGACGGTTTCATCCCAGCCGAAGAACCAGCGGAATTCCCCCGCCGTGCAATCCCACATGGCGGTGCTGGAAGCACGGTCGCCGCTTCTGGAGTGATCCGCCGCGCGCGCCTGGGGGTTACCGGAAATGACCCAGTCCGGATTGATGGGGGCCGGCTGAAGCCGCAGATCGGTGCAGGATGCGCTGACGACAGCCTCGTCTTTTGACCGACGCAAATAGGCCGGCAATATCGGCATTGTGCGGACCGCCATGGTTGCCGCGGCAGCGAACATCATTTTGAAGGACATATTAGAAAACCCCCGTGAAATATTGGAGGTCTTCTATCATCGGGATCGTAACAAAGCGGTTTTGACAATCGGCGCAATTTTAGTCATCGCGCCGATTTCTGCGATGCGCTCAGGCCGTCGCCATCTGCGCGGGCTGCGCCGCCAGCTGCTCCGCTTTGCCGGCAATGCGCTTGCCGGTTTCGCTGGAGAAGAAATGCAGTTTTTCCGGCGCGATCGTCACGGAGAGCGCGGACGGAACCTCGACATCCGGCGGGAACGCAACTGTCAGGCTCTGGTCGCCGATCATGCCGTGGATGAGACGCTGCGAACCCAGTTCCTCGATATAATCGACCCGAAGCGGGAAGCCCTGTTCACCTGCCGCAGCGAGGCGGAAATCTTCCGCCCGCATGCCCACCGTTATCGGGCCGGAGGTGGGTGCAAAACCGTCGAGCGCAAAGAGCGCCGGACCGACGGCAAGGCTATCGCCATGCAACTCGGCGTTCAGCAGGTTCATGGCGGGAGAGCCGATGAAGCTGGCGACAAAGGTGGAGGCGGGCGTGTGGTAGACATCAAGCGGCGCGCCGATCTGTTCGATACGGCCGCCATTCAGCACAACAAGACGATCGGCCAGCGTCATGGCCTCCAGCTGATCGTGGGTGACGTAAATAGAGGTGGTGCCGAGACGCTTTTGCAGGCGCTTGATCTCGCCGCGCATGGAAACGCGCAGCTTGGCATCGAGGTTGGACAGGGGCTCGTCGAACAGGAAAGCCGCCGGTTTGCGCACGATGGCGCGACCCATGGCGACACGCTGCCGCTGGCCACCGGAAAGGGCGCGCGGCTTGCGCTCCAGATAGGGTTCAAGCTGCAGCATACGCGCGGCTTCGGCCACGCGCGCATCGATTTCCGCCTTCGGCGTCTTGCGGTTCTTCAACCCGTATTCCAGGTTCTCGCGCACCGACATATGCGGGTAAAGCGCGTAGTTCTGGAACACCATGGCAATATCCCGATCGGCGGGATCGGTCTGGTTGACCACCCGGTCGCCGATCTTCACCGTGCCTTCGGAGATGTCCTCGAGCCCGGCGACCATGCGCAGCAGCGTGGACTTGCCGCAGCCGGAGGGGCCGACGAGCACGATGAACTCGCCGTCCCTGATGTCGATATCGACGTGATGCACGGCGCGCACGCCGCCATGATAGTCTTTGCAGACCTGACTGATTTCTATCGCGGCCATTTCGGTTTCCTTATTTGTCGCTTTCGGTGAGGCCCTTGATGAACCAGCGCTGGAAGATCACGACGATCATCACAGGCGGCAGCATGGCCAGAACGGCAAGCGCGAAAGCTTCGTTGTAATCGGGAATTTGCGAACCGACCCAGACCTGCAGGATCGACTTGATGCCACGCATCAGGGTGAAGAATTTTTCGTCATTCGTCATCAGCATCGGCCAGAGATACTGGTTCCAACCGTAGACGAACATGATGATGAAGATCGCCGCCATCATGGTACGGGAAAGCGGGATGATCACATCGATAAAGAACTTGACCGGACCCGCACCGTCTATGCGGGCGGCTTCCAGCAATTCCTCCGGAATGGATTTGAAGAACTGCCGGAAATAGAAGGTTCCGGTCGCAGACGCCAGAAGCGGCACGATGAGGCCGGTGTAGGAATTCAGTAGACCGAGTTTGCTCATGACCTCATAGGAGGGCATGATGCGCACTTCCAGCGGAAGGAGCAGCGTGGTGAAAATGATCCAGAAGGCGAGCGTTGCAAAACGGAAGCGGAAATAGACAATCGCATAGGCGGCCGTCATCGACAGGACGATCTTGCCGACAGCAAAACCGATGCCGAGGATCAGCGAATTCAGCACCATGTTGAGGCCCGTCACCTGTCCGGTGAAACCACCCTTCTGGGTCAGGACCTTTTCGTAGGTCTCGATGAAATTGTCGCCGGGAACGATCGCCAGACCGCTGCGGTGGATTTCCGCCGCCGTGTGTGTGGACGTCATGAAGGCAACGATAACAGGCAGGATCAGAAACAGCGCGCCAATGATCAGCACCAGATGATCGAGGGGTTTTGTCTTGTACATTGGTTTTCCCTCAATTGTAGTGGATGCGCTTTTCGATGAAGCGGAACTGGATGATGGTGAGAACAAAGACGACCAGCATCAGGATGACGGACTGGGCCGAAGAGCCGCCGATATCATTGCCGCGGAAACCGTCCAGAAACACCTTGTAGACCAGCGTAATCGGGTTGTTGGCGGCCTTGTCCTTCACCATCACGTCGATGACGCCGAATGTGTCGAAGAGCGCGTAGGTGATGTTGATGATCAGCAGGAAGAAGGCCGTGGGCGCCAGAAGCGGCATGATCACCGTCCAGAACCGGCGAAAGCCCGAGCGGCAATCGATGGAGGCGGCTTCCCGCACGGAGACCGGAACGCCCTGGAGACCCGAAAGGAAGAAGATGAAGTTGTAGGGAATCTGCTTCCAGACCGCGACGACGATCATGGCGAAGGCCGTATCGAAATAATTGAGGCCGACCTTCATGTCCCAGCCGAGAAACGCCGCCATCTTCACGAAGGGGCCGATATGCTGATCGAAGAACATCATGCCGATGAGACCCGCGACAGGCGGCGCGATGGCGTAGACGGAAATCAGCACCGTCTTGTATGTCGAACTGCCGCGAATGACCGCATCAGCCTTGACCGCAAGCAGAAGGCCGAGCGCCAACGAAAAGAAGGTTACCAACACGGTGAAAACAACCGTGAATTTGGCGATGCCGAGATATTCCGGGCTGAATATCGCATCCGAATAATTGGCGAAGCCCACGAAGGACGCGCCGAATCCGAAAGGGTCTTCGATAAAAAAGGAAGATTGCACGGCCTGAACGGACGGCCAATAGAAGAAGATGAAGATCACCGCAAGCTGCGGCGCCAGAAACAGATATGGCACGAAGGACGAGGAGAACTGCACGCGCTTCATGCCGGCTTCAGCAGCCTTCGGCGGTTTTCCGGGCTTTGCGGACCGGCCGGAAAATCGGCTCGGTTGTGAGGATGTATAGGCCACGTTTTCGCTTCCTTATCCAAGAGCGAGCCTCCCTTCCGGCGGAAAGGAGGCTCGACAACTATCGTTGGTTTAAAACGGGCCGATTAGCCGGCCGTCTTGGCGAAACGGGCGAGAATGTCGTTGCCTTCCTTCTCGATGATCTCGAAAGCAGCCTTCGGCGTGACTTCGCCGGAGAAGATGCGGTTATATTCGCGTTCCATGACGGCGCGGATCTGCGGATAGAAACCGAAGCGGTAGCCCTTCGACCATTCGCCGCCCGGCAGCGACAGCTGCTGGATACCGACTTCCGCAACCGGCTTTTCCTTGTAGTAGCCTTCAGCCTTGGCCTTTTCGTAAGCGGCCTTGGTGATGGCGACGTAACCGGTTGCCTTGTGGTAGAAGACCTGGATTTCCGGCGAGGTCAGGAACTGGAAGAAGTCAGCCACGCACTTATTTTCGGCTTCAGACTTGCCCGACATTGCAAAGAGAGCTGCACCGCCGATGAAGGAGTTGGTGCCGGCGCCCTTGATGGAGCCCCAGTAGGGAAGGAAGGTTGCCGAGAACGGCATGGTCGCCGTCTTCTGCAGGCCGCCGAAGGAGCCCGAAGAACCGATCCAGAAAGCGACTTTGCCTTCTTCGAACGGCTTCTGGTTGTCGTTCCAGCCGGCACCATAATAGGCGAACAGGCCCTTGTCCTTCCAGTCCTTCAGCTTGTCGAACATCATGACGAGGTTCGGGTCGGTGACCTTGAGCTTGGTGTCAGTGACGCTGTCGTAACCATTGTTGTTGGTGGCGAACTGGATGTTGTTACGGGAGAAGAAGTTCTCCGTGAACTGCCAGGTCAGCTGCGACTGAACGAGCGGAATGTAACCGGCTTCCTTCAGCTTCGGCGCAACCTTCTCGAACTCTTCCCAGGTCTTCGGGGCTTCGACGCCGGCCTTCTTCAGGGCTTCGTCGTTGACATACATGATGGGAGCGGAGGAGTTGAACGGCATGCCGACAAACTTGCCGTCAGCGGCAGCGTAGAAATAACGCACGCCATTGATGAAGGCGTCGCGGTCGAACTTGTAGCCGGCCTTATTGATGAGGTCTTCGGCAGGAATGACAGCGCCCTTGGCGTTGATGATGGTGGCAGCGCCAGCGTCAAAAACCTGGAGGATGTTCGGCTGTTCGCCCGAACGGAAAGCAGCGATGCCGCTGGCCAGCGCTTCTTCATAGGAGCCCTTGGAAACCGGCGTCAGAGCGCATTCCTTCTGGGCTTCGTTGAACTTCTGCGAAACTTCGTTGATGACTTCGCCGTTACGGCCGCCCATGCCATGCCACCAGGTGATGTTGGTAGCAGCCATGGAAGACGTCGCCGAAATGCTGACGGCCACTGCGGCCATGGAAATCTTCTTCAACATTACTAAATCCTCTCCACCATTTATTGGGGTGAGGATGCGAATAGAGGCGTTCGATGACGCCTCTTTGACAGTTCCATGTCAGATTTATTACAGCAGCTGGCGAAATTCTCAGTCGGCTATACGCTTTATGGGCCGAGCCGGATTTCCCACCACCGTCACGCCCGGCGGCACATTGCGCGTCACCACCGAACCGGCGCCGACAATCGCGCCGTCACAAATGGTGATGCCCGCCAGAAGGATCGCTCCGCCGCCGATCCAGACATCTCGCCCGATCGTCACAGGCTTCGCGATTTCAATGCCTTGCGCCCGCGGCACCGGGTCCAGATGGTGTTCCGCACAATAAATCTGCACAGCAGGCCCGAGCATCGCGCCATCGGCTATCGCGACCTTCGCGGAATCGAGAATGGTGCAGCCGGCATTGAGATAAACATTTTTGCCCAGCGTAATGTTGAAACCGTAAGCGCAATGAAACGGCGCTTCAAGAAATGCGCCTTCCCCGACAGAATTAAAGAGGGTGCGCAGCAGCGGTGCAATCGCCCCGCGCTCATCCGGCGGCATCGTATTGTGCTGGTGGACGGCCTTTCGTGCCCGCCAGCGCAATATATCCAGCTCCGTATCCATGCAGCTGTACCATTCGCCCGCGGCCATTTTTTCCCGTTCGGTGGACATTGTTTCCCTCCCCTCAAAAGGCGTCGATGAAATGCTGCGGCAGGCGATGCGGCAGGACCGCGACAATATCGAAACGCAGTGAAAACCGCGCGGCATCCTTGCGGCGGGCGAGCCAGAGATCGGCGGCCGCCCGGATGCGCTGCTGCGAATGGAAGCCGACAGCATCAACCGCACCGGCTCCTGAGGACCGCGCCTTGACCTCGATGATGGCAACGAGGTCCTTCTTGCGGGCGATGAGGTCTATTTCCCCCAGCCGGGTGCGATAACGAATGGCGAGGATGCGATATCCCTTCAGCAGCAGATAAAGTGCCGCCCAATATTCCGCAGCATGGCCGCGTCGTTCGGCTTTGCGCCTTTCATTGCTTCGCCCGTCAGCGGCCATCCGTTTCCTTCATATCCAGCAGCCTTTGATAAAGCTCCTTGCGCGGCAGGCCCGTCAGCTTCGCCGCTTCACCCGCGGCCTTGGCGGCCGACATGGTGGCGACGAGATCCTTCAGAAGCTTCTCGACATCCTCGATATCGGGTATCTCATCATAGGAGGGCGGCTCCACCAGAAGCACGATCTCGCCCTTCACCACCCGGTCGCCATCATAATAATCCGCAAGCTCGCCGAGCGTGCCACGCCGGAATTCCTCGAAAGTCTTGGTCAGTTCACGGCAGACCACGGCGCGGCGGTCGCGGCCGAGCACCTCCGACGCGACTTTGACGGAAGCACCGATACGATGCGGCGATTCAAAGAAGATCAGGGTTGCGGGGATTTTCGCCAGCGCGGCAAAACGGTCGCGCTTGCCGCGATCTTTCACAGGCAGAAAGCCTGCAAACAGGAAGGCGTCACTCGGCATGCCCGAGCCGACGAGGGCGGCAAGCGGCGCAGAAGCGCCCGGCACCGGCACGACGCGATGCCCGGCTTCAAGCGCCAGTTGACCGAGGCGATAACCGGGATCGGAAACCAGCGGCGTTCCGGCATCCGATACCAGCGCCACGGATTTTCCGGCCTCGAGAGCTGCGATGAGCTTCGGTCCCGCTTCGTTGGCATTGTGCTCGTGATAGGAGAGCGGGCGGGTGCGGATACCGTAACGTTCGAGCAGGATGCGGGTGACGCGGGTATCCTCGCAGGCGAGAACATCGGCCGAGGCCAGCGTTTCCAGCGCACGAATGGTGATATCACCGAGATTGCCGATGGGCGTGGCCACGAGATAAAGGGCGGGCTCCAGCGGTCGTGCCGCAATGGTGGCCGTGCCGATCCTGAAGCTCTTCTTGTCTCTGTTGTCGCTGTTCGATATTTCTTCCGTCACACGGCTTCCAATCATTCTGGCCGATCATTCCCGGCCGGTCGCTCCGGTTTTCCCTCTTTATGGGCAATAGAAAACCGGCGAACAAGCTCCATGGATGGTTCAAGCCTGTGGATCATGCTGTATAGCAGCAAAATGAGCGGCGGCAGACGCACTCGGCTCTTGCATTTTCTGCAATAACTCTGCCATTTTGCCCGTCCACATTGTCCGGCTTTGCGGCCGGTGAAGACTCTTCTTGCCGATCCGGCGGTGGCCGGTTCGCAACGGTTGAAAGCGGTAGCGTCCATGCGTATTACTCTTGAGCGGTCGAACCTTCTGAAATCGCTGAACCACGTCCACCGGGTTGTCGAGCGTCGCAACACGATCCCGATCCTGTCCAACGTCCTCCTGCGCGCATCCGGCGCCAATCTGGACATGAAGGCGACCGACCTCGATCTCGAAATCACCGAAGCGACCCCGGCCATGGTGGAGCAGGCGGGCGCCACCACCGTGCCGGCGCACCTGCTTTATGAAATCGTGCGCAAGCTGCCTGACGGTTCCGAGGTGCTTCTGGCGACCAACCCGGACGGCTCCTCGATGACCGTTGCCTCCGGCCGCTCGAAGTTCTCGCTGCAATGCCTTCCGGAGACGGATTTCCCCGACCTGACCGCCGGCACCTTCAGCCACACCTTCAAACTGAAGGCGACCGACCTGAAGATGCTGATCGACCGGACGCAGTTTGCGATTTCGACCGAAGAGACGCGTTATTACCTGAACGGCATTTTCTTCCACACCATTGAAAGCAATGGCGACCTGAAGCTGCGCGCCGTCGCCACCGACGGTCACCGTCTGGCGCGCGCCGATGTGGATGCGCCCTCCGGTTCCGAAGGCATGCCTGGCATCATCATTCCGCGCAAGACCGTCGGCGAGCTGCAGAAGCTGATGGACAATCCGGAACTGGAAGTCACCGTCGAAGTCTCGGATGCGAAAATCCGCCTGACCATCGGTTCGGTCGTTCTGACCTCGAAGCTGATCGACGGCACCTTCCCCGATTACCAGCGCGTGATCCCGACCGGCAATGACAAGGAAATGCGCGTCGATTGCCAGACTTTCGCGCAGGCTGTCGACCGCGTCTCGACCATTTCTTCCGAGCGCGGCCGCGCCGTCAAGCTCGCGCTCACCAATGGCCAGCTGACGCTGACCGTCAACAACCCGGATTCGGGCAGTGCGACGGAAGAAGTGGCCGTCGGTTATGACAACGATTCGATGGAAATCGGCTTCAATGCCAAATATCTCCTCGACATCACCTCGCAGCTTTCCGGTGAAGACGCGATTTTCCTGCTGGCCGACGCCGGCTCGCCGACGCTGGTTCGCGACACCGCTGGCGATGATGCGCTTTATGTTCTGATGCCGATGCGCGTTTGAAAACGCGCATTTCTCATCAGTTTCATCAAGAACGCCGGGGAACTGCTTCACCGGCGTTTTTTTGATTCGGCCGAAGAAGTTTCACGTCGGAAGCGAATTTTTCCAGTTACGACATTTTGCCTTGTTTTTGCGCCAAATGGGATCAACAGTACGTAACAGTTTTTTGATAATGACCAAAAGCATCTGAGGGAACTATGGCACTTAACCTGAAGCAACGGCTTGAGCAGAAATTTGAGGAAGAAATCCGCTTTTTCAAGGGCATGGTCAGCCAGCCGAAAAAAGTCGGGGCCATTGTGCCGACATCGTCCATCACGGCGAAAAAAATGGCGAGTGTCATCAATCCCCATTCCGGCCTGCCGGTTCTAGAACTCGGCCCGGGCACGGGTGTCATCACCAAGGCCATTCTGGCGCGCGGCATCAAGCCGGAGAACCTGACCGCCATCGAATATTCGACCGATTTCTACAATCAGCTGCTCAGGAGCTATCCGGGCGTCAATTTCATCAATGGCGACGCCTTCGATCTCGATGCGACGCTTGGCGAGCACAAGGGCCAGATGTTCGACAGCGTCGTCTCCGCCGTGCCGATGCTGAATTTCCCCATGGCCGCCCGTATCAAGCTTCTTGACGAATTGCTGAAGCGCGTGCCCCACGGCCGTCCCGTCGTGCAGATATCCTACGGTCCGATCTCCCCGATCGTCGCGCAGCCGCACCTCTATCATATCCGCCATTTCGATTTTATCGTGCGCAATATTCCGCCGGCGCAATTGTGGACCTATACGCGGGCCTGATTGCTCGACAGGATAGGCAAGGCCGTCATTTCCCGGTCGCGACGAATGGTTAGGGTGTTGATTTGCCCTTTCCATCGCCTTTGAGGACCGATTGCCATGCATGCGCTCTACATCACCCATCCCCAGGTCAAGATCGATACGGATGTTCCCGTTCCCGAATGGGGGCTTTCGGAGAGAGGGGCCGAGCGGGCACGGGAAGCGAGCCGCCTGCCCTGGGCGCGGTCATTGCGCCGCATTGTTTCCAGCGCCGAAACCAAGGCGATCGAAACCGCCCGCATCCTCGCCGAAACCTCCGGAGCGGAGATAGAGATCGTCGAGGCGATGCATGAAAATGACCGGTCTGCCACCGGCTTCCTGCCACCGCCGGAATTCGAGAAGGCGGCGGACTGGTTCTTCGCCAACCCCGAAGAAAGTTTTCACGGCTGGGAGCGCGCAATCGATGCGCAGGCGCGGATTGTCCGGGCCGTCAAAGCCGTTTTCGAGCGACACGATCCGCGGCAACCGATCGCCTTTGTTGGTCATGGTGGCGTAGGTACGCTCCTGAAATGCCATATCGAAGGCCGTGACATCAGCCGCAGCAAGGACCAGCCGCCCGGCGGCGGCAATCTTTTCCACTTTTCCATCGCCGAATTTTCACTTGCAGCCGCGTCCCCCACATGCGACTGGACGGCAATGGAAACATGGCAGGGATAAGACAATGACCGCGCGCGAAAAACTCATCGTCGGGCTGGATGTTCCGACTGTGCAGCAGGCCGAAGACATCGTCTCGAAAATCGGCGATGAGGTTCTGTTCTACAAGATCGGTTACCAGCTGGTATTCGCCGGCGGTCTCGAATTCGCGCGTGACCTTGTGCAGAGCGGCAAGAAGGTCTTTCTCGACATGAAGTTGCTCGACATCGACAACACGGTTGCTTCCGGTGTCGAAAACATCGCCCGCATGGGCATGTCGATGCTGACCCTGCACGCCTACCCCAAAGCCATGCGCGCTGCAGTGAAGGCTGCTGAAGGTTCCGGCCTCTGCCTGCTGGGCGTCACCGTGCTGACCTCGATGGATGACGTTGATCTGGCCGAAGCCGGTTACGCGTCGGACGCCCGTTCGCTGGTGCTGCGCCGGGCGGAACAGGCGCGCGAAGCGGGCATGGGCGGCATCGTCTGTTCGGCAGAGGAATCGACCGCCGTGCGCGAAATTCTCGGTCCGGATCTTGCCGTCGTTACCCCCGGCATTCGCCCTGCCGGCGCAGATCTTGGTGATCAGAAGCGGGTGATGACACCCTACGACGCCATCAAGGCCGGCTCGAGCCATCTGGTCGTCGCCCGCCCGATCGTTCGGGCGGAAGATCCGAAGGCGGCGGCCCGCGCCATTCTTGATGACATGCTGCGCGCCAGCTTTCCGGCCAATCAGTAACGACAGGAGCAGATGAAATGGCAAAGGGATATTGGATCGCCCGCGTCGATGTACGCGACAGTGAGCGCTACAAGGACTATGTCACGACGGCAAAGCCCGCCTTCGAGCGGTTCGGTGCCAATTTCCTGGCCCGTGGCGGTGCCTTGACCGAACTGGAAGGCAAGGCGCGTGCCCGCAATGTCGTCATCGAGTTCCCGTCAGTTCAGCACGCCATCGATTGCTACAACTCCCCCGAATATCAGGCAGCCGCCAAAATCCGCCAGGAAATCGCGGATGCGGAGATGATGATCGTCGAAGGAATTTGACGGGCGTCAATCGCATTTCCAAAACCGGCCCCTGCCCTGCGACAACATCTCTTCACGCGCGCGCGGCTTTGGGCTAAGAGACTGAAAAACGCTTTATCGACAGCTTCTGAGGAGCCTCCCATGACCTTGGCCAACCTTCCACCCCTCGTCACCGTTTTTGGCGGTTCGGGTTTTGTCGGGCGGCATGTCGTGCGGATACTTGCGAAGCGCGGTTATCGTATCCGTGTCGCCGTACGTCGCCCCGATCTTGCCGGCTTCCTGCAGCCGCTCGGCAATGTTGGTCAGATTTCCTTTGCCCAGGCGAACCTGCGTTATCGCGACTCCATCGTCAAAGCCGTGGAGGATGCTGATCATGTGGTCAATTGCGTCGGCATCCTGACCGAAAGCGGTCGCAACACCTTTGACGCCGTTCAGGAATTCGGTGCGAAAGCCATTGCCGAGGCGGCCCGCGATGCTGGCGCCACGCTGACGCATATTTCCGCCATCGGTGCGGAAGCGGGTTCGCCGACCGGTTATGGCCGTACCAAGGGCCGCGCCGAAGCCGCCATCCATTCCATCCTGCCGGGCGCCGTGATCCTTCGCCCGTCGATCATTTTTGGACCGGAAGACGATTTCTTCAACAAATTCGCCAAGATGGCCCGCAGCATGCCCTTCCTGCCGCTGATCGGCGGCGGAAAAACCAGATTCCAGCCGGTCTATGTCGAGGATGTCGCCGAAGCCGTCGCCCGTGGCGTCGATGGCAAGCTGAAGCCCGGCGCCATTTACGAACTCGGCGGCCAGGACGTGATGACGTTCCGCGACTGTCTTGAGGCGGTTCTTGCTGCAACGTACCGCCAGCGTCCTTTTGTCGACCTGCCTTTCGGGATCGCCTCAACGATCGCCAAGCTCACTTCGCTGGTGCCGCTGATTAAGCCGCCGCTGACGGTCGATCAGGTGACCATGCTGAAAAAGGACAATGTCGTCTCCGCCGAGGCGGAAAAGAACGGCCTGACGCTGGAGGGTATCGGCATCACCCCCGTTCGCGTCGCCTCCATCCTGCCGTCCTACATGGTGCAATATCGCACCCACGGCCAGTTCTCAAACGCAGGTAAAGCGGCCTGAAGCTCAGGCCTGCAGCGCCAGCGATTTCAACGAAAGCGGGAGCCATTCCCGCTTTTTGTTTTTGCCCAATTCAATTGCAACCAAACCGCTATTCGTGCATTTTCTCCTCAACTGCAGGGGAGGTGTAGAATGAACTAAGGCAGATTTCTAAAGCCGGGTAAAAGTTAACGGCCGTCCGGCCGCCACAGGCAAGCGTGGCACAAGCGCAACTGTGGAAAAGACTTCGCATTAACCCGGTATTCAACAAGCTGCTTTATTGATATTCGCCACATTCCAAACATATCCCGAACCCTCACTTCACACACGGCGGCACGATCCGCGCGAACGAACGTCTGAAAGGCAATAATAAAATGGGCAGATCTATCGCACTCTTTTTTGCGTGTGCGGCTTTGGTGGTTCTGGCGGGTTCTTTCATGGCGCCGGGAACGGTTGCAGCGGGCAAGAGCGGTTGCGCTCCCGCCTACGGCGTCGACCCCTGCGCAACGGCTTCGATCAGCACCAACTGATCGGCCTTTAAAAGTTTCAAAGAAAAAGCGCCGCCGGTTCTCCGGGGCGCTTTTTCTGTTTTTGTTCGTTCATTACGGACGAGGGTTATTCCCGTCCTCGGCTCAGCCGAAAACCAGAAGCGCGATCAGCCCCAGCGAACCGATGGCGATGCGCCACCAGGCAAAGGGCGCAAAGCCCCGACGCGACACAAAATCCAGCAGAGAGCGAACAACAAAGAGGCCCGAGACAAAAGCGGCGATGAAACCGACGGCAATCAGCGCGCCGTCATCAAAACTCAGCGCATCGCGGTTCTTGTAAAGGTCGAGCGTGAAAGCGCCGAGCATGGTCGGCATCGCCAGAAAGAACGAAAACTCGGCGGCGGAACGCTTGTCCGTGCCCATCAGCAGCGAGCCGACGATTGTAGCGCCGGATCGCGAAGTACCGGGAATCATCGCAAGGCACTGGAAGAGGCCGATCTTGAAGGCAAGCGACGGCGGATAATCCATGATGTCGGTATATTTCGGTTTCAGCGGCAGGCGATCGACCGCAAGCAAAATGACGCCGCCGATGATCAGCACCACGCAGATGAGCATCGGCGTTTCAAACAGCACGGTCTTGATGAAATCATGCGCCAAGGCGCCGATTATCGCCGCCGGCAAAAAGGCGAGAGCGACGGCCAGCACGAAACGACGCGCCTTGGCGCTGGTTGGCAGGGCCAAGGCTATAGACATAAGCTTTTGAAAATAAACGAGAAGAATCGCAAGGATCGCGCCGAGCTGAATGAGGACGGCAAAGGTGTTGCCAGGTGATTTGAAGCCGAGGAAATGCCCGGCCAGCAGCACATGTGCCGTTGAGGAAACGGGAATGAACTCCGTCAGACCCTCGATAATGCCCAGCAGAAGCGCGCTGATGATCGATTGGTCACCCATGAGGTATCCTTCTTTTCAGGGGGAAGTGGCAATGGAAGGCAATTGCGTTAAACTTGTTTTAAAGTAGCCAAGCTCTTATAGCGTCTTGATGAAGCGAAACTGAAAAAGTTTTCCGGCAAATGCCGATCATGACAACCAATCGTAAAAATTGAGTACCGATGCCAACTCTCTATCACTCTCCGATGTCGACCGCATCCCGGTTCGTTCGTCTGATCCTTGCGGAATACGGGTTCCAGACCGATCTCGTGGAGGAGCAGCCGTGGGAAAGACGGCGGGAGTTTCTGGCGCTCAATCCGGCCGGCACCCTGCCGGTCTATCTCGATGACAATATGCGCTCGCTGAGCGGGCCTTATGTGCTTGCCGAATTTCTCGACGAAACGCATGGCGTTCTGAAGCGCGACCGCCGGCTTCTGGCGGAAGACCCGTTTCAGCGCGCGGAAATCCGTCGCCTGACGGAGTGGTTTCTGCAGAAGATGGAAAATGACGTGACCCGGCCGCTGGTGCGGGAACGGGTCTATAAATTGCAGATGACGGCGGCCCAGGGCGGCGGACCGCCGGATTCCAAGCTGCTGCGCACCGCCCGCAACAATATCCGCCAGCATATCAAATATCTGGAATGGCTGGCCGGTTCGCGCACATGGCTCGCCGGCGATCGGTTGAGCTATGCCGACCTTGCCGCAGCCGCCGGCGTTTCGGTGCTGGACTATCTCGGCGAGATCAACTGGCTCGAAGCGCCGATTGCCAAAGAATGGTATCAGCGGCTGAAATCGCGCCCGTCCTTCCGGCCGTTCCTGAGCGAGCGCATTCCGCGCCTTGCCCCCTCCTCCCACTACGCCGATCTGGATTTCTAAGTTCCAGTCCTGCTGGTTGTTTGCTGTGGCCTGCGGCTCAGCCTATATATGCCGCAGAATAGCCCGCAGGAGAAACGACCATCGACGTCGCGAGCGAAAAGCAGCGGATACGCGCGCACAAACTGACGGACTTCGTTCGTCAGGAAGCGCTTTCGCTCGGCTTCGATCTCTGTCGCATCACCGCCCCAGACAGCATTCCGCTCGCGCCGGAACGGCTGAGACAGTTTCTCGACAACGGCTATCACGGCACGATGGCGTGGATGGAGGAAACGGAAGCACGGCGTGCCGAACCGAAAACGCTGTGGGGCGACGTGCGCTCCATCGTCATGTTCGGACTGAACTACGGCCCGGAAGAAGATCCGCGCGACCTGCTTTCCAAACCGGACAAGGCCGCCATTTCGGTCTATGCCCGCAACCGCGATTATCACGACATCATCAAGGGGCGGTTGAAGGAGATCGCAACCCGTTTTGCCGCGCGCGCCGGCGAAGATGTGAAGGTCTTTGTCGATACCGCGCCTGTGATGGAAAAGCCGCTCGCCGCCGCAGCCGGTCTCGGCTGGCAGGGCAAGCACACAAACCTAGTAAGCCGCACCCATGGCTCATGGCTGTTTCTCGGCAGCATGTTCACCACGGCCGAACTCTGTCTCGATGAGGCCGAAAAGGATCATTGCGGTTCCTGCCGCGCCTGTCTCGATGCCTGTCCGACGGCTGCCTTCCCCGCGCCCTATCAATTGGACGCTCGCCGCTGCATCTCCTATCTCACCATCGAGCACAAGGGGCCGATCCCGCACGAGTTCCGCCCGATGATCGGCAACCGCATCTATGGCTGCGACGATTGCCTTGCCGCCTGTCCGTGGAACAAATTCGCGGCCAGCGCCTCCGAGATGAAACTGCAGGCGCGCGAGGATCTGAAGGAACCTTCCATCGCCTTCCTGCTCACGCTCGATGACGCTGCGTTTCGCAGTTTCTTCAGCGGCTCACCGGTCAAGCGCATCGGCCGCAATCGCTTCATCCGCAATGTGCTGATCGCGGCGGGAAACTCCGCAGACCGGCAATTCGTGGAACAATGCAAGGCGCTTGCGGAAACTGACCCTTCGCCCGAGGTGCGCGGCATGGCCGCATGGGCTTTGTCACGGCTTATGGACAGGGACGAATTCCGTACATACTCTGCCGGTCGCGCCCCGGAGCCTGATCCGGAGGCGGAAATGGAATGGCAACTGGCAGAGGCGTGAACCATGCATGTGATGATTTTTGGCGCGGGATATTCGGGCAAGGCCATTGCAAACGCGCTGAAACCCGAGGCCGCAAGCCTTTCCGGCACCACACGCAGCAAAGACAAGTTCGCAAGCCTCGCCACAGCGGGCATGACGCCGTTCCTCTTTGACGGGGTCCATCTCAATGACGAGCTCATCGCCGCCATGGGCAATGTGACGCATCTCGTACAATCCGTCGCGCCGGGCAAGGATGGCGATCCGTTGCTTGCGCTTCTGGGCGGCGATCTGAAAAAGTTCCTGCCCAATCTGACATGGGTCGCTTATCTTTCCACCGTCGGTGTTTATGGCGACCATCACGGCGCCTGGGTGGACGAGACGACACCCTGCCGCCCTGTTTCCGCGCGCTCCGTGGAACGGGTAGCCGCTGAGGCTGCCTGGACTGAAGCAGCCCAAAAGGCGAATGTGCCGCTTTCCGTCCTGCGCCTGTCCGGAATTTATGGCCCGGGACGTAATGCCTTCATGAATTTCGAGAAGGGAACTGCGCGGCGGCTTGTGAAGAAGGACCAGGTGTTCAATCGCATCCGCGTCGAGGATATCGGTGCCGCACTTGCCTTTCTGGCACAAAAAAACGAACGCGGTATCTTCAACGTGACAGATGATGAACCCTGCCCGCCGCAGGATGTGGTGAGCTTCGCAGCGACGCTGATGGGCGTGGAACCGCCGCCCGAGCAGGCTTTTGAAACCGCCGATCTGACGCCGATGGCGCGCTCTTTCTATGGCGAGAACAAGCGCGTTTCGAACGCCAGAATACGCGATCTTGGCTTCGATTTCCGCTTTCCGGAGTACAGACTCTCCCTGAAACAATTGTGGGAAAACGGCCTCTGGCGAGGCTGAGAATGGTCCCATCGAAAGCGATGAAAAATCCTTCCAATCCGGCTTTTGCGGATGGTTTTCGTCTTATTTCAGCTAATTAGGACTTTATTAACCATCCAAAAATCACTAAAATCGTAGTCATTAGAAAAATATTTCACTCACATTTCGTGAAGTGGATTCACGAAGCCGTGACTTGCAACAACATTTCCATTGAGCGTTGATTCTGCATTATTTTTTCCGAATTGTGACAGGGATGGCCAGGCGACGCCTTTCCGGCTAACGATCACGAATATTACAGACTGTAACAGTTCGTGATTTGAGATCAGCTTTTTTTCGCCATTTTTCCCTCGCCCTACAATCTCGCATCAAAAGGCGTTCAGGCCAGTTCATGGCCGTTTAGCAAGGGCACAATCAATCGGCGCGGGGCCGATTTTCAGGGAAGCACAGTTTGTTGAATATCCGTCGTATAACTTTCACCGCTGCAACTATCGCCGCCTGTTCCATCATTGCGCCTCTTCAGGCGAATGCGGCAAATGGTTGTGGAGGCGCATCGTGGTATGCGTTGACCTCCAAGACTGCTTCTGGCGAGCGCATGAACGCCGCCAACCTGACCGCCGCCCACCGCTCGCTGCGGTTCGGCACCAAGGTCAAGGTGACCAATGCCCGCAATGGCAAGGCCGTTGTGGTGCGCATCAACGACCGCGGGCCGTTCATCAAGGGTCGCGTTCTCGATCTTTCCAAGGCGGCCGCCAAGAACATCGGCATGATCAACTCCGGCACCGCCAAGGTTTGCTACGAGATCGTCAAGGCCGATTGAGCCTTGCCCTCGCCGCCATTCGCGTCTACCAACCGGGCTTATCAGAAGAACGAGGTAGACAATGCGTTTAGGCGGGCGTTTGGCCGGAGCAATCGAAGTATTGGCGGATATTGAGGGACGCAGGCGTCCCGTCGCCGATGCTCTGAAAGATTGGGGCCTTGCCCATCGTTTTGCCGGTTCCGGCGACAGGGCCGCAATCGGCAACATCGTCTATGACGCGCTGCGCATGAAACTGTCGCACGCCTGGCTGATGGATGACGACAGCGCCGCCTCGCTTGGTTATGCCGTGCTGCTGCGCCAATGGGGCAAGAGCTTTTCGGACCTTTCGGCGGAATTCGACGGCGACAAATTCGCCCCCGCCGCACCGGATGAACAAAGGCAGCAGGCCTTTCTCTCCCGTTCTCTCGGTGACGCACCGGCCCATATTCAGGGCGATATTCCAGAATGGGTGCAATCTTCCCTCGAAACGGCCTTCGGAGAGCGCTGGCTCGCCGAGGCGCAGGCGCTGAACGAGCGGCCCACGCTTGATCTGCGCGCCAACACCTTGAAAGCGACACGCGACAAGGTGCTGAAGGCGCTGGAAGAAAGCGGTGCGGAAGCCACACATATCGCCCGCCAGGGCGTGCGCATCCCCGCTGGCGAAGGCCCTTCCCGCCTGCCGAATGTGACGGCCGAACTGTCCTTCCAGAAGGGCTGGTTCGAAGTGCAGGACGAGGGATCGCAGATCGTCGCCGATCTTGCCGGCGCCCATGAGGGCGAACAGATCCTCGATTATTGCGCCGGCGGCGGCGGCAAGACGCTGGCCATGGCCGCCAGCATGAACAATAAGGGCCAGGTCCACGCCTTCGATGCCGACCGCAAGCGGCTCGCGCCGATCATCGAGCGGCTGAAGCGGGCCGGCACGCGCAATGTGCAGGTGCATGACCGCGCTGCGGGACTTGTCCCCTTCCATGAAAAATTCGACCGCGTTCTGGTGGATGCACCCTGCACCGGCACCGGCACCTGGCGGCGTCGCCCCGACACCAAATGGCGGCTGACGGCGCGCAATCTGGAAGAGCGCGTGCAGCAGCAGGGCGAAGCGCTTTCGCAGGCCAAGGTTTTCGTGCGCCCGGGCGGTGAGCTGCTTTATGTTACCTGCTCGGTTCTGCCCGAAGAAAACGAACAGCAGGTCAGACGTTTCTGCGAGGAAAATACGGAATTCTCCATTGGCTCCGCGTTGCAGCGCTGGCAGACGATTTTTGGCGACAATGCGAATAAGCCGCATTCTTCCGACGGCAAGACAGTGACGCTGACGCCTGCAACCACAGATACGGATGGCTTCTTCTTCTGCTTGATGAAACGCAAAGCATAACGCCATCTTTGCAAGCACTGATTTTACTTGAAAAACAGCCCTCGATCTTGTTTCAAAGCATTCTAAACTAGAATGTTTGACACAAGTTTGTGATTGGGTCAGAACTCGCTTGCCGCAGCCTGAAGTCATTTCACGCCTGCCGAAGGAGAGGGATCATGATCCGCAAAACCATTCTCAGCGCGTCCTTCGCGCTTCTGGCCGCCTCGGCGGCCTTCACTGCGCTTCCCGCCCGCGCCGCGACCGACGCCGCCGCTGTCGTCAAGCATTATGCCGATGTCGCGCATGCCAAATATGAGGATTCGCTGACCACGGCGAAGGCGCTGGACAAGGCCATCGATGCGCTGATCGCAACGCCGAGCGAAGAAACCCTGAAAGCCGCGCGGGAGGAATGGATCAGGGCCCGTGTTCCCTATCAGCAGTCGGAAGTCTATCGTTTCGGCAACCCGATCGTCGATGATTGGGAAGGCAAGGTGAATGCCTGGCCGCTGGATGAAGGTCTGATCGATTACGTCGACGGTTCCTATGGCACCGAAAGCGACGAGAACGAACTCTACGTTGCCAACATTATCGCGAATCCGAAGATCAAGATCAGCGGTGAAGAGGTCGACGCCTCCAAGATCACCCCCGAGCTGATCGAAAGCCTGCACGAGGCGGGCGACGTCGAAGCCAATGTGACGACCGGTTACCATGCCATCGAGTTCCTGCTTTGGGGTCAGGACCTGAACGGCACCGGACCGGGCGCGGGCAACCGCCCCTATACCGATTATGACAAGGCGAAATGCACGAACGGTAATTGCGACCGCAGGGCCGATTACCTGAAATCCGCCTCGACCCTGCTGATCAAGGATCTTCAGGAGATGGTGGATGCCTGGGCGCCGGAAGGCGAAGCCACGAAGACAGTGGAAGCCGATCCGAAAGCGGGCCTGACCGCCATTCTCACCGGCATGGGCTCACTCTCCTATGGTGAGCTGGCCGGCGAACGCATGAAGCTGGGCCTTTTGCTGCATGATCCAGAAGAGGAGCATGATTGCTTCTCCGACAACACCTATAATTCGCATCTTTACGACGCCATCGGCATCGCGTCGGCCTATACCGGCGACTATACCCGCGTGGACGGGACGAAGATGACGGGCGCCTCGCTGTCTGAACTGGTCGGCGCCAAGGACAAGGCACTGAACGACGAGATGCTGGCGAAGCTGAACAAGACACTCGACGCCATGCACGCGATGGAAAAGCGCGCCCAGACCGTTGAGGCCTATGACCAGATGATCGGCGAAGGCAACAAGGAAGGCAACGCCGTGGTTCAGACGGCCATCGATGGCCTTCTCGACCAGACGAAGACTGTCGAACGCGTCATAGCGGCGCTCGATCTCGGCAAGATCGAGCTTGAAGGCTCCGAGAGCCTCGACAATCCGAACGCCGTCTTCAAATAAGCGGCAAAGCGGGCCGCAGATTGCTGCGGCCCGTTGCTCCCCATCGCCCCTGTTGTCATGCAATTTTTGCTGCCGCCGACCCCTAAGCCGTTCTTCTTAACCGGGGCAGCCTGCCTTGTGGCGTCGATGGCGCTTGCCGAACCGCTGCGTAGCGATCTGACGGAGACAGATCGAGGCCGCGTGCTGGCCGTGACCACCCCAACGACGGATTTTACCAGGCCGGAACCTTTCGAGGCTATGTCCGGCGGAGCAACGACCAGTACCGGCAAACCCGACAGCGGCGCGTTTTCACATCCTTCCGCCACAATGCCGCTGGAGCGGAAACAGGATTTCAAGCTTGGCAACGCGCTGTTCCAGAAGCTCTGGGTCTCTTCTCCCTCCTCCACACAGGCCTCGGACGGTCTGGGGCCGCTTTTTAATGCCCGTTCCTGCCAGACCTGCCATGTGAAGGATGGCAGGGGTCGACCGCCCCTTGCCGGAGAAGACGCCGTCTCCCTCTTCCTGCGGCTGGCGCGACCGGCCCGCAATGAAGCCGAACGACAAGCCATTGCCAGCCACCAGGTCTTGAATTTTCCCGACGAGACCTATGGCCGGCAGCTTCAGAACCTGGCCATTCCCGGCCTCGCCGCCGAAGGCAAACCGCTCATCACCTATACGGAAAAGCCAGTGCAGCTACCGGGCGACGAGGTGGTGATGTTGCGCAAGCCCGACTATGCCGTGGCTAATCTGCAATATGGCCCGCTTGGCGCCGACACGACGCTTTCAGCGCGCATTGCCATGCCTACCCTTGGGCTTGGCCTGATCGAGGCCATTGCCGAGGCCGATATTCTGGCCAACGCCGACCCAGACGACAACAATGGCGACGGCATTGCCGGGCGTCCGGCATGGGTCAAGGATCATCGCACTGGCGAGATAAAACTCGGACGGTTTGGCTGGAAAGCGCAGAATGCGAGCGTGCGCGACCAGAGCGCCAGCGCCTTCTCCCATGATATCGGCATTTCCACGCCGGATGCGCCGAACGCCTATGGCGATTGCACTGAAGCCCAGAATGACTGTCTGGCCATGCCGACCGGCGTGCAGCCCAGGCTCGGGCCGGTAGAAGCGCCCGACCCGGTTCTCGATCTCGTGACCTTCTACACCGAAAACCTCGCCGTACCGCGCCGCCGCAATGTCGATGATCGGGTGGTTCTGCAGGGGAAGCAGCTTTTCTATGCCTCAGGCTGTACCGCCTGCCATACCCCGAAATTCGTCACCCGACGCGATGCCGCCGACCCCATGCATTCTTTCCAGCTGATCTGGCCCTATTCCGATTTTCTGCTGCATGACATGGGCGAAGAGCTTGCCGACGGCCAGCAGGTGGGTGAAGCAAGCGGGCGGCAGTGGCGTACCCAACCGCTCTGGGGCATCGGCCTGACACAAAAGGTCAATGGCAACGGTTTTTACCTGCACGACGGCCGGGCGCGCAGCCTGTCGGAAGCGATATTGTGGCACGGCGGCGAAGCGCAGAAAGCGCGCGACGCCTTTGCCGCCTTGCAAAAATCCGACCGGCAGGCTTTGCTGGCCTTTCTGGAGTCCCTTTGATGAACAATGCCATGCGAAAAATCTCCGGCCTCTTTTCCGTGCTGCTGCTTCTGGCCAATCAGCCGGCAAAGGCACAGGACGTGGAACTGATGCCGCCACCGCCGCTTGACCCCATGCAGGTGCGGGGTGTCATGGAAAAGGCTGTGAACGGTTTCATCCGTCCCGGCTATGACCACTTCCGGCAATCGGCGGAGACGCTGGAAGACCGTATGAAAGCGTTTTGCGCCGCTCCGTCCCAAACGACGGAGACGGCAGCGCGGGCGGCTTTTGCCGATACTGTCTCGAGCTGGTCGACCATCGAGATCGTGCGTGTCGGCCCTGTCATCGAGAAGAACCGTTTCGAACGCGTGCTTTATTACCCCGACAAGAAGAGTCTGGGCCTGAAACAGGTACAGCGTTATCTCGCCGAAAAAGATGAAAGCGTCACCAGTGCCGAAGGCCTGAGCGGCAAGAGCGTTGCGGCGCAGGGGCTCGGCGCTCTCGAATTCGTACTTCACGGAACCGGAGCGGAAGAGCTGCTCGACAGGAAGGGTGATTTCCGCTGCCGTTATGGCGCCGCCATCGCCGGCAATATCGCCAATGTGGCGGCGGAACTTTCCGACAGCTGGAATACGCCTGATGGCGCGCAGAAGAACTGGACTGAGCCCGGTACGGACAACCCCGTCTTTCGTGACGAGCGCGAGGCGCTTGTTGCCCTGCTCGGCATTCTCGTCCACGGCTCCGAGGCTATCCGCGACCAGCGGATCGAAACCTTCTACAAGGGGCCGGACAAGGCAAGATTTCCCCGCACCGCCATTTACTGGCGCTCCGGCCTGACCTGGAAGAGCATTTCAGCCAACATCAAGGCGGTTCAGACCCTGCTGCACACGGCCGATATGGTCGAACTCGTGCCGCCCGACCAGCGCTCCATCGTCAACTCCATCGATTTCATCGCCAAATCGATGATCCGCGTTGCCGGAACCATTGATACGGATGTGCAAAAGGCGCTGGATCAGGACGATCAGCGCGCCAAGGTGGATTATCTGCTGCTCAACGGCAAAGACCTGATCTACCGCCTGAACGATCAATATGGCGGCGCGATCGGCCTCAGCTCCGGCTTTTCCTTCGCCGACGGAGACTGAGCCGATGATCTCAGGCAAAAAGCCGATGCTGATGGACCGGCGAAGCTTCATCAAGGCGGCGGGCATTCCCTTCCTCGCCACGCTTGCCCCCGGCTCGCTGCATGCGCTGGAACGCGCCGATGCCGTCTTCGCTTCAGCCTTTCGCGCCCGTGACGGCTCCTACGGCATCGCGACCATCAGCGAGCGCGGCGAGATCATCGACCGCGTCGCGCTTCCCGCCCGCGCCCACGGAATGGCGACGAGCCACGCGACCGGCATGACAGTGGCCTTTGCGCGCCGACCCGGCACCTTCTTCATAGCCTTCGACCCCGCGCGGCGTCACGAGCCGATCGTGATGCACACGCCGGAGAACCGCCACTTCTATGGCCACGGGCAATTCTCACCCGATGGCGCAATCCTTTATGCCAGCGAAAACGACTTCGACGGCAATCGCGGCGTCATCGGGCTCTATGACGCCCGCAACGGCTTTGCCCGCATCGGCGAATATGACGCGCATGGCATCGGCACGCATGACATGACGGTGAGCGATGACGGGCGGCTGATGGTGATCGCCAATGGCGGCATCGAGACCCATCCGGATTTCGGACGAACCAAGCTCAATATCGACAATATGCAGCCCTCTCTTGTGCTTCTCGATACGGCGACCGGCCAGTTGATTCAGAAACACGCAATGCCGGATCGTCTGCGGCAGCTTTCCACCCGCCATGTGGATCTCGGCGATGACGGGCGCATCTGGTTTGCCTGCCAATATGAGGGACCGCGCAACGACCTTCCGCCGCTTGTCGGGCATTTCTCGAAGGGTGAGGATGTGTCCCTCGTGGATTTGCCCCAGGAAACGACGATGCGCCTTGCCAATTACGTCGGGGCCATCGCCGTCAACCGGCGCGATGGGCTGGTGGGCCTGACATCGCCCAACGGCAACGCCGCCGTGACGCTGGATGCAAAAACCGGGCGCGTTTTATCCGAGACGACGGTGCGGGAAGCCGCGGGCGTCGCCCCTGCCGCGAACGGCATTGCTGTTTCTTCCTATGACGGATTTTTCGAGACCGTGCGCAGCGACGTGGCATGGGACCAGCATATCGTGCGTCTCTCCAGCTAAAATACTGAAAAGGCACGGGAACAAAAGCATGGTCGGCGCATTGGATGCGTCATGAAAAACCTTACCGTGTACATTGTTTTCGTAGTTGCAGTTGTTGCCGTTGGAGCGCTGATCGGCGTCAACAATGTGCCGGGCGAATGGTATCAATCGCTGCAGAAACCATTCTTCAATCCACCCAACTGGATTTTCGGGCCGGTCTGGACGGCGCTTTACGTGTTGATCGGCATTGCCGGCGCCCGCACCTGGATCAGGAAGCCGATGGGGACGCGTATGCGCCTCTGGTTCACGCAGATGATACTGAATTTCCTGTGGTCGCCGATCTTTTTCGGCATGCAGAGCCCGGCAGGCGCACTCGTCATCATCATCCCCATGCTGATCTGCATCATCGCCTTCATGGCGCTGACCTACCGCCGTGACCGCATATCGATGTGGCTTTTTACGCCCTATGCGCTGTGGGTCGCCTTTGCCACGGTGCTCAACGCAAGCATCAGCATGCTGAACTAATTCGGCTGCAAGCCCTTGCCTTGCCCGCCGCCACGCGCCATGTCAGTCTGCGACAGGGCAGAAGGCAGGCAGGTAAGCCATGGAGATCACGGATCCCGGCGATTTTCGTCAGCGGATAGAAAGCAGCTTTGCGCGCCAGGGCGTGGTGCAGGCGATCAACGCCGAGATCACCCGTATCGAACACCGGCTGGTGGAAATCGAACTGCCTTTTCATGAAAAGCTGACGCAGCAGCACGGCATATTACATGCGGGCGTCATCGCCGCCGGTCTGGATACGGCCTGTACCTATGCGGCCTATACGATCATCGAGCCTGACGCCTCACTGCTGACCATCGAGTTCAAGGTCAACCTCATGTCGCCCGGGCGCGGTGAGCGTTTCCTGTTTCGTGGCGAAATCATCAAGCCCGGAAACAACCTGATCGTCGCCGATGGCCGCGCTTATGCGCTTTCGGACGGGCCGGCAAAGCTGATCGCCTCCATGACCGGCACGATGATGGTGGTGAAGGGTCGCGAGGATATTACCGGATGAGCTACCGGCTTTTGCATGTTGCGGATAAATCCGTCCTCTTCGTCATGGCGGCTTCCGCCGAATACGGCCCCCATCTACAGGCCCGCATTGCGCCGCTGATGACCGGCGTCGGCCCGGTCGAGGCTGCGATTTCGGTAACGGCCGTTCTTGCCGGTCTCGATGCGGCAGACCATTTGCCCGACCTCGTCGTTTCTCTCGGCTCTGCCGGTTCACGCACTCTCGACCAAACGGGCGTCTATCAGGCGATTTCGGTTTCGTATCGCGATATGGACGCCTCCGCCTTCGGTTTCGAAAAGGGTCGCACGCCCTTTCTTGACCTGCCGGCCGATGTGCCATTGCCTTTCCTCATACCCGGCATTGCCGAGGCACGTCTTTCTACCGGCGCCAACGTGGTTTCCGGTGCGGCCTATGGGGCGATCAACGCCGACATGGTGGAAATGGAAACCTACGCTGTGCTCCGTGCCTGCCAGCGCTTCGGCGTACCGCTTGCCGGTCTGCGTGGTATTTCCGATGGCAAGGCGGATGTGAACCATGTGGATGACTGGACGGAATATCTGCACATCATCGACGAAAAGCTGGCGGAGGCCGTCGACGGGCTTTGCCGCGCCATTGAAGACGGTACGATCGCCCTTTGAAACCTTGCGATTTTCGCAAATTTCCGCTGTTTGACACCCGCTTCCGGGTTGCCTAAAGCCGCCATTTTCTTTAAAGGCTCGCCATGACCCAGATAGCCCATCCCGACAGCATTCTCATCATCGATTTCGGCAGCCAGGTGACGCAGCTGATTGCGCGCCGCATCCGCGAAGCCGGGGTCTATTGCGAAATCCATCCGTTTCAGAATGCCGCAGAGGCGTTTGAGAAGCTTCAGCCCAAGGGCGTGATCTTCTCCGGCGGCCCCGCATCCGTGACGGCGGAAGGAAGCCCGCGCGCGCCGCAGGCGGTGTTTGACAGCAAGGTTCCGATCCTCGGCATCTGCTACGGCCAGCAGACGCTCTGCACGCAGCTCGGCGGTGTCGTCGAGGGCGGCCATGCGGCGGAATTCGGCCGGGCCGATATCGACATCAAGAAGGCAAGCCCGCTTTTTGAAGGCTTCTGGGAACAGGGCAAGAGCTATCCCGTCTGGATGAGCCATGGCGACCGTGTAACGAAGCTGCCGGAAGGTTTCGAGGTCATCGCAACCTCCGAGAACGCGCCTTTCGCCATCGCCGCGGACGAGACCCGTCACTACTACTCCACCATGTTCCACCCGGAAGTGGTGCATACCCCTGACGGCGGCAAGCTGCTCTCCAACTTCGTGCACAAGATCGTCGGGCTTAAATCCGACTGGACGATGGCGGCTTATCGCGCCGAGATGATCCGCAAGATCCGCGAGCAGGTCGGCACCGGCCGCGTGCTCTGCGCACTCTCCGGCGGCGTCGATTCTTCGGTTGCGGCTATCCTCATCCATGAGGCGATCGGTGACCAGCTCACCTGCGTTTACGTCGACCATGGCCTGATGCGGCTTGGTGAAAGCGAGCAGGTGGTCGGCATGTTCCGCGACCACTACAACATTCCGCTTGTTCATGTTGACGCCGCCGATCTGTTCCTCGGCGAACTCTCGGGCGTTTCCGATCCGGAAGCGAAGCGCAAGACCATCGGCCGCCTGTTTATCGAAGTCTTCGAGGCCGAAGCGGCCAAGATCGCCGCCGACGGCAAGGGTGCTCCGAATTTCCTCGCACAGGGCACGCTTTACCCTGACGTCATCGAGAGCGTCTCCTTCTCCGGCGGCCCCTCTGTCACCATCAAGAGCCACCACAATGTCGGCGGCCTTCCCGAGCGCATGAACATGCAGCTCGTGGAGCCGCTGCGTGAACTTTTCAAGGACGAAGTACGTGCGCTTGGCCGTGAACTCGGCCTGCCGGACAGCTTCATCGGCCGCCACCCCTTCCCAGGTCCTGGTCTGGCGATCCGTTGCCCCGGCGCGATTACCCGCGAGAAGCTCGATATTCTGCGCAAGGCCGATGCGATCTATCTCGATGAAATCCGCAAGGCTGGTCTTTACGACACCATCTGGCAGGCTTTTGCCGTGCTGCTGCCGGTGCAGACCGTCGGCGTCATGGGCGATTACCGCACCTATGACTTCGTCTGCGCGCTGCGCGCCGTGACCTCGGTAGACGGCATGACGGCGGATTTCTATCCCTACGACATGAATTTCCTCGGCCGCGCGGCAACCCGCATCATCAACGAAGTGCGGGGCATCAATCGCGTTGTCTATGACGTGACGAGCAAACCGCCCGGCACGATCGAGTGGGAATAGGACTATAATCGACACAGTGGCGTTGCTACCGCAACGCCGCCATGTCGAAGGCAGTTTAAACGATGACGCCGCGACTAGTTCGCTGCGTTTCTGTTTTGTCGTGTGAGATAGATCATCTGGGCGGCCAGGCCGACCACGAGGATCGCCAGCAACCCTGCCTGAACACCGAGAAGCAGCGGTGATTTCAGGTCCGTAACCAGAGGGTGACCGTCCGGAACACGACGCAGGATTTCGCTGGCCGTCGGGACCATCAAAAGAAACGCAGTGATGCTGAGACAGATGGTTTCAATATATCTGGCCAGGCGCGTTGAACCAAGAACGCGTTCGATGCCGTAACCTGCAAGCAGGAAAAGGATGGTCAGGACGCCAACGCCATAGCTGATCGGCTGATGCGCGACGAGGAAGACCGTCGCAGCTCCAATCAGCATGGAGACAAGATAGAGGGTGCCCGGCGCTGATCGCGGAACGATTCGACCGTAGCGGGCAAACATGTAAATGGCGGCGGGAATGGCCGGCAGGCTTCCAAGTGTATGGATCCAGCCAAGCGGAGAAATTCCGAACATGAGAGATTGCCTTTCTTGTCCAAAAGGACGGGGTGGTCCAGGAAGCAGACTGTCATCGACAAATCTGCCAGCTTAATGCTGTCTGTTGTTTCGGTGGCATGCCGCCCGGGCCACGCCTTCACGTTCCCCGCGAGGCTCCGATTTTAAGCGGTCATGCGCTCCAGCAGGGGGCGGGTTATTGCACCAAAAGTCGTCGCATTACCGTGGGCACGGGCGGAAAGCATCGCGCCGTGCACGGTGGCCATGAAGATTTCAGCATTGGCTCTGGCAGTTCCGCTCAGCGCGATGCGCCCCTGGGCAACGCCGCGTTCCAGAACGGTGGTGAGCCAGTCCGAGAGACTTCGAAAATGCGCGCGCACTTCAAGAGCGACTGCTTCAGGCAGAACCGGAATTTCACTGGCGAGCAAAGCGCAGACGCAGAAGGGATGAGTGGCCTCGGCGATACAGCCCTCCCAATAGCCGATATAGGCGCGAAGCTGTTCGAGCGGGTCGGAAACGTTTCGCTCCAGTTCGGCGATCCCGGCTTCCGCCTCCTGCCTGTATTGCGCAACCAGTTTTTGGACCAGATCGGTCTTGCTGGGAAAATGGTGGTGAATGCTCGCATTGCGAATACCGACCACAGCGGAAATATCGGCATAGCTGAAACTGTTGTAGCCGCCCTTTATGATCAGGGAGCGTGCGCAACGAAGAATTTCATCCGCTTTGGTTTGTGGATTTTTCATAGTAATTACCTACCAACTAGTAGGTAGAATGTCAACCCGAAGCCGTTTGCCTTATGGCTGCTGACGGAATCCCGCCGGAAACCAGATGTGCGCGGGGCCGATATTACTGGACGTACCGACCGCCGAAAGCGACTAAAAGATGAACCACCAAACAGTGATCGCCCATTCCGGTCCGCAAGCAGCTGTCGCGCGGTCGGCTAGACCCGAGACCGCTTATGCGTTTGACTTTCTGCGCTTTTTTGCCAGTATTCGACCGTCTTTCGCAGAGTACCGCCGGCCCCGCACCGCTTTAAGGGGTGTAATCAGTCCACCAGGACAGGCTGCCGTTCGTCCTATCGAGGACAATAGAAGGAAGCCCATCGATGACATCCGATGCCGATCCGAAGCCTATGTCACGCGCCGCCGCGATCCTGTACGCCATCAGTTTGCCGCTGGGCCTGATGGCCTTGGTTTTTCTGCCTACGGGCAGGATCAACTGGTGCCCGGGCTGGATTTTCGTCGTGGTCGTCGTCGTTTCTTTTGGCCTTTCCGCGCTGGTATTGGCGCGTGTGAACCCGGTCATTTTCCGCGCGCGCAGCCGGTTCCAGCCGGGCACCAAGAAATGGGACCTGATTCTGGTCTCCGTGATCCTTTTGGCTTTTTTTGCTGAAATCCCGGTTGCGGCATTCGATGCCGGCCGGATGGAGTGGTCTGCCGTGCCGTTTTGGGTCGTGCTGCTCGGCTACATCCTGCTTGTCGGCGGTATTGCGGTTACGGCCTGGGCCCAGGCCGTCAATCCGTTCTTCGAGCCCGGGGTCCGCATCCAAAGCGAGCGCGGGCAGCGGGTGGTCACGTCGGGCCCATACCGTATCGTGCGCCACCCCGGTTACACGGCCGCAATCGGCATGTTCACTGGCATACCGCTCGCATTGAGTTCCTGGATAGCCCTGCTCCCCGCGGCTTTGGCCATCGTGCTGCTAATCATCCGTACCGGCTTGGAAGACCGCCTGCTGCAGGCCGAATTGCCCGGTTATTCTGAATATGCCCGTCAAAGGCGCTATCGGCTGTTTCCCGGTATCTGGTGAACGTCGCAAAGCTAATGTTCTCTTTTTGTTCTTTCAATTTTAACCGGTGATGGTAATATCGCGGCCCTGGCAAAGGCCATGGAGCATCGTCATGAGTTTCGAGTTGGCAGAGGAAGGAGGCTCAAAGCAGCTTTGCTTCGAAGGGTGGGAGTCGGAGAAAATACGGCGTTTCAATCCGCGATTAAGCAGCAAGCTCCTGATCATGGTGAAACCGCCGGCAGCCTTGGCGGAACGAATTTTTGCCGATGCGTCGTGCCATGCTGCGGGGCGGACGAAGCGTGAGGCCTATCCGCCGGAGCTTCTGCATATAACCCTGCTCTGTGTCGGATGTTTTGAGACCGTGCCTCACGGGCTGGTACATCGGCTGAAGGCGACGCTCGGGGAAATCAAGGCGCGGCCCGTTCCGATCACATTCTATGGATCGTCGCTCTTCGGCAATCGCAACAGTCTGGTGCTACGCAGTGGCAGCGAGATGCAGGAGCTTAAGGCTCTGGCGAAGATGGTGCAGCGCTCCCTTAGGCGAGCAAACCTGCCCTATGTCGCCGCATCGTCTTTTACACCGCATCTCACCATGATCTACGGCTGCGGGAAAATCGAGCTGATGCAGGTTGAGACACCATATAGCTGGCTGGCGGGGAACTTCGAACTTGTGTTCAGTCACAATGGCGAAACGCGGCATGAATTGCTCGAGCGCTTCGCACTTTCGCCGAAAGCAGACCGTTATGAGCGGCCTGAAAGCCAGTTACATTTGCCGGGGAAAGTGATCGGACCTTCGAAACGGCCGATGCAAAGGGTGGCGATGCGGTAAGATGCACCCGAAGTGGCATAGCACTTCCCACGCCGATAGTCGTTTCCGCATCCGCTGTTGAAAGCTATACGGAACCTTGTTTTGCGAAGCCGGGGCGCTTTTCGCGCCATCCGCGTATCCACCGCGCCCGTCGAAAACCGATCCGGTTGTCGATCCTGAGCGCAAGCGAGGCGGTATCGCCTCGCAACGGATAATGGCCAGCTTAGAGCTGTACCTTGTCGAAAGCCTTACCGTCGATACCGAGAGCTTCGAGATCGGCACGGGCGGGCTTGCGATGTGCGCGAACAGCGGCCGAAACCGAGAGCGCTGCACCGAGAACGGCGAAAGTTTCACCGAAGAAGTTACGCGATGTCTTTGCAACCTGACGCATTTTTCTCTCCATCTTTGATGCCCAGATAATGGGCATTTCGGCCCCGTTCTACAACTCATGATGTAGCAGGGAAGCCATGCAGCTTTGCTCGCGCTCGTTCGGATATCAGCCATTGCGATTTTGCATGACTTAGCATCAAGACGGGGCAAATGCGCAGGGGCAATTCAGCGGGCGGGTTGAATAAGGCGGATATTTTGTTATGCCGGAGAGCTTGAAGACAAAGAGGCTGGCAGCATGACGATCACCATTTACGGCATCAAGAACTGCGACACGATGAAGAAGGCCAGAAGCTGGCTGGAGACCCATGGCGTCGACTATTCTTTCCATGACTACAAGGCGTCGGGCATCGACCGCGCCCATCTGGAAACATGGTGCGATGCCGCGGGCTGGGAAACGGTTCTCAACCGCGCCGGTACGACCTTCAAAAAACTCGACGACGGCCAGAAGACCGATCTGAACCGTGAGAAGGCTATCGCGCTGATGCTGGAGCAGCCCTCCATGATCAAGCGTCCGGTGCTGGAGGCGAAGGGCAAGATAACTGTCGGTTTCAAGCCTGAAACCTACCAGACCCTTTTTGCGTGACTGCAACCTGTCATGTCCAAAACAACACGCGCCACCCAGATGCTGACCAAGGCAGGCGTTGCCTTCACCACTGTCACCTATGATTACGATCCGAATGCAGACCGCATCGGTCTGCAGGCGGCCGAGGCGATCGGTGAGCCACCGCATCTGGTGCTGAAAACGCTGATGGCGGAACTGGATGGCAAGCCGGTCTGCGTCGTCGTCCCTTCGGATCGTGAGGTCAGCATGAAAAAGCTGGCCGCCGCCTTCGGAGGTAAATCCGCCAGCATGATGAAGCCTGCCGATGCGGAGCGCGCCACCGGTTACCATGTCGGCGGCATCAGCCCTTTCGGGCAGAAAAAACAGGTGCCGACGGCCATCGAGGCCGGGGCGATGACGCATGATTATGTCTACATGAATGGCGGGCAGCGTGGCTTGCAAGTGAGGCTTTCGCCCCGCGATGCCCAAATGGCGCTGGAGGCCATTGCCGCACCGCTGGTCGCCGATTGAAGCGCCGGAGGGCATGCCTGAAAGCATTTGGCTTTCGGGAGGAATGGGCTATGGTCGGCGCCTCCGATTGAAATAGACGAAGGCAGATCATGACCGTTTCTCCCATCGATCCCGTCAAACTCGAAAAACTGGCCGAAGTCGCCATCAAGGTCGGCCTGCAATTGCAGAAGGACCAGGATCTGGTGATTACAGCGCCGCTGGCAGCCCTGCCGCTGGTGCGATTTTTGACCAAACACGCCTATCTGGCGGGTGGCGGACTGGTCACCACCTTTTATTCCGATGAAGAAACCACGCTTGCGCGCTATCGCCATGCCAGTGACGCCAATTTCGACCGGGCTTCCGGCTGGCTTTATGAGGGCATGGCAAAGGCTTATGCCAATGGCGCAGCGCGGCTGGCGATTGCCGGCGACAACCCCATGCTGCTGGCCGAACAGGACCCGGCCAAGGTTGCCCGCGCCAACAAGGCCAACTCCACGGCATACAAGCCGGCGCTGGAGAAGATTTCCAATTTCGACATCAACTGGAACATCATCTCCTATCCCAACCCGTCTTGGGCAAAGCAGGTCTTTCCTGATGTGACGGAAGACGAAGCGGTCCGCAGGCTTGCCGACGCCATCTTCGCCGCCTCGCGGGTGGATCTGGCCGATCCGGTCGCGGCGTGGGCGCAGCATAATGCCAATCTCGCCAAGCGCTCGGCATGGCTGAACGGCGAACGTTTCGCTTCGCTGCATTTCACCGGCCCCGGCACGGATGTGAAGATAGGCCTCGCGGACGGTCACGAATGGCATGGCGGCGCCTCCACCGCCAAGAATGGTGTGGCCTGCAACCCGAATATCCCGACTGAAGAAGTGTTCACCACACCACATGCGCTGCGCGTGGATGGTTACGTCTCCAGCACCAAGCCGCTCTCGCATCAGGGAACGCTGATCGACGATATCCAGGTGAAGTTCGAGGCGGGCCGTATCGTCGAAGCCAAGGCTTCCAAGGGCGAAGCTGTATTGAACAAGGTGCTCGACACCGATGAGGGCGCGCGGCGTCTGGGCGAAGTGGCGCTGGTGCCGCATTCCTCACCGATTTCGGCAAGCGGCATCCTGTTCTACAACACGCTGTTCGATGAAAATGCCTCGTGCCACATCGCGCTCGGCCAGTGCTATTCAAAATGCTTCCTTGACGGCGCCTCGCTGTCGCAGGAGCAGATCACGGCGCAGGGCGGCAATTCCAGCCTGATCCACATCGACTGGATGATCGGCTCCGACAAGGTGGACATTGATGGCGTGAAGCCGGATGGCTCCACGGTTCCGGTGATGCGAAAGGGCGAATGGGCCTGACGGGACCTATCTCGGCAACTGACTGCGCTGACTGAGCCAGATGCTGAAAAGCACCGCGACGAAACCTGCGATCTGTGCTGGCGTGAGGCTTTGGCCAAGCGCCAGCCAGCCGAGCAGGGTTGCAACGACCGGGCTTAGAAAACCGAGCGATGCGGCGGCGGGAGGTTCGATACGGGTCAGCCCGCGGAACCACAGAAAATAGGTCAAGGCGGCGCCGATAAGACCCAGATAGGCCATGCCGAGAATATTGGCCGCTGTCGGTGTCGGCAGGGCCGGTTCCAGGAAATAGGCAACCGGCAGCAGCAGGATACCGCCCGCCGTCAGTTGCCAGGCGGTAAATGTGAGGTTCGACACCGGCGGCCGCCATTTGCGGGTCAGCACCGTTCCGAAAGCCATGGATACGGCACCGGCAAGACCTGCTGCCACCCCGATACCATCCAGCGCAGCACCCGGCGCCAGAACCAGAAGAGCGACACCGACAATACCCAGAAAACCGGCCGCGATGGCCAGCGGCCGAACCGGTGCTGCGAGAAACAGCCGGGAGAGGCCAATCACGATCAGGGGCTGGACCGCGCCCACCGTTGCCGCCACGCCACCCGGCAGCCGATAGGCTGAAACGAAAAGCATCGCCCAGAAGAACGAGAAATTCAGCGCCCCCAGAATGAAGCTGCGCGGCCACCAGATGCCCTGCGGCAGCTTTCTCACGAAAAGCAGCAGGAGCAGGCCGGCCGGCAATGCGCGCAGCATGGCGACATGCAGGGGATATCCCTGCGGTAAAAGTTCCGTCGTGACGAAATAGGTGGTTCCCCAGATGGCCGGGGCAAGGGCGGTCACCAGCACATCGGCGGCATAGGTCGTATTTTTCTTCATTTCAAGAATCTCTATATCAAGATAAATGCAATCTAGCTGATTTTATCTTGACGTCAAGATACCAGTTGTTATGCCTTGGGGATGAGCAAAGAACCGTTTGACCGCGTCGATCACATTCTGGCGCAATGGCACAGGGAGCGGCCCGATCTCGACGTCGGCCCCATGGGGCTCCTCGGGCGCTTGAACCGTCTCACCACCCATCTCGGTCGAGAGGTGGAGGCGGTGCTGCTGAAGCATGGGCTTTCCTCCTCCGCTTTCGATGTTCTGGCGACATTGCGGCGCTCCGGTTCGCCCTACCAGCTCTCCCCCGGCGATCTGCTTGCCATGGCGATGGTAAGCTCCGGCACCATGACCAACCGCATCGACCAGCTTGAAAAAGCGGGGCTGGTGGAGCGCATACACAACCCGAATGACCGGCGCAGCGTCCTGATATCGTTGACGGAGCGGGGGTTTGCCATTGTCGAGGAAGCGGCCGGCGCTCACGTCGAAAACCAGCACCGCCTGGTTGCCGGCCTCAGCGAAGAAGAGCGTGCGACGCTGAACCAACTGCTGAAACGGTTTTTGCGAGATTTCGAAGAATAGGTTTTCCGGGCCTGGCAAACACGCAATGGCCGCGTGATGGCGCTTGTTTCGCCCCAGAAAATCCTGTAAGCAATTTTCCATAAACCTGTACTACAGGTTGGAGGAAAAATGTATAACGCCATTTCCCACGAAACCGGTCTCGTCAGCAGCACGATCGGCGCGATCACCCGCCACATCAGGGAAAACGAACTTGCCCCCGGCGCGAAACTCCCCAGCGAGCTTTCGCTCTCACAGCAGCTCGGCGTCTCCCGTACCGTCGTTCGCGAGGCCTTCAGGTCTCTGTCCGCCATGCGGCTGATCGATGTCAGCGCCGGCAAGCGCGCCACGGTGGCGACACTGGATCATGGTGCGATGTCATTGATGTTTGAACATGGCATTCACACCGAACAGATCAACATCCAGCAGATCTACGATGTGCGCCGTACGATCGAAGTTAGAACCGTAACTTTGGCAGCGCTGCGGCGAACGGATGCGGAAGCGCTCACCATTCTCGACCATGCCAACAATATGGAGCGGGATTTCGGCGACAACGACAAGGTCATGGAACACGATCTTGCCTTCCACCTCGCCGTTGCCAGAGCGTCGAAAAACCCGGTTTTCGAACTTATTCTCGGCGCCTTCCAGAATGTGACGCGCCAGACATGGCCGATCGGCTGGAAAAGCCGCACATCCGACGCGCAGCGCCATGCCGCAGGTGAACTTCACATCGCCATCGGACAGGCCATTGCCGCAGGAGACCCGCAAACGGCCTCAACGCTGATGGCGCGGCATTTCGATGAAAGCGTGCACGCGCTTCTGGCGGCCGGCATCGCCTGATTTTTTTCAACACAGTTCCAGACGGAACACGACTTGCCTCTGGAGGAGACACTTCATGAAAATTACGAAACTTGAGACCGTCCGCGTGGCGGAACGGGCAAACTTGCTCTGGGTTCTGGTCCATACGGATGAGGGCATTACCGGGCTTGGCGAAACCTTCTATGGCGCCGAGACGGTGGAAACCTATGTGCACGAATATATCGCACCCCGCGTGATCGGCCGCGATCCGCTGCAGATTGATCTTCTGGCGCAGGACCTCGTCGGTTATCTCGGTTTCCGCTCTTCGGGAGCGGAGGTACGGGGCAATTCCGCTTTCGATATCGCGCTGTGGGATATTTTCGGCAAGGCCACCAACCAGCCGATCGCCCAGCTTCTCGGTGGTTTCAGCCGCAAGGAAATCCGCACCTACAACACTTGTGCGGGCACCGAATATATCAAGAAGGCCACCGGCCAGCAGACAGCCAATTATGGCCTGTCCGGCGGCAAGGATTATGACGATCTGAACGGCTTCCTGCACCGGGCCGACGAGCTGGCCCACTCGTTGCTCGAAGACGGCATCACGGCCATGAAGATCTGGCCCTTCGATGCGGCGGCGGAAAAGACGCGTGGCCAATATATTTCGATGCCGGACCTGAAAAGCGCGCTCGAGCCTTTCGAAAAAATCCGCAAGGCGGTGGGCGACAAAATGGATATCATGGTGGAGTTTCACTCCATGTGGCAGCTTCTGCCCGCGATGCAGATCGCCAAGGCGCTCACCCCCTACCAGACCTTCTGGCATGAAGACCCGATCAAGATGGACAGCCTTTCCAGCCTGACCCGTTATGCCGCCGTTTCGCCAGCACCTATTTCCGCATCCGAGACGCTCGGTTCCCGCTGGGCCTTCCGCGATCTCCTGGAAACCGGTGCTGCCGGCGTGGTGATGCTTGACATCAGCTGGTGCGGTGGGCTTTCCGAAGCGCGCAAGATCGCTTCGATGGCAGAAGCCTGGCATCTGCCGGTCGCGCCGCATGATTGCACCGGCCCGGTGGTGCTCTGCGCCTCAACGCATCTGTCGCTTAATGCGCCGAATGCGCTGGTGCAGGAAAGCGTGCGCGCCTTCTACAAGACCTGGTATCGCGATCTCGTCACCGCATTGCCGGAAGTGAAAAACGGCATGATCACCGTGCCGCCAGGTCCCGGCCTTGGCATGGAGCTGCATCCCGATATCGAAAAGACCTTCACCGTCAGCCGCCGCTTTTCGGATGCGGCGTCGATCTGATCAGAACAGATTGCCTTGATCCGTCGGGCCAGAAGAAGCCGGTTTTGCCGGCTTCTTTTTTGGCGCGGCTGACGTATCCGAGGGCGGCGTCCCCTCTCCGGTTGTGATGGCAGAAACGCGGCCATCGGCAAATTCCATCGATACCGCAGCACCAGACGCGATGGCGGCAGCACGGGTCAGCGGCCGGTTCTCCTCATCGCGGATGACGGCATAACCGCGCTTCAGCACGTTCTTATACGACAGCGATTGCAGAATGCGGTCATGGGAGGCAAGGCCCGCGCGGTTCTGCGTCATGCGGTGCAGCACGGCTGTATCGGCGCGGCGTGCAGCAGTGACAATGCGTTCCTTCTGCCGCTCCAGCTGGCCGAGTAGCCGGGCGGGAAGCGAACGCAGCGAAGAATCAAAGGCATCGACACGGCCTTTTCCCTGCAGCAGGCGGCGCTCAACCAGGGTCTCGGCCCGATGCATGCGCTCGGTAATCCGCTGCCTGTGCTGTTTGAGACCGTTCAGCAGGGTTTCCGGCCTGAGACCCGAGGCTGAACGTTCGAAGGCGCGGCGTTTGTTCAGCGTGGTCAATTCCAGTCCCCGCCCGAGACCGCTCGCGGCCTCATCAAACCGGCGGCGCGGCAAAGCGAGAAGCTGATCGAGCGAGGGCAGCGCCCGCACCAGCGCCCGCACGCCCTGACGGCGATTGTCCATCTGCCGCGATACCGAGCCGGAAAGGCGCGCGGCAAGGCCGGAAAGCTGCGCTTCCAGCTCGGCCCGCACCGGCACAGCCATTTCGGCGGCCCCCGTCGGCGTCGGCGCGCGAACATCGGCGGCATAATCGATCAAGGTCGTATCGGTCTCATGCCCCACGGCGGAAATCAGCGGGATTTTGCTCTCGGCAGCGGCACGCACGACGATTTCGTCGTTGAAACTCCAGAGGTCTTCCAGACTGCCGCCGCCACGGGCGACGATCAGTACATCCGGCCGTGCAATTTCACTACCGGGTTGAAGCGCATTGAAGCCGCGAATGGCGTTCGCCACTTCCTCGCCCGAACCTTCGCCCTGCACCTTGACCGGCCAGACGACGACATGCACGGGAAAGCGATCCGAGATGCGGTGAAGAATATCGCGGATGACTGCGCCCGTCGGCGAGGTCACGACCCCAATGACGCGCGGCATGAACGGCAGGCGACGCTTGCGTTCCGCATCAAACAACCCTTCCGCCGCCAGACGTCGACGGCGATCTTCGAGCAACGCCATCAGCGCGCCGGCACCTGCCGGTTCGAGGCTTTCTATGACGATCTGGTATTTCGAGGAGCCGGGAAAGGTGGTGACCTTGCCGGTGGCGATGACCTCCATGCCTTCTTCCGGGCGGAACTTCAGCCGCGAGAACGTGCCTTTCCAGATCACCGCATCGATACGGGCGCGGTCGTCCTTCAGCGAGAAATAGGCGTGCCCTGAAGAATGCGGCCCACGATAGCCGGAAATCTCGCCGCGCACCCGCACCTGCTCGAAAGCCGTCTCCACCGTGCGCTTGATGGAACCCGACAGTTCGGACACCGAGAACTCGGCAAGATTGCTCAATGCTGCGTGGGAGAAGATATCGCTCATGCCCGTTTGTAACCAAAACCCGTCGATTCGGAAATGCCGGCACCGGCCCGGCCCATTTTAACGGCGATGAAACCATATCCTCAACTAACGAGTTAGGAAAATGGGGATTGGAGGAGAAAACAAGGGTTCGTTAGGGAAGACAGCGTTACGTCTGTCCCAGGCCCGGCAACCAAAGAGGAGGCGGCATCATGATTTTTCTTACCGCCACAGTGCTCGGCGTAACCGCAGTTGCGTTGCGTTCGGTTTTCAGCATCGTTTTCATCTGCATGATGATTATCGGTGCCTATGGCGTGGCGATTGCACTTTCTTCCACGGCCGTGCCCCTGATGTCGCTGCTTCTGGCGCTTGCCGGTTACAATTTCGGTGTCGTGGGTGTCGTTATCAGCCTTCTGGTGCTGCAGCGCCCACGTTCCACCCAGCCAACCCTCTAAAAGTCCACGGCCTTGAGGCTTCCGCACTTTGCGCTGACCGAGATTTGCGGACTGGCCACTGACCTCACCGTTACCTGTGTGCTTATTTTCTATCTCGGCGTCGATCCGCTTGCCGCCCGTTTGCCGGGCGCGGCAGCGGGGCTTGCAACAAGCTGGCGGATGAACCGTTCGAATGGTGAGGCATCAGCCGCACTGAACAGCTTTCTGACAAATGCCGTCACGCTTACCTCGCGTATCGTCAGCGTCGGGCTGTTTGCCCTGCTGCAATGGCGCAACCCGCTGGTGCAGCCGCTCGTCCCGCTTGCCTTTTCAGCACTCGCAGCACTGTTGCTGGCGCTTTACGGCTATTGGCGGCTTCAAAGGCAACGGCAAGAGCCGGATTAAACCGTTTCCCACCCGTCCTTTTCCGCCGCCCGGTAAATGGCGTCGATGAAAAGCTGGTTCTTCCTCGAGTTTTCCAGCGTAACGACTTCGCCCTCACCCTTCGCAGCACGGGCAAAGGCCTCCGCCTCCAGCTTATATTGGCGGCTATCCTGAAACCGGAAGATTTGCGACTGGTTATGGGCCTGATTGGTCAGCTCGATCTCTTCCGCACCCCAGCGATTGGCGTTGAAGGGAGATTTGACCTCGATGTAACCGTCAGTGCCATGGAAAACCATCAGCTGGCGGGCGGCAAGCTGTGTGGCCAGATAAAAACTCAGTTCGAAACCGCCGAAATCGGCCCTGACGCTGGAATAGATATCGGTGCCAAATTCCGTGTCGCGCTCGACGGTGGCCTGCACGCGCCTCGGCTCCACACCGGTGACGAAGCGGGTCACGATGGTGGGGTAGACGCCGATATCGGGCAAGGCCCCGCCACCCAGTTCGGGAATATTGCGCATATTGCCGGGATCGCGGTTGAAATAGCTGAAAGCGCCCTGCACATGCTTCAGTGTTCCGATCGCGCCCGAGGCCAGCAACTCCTTCACCTTGGCCCAGACCGGCGCATAGGTGACCATGAAGGCCTCCGAGATGACAACGCGGTTGCGGTCGCGCGCGGCGATGAGGGTGTCGATCTCCTCTGCCTTCAGTGCAATCGGCTTTTCGCACAGAACGTGTTTGCCGGCATCGGCGGCCTTGATGGTCCACTCCACGTGCTGCGATGTCGGAAGCGGAATGTAAACCGCGTCGATGGCATCGGAAGCCAGCATTTCCTCATAGGAACCGAAGGCGTGGGGCACGGAAAAACGATCCGCCACCGCGCGCGCCCTGGCGAGATCCCGGCTGGCTATGGCGCTGACCACGCAGTTCTGCGCATCCTGTATCGCCGGAATGACGTGATCCTGCGCGATTTTCGCCGTTGAGATTATTCCGAAACGCAGCATTCCGTTCTCCTGCTCTGCCATTCAGCGGAAACTTACCACCGTCACACGTCATGGCAAGCCGCAGGTGCATGACAGAATACGATATGGCTGAATTTGTCCTCTCTTTGTCAGAATGCCCGCTTTTCTTCGAGCTGGATAAGAAGAATTATGCTACGCATGAACCCAATGGAGATACATGAAATGTCCTCTTCTCATACAGCACTGCTGGTCATCGACGTTCAGGAATCCTTTCGGCATGCCCCCTATTTCGAGGAAAGCGGTTTGGCTGCCTATCTGGAGAAACAGCAGGCGCTGATCGATGGCGCCAAAGCCGCGGGCATTCCAGTCGTGCAAATCTTCCATGTCGATGGCGACAAGGCCTTCTCAAAGGACAGTGGCTATATCCGGGCGCTGGATGGCGTGCGGATCACGCCTAATGTCACCTTTCACAAGAACCGCCATTCGGCTTTTGCCGGCACCGGCCTCGAAATCTGGCTGACACAGAAGGGCATCAACCGGCTGATCGTCTCCGGCATCCGCACCGAACAATGCTGCGAAACCACCACGCGGCACGCTTCTGATCTTGGTTACAGCGTCGATTACGTCACCGAAGCGACCCTTACTTTCCCGATGACACATGCTTCCGGCACCGTCTTCAGCCCGGACGATATCCGCAAACGGACCGAACTGGTGCTGGCTGGCCGCTTCGCGCGCATCCTAACCGTCAACGACGTGCTTGCCACCGTCAAAGAGGCCGCATGATGGATAGAGGCGGCACACGCATCATTCCCTTTTATACGCTTGTGCCGCCTCACGCGCTGTTGCTGGACATTGCCGGTCCGCTCGAAGTGATCCGTTATGCCAACACGGAACAACGGGACATCCATTTCGACTGCCGATACATTGCTGCGAGTGGCGAACAACAATCTTCCATCGGCCTTGGACTTTCCGGGCTGGAGAGTTTGCCCGCGACCCTGCCGGAAAGTGCTTTCCTGCTGATCTCGGGCAGCACGTCACGCTTCGACAATGATCCGCAGACACGGCGAGAGCGGCAGGCGCTTGCGGCATGGCTGCGCCGCGCGGTGCGTGCCGATACGACAGTCATTTCCATCTGTTCCGGCGCGCTGCTGGCGGGAGAAGCGGGACTTTTCGACGGGCGAAACTGCACGACTCATGCCGATTGCGTTGAAGGGCTGCGCCGCATCGCGCCGCTGTCGCAGGTGGCCGAAAACCGCCTTTTCGTTGAGGATGGCAACCGCTTCTCAAGTGCCGGTATTTCCACCGGCATCGACCTGATGCTGCATGTGGTTTCCCGGCTGACATCCCCGGCCGTTGCGGCCCGCATTGCCAAAACAATGGTCGTTTATCTAAGACGCAGCGGCAGCGATCCGCAAATCTCCCCTTGGCTCACCGGCCGCAACCACATCCACCCCGCCATTCACCGGGTTCAGGACCGGGTGATGGCCGAGCCGGCGCAGGACTGGTCGCTGGAGCGGCTGGCCGATATTGCCGCGCTCAGCGAAAGGCATCTGTCGCGCCTGTTTCGCGAGCATACCGGCATCAGCGTCATCGACTACGTCAACCTGATGCGGGTCAATCTCGCCCGCGACATTCTCGCAAACAGCCGCCTGGATATGGAAGCCATCGCGGAAAGGGCGGGTTTTGCCTCCGCCCGGCATTTGCGGCGTGTCTGGCAACAGCACAATCGCCATCCGCCCAGCCATTATCGCGGTTTTCAGGCCTGATTTTTCGCAGACCCTGCCGCTGCCTGATGAATGCCATCAAAGGAATTGAATGGTTATGCCGGCAGGCAGTTGCTACCTTGCCATAAAGACAGCAACAGGAGCATTTTCCGTGGAAAAACGAAGTCTCGGCCGCACCGGCCTCTCCATCGCCCCGATCGTCTTCGGCGGCAACGTGTTCGGCTGGACAGCGGATGAGAAGACTTCCTTTGCCCTGCTCGACGCCTTTTTCGATGCCGGGTTCAATGCCATCGACACGGCGGATGTCTATTCCGCCTGGGTGGATGGCCATGTGGGCGGAGAGTCCGAGGCCGTCATCGGCAAATGGCTGCAGCAGTCCAGTGTCAGGCGTGAGGATGCGGTGATCGTCACCAAGGTCGGTTTTGACAATCGCGGCCAGAAGACCGGTCTCAGCGCCAGGTGGATCGCGGAAGCCGTCGAGGCTTCCCTGAAGCGGCTGCAGACCGACTATATCGACCTCTACCTCGCCCACAAGCCGGATGCGGATGTGCCGCTGGAGGAAACGCTCGCCGCCTTCGCAAAGCTGAAGGAACAGGGGAAAATCCGCGCCATCGGCTGCTCAAATTATTCCGCAAGCCAGCTTCAGGACGCGCTGGACACGGCTGCAAAGAACAATCTGCCGCGCTACGACGTGCTGCAGCCGGAATATAATCTCTACAACCGTGCGGATTTTGAAGGTCCGCTTGCCGATCTCTGCGTCAGGCAAGAGATCGGGGTGATCAACTATTACAGCCTTGCGGCCGGTTTCCTCACCGGCAAATATCGCGCCAAGGCCGACACCGAAGGCGTTGCCCGCAGCTACCGGGTAGGCGACTACGTCAACACACGCGGCCTTGCCATTCTGGGGGCCATGGATGCGGTTGCCGTGGAAACCGGTGCCAAGCTCGCCGATATCGCACTGGCCTGGCTGCTGCGGAAGAGTGCCGTGACGGCTCCAATTGCCAGCGCCACCAGCCTGTCGCAGCTCGAGAGCTTCAAACGCGCCGTCGATCTGAAGCTGACAGACGAGATGATGGTTCTTCTCGATAAAGCGGGTGCGTGACATGGACCTTACAATTCGTGACGCACAGCCGAGTGACCGGGCGGAATGGCTGCGCCTGTGGAACGATTATCTCGCCTTCTACGATGTCCACCTTGCCGACGACGTGACCGACCATACTTGGGCGCGTATTCTCGACCCAGCGTCGCGTGTTTCCATGCGTGTGGCTTTGCTCGGCGACAAGATGGCCGGTTTCGCCATCCATCACTTCCATGATTCCACCTGGGTCAAAACACCCGATTGCTATCTGGAAGACCTGTTCGTCGACGGCGCGATCCGCGGCAAGGGAACAGGTCGGGCGCTGATGGATGATCTCATCGCCATCTGCGCCGAAAAAGGCTGGTCACGGCTTTACTGGAACACGGACGAGCATAATCACCGGGCCCAGAATCTCTATAACAGCTACGTGAAAAGCGATGGCCATATCCGCTATCGCATCAAGTTCTGATCACCCCTGAAGCGGAAGAAATCTACGAAAGCCCTCAGCGCCGGGCGCATCTGCCGGCGCGAGGGATAATAGATATAAAAACCGTCAAAGGGCGCGCACCAATCCTCCAGCACGCGGATGAGCCTGCCCTCCCTGATATCGTCCTCGACGCGCTGTTCGAAAACGAAGGCAAGGCCTGCCCCATCTATTGCCGCCCGGCGAATGAGGCTCTGGTCCGACAGGATCAGCGGTCCCTGTACATCCACCACCAGCGGCTTGCCATTCTTCTCCAGTTCCCAGCGATAGATAAGGCCGCTCGCGAAACGCCGGCGGATGCAGCGGTGACGGATGAGATCCCTCGGATCGTATGGCGGCGGGTTTTCTGCGAAATAGGAGGGCGCGCCAACAATCGCGCCGCGCCATGCACCACTCGCTTTCACCGCAATCATATCCGCATCGAGGTGCTCTCCGAGCCGCAGACCGGCATCGAAGCCTTTCGCGACGATATCTTCGAAGCGATCATCCGTTGAGATTTCAAGTGATATGTCGGGATAGAGCCGCAAGAACTCACCCAGCCGCGGCACGATAAGATCCTCGGCCGCAAGCCGAGGCAGGGTGATGCGCAGAGGACCCGCCGGCCTTCCACCGTGCTCGGCAAGCGTCTGGATGACCGTATCGATATCGGCAAGAGCCGGTCCCAACGTTTCGAGCAGCAGTTTACCCTCCTCCGTCGGAGAAACGCTGCGGGTGGTGCGGTGAAGCAGCCGCAGGCCAAGGCTTTCCTCCAGCGAAGAGACCGCATGGCTGACGGCAGAAGGCGCGATGGCCAATTCGGCCGCGGCCTTGCGGAAGCTGCGGCCTTCGGCAACGGCGGCGAGAACGGCCAGCTGGGAGAGTTGCACACGGTTCATTGTTCTAAATGATAGAACAACCCAAGCGGATTTGCAGCGGTTATTTTTACCACCGATGGGCAGTATGTTTTGCCCGTACCCACTCCCAAGGGTATATTAAACCGTCTTGGACACACATGCTCCGCCGCAAACCGCGGGATAGCTTTCAAGGCGTGCTCTGACAAAGGACAGGCAGATGAAACACAGAATCCTCGGAAAAGACCTCTCCGTTTCCGCACTCGGGCTTGGCTGCATGGGCATGAGCCATGCTTATGGACCTTCGGATGAAAGCGGTTCTATCGCGACGTTGCATCGCGCCGTCGAGCTTGGCGTCACATTGTTCGATACGGCGGAAGTTTATGGGCCGTTCAAAAACGAAACCCTCCTTGGCAAGGCTTTGAAGCCCTATCGCGATCAGGTGGTCATCGCCACCAAATTCGGCTTCCGCATCGACGGCAGCAAACCTTCGGCGGAAATGATCCAGGGTGTTGACGGTTCGCCGGCAAATGTTCGTGCCGTCGCCGAAGCCTCACTGAAAAGGCTGGGTGTCGATGTCATCGACCTCTATTACCAACACCGCGTCGATCCGGACGTGGCAATTGAAGAGACGGTCGGCGCAATGGCCGATCTGGTGCGGGAAGGCAAGGTGAAGGCGCTCGGCCTTTCGGAGGCGAGTGCGGCGACCCTTCGCAAGGCGCACGCCGTTCACCCGATTGCAGCCATTCAGAGCGAATATTCGCTGTGGACCCGCGATCCCGAAGAAAATGGCGTGCTGGAAACCTGCCGTGAACTGGGCATCGGTTTCGTACCCTTCAGCCCGCTCGGACGCGGCGCTTTGACAGGTGCGCTGAAGTCGCTCGATGGGCTTGCCTCCGACGATTTCCGCCGCAGCCTGCCGCGCTTCCAAAGCGAAAACTTCGATGCCAATCTGGCCCTCATCCAGCTGCTGGAAGACATGGCGGCAGAAAAAGGCGTTACCGCCGGGCAACTAGCGCTCGCCTGGGTCATGGCGCAGGGCGATTTCATCGTGCCGATCCCCGGCACCACGAAAATTGCCAATCTGGAGAAAAACGTGGCTGCAGCGGATGTCGCGCTGACGGCCGACGAAGTTGCCAGCCTCGGCGCATTGCTCTCTCCGACAAAGGTTGCGGGGGAACGTTATCCGGAACGAATGACGCGATTGGCCAATCGCTAAAAACAAAAAGCCGCGGCAACCGCCGCGGCTTTTGTCATTCCATCAGCTGCTTTCAGGCGCGCAGAACGCCGCCCGTCGATTTTTCGACATTGCCGACGATCTTGGCCGTCAGCGCTTCGAAATCCTCATCGGTCAGCGTCTTGTCGACCGGCTGGATCTGGACTTCGATGGCCACCGACTTGCGGTCTTCACCGAGCGAAGCGCCTTCGAAAATATCGAAGACGTTAACGCCGGTGATCAGCTTGCGGTCAGCACTCGTTGCGGCCTTGATGATAGCTCCCGCCTCGACAGACTTATCGACCACGAAGGCGAAGTCACGCTTGACCGCCTGGAACGGCGAAAGCTCGAGCGCAGGCTTGGTGCGGGTCGCCTTCTTCTTCGGCTCCTGCATGGCGTCGAGATAGACCTCAAAACCGCAATAGGCGCCAGAAACATCCAACTCGGACAGTGTCTTCGGGTGGAATTCGCCGAAATAACCGAGCACGACCTTCGGACCCATCTTGATGGTGCCGGAGCGGCCGGGATGATACCAGCCGGGGCCGCCGGCCTCGATCTGCACATTGGCCATGGGCAGGCCGCAGGCTTCCAGCACCGCCAGCGCATCGGCTTTGGCGTCGTAGACATCCACGGGCTTGCCGCCGCCTTTCACAGCATTGGACCACATGCGGCCGCTGCCCGCCAGCGAGGCCGTGCCACGGCGGACACCGCCGGCAACGCGGCGCTGCGTATCAGGCGTATCGCCCTCATAGGTGCCGGAGACCTCGAAGATCGCGACGTCACCATAACCCTTGTCGGCATTGCGCTGTGCGGCAGTCAGCAGGCCGGGCAGCAGCGAGGGCCGCATATCCGACATATCGGCCGCAATCGGGTTGGCGAGTTTTAGCGCGGGCGAACCGCCGCCGAAAAGCTTCGCCTGCGCTTCCGGGATAAAGGACCATGTGACGGCTTCGAGCATGCCGCGGCTCGCCAGCGCACGGCGCGCGGCGCGGGTGCGGATCTGCAGCGTGGTCAGGATACGGCCGTTGACAGCGCCGAAGCTTTCAAGCGGTTCCGGCTTGATATTGTCGACGCCATGGATGCGCATGACTTCTTCAACCAGATCGGCCTTGCCGTCGACATCAGGACGCCAGGAGGGGACGGTCACGGAGACTCGCTCGCCCGTTCCCTCGACACCGAAACCAAGACCCTCGAGAATGGCGAGGCTCTCCTGCGAGGAGACCTCCAGACCTGTCAGGCGCTTGACTTCCGCCAGCGGGAAATCGACGACCTTGGGCTGATGGCCCTTATAACCAACGACGCGGGCTTCGCCGGCAACGCCGCCGCACAGTGCCAGAACCAGTTCGGTGGTGCGCTCCAGACCCGGAACCATATATTCCGGATCGACACCACGCTCGAAACGATAACGCGCATCGGTGATGATGCCGAGCGAACGGCCGGTCTTGGCAATGTTGATCGGATCCCAGAGAGCAGACTCGATGAGCACGTCGACGGTGTTTTCGTCGCAGCCGGAATGCTCCCCGCCCATGATGCCGCCGATCGACTCGAGGCCCTTTTCGTCGGCAATGACGACATTGTTCGGGCCGAGCTTGTATTCACGCTGGTCGAGCGCGAGGATCGTCTCACCCTCTTTCGCACGGCGAACCGTGAGATCGCCCTTGACCTTGGCGGCGTCGAAGACGTGCATCGGCCGGCCCTGATCGAAGGTCATGTAGTTGGTGATATCAACGAGAGCATTGATAGGACGCAGGCCGATCGCCATCAGGCGCTGCTGCATCCATTTCGGGCTGGGGCCATTCTTCACGCCGCGCACGATGCGCAGCGAGAAGCCGGGGCAAAGCGCCGCATCATCCAGTTCCAGCTTCACATCGACGGGGGTTGCGCCTTCAACCTTGAAGGACGGCGCAGGCTTCGTCTTCAGCTTACCCAGACCGGAGGCGGCGAGATCGCGGGCGATGCCGTAGATCGAAGTGCAGTCCGGACGGTTGGGCGTGAGGTTGATCTCGATGATCGGATCATCGAGGCCAGCATAGGATGCGAAGGAAGTGCCGACAGGCGCATCTTCAGGCAGATCGATGATGCCGTCGTGATCGTCGGAAATGTTGAGCTCCTTTTCGGAGCACATCATGCCGTGGCTTTCGACGCCGCGAATCTTGCCGACGGCCAACGTCACATCGATGCCCGGAACATACATGCCGGGACGAGCGAGCGCACCAACGAGGCCGGCGCGTGCATTCGGCGCGCCGCAGACGATCTGCACCGGCTTGCCGTCACCAGCATCCACCATCAGCACCTTGAGGCGGTCGGCCTCGGGATGTTTTTCAGCGGAAACGACCTTGGCGATGACGAAAGGCTTGTAGGCCGCCTTGTCATCGACGTCCTCGACCTCGAGGCCAATCGCCGTCAGCCGCTCGCAAATCTCGTCCAGCGTCGCATCCGTTTCGAGATGCTCTTTCAGCCAGGAAAGAGTGAATTTCATGTCTTTGCTCCTTGGCTAACCGGATTAAACGCTCAAACCGCCGAACAGCGTCGGCATGTCGAGCGGGCGGAAGCCGTAGTGGTTCATCCAGCGGACATCGGCGTTGAAGAAATCGCGCAGATCAGGCATGCCGTATTTCAGCATGGCGATGCGGTCGAGGCCCATGCCCCAGGCAAAGCCCTGATATTCATCCGGGTCCAGCCCACCGGCGCGCAGCACGTTCGGGTGCACCATGCCGCAGCCGAGGATTTCCATCCAGTCCTTGCCTTCGCCGAACTTGACGATGGGGCCGGAACGGTCGCACTGGATATCCACCTCGAAGCTCGGCTCCGTGAAGGGGAAGAACGACGGGCGAAAGCGCATGACGACACTGTCGACCTCGAAGAAGGTCTTGCAGAATTCTTCCAGAATCCAGCGCAGATTGCCGACATGCGCCTTCTTGTCGATGACAAGGCCCTCGACCTGATGGAACATCGGCGAATGGGTGGCATCGGAATCCTGACGATAGGTCTTGCCCGGAATGACGATGCGGATCGGCGGCTTCTGACTTTCCATGGTGCGGATCTGCACCGGCGAGGTGTGGGTGCGCAGCACCTTGCGCTCGCCGTTTTCATCCGGCTGGAAGAAGAAGGTGTCGTGCATTTCGCGGGCCGGATGGCCTTCGGGGAAATTCAGTGCCGTGAAGTTGTAATAGTCGGTCTCGATGTCCGGACCTTCGGCGATCGAGAACCCCATATCCGCGAAGATGGCAGTAATTTCATCGACGATCTGGCTGATGGGATGAATGCGACCGCGCTCGGCCGGAGACTGACGAACCGGCAGGCTGACATCCACCGTTTCCGCTTTCAGTCGGGCGGTAATGGCGGCGTCCTTCAGCGCGTTCTTGCGCTCGCCGATGAGGTCGGTGATTTCGGTCTTGAGCTGGTTGATGGCCGCGCCCCGGGTCTGGCGCTCTTCCGGCGTCATGCTGCCAAGCGTCTTCAGAAGCTCCGAAACCGAGCCTTTCTTGCCAAGTGCGGAAACACGCACGGCCTCGATGGCCGGCTCATCGGCAGCCGTGGCGATCTCCGACATCAATTGCGATTTCAAGGTATCAAGTTCAGTCATCTTTTCCTGCCTTGCCGGTATTTTTAACAGCGGCTTCGGGGTTCACAGCATTCATCAAATAGTCGGTCGCCATGATAAAGCGTCGCAGATCACTACCCATCCGCACGCGCCCGATCAACCGGGCAACCGGTAAAAAACGCCCCAGAATGCCGGTCAGACGGCACAATTCTTCCAGCGCCCGGGGCGGGGCGTTTTCGCGCCAGCGGGCAAAGGCGGCATCACAGGTTTTCGGCGCATCGCAGGCGCGGGTCGCGACCTGCAGAAACAGTAGCCAGATATCGCGGGCCTGCGCCGTCTCAAGCGGCATGACGTCCTGCGGGCGTTCCTCGAAATCCATGAAACCGACACGGCCTTCTGCGAGAAAAAAGTCACGCACATGCGGACGTCCATGGCAAAGACCTGCTGCATGCAGTTCGCCGAGCGCCTCGGCGGATTTTACCAGCAGGGCATCATGCTCCGCCGGCATTGCGGTCTTTATCGCATCCATGCGCTCGATGATGGTGGGACCGACATCCCCCAGGACAACGGCCGTCAGCGAAGAATAGATGATGGGCGGAACCGGAAAACCACGGGCCTTGAAGGCCTGCAGCGTTTCGAGTTCACGGCGCATCAGGCCGGCGCCATCGAGCGGCGGCGACGGGCGCATAAAAGTGTAGGGGAGCAGCTTTGCGAGAAAGGTCTGCAACTTTATCCACCAGGACGGCGTTTCCGTGCCCTGGCGCTTGATCCAGACGGTCGTCGAAGAAAGTTCGAGTTTCTGCACACGGCGCTCGCTTTTAAGCAAAGCCCGCATCAAGGCTGCGATATCGCTATCTTCCAGATGGACGTGGAAACCCTTCGCCTTTTCCGCGTCGCTTGCGGCAACCAGCATTTTCTGCCCCCAATGGAGCCTGCCGGCCAAAAGCCGGATGCCCCACCCTTTTGGCAACCTCGGCGCAAAAGCGTTACGCACTTCTGCCGAAACTACCGTGAATTCCAAAAAACGAAAACCCGCGCCGGAGGACCGGCGCGGGTTTCAAATGAACAACAGATTGTCCGCGCCGTAATTACTTTACAGCGGTTTCAAACTCGTTGGTCGTACCAGCATCCTTGAGGTACTCAAGCGCCTTCTTCGCTGCTTCGACGAGCGCGCCGAATGCTGCCGGCTCATGGATAGCCATGTCGGACAGAACCTTGCGGTCGACTTCGATGCCAGCCTTGTTCAGGCCGTCGATGAAGCGGCCATAGGTCAGGCCGAATTCGCGAACAGCAGCGTTGATACGCTGGATCCACAGAGCGCGGAAGTTGCGCTTGTTGACCTTGCGGTCGCGGTAAGCGTACTGCTTGGAACGATCCACGGCAGCCTTTGCTGCGCGGATGGTGTTCTTGCGGCGGCCGTAGAAGCCCTTGGCTGCCTTGAGTGTCTTGGTGTGCTTGGCGCGGGAAGTTACGCCACGTTTTACGCGTGCCATGTCATGATCTCCTTAAAGTGTCCAAAAGTGCGGAAAAGTCTCAGAGACCGTTCGGCAGGTAGTTCTTGACGACTTTCTTGCCGTCAGCTTCGGCGAGAACCATGGTTCCACGCGCGTCGCGAATGAACTTGTTGGTACGCTTGATCATGCCGTGGCGCTTACCGGCGGCGGCTGCAACAACCTTGCCGGTGGCGGTGATCTTGAACCGCTTCTTTGCAGCGGACTTCGTCTTCATCTTGGGCATTTTGCTACTCCGTTTTTGTATCGAAACAGGCAGACGAGGCCTATTTCAAGCTATTCAGGAACGGCCACGGCATGCCCTGCCGGACCGTTCGGACGCGCGCTTATAACCGCAGTCGGCTAAAAGCGCAACGGGGAATGAGAATTTCCCCTTGCGGTGAGATACGCGCCAGTGATGTGAACGCGTAAAAAGATTATTTCGGTGCGAGAACCATCATCATCTGACGGCCTTCCAGCTTCGGCTCGGCTTCAACCTTGGCAATCGCCTGGGTGTCTTCCTTCACCTGGAGGAGAAGCTTCATGCCGAGTTCCTGGTGGGCCATTTCGCGGCCGCGGAACTTCAGCGTTACCTTCACCTTGTCGCCATCATCAAAGAAACGGCCCATCGCCTTCATCTTCACGTCATAGTCATGCGTGTCGATGTTCGGGCGCATCTTGATTTCTTTAACTTCGACGATCTTCTGTTTCTTGCGCGCTTCAGCGGCCTTTTTCTGGGTCGAGTACTTAAGCTTGCCGAGATCGAGGATCTTGCATACCGGCGGTTCAGCGTTCGGCGAAATCTCGACGAGATCGAGACCGGCCTCTTCCGCCATTTTCAAAGCCTGATCCGTCGGCATGCTACCGAGGTTCTGGCCCTCTTCATCAATAAGCTGAACTCTGGGAACCCGAATTTCCCGGTTGGAGCGCGGGCCCTCCTTGACGGGGGCATCGGCTTTGAAAGGTCTGCGAATGGTCGTATTCTCCTGATCTGTTTCTGGATCACGTCAGCAAAAAACAGCTTGTTTGGTACAAGCGGCGGAAATGTCGTTATTGCCGTGGCGAAGTCAATAGCATATCTGCCCGAAAAGATCACCTGTTGCCACGGTTTTTGCAAATACGCCGCCGATATTGCACGAAAATCAGGAGAATTGCATATACATGACCGAACAAGCTGCTGAATTCCTGCATATAGGAGCGGGTGACGACGCCCGCAACATCGCTTTCCTCCATCGCTCCCCAACATCCCAGCCGAACGCACCAACGCTCGTCTGGCTCGGCGGCTATCGCTCCGACATGACGGGAACCAAGGCGGTTGAGCTCGATCGTTTTGCAGCGGAAAACGGCCTTGCCTGCCTGCGGCTCGATTATTCCGGGCACGGGGCTTCCGGCGGTGATTTCAACAAAGGCACGATCTCGAGATGGCTCGAAGAGGCACTTGCGGTGGTGCGTGCAAAGGCGCCGTCGCGTGTCGTTCTCGTCGGCTCGTCGATGGGCGGGTGGATTGCGTTGCGCATGGTCGAGGAGCTGCGCAAGGCGGGTGGCGCGCCCTCCGTCGCCGGTCTGGTTCTCATTGCGCCTGCGCCGGATTTCACGCAGGAACTGATAGAGCCCAGCCTGTCGGATGCGGAAAGGACCTCTCTCGCAGAACGGGGTTACTTCGAGGAACATTCGGAGTATAGCCCCGAGCCCAACATCTTCACCCGCGCGCTGATGGAAGACGGAAAGCAGAACCGGGTGCTCACCGGCATCATCACGACCGGCTGTCCGGTTCATGTTCTGCAGGGCATGCGCGACCCCGATGTTCCCTATCAGCATGCTCTGAAGCTCATCGAACATCTTCCCGCCGACGATGTGGTGCTGACGCTGATCCGTGACGGAGACCACCGGCTTTCCCGGCCGCAGGATATCGAGCGGATGCTCGCGGCGGTCAAAGCCCTTGCAATATAGGCATTTGCGCAACGCTCTTAACCATATTCAACGAGTCTTGCGCATCGCCGATTGCTAGAGATTGACTCAAACCCCCTATCCCTCTTAACTTTTCGTTAAGAATTAAGGGACGGGTTTCATGATGAACGCACCGCTGGCGCGTGCTCTGCTGTTTGCAGTTGCTGCCGGGCTAATGACTGCTGCCTCCGCCATGGCGGAAATCAAAGGAAGCCCTTCCATGGTGACGGGCGGGATCACGTCTCAGCCGATCGGACATTACGAGTTCTGTCAGAAATACGCCGACGAATGCAATATTCGCAGCAAGGCGACACCGCCCCCGCGCGTCACAGATTATGGCTGGGATGTCATTCGCGAGGTCAATACGTCCGTCAACACCACGATCGTGGCGATGACCGACCAGGAAATCTACGGCAAGGACGAAGTCTGGGAATATCCGACGACCGCCGGTGACTGCGAAGATTTCGTGCTGCTGAAGCGTAAGAAACTGGTCGAGCGCGGTTTTTCCGTTGCCGATCTGCTGATCACCGTCGTGCGTAAACCGGATGGTGAAGGCCATGCGGTGCTGACGCTTCGCACCACTGATGGCGACTATATTCTCGACAACCTCACCGACGATGTGAAGCTCTGGACCGATACTAACTATACCTATCTGAAGCGGCAGGCGTCCTTCAATACGGGCCGTTGGGTCTCCATCGAAGATGGTCGCGACGTTCTGGTTGGCGCATTACGCTGACGCTTGGCCCACGTTTGACAGATTGAGAGCCCGCCATCGCGGGCTCTTTCTTTTTTCATCCGTTGCCGATGATAATGCCGGCCGCCAGCACCAATGAGCCGCCGAGGACCACCTGAAACACCGCGCGCAGGAACGGCGTTTCCATGAAGCGGTTCTGAATGAAGGCGATGGCCCAGAGTTCCACGAAAACGACGACGGCCGCAATCGCCGTTGCTGTCCAGAAATGCGGGATGAGATAGGGTAAGGCATGGCCGAGACCGCCGATGGCCGTCATGATGCCCGAGGCCAGACCCCGCTTTACCGGAGAACCGCGACCCGAAAGCTTGCCGTCATCATGGGCCGCCTCGGTGAAGCCCATGGAGATACCAGCGCCGACGGAGGCTGAAAGGCCGATCAGGAAAGTCTGCCAGGTATCCTGCGTGGCGAAGGCGGCCGCAAAGATCGGCGCGAGCGTCGAGACGGAGCCATCCATCAATCCCGCAAGACCCGGCTGCACATAGGTCAGAAGAAACTGCCGCTTTGCGGTTTCCGCCTCTTCGGTCTTGCCATCTTCATCGAGATGTTTTTCTTCCAGCATTTGCGCGATCTCTTCGTGACCCCGCTCCGCCTCGGCCAGATCGCCGAGCAACTTGCGCGTAGAGGCATCGCTGGTGCGCTTGACGGCCTCATCGTAAAAACGGATCGCCTGTGCTTCCATCAATTCGGCCTGGGCACGGATTTTCTCGAGCGACAGGTTCTTCACGAGCCAGTCTGGTGTGCGCTCGTAAAAACCACGCACGTGTTCGCGACGGATCAGCGGGATCGTCTCTCCGAAACGGCGACGATGCATGTCGATCAGGACATTTCGATGCTGCTGCTCGACCTCCGCCATATCGTCGAAGACTTTGGCCGATTGCGGATATTGCGCGCGCAGGTGATCGGCATAGGAACGATAGATGCGGGAATCGTCTTCTTCGGACGAAATGGCGAGTGCGAGGATTTCCTGTTCGCCGAGGGAGGAAAAGGGGCGTTTGGACAGGGAAAAAAGACTGCGAAACATGGCTGAAACCTTTTTAGAATAATTCTAAATACATCCGCCCTGCGCCGAGATCAAGTCATCTTAGAATAATTCTAATAAGGCAAAGGGTCGCATTGCAGGCCGCCTCGCAGCGGGGTAAATTCGCGGAAAAGGAAGCACCATGCAGGAAGACGTTGCGGCGAGAGCCGCCCACAGCGCGGAAATTCAGGACAGGGCGGAAAAGGCCATGGCGGAAATCGGCGTGGATGCCGGTTTCATCGACCTGCTGGTGGAAACATTCTACGGCCGCGTTCTTGAACACTCCACGCTTGGCCCGGTTTTTGATGCGCGACTCGCCGGGCGCTGGCCGGAGCATATGGCCAGGATGAAACAGTTCTGGACGGCCGTCGCCTTCAAGAATGGCGGTTATGGCGGCAAGCCCGTGCAGGCCCATCTCGGGGTAAAAGGCATGTCGGCGGAGCTTTTTCCGCAGTGGCTCACGCTGTTTTCCGCCACGCTTGATGATATTGCGCCGAGCAAAGAGGCACATGACTGGTTCATGGAAATGGCGCGACGCATCGCCAGAAGCCTGACGCTTTCGCTGTTTTACAATCCCGCAATGGATGACCCGGCCTTAAAGCGCAGCATGCCTTAGCCGCAGCCGCGCCGAACAGCGAAAGGCCGGTACAAGCAACAATTGCCAAGCCGTGCGTAAGATCACGCAAGTTTCAAACATTTCCTCTTGATGGCCGCAGGGATAAATGTTTAGTAGCCGACGGGAGGCGTACCGTGCGGTTCGCCTGTAATATGCAGACATATCAGGGCTTATCGACATGGATCGCAGATCATTTATCCGCAAGGCGGGCGCCGTTGGCGCCGGTGTTACCGCAACGGCGCTGGCCGCTCCGGCCATTGCACAGGAAAACCCCAAGATCACCTGGCGCATGACGTCGTCCTTCACCAAGGGCCTCGACATTCTTTTCGGCGCGGGCCAGATCGTCGCAGATCATGTCAAGGAAGCCTCCGGCGGCAACTTCGTCATTCAGCATTTCGCCGGCGGTGAAATCGTGCCGGCGCTGCAGGCAGCGGATGCGGTGACGGCCGGAACCGTCGAAATGGCGCATACCTGCTCCTATTATTACGTCGGCAAGGATCCGACCTTTGCGCTCGGAACGTCGGTTCCCTTCGGCCTTAACGCACGCCAGACGAATGCCTGGTTCAACCAGGCCGGTGGCAACGAGCTGCTCAATGAATTCCTTGCCCAGCACAATATCTACTCGATCCTGCTCGGCAATACCGGTGCCCAGATGGGCGGCTGGTTCCGTAAGGAAATCAACACCATCGACGACCTCAAAGGCCTGAAGATGCGTATCGCCGGCCTCACCGGCCAGGTCATGCAGAAGGTTGGCGTGACACCGCAGCAGATCGCCGGCGGCGATGTCTATGCCGCGCTGGAAAAGGGCACGATCGACGCCACCGAATTTGTCGGCCCCTATGACGACCAGAAGCTCGGTTTCTACAAGGTCGCAAAATATTACTACTACCCCGCATGGTGGGAAGGCGGCCCGGCCGTTCATGCCTTCGTGAATCTGCAGAAGTTCAATGAGCTGCCCGAGAATTACAAGCGCATCCTGAAAGACGCCTGCGCCGCCGGCAGCGCCAGCATGCTGGAACGCTACGATGCGCGCAATCCGAAGGCGCTGAAGGAACTCGTGGCGCAGGGCGCTATCCTGCGCCCCTTCAGCCAGGAAATCCTCGATGTCTGCCACAAGGCCGCGCAGGACACCTATGCGGAGATTTCGGCCAAGAACGAGAGCTTCAAGAAGATCTACGAAAGCCAGCAGGCCTTCAAGAAGGACGCTTATCTCTGGGCGCAGATCGCCGAATATACCTATGACACCTACATGATGATCCAGCAGCGCAACGGCACGCTCTGATCCCCATCATTTCCCGACGATCTTCAAACGGTCATCCGGCATCTGCCGGGTGGCCGTTTTGTTTGGTGAGACCAGTTTCCACACTTCACGCTCCCGCCAGTCGACAGGGCTCATGCCGGTGACGCGGCGAAATTCGCGGTTGAAGTTGGATTTGGTCTGAAAGCCCGAGGACAACATGATCGCGGTTACCGATTGCTCCGTTTCCTCAAGCAGCCGGCAGGCTTCGCGGATGCGCAACTGATTGACATATTGCGAGACATTGACGCCGAGCGAGCGATTGATCGCGCCTGATATCTGCCGGCTCGGCAGCCCGAGGCGTCTTGCAAGCCGCGACAGGTTGAGGTTCTCATCACGGTAAAGCGCCTGCGCCGCCATCAGCCGATCGACCCTTGCAATGATGTCCCGGTCCTGCTCGGATGGCTCCGGCGGCGGCGGCAATTCCGCGACCGGATCCATGGCCGTTTGTGGTGCTTTGCTTTCACCGGCCAACGCAGCCATGAGGCCAATCAACAACAGTCCGAAAAGATTGGCATTGCTGACGAGCGCTGCAACATTTTGCCCGTGCGCCCATTCGAAATCGAAAAACACCAGAAGATCGAACAGGGCGGAAACGCACAGGGCTAATGCGGCGATAATCAGCGCCCGGTGCGCGGAGGCGACGCTGGCGAATTGCGCCTCATCCAGCCCATCCGGCCCTTTTCTGCCAAGAAGAAGCAGGGCGACGGCGTGGCCGACGAAGATGACGATCAGTGCAAGATCGATCGCCATCGGCAAGGTGACTTCCATGATGACGATGAGCAAAGGCGACAGGACGAGATTGGCGAGCATCGCTCTCCTGCTTTCCGCCCCCACTCCCATCAGTCCGCGAAAAGCAATGTAGACAAGCGGCGGCAGGCAGGCTGCGAGGATCGGCAGAACATAACGCGTTTCGATGACGCCATACCCCCAGCGCAGGCCGACAAGGACGGATTGCACGGCACAAAGCACGATCAGCGCCAGAAAGGCCCGGTTGGTCCGCACATCGTCTCCACCTCGAAGGAAAACAATGAACATGACGACCAGCAGAAGCGCCACGACGAAAGGCAGCGGAATGAACAGCACGAATGATATCCCCGGAACACAACGACTTATATTGCCAGTTCATGGACCAGATCGCGTTTCGGGACGACCTTTAACGTGATCAAGGACGCGAAAAATATGTGGCGGCGCAGATTGAACCCCGTTCTTCCCAACCGCACGAGGTTTTCATGCGCCCTATCAGCACCATCACGACCATACTGTTTTCCGCTCTCGTCACCCAGCCTGTTTTTGCGGGCGAGGTGGTTGGCGCCAGCGAAACCACCATCCATTCGCCGGCACGCGGCAAGGACCTTGCCGTCACTGTCTGGTATCCATCCGACGGAAAGGGCACACAGACGCTTTCCGGCGAGGACCGGATTTTTCAAGGCACGCCCGTGTTCAAGGATGGCGCGGTGAAACCGGGTCGCCTGCCGCTTGTACTTCTGTCCCACGGCTCGGGTTCAAGAGTGTCCGGTATGGCATGGATCGCCGCAAAGCTTGCGAGCGAAGGTTTCATTGTCGCCGGAACCAACCATCCCGGCACCACCAGCGGCGATTCCACGCCCGCCGATACGCCGAAAATCTGGGAGCGAACGGACGATCTCTCCACGATCGTTACGGCCCTGGCGGCAGAGGGCAAATGGTCGAATGCGATCGACACGAAGAGGATCGGCGTTCTCGGCTTTTCGCTGGGCGGCAGCGCGGCGATGGAGATTGCGGGTGCGCGCGCCGATCTCGATGCCTATGCGCGCTATTGCGAAGACCATGCCACGACGATGGATTGCCAATGGTTTGCTGGCGGCCGGGGTTATCTCGATAATGAGCCGGTCAACGTGCCGAAGCTTGACCTCAGAACCCTCGACAAGGCCCGTTTCGAGCAGCAGAACCGTGATCCCCGCATCCGTTCCGCCGTACTGATCGATCCGGGCCTGGCGCTGGCCTTCAAACCGAACAGTCTGAAAGAGATCGATATTCCGCTGACCTTCATCAATCTCGGCAGCAAGGGCAAAATTCCCGCGGCTGTGCTTGCGGATAAACTCGCGGACGAAGTACCCGGCGCGACCTACCAGCAGGTGGATGACGCCAATCATTTCAGCTTCCTGCCGCTGTGCAAGCCGGATGCCGATGCGTTCCTCAAATCCATCGGCGAGCGCGACCCGATCTGCGAGCCGGCCGGACCACGGGACCGCGCCGATATTCACGCACAATTGGAGGCGATGATTGTTACCGCCTTCAACCGTACGCTGAAGCCGGGCCAGTGAAACGGAAGTCTGAAAAGACTAGCCGATCCGCTTGTAGAACAGGGTGGTGCCGCAAAAGCGTCCATCCGGGAACAGGGCGTAATCGGGAATGACGCCGACCCGCTCCCAGCCAAGACGAGGATAAATCGCCTCGGCATCGCTACCCGTGGCCGTATCCAGAACCAGAAGGGTACGGCCACGTTTTACCGCCTCCTCCTCCACCTTTTGCATGAGCATACGGGCAAGTCCGAGGCCGCGTGCGGATGGGTGCACGAGAAGCTTCATCAGATCACCGCGATGCGGCTGATTGGGCTTCGAGGCAAGACCGACCTGCACGGTGCCCACCACCTTGCCATCCACCTCCGCCGCCACATGAATGGTCGCACCCTCGCCTGTCGTTTCCGCCACGGATCGCCAGAAGGGTTCAGCATCCTGTGGGGAAAAGGGCAACATGAAGCCGACGGACGCGCCGCCGTTCACGCAGGCGGCGAGGACTTCGCAGAGTTCAGGCAGGGCATCGATCGTCTCTTCCCGGTTCAACACGCGGATAGTGGCCATAAGAACTCCTGTAGGGAAATCAGCGCTGTCTTTGATCCAGCACGACGGCGTAACGGGCAGGTTTTTCGGAAGGATTGTGGAAGACGTGCCCTTCTCCCACCGGCATGAAAAGGCAATCGCCGGGCTCCAGCCGGTGAACGTCTCCGCCGCTTGTCATTTCCAGCACACCTTCGAAAAGCCAGACATATTGCGTCATCCCCCGGCTTGCCGCATGCGGCGGAAAACCGACCCGCGCGCCAGCCGGAAATTCGACTTCGACGATATCGACATCGGAACCCACACGCGGCGGGGAAATGGCGCGGCGGACATAGCCTGTCTCGGGATCTTTCCAGACCCGCTGGTCACGCTTTCTCACCAGCGGGGAAACAGCCTCTTCGTTTTCGGCGAAAAAGCCTGAGAGCGACAGACCAAGGGCTGCGCAGATGCGGGCAAGCAGCGACGCGGTTGGGCTCGCCTCCCCGCGCTCGATGCGGGAAATCATGGCGCGGCTGACGCCGGATTCGGACGCAAGCCTGTCCAGCGTCAGGCCGTTTTCAGCCCGCAATGTTTTGATCCGCTCACCGATCGAGCGCTCAAGAATATGATCTTCGTTTTCCATCACACGAGAATTGCATTCTCATATGATGGAGTCAATATCCATGATAATGGAAACCAGGATTATCTCTTGCCCGCCGATTGCGGGCGAGAAATCACGCCTTAAGCGCCGACCTGGGCAATCCAGTCGTTCAGATTATAGTAGTTCGTTACTCGGCTAACTTTTCCGTCCTTCAGGTCGAAAAAGGCGCCGGCCGGCAGCACATATGTCTGACCATTCGCCTCGGGCAATCCCTCATCTGTCTTGAGATATTCGCCATTGACGATGAATTCGGCGGAAGCCCGCTTACCGTCATCACTCGCCATGATGACCATCTCGGTGAGGTTTTCCTTATAGCAGCGGTTCATATGGTCCATGAAGGAGGCGAAGGCGGCCTTGCCGGTCTGACGCTCGCCCTGATTGATGTCGTGCACCACCTCGTCATGAAGGAGCGCCAGAAAGGCATCCATGTCCTGACGGTTGAAGGCTTCGTAATAGGCGCGGATGGTGTCGGCAGCGGTCATCGTCTTCTCCGTTCAATGCTTGCGCGGGTTTTCCATGACGGTATAACCAGTGCAACCGAAAGTGAAATGCCCATGACCGTCGAAATCAAGTCTCTTTCCGGCATTGACGCCACACCCTATTTCGATGATCTCGCGCGCCTGCGGATCGAGGTGTTTCGCGCTTTTCCCTATCTCTACGACGGTTCGCTGGATTATGAACGCAAATATCTCGCGACCTATGCCGATACGGACGGCGCGGTCTTCGTGCTGGCGCTCGATGACGCCAGAGTGGTCGGCATGTCCACCGGCATGCCGATGGCGGCAGAGACCGATGAGGTGAAAGCACCGTTTGCCGAAGCGGGCTACGATCCGGACCGAATATTTTATTTCGGTGAAAGCGTGCTGCTGCCCGGCTATCGCGGTCACGGCATTGGAGTGCGCTTCTTCGAGGAGCGGGAGGCGCATGCAAAGAGGCTCGGCTTTAACCGTTGCACCTTCTGCGCGGTCGAGCGGCCTGCCGACCATCCCCGCCGGCCGGCGGATTACGTGCCGCTCAATGCCTTCTGGGAAAAGCGCGGTTATCACCATCACCCTGAACTGCGCACCAACTTCACATGGCAGGACCTCGACGAAAACACCGAGAGCCCGAAACCCCTGTCCTTCTGGATGAAGACCATTCTTGCCGGAGACGGAGATAAATGACACGCCTCGCCGCCAGCCAATATGCCATCGAACTGATCGAGACATGGGAGGCTTATGCCGCGCATCTTTCCGCCATCGTCCGCGAGGCTAAGGAAAAAGGCGCCGAACTGCTGCTGTTGCCGGAATATTCGGCTATGGCGCTGACCGGGCAATTGCCACCCGACGCGCGTTCCGATCTGCATCGTTCCATCGAAGAGATACAGCCGTTGATCCCTTCCTGGGTGGAGCTTTGCGAGGAACTGGCGCGGCAACATCAAATCCTCTTCCAGCCGGGCAGCGCGCCAGTAAAGGACCCGGACGACAAGTTCCGCAACCGCGCATGGCTGTTCGGCCCGGATGGGCTGATCGGTTATCAGGACAAGCAGATCATGACCCGTTTCGAGCGGGAGCAGTGGAACATTCATGCGGGCGTCGAGGGACTGAAAGCCTTCGAGACGCCGATCGGCAAGCTCGGCATTCTCATCTGTTACGACAACGAGTTCCCGATGCTGGGCCGCAGGCTGGCGGAGCTTGGCGTCGAACTCGTTCTCGCCCCCAGCTGCACCGACACGCTGGCGGGTGCTTACCGGGTGCGGATTGGTGCGCAGGCTCGGGCATTGGAAAACCAATATGCCATCCTCTCCTCTCCCACCGCGGGCGAGGCCCCTTGGTCTCCTGCGGTTGATGAAAATCGCGGCCGCGCCGCACTTTATGTGCCTTCGGATTACGGCATGCCGGCATCCGGCATCATCGCGGAAAGCGAGAGTGATGCGGTGACGCAAAGCAGCCTTCTCATCGCCGATATCGATCTTGCCGCCGTTGCAAGGCTCCGCACCGAAGGGCAGGTTGCCACCCGCCGCGACTGGCCAGAGCAATTTGCGATCTAAAAAGCCCATTTTAAAAGGCTTTTAACCAAATTCCCGCTTTGCGGCATGAGAAGCCCCTGCTATAGCGCGGGACATGAGCACAAATTCGACCCGCACGCCCCTGGACCATATCCGCAACTTCTCGATCGTTGCCCACATCGATCACGGCAAATCGACGCTGGCCGACCGGTTGATCCAGTCGACAGGCGGTCTTGCCGAACGCGACATGTCGGAACAGGTTCTCGACTCGATGGATATCGAGCGCGAGCGCGGCATCACCATCAAGGCTCAGACCGTGCGCCTGCACTACAAGGCGAATAACGGCGAGACCTATGTGCTGAACCTCATCGACACGCCCGGCCACGTCGACTTCGCCTACGAAGTGTCCCGCTCGCTTTCGGCCTGTGAAGGTTCGCTGCTGGTGGTCGACGCATCGCAGGGCGTCGAAGCCCAGACGCTGGCGAACGTCTATCAGGCGATCGACAATAATCACGAGTTGGTCACCGTGCTCAACAAGATCGACCTGCCGGCGGCCGAACCCGACCGCATCAAGGAGCAGATCGAGGAGGTGATCGGCATCGATGCGTCCGACGCCGTGATGATTTCGGCGAAGACCGGGCTTGGCATTCCCGATGTTCTGGAAGCCATCGTCAATCGCCTGCCACCGCCGAAAAGCGAAGTCGGTGAAAACGGGCCGCTGAAGGCGCTGCTGGTTGATAGCTGGTACGACACCTATCTCGGCGTCATGGTTCTCGTGCGCGTCATCGACGGCGTGCTGAGCAAGGGTCAGCAGATCCGCATGATGGGTTCGGGCGCGAAATACGGCATCGAGCGCGTCGGTGTGCTCACCCCGAAGATGGTCAATGTCGACAGCCTCGGCCCCGGCGAGATCGGCTTCATCACCGCCTCGATCAAGGAAGTCGCCGATACGCGCGTTGGCGATACCATCACCGACGACAAGCGCCCGACGGCGCAGGCCCTGCCCGGCTTCAAGCCAGCACAGCCCGTGGTGTTCTGCGGTCTCTTCCCGGTCGATGCGGCCGACTTCGAAGACCTGCGCGCAGCGGTCGGTAAACTTCGCCTCAACGATGCTTCCTTCTCCTTCGAAATGGAATCGTCCGCCGCCCTCGGCTTCGGTTTCCGCTGCGGCTTCCTCGGCCTGCTGCATCTCGAAATCATTCAGGAACGCCTCGAGCGCGAGTTCAATCTCGATCTCGTCGCCACTGCCCCGTCGGTCGTCTATGAAATGACGCTGACCGATGGCACGGAAAAAGAGCTGCACAACCCGGCCGACATGCCCGACGTTGTGAAGATCAAGGAAATCCGCGAGCCGTGGATCAAGGCGACGATCCTGACGCCCGACGAATATCTCGGCGGCATCCTGAAACTCTGTCAGGACCGGCGCGGCCTGCAGACGGAGCTGACCTATGTCGGCAACCGCGCGATGATCACCTATGAACTCCCGCTCAACGAAGTGGTGTTCGATTTCTACGACCGGCTGAAGTCCATCTCCAAGGGTTACGCCTCGTTCGATTACAACATCATCGACTACCGCGAAGGCGACCTCGTGAAGATGTCGATCCTCGTCAATGGCGATCCCGTGGATGCGCTGTCCATGCTGGTTCACCGCTCGGCGGCAGACCGGCGCGGACGCGGCATGTGCGAAAAGCTGAAGGAACTCATTCCGCCGCACATGTTCCAGATCCCGATCCAGGCGGCCATCGGCGGCAAGGTCATCGCCCGCGAAACCGTGCGCGCGCTGCGCAAGGACGTGACGGCGAAGTGCTACGGCGGCGACGCAACGCGCAAACGCAAGCTTCTGGACAAGCAGAAGGAAGGCAAGAAGCGCATGCGCCAGTTCGGCAAGGTGGAAATTCCGCAGGAAGCCTTCATCGCCGCTCTGAAGATGAACGACGAATAAGCGGCAATCACTTGCCATCGTTCTTGAAGGGAGGCCCACAGCCTCCCTTTTGCGTTTTAGGGTCCGATCACCCGTGCAGCTTCGCGCCCTTGGTGATCTTGTCGACGATCTTCTTGTCGGCCCTCAGCGCCATGCCGACCACCTTGGCGTTGTCAGGAGAAAACTCCGAAAATACCTGGCGATTGGCGACGTCGTGCCCGGTAGCGAACATTTCCTCGATATAAAGCGATGTCGTGACGTCGCGCTCGAGGGATCGCTGGTGGATTTTGCGCAGCGCCTCCTGATCCGTGGCCATGACGACGACAGGCTGGATGGACAGGGGATTATAGACGTTGCCTGCCCCGTCGCGGTATGGTTCTCCAATGATCTCCTTGGTCTGGGCGACGATCCCGGACATGAGGAATGCGGTAACGTTCAGTTTTTGCCACACGGCAAGGTCATCGCGAAGGATGACGGCGATCTTGGTATCAAACATGCGAACTCAATCTGGCTGTGGTTACGAAAGAGAAGCGACCCTAGCGCCTCGGGGCGGCGGCGATCTTGAACGTTCGTGCAAATTCGAAGGGATCGTGCAGGCGCCCTCCAGCGAGGGCATCGAACGCATAGACGCGCGTTTTCACGGCAATGCCTATGCCCCGCATCGCCATGATACTTATGCGATTGGCGTCACGCTTTCCGGCGTCCAGACCTTTTCCTATCGTGGCACATCGCATTTCAGCATGCCGGGAAATGTCATCGTCCTGCATCCCGACGAGGTTCACGATGGCGGCGCGGGCACTGACGAGGGCCTGCACTATCGAATGCTCTACCTCCCGCCGGAAAAAACGACGGAGGCGGGATATAACGCGCTGCCCTTTGCCCGAAATGCCATCATCGAGGACGAAGAATTCCGGCAATGCCTCATCGAGGCACTCGGCAATCTCGAAGGCGAACCGGACAATCTACTTCTCACCGACTGGCAATCGAGACTGGCGGATCTGCTCTGGAAACATTCAGACGGAAGCACCAGAACCATCAAGCGGATTGACCGCATCGCCGTTTTGCGATGCCGGGACTATCTGCTGGAGAATAGCGCCGACACCGTCGGTTCTGAAGAACTGGAACGGATAAGCGGGCTCGACCGCTTCACGCTTTTCCGGCACTTTCGTTGCCTGTTCGGCACGAGCCCGCACCGTTATCTCATCATGCGGCGGCTGCAGAAATGCAAGGACATGATGCGCGCAGGTACGGGTCTTGCCGAAACGGCCTTTGCCTGCGGTTTTGCGGATCAGGCGCATTTCACCCGGCATTTCAAAAATGCCTTCGGCATGCCTCCGGGCCGCTGGCTGAACCTCGTCTCACCCTAGAGCATTTCCGGAAAGAGGATCGACCGGTGAGCCGCAGCGCCCGCCATCGCGCCGTCGCCCACCGCAAGGGCGACCGAGCCGGCGGGTCTCGCCACATCGCCGCAGGCGAAGATGCCGCGTGTGGTAGTCTGTTTCATCGGGTCTGTGACGATGGTTGATCCCATCGGCCCCTCCTCCACCGCACAGCCGAGTTTTTCGATCCAATCGGCGGTGATCCGCAATATCGGCTGGGTGAAAAGGCCGGCCAAGGCAATGCTGCGTCCATCTGTCAGGACGACATCCGCATGCCCCGCAATTTCCCTGATGCCGGTTGTTTCCATCCGGACGCCGCGCGCTGTCAGCATCGAATACTGGTCCTCGTCCGGCTCGAATACGCCGTTGGTGAAAAAGGTCGTCTCACCCCAGTCCGGAAGCATCAATGCGTGGTGAATGGCCAAAGGTGAAGCGGCGATAACGCCAATCTTTTCCTGATTGAGCTCGTAACCATGGCAATAGGGGCAATGGAAGACAGAAGAGCCCCAGCGCTCCTTCAGCCCGGCGATACCAGGCAATTCATCGGTGACACCAATGGCGAGGATCAGCCGATCCGCAGTCTCACGGCGGTTGCCATCGATCTCGATTGCGAAACCACCAAAGGAGCCTTCGGCATCGGTCACCCTGCCTTCGGCCCATTTTATGGTCGGGTAACGTTCGATCTGGCGGCGCGCCTCGGCGATAATCTCGCCTGGCGCCTTGCCGTCCTGGCCGAGAAAACCGTGGGAATGGTTGGCGAAACGGTTTCTCCGTTCACCGGCATCCACCATCAGAATGTTTTTTCTGGCGCGTCCAAGCTGCAGGGCGGCTGAGAGACCGGCATAGCTGCCGCCGATAATGATGACGTCGAATTTCATGATGCACCCATCGTTTCAGGAGGAGGCGGAAGTGCCCGTTCATTTCACGATACTTATATTGTTACATGATTTTGGGAGTCAATGGTCACGCAACTTATATTGTTACGTCATCTTGAAGGTGATAGCGTCGATGCAAACAGACGGGTTTGGGCAATGAGACACGACACGCGCCTTTCACGGGTGCTGCATATTCTGATCCATATGGAAAAACATGAGGGCGCCGCGACCTCCGAGAGCATTGCGGCGATGCTTCAGACCAATCCGGTGGTGGTGCGCAGAACCATGGCCGGCTTGCGCGAGCATGGTTATGTATCGTCGGAAAAAGGCCATGGCGGCGGGTGGGTGCTGGCGCGGCCGCTCAGCGAAATCACGCTGCTCGATATTTACCGGGCGCTTGGCGCACCGGAACTGTTCTCGATCGGGCTGGCAGGCGACAATCCGAACTGCGTCATCGAACAGGCCGTCAACACGGCGCTTTTTGACGCCATGAAAGAGGCGGAAAACATTCTGCTGTCCCGTTTCGGAAGCATTGCCCTCTCGCAACTGGCACAGGAGTCCATTAGCCGCTGGTCCCGTCTTTCCAACGACCCTTCCGCGATGGAAAGGCTCTAACGGCGGGTGACGGTCGCCCTTGCAAAGAAAAACCGCCCGCGCGGAGGCAGGCGGTTTTATCCTATCAGTAAGCCTATTACGGCTGGGTCTGCGTGCCGCCGGTAGTCGGGCTTGCCGGTGCGGTATTGTTCGCAGGCGGTGTTGCCGGAGTGGTCGGAGCCATCGGCGCCGGTGCCTGATCCGTTGCTGCAGGCGGCGTGGTGGAGGATGTCGTTGCCGGATCGGTGGTCGGGCCGCTCATCTGCGACCAGGCGAAAACGCCTACCAGAACGACAACGATGATCGCCAACCACGGCACCCAGGACGACGACGTGCGGGCACGCGGTTCATTGCTGATATTCACTTCCGGACGAAGATCGCGGTCCGGACGCGGGTTGTTGGGATCGAATGTCATGGTATTTCCTCCTCTTCATTCTGCGAAGAAAACGACGTTCACGGGATTTTGTTCCGATTCCTTCCAGAACGCCTACAACCGACGAGGTTCGGGCCCTTGCTGAAGTGCCTCCGCCAGCACCGTCATGACCTGCGGATCTGCCATTTGCGACACATTGAAACGCATGAAACCGGAGGCACTTTGCGACGAGCTGAACACATTGCCGGGGGCTAGCACCACCTGCCGCGAAAGCGCCCGGCGCGCAACATCGGCGGCATCGCTCCCATCCGGCAGGCGGCACCACAAAAACATGCCCGCCTGCGGCTCGATCCACGGCACACATCCAATCGACTTCAGACGTGACGCCGCCTCCGGCATTACCGCCGCAAGACGCTGCCTGAGTGCCTCGACATGCTTGCGGTAACTGCCGTCGGTCAAAAGCGAGAGGACCAGCGCCGCCGAAAAATGCGTTCCGCCAAAAGCGGTGGCGATCTTGAGATCGGTCAGGGCTTCCACCCACGCGACAGGTGCTGCAATGAAACCGCACCGTATGGAGGCCGACAGTGTTTTTGAAAAACTGCCTATCTGGACGACACGGTTCAGACCATCGAAGGCCGCCAGCCGGGGCGCAGCCTGGGTTTCGAAATCAGCAAAAATATCATCCTCGATGATGGTTAGCCCCACCTGTTCGGCAAGCATCAGCAGCCGATGGGCGGAAACGGCGGAAAGCCTTGCACCTGTCGGATTATGGATCGCGGAATTGGTGATATAAAGACGGGGCTGATGGTCTTTCAGCGCCTGTTCGAACAGCGCTAAATCCGGTCCGGTTGGCGTATAGGGTACGCCGATGATCTTCACCCGATGCGCCCGCAGGAGGGCGTGGAAATTGAAATAACAGGGGTCATCAACAACAACCGTATCCCCCGGCTGCAGCAGGAAACGGCACAGAAGATCGATCGCCTGCGTGCCGGAGTCGGTGAGCATGATCTGGCTGGCGCCCGCCTGCACCCCGTGTTCGGCCAGCCGGCGCGACAGAAGCTGGCGCAGCGGCAACAGTCCCATCGGGCTGCCATAATCCGTCAGCAGGGCGGCGTCGGCGCGGGCGAGCCCGCGCATGGCCCGCCTCAATGCCTCCTGCGGCATCCACGATACGGGAAGCCAGCCACAACCGGGTTTGGCGAGAACGGAACTTTCATCCAGCGCCTGCCGCGAAACCCACAAGGGATCCACCGCCCTGTCGAGCTGCGGCTCGATATCGGCGAGCGAGAGGGGTGCAAGCGGACCTGAAACGAAAAAACCGGAGCCGGGGCGCGAGCTTATCGTACCCTCCGCCACAAGCCGGTCGTAGGCCTCGACGATGGTGGAGGTGGACACCTGCATGGTCTTCGCCAGAGCCCGCACCGATGGAAGACGCGCGCCCGGCACGAGGCTGCGCGAGGCGATGCGTTGCCGAACGCTTGCCATCACCTTTTCTATGCGCGTGCCAACAGCGACCTGTCCATCCATTATTCTCTCCAACCGTAACGCTCATGAAACCATAACAGTTTGTTGAAATTGTATATGATTGTCGCTGTTCCCGCCAGCCATTCGGGATCAAGAAAGGCAAAACGCAGGAGTTGACGATGGACAAGACGACGAGCGGCTGGCTGAGCGGCCTGACAGGCGTGGTGATATTCAGCGGTTCGCTGCCCGCGACGCGCATCGCGGTAACGGGTTTCGATCCCGTGTTCCTCACCGTCGCCCGCGCCAGCATTGCCGGCCTGCTGGCGCTGGCGCTGCTGTTTCTGTTCAGGCAAAAGCGCCCGGCGCGCCATGACCTGACATCGCTTTTCATCGTCTCGCTTGGTGTCGTGGTGGGTTTCCCGCTATTGACCGCGCTCGCCTTGCGGCATGTCACCTCGGCGCATTCCATCGTTTTCGTGGGACTGCTGCCGCTCGCAACCGCGATCTTTGCGGTGCTGCGCGGCGGAGAACGCCCACGCCCGGTCTTCTGGTTCTTTTCCTGTCTCGGCAGTGCGCTTGTTGCGGGTTTTTCGCTCTCGAATTCTTTTGCCGCCGGGATCGAGGCCTCACTTGCCGGCGATCTTCTGATGCTTGGCGCAATCATCGTCTGCGGACTCGGTTATGCAGAGGGTGCCGCCCTTTCCCGCAAGCTGGGCGGCTGGCAGGTCATTTCCTGGGCGCTGGTTCTTTCCCTGCCGGTGATGCTGCCGCTTGCCATTTTCACCGGGCCGGAAACGCTTGCCGGCATAGACCCGCAGGCCTGGGCTGGCCTTGCCTATGTTTCCCTGTTCAGCATGCTGATTGGCTTTATCTTCTGGTATCGCGGGCTGGCCCTGGGCGGCATCGCCGCCGTGGGGCAGCTGCAATTGCTTCAGCCCTTCTTCGGGCTCGCGCTTGCCGCCACCCTGCTGCATGAGGAAGTGAGCCCGGCCATGATCGGCGTGACGCTGGTTGTGGTGCTGTGTGTTGCGGGCGCGCGAAAATTCGCGCGCTGACCATCAGCTCGAGCGGCGATCCACCCAGCGATGCCATGCGTCTTCGCTGCCATTGAAGACATTGAGATCGATACGGCCATCGACTCCATGCGACAGGCCAGAACCCGAATATTGCCAGAACAGCCACTTGCGACCGGGATAAACCACCGACGGATGCTGGGCGACGGCGCGCAGCCAGAAGGGATAATCCTGGAATTCGCCCTGGAGGTTATCCTTGTAAAAATCGGGCGCCGTATAAATGATCGGCCGCTGGCCGTAGTGACGCTCGAGCTTATCCATGAAGACACGCATCTTTTCCAGCACGCGTTCGCGGGAATGGCGCATCTTGCAGCTGGATTCGCCGTTATATTCCACGTCGATGACAGGCGGCAGCGCGTCCGGATCCCGCGGTACATTGCGAATGAACCAGTCCGCCTGCTCGCTGGCGTTGCGGCACCAGTAGAAGAAGTGGTAGGCGCCACGGCGAATGCCGGCTTCCTTTGCACGCTGCCAGTTGGTACGGAACATCGGATCAAGATGATCGCCGCCATCCGTCGCCTTGATGAAGGCGAAATTGGCGCCGCGCGTGCGCAGCTGCGGCCAGTTTATATTGGCCTGCCAGCGGGATACATCCACCCCGTGGACCTGGAAATGACGGGGCTGGACCCTGCCGAAATTGATGGGCTTGGCATCACTGAAGCTGGAGCGGAAAATGCGCGAACGGATCTGAGCACCGGCGCTTGCCGCCGGGGCCGCCGCCATGGCCAATTGCACCGGACGCTCCATCTGGTTCATCGTGGGGCGCTCCGCCGGCCGCACCATTCCGGCCGCCTGTGGCGGAACCGGCAAACGGATTTCAGGCGCATCCTGCGTTAAGGACGCTTTGGGGGTGACGGCGGAAAAGGCCTTGGGTTCGTCAGGCACCGGCCCGCCCCATGCCAGAACTTGCTGCCGCGGCTGGGCGGCGATGGCCTGGGTGCCGACGCCTGCCTGCGGCACCGGCGCGGATGGCGTGACCGAACTCGTCGTTTCCTTCGAAGGCAAGCCGGCCATCAGGCTTTCCGGCCCGGAACTGGACGTGCAGCCTCCAAGCAGGAGGCAACCGAAGAGAAGTGCTGGCACAGCCGATGAACGCATGAGAACCCGTACGCAAAACAAATCGGGGGCACTCTGATGCCGCCCGGAGACCTCGAAATACAAATGCTAACGGAAGATTATCAAAAAAGACTGAATCTTATCTTTACGTCGGCACCTGTCGATGCGCCCATCATTTCTGGCAGGCGAAACGCTTCGAGTTCTCGCGCGGCGCCGCGGCTCAGGCCGTCATGGCGGTCAGATCGACAGTGTCCGCACCGGGAGAATTTCTCTTTATCGATTCGATCGCGTGAATAGCCGATGCCTTCGCCTGGTATCCTTCCGAGGAGAACATCGTTTCGCCGTTGGAAGCCTTGAAGCGGAAACGATATTCGCCGGCCTTGTCCTGATAGATTTCGAATTTGTACATGATCTCTGCGCCTCCTTGCGCACGATAGTCCGTCCGCTGCAACTTTGTTCGGCCTCGATCACTTTCGCAACGGAAAATCGCCGCTCTGGATGAGGCGTACCCAGGCTCGGGCAATTTCCAGCCCGGCTGCATCGGCCATTTCTGCGCGCAAGCTGCGATGGTCGTGATAATTCTCCAGCCATCCCGGCGACATTCTTTCGACGGAAGTGGGGAACGTCTGACACCAGCCGTCAACCACGGCAGCGGAGGCTTCGAAATGGAATTGTGTGCCATAAACCGCCCGGCCGATGCGAAAGGCCTGGTTTCGCGTCGCGCCATTGGTCGCAAGTCGCGTGGCGTCCGGCGGAAGCGTAAATGTATCGCAATGCCACTGAAAAATGGGGAATGTCTTTTCCAGCCCAGCCAATAGCGGATCGGACACGCCCTCTTCCGTCAGGGACACCTCTTCCCAGCCGAACTCCGGCGGGCCGGAGAGAATGTTCTCTCCGCCATAGGCGCGCGCCAGCAACTGGCTGCCAAGGCAGACGCCCATGACTGCCTTGCCCGCATCGCCAAAGGCTTTCATGAGAAGGGCAAGATCGGGAAGATAGGGATAAAGCGCATCATCGAGCGCGTTCTGTTCGCCGCCCAGAACGACAAGCGCATCATGATCGGCCGCATCCTTGGGGAGAGGCTCACCCGCATAGGCGCGGATGATATGGACTTCCGCCGCCGCTTCTTTCAGCGCGACGCCGAGCTGCCCATGCGGCGTACCCGCCATATTTTCTATGATTGCAACGCGCATAAAACCTCGTGGCGACGACAAAGGATTCAATCGGCAAGAAATGCCGATCGAATCCAGCTTCACCACGAGAAAAATCGATTCTCAAGAGCCGCTACATCATCATTGTGACAATAGCGGATAATCTGACGCGATACGCCCTAGAATTCACGCGCAAGCTTGGCGTCTGCCGAATGCCGGTTGCCGCCGCGAACGGCGAAGAACAGGAAAATCGCCGCCCAAAGGATCGACTTTTCCGCCCCGCCCAGACCTTCCGCCTTTACGATGCCGTGAAAATAAACCGTTACCAGAAGGACGATCATGGCCGCGAAGGATGCCGGCCGCGTGAACAGGCCGATAGCGACCAGAATTCCGCCGAAAAATTCCGTGGCGGCAAGCAGCGGTGACCAGAAGACGCCGGGGTAAAAGCCGAGGCTTTCCACCATGCCGACAGCACCAAAAGGATTGACGATCTTTCCGAACCCATGGGTGACGAGAAGAAGCCCGGCCGTGACGCGCAGAATGGTCTCTACCAGATCATGCGTCGCATTATAAAGCGGTGCGACCGCCGGAACGAAAAGACGCTGACGATTATTCTCGAACTGGGCCATAGGATCTCCACGTTTCAGCCTTCGACAGCTTCTCTGTTCGCAAAGCCGCATGATAAGAACAAGCATGCGCCCGGTAAAAACATGAGTATTATAGTTGACATTATCGTGAACATTATTGTCGCCGGGCGATGAAGGAGACCTGAGGATGACCAAGACCAAACCCCGCATAACCATCCGCTATTGCACGCAGTGCAACTGGCTGCTTCGGGCCGGCTGGATGGCGCAGGAAATCCTGCAGACCTTCGCTTCCGATATCGGCGAAGTCAGCCTCATCCCCTCGACCGGCGGTCTGTTCGAGATCTCCGTGGACGGCACGATCATATGGGAACGCAAACGCGATGGTGGTTTTCCCGGCCCAAAAGAACTCAAACAGAGAATCCGTGACATCATCGACCCGGAGCGTGACCTCGGTCATGTGGACAGAACGAAGCATGAAGGGCTCGACACCTGACCCGGCGACATGTTTCAACAGCCATAACCAAGTTTTTTCCCTTTAAAATCAATGATCGTCATAAAAGTTCAAAAAGTCTGTTGACACCGGGCGGCTGCCCTCGTACATCGCTCTCCGTCGCCCAGATGGCGGAATTGGTAGACGCGCCAGCTTCAGGTGCTGGTACTCGCAAGGGTGTGGAGGTTCGAGTCCTCTTCTGGGCACCATTCCATTTTTGATCTTAGCCAGATCAAGAACTTAGCCGAAAAAACAGCAACATATAGCCGACCGGCAAACGCCGGGAAGCGTGTTGCTTTTTTCGCTTTTAGCTACTCCCAGAAAAGCTGCAGGCACTCAGGGACAAGCGGCCTTCGTCCTCTTCGGAAGACCTCTCTCTACAGCGCAGAACTCTGATGTGACATGCTTCGTTACGGCTGAGCGTCTTTGTCGCCACTATTTTGCGAATGCTGCTCGCAGTTCGGCGTACAGGACAGAACGGTCCGCTCCGTCTGGCGGAAAACTCGCACCGTATTACCCTCGTCGATAGAGACGAGAATGCGTTCATCCACGATTGGATTGCCGTCGGCATCCAGAAGCACGAGATTGGTCGTGCCGAAACTGCGACCCGTCAGAACAATCGTGGTGGCATCGGCAACCGTGGCATCGGCGACCTTGGAGTTGCCGACAATAACCTTGCTGACGGCGCGGTCGAGACGAAGGACACGGGCGTGATTCATCGAAACACGCAATATGTCATCCTCAGCAAAAGCCGGCTGCAGCGAACCTGATAGAAAGACGGACAAGCCGACCACAATTTTCGCCAGTTTTCCGGATGACACGCGTTTGGTCCTTGCTCACTACCCGCACTTATTGCTCCGCAGAATGCGCGGTTTTAGTGAATGAAGCGTTAAATGGCAGAAATCCGCGAGGCGGATGGTAACCATGCGTAATGTATTGATATTGCCGCGTCTCTCCGCCCCGCCTCAAAACTGAACATCTGCACCTCTTCCCAAGGAAACTTGGTCGGAAAAGACAAACTGCCAGCAGTTGAATATATTTGTTTATCGGCAAATGTAAAAATGCAGTCAATACTTTTTTGTTTTATTTACCAAAAGAAACTCATCCTGCCGTTTACTTTGAGTTAATCGTTTTTTTTAAGCGCTTGGAAATCGCTCGGCTGTAGTTTGAACGCAACCGAACAACGGAGAACAGTTGTCGGCGTGCTGAACCAACACAAGTTAGGAGAGACCCTATGACCAAGATTTTCGCTCGTTTCCTCAAGGATGAATCCGGTGCTACTGCAATCGAATACGGCCTGATCGCTGCTCTGCTTTCAGTGGCAATCGTAGGCGGTGCAAGCATGGTCGGTACGCAGCTCGACGCACTCTTTGACGGCATCGGTACGACGATGCAGACGGCCCGAAACACGACGTTCTAATAGTTTTCGACCGCTGAATTGGGAATGCCGCTCAACCGTGAGCGGCATTTTCGTATTATACTGAATACCCGGATTCGTCTTCAATCCGCCTGGAATTGGCCGAGTAAAAAGGGAGTCTCCCTCGTGGTTATAGCCGCCATTTTTCTGACGCTTCCGCTCTGCCTTGCCTTCGCGGCATTCACAGACCTCTTGAGCATGACGATACCCAACCGGATATCGCTCATTTTGCTGCTGTCATTCATTTTGATCGCGCCTTTTTCCGGTATGGACTGGCAGACTTTTGCAATGAGCCTTGCAGCTGCCGCCGCCGTGTTTTTTGCCTGCTTCGCACTCTTTGCAGCCAATGTTATGGGTGGAGGAGATGCCAAGCTATTGACTGCCGCAGCAGTATGGTATGGCTTCAACCTGTCCCTCATAGAATTTTTACTTTCGGTGACCTTCGTTGGCGGCCTGTTGACTCTCGGCATTCTGCTCTTGCGGTCGCGCTCGCAGGAAATCATGGCCAGCGGCATTCCCCTCCCCGATTCCTTGCTCGCAGCAAAAAAAATTCCCTACGGGATCGGCATCGCCATCGCCGGTTTTTTGACCTATGGCAACGCACCGATCGTAGAAGCTGCCATCGCCAGTCTTTCCTGAGCGAATACTGTAATTGCCGAAATTAAAGGCCTGTTAACCACAAATCCACGCATAATATTAACCATAATTATACCAATAGCGCGTCATCCTGAGGGGAGAAGAATCTGATTCCTTCAAGGATCGAGCATGAAACCGTCGCGTATCGTCATTCTATCCGTTGCTTTGGTAGCCGCCGGTCTTGCCGGTCTTGTCGCCATGAAAATTTCCGGCACAAAGCAGGTTATCGAAAAAGCAGAAACGATCATCCAGAAAGAACCGACGGTCAACGTTCTCGTTTCCTCGGTCAACCTGCCGGTCGGCAGTCGCCTGAATGATAGTTCAGTGCGCTGGACTCCCTGGCCACAGGGCAACGTCGTCGATAGTTTCATAACGGAAACGAAAAGCCCGAACGCAATCATCGAACTTTCCGGTGCCGTCGTACGGCTCCCGTTATTCGAGGGCGAGCCGATCCGACCGGAAAAAGTCGTCGATTCCAGCGCTCGCATCATGTCCTCGCTTTTACCCGCCGGCAAACGCGCTGTTTCGACAGAGATTTCGGTTTCAACCGGGGCAGGCGGTTTCGTGCTGCCGAATGACCGTGTTGACGTGATCATGGTCCGCAAAGGCGACAACGGTAACTTTTTGACCGAGAATGTTTTGAATAACGTTCGTGTTCTGGCCATCGACCAGCAGATCAAGGAAGGCGAAGACGGTACGTCGGCAGTGGTTGGCGCAACCGCGACACTGGAACTGACGCCGGACCAAGCCAAGATTATGACCGTGGCGCAACAGATGGCGGATCGTCTCACGCTGGCTCTGCGCTCGGTTGCCGACGCGCAGGAAAACGACACGCTTTCGGCTGATTATCTTCTCAATGGCGGCGCCGGGCAGCCCGAAATTCAGGTGATCAAATCCGGCTCGATCGTCAAGGGCGGTCAAGGAGCATCACAATGATCAAGGGGTTCATGGCAAGGCGTTTCAAACAACACCTGCGTTCGTCGATGCTCGGCGGGCTTGCGTTCTGCGTGGCTTTTTCCGGCATTCCCGGCCAGCGTTCATCCGAATTTTTGGGTATCGGCGAAGCCGAGGCGCAAAGCGCGAGCATTGTGCGCATTACTGAGAGCGGATCAGGCATTCGCAAGCGCCTGAAGCTTGGTCTCAACAAGGCGCTGGTCATCGACCTGCCCGAGGACGCGCACGACATTCTTGTCGCCGATCCCAGCCTTGCCGATGCGGTAACGCGCACGTCCAGACGGATCTATCTCTTCGGAAAAACGGTAGGACAGACAAATATCTTTATTTTCGGCGATGGTGGGCGTGAAATCGTCAGCCTCGATCTGGAAGTAGAGCGGGATATCGTTGGTCTTGAAGCCAATATTCGTCGCTTCATTCCTGAATCCGACATCAAAGTCGAGATCGTCTCCGACAACATCGTTCTCACCGGATCTGTGCGCACGCCGCAGGATTCCGCGCGCGCAGTGCAGCTTGCCGAAGCCTTTTTGAAAGGTGGTGAAGCCACCACCCGCAATATCTCGCTGACGGGCGGCGACAACGGGGGTGACGCCGCGATTTTTGCCGAAAACCGCCAAGTATCGCAGATCGTCAACATGCTGACGATCGAGGGCGAGGATCAGGTGACACTGAAGGTGACCGTCGCCGAAGTCAGCAGGCAGGTGCTGAAGCAGCTGGGCTTCAACGGTTCCATCAGCAGTTCGACAAGCAACAACGGTTTCGAGTTCTCAAATCCTTCCAATCTCGGAAACGCAATCGACGGCGCGACGCGCATAGCCAGCGGAGCTATAGGCTCCGGCTCACTGAGATTTGCCTCTTACCTCAACGCCATGGAACAGGCAGGGGTGATGCGGACATTGGCGGAACCGAGCCTGACGGCGATCTCCGGCGAGCAGGCTAAATTTTATGTCGGCGGAGATTTTCGAATTGCTGCCGAACAGGATGTTTCGCTCGACAAGGAAACAGGCGTCGCGACCGTCAAACGCGAAACGGAAACAGTCGACTACGGTATCACGTTGAACTTCAGGCCAGTGGTGCTTTCACCCGGCAGGATAAGTCTCAAGATCGAGACGAATGTGTCCGAGCCGACCTATGAAGGCAATGTCGTAACCGGAAATTACGGTCGGGGCATTTCGGGCTCAACCTACATGTCTGTCCGCAAGCGGGAAACATCCACAACGGTCGAGCTTCCTTCTGGTGGCTCGATCGTGATCGCAGGGCTCGTTCAGGACAATATCCGTCAGGCCATGTCCGGGCTTCCGGGTATGTCAAAAATCCCGATTTTCGGCACGCTTTTCCGCAGTAAGGACTTCCTGCGCAACGAAACGGAGCTGGTCATCATCGCAACGCCTTATCTGGTTCGGCCCGTGGCCCGCAACCAGATCGCCCGGCCGGATGACAACTTCAACCCGGAAAACGATGCCGCCATGTATTTCATGAACCGCGTCAACAAGGTCTATGGCCGCAAGGACCAGGTTCAGGCGGCGCCCTATCAGGGGTCAGTGGGGTTCATCTACAAATGACGACACGCACACAAAATCCCCTCTTCACAGTAAGCCCGGTCAGGGCAGGAAACGTCATGAAGGAAACCTATTCCTCCTTTTTCCCCTGCCAGTCCGGAAGAAGGACCGGCCTCGTCGTCATTGCCGCGCTTGCCGCCGGCCTGTTACAGGGTTGCGCACGCGATCCGATGACCACCAACGCCATTCCCGACGATTATCGCACACGCCACCCGATCACCCTATCGGAGGCGGAGCATTCGCTGGACATTCCGGTCTCGGCCAGCGACAGCCGGCTGACCACGGCGATGACGGATAACGTCCGCGGCTTTGCTCAGAATTATGCGTCGATGTCGACTGGTATCGTTAATATTCAGACCCCGTCGGGATCGGCCAATTCAGCGGCCGCATCACGTATGGCGAAACAGATTCGCTCGACGCTTTCCGGTGCGGGTGTGGCACCGGGCAAGATCATGGAAACGCGCTATGCCGCTTCCCCGAATGGCGACGCCGCCCCTATCCGCCTGAGCTATGTCGCCGTTACGGCCATGACCGGCCAGTGCGGTCAATGGCCAGAGGACCTGTCAGACAATACCTTCGCAAACAAGAACTGGTACAATTTCGGGTGCGCTTCCCAAAGTAATCTCGCGGCGCAGATCGCCAATCCAATGGATCTGGTCGGTCCGCGCGGTATGAGCGCAATCGATGCGGAACGTCGCGCGGTAGTCATCGACAACTATCGACAAGGCAAGACAACGGCGACGCCGAATTGATGCGGCTCCAACAATTGTTACGGCAGGAAAGACCATGAGCGCTGTAGAATACGATATCAAGCCAAGTGGCGGCGGCGAAGCCGAGCCGCCATTGCGCGCTGCCGATATGGACCACCTCCGGCCCCTGCCCCGCATTTCCGTTCACGCTTTCTGCGTCAGCGACAATATGCAGGCCGTCATGGATGCACTGTCCAGCGACCGGCGCATGAGCAAGGTTACCCTGCGGGTGACGAAGGGCGATATCAATGCGGCCGCCACGATGTTTTCCGCGTCGCCCACGCCCAATCTCATCATTCTTGAAACGGCAAGCTCAACCGCCTCGTTGCTGAACGATCTCGCGCCCCTGGCGGAGGTTTGCGATCCCTCCACGCGTGTCATCATCGTCGGCCGACACAACGACATAACACTTTATCGCGATCTCATCCGCAACGGCATTTCCGAATATCTCGTCGCGCCGATCAATATGGCCGATCTCCTGGCTTCGATCGCCGCGATCTTCGTCGATCCCGAAGCGGAGCCGCTGGGCCGCAACATCGCTTTCATTGGCGCCAAGGGCGGCGTGGGTTCGTCGACCATTGCGCATAATTGCGCTTTCGGTATTTCGAGCCTCTTCTCCACCGAAACCATTCTGGCGGATATGGATCTTGCCTATGGCACTGCCAATATCGATTTCGATCAGGATCCGGCCCAGGGCATGGCTGAAGCGGTCTTCTCGCCGGAGCGGCTGGACGAGGTGTTTCTCGACCGCCTGCTAACCAAATGTTCCGATCATCTGTCGCTGCTCGCGGCACCGTCGCTTCTCGACAGGACCTATGATCTCGATCGTCAGGCATTTCTGCCGATCCTCGAGGTTTTGCAGCGCAGTGCGCCCGTTGCGGTTCTCGATCTTCCACACCAATGGTGCGACTGGACCCGGGCAGTCCTTGCGGAAGCCGACGAGGTGATCATTACGGCGGTTCCCGATCTCGCAAATCTGCGCAATACGAAGAATCTCTTCGACGCGCTGATCAAACTGAGACCCAACGACAAATTGCCGCATCTCGTTCTCAATCAGGTCGGCATGCCCAAACGTCCGGAAATCGCGCCGGCGGACTTCCTCGAGCCGCTGGAAATCGAGCCGATCGCGATCATTCCATTCGACGCGCAATTGTTCGGAAATGCCGCCAATAGCGGACGCATGATCAGCGAGATGGATGAAAAATCCCAGACGGCGGAAACCTTCTCGCAGATCGCCCACACCATCACAGGCCGCTCCGTGCTGCGCAAAAGCAGACGCGGCGGCCTGGAAAAACTGAAGAATATTCTCAAGCGCAAGTAGGTCTTCCGCCTGCGCCCTTAGACGGAAACGCCGATGTTCGGAAAACGCGGGCCTGAAGGCCCAGCCAGAAGCACGAAGCCGGAACCTGTTGCACCTGTGCCCATGCAGGTGGCGACGGTGTCTGAGCCTCGCTCTCTTGCAATTGACACTCTTGAGCCCGGCCAATCACCCATCACTCGTCAGGCTGCGGCGAGCCCACCGCCAGCGCAGAGAAAACGCACCCGCACGGAAGACTACTATAATACCAAGAGCCAGGTATTTTCCGCCCTTATCGATACGATCGATCTCTCGCAGCTCGCCAAGCTCGACGCGGAAAGCGCGCGCGAGGAAATTCGTGATATCGTCAACGATATCATCACGATCAAGAACTTCGCCATGTCGATTGCCGAGCAGGAAGAATTGCTCGAAGACATCTGCAATGACGTTCTGGGCTACGGGCCGCTGGAGCCGCTTCTCGCACGCGACGACATCGCCGATATCATGGTCAACGGCTCTGGCCAGACCTTCATTGAAGTCGGCGGCAAGACGATCGAGTCCGATATCCGCTTTCGGGACAATGCACAGTTGCTCTCCATCTGCCAGCGCATCGTCAGCCAGGTCGGCCGCCGCGTGGATGAGTCGAGCCCGATATGCGACGCGCGCCTGCCGGACGGATCGCGCGTCAACGTCATCGCACCACCGCTTGCCATCGATGGCCCGGCGCTGACGATCCGAAAATTCAAGAGGGACAAGCTGACGCTCGACCAGCTCGTGCGCTTCGGAGCGATCACGCCCGAAGGCGCGACATTGCTCAAGATCATCGGTCGCGTCCGCTGCAACGTCGTCATCTCGGGCGGCACCGGCTCAGGCAAGACAACACTTCTTAACTGCCTGACGAGCTTCATCGACAAGGATGAACGTGTCATCACCTGCGAAGACACCGCTGAACTGCAGCTGCAGCAACCGCATGTGGTGAGGCTCGAAACGCGTCCGCCGAATATCGAAGGGGAAGGTGAGATCACCATGCGCGATCTCGTCAAGAACTGCCTTCGCATGCGACCTGAGCGCATCATCGTCGGTGAAGTGCGCGGGCCGGAAGTTTTTGACCTGCTCCAGGCCATGAACACCGGCCATGACGGTTCGATGGGAACGCTGCATGCCAATACGCCGCGCGAATGCCTCAGCCGTATCGAATCGATGATCGCCATGGGCGGCTTCACCCTGCCGGCCAAGACCGTGCGCGAAATCATCTCAGGCTCAATCGATGTCGTCATTCAGGCCGCGCGTCTTCGCGACGGCTCGCGCCGGATAACGCAGATCACGGAAGTGATCGGCATGGAAGGCGACGTCATCGTTACCCAGGATCTGATGCGGTACGAGATCGAAGGCGAGGATGCCCAGGGTAAGCTGATCGGCAGACACGTATCAACCGGTATCAGCAAGCCGCATTTCTGGGATCGTGCACGCTATTACGGCGAAGAGAAACGCCTGGCGACCGCGCTCGATGAGATGGAAAAGACATCCTAAGGGAAAGTGACTGCCATGGACCCGACAATAATATTACTGGCCGTACTCGTCGCCATCTCGGCAGGAGCGCTCGCCTATGCCTTTCTTTTCCAGCAGATAGAGGTCGAAAAAAAGACCAACAACCGCTTCAAGCGAGTGCAGGCCGCCGAGACGGATCATACAAACATCAAAGCTGCACGAGACCGGGTCCAGGAACTTAGCAAACGCCGCAAATCCATGCAGGACAACCTGCGGGAAATGGAAAAGAAACAGAATGAAAAGGCGAAAAAAGCGAAGAATATCGGCCTGCGCGACAAACTAGTTCAGGCGGGGCTGGTGCTTTCCGCTCGGCAATTCCATCTGTTGAGCGCCGGCGCGGCTGTTTTCTTCGCTCTCATGGCCCTTCTTTACGGCCTGTCGTTGCTTCTCGCTCTGCTCATAGGAATTGTCGTGGCGCTGGGGGTACCACGGTGGGCGTTGGCGTTTATTCTCAAGCGCAGGCAGAAAAAATTTCTTGAAGAGTTTCCAAATGCGCTTGATGTCATGTGCAGGTCGATCAAATCCGGCTTACCGCTGAACGACGCGGTACGACTGATCGCATCGGACGGCCAGGAACCGGTGAAAACGGAGTTTCAGCGCGTCGTCGATGCGCAACAGGTCGGCATCGGGATCCCCCAGGGGATCGAGCGTATGATGCAGACCATGCCGCTTTTTGAGGTAAGCTTTTTCGGCACAGTCATCAATATTCAAGCACAAGCCGGCGGCAACCTCTCGGAAGCGCTGTCCAATCTCTCAAAGGTCTTGCGTGACCGCAAGAAGATGCGCGCGAAGGTAAATGCCCTTTCGATGGAGGCAAAGGCTTCCGCAGTTATCATCGGCTCGCTGCCCTTCGTCGTCATGCTGCTGGTGCATTTTACATCGCCCGACTATCTGTCGGTACTTTTCACCGACTTGCGCGGCCACATTATTCTCGGAGCATCCGCGATCTGGATGCTGATCGGAATATTCATCATGCGCCAAATGATCAATTTCGATATCTAGGGGCGTGGTATGACAGGAAATCTTCTTTCTCGCCTGACTGACCCACAAACGATCATCGCCATTCTTGTGACGCTCGCTGTTTTTGCGACCTTCTATACCCTCATCATGCCGGTTTTTGAGCGGAAAGATTTCGCCAAGCGCATGAAAGCGGTATCATCGGAACGCGACCTCATCCGTAGCCGCGAGCGCGACCGCATGGCGACCGTCACCAGAGACGGCAAAACCTCCCTGCGAGGCAACAATAACAAATCCGCCCGCCGCATCGTCGAGAAATTCAACCTGCAAGAAGCGCTGGCCGATAAGAACACAATGAACAGGCTCCGGGCAGCCGGACTTCGTTCACAAAACGCGTTCAACACGTTCCTTGCCGCACGGTTTGTCTTGCCGTTTATTTTTCTGGCCATCGCCTTCACTTGGATCTTCATTCTCGGAAACCTCGCCGACAAACCGTTTATCATCCGGCTAATGGCTGGGCTTCTTTTCGGTTATATCGGTTTTTACGCTCCCAATATTTACGTATCAAATCGCATGACCAAGCGTCAGGCATCAATCAAGCGGGCCTGGCCGGACGCGCTCGACCTCATGCTGATCTGCATCGAATCCGGGGTATCCATGGAAGCTGCCATGCGCCGCGTGGCGGAAGAGATGGGCGAGCAGTCACCCGAATTGGCGGAAGAAATGATGTTGACGACGGCGGAATTATCTTTCCTTCAGGACAGACGTGTCGCTCTTGAGAATTTCGGCACGCGTACCCAACTCGAAACCGTCAAAAGCGTGGTACAGGCGCTTATTCAGGCGGAGCGATACGGCACGCCGCTCGCCCAGGCGCTCCGCGTTCTCGCACAGGAAGGCCGCGATGAGCGCATGAATGAAGCCGAAAAAAAAGCTGCCGCGCTACCACCGAAACTGACTGTGCCGATGATCGTCTTTTTTCTGCCGGTACTGATCGCAGTCATTCTTGGACCGGCTATTATCCGCGTTCTGGACACATTCTGATAGAAAAATACCGCAAGGCGATTTGGGGCGATATTTGCGCCCCGGAGGCGACTGCTTGTCAGCCAGCCGCTGCACGCGGATGCTCGAACGCATCAACCAGCCGGTTTGCCGTCTTTTTTCGCCAGCTGCTGCCAGGAGTTCTGCTGCGAAAGCATCGCACGCAGATAGGTGAGGTTCGCCTGTGCCTGCTGCGCAGAGAGTTCCTGAACCGCGATGCGTTCGGCCTCGGCAAAGCGGCCCTGAAGACCGACCACGAGCGCGAGGTTCTGGCGGACGCGGCTATCGGCGCCCGGCTGGGCGATGGCCGATTGCAGATATGTTTCGGCAGTGCGCGGATCGCTCGACAGGACATAGGACATGCCGAGGTTGGACAATACGCTCGGATCGTTCGGCTTCAGGTCAAGCGCCTGCCTGTATCGGGAACGTGCCTCGTTCGAGCGTCCAAGCTGATCGAGCACGGCACCCTCGGCGGAATATAGCCGCCAATCCGGCCGGTCCGGCGTCTGTGCCCGCTGAATGGTCGAAAGCGCCTGCTCCAGCTGGCCAGCGGCGGCCTGTGACTTGCCATAGGCGGCAAGGACATCACGGTCCGCCGGATTGGCAATGGCGATCTGCTGCATGACGGCGAGAGCTTGTGTGTTCTTGCCGGTCATCATCAGCACGCTGGCATAATTCATGCCGACCGATTTATCCTTGGGGCTGCGTTCATAGGCTTTGCCGGCGCTCTCTTCCGCCTGGCGAAGCTGCTCCATGTTCATGTTGTCATAGGAGCGGGTGGCGGCGGAAATGGAGCCGGTGGACATACGATCCGGCTTGTTGGTGCTCGCGCACCCTGAAACCGCAAGAACCAATGCGGCAAGACATGCTCCCCGCAGCAACCCTGTCCGGCCTGTCTCGCCCAAAGAAAATGCAGTCATGGCAGCGCCCCCGCCCAAGAATGATCAATCTTGCGCCCGACATACGACAGACTCACACGACGCAACTTTCGCTTAAGCAATAATCTGTTAACCCTAACAGAGCGTTAATCGCACCGATTCTCGACATTTACGGAAGCATACAATGGCGCCCTATCAGTTCATCGAACGCCCGACCCCTTTCAGCTCCAAGGCAGGCAGCACATTGCCGGTTTTCGCCGTCACGCCGGCCCATATCGAACAGGGCGCTATCGACCCAGTCGCGCTGGACTGGGCAAAGAAGGCGGGTTTCAAGGCAGAGGCAGGCGCCATCCTGCTCGTTCCTTCCGCCGATGGTTCGCTGGGCGGCGTGCTTCTCGGTCTCGGCAGCAATCCGTCCGAAATTCCCTTCATCACCGGGAAACTCGCCCGTGAGCTGCCGGAAGGCGAGTGGCACATCGAGACCGCACCGCTGACGGCAAATCGCCTCGCTCTCGGCTTCGGTCTCGGCAGCTATCGCTTCGACAAATACAAGACCACGAAGACCAGCGGGGCAAAGCTTCTCATTCCGCAGGATGCGGAAGACGGCGAGATAAAACGCGTTCTGGCCGGCGTTTTCCTCGCGCGTGACCTCATCAATGTCCCGGCAAACGACATGGGGCCGGACGAGCTTGAGATCGCCTTCCGTGCACTTGCCGCTCATTACAAGGCGAAGGTGAAGGTCACCACCGGCGACGATCTGCTCAAGGAAAACTTCCCACTGATCCATGCCGTCGGCCGGGCCAGCGAAAGCGCGCCGCGGCTTCTGGAGATGAACTGGGGCAAGAAGGGCAATCCTCGCCTCACCCTCGTCGGCAAGGGCGTCTGCTTCGATACAGGCGGCCTCGATATCAAACCCGCCGCTTCCATGGCGCTGATGAAGAAGGATATGGGAGGTGCGGCCAATGTCCTCGGTCTTGCGCTGATGATAATGGATGCGAAGCTGCCGGTCGATCTTCGCGTTCTCGTGCCCGCTGTCGAAAACTCCATCTCCGCCAATGCCTTCCGTCCCGGCGACATCTACCGCAGCCGTAAAGGGCTCACCGTGCAGATCGACAATACCGACGCCGAAGGCCGTCTTGTTCTGGCGGATACACTAGCCTATGCGGACGAAGATGCGCCGGACCTGATGATCGATATGGCGACGCTGACCGGTGCTGCCCGCGTCGCGCTCGGCCCGGATCTGCCGCCCTTCTACACCGATGACGAGGATCTGGCGCATGACATCGCCGAAGCCAGCATCGATACGGACGATCCGCTGTGGCGCATGCCGCTTTATATGGGCTACGACAAGGATATCCGCTCACGCGCGGCCGATATCACCAACGCGCCTTCGGGCGGCATGGGCGGATCAATCACCGCCGCCCTGTTCCTGAAGCGTTTTGTCACCAATACCAGACGCTGGGCGCATTTCGATATTTACGGCTGGTCTCTGAGCGAGAGGCATCATTCATCGATCGGCGGGGAGGCGCAGGGTATCCGCGCACTATTCCATTACATCGCACACCAGTTCGCGAAGTAATCTGCTGATAGGTCAGGCTTCCACGGGCGCTTCCTCAACAGAAGCGCCCGTTCTCAATTCAGAGCTTTTCCGGACGGAAAACCGGGCTCCACTTTTCCTGGAAAAGCTTTAAACCAGAACCTTCTGTTCCTTGTGGTCCTCTTCACCAAAGAACTTCAGGTAACGCTCCACTTCGGCCGGGTCGCCGGTTGCCTTTTGCGGATTGTCCGAGAGCTTCACGGCCGGACGGCCATTGGCGTCGCTGACCTTGCAGACGATGGAGATCGGCTTGAGGCTGGCGATGGTCTTCGGCGCGCAGCCGGCAAAATCATTCGTCAGATTGGTGCCCCAGCCGAAGCTCATGCGCACGCGGCCTTCGAAGTGCCTGTAGGTGTCGATAATGGCGTCGACATCGAGACCGTCGGAGAAGATCAGCATCTTCTTGCGCGGGTCGCGGCCCATCTTCTGCCACCACTCGATAATCTTTTCCCCGCCTTCGATCGGCGGCGCGCTGTCGGGGCGGAAACCCGTCCAGTCTGCCACCCATTCCGGCGCATTGCGCAAGAATGCGGCGGTTCCGAAGGCGTCCGGCAGCACGATCAGCAGGTTGCCGCCGTACAGCCGGTTCCAGTCCTTCAGGACCTGATAGGGTGCTGCGGCCAGCTCCTCATTCGTTTGCGCCAGCGCCGCGACCACCATCGGCAGTTCATGCGCGTTCGTGCCCACGGCTTCGAGATCGGAATCCATGGCGAGCAGAACATTGCTCGTACCGGTAAAAGCAGGCCCGATGCCTTCCTTCAGCGCCTCGACGCACCAGCGCTGCCAAAGGAAGCTGTGGCGGCGGCGGGTGCCGAAATCGGAAATGCGCAAGCCAGGCAGCTCCCGCAGCCGCTCGACCTTCTCCCACATCTTGGCCTTTGCGCGGGCATAAAGCACATCAAGCGTGAAATAACCGAGCGAGCGCATGGCGCTGCGCGAGCGCAGTTCGTTGATGATCGCGAGCGCCGGGATTTCCCAGAGCGTCGTATCCATCCAGCGGCCATGAAAATTCAGCTCATATTGCCCGTCGCGCTTGAAAAGTTCGTATTCCGGCAATTGATAGCTCGAAAGCCAGGAGAGGAATTCCGGCTCGAAAATCTGCGAGCGGCCGTAAAACGTGTTACCCGCAAGCCAGATATTTTCTTTCTTGGAAAGACGCAGGGTGCGCGCATGATCCAGCTGTTCGCGCAACTCCATCTCGTCGATCTCTTCCGCCAGCCGCACTGTCTTCGTGCGGTTGATCAGCGAAAACGTCGCGTCGACTTCCGGATAGAGCTTCCAGATCATCTGCAACATCAAGAGCTTGTAGAAATCCGTATCAATCAGGCTGCGGACGATCGGGTCGAGTTTCCAGGTATGATTATGGACACGGGTGGCTATATCGGTCTTCGTCATACTCGCATTCCCCAATATCGGCCAAAGGTCAGAACAGCCGATGTCACTCCGCACCCCGGCAGGTATCAACCTGTCATGCGGAAAGATTTATCTGAAAAAGCGACAACAAGTCCAGAGCACTGGCCCGGCAAATGCCCGCCGCGACCGCCCGCGCATCGATTTTCCGAAGACCACAATGGGGTTTTCGGTCCGGTGTTCAAACATGCTGCTTCAAAAGGTCGGGTCTACGGGGTTTATGCCGGGATACCAGTCCTTGGAGACGGGATTTCTGCCGCCGAAACTGGAAATGCCGTTTTCGTCGGTGCAGCGATACCCCTGAACAGGAAGCCCACGGCTGCCGAAAACATCCCTGTAGGGACCTCGGGAATATCCGGTCACGCCGAGTGCGCTATGGCAGTTGTAGCGGACCTTTGGCTGCAGCGTGCGCGGATCCTTGACGCCGGGCAGGTTTGCATAGGCATCCGGAGCGGGGGCAAAACCGTTCTGGAAAACAGTCTGTGCCTGCGCCGACGCGCTTAGCAAAGCCGCCGTGAGGATCGCTGCCAATCGTGTCGCCGTTCTTGTCTTCATCGATGCCGGTCCCGTACCATCATTCAACCGATGTAGGCTGTCGGCGACCTCCACACAAAGGGCGTGGCAGGCACAATTTCGTGAAAGCCCTTCTCAGGCCTCGAGCCGGCGGTAAGCAGTTGGCTTTTCATAAAGCCAGCCAATGCGCTCGATGGCCGCATCGAGATTCTCGCGTGCGACATTCATCGTATGGCCATTGGCATGGAGCAGCGTTTCCTCGTTTTCCATAAGGCCGACATGACCCTTCCAGAAGACGAGATCGCCGCGCCGCAATTCATCCCGCTCTATTTCCACGCCGAGCGACTTCACCTGCATGTCGGTATCGCGAAGGACCCGCCGGCCCGTCATGGCCATGGAAAGCTGCACGAGGCCGGAACAATCGATACCAAAACCGGAGCGGCCGCCCCAGAGATAGGGCGTTTCGATAAAGCGCAGCGCCACCGCCACATAATCTTCCTCAAGCGCCGCGTCGACGGCCTGGCAATGGGCAGCGATGATGCCTTCGCCTTTTTCGGTCAGCAGGTAACGGGTGCCGCGCGTCTCCGCTTCGCCGACGATGCGGATCAGGCTACCCATGGACAGCGCTGCGACCGGCGGTTTGCGCAATTCAGCGGCTGGGTAGAGAAAAGTGCGCGGTGCAATCACCCTATGGGTGGCGACAACGACATCGCCGATCGCCGTTTCCGGCACGTAACCGGCATACCCGTCCGCATCCGCCTGCACCCATGCCCAGCCGTTGGCCCTGTCGAAAACACGGATAGTTTCGCCAAACAGCAACTCGGTATCGATGCCGGCGGCAAGATCGGGCGTCGGCCGCAGGCCAGTAACCGGCAACACGATCTGGGCGGCCGTGCCGTTGACAAAACGTTCGGCCTGCACCACGCCCTGCAGTTTTTCATCGGCGAGGTCGGAGCGGAAGACATTCAGGCGGCGGTCGAGCATCATGGGTTTCACATCCAGAGGTTAGATCTTGCGCGCCTGATCAATAATCAGATCGCCGATTTTTTCCAGATAAAGCGCACCGGCCACCGTGCGTTTTATCACAACATTGCGCCTGTCCCGCTCATCCCGAACCCGATCGACCAGCCCGAGCGCGCCGAGACTGTCGAGCGCGCGGGTAATGACCGGCTTGGTGACCCCCAGCATGGCGGCAAGACCCCGGACAGTGTGCGGCGGCGGCACGAGATAAATCTGCAGCAGGATGGCGGTTTGACGCAAGGTCAAATCCGGCTGATCGTCAACGACCTGCGCCGTGGATACACGATGCCAGAGCCCCAAGGCCTCCGTGGGCGACAATTGTGCAGGCAAGCCGTGACCCTTCCAGTCGTTGTCCTACCGTTTTCATTCAACAGAGCGAAAAACTCAAGAACCATCCCGCACAAACAAAACCGCCGCACGGCGCAGATCCTAAAGATCGCGCGGCGCGGCGGCGTTTGTTGACCCGTTTTCGAGCCATAATGTCCCCTCTGGACTTGCAGAATGAGATGCAGGAAGCGTGCCAGTTTTGCTGCGGCGCACAAGTATTCGCAAAAACAGAGACTTAAGGAGTATATTCTGCTTATGGCGAAATTTTCCGCAAAGAATGAATCGCAAGAAAAACAGGCAAAAAAGAATTTAATGCTTAAAAACTGCCTTCCGCCACGACGGCGGAAGGCAAGGACAATCGCGGATCAGATTTCCGCGCCGCGTGCGGCATCGACCGCATCGGCATTCTGCTGCCGGTTATAGCGGATCGACGACCAGAGCGAGATACCGATCAGGCCCGCACCGCCAAGGCCCGTGATGACCTCGGGTATATGCACCATGGTCTGCACGTACATGATGACGGACAGGATAAGGATCGCGTAGAAAGCGCCGTGTTCCAGGTAGCGATATTCGGCCAGTGTTCCCTTCTCGACCAGCATGATGGTCATCGAACGGACGTACATGGCGCCGATGCCGAGACCGATGGCGATGATGAAGAGGTTTTGCGTCAGCGCGAAAGCGCCGATCACGCCATCGAAGGAGAAGCTGGCATCCAGCACTTCGAGATAAAGAAACGCGCCGAAGCCGCCCTTTGCTGCACCTTCCAGCATTTCCTGGCTGCGGTCGAGAATGCCGCCAACGACTTCCACCAGCAGGAAGGTCAAAAGACCCCAGATCGCCGAATGGAAGAAGGTGTTGGCCGCGACCGGACCAAGCGCCGGATCATCGCTTGCGCCGATGATGCGGGAAAAGACCAGCATGACGACAAGCACGAAGGCGATCTCGATGCCCTTGACAGAGGAATAGATCGCCGCCTTTTCTTCGATCCAGCGCACCCAGTGCACGTCCTTTTCATGGTCGAAGAAGAAGTTGAGGCCGACCATCATCAGGAAGGTGCCGCCGAATGCCGCAATCGGCAAATGGGCGTCCTGCATGATTTCCGCGTAACGTTCCGGCTGCGTGGCCGCCATCACGATTGCCGTCCACGGGCCGACATTCGCGGCAACGACGACGATGAGCAGCGGGAAGACGATACGCATGCCGAAAACGGCAATCAGGATACCCCAGGTCAGGAAGCGGTGCTGCCAGACCGGCGTCATATCCTTGAGCTTGTTGGCGTTGACGATGGCGTTGTCGAAGGAGAGCGAAATTTCCAGCACCGCCAGAACGACGCAGATGAAGAAGATCGTCGCCGTGCCGCCTACCGTTCCGGTCATTTCCCAACCGAGATAACCGCCGAGGATCAGACCGACCACGGTGACGATAAAAGCCCATTTGAAGTAGGAAAGCGTTTTTTTCTGGGTGGCGCTCATGTCCGGTCGCCTCCCAAAACGAGGGCGTTTGCGGACCGACGCGGGGCGTCAGGCCGCACGCAGAAAGCACGCGCGCGAAGCACATTCAGGTTTTTCATAGTTTTTAATCCGCCGGCCAATTTTTGCAGGCGGTACCGACATCGCGAGAGCGCCGTAAAACTCTCGCCAGAGGGGCCCGGCACCTTTGTTTCCTCTGCCCTTGCGAGACAAATCATCGCAGGGCCCCTTCTTACTCCCTGAAGATCACGCCCTCGTCAAGTCCCGTGATTGTGACCAAAGATCAAACCTGCTCCGCAGCCAGTCTTTCGGCGGTTTCAAGACGACGCTTGAGCGTATTTTCGCGAAAGAAGATGTAAAGACCCGAAAGAACAATCAGGCCCGCGCCGACGACGATACTCGTCTGCGGCACATCACCGAAGAACAGCCAGCCGAAAATCACCGCCCAGAGCAGCAGCGTATATTGCAGCGGCGCGACGGTGGCGGCATCGGCGAGTTTAAGCGCCCGGTTGACCAGCACATGCGCCGCCATGGCGACGACACCGAGCAGGCCGAGGAAGGCCAGATCGAAACTGGACTGAACCGGCAGCCAGCCCGAAGGCGTGAGGAACACCGCGACAATGCCCGCAAGTGCCGCACCAATGATCTGCCAGAAGGCGAGCACCGTATCGGGCGTATTGCGCAGCTGGCGGCCGGACAACATCATGAAGGCGAAGGCGGCGCTGCCGAAGATGGAAAAGAGCGCGGCGGAGGTGAGGCTTGCCGAGCTGGGTTTGAGCGCGATGAGAACACCGACAAAACCGATGGCGATGGCCGTCCAGCGACGCCAGCCGACCTTTTCTCCGAGCAGAAACGGCGAGAGCGCCGCCACGTAAATCGGAGCCGCGAGCCAATAGGTCATGACGTCGGCCAGCGGAAGAGACGCGACCGCGAAATAGAAACAGAAAAGCTCTGCGGTGGAGAAGAAGACACGCGCCACCTGAAGGCCGGGCCGCTCGATTTTCACGAGGCCGGAAAGGCCGGCTCTCCAGACGATCGGAACAAGGATGACAAGCGCTGCGGCGCTGCGGATGAGGATCACCTGACCCTGACTATAGGTAGAGACGAGCCATTTTCCCATGGCGTCGTTCAACGCGAAAAGCAGCATTCCAAGCAGCATGACGGCCACGCCGAGGCCCGTCGGCGAAAGCTTTCGTATCATAGTCGACATGTCAGTTCCGATCTCCCAATGGTTGCATTGGTCGTCCAACCAGCCGTCCTTTGTCAAGCCCCGAACGGCCGGGTCGGTACAATTAATAGTACTAATATATCGGCATGCAGATATCAGGTGAAGATGCGCCGCTCTTCGGCCACGAGTTCCTGGAGAAAATCGACCACCGTTCGGACCCGGACCAATTGACGGGCGGATTCGTGATAGGCCGTCCAGTAGGATCGGCTGATGGTGAGATGGGGCATGATCCGCAGAAGCTCGGGATATTGCCCGGCAATGTAATTATGCAGGATGCCGATACCCGCACCTGAACGTACTGCCTCGGTCTGACCGGTAGCGCTCGAGATTTCAAAGGCGGCATCCCAGTCACGCATGATCTCGCCGGTAAAATTCAGCGAGGGCGAGAAGATCAGGTCTTCCACATAACCGATCCGCCGGTGGCGCTTCAGCGCTTCAATATCCGCCGGCGTTCCATATTCAGCCAGATAATCCGCCGAGGCGTAGAGACCCAGCGAATAATCGGTGAGCTTTGAAAACATCAGCCTGCCCTGCTCCGGCCTTTCGATGGTGATGGCGATATCGGCCTCACGCTGTGACAGGGAGAAAGAGCGCGGCACCGGAACGAGCTGGATTTTCAGATCGGGATAACGCGCCGTCAGCCGGCCAAGTCGCGGCGCGAGGAAGGAAACACCGAGGCCATCTGGCGCGCCGATGCGCACCGTTCCCGCCACTGCCGTGTCAACGCGGCCGAGATTGGCCTGGGCGTTCAGCATTTCAGTTTCCATGCGCTCCGCCCCGGCAAGCAGACGCTGGCCTTCCTCCGTCAGCTCGCAGCCATTGGTGCTTCGCAGGAAGAGTTGCGTGCCGATCGCCGCTTCAAGTGCTGAAATCCGCCGGCTGAGGGTGGCGTGGTTGACGCCGAGCTTTCTGGCGGCGGAAAGAAACTGCCCGCTTCGCGCCACGCTTAGAAACAAACGCACATCATCCCAGTTCACGGCACTCTCCTTATGTGCATTTTTGCACAATGGATGCTTATTTCAGGCGATTGATTTGTGCAAATCGAAAGGTAATGCTGCGCCATCACATTCTGGAGGAAAACCCATGAAGGAAATCGGTCATTTCATTAACGGCAAGCATGTGCCCGGCACCAGCGGCCGCACATCCAATGTCTACAACCCGGCCACGGGGGAAGTGCAGGCGACTGTCGCACTTGCGAGCGAAGCCGAGCTGCGCGCCGCCGTGGAAAGCGCCAAGGCTGCGCAACCCAAGTGGGCCGCCACCAACCCGCAGCGCCGCGCCCGCGTTTTCTTCAAGTTCGTCGAACTTCTGAACCGCAACATGAACGAGCTGGCGGTGCTCCTCTCCAGTGAGCACGGCAAGACCGTCGAGGATTCCAAGGGCGATATCGTCCGCGGCCTCGAAGTCTGCGAATTTGTCTGCGGCATTCCGCATCTGCAGAAGGGTGAGTTCACCGAGGGCGCAGGCCCGGCCATCGACATGTATTCGATCCGCCAGCCGGTCGGCATCGGCGCGGGCATCACGCCCTTCAACTTCCCCGGCATGATCCCGATGTGGATGTTCGCCCCGGCGATTGCCTGCGGCAACGCCTTCATCCTGAAGCCATCTGAACGCGATCCGTCGCTGCCGATCCGCCTTGCCGAACTGATGATCGAAGCCGGTCTTCCGGCCGGTATCCTCAACGTCGTCAACGGTGACAAGGGTGCCGTCGACGCCATCCTGACCGATCCTGACATCGGCGCGGTCTCCTTCGTTGGCTCGACGCCGATCGCCCGTTACGTCTACGGCACCGCCGCCATGAACGGCAAGCGCGCGCAGTGCTTCGGCGGCGCGAAGAACCACATGATCATCATGCCGGATGCCGATCTCGATCAGGCCGTGAACGCATTGATGGGCGCCGGTTACGGTTCGGCCGGCGAGCGCTGCATGGCTGTTTCCGTTGCGGTTCCGGTTGGCGAGGAGACGGCAAACCGCCTCGTTGAAAAGCTCATCCCGCAGATCGAAAGCCTGAGGATCGGCCCCTATACCGACGACAAGGCCGATATGGGCCCGCTCGTTACCAAGGAAGCGCAGACGCGCGTCAGAGGCCTGATTGACAGCGGCGTTGAACAGGGCGCGAAGCTGCTGGTCGATGGCCGCGACTTCAAGCTGCAGGGTTATGAAGACGGTTATTTCGTCGGCGGTTGCCTGTTTGACCACGTCACCCCTGACATGGACATCTACAAGACCGAAATCTTCGGACCGGTTCTGTCCGTCGTTCGCGCCAAGAATTACGAAGACGCGCTCGAACTGCCGATGAAGCATGAGTACGGCAACGGCGTTGCGATCTACACCCGTGACGGCGACGCTGCCCGCGACTTCGCAAGCCGCGTCAACATCGGCATGATCGGCATCAACGTTCCGATCCCGGTTCCGCTCGCCTATCACTCCTTCGGTGGCTGGAAGGCTTCGAGCTTCGGCGATCTCAACCAGCACGGCACGGATTCGATCAAGTTCTGGACGAAGACCAAGACGATCACCTCACGCTGGCCGTCGGGCATCAAGTCGGGTGCCGAATTCGTCATGCCGACGATGAAATAAGCCGAAAAGCCGGCAATCAGAAAAAGCCCCGCTGTTTGCGCAGCGGGGCTTTTTTGATTAAAAGAAAACAAAAATCATCAAGTTTTTCCTTCAAAATATTTCCACTTAAAGATGTTATGGCGTAAGACAGCCGTTGCGGCGTGGGGACGCCGCCAAACCGACGATAGCGGGGAAGCCTGCAACTCAATCTGCCCGGAGAGGGGCATGCCATGAGGGACCATTATGAGTGACATCTCTGTCAGCGTGGATCAGCGCGCAATCGAACGCGGCTCGTTCAGCGGAAATGCCAAGGAATATTTTGGAATCTGGATCGTCAATATTCTCCTGACGATCATCACCATCGGCATTTATTCCGCCTGGGCGAAGGTGCGCCGCAAGCGTTATTTCAACGGCAACACCGTGCTGGCCGGCCGCGCTTTCGGCTACCACGCCACTGGCGGGCAAATCTTCAAGGGCCGCCTGATCGCCTTTGCCTTCATCGTCATCTCGCAGCTCATCGGTCTTATCCATCCGTTTCTGGTCTTCGTGCCGGCAATCCTGCTGATGATCTTCTTTCCATGGCTGATCACGCGCAGCATTCGTTTCAATGCGCGGGTGACGAGCTATCGCAATGTGCGTTTTGATTTTGTCGGCACGGCGTGGGGCGCTTTTGTCTCCATCCTGCTTGGCAGCCTCGTTGCGTTCTTCTCCTTCGGCATTCTGGCGCCGCTGTCCAGCCGCTGGGCAAACCGCTATATTTTCGGCAACCTGCGTTATGGCGACCGCCCCTTCAGCGCCGACCCCAAGATTGGCAAGCTCTATCGCGCCTGGATCATTCCCGCGATCATGGTGGTGATCGGCGGCATCGTGGTCGGCTTCTTCGGCCTTGCAGCCTTTGCGGCAAACAGTGCGATGCTCGAGGACGAGACTACCGCCATGGCCACGGCGCTCGCATCGCTCTATGTGGGCGTTTTCGGCGCATTTCTGGTCTATGGCCTTGCCGGCGTCGTTTATCGCACCGGCGTTCGCAATGTCGTCATTTCCTCCATGCTGCTGGATGGAAAGCATGACCTGCACAGCGACCTGCATCGCGGCCGCTATCTCTGGATCGTCATCTCCAACCTGATCGTCACCGTTTTCACCCTTGGTCTGATGCGGCCGTGGGCGGCGGTCCGCGAAGCGCGTTATACCGTGGAGCGCACGGCAATCCGTTTCAACGGCGATGTGGGCGAGGTCCTCTCCTCGATGGAAGCAACGGGGGCCGCCGTCAGTGCCGAATATATGGATATGGAAGGTTTCGAATTTGGTTTCTGACACCGGAGAAACCGTTTCGGGCGAGTGGCATACCGCTCGCTCCAACCTTTCCAGTGCCGCCAGGCTGAAGCTTGGCGGCACGGTCCTTCTCGTGCTCGATGCGAAGGACAACCACGTCAGAACCCAGGCCGAGATAAAAACGGTCGAGATCAGCCACCGGGTCGGCACCATCCCCCGGGAGTTGCATTTTCCCGACGGGTCGCTGTTCGAAACCCGCGACAATGACGGCGTGGACCGGCTGCTTGGCCAGCACATTGCCAAGCGATCCGGTTTCGTGCACTGGCTGGAACAGTTTCGCCCGCGGCTGATCGGCATCACCGCCGCAGCCGTTCTTCTGGCTTACGGCACCTACAAGCTGGCGCTTCCGGCGCTCGTGGAACTGGCGGTCGCGGTAACCCCGCCGATCGTTCCGCAGGTCATGTCGGCCAGTACCATGCAGGCCCTCGACCAGGCAGTCTTCTCTCCAAGCGAACTTCCGCAGGAAGAGCAGGACGCCATCCGCTCTGAATTTTCCCGGATCGCCGCCCATGCGGAAGGTTCGCCTGACGACTACAAGCTGAATTTCCGCAAGGGCGGTTACATCGGCCCCAATGCCTTTGCACTGCCGGATGGCACGCTGGTATTGACGGACGAGCTGGTGGAGCTGGCCGGCAACGACAGGCAGATGATCGCCGGGGTTCTCGCCCATGAAATCGGCCATGTCGAATATGAGCACAGCCTGCGGCAGCTATACCGCGCCGCCGGGGTTGCCGGTCTTGTCATGCTGATTGCCGGCGATGTCGGTTCGGCCATGGAGGACATTCTTACCCAGGGCGGCGGACTTCTGGCGCTATCGCACTCGCGCGATGCCGAGCGGCAGGCGGATCAGCGCTCCGTGGAACTGATGCGCAAGGCCGGGCTTGACCCCACTGCCATCGAACGCTTCTTCGCGCTGCTGGAAGAAAAACTGGGCGACAAGGGCGGCACCAGCATTGTCTCCACCCATCCCGGAACGCCGGAAAGGCGCAAGGCTATCCTCGACTACAACGCTTCGCTGGACAACAAGCCGGCGGGTAACTGACCCGCCGGTATACGGAAAACGGCTTCAGTTGGTCGGGCCGTCGTTGAAACCCACTTCATCCACCAGTTCGGATGCCTGCTTGCGACGGGCGGCGATGTCCGTCAGCGGCAGCTTGTCGGGATGGATGGGACCGAAACCCTTCACCACGTCGGAAGGCTCGGCACCGGGCAGCACCGGATATTCGAAGACTTGTTTAGCGTAAATCTCCTGCGCCTCGCGAGAGGCCAGGAATTCCATGAGCTTCAGCGCGTTGTCCTTGTTGGGTGCGTATTTCGTCAGCGCCATGCCGGAAATATTCACATGTGTGCCGCGATCGCCCGCATTGGGGAAGATCACCCGCACCGATCCAGCCCATTCCTTTTCTTCCGGCTCGCGATCATTGGTCAACATCAGGCCGACATAATAGGTATTGCCAAGCGCGATATCGCACTCGCCGGAAAAGATCGATTTCGCCTGGCTGCGGTCTGTTCCGTCAGGCTTGCGGGCGAGATTGTTCTTCAGACCCGTCAGCCACGTGCGGGTATAATCGACGCCGTGATGGGCGATCATCGAGGCGATCAACGCGATATTGTAGGAATGCTGGCCATCGCGAATGCAGATCTTGCCCTTCCACTTGGAATCAGCAAGCTCCTCATAGGTAATGTCCTTCTGTGTCACCCGCTCCTTCGAAGCGTAGACAACCCTACCGCGCGTCGTGAGACCAAACCATTCGCCCTCGGGATCACGCAGGTTGGCGGGGATATCCTTTTCGATGACGGGATCGCCCAGAACCGGCTGGGTAACCTTGCCTTCCTTCGCCTCGACGAGGCGGGCGATATCAACCGTCAGCAGCACATCTGCGGGTGAATTGACACCCTCGGCCTGGATGCGTTCGACCAGCCCCTTGTCGAGGAAAAGTACATTCGCCTCTATGCCGGTTTCTTTGGTGAAGGCATCGAGCAGCGGCTGGATCAATTCAGGCTGGCGATAGGAATAGACGTTAACCTCCCCCTCTGCCAGAGCGGCGGGCGCGAAGGAAAGGATCGTCAGCCCTGAAAAAACGGCAGCGGAAAAGTATGATTTCAAGCTTGCCATTATGAATGCCTCCATTACATTCCGATTCTTGACTTGTTTGTTCATGAATCATCAGGACGGTCAACAAGGCTGTTTAAGAAATATCTGATGGGTGCCAGTTTTTTCAGTTTCTGGAATTGTTCTAAACTGAAAAAGAGACTATATAACTCCACATTGAGAGTTAGGAGACCAGCATGCGCTTGACCAAACAGACCAACTATGCCGTTCGCATGTTGATGTATTGCGCCGCCAATGAAGGCCATCTGAGCCGCATTCCTGAGATCGCCAGAGCCTATGGCGTTTCGGAGCTGTTCCTGTTCAAAATCCTGCAGCCGCTCAACAAGGCGGGCCTGGTGGAAACCGTGCGCGGCCGTAACGGCGGCGTGCGCCTTGGCAAACCCGCTGAAAAAATCAGTCTGTTCGACGTGGTGAGAGTGACTGAAGACAGCTTCGCCATGGCCGAATGCTTCGAAGATGGCGCTGTGGAATGTCCGCTTGTGGACAGCTGCGGCCTCAACTCGGCGCTTCGCAAGGCGCTCAATGCGTTTTTTGACGTTCTGGCGGAATACTCGATCGATGATCTCGTCAAGGCTCGGCCGCAGATCAACTTCCTGCTTGGCCTGGACACGGAAATGCCGAAGGTCGCTGCCCTTCCGGCTGCCTGATCATCCCATTTCCTCCTCGGCAATTGTCATAGCCCGTGTCCTTGAGGTCACGGGCTTTTCTTTTATGGAAGACGCGCGAAATATAATATTTTTGATCCCGCGTGTTGACGTCGCGAACGGAAGCGGCGCATTTGGTCACGAGCTTTTTCAAGCAACCAATCAGCGTCGCAATGATCATCAAGCCTGAATTCCATACATTTGCGCTTACCGCGCTCATCGGCAGCATAGGTGCGCTGCTCGCCAGCCTCATCGATATCCCGGCACCCTTTCTGTCCGGCCCGGCGCTTGCGGTGACGATCACGGGGCTCGCCGGCATAAGGCTTGGCGTTCCCGCTTTCATCCGCAATGCCTGTTTCGTCGTCGTCGGCATTTCGATGGGAACGAGCGTGACGCCCTCCGTGATAGATGCCGCGAAGACCTGGCCCGTGAGCTTCGTCGTCGTGCTCGTCGCTGTCGTCATCATGCTCTATGTCGCTTACTGGATCCTGCATTACGGCTTCGGTTACGACCGGACAACGGCGATGCTGGGCGCCTCTCCCGGTCATCTCAGCTATATCATCAGCCTTGGTGCCGAGACGAAAAGCGACCTTGCAACCGTCAGCATCGTGCAAAGTGTGCGGGTGCTGGCGCTAACACTTTCCGTGCCGCTGATCGTGGAATATTTCGATCTCGTCAGCACGGAACCGCTTGTCACCAACCCGCCAATGGGCCTGTTCACGCTGGCGCTGACCATCGGCGCCTCGCTTCTGACCGGCTGGCTTTTCCTGCGCTGGAAGTTTCCGGCCGCACTGCTGCTGGGCGGCGTCGCCATTTCCATCAGCACCCACATTACCGGCCTTACCGAGGGTGGTGTTCCCACCTGGCTCAGCCTGCCGGTTTATGTGCTGATCGGTTGCCTTATCGGCACACGCTTTTCGAATGTCTCGCTGATGGACGTGCGGAAAGGCTTTCTGGCGGGTTTCGTCGTCACAATCGCCGTGATGCTGATTGCCGGCAGCATTGCCTGGATGATTTCCGGTGTGACCGGCGTCCCGCTCAATGCCGTCATGATCGCCTATTCACCGGGTGGCCTGGAAACCATGGCGGCGATGGCAGTGATGATGCATGCCGATACCGCCTATGTCGGCTCCCACCACGTCATCAGGCTTCTCTTCCTCTCCGTTCTCATGCCGCTCGTCATGGGCAAGGATGCGCGCAAGCGGGACGACGAAGCCTGACGAAAGCGGCCATCGGCACCGACGGGAGCCATCGACGCGAAAATGCGGATGGCGTGCAACCTTTTTTCTTTCCGGTCGTTGATACTCCGCCGCAATTGCGGCGGCGATCTTTCGCCTGTTCGGCAGGCTGACCCACCGGAGGAACATTGATGAACCGCTTGATGACGTTGACGGGCGCCGGACTTGCGCTTGCCTTTTCTGTTTCCATCGCTCAGGCGCAGGTGGTGGTGTCGTCGAAGATCGATACGGAGGGCGGCGTTCTTGGCAACATCATTCTCGCTATCCTGAACCAGAACAAGATCGAAACGACAGATCGCATCCAGCTTGGCGCCACACCGGTTGTGCGAAAAGCGATCACCGCGGGCGAAATCGACATTTATCCTGAATATACCGGCAACGCCGCCTTCTTTTTCTCCAAGGCGGACGATCCACTCTGGAAAGATGCCGCCAAGGGTTATGAAGAGGCCAAAACACTCGATTACGATGCCAACAAGATCGTCTGGTTGACACCATCGCCGGCCAACAACACTTGGGCAATTGCCCTGCGCAAGGATGTCGCCGACAAGAACAATCTGAAGACGCTTTCCGACTTCGGCAAATATGTTGCCGATGGCGGCGAGGTGGTCCTTGCCGCTTCTTCCGAATTCGTCAATTCCGCCGCAGCGCTGCCTGCATTTCAGACCACCTATGGCTTCACCATGAAGCCTGACCAGCTGATCACGCTTTCCGGCGGCGACACCGCGGCCACGATCGCCGCCGCCGCCAACCAGACGAACAACGCCAATGCAGCCATGGTCTATGGCACGGATGGCGGCATCGCCCCCTCCGGCCTTGTGGTGCTGGAGGACGACAAGCATGTGCAGCCGGTCTATCAGCCAGCACCGATCATTCGCGAAGAGGTTCTCAAAAAGCACCCGAATATTGAGGAACTGCTGAAACCGGTGTTCGAAAAGCTCGATCTGGCAACGCTGCAGGATTTGAACGCCCGCGTGCAGGTGGGTGGCGAACAGGCCAAGACCGTAGCGCTCGACTTTCTGACCAAGAACGGTTTCGTCAAGTAACACTCGCGGCGCTGGAGCGGACTTCGGGAACGGAAGCGTTCTCCTGGTCCCGCCCTAACCCAGGGGAGGGAAGCTGGATTTGACGAAATGGCCTGACAAGGTGGGCGTACTGATTTCGTGCCTGCTTCTTTATGCGCTTTTTATATCGCCCTTCATGACATTCCGCGCAAACCGGATCGTTCAGGGCGAAACAAGAACGGTCTTCGAAGCCCTTCCGGCTGCGGCTGCCGCCGTTCTCACCGCCATCATTCTCCTTGCGGCTTTCATCGCATTTTTCCGCTGTCCCGCGCGACTGAAGCTCACAGTCGCGCTGGTCGGCCTTGCTGCACTGGCGGTTTTTGTCGGCCAGGCGGCGTCTTTCCTCACGCCGCAGGGCAATGGTTTTGCCCGCGTTTCGCCCGCCAGCGGTTTCTGGCTGATATTTGCCGGATTGGCTCTGCTCACCACGGATTGTATTGCGCGTCTCCAGCCGAAGCCCGCCGTTAGGATTTTGCTGTTGCTGGTGGCGGTGGCTGCGCTTGCGGCGGTGCTGACAAGCGGCCTCTGGAACGATCTCTCCATCATCAAGGAATATACCGGCCGGGCCGATATATTCTGGACCGCGGCCCTGCGGCACGTGGAGCTTGCCATCGGCTCGCTGATCGCGGCGACCATCGCGGGTATTCCGCTCGGCATCCTCTGTTACAAGGTCGAACGGCTGCGGGCGGGGGTGCTGAATACCCTCAATATCGTCCAGACCATCCCCTCCATCGCCCTTTTCGGTTTGCTGATCGCGCCGCTCGGATGGATCGCGGCCACGGTCCCGGGTGCAGCGAAGATCGGCATTGCCGGCATCGGCATGGCGCCCGCCTTCGTGGCGCTGTTTCTCTATTCGCTGCTGCCGGTGGTTTCCAACACCGTGGTCGGCCTTGCCGGGGTTTCGCAGGCGGTGCGGGAAGCGGCGCGCGGCCTTGGCATGACACCGGTGCAACGGCTGCTGCGGGTGGAATTTCCGCTGGCCATGCCGGTCATCCTCACCGGTATTCGCATCGTGCTGGTGCAGAATATCGGGCTGGCGACGATCGCGGCCCTGATCGGCGGCGGTGGTTTTGGCGTTTTCGTGTTTCAGGGCATCGGGCAGACGGCCATGGACCTCGTGCTGCTTGGCACCGTGCCCACCGTTCTTCTCGGCTTTGCCGCCGCGATCACCCTCGATGCGCTCATCGACAGCAATCTCTTCAGCGCAGGCGGAAGGCAAAAGGCATGATCGAGATCGACACCATCACGAAACGATATGGCGATACGACCGTCGTGGATCAGGTATCGCTAACGGTAGCGCCGCGCACCGTCACCGTCATCGTCGGCACCTCGGGGTCGGGAAAAACCACCCTGCTGCGCATGATAAACCGGCTGGTGGAGCCAACCTCCGGCATGATCCGGATCGACGGAGAGGATGTCAGCGCGATACCCGGCTTCAAACTGCGCCGCCAGATAGGCTATGCCATTCAGGGCCATGGCCTGTTTCCGCACCGGACGGTCGCCGAAAATATCGCGACCGTGCCGCAGCTGATCGGCTGGGACCGCAAGCGCATCGCGGCCAAGATCGATGCGCTGATGCACCTCTTCCAGCTTGACCCCGCGCTCTATGCCGACCGTTTCCCACATGAACTCTCAGGCGGCCAGCAGCAGCGCGTCGGCGTGGCGCGTGCGCTGGCCGCCGAACCCAACATTCTCCTGATGGACGAGCCCTTCGGCGCCTTGGACCCGGTGATCCGCGCCAAGGCCCAGAACGATCTTCTCGATATCCAGAAGAAGCTCGGCGTGACGGTCGTTCTCGTCACACACGATATGGACGAAGCTTTTCATCTGGCGGATCGTATCGCCGTGATGGACAAGGGCCGCATCGTCCAGGACTGCCCGCCATCCGAGCTCGTGCTGAAACCGGCGACGGATTTTGTCCGCACCATGATCGGCGAAAACGAACGGGCGCTGAAACTGCTTTCGGTTCTCTCCGTTGCAGACATCGTAGAGCCGGGAAGTGCCGAGGGTGAACCGCTCACCGAACATACAAGCCAGCGCGACGCCCTGTCGGCAATGTTATGGGCGGGCCGCGATGCCTTGCCGGTAATCAAGGCTAACGGGCAACCCGCCGGCCGGGTGCGGCGTGACGTTCTCCTCCAGCGTGCCGCCGGCGCCCCATGAAAAACACCTTATCCCTGTTTGCCCTCGGTTTCCTGACGCTGGCGCTGATCATCTTCCTCGCCGTGCCGCAGGTCTTCGCACCACTGTTCCGCCCTCTCGTGCAGGCCAATGCGCCGGCGATCTACACGCAGGCAAATCTGTTTTCCCTGACGCTGTCACATCTAACCACAGTCGCGATTGCGACCGGGCTCGCCACGCTGATGGCGGGCGCGCTTGCGGTTCTCGTCACCCGGCCATTCGGGACGGATTTCCTGCCGCTCTCGCGCAGCATCGTCAATATCGGCCAGACTTTTCCGCCCGTGGCAGTGCTGGCGCTTGCCGTACCGATAATCGGTTTTGGCGAAAAACCAACGCTTATGGCGCTGTTCCTCTACGCGCTGCTGCCGGTTTTCGAAAATACGCTGACAGGGCTGACCACCCTGCCCGCCACCGTGATGGATGCCGCGAGAGGCAGCGGCATGACCGGCTGGCAACGGCTTGTCAAAGTGGAATTGCCGCTCGCCCTTCCGGCCATTCTGGCGGGCATCAGGCTTTCGGCGGTCATCAGCCTTTCCACCGCTACCATCGGCTCGACAGTCGCGGCGCATACGCTCGGTGAAGTGATCATTGCCGGTCTGCAATCCAACAACCTCGCCTTCATTCTGCAGGGCGGGCTTATCGTTGCGGCGCTGGCGATCCTGATTCACACCGGCTTTTCCGCGCTGGAAAAAGCCGCAGCCCGCAAAACCGGGCACTGACATGGGCAAGCCCCGCATTTTTGTATTCCCGATATCTGCCGCACATGTTAGGGGCTGACCGTCGAAACAGAAATATCAGAGGTTCGGGTGACACAGGCAATTGTCGTGATGGGAGTGAGCGGCTCTGGCAAGTCCACGGTCGCAGAGGAACTGGCGGAAAAACTGGGTATTGCCTTCATCGAGGGCGACAAGCTTCACCCTAAATCCAATGTCGATAAAATGTCCGAGGGTATTCCCCTGACTGACGAAGATCGCTGGCCCTGGCTCGATCTGATCGGCGCGGAACTGCGCAAGGGCAGCGAAAATAACGGTGTCGTCGTTTCCTGCTCGGCGCTCAAGAAAATCTATCGCGACCGGCTTCGCAAGGCTACCGGCGGCCCGCTTGCCTTCGTTTATCTGGATGGCAGCCTGGAACTTCTCAGCCGGCGCATGGGTGAACGCAAAGGCCATTTCATGCCACTTTCGCTGCTGCAGACCCAGCTTGCCACGCTGGAAGTGCCGACCGGCGAACCGGGCGTCGTAACCGTCAGCATCGACACCACACCCGAGGATATTGCGAAAAACGCACTTTCCGGTTTGAAGGCGGTAACGTTCTAAAATCCGAGCCTGTCGCGCATGCCGTACCACCATGCACCAAGCACGGTCAGCGGCACGCGGAACGTCTTGCCGCCCGGGAACGGATAGTTCGGCAGCGAACTCCAGATATCGAAACGTTCAGCGTAACCGGCAACGGCCTCGCCCAATATCTTGCCAAGCAGATGCGTGGTCGTGACGCCATGGCCGCTGTCGCCATGCGAAAAATAGATATTGTCCGAGAGCCTGCCCATATGCGGGATGCGCGTCAGGGTCAGCGCGAAATTGCCGCTCCAGGCGAAGTCGATCTTCGTCTTTTCCAGTTGCGGGAAGGTCTTCAGCATGTTCGGCCGGATCACGCCCGTCAGATCGGCAGGGTCGCTGCCGCCATAACCGATGCCGCCGCCATAGAGCAGGCGATTATCCGAGGTGCGGCGGTAATAATCGAGAATGTAATTGGCATCCTCGACGCAATAATCGGCGGGCAGAAGCTCCTCAATCAGGTCGGCATCGAGCGGCTCCGTCGCCATGACCTGGCTTGAGACGGGCATCATCCGCTCGCCGATTTCCGGTAGCAATGTGCCGAGATAGGCATTGCCGCAGACGAGAACATATTTCGTCCTCACACTGCCCGTCGCGGTCCGCACGACGGGGTTCTCCCCCTGCTCTACCGCAATGACCCGCGAATTTTCGAATATCCGAGCACCGAGGCTTTCAGCCGCCGCCGCTTCCCCCTGCACCAGATTGAGCGGGTGGATGTGGCCACCGAGGCGGTCGATCATACCGCCGGCATAACGGTCCGTCTTCACATACTGGCCGACATCCGCCTTGGAGACCATTTCGAGCCCGCCATGGCCGTGTTTTTCCCACTGGGCCTTGTGAGCTTCCATTTCGCGGATCTGTTTCGGCGTAAAGGCGGCAAAGAAACCGCCATCGACGAGATCGCAGTCGATGGCGTATTTCGCGATGCGGCTGCGGATGATCGCGCCGCCTTCAAGCGACATTTCTCCGAGCTTCACCGCCTTTTCGTGCCCGTAACGGCCGGCAATGGTCTCGAGATCACGGCTATAGCCGTTGACGATCTGGCCGCCATTGCGACCCGAAGCGCCGAAGCCGACCCGCACACCTTCAAGAACGATGACGGAATAGCCGCGCTCACTGAGTTCAAGCGCTGCGGAAATGCCGGTGAAACCGCCGCCGATGACGCAGACATCCGCTTCCAGCGCGCCTTCAAGTGTCGGCCGCACGGATTTGACATTGGCGGAGGCCGCGTACCAGGAGGATGTGTGGCCGGGATTGGGAATGTTCGTTACCTCAGCCATCTCACACCGTCCTGATATAGGCGTCATATTCGACGTCGGTTACACGCAGGGAAAATTCGGAAAGCTCCTGCTGTTTGCAGGCGGAAAACAGCGTCCGGTACTTCTGGCCGAGCGTCGCATAGGCAAAGCTCGATCGTGTGAAGCGCTGCAATGCATAGTCCCAGTTGGTGGGCAGCGGCTCGTGGTTGATCGCGTGGCTGTCGCCGGCAATCGCGCCGCCGGGTTGGCGTTTCTCCTTCATGCCGGCAAGCGCGGCGCTCAGGATCATCGCGACAACGAGATAGGGATTGGTATCGGCACCGGCGACGCGATGTTCGATACGCGTCGCCGCCTTGCTGGCAACGATGACACGCACCGCCGCCGAGCGGTTGTCGATGCCCCAGGAGGCATAGGTTGGCGCATGTTCGCTGGGGGTCAACCGGCGATAGGAATTGGCATGGGGCGCGAAGATCGCCATGCTTTCCCCCATGTTTTCCAAGAGGCCGCCAACCGAATGCATCAGCGCATCCGACGGGCCATTTTCCCCGGCGTAGATGTTCCTGCCGTCCCTATCGAGAACGGAAAAATGCACATGCATGCCGTTGCCGGCCTGCAAACCGTAAGGCTTGGCCATGAAGGTCGCGTCGAGATCGTGCCGGCGCGCCACGCCCTTGACGATGCGCTTCAGGAAAACGGCAAAATCGGCGGCCTGCAGGGCATCCGGCACATGGTTGAGATTGATTTCATATTGTCCGGGGCCGTTTTCGCGCAGCGTCGTATCGGCAAGAACGCCCTGCGCCCGACAGGCTGTGGCAATGTCATGGAAGACATCCTCGAAATCCTGCAATTCGGAAATCGACAGAACCTGTGTCTGGCCCGTATGCCACCGGCCCTCGCGGCTATGCGGCGGACGGACCGGGTCAAGTGCAGAGCGGACGGGATCGATCAGGTAAAATTCGAGTTCGGTCGCCACGACCGGCGTGAGACCGGCCTTTTTATAGGCGCTCAGAACCTGCGCCAGAACATGGCGCGGATCACCATAAAAACCGGTTCCATCCGGATTTTTCATCGCCAGCAGAACCTGTGCTGTCGGCCTGCCAAGCCATGTAACCCGCGACAGCGTGCCGGGAACGGGAAAGCAAAAACCATCGGGATCGCCCGTGCCTTCCGCAAGACCTGCGGCATGCACATCCCGCCCCCATATATCCAACGCATAAACGGAACGGGGGATAGCCATTCCCTTTTCAAGAACGTCGATTGCCCGTTCGCGCGGAATCCACTTGCCGCGCGGCACACCATTCGCGTCTATGACGAAAGCTTCAAGTATTTCGATATCGGGGTTATCGGCGAAAAATTTCTTTGCGTTTTCAATATCATCCATCATGCACCAGCAAGCCGTTTCCATCTCGTTTCATGCGCAGCGAAGGTCGCTAACGAAAATCGTCCTGCTGCTGATAGATGAGAAACCTCGCCACCATGATGACGTTTGCCCCTTTTCCCCTTTGCACTTGACCATGTTACGTGGCCTGTCCCCGGAAGGCCAGCGGATTTAGCTATCAGGGATTGAACCTTTCCGGGCGATAGGCGTCGATGGCGATAACAGGCGTTTCGCCCAGCATGGTTTCCGCCAGCACACGGCCGGTGATCGGCCCAAGCGTGAGGCCGTGATGGGCATGTCCGAAAGCAAACCACAATGTTTTATGACGCGGTGCCTTGCCGATGATCGGCATCATATCCGGCGTGCAGGGCCGCGCGCCCATCCACGGTTCCGCATCCAGCCTGCCGCCAAGAGGAAAGACGGTGCGCGCCACCCGTTCCGCCCGCTCGATCTGCACGGGAGATTTCGGTGCATCGCGCTCGGCAAATTCCGCACCCGTCGTCAGGCGGATACCCTTGCGCATCGGCGCAAGGAAATACCCACGCTCGGCATCGATCAGCCAGTTATTGAGCTTCGTGCCCTCCTGGGGCGCATAATGCATGTGATAGCCGCGCTTCACGCCAAGCGGGAAACGGTAACCCAGCCGTTCCGTGACGGTATCCGCCCAGGGACCGAGCGCCACGACGGCATGTTCGGCCTCGATTGCGCCGGTCTCGGTGCGCACCGTCCAGCCGCTTGTCGTTTGGCTGAGGGTGAAGGCATCGCCCCGGACAAAAGTTCCGCCGAGGCTTTCAAACAGTTTGACATAGGCAAGCGTCAGCGCGTGCGGATCAAGCACCGACCACGGGTCATCCCATTTCAGCCCGCCGACGAAATCCCGGCTGAGATGCGGTTCGGCCGCGGCAAGCTTTTCGGCATCGAGTTTGGTGTGGGATATGCCGTGCTCGCGCGAAAGACGCTCGGCAAAGGCATAATCAGCGTCCCGCCTTGCGGCGGTCCTATAGGCCTGCATCCAGCCATTTTTCACGATCAGATCGCCGGCCTTGGCCTCGTCGATCAGGATGCTGTGCTCGGAAACTGAATGTTCGATCAGCGGCGTATAGGCGCGGGCGATCGTGGCATGCCGCATGGCTGCGGAATTATACCAGTAACGGCCGAGGAAAGGCGCCATTCTCGGCAGGGCAGAGGGCCTATAACGGACATCGATCCTGTTGTTCAGCGAATAGCGCAGCAGCAGCGCAAGGTCGTGCGTGAAGCCATAAGGTACCACGCCCTCTCTCTGGATCAGCCCCGCATTACCGAAAGAGGTCTCTTCGCCCGGTCCGCGCCGGTCCACCAGCACTACCGATTTGCCCCTCCGGGCCAGTTGCAAAGCGACAGAGACCCCGATGATCCCCGCTCCCAAAACGACCACATCCGCTGCCATCGCAATCAATCCGTTTCCATGTCACGTCCATCGCAACATGGGTCGGCATTTTCCGCGAAGCAACAGAAAAATCATTGCCTTAATGGAAAATTCGACGCGCCTTACTGGCTGACCGCTTTCGTTTTCACCGCCTCGATATTGAAGGCCGCCGCCAGCAGCGCCTTGGTATAGTCCTGCTGCGGGTTGGCGAAAATATCCGCCGCCGGACCGCTCTCCACCACCTTGCCGTGGCGCATGACAATCAGGTCGTTGGCAAGCGCCTTCACCACCTTCAGATCGTGGCTGATGAAGAGATAAGCCAGCTCGTGCTTTGCCTGGAGATCGCGCAAGAGATCGACCACCTGCGCCTGCACACTCATGTCGAGCGCGGATGTCGGCTCATCCAGCATGACGAAACGGGGTTTAAGCACCATGGCGCGGGCAATGGCGATGCGCTGGCGCTGGCCTCCGGAAAACTCATGCGGATACCGCCAGCGGGTGGCCGGATCGAGGCCGACCTCTTCCAGCGCAGTGGCCACACGGGTATCGCGCTCGTCGGCCGAAAGAGATCGCTCATGCACTTTCAGGCCCTCGGCGACGATCTCGCCTACGGACATGCGCGGGCTGAGCGAACCGTAAGGGTCCTGAAACACCACCTGCAGCCGGTTTCTGAGCGGCTTCATCATTTCATAGGAATAGTGGTCGATCGACTGGCCGATGAAGCTGATACGTCCCTCAGACGCGATCAGCCGCGAGAGAGCCAAACCGAGCGTCGTCTTGCCCGAGCCGGATTCGCCCACCACGCCCACCGTCTGGCCTGCACGCAGGGTGATATCGATACCGTCGACCGCTTTCACATGGTCGACCACCCGACGCATCAGCCCCGCCTTGATCGGGAACCAGACCTTGATATCGTCGCCCTGCATGACCACGGGTTTGCTGGCGTCGGAAAGCGGCGGCTCACCCTTCGGTTCGGCAGCCAGAAGATGGCGGGTATAGGCGTGTTGCGGATCGGTAAACACCTGCTCCACCGTGCCGGTCTCGACGATCTTTCCCTTGGTCATGACGCAGACGCGGTCGGCAAATTTGCGGACGATACCGAGGTCATGGGTGATGAACAGCATGGACATGCCGTGCTGCGTTTTCAGATCACCGAGCAGCTCGAGAATCTGGGCCTGAACCGTCACGTCAAGCGCCGTCGTGGGTTCATCGGCGATGAGCAGTTTCGGCCGGTTGGCAAGCGCCATGGCGATCATCACACGCTGCCGCTGGCCGCCGGACAATTCATGCGGATAGGCCTTCAGGCGCTTTTCCGGTTCGCGAATGCCCACTTGAAGCAACAGTTCCAGCGTACGCGCCCGCGCCTCCGCGCCCGTAATCGCCTGATGCAGCTCCAGAATCTCACCGATCTGCCGCTCGATGGTGTGGAGCGGGTTGAGCGAGGTCATCGGTTCCTGAAAGATCATGGTGATGTCGTTGCCGCGCACGGCGCGAAGCGCACGTTCCGGCAGGGTCAGCATATCCTTGCCGTCGAACAGGATTTTCCCCGAAGGATGGCTCGCTGCCGGATAGGGCAGCAATTTGAGGATGGAATTCGCCGTGACCGACTTACCGGAACCGGATTCGCCAACGAGGGCGACGACTTCGCCCGGCATCAGGTCGAAGGAGACCTGATCGACGGCGATGCTGGTCGCGCCGCCCTGATGGAAGGCGACGGAGAGATCACGGACAGAGAGAAGCGGCTGAATATTTGTTTCCGTCATGGCGATCACCGAAACGTCTTGCGTGGGTCGAAGGCGTCTCTAACCGCCTCGCCGACGAAGATAAGGAGGGAGAGCATGATGGACATGGTGAAGAAGGCGGTGAGACCAAGCCAGGGCGCCTGAAGATTGTTCTTGCCCTGCGCGATCATCTCGCCCAGCGACGGCGATCCCGGCGGCATGCCGAAGCCGAGGAAATCGAGTGAGGTCAATGTGGTGATCGAACCGGACAGGATGAAGGGCAGGAAGGTCAGCGTTGCCACCATGGCGTTGGGCAGAAGATGCCGGAACATGATCGTCCAGTTGCCGACGCCAAGGGCGCGGGCGGCGCGGACATATTCGAAGTTTCTGGCACGCAGGAATTCGGCCCGGACGATGCCGACGAAGCCAACCCATGAAAAGAGCAGCATGATGCCGAGCAGCACGAAGAAGCCCGGCGGCAGGATGGCCGCGATGATGAGCAGGATGTAAAGCACCGGCATTGACGACCAGATTTCGATGAAACGCTGCAGAAGCAGATCCGTCCAGCCGCCGAAGTAACCCTGAATGGCGCCGGCCGTGACCCCCACAAGGGCGGACGCGATGGTGAGCGTCAGGCCGAAAAGAACGGAAATACGGAAGCCGTAGATCATCCGCGCCGTGACGTCGCGCGCCTGATTGTCCGTTCCAAGCCAGTTGAGATTGCCGAGCGTGCAGCCGGGATCGGCATTGCCCTGCGGATAGGCCGAGCACCGTTCCTTTTCATCCATCAGCCAGAAGGGCGCGGTGGGAGCGGAATGCGGAATATTGGAATTGACCGTCTGATAGGAATAACGGATCGGCGGCCAGATCATCCAGCCATTGGCGTTGATCTCATCCTGAATGAAGGAGGATTTGTAGTCGGTCTGGGCCAGGAACCCACCGAATTTTTCCTCCGGATAATCAACCATGACCGGCACCAGAATCTCACCCTTGTAGGAGGCGAGGACGGGTTTGTCATTGGCGATGAATTCCGCGATCAGGCTCAGGAAAAACAGGATCAGGAACAGCCAGAAGGACCAGTAACCGCGCCGGTTTGCCTTGAAATTCTGCCAACGGCGCTTGGTGGTTGGCGAAAACCACGGGCGCTTCGGTTTCACCAGCGTTTCCGTTTCTGCGGTATGGGCAAGTGTCATCACACGTCCCTCCGCTCGAAGTCGATACGTGGATCGATCCATGTATAGATCAGGTCGGAAATCAGGCCGACCACGAGGCCCATCAGCGAGAAGATGAAGAGTGTGCCGAACACGATCGGATAGTCACGGTTGACGACCGACAGATAACCAAGGCGGCCAAGGCCATCCAGCGAGAAGATATTCTCGATCAGCAGCGAACCGGTGAAGAAGGCCGAGATGAAGGCACCCGGAAAACCGGCGATCACGATCAGCATCGCGTTGCGGAAGACATGGCCATAAAGAACCCTGCGTTCGGTGAGACCCTTGGCGCGGGCGGTGACGACATATTGCTTCTTGATCTCGTCGATAAAGGAATTCTTCGTCAGAAGCGTCGTCGTCGCAAAAGCCGAGAGCGACAGCGCGATCAGCGGCAGGGTCAGGTGCCAGAAATAGTCTATGATCTTCTGCCACCAGTTCAGCTGCGCGAAATTATCCGACACCAGACCACGCAGCGGGAACCAGTCGAAGAACGAGCCGCCGGCGAAGAGAACGATGAGAAGAATGCCGAACAGGAAGCTCGGCACCGCATAACCGATGATGATGATGCCTGATGTCCAGACATCGAAAGTCGAGCCATCGGAAACGGCCTTCTTGATGCCGAGCGGAATGGAGATGATGTAGGAAATGATCAGGATCCAGAAACCGAGCGACATCGACACCGGCAGCTTGTCGATGATGAGATCGATGACAGAGGAATTTCGGAAGAAGCTGTCGCCGAAATCGAAGCGGATGTAATTCCACATCATCTCAAGAAAGCGGGTGAGCGGCGGCTTGTCGAAACCGAACTGTTTCTCAAGCTTGGCGATCAGCTCCGGATCGAGCCCCTGCGCGCCGCGATATTTCGAGCCGCTTTCATCGAAGCCGCCGGACTGGCCGAGAAGATCGCCGCCGCCGGAGAGACGGTCGGAAGCACTGTCGCCCTGCCCCGTCAGCTGCGCGACGACCTGTTCCACCGGCCCGCCGGGCGCGAACTGGATGACAAGAAACGAAATGCCCATAATGCCGATAATGGTCGGGATCATCAGCGCCAGACGTCTGAGGATATAGGCGCCCATCAGCCCTTGCTCCCGGCCGATACGTCAGCGGTTTTCGTTTCTGTCAAACCCGGTCCTTTCCTGAAAGCGCTGCCTGCGCGCTTTAAGCGATTCGTCTCGCCCTATGTGAATCAAGCCTTTGCCGCGAAAGCAAGGCCGGCGTCAGTTTCCGGCCTGGCTGGACCACCATGCATCAGGAAAACCGACACCATATTCGGGCAGGTTTTCCGGGCGAATGAGCGTGTTCCAGTAAGCGATGAACATCTCGCCGCGGTAGAATTGCGGTATGACGTAGCTGTTTGCCAGAAGCACCCGGTCGAGCGCCCGTGCCGCAGCCACCTGCTCATCCCGGTTGGGCGCGAATATGACCTTCCTGACCAACGCATCAACGGCCGGGTTCTTGATTCCGGCAATATTATTGGATCCCTGCCGATCGGCGGCGGCCGAGCCCCAGAAATCCGCCTGTTCGTTACCCGGGTTCGCCGAGGTCGCCCAGAGCTTGACGATCACGTCATAATCGAAACTGCGGGTGCGGTTGGTATATTGCGAGGCGTCGACCGTGCGGATCGTCGCGTTGATGCCGATCTTCTTCAGGTTCTGGACATAGGGCAGGATGGTTCTTTCCATGCCGGCGGAATCGATCAGAAACTCCATATCAAGCGGCTGTCCGCTCGCCGCATTGACCATGCGGTTGCCGCGCAGTTCGTAACCGGCCTCCTTCATCAGCTTGACCGCCTCGCGCAGATTGTCGCGCTGCTTGGCCGGATCACCGGCGACCGGGTTGCGATATTCTGTCGTGAAGACTTCCGGCGGAACCTGATCCTTCAGCTCCTGCAGAATTTCCAGCTCGCGACCGGTCGGCAGTCCGGAAGAGGCCAGTTCACTGCCCATGAAGAAGCTGTTGATGCGCTGGAATTGACCATAGGCCAGCGTCCGGTTCAGCTCCTCGAAATCGAAGGCGTAATTGAGCGCCTTGCGCAGTTTCGGGTTCTGGAACTTCTCCCTGCGCATGTTCGGCACGAAGGCCTGCATGATGCCGACGGAACGATAGATGTTCGGCAGCTCTTCCTTCTTGACGCGGCCCTCCTTGACGGCCGGAAAATCATAACCGGTGACCCAGCGGCTGGAGGAGGCTTCCTGCCGGAAATCGACGGTGCCGGACTTGAAGGCCTGAAAGTCCACATCCTGATCGGCAAAGAAGGTGTAGGCGATGGTTTTGAAATTATTCATCCCCACATTCACATTGACATCCTTGCCCCAGTAGTCGTCGCGGCGTTCATAGGTGATTGTGGAGCCGGGAGAGACTGACGCAATCTTGTAGGGCCCCGAGCCCATGACCGGCTCGAGCGTGCCGCGCGAGATGTCGCGCGGCTTGCCGTCCGGACCGGCGGCCTCCCACCAGTGTTTGGGAACGATCAGCAATTGGCCGACGATCTGCGGCAATTCGCGATTGTTCTTTTCATCGAAAGTGAAGGTGATGTCCCTTTCGCCGCTCACCTCTGCCTTGGTGACATGGATGTAATAGGTCGCGAGCTGCGGGCTGAGGTCCTTCGCTTTTTCGAAGCTGAAGACGACATCCTCTGGCGTCACCGGCTTGCCATCAGCCCATTTGGCGTCCGCACGCAGCCGGAAGGTGGCCTTCGAAATATCGTCGGGATAGCTCACCCCCTCGGCCAGCAGGCCGTAGGAGGCAGACAGCTCCTCTTCCGTCGACTTCATCAATGTATCGAAAACCAGCGAAAGGCCCGTCGCCGCCTCACCCTTGGCGAGCAGCGGATTGAGCGTGTCGAAGGTGCCCGTCGTCGACAGACGAAGCGTGCCGCCTTTGGGTGCCTTGGTGTTCACATAGTCAAAATGATCGAAGCCATCGGGATGTTTCAGTTCCCCGACCGTCGAAATCCCCTTTCGCCATACATCGGCCGATTGTGCGGAGGCCGTCGCCGGTATCAGCAAGGCGGATGCCGCAAGGGCAATGAGGAGACGGGATTTCAGTGGTGCCAATATCATTGGGGGAATGTCCCTGTTTTCGTGTTTGTTGGAGAGAGCATAAAACAAAGATTGGCAAAAAACAGATGCACCGGCTCACAAGCTCTTTATCGGCGCCTTTATCTTCCCGGTTTGCGAGATGCGGGGCGAAACATGGTTTCAACAAAATCCCGTTCCAGTTTATCCTGAGGGGAAGAGAATCATCTGATCGGACGGGCACGACTATATGACGGCGGGATCATCGAGAGTTTTCAAGGCGGCCATGCTGGCGATTTCGGTCGTCTCCGCACTGCAGTTGCAGATGGAAACCGCATCGGCCGAGGACAGGCCCGCAAAAGAAGTGTTCGGCCATATGGCGCTGCCTTCCGCCACGGGCTCGCAGCCGATCGGCTCCTATGCCAAGGGCTGCCAGTCCGGCGCCATCGCCATGCCGACTGATGGTCCCGGCTGGCAGGCCATGCGCCTTTCCCGCAACCGGCGCTGGGGCCAACCACAGCTTATTTCTTTCCTCGAGCAATTTTCGCAGGACGCACAGAAGATCGGCTGGCCGGGATTGCTGCTCGGCGACATTTCCCAGCCGCGTGGCGGCCCGATGCTGACAGGCCATGCGTCGCACCAGATCGGCCTCGATGTCGATGTGTGGTGGCGACCCATGCCCACCCCCCGGCTGACCGTGGAGCAGCGCGAAACGGTGCCTTTCGTTTCCATGCTGGACAAGAGCAAGTTCCTGACGGTCGATGACCGCAAATGGTCGCCGCTCAATGCCCGGCTGGTGATGATGGCGGCAAGCTATCCGCAGGTGGAGCGCGTCTTCGTCAACCCGGCCATCAAGCAGAAACTCTGCCAGACCTGGACCGGCGACCGCACCTTCATGGGCAAGATCAGGCCGATCTATGGTCATGACGAGCATTTCCACATCCGCCTCGAATGCCCGCCCGGCGCGCCCAATTGCAAACCGCAGGCGGCCGTGGGCAAAGGTGACGGCTGCGACAAGTCGCTTGCCTGGTGGTTCAGCAAGGAACCATGGGCGCCGCCGAAAAAGGACCCCAATGCCAAGCCGGTGAAACCGCGTCCGGTCATGGTCTCCGACCTGCCTTCCGCCTGCGCTGCCGTGGCTGCGGCCCCTTCCGCCAACCGCGAGGGCATTGCCGCCCAGGCCTATTCTCCAGCGCCGGTTCAGGCCCCGGCCGCGCGCCAGCAAAGCGTGGAACAGGTCATTCAGGCCGCCCCCGCCCTGCAGCCGCCTTCGGATATTCCGCTTCCGACCCAGCGTCCGACATTGAACTGAAACAGAAATGAGGCATTCAACAGCTTCCCTTTTCAAATGGCGGCAAGCTGTTATAGAAGGCTTCAAATCGATTTAATTCTTTGAGGACAGGCTGGGACCATGGAAGGACAACGCTGTATCGCGCTCATCGCTCACGACGAGAAAAAGGACGATATGGCGGATTTCGCCCGTCATCACCAGAAGGCGCTTGCCGGTTTCAGGATCGTCGCCACCGGCACAACCGGCGGGCGGGTACAGGAAGCCTGTCCCGGACTTGAAGTCACTCGCCTCAAAAGCGGCCCCCTCGGCGGTGACCAGCAGATCGGCGCGATGATCGCGACAGGCGAAGTCGACATGCTGATCTTCTTCACCGATCCGCTGACAGCCATGCCGCACGATGTTGACGTGAAGGCGCTGACCCGGCTTGCCACGGTCTATGACATTCCCATGGCGCTCAACCGCGCCACCGCAGAAAACCTCATCGACTTCCACGTCGCCAATTGACACTCCGACAATGGAACAGGCAATGCCGAAGACGTCCGATACCGAATATCTGTCCTTTCCGATCCTTCTTGGCGACATCGGCGGTACCAACGCCCGCTTTTCCATTCTGATCGATTCCTTTGCGGAACCGGTGCACCTCACCACCGTGAAGACGGCGGAATATCCGACGATCGACGACGCCATCCAGCAGGCGGTTCTGGACAAGACCTCGCTTCAGCCGGTCTCGACCATTCTTGCGATTGCCGGCCCGATCGAAGGTGACGAGATTCCGCTCACCAACTGCCATTGGGTTGTCAAACCGAAGGACATGCTGGCCAATCTCGGCCTGAAGGACGTCATCGTCATCAATGACTTTGAAGCGCAGGCTCTCGCGATTGCAGCACTGGACGACGATAACCGCGACGCCATCGGCTCCGGCAAAAAAGATGTGCTGGCTTCGCGCGTCGTTCTTGGGCCAGGCACAGGGCTTGGTGTTGCCGGACTGGTTTATGCCCGCCATATGTGGTTTCCGGTGCCTGGCGAAGGCGGGCATATCGATATCGGCCCGAGAAGCGCGCGCGACTATGCGGTTTTCCCGCATATCGAAACCATCGAAGGCCGCGTCGCCGGCGAACAGATCCTCTGCGGGCGTGGGCTGGTCAATCTTTACCGTGCCGTCTGCAAAGCCGATGGCATCGAACCCGTCTTTTCCGATCCGGCCGACATCACCTCGCACGGGCTTTCGGGCAAGAACCCGCAGGCTAAAGAAACACTTTCGCTGTTCAGCACCTATCTCGGCCGGGTGGCAGGCGATCTCGCGCTGATCTTCATGGCCAAGGGCGGCGTCTATCTGGCCGGCGGCATTTCGCAGAAGATCGTTCCGGCGCTGAAAAGCCCGGAGTTCCGGGCCGCCTTCGAGGACAAGGCGCCGCACAGCGCGCTGATGCGGACCATCCCGACCTTCGTCGTCACCCATCCGCAGGCCGCCCTTTCCGGTCTCGCCACCTATTCAAGAACGCCATCCGATTTCGGCCTGTCGCTGGACGGGCGACGCTGGAGAGCCTGATCGCTCGGGCTGTTCTTATGTGATGCTTGCGAAGCGGGCGGACGGTCTTTAACGTCGCTGCGTAAACATCCAACATCCGATACCGGCGGGTTCCGATCCGCCCGACATGAAAAGTGAGTGACAGCATGGGCAGCAGCGGCATGAAACTTGTGGTGGTCGGCGCGGCGGGCCGCATAGGACAGGCGCTCATCCGCCTCATTCACCAGACCCCTGGCGTTCAGCTGCATGCCGCCGTCGCACGCGAAGGCTCCGCTTTTGTCGGCCGCGACGCCGGTGAGATCGCCGGTCTTGGCCCGATCGGCGTCGAGATCACCAGCGATCCTTTGCAAGCCTTCCTGCATGCGGAAGGGGTGATTGATTTCACCTCTCCGGCAACCAGCGTCACCTTTGCCGGCCTCGCCGCGCAGGCTCGCATCGTGCACGTCATCGGCACCACGGGCTGTTCATCGGAAGATGAGGAAAAATTCAAGGCGGCGTCGCGCCATGCCCGCATCGTCAAGTCGGGCAATATGAGCCTCGGTGTCAACCTTCTCAGCGTTTTAACGCAGCAGGCGGCGCAGGCGCTGGATGCGCAGAACTGGGATATCGAAATCCTTGAAATGCACCACAAGCACAAGGTGGATGCGCCTTCGGGCACCGCATTGCTGCTTGGCGAAGCAGCAGCAGCCGGCCGCAAGGTTGACCTCGCGACCTCTTCCGTTCGCGTGCGCGACGGTCATACGGGCGCGCGTGAGACCGGCACCATCGGTTTCGCCACGCTGCGCGGCGGTTCCGTAATTGGCGAACATTCGGTGATCTTCGCCGGAGAGGGAGAGCGCGTGGAGCTTTCCCATTATGCCGGCGACCGCTCCATCTTCGCACGCGGGGCAATTGTGGCAGCACTCTGGGCCTTCGACAAAAAGCCGGGCTTCTATTCGATGCTCGATGTGCTGGGCCTATCGCAGACGGAATAAGCTTCCGCCGCAGCTTTCACCTCAATTTTCCACCGTGAATTCGACCGTATCGGCCGAAAAACGGCTGATGGCGTATTGCACCGGCACGCCATCCATATCGGCGTTCAGCGCCTGGGTGACGAGCAGGATCGCGCCCGGCGACAATTCGAGATCGGCCAGATCCTGCGTATCCGCATGGCTGGCGGAGATGACGGTGGAAATGCGCACGTAATCCGCCACGCCGAGCATCTGGAAAGCGGCCGTGATCGAGCCGCTTTTCTGATAGGCCTCGCCTATTCCGGCAAAACGGTCGGCCGGGAACCATGTGGTCGAGCGGGATACAGGGCGGTTATCCGCCTTGCGCAGCGTTTCGAGGCGCACGAGAGGCGCGCCTGATGGCACTTGCAGTCGCGCCGCCAGATCGGCATTGGCCGGCTCGGTGGTATGGGACAGAAGCAGCGCCTCCATTTCCTTCACCTGATCGCCAATGCCCTCCGTAAATCGCGTGCGCCGTGAAATCGGAAAACTCAGGCGCTCCTTGCGGGCGATCATCGTGCCACGCCCCTGCATCGGCTCGAGAATGCCTTCACTGGCCAATGCGGCAATGGCGCTTCTCACAGTATGGCGGTTGACGCCGAATTTTTCAGCCAGCGCCATTTCCGGCGGCAACATGCCGGTTTCGTCGTGATCGCCTGCCGCGATCTCGCCTCTGATCCGGTCGGCGATCTGCCGCCAGAGCGCCACGCCGTTCTTTCTTTTCATCGCTGCCGCAGGGCTCATGTCACACGCTTGTCATTCATCGACGTTAATTGTAGCTTATATTGTATAGTTGTCTATATCAATAGACATTAGAGGTCAAGCGATGAATAGCGAAGCTGCGAATATACATGCGGAGAGAAAGCGAGTGGCGGCCCTTCTTGCCCGCGCCACCGTTCAGGAACTCGAAACGGTGTGGAGCCGGCAGGACGCCAGCCCCCAGACGGAAAATGTGCGCGGACCGGAAACCGGCCTCGTCATGGTCAAGGGCCGTATCGGCGGCGGCGGGGCACCTTTTAATCTCGGCGAAACCACCGTTACCCGGGCAACGATCAAGCTCGCATCCGGCACCGTCGGCCATGCCCATGTTCTCGGCACCGGCCGCAAGAAGGCCTGGTATGCCGCCGTCTTCGACGCCCTCTGGCAGGAAAGCCCGACACGGGACTTTATCGAGACCGAGCTTCTTTCCCCGGTCGAAAAAAGGCTGACCGCGGAAAAACAGCGCACGACCAAGGAAACTGCCGCCACCCGGGTCGATTTCTTCACCATGGTTCGAGGAGAGGATTGATGAGCGTCAAGGCCGAAGCACTGACCGGCGGTTTTTCTGACGCCGTCTTCGATTCCCAACGGATTTTCAAAAAGCTGATGGACGGCATGGCCCGTCCGGGCACACCGCAGACCATCGAGACGGCGGCCGCCCCGCCGCTACCGCTTGGCGTTGCAACCGGCGCGGTTCTGCTGGCGCTTTGCGACCATGATACGCCGGTCTGGCTGAGCGGCCCGCTGCGCAAAACCGCGGTGCCGGGCTGGATCGGATTTCACACCGGGGCAGTGGCAACGGAAGAAAAAACCGCGGCACATTTCGCCGTCATCGAGGCGGGAAGCGCCATTGCCTCCTTCGGCCTCTTCGCCCAGGGCAGCCAGGAATATCCCGACCGCTCCACAACGCTTATCGTCGAGTTGCCTGATCTGGACGGTGGACGGGAACTGCTGCTCTCTGGCCCCGGCATTCGCCACGTCAACATCATCAGCCCCACCGGCCTGCCGGACATATTCCCGAGGCTGTGGGCGGAAAACAATGCCGCTTTCCCGCGCGGCGTCGACGTCATCCTGACATCCGCCGACCGATTTGTCTGCCTGCCGCGCACGACGCGCATCAAACCCGTGGAGGCATAAGATGTATGTTGCTGTCAAAGGCGGAGAGACCGCCATCGCCAACGCCCACCGGCTTCTGGCCGACAAGCGGCGCGGAGACCGCGACCTGCCCGCGATGACCGTTGCGCAGATCGTTTCGCAGCTTTCGCTCGCCGTCGACCGTGTAATGGCGGAAGCGTCCCTTTATGATCAGTCGCTTGCGGCGCTTGCCGTCAAGCAGGCCCGCGGCGACATGATCGAAGCCATCTTCCTGCTGCGCGCCTACCGCACCACGCTACCGCGTTTCGGTTATTCGGTTCCGGTGGACACCGCCGGCATGACGGTCCAGCGCCGCGTTTCCGCAACCTACAAGGATTTGCCCGGCGGACAATTGCTGGGGCCGACCTTCGATTATACCCATCGCCTGCTTGACCCCACTCTTTTGGAAGACGAAGCCGTCGAGACCGCCACCCAGCGGGAAGGCGAGCCTGATTATGTCATGCGCGTTTCCGACATTCTGGCCGAGGAGGGGCTGATCGAAAGCGACGGCGATATGCCTGATGATCATATTGCCGGCGACCTGACGCGGGAGCCGATGGAATTTCCGATGGCGCGTGACCAGCGTCTGCAATCGCTGGCGCGCGGTGATGAGGGCTTCCTTCTCGCACTCGCCTATTCGACGCAACGCGGTTACGGCCGCACGCATCCCTTCGTCGGCGAAATCCGCATCGGCGAGGTGGAGATCGAACTCGACGTGCCGGAACTCGGCTTCTCCGTTTCGCTCGGCGACATCCAGGTCACCGAATGCCAGATGGTGAACCAGTTCAAGGGCTCGGCCAAGGCACCGCCGCAATTCACCCGCGGTTACGGTCTGGTGTTCGGCCAGAGCGAGCGCAAGGCGATGGCCATGTCGCTGGTCGACCGGGCGCTGCGGGCGGGCGAATTCGGCGAGGATGTCGTCGCCCCCGCGCAGGACGAGGAATTTGTCATCTCACATGCCGACAACGTGCAGGCGACAGGCTTCGTCGAACATCTGAAATTGCCGCACTACGTGGATTTTCAGGCCGAACTCGGTCTGGTCAGGAAAATGCGTGCCGATTTCGAGGCGATCAACGCCGATGGCGCGGAGTGGATGGGCGATGCGGCCGAATAGCTCAGCGGCTGCCCTGCTCACCAAACCAAAGGGCGCAAAAGACGGTCGATGCTGCAAAGACAGCAAAGAACACGGCTGCAAGAATTCCAATCTCCATGAGCTTGTACTCCTTTTTTCACAAGGCTAACGCGCAATGCTTAAAGAAGTTTCATTTGACGACGGGCTGGCCGCCTACAACTTCGCCTATCTGGACGAACAGACCAAGCGGATGATCCGCCGGGCGATCCTGAAAGCCATCGCCATTCCCGGTTATCAGGTCCCCTTCGCTTCCCGCGAAATGCCCATGCCCTATGGCTGGGGCACCGGCGGCGTGCAGCTGACCGCCTCCATCCTCGGTCCCGACGATGTACTCAAGGTCATCGACCAGGGCGCCGACGATACCACCAACGCCGTCTCCATTCGCGCCTTCTTCCAGAAGGTGGCGAATGTTGCCGTCACCACCCGCACGAAGGATGCGACCATCATCCAGACGCGGCACCGTATTCCGGAAGAGGAGCTGCATTCGGGCCAGGTCCTGGTCTATCAGGTTCCGATCCCCGAGCCCTTGCGCTTCCTGGAGCCACGCGAGACCGAAACCCGCGTCATGCACGCGCTGGAAGAATATGGCCTGATGCATGTCAAGCTTTACGAGGACATCGCCCGCAACGGTCGCATCTCCACCACCTACGCCTATCCGGTGAAGGTTGCCGGGCGTTATGTTATGGATCCATCCCCGACCCCTAAATTCGATAATCCGAAAATGCATCTCTCGGACGCATTGCAGCTGTTCGGCGCCGGGCGCGAAAAACGCATCTATGCCGTGCCGCCCTATACGGACGTCGTCAGCCTCGATTTCGAGGACCATCCGTTCGAGATCCAGCGCTTTGACAAGCCCTGCGCGCTGTGCGGTGGCGAGAATGTCTATCTGGACGAGGTGGTGCTGGACGACAAGGGCGGGCGGATGTTCGTCTGCTCTGATACCGACCATTGCGAGGACCGCCGCGCCCATGGCCACAAGGGCCATCTGCTGGCGGATGTGAAGGAGGCCGCAGAATGAGCGACGCACCGCTTTTGAAAGTCAGGGACGTTTCCAAATATTATGGCGACCGCGCCGGTTGCCGCAACGTCTCCTTTGAGCTTTATCCCGGCGAGGTTCTGGCAATCGTCGGCGAATCCGGCTCCGGCAAAACCACGCTTCTCAACTGCATTTCCACCCGTCTCATGCCAACGGCGGGCAGTGTGGAATATCGCATGCGCGACGGTTCGGTGCGTGACCTCTATCATATGGGTGAGGCCGAACGGCGCTTCCTAATGCGGACGGACTGGGGTTTCGTGCACCAGAACCCCGCAGATGGGCTGCGCATGGCGGTTTCCGCCGGCGCCAATGTCGGCGAGCGGCTGATGGCTGTCGGCAACAGGCATTATGGCAATATAAGGCAATCGGCCAGCGAATGGCTGGAGCGGGTGGAAATCGGCACCGACCGTATCGACGACCAGCCCCGCGCCTTCTCGGGTGGGATGCGCCAGCGCCTGCAGATTGCCCGCAACCTCGTCACCTCGCCGCGCCTCGTCTTCATGGATGAGCCGACCGGTGGCCTCGATGTCTCCGTGCAGGCGCGTCTGCTCGATCTGGTCCGCGGCCTCGTCAATGATCTCGGTCTCGCCGTTGTCGTCGTCACCCATGATCTCGCAGTCGCGCGGCTGCTGTCTCACCGCATGATGGTGATGAAGGGCGGTGATGTCATCGAGCACGGCCTGACCGACCGCGTGCTGGACGATCCACGCGAGCCCTACACGCAACTGCTTGTTTCCTCCATTTTGCAGGTCTAGCCGCGTGATTCCGAAAAGTGGTCCCCGGTTTTCGGATAAAATCACGCGCAGGAAGAAAGAACCCACCATGACGACGCCTCTCATCGTTTCGGAAGTCTTCAAAAGCTTCACCATGCATCTTCGCGACGGCATCGAGCTGCCTGTCGTCCGCGACGTCAATTTCTCAGTCTGCAGCGGCGAATGTGTCGTACTCGGCGGTCCTTCGGGCATCGGCAAAAGCTCGATCCTGAAAATGCTCTACGGCAATTACGCCATCGACAGCGGGCAGATTCTCATCCGCCATGAGGGTGAGGTCGTCGATATCGGCAATGCCTCCCCGCGCAAGATCCTCGATATCCGCCACCGCACCATCGGTTATGTCAGCCAGTTCCTGCGCACCGTGCCGCGTGTCGCGGCCATCGACGTGGTTGCCGAGCCGCTTCTGGCGCGCAAGGTTGCCACTGAGGATGCGCGCGAACAGGCGGCGGCATTGCTTTCGAAGCTCAATCTGCCACGGGAACTATGGTCGCTGCCGCCGGCAACCTTTTCAGGCGGTGAGCAGCAGCGCGTCAACATCGCGCGCGGTTTCATCACCGATCATGCAATCCTGCTTCTCGATGAGCCGACGGCTTCGCTCGACACCACCAACCGGCGCGTTGTGGTGGACATGATCCGGGAGAAAAAAGAAAAAGGCACGGCGCTGCTCGGCATCTTCCATGATGAGGAAGTGCGCGAAGCCGTGGCCGACCGAATTCTCGACGTTTCGCAATTCTCCCCCCGGAAGGCCGCAGCATGAGCGTGAAAGTCGGTCTCGAACCCGTCATCCACGAAAGCGCACGCGTCACCAATTCCTCGATCGGCCGCTACACCGAAATCTCGGAACGCTGCCGCATCGAGGAAGTCGAGATGGGCGATTACTCCTATGTCATGCAGGATGGTGCGATATGGTGCGCCACCATCGGCAAATTCGTCAATATCGCCGCTTCCGTCCGGATCAACGCTACCAATCACCCGATGCAGCGGGCGACGCTGCATCATTTCACCTATCGCGCTCACAGCTATTGGGACGACGCCGAGGATGAAACGGACTTCTTTGCCGCCCGCCGCGCCAAACGCGTGGTGATCGGCCACGATGTCTGGATCGGCCATGGCGCAACGATCCTGCCCGGCGTCACAGTTGGGAACGGCGCGGTGATCGGGGCGGGTGCGGTCGTCTCGAAAGACGTTGCGCCCTATACCATTGTCGGCGGCGTACCCGCACGGCTGATCCGGGAACGCTTCCCGACGGAGCTGGGCCGGCAAATGGATGATCTGAAGTGGTGGGATTGGGATCACGGAACATTGCGCGTCGCTCTCGACGATTTCCGCAACCTGGATGCCAAGGATTTCGTTGCAAAATATGGTGGGTGAAATCTCACCTCTGGCAAGGCAAGTGCAAATCCCGGGGCGAAACCCCGGGATTTTTGTCGATACACTCTAAAATGCCGGCGAATTTCAACGCCCTGACATGCCTCTCGAGAGCTTCGTCGGCGAACAGGTGGACGCCAAGCCCGGGGAAATCTGTAATATTTTATTCATCAAACTGACATCCCCACTTCACGCGCCGCTGTTACGTCGAACCCCGTCAAAAGAAGATTGGACGGGGAAATGAGCTTTCACCTGAAGCAAGTCACGCGCCGTTTCGGCAAGCACACTGCGGTCGATTCCGTTGATGTCGAGATACCGCAAGGTCAGATGGTCGGCGTGATCGGACGCTCGGGTGCGGGAAAATCGACGCTGCTGCGCATGATCAACCGCCTCGTTGACCCCTCCTCGGGTTCCATTCATTTCAACGACACGGAAGTTTCGGCGTTGAGGGGCGCGGCGCTCCGCAACTGGCAGCGCGACTGCGCCATGATCTTCCAGCAGTTCAATCTGGTGCCGCGCCTTGACGTGCTGACCAATGTCATGCTCGGCCGCCTCAATCACCGTTCGACGGCGCTCAGCCTTTTCAACATCTTCACCCATGAAGAGCGGCTGATGGCGATCGCCGCGCTGGAGCGACTGGGCATCGAACATGTGGCCATGCAGGCGGCGGGCACGCTTTCCGGCGGCCAGCAGCAGCGTGTCGCCATTGCGCGTGCGCTGATGCAGTCTCCGAAGATGGTGCTGGCCGATGAGCCGATTGCTTCGCTCGATCCGCTGAACGCCAAGATCGTCATGGACGCGCTGCGCGACATCAATGAGCGCGAAGGCATCACCGTCATCACCAACCTGCATACGCTGGATACGGCGCGCAATTATTGCGAACGTATCATCGGCATGTCGCAGGGCCGCGTCGTCTTTGATGGCACGCCGGCTGACCTGACGGCTGCGGCGGTCGCGGAAATCTACGGCACCGATTCACACGGAGCCGGCATCGACGAGACCATGACCTCAACCAGCATCAATATTCCCGGCGCGCAGCTTCCCGCCCGTCCGGTACAGCAATCTGCCGGTCCCGAACCGCTGGCTCTCGCCGGGCTCTGAGGAACCGCTCAGCATCGTTTGCGCCCGCGTCAAGGGCCGGTATTTCAAAACAAACTCCGGCTCGCCGGGAAACAGGAGAAAGTCCATGTTGAAGAAAGTCCTTCTTTCGGCAGTCGCCCTTGGCGTTCTGGCCGGTTCCGCCATGGCTCAGGACGTCAAGGTTCTGCGCATCGGTCTCGACGGTTCCGAAAACGAAGCCGACATGATCCGCAGCACGAAATGCGTTGCCGATGGCCTGAAGGCCGCGACCGGCGTTTCCGAAGTTCAGGTTTTCCCGTCGCCGGACTATAACGGCGTCATTCAGGGCCTGCTCGGCGGCACCATCGACATCGCCTCCATGGGCGCTTCCTCCTACGCCAAGATCGCGCTCGCAGACCCCAAGGCCGTCGATCCGATCCTGACCTATACGGGTTCTGACGGTTCCAGCGGTTATTACACCATCATGGTTGCCCGCAAGGACAGCGGCATCAAGAAGCTTGCAGACGCCAAGGGCAAGAAGATCGGTTTCGCCGACCCAGATTCCACTTCTGGCTTCCTCGTTCCGAACGTCGCCATCCCGAAGGAAACCGGCACGCCGATCAAGGAATTTTTCGCTGAAACCGGCTTCGGCGGCGGCCATGAGAACCTCGTTCTCGCCGTTCTCGACAAGAAGTTCGACGTTGGCACCACCTTCGGTTCGGGCGTTGGCAAGTGGGAAGAAGGCTACTCGGGCGGCAACCTTCACCAGATGGTGAAGAAGGGCAACCTCGACATGGACGATATCGTCGAAGTCTGGAAGTCGCCGCTGATCCCGAACGGCCCGCTGATGGTCGCCAACAAGCTCGGCGACAGCATGAAGAAGAAGGTCGAAGACTTCTTCATGGAACTGCCCAAGAAGGACCTCGCCTGCTTCCAGGGTTACACGCAGGGCAAGAACACCGCTTACATCAAGGTTGATCCGTCCTTCTACCAGACGATCGTCGACGCCCGTAAGTCCGTTATCGGCGGCTGATCCTGACCCACCGTTCCGAAAGCGGCGGTGCCTTGCGGCATCGCCGTTTTTGCCAATAAAGGAAAGCGGCATGGCGACCACACTGCACCATGGTATCCTCACGCCCGAGGGATTGAGCGCATCGTCCCAGACGGTCATGCGCCACTATCAACAGCAGCTTGCGACGCGGCGGATTTATACTGCCATTTCGCTCGTGATCTTTCTCGTCATCCTCGCCGCCTCGCTGAATTTCGCCAATGCGGCCAATTCAGGCAAGTTCTTCGAGCGCCTGCCGTATTTTTTCGATTTCATGAAAACCTTTGTGCCCGATAGTCCGATGGAAATCGTCCGGGCGATGTTCGACCTGCCGTCGCCCTATGACAACGGCTCGATGAAATATAATTATATTGCGGATCGTGTTTACATCACCGACAGTTTCTACATACCGCATTTCATCTACCAGCTGATCATTACCCTCAACATCGCACTCGTCTCGACCATCATCGGTACAGGCTTCGCCTTCGTGCTCTGCTTCTTCGCCTCCACCAACCTCGTCGGCGCCGGCCTCGTGCGCTGGGTGGTGCGCCGGGTGATGGAAGTGCTGCGCGCCTTTCCGGAAATCGTCGTTGCCGGGCTGCTCACCGCCATCCTGTCGATCGGTCCGATCGCGGCGATCATCGCGATTTCGGTCCACACGATCGGTGCGCTAGGCAAGCTCTTCTTCGAAGTGGTGGAAAATGCCGACATGAAGCCGGATGAAGGTCTGCGCGCCGCCGGCGCCAACTGGCTGGAGCGGGTGCGTTTCGCCATCGTGCCGCAGGTTCTGCCCAATTTCGTTTCCTACGCCTTGCTGCGCGCCGAAATCAACGTACGCGCCTCCACCATCATCGGTGCGGTCGGCGGCGGCGGCATCGGTGAGGTCTTTCGGCTGTCGATTGGCAACGATCATGCGTCGAAAACCTATGCCATCATCATCCTTCTGCTGATCACCATCATCGCCGTAGACCAGTTTTCCAGCTGGCTGCGCCGCAGGCTGATCGGCCAGCAATCCTTCGAATTCGGACGGGGAGCGGCCTGATGTCGTCCAGCTTCATTCTCAACACCGCCGACCGCGAAAGATTGACGGCTGCACATCCGCAGGTGTTCAACCGCAGTTTCATGCAGCGATATGGTCTGCTCGTCGGCCTTCTCGCCGTCACTGCCTATCTCATCGGCTGCTTTTTCTTTTTCAATGTCGGTCCGGCTTTCATGCAGGGCCGCTGGGATCGCGCCTCGAGCTATATTCAGGACTGGTACTCCTGGCGCGCCCAGCCACGCCTTCGTTTCGAAGACGGCAAGGTTCAGCCGCAATGGTCGAGCCGCGGTCAATATCCGACAAATGCAAAGATCGACTGGCTGCAGCCTTTGCCGGATGGCGGCTATAGCGTCGTTTATGCGGGCTCGGACAACCGCCTCGACGTGACGCCGACACGGGTGGATGTTTATGTCGACGGCAAGAGCTACCCTGTTGTCATCAACGACGATGCAGCGGTCGCACCACAGGGCCTGCCCGACGAAATCCAGCAGGACGGCAAGAAGGTCCTCGTGCATTACGGTTTTGCTGGTCAGGCGGAAATCCGCGCCAGCCAGGTCTATGTGCAGCGCCGCTTCCTCGGATGGGCGAACTTCCTGTTCGACACCAAATCGGAATTCTGGGGCAAGGGTTATGGCGAACTCGCCGCTCTCGCACTGTGGGGAGAGAGGCTCGATCCCGAGCGCTCCAATATCGGCCACATGGTCGATGATTTCCTCGACAACAGCGTCTGGCAACATGCCGATATTCTTTCCAAGCTGATGCAGACGCTGGTCATGGCCTTTGTCGGCACGCTGTTCGGTACAGTCGTCGCCCTGCCGCTCGCCTTTATCGCCGCGCGCAACATTACCGCCAACAAGGCCGCAAACTGGGGCATGAAGCGCCTGTTCGACTTCCTGCGCTCGATCGACATGCTGATCTGGGCGCTGTTCTTCACTCGCAGTTTCGGCCCCGGACCGATCCCCGGCATTGCCGCGATCTTCTTCACCGATACAGGAGCGTTGGGCAAGGTCTATGCTGAGGCGCTGGAGAATGTCGATGACAAGCAGCGCGAGGGCGTCAAATCGGTCGGCGCATCCCCGATTGCCGTCAATCGTTTCGGTGTGCTGCCGCAGGTTCTGCCGGTCTTCATTTCGCAATCGCTTTATTTCTGGGAAAGCAACACGCGCTCCGCCACCATCATCGGTGCGGTGGGTGCGGGCGGCATTGGTCTTAAACTACTGGAAGCGATGGGCACCAATGCCGACTGGGACAAGGTCGCCTATATGGTTCTGCTTATCCTCCTGGTCGTTTTCCTGTTCGACCATATCTCTAACTCACTGCGTTCGCGCCTGATCGGCAAAACACAGCACTGAGCTTTGATGGGGTGGGATGACGAAAGTCGCAACGACGTTCGTCATCCCATCAGGACACTCGCGCAGTCCTTATTTCTGCCAGCCGCACCGCCTCGTCAGGTCCTTCTGTGTCTTCGGCATATTCTGAAGATTTGCCGCATTTCGAATGCGCTTTTTTCCTTCCGCATCATCATTCTGTCACGGAAACCGATTACCTCGCACTCCTGACCTTGCGGGAAGCGGGCGAGTCACGCCAAATAGCTTCTCATCCCTGGTTTCCCATGACACTGAAGAGTGCTTGCCGTGCGCTACGCCATCTATTTTTCTCCGGCTAAAGATCATCCGTTGACCGAGGCAGCGTCACGATGGCTGGGCCGCAATGCATTTTCCGGCACATTGCATGACGACCACGACGACTATGCCGAGATGACGGAGGAGCCTCGCCGCTACGGTTTCCACGCGACGCTGAAGGCTCCTTTCGAACTTGCCGAAAAATACAGCGAAGCGGAGCTGCTCTCGGCCTTCGAAGATTTCGCAGCCCGCCAGTCCGCCTTCGAAATTCCGCGCGTCGTTGTCGGTGCGCTCGGGCCTTTTTACGCACTGGTTCCCGACCGCACCTATCAGCCGCTGCAGGATTTTGCCGCCGAGATCGTCGATCATTTCGACCGGTTTCGCGCACCCCTCTCCGAGACCGATATTGCCCGTCGGCGTCCACAGATGCTGACGGAAAGCCAGCGGCAAAATCTGTCGCTCTGGGGTTATCCGCATGTCATGGATGATTTCCGTTTTCACATGACGCTGACCGGCCGCATCGATGAAACCGAACAGCCCGCCATGCACGAGGTGCTTTCGGCGCGGTTTTCCGAATTCGTTGACAAGCCTCTCACTATTTCCGGCCTCGCTTTGTTCATTGAAGAAACGCGCGGCGCACCCTTTACCGTTCATAGCTGGCACCCCCTTGGCCAGCCACCAAAGAAAGATGCGAACCCATGACCGAGCACGCCCTTTCCAATGCCCGTATCGTTCTGGAAGACGATATTATTCTGGGATCCGTCCTGATCCGTGACGGCAAGATTGCCGATATCAGCGAGGGCGCTTCCAAAACCGGCGAAGACCTTGAAGGTGACTTTCTGATCCCCGGTCTGGTGGAACTGCATACCGACCATCTGGAACAGCATTATTCGCCGCGTCCCGGCGTGATATGGGACAAGATTGCCGCCATTCAGGCGCATGACGCGCAGGTGGCCGCCTCCGGCATCACCACCGTGTTCGACTGCCTGCGGCTTGGTTCGGATGAGGATGGCGGCTTCGAGAAGGGCGAAATGCGGGAGATGGCTGACGCCATCGAGGCGGCAGCGGATCAGAACCGCCTGCGCGCAGACCACCTGCTGCATCTGCGCTGCGAAGTGGCGTCCGCCGACGTACTGGACCATTTCGAAGACTTCGAAACGGATCCGCGCGTACGGCTGATTTCGTTGATGGACCACTCCCCGGGTCAGCGCCAGTTCCAGTCCATGGATCAGTATATCTTCTATTATCAGAAGAAGCGCGGATTGAGCGACGAGGCCTTCGCCGAATTCGTGCGGCGCCGGCAGGCCGCGTCAGCGGAATATTCCACCAAGCACCGCGATTATCTGGCCGCCCGCTGCGCCGAACGCGGCATCACCGTTGCGAGCCATGACGACGCCACCGAAGCACATGTAGGCGAAGCGATCGGCCACGGCGTGAAGCTGGCGGAATTCCCGACCAGCGTCGAAGCCGCAAAAGCCTCACACAGCGCCGGCATGAGCGTACTGATGGGTGCGCCGAACATCGTTCGCGGCAAGTCCCATTCCGGCAATATCGCCGCCCGCGATCTCGCCGAGATCGGCGTGCTGGATGTTCTTTCTTCCGACTACGTGCCGTTCAGCCTGCTCTTCGCACCGTTCCTGCTTGCCGACCAGGTGGAAGCCATCACCCTGCCGGAAGCGCTGCGCATGGTCACCGCCACGCCCGCCCGGACTGTTGGCCTACTTGATCGCGGTCGTATTGCGACGGGATTGCGGGCCGATCTGGTCCGGGTTCACCGCGAGGATGGCGTGCCGGTCGCCCGTTCCGTCTGGCGTCAGGGCAAGCGCGTGGCATGACCGACGATGGGCATGATAGCCGGCGCGAACAATCGCCCGGTACGATGATCGTGGTTGTCGGCCCGAGCGGGGCCGGCAAGGACACGCTGATGGATTATGCGGCGACCCAGCTTTCCGGCCGGCCGGGTTTCCACTTCACGCGTCGCGTCATTACCCGCAGCGGCGACGCGGGCGGTGAAAATCACGATGCCGTTTCGATGCACGAATTCAACCGCCTGAAAGATGCAGGCGCCTTCGCGGTTTCCTGGGAGGCGCATGGGCTGAAATACGGCATTCCAGCTGCCGTCTATCATCATCTCGACGCGGGAGACGTGGTCATCGCCAACGGATCACGTTCCGCCCTGCCCCATTTCGGCACCGCCTTTTCCCGTCTCAAGGTCGTGAACATCGTCGCACAGCCGGACGTGCTGGCAAGGCGGCTGGAGCAGCGCGGACGGGAAAGCCGGGAAGATATTCTCCGACGGCTGGAACGCAGTTCCCTGACGGTCGTAGGGGACTTCGACGTGACGACCGTCGATAATAGCGGCGCAATCGAAGACGCCGGCAAAACCATCCTGCGGCTATTGCAGCAGAGTGTCGGCTCCAGCCGTACTTAGAATCCCGCAGCCGGGCTGCTCGACAAACGCTGTCTCAGGGCTTACCATCAGGCGACAATTTCCAAACATGGTACGCCAAGGCGAGGGATGCCTGAAAAAAGGGTCAGTGACGAGATAAGTGTGGTGGCCGGTCTGGCTGCCGGCGTCAGCAATTATGCCCGGTCACGGGGCATCGATATCACTCCCATCTGCAAGGCTCTTGATATTGATCCCGCCACATTCAGCAGCCTGACGGAACGCATCAGCCTCGATAGATTTTCCCGTCTGCTCGAAACCTGCGCACTGATTTCCGGTGACGACGCCTTTGGCCTGCAATGCGCCTCCGCCTTTCCAGCGGGCGCATCCGGCGCGTTCGGATATGGCCTGATCAGCGCGCCGACGGTACGGGCCTTCCTGCGCTTTCTTCAGGACCATGTCTATTACGCCACCAACAACAGCAATTTCACCATGGTAACGGATGCCACGCAGGTAACCCTGTCATGGTCCTTCGCACCGGTGATTGCCAAACGCGATCAATATGTGGATTTGTCGCTCGCCGTCCTGGTACAGCGCCTCCGTGATATTCTCGGAGATCGTATCAACCAGATCGAGATCGGTCTGGAGCGGCCGAAACCGAATAATATTCAGCTATTTAAAGAAAAAATGACCCGGCGCGTCAGTTTTTCCCAGCCGATCCATACCATGCGTCTTCCGGTATCGCTTCTCGATGTGGTCAATCCGAATACGGATGAGCGGCTGTTCGAACTGATGAATCTGCAATGCCGCATGTTGCGACCGGAGACATCGGCGGATGCGACCCATTTCATCGACCAGGTGAAGCGGTATATGCAGATGCGGCTCTCGGATGCCGAGCTTTCGCTCAGCGAGATCGCTCCCTATTTCAACCTGTCGGAACGGAGTTTTCAACGGCGGCTCGCTGAGCTCGGCACCAATCTCAACGAGATAAAGGATGCCATTCGCAAAAACGCCGGTTTTAAACTCCTCGTGGAAAGCGATCTTCCGGTATCCGACATCAGTTACAGGCTTGGCTATTCGACGCCAGGTGCGTTTTCGCGTTCCGTTTCCCGCTGGTTCGGGGCAACACCGACGGACATTCGCAAGAAACACGCGCATCATTCCACCGGATGATACATGTTTACGGTATCAATATTTCGGAATGACGCATTCAATTTGAGAAATATGTCGCCTCTCATCGCAATATGTGCCGAAACATAACAATAAAACGAAAAACTTGGCGCGAGATGTTATTCTATCGGCGTAGTACATCGCCTATGAGAACGCCGCATATCCCTAGGGTGTGACAAAAAACATTCCAGAGCTTGGAAGCTGCCTTCGCGCCGGACCGATTATGGTCTCCGGCGATATCGGTTGTCGCAGTTCCTCCCAATGCCCCGGAATAGAGCGTCCACGCCGGGATCAGCTGGCTGCGAAAGCGACCTTTTACTGCATAATTCCCGATGCCAGATGAAACCTATTGGCGAAATTAACGTTTCTGTTCGCGTCTAGACAGAGCGGTTAGCGAGCTGGTTTCGGGGAATGAACCATTGCCTGATCGTGCCCCGGGAAGGTCAATCTCTTTTGAGGCTGAAAGAAATGTCTTCAAATACGCCGCATGAACATCGCCAGACACGCGAAATCATCCTTTCGGAGCGTGAGCGGCAATATCTCGGGCTGGTGGCGAGAGGCAAGCATCCCTCCCACGTCGCCTTGATTACAGGTGCGGACGAAGCAGACGTGAAGGATACTCTTGAACGCGTGCGCCAAAGGCTGGGCGCGGCCAATCTGCTGAATGCCGTCAGCATCGCACTGCTGCGCGGCCTGATCGAACAGGAAGCGTAGTCACCACCTGCTCAAGTCCAAGCTTACGCGAACGTCCCCTCCCGTAAGCTGAAAACCGAATGAGCGGCTTTCTGCGTCAAAATCCTTCCATATCAATGGCGGGATGGCGGACCAAAGGTGGGCTGGACATGATGTCCCGCCCTATCGACGCAGATGCAAAGCAGCCATTTACGGTTTGCCCGGCGGGTCCTATTCGACCCGCCGGGTTTTATTATTGTGGGGACTTTAGAGCGATTGAATTTCGGCCAGAATATCGCTTTCGATCACGATGCCACTTTCCAGCGCCTGTTTGCGAATACCCTGACTGCGACGACCGGGCAGACGCACACTTTCCTGTTTTTCGATCTCGCCGGCGATAAGCGCCAGCCGCTCGGTAAAGGCCGCGCCGCCCGACGATACCGGGTCAATGGCGATGATCGTGTGGCCGAGGGAGGGCGGAGCGCCCTTGTCGTCCAGAAGCGAAGAAGCCTGGAATGCGAAATTCCCGCCGGTAATCGCAGCGGCCATGATCTCTACCATCAACGCCAGCGCAGCACCCTTGGCCTCACCTGCGGGCACCATAGTACCCTCTATGGCCTCTTCGGGATCGGTCGTCGGCCGGCCGTTTCTGTCGAGCGCCCAGTCGCCGGGGATCGTTTCACCCTTCTGGCGGGCGGCCATGATCTTCCCGCGCGCGACCTTTGAGAGCGCGAGATCGATGACCAGCGGATCGGCGCCGCCGACGGGGGTGGCGAAGGCGATTGGATTGGTTCCATAAAGCGGTTTACTGCCGCCCCAGGGCGCCATGGATGCGGGCGCGTTGGCGAACATGAGCGCTACAAGACCCATTTCGGCGAGCCGCTCGACGGTCAGCGCCATAACACCGGCATGATGGGAGCGGTGGATCGCGGCGAGCGCGATGCCCTGCTGCCGGGCCATTTCAGGCAACTCCCCAAGGGCGCAATCGATCGCCGGATAGGCATAACCGTGATTGGCGTCGATGGAGAGCACACCCGGCTTCACGCGCGTCGCCACCGGACGCGCCTTGCCATCAACCTTTCCAACCCGCGCCTGGCGGACATAGACGGGGATGCGACGAAAACCGTGTCCGCTCTGGCCAGCCGCCTCGGAGGCGACAAGTGCCTTCGCCACCGAACGGGCGTTTTGCGGCAGAACGCCGTTGCGCTCAAAGATAGAGGATACGAGATCCTCCGCCTCTGCGATTGAGAATTTCATTCCGGAATGCCTCTGCTTGTGAAGTCGACAAGACCTACACCATCAAAAACATTCGCGAAATGTTATTCACGCCCAAACCGGGCCGCGCGCGAGGAATAGTGAACATACCCAAGGGGTGACTTAAGCGGGCGGCCTAGCGGATGCTGATCGGCAATGTGATCGTTTTGTTTGCGTCCGGAGGCGGAGCAGGCACGGGTGAGGCGCTCTGAATCCATGCCGTAATCTGCTGGTCGATCGAGGAATCGCCTGTGGACTGCACAACGCTGACCCCGCTGATGGCGCCAGCATCATTAACCCTGAAGCGAACCGTCGCAGTCATAGCATCACTGCGCAGCGACCGGGGCTTGCGCCGTTGAATATGCGAACGGACCTTCGATCCCCATTTCGCCGGCGAGGCGGACGAGGACGAGAAAAAGCCGGCATTGCTGCGCGATGCCGCCGTCCGGTCGGACTGCTGGGCTTCTGCTTTCGCCGTTTCACGCAGTTCCGATGCCTGTTGCGGTTTGGGACGCTGGCGCTCGACCTTCTTTTTCTCTTCCGGCTCTTTCTTTTCCACCTTCTTTTCGACAGGTGGCGGCGGAGGCCGTATGACGGGCAAGGGAACCTCGACATTTTCGAGTTCCGCCATCATCTGCTCCTGGACGGGATCGATCGGCTCCACCGGCTCGGGAATTTCCTGCGGTTCGACGATCTCCTCGACCGGCGGTTCAGGTGGCTGCACGGGCTCTGGCGGCGGCGTTTCCGCCACCGGCTCCGGTGGCGGCGGCTCTTCGGGGGCTGCTTCCTCCACCGGTTCGCTGCTGTCGCTCTTTACCTCTTCGGCGTCTTCGACATCCTGCGCCTGCGTCGTTTCTTCGGTGTTGACGGCTTCCGGTATCGCCGCCATTTCGATCATGATCGCGGCAGGCGGCGGCCCGCCGGCATCCAGCTCCTCGGGCTCCTGCATCAGATAATAAGCAAACCCCGCATGAACGCTCAGCATGAGCACCGCCGCGGCAGACCACAGCGTCACTTCCCCGAGACGGGAATGCCGAGCCTGCGGATAGCCGTTTTCACTCATGGCGCGGTTCCCTGCCCCGCCGGCGCTGCTGGTTGGCCAGCGGCAGCGGGCTGCGATGCGGCAGCCGCGTTTTCCAGCCCTACAAGGGCGATCTTCAGATAGCCGGCATCTCTCAGCAGGTTCATGATTTCCATGAAGTGACCATAATCAACCGCTTTATCGGCGCGCAGGAAGATGCGCGTATCCTTCTTGCCACCCGTCTGCCGGTCGATCGCTGCCGCCAATGCTTCGCGGGCAACCGCATCATTGCCGAGATTGAGCGACAGATCGTCCTTGACAGTCAGATAAAGCGGCTCTTCCGGGCGCTCCGCCGGTTTGGCGGTGGATGCCGGCAGATCGACATTCACATCAACGGTGGCGAGCGGTGCGGCCACCATGAAGATGATGAGCAGAACAAGCATCACGTCGATGAAGGGCGTGACGTTGATCTCGTGGTTTTCGGAGAGATCGTCTCCGCTATTTTCGCGAATGCCGCCAGCCATGACCAATCACCGTCCAACCAGCGACACGGCGGGCTTGCTCGCACTGCCCGGCGGAATGCGGCGGAAATCGAGGTCGCGGCTGACGAGGCGTTCCACGCCGGCTGCCGCATCCGCCAGCAGATGCCGGTATCCGGTAATGGAACGGGCGAAGACGTTGTAGATCACCACGGCCGGAATAGCGGCGACGAGGCCGATGGCGGTGGCCAAAAGCGCCTCGGCAATACCAGGCGCGACGACGGCGAGATTGGTGGTCTGCGATTCCGAAATACTGATGAAGGAGTTCATGATGCCCCAGACGGTGCCGAACAGGCCGACAAAGGGAGCGGTGGAACCGATGGTCGCCAGAACACCCGTTCCGCGCGACATGCGGCGACCGGCATGGGTTTCGATACGCGACAGCGCCGAGGACACACGCTCCTTGATGCCGCCGCCGTCGGTATGTTCGACCACCGCATCGGAAAGCTGCATTTCGTGGGTTGCCATGCGCAGCATCAAGGCTGCCGGACCGCCCCTCTTTTCAACTGCCTCGGTGGCCTCGTTCAAGGTTTTTGCCCTGCGAATGACCTTGAGCGTCGCGCCAGCGCGCACCCGCGCACCCGCAAGCTCAACTGATTTTGCTACCCAGACCGTCCAGGTGACCAGTGATGCGAAGGCAAGACCGATCATCACGCCCTTCACGACCCAGTCCGCCGCCATGAACATGCCCCAGGGAGACAGGTTGTGCGGGATATCCGCACGATGTTCGGCGCTTGCGGGCACAGCGCTGACAGGCTCTATCGGGGTCGCGGCTTCATTCGGCGCGGCCGTCTGGTTCGTCTGCACGGGCTGCGTCGGCTGCGGCGCGGTATCTGTCGCGGGCTGTGTGGGTGCAGGCTGGGCCTGTGCGGGTTCAGTTGACGAGGGCTGCGACGGTGCGCTAGCGGCCGGCTGTTCCGGCGCTGTCGCGGAAGGCTGAACGGGCGCGGTGGCCGGAGCACTCGGTGTTGCAGGCTGAACCGCTTGCGTTTGCGGTGCCGGCTGTATCTGGGTTTCCGATGCCGTCTGAGCGAAAACCGCGCCGGCGCTTAAGCCGGCCAGCAAGGTGACAGCCATGGCAAGGGAGAGATGCCGTGTTGTATTTGCCCTGTTGAAAGATGCGGAGGAAGTTGAGGTCTCAGCTGACATAATTTTTATCCCGGATTTCCGTCGATGAACTCATCCGCAGATTGACCGGTTCCTTAAAACCGGGGTCATGAACGGATGCCGTCGTGAAAGCTTGACGTTCCGATAATAAACCTGAGTTCTTTTGACAACTATTATATTGTCAAAAGACGACCCGTAAACTCTTCTTTACAAAAAATTGACCGATCGACGGTCTTCAGCTGTTCTGTGAGGGTGAAAACTGCGCAATGAGCGCATGTCGATCGCCGGGATAGGTGACCCGGACGCGGGTAATATGATCCGCCCCATGCCAGGTCCGCCGATCAATGACCAGACAGGCCGCACCGGAAGCGATACCCAGCGCCATCGCATTTTTACGGTCGGCGGAAACGGCGCTGATCCGATGTTCGGCAGCGCTCCAGGGCACCATCTTCAGCAGCCACGTTCCTGGCCCAACCTGCGAAAAATCCGCAAATTCGGCGTCAGGAACGGCGGTGGCATTGATGATGCGTTCTTCAAGGCAAAAGGGAACGCCGCCGGCAAAATGCGTGCAGGTGAGTTCCAGAACCGGGGCATCGGCCGCAAGGGCCATGGCTGCGCCGTCTTTTTCCCCTGCAGGGCGCAGATGTCGCTTGTCGAGACGATAACCGTAAACGAGACCGAGCGCCTGCACCTCCCGTTCAATGTCATGGATCTCCAGCACGGCCGATTGCGCATGGGGCTGGCGAACGAAAGTGCCGAGACGCCGGCGTCTTTCAATCAGGCCCCGCTGCACCAGTTCGCCGAGAGCCTTGTTCACCGTCATGCGCGAACAGGCATATTGCCGGGTCATCTCGTGTTCGAAGGGAATACGATAACCCGGCGGCCATTCGCCCGACATGATGTGGCGCTCGACATCATTGCGGATGCGCTCGTGTAGCGATTTCTCCTGAAGATCGGCGTCTGTGCTCCTCATCCCGATGCTTCCATCCTCCCCTTTGCCGGATCGACTATCCATGGGCAGCGGCGGCAATCGCCTCGCTGCGTATTTCCTCCGTAAGCTTGGCGCGCAGCTGCGAAAATTCCGGGCTGGCCTTGACGGTGTAGTGGCGCGGATGCGGCAGGTCGACCGGTGTGATCGACTTGATACGGCCCGGCCTTGCGGACATGGTCACCACACGCGACGCCATGAAGACCGCCTCCTCGATATCATGGGTGACGAAAATGACCGTCTTCTGCTCCCGCTCCCAGATACCGAGCAGCAATTCCTGCATCAGCCCGCGCGTCTGGTTGTCGAGAGCGCCGAAAGGCTCATCGAGCAGCAGGATTTTCGGGCCGTTCGCCAGAGCGCGGGCAATGGCTGTCCTCTGCTGCATGCCGCCGGACAATTGTTTCGGCCAATGGTTTTCGAAGCCGCGCAGGCCGACTTTGTCGATATAGCTATCGACAATCTCCCATTTTTCCTTCTCGGCCGCGCCGCGTTCGCGCAGGCCGAAGGCGACGTTTTCGCGGATCGTCAGCCAGGGAAACAGCGTATAGGACTGGAACACCATGCCGCGATCCGCCCCCGGGCCCGTCACCGCCTTGCCGGAGAGAAGGACCTCACCCGTCGTCGGGCGGTCGAGACCGGCGATGATGCGCAGCAGGGTTGATTTCCCGCATCCCGACGGGCCGAGGATGGTGACGAAATCATTGCGGGGGATTTCCAGATTCGTCGGCTGCAAGGCCAGCGTCGGCTGCCCGCCCTGAACACCGGGAAAGGTGCGGCTGACGCCCTTGATAACGAGTTCGCTCATCAGGCAAGCCTCCAGGCGAAAAGCTTCCGGTTCAGCGATTTGAATGCAAAATCCGAAATAAGGCCGATAATGCCGATGACGATGATGCCGAAGATGATCTGGCCGGTCGCCATCAGCGCCTGGCTGTTGATGATCATATAGCCAATCCCCGAGGAAGCGCCGATCAGTTCCGCCACGATGACATAGGTCCAGGCCCAGCCAAGGACAAGGCGGAGGATTTCGGCAATATCGGGCGCATTGGCGGGAATGAGGACACGGCGCACCACGCCCCGGTCCTTCGCGCCCAGCGTATAGGCTGCCTCCACCAGATCCCGGCGCGTGCCGGCAACCGCTACGGCCACCATCAGGATGATCTGGAACACCGCACCTATGAAGATAACCAGCAGCTTCTGCATCTCGCCGATGCCGGCCCAGAGAATGAGCAGCGGCACGAAGGCGGAAGCCGGCAGATAGCGCGCGAAGGAGACGAAGGGTTCAAGCAGCGCCTCGATGGGCTTATAAGCTCCCATGGCGATGCCAACCGGCACAGCAATGAGCGACGCCAGCACGAAACCACCCACCACGCGCCAGATCGTCATGCCGATATCGCTGGCAAACCCCTGATCGGTCAGAAGATAGATGCCGTCCTTCAGCATGGTAATGGGGTCGGCCAGAAAGGTTGGCGACACGAAGCCGCCCAGCGTGGCAAAGCCCCAGGCGGAAAAAAACAGCACGAAAAACAGGATGCCGAGGATAATCCTCGTACTGTTCGTTATGGGTTGAAGAGGTTGCATCTGTCGCCTGTCTAAAAAACCGGCGCGGCATTTTCGCCGCGCCATCAGAGCGCCGTGCGCCTGTCGTGGTGCACAAATCGACGCTCTCACTTATTTTTGGCCGCAATATTCCCCGCAGGGAATGCGGCCGCCTTTTTCTGTCACTTGATGAAGGAGGTATCCGCGAGTGTCGAAAGATCGGGTTTCGACTTTATCACGCCGATTTCCAGCAGCAGATCGGCCGATTTTTCAGAGAAGGTCTTGAATTCACCCTCGAAAAACTTCTGGTTGGCGGCCTTGTCCTGCCATTCGAGGAACTTTGCCGAAGCGGCAAAAGCCTCGCCCGCCTGCTTCACATCCGCTCCCATCGTCTCATAGGACTTTTCGGGGTCGGACTTGATGAGGTCGAGAGCCTGGAAATAGCTGTCCGCCAGGGCTTTCGCCGCCTGCGGATTGGCCTTCAGGAAATCCGGCGTGCAGCCGAACGTATCCATGACGGCGGGGTAATCCAGCGTCGTCGCAAGGATTTTGCCCTTGTCGGGCGCGGCGCGCACTGTGGAGAGATAGGGCTCATAGGTCATGGCTGCATCGTTCTGACCGGCGACAAATGCCTGCGCGGCCGGTCCCGGCTCAAGGTTGACGACTTTAACGTCTTTGAGCGTCAGACCATTCTCCTTGAGAATCCAGGCAAGGAAGAAATAAGGGGACGTGCCCGGCGCAGACGCTGCAACCGTCTTGCCCTTGAGATCCGTGATCTTCGAGACATCGCTGCGCACCGCAATGCCATCGGCGCCGTGCGATTTGTCCATCTGGAAAATCTGCGTGGATTTCACACCATTGGCATTCCACGCGATCCATGTCTCCACCGTGGTGGCGGCACACTGGATATCACCAGAAGCAAGGGCCAGATGCCGGCTGGCCTGCGGTATCTTCTTGATATCGACCTTCAGGCCATTCTTTTCGAAAATGCCGGCCTGCTTGGCAAGCGTCAGCGGCGCAAAACCAGTCCAGCCGGACATGCCGATCGTTACCGACGTCTCGGCATAGGCTGAAGCGGATGAGACGAGCGCTGCAATGGTGGCGAGAACCCACGTTTTTCTCATGATCTGAACCCCTTTTGATTTATTTTTGTGCGATGTTGTTTTTCGCTTTATTTGAGGCATGGTAGGCAGGGATTTTATATTTGTCTAGACAAAATAGAAGCTTCCGAGCGCCTCCAGAACGATTGCAAACGCACCGCCCGGCATTCTAGACATAGGATAACACGGCCCTCTGCACGGGCATGCTGTTTTTCCATATCGAGCTCTTACCATGACCAGACAAAGACGTCGCAGTATCATCAGAGCAAGGCGGACCGGAACTGGAATTGCGCTGGTTGCCGCCATTTCCTTCATCGCCGGCATGACGGATGCCGTGGGCTTGCATATTTCAGGCGACTTCGTGTCCTTCATGACCGGCAACACCACGCGCGCCGCCGTTTCGGTGGAGGCCGGCCTCTATTCCCATGCCGCAAAACTGCTTTTCGCGATCATCGCCTTCGTGGCGGGCAATGCCGGCGGCATCGTGGTGGCGCATAAGTTCGACCGGCGCATCTTTGCCGTCCTGATGGCGGTGGGATCGCTGGTGGTCATTGCCGCGCTGCTCGGCGACGAGGCCTCCGCTCTCGCGCAATTTTATTGCGTCGTTTTCGCCATGGGCATGGTCAACGCCGCCGTCGAACATATAGAGGGGCTGCCGATCGGGCTTACCTATGTGACAGGCGCTCTTTCCCGCTTCGGCCGCGGCATTGGCCGTTTTCTTCTGGGCGAACGAAGCCTCGACTGGGGTATTCAGATCGTGCCCTGGCTCGGGATGATCAGCGGCGCGATCTGCGGCGCCATTCTGGGCGCCACGCTGCAGTCCAATGCCCTGTGGGTGGTTGCGGCCACGGTTTTCGCCGCCGCCATCGCCACCCTCATCATTCCGCGCTCGCTTCGGCAGCGCTACAATCAAAGGGTCAAAATCCGGCGGATTACGCCGTGAAGATCGTCGCCGTCACTTTCGCGAGATGGTGACGAATTTCGTGCCGCGCACCCGCACCGTCATCAGGCAGGGTTCCTTGTCGGTGCGCTCGCAATAACGCGGGTGCATCTTCAGCACGAAAACCATGTTGCCGAAACGCTTGATGAAATCATAACCGTAAATCCGGGCCGTCGCGATCATCAGATAACCGCCCTCTTTCACCTGGACGTAAAAATTATAGGGGCATCCCTCTTCGTCGCAGGCACGGCCTTTTTCGCCATCGCAATCGAGAACGCCATGATTGACGACGGCATCCATCAGCCCGTCATTGTTGATATCCAGCCGCGTGACGAAATCGTCGCCGAAGGCCGCCACCTTGCACTCGTTGCGGAAATGGTCCTTTTCATAAATCTCGGGGTCACTTACCAGCTGCTGCTGCGCCGAGAGTGTCACCGGAAACATCAAGAGAACCAGCGCCTGAAGAGCGGCAACGAGAGCGATTCGCACGGCATTTTCCTTTGCATCCGTTTCGGTTATGGATGTTGCGATCATCCGGGCGGCCAGCCTAGAGTTTAGTGCTTGCGCGACACTGACGTGTTCGCAGCCCGTGTTTCCGGGGGGAACCTTTTCATGACGCTTCTAGGTTTTCTCGATTATGCCGGGGTCGCCGTCTTTGCCGCAACCGGCGCGCTCGCCGCCTCGCGCAAGCAGCTCGACCTGATCGGCTTCCTGTTTTTCGCAGCCGCGACCGGCATTGGCGGCGGCACGGTGCGTGATCTCGTGCTGGGCAGGACGCCGGTGTTCTGGGTGATAAACCCCACCTATATTCTCGTCTGCGTCTCGGTCGCGGTGCTGCTGTTCTTCACCGCGCATCTCTTCGAATCCCGTTACCGGGTGCTGATCTGGCTCGATGCGCTCGGCCTTTCCGCCTATTGCGTCATGGGAGCAGCCAAGGGTCTTGCCGCCAGCGGCTCCGCAACAGTCGCCATCGTCACCGGCGTTTTGACGGCGACATTCGGTGGTGTACTGCGCGATATTCTCGCCGGGGAACCTTCCGTGCTCCTGCGGCCGGAAATCTATATCACCTGCGCGCTTTTGGGCTCCTCCACCTTCATTGTCGTCTATTTTTTCGGCGCGCCGCTTTATGCCGCATCAGCGGCGGGTTTCCTGACGGCATTTGGCATCCGGTCCGGCGCGCTGATCTTCGGCTGGACTTTCCCGCCCTACAAGGCCAAGCCAGGCAGGCGGCCAGAAGATGTCATGAAGTGACATATAAAAACGACCGATGAAAACAGAAATGGCGCCCATGGGCGCCATTTTCACATCCGTTATCGGACAAAGAGCTTCAGCCACGCTTGCGGCGAAGGCGGATGACCACGTCCACATGGGCGATTTCCATGCCTTCGGGCGCTTCCGGCAGATTGTCGATCTGGAGGTTATTGACGGGAATATCGAGAACCTCGTTCTCGCCCTCCACGAAGAAGTGGTGGTGATCCGAAACGTTGGTGTCGAAATAGGTGCGGGCGCCTTCCACAGCGAGAACGCGGATAAGACCGGCCTCGGTGAACTGGTGCAGCGTATTGTAGACCGTGGCGAGAGAAACGGGCACGCCGGCTGTGACCGCCTCGTCATGCAGTTCCTCGACCGTCAGGTGGCGATCGCCCTTTGCGAAGAGAAGATCGCCCAAAGCCACACGCTGTCGCGTGGGGCGCAGCCCCGAGCGCCGCAGCCTCGTTCCGATATCCAATGTGGCGTCAAATGCCATGCAATCCCATTCCGAGCACAGGAGTAAAACTCATCAATTGCATTAGCATATATCTTTTGCAGCGAGCGCTTTCAATAGTTTCAGCGCCGTCAGGCGCGGCAAATGGCGGCAAACCGGCCATTCTTGCAAATTTCCTCTGGTTCCAGCCGGATGGTTCCTGTATGCGGACGGCATATTGAGGTAATGACTTCTGCAAAGAAGGTTCGAAGACAAAGAATGACGCCCGAGCGGCCTCTGCCCTTGCAGCGCTTCATTTTGAACCTAACTTGCTCTAGTGAAGTCGATCAACACCAGTAACTGGGGAAGTGAAAGCGGTATGGCAACGAGGCAATCAAGTTACAATTATGAGGAGATCCTGTCCTGCGGTCGCGGCGAATTGTTCGGCCCGGGAAATGCACAGCTCCCATTGCCCCCCATGCTCATGGTCCATCGCATTACCGAAATTTCCGAAACCGGCGGCGCCTTCGACAAGGGTTTCATCCGTGCCGAATATGATGTCAGCCCCGACGACTGGTATTTCCCCTGCCACTTCCAGGGCAACCCGATCATGCCGGGGTGCCTCGGCCTTGACGGCATGTGGCAGCTGACGGGTTTCTTCCTTGGCTGGCTGGGCGAAGAAGGCCGCGGCATGGCGCTTTCCACCGGCGAAGTGAAATTCAAGGGCATGGTTCGCCCTCACACGAAGCTCCTTCAATATGGTATTGATTTCAAGCGCGTGATGCGCGGTCGTCTGGTGCTCGGCACCGCCGACGGCTGGCTGAAGGCGGACGGCGAAACCATTTATCAGGCGACGGACCTGCGCGTAGGCCTGTCGAAGGAAAAGGCTGCCTGAGGCAGACGGAATAGTCCTGACAAACGCCGGGCGGCTTCGGTCGTCCAGCCGAAATCTTAAGAAAAGGTCCCTTTCATGAGACGAGTTGTTGTCACCGGCCTCGGTATTGTTTCTTCCATCGGCGGTGATGCCGCTGAAGTCACCGCATCCCTGCGCAATGCCAAATCCGGCATTTCATTTTCGCCGGATTTTGCCGAACACGGTTTCAAATGCCAGGTCTGGGGCAAGCCCTCTCTCGACCCGACCGATCTGGTCGACCGCCGCGCCATGCGCTTCCTGTCGCAGGGCGGCGCGTGGAACCATGTGGCCATGAAGCAGGCGATCGCCGATTCCGGTCTCGAAGAGAGCGATATCAGCGGTAATGAGCGTACCGGCATCATCATGGGTTCGGGCGGTCCTTCCACCCGTACCATCGTCGAAGCCGCCGATATCACGCTGAAGAACAACAGCCCGAAGCGCATCGGCCCCTTCGCCGTGCCGAAGGCCATGTCCTCCACCGCTTCGGCCACGCTCGCCACCTGGTTCAAGATCCACGGCGTCAACTATTCCATCTCGTCGGCCTGCTCCACCTCGGCGCATTGTATCGGCAACGCGGCTGAAATGATCCAGTGGGGCAAACAGGACGTGATGTTCGCAGGCGGCCATGAGGATCTCGACTGGTCCATGTCCAACCTTTTCGACGCCATGGGTGCCATGTCGTCCAAATATAACGATACGCCGGACGTTGCCTCGCGCGCCTATGACGTCAATCGCGACGGTTTCGTGATTGCCGGCGGTGCTGGCGTGCTGGTTCTCGAAGAGCTGGAACATGCAAAGGCGCGCGGCGCCAAGATTTATGCCGAAATCGTCGGTTACGGCGCGACCTCCGACGGTTACGACATGGTGGCTCCCTCAGGCGAAGGCGCGATCCGCTGCATGCGGCAGGCGCTTTCCACCGTCAAGGGCGATATCGACTACATCAATACCCACGGCACCTCGACGCCGGTTGGCGACAGCAAGGAAATCGGCGCGATCCGGGAAGTCTTCGGCGACAGGATCCCGCATATCCAGTCGACCAAGTCGCTCACCGGCCATTCGCTGGGTGCCGCCGGCGTTCAGGAATCGATCTACGGCCTGTTGATGATGCAGGAACGCTTCATCGGCGAAAGCGCGCATATTTCCGAGCTCGATCCGGAATTTGCAGGCGTCCCGATCGTTCGCAGCCGCATCGACAACGCCAAGATCGACACCATCCTTTCCAATTCCTTCGGCTTCGGCGGCACCAACGCCACGCTCGTCTTCCAGCGTCATAACGGATAATTGCCAATGAACGGCATCATGCAGGGTAAACGCGGCCTCATCATGGGCGTCGCAAACAATCACTCCATCGCCTGGGGTATCTCCAAGGCGCTTGCGGCACAGGGCGCGGAACTCGCCTTCACCTATCAGGGAGAGGCGCTCGGCAAGCGTGTGAAGCCGCTCGCCGCCGAACTCGGTTCCGATTTCATCGTGCCGTGCGATGTCGAGGATGTTGCCTCGGTCGACGCGCTTTTTGCGGCGATCCGCGAAAAATGGGGTGTACTGGATTTCGTCGTGCACGCCATCGGCTTTTCCGACAAGAACGAGCTGAAGGGTCTCTATGCGGATACGACGCGGGAGAATTTCAGCCGCACCATGGTCATTTCCTGTTTCTCCTTCACGGAAATCGCCAAGCGCGCCGCCGAACTGATGACAAACGGCGGCTCCATGCTGACGCTGACCTATAATGGTTCACAGCGCGTCATTCCGAACTACAATGTCATGGGCGTCGCCAAGGCGGCCCTTGAGGCATCGGTTCGCTATCTCGCCGCCGATTACGGCCCGCGCGATATTCGCGTCAACGCCATCTCGGCCGGTCCGGTCCGCACGCTGGCGGGCGCCGGCATCTCGGATGCGCGGGCGATCTACGCATGGAACCAGAAAAACGCGCCGCTTCGGCGGACGGCGGATATCGATGATATCGGCGGATCGGCACTTTACCTGCTGTCCAGTCTGTCGCGTGGTGTTACCGGCGAGTGCCACTATGTGGACTGCGGTTATAACATCACCTCCACGCCGACGCTGGAGGTTCTCTCCAGAGCGGATGCGGAATAATCGCCCATTTCAATTTCGACAAAAGCCCGGCCGTGCGCCGGGCTTTTATATTGCGGGTCGTATCAATTTCGGAATTCACTAAAGTATAATTCATCGGAGTAACTGAATTTAAACATCGGGTGGTTATGGTCCGCAACAAATTCAACGGTTGCGCTTGCCGCATATTCTTAGAGATAGACACCACCTCATGCGACTGGCCAGACTGAAGCCATTGCTGGAAAAATTCGGAGTCTCGCGCGACGGGACCGCAGCCATCGAATTTGCGATCCTCGCCATTCCCTATTTCCTTGTTGTTTTTGCGATCATCGAAACCTTCATCGCCATGATGGCAGAACAGGTGGTCGTCAATGCCACTGAAAACATGGCCCGGCGTCTGAGGACCGGGCAGATAAGCAGTTCGATTTCGAAAGAGGATTTTCGCAAGAGTTTCTGTAATGAAGTTTCAGTGATGATTACCTGCTCGGCGGATGAGATCAAAAAGGAACAGAAACTCTATATCGATCTTCGCTCCTTCACCGCCTTCAAGGATATTCCGACCAAGATACCGCTCAAAGCCTTTGGCGAATATTACGATCTTGATACGGCCCAATTCGGCTTCAAGCCGGGTGGACCGGAAACCATCAACATGTTGCGCGTCTATTATCGCTGGCGTGTGATCGCCGATATCATCCGGCCGTATCTGACCAAGATCCGACCGGCCGACGGGTCGATGCCCTCGCATTTCCTCATTGTCGCGACCGGTGCTTTCATGAACGAGAAATACATCACAAGCGGGGGCTCATGATGGCAGGGATGGTGTCCGTCGCGACGAAGTGCAAACGACGCCTGATGGCGCTCGCCTCAAGCTTTGCAAAAGACAAGCGCGGCGTGGGCGCGGTGGAGTTTGCGATCCTCTTCCCTATATTGCTCGCGCTTTATGTGACCTCTTTCGAGTTGACGATCGGCTATAATACCTACAAACGCGCAAGCAGCGCCGCCGCCACTATCAACGACCTGATATCGAAGACGGGTTCCGTCGACAAAACGTATCTTGCGGGCATGCAAGATGTCGCATCCGCGGTCTTTGCGCCCTACAGCACAAAGGGTCTGCAACTGAAGATCAGCGGCATCAAGATCGACGCGCAGAAGCAGGCCAAAATTGTCTGGTCCTGGAATGAGAAAAACCAGAGACCCTACGCGGTAGGATCAGCGGTCGCGGTTCCGACACGGCTGCTCGCGGAAAACAGCTTCCTCATCCATGTCGAGCTTTCCATCCCGCATGAATTGCTGATGTTCATGACAGATATTTCCTCATCCGGGGTAAAGTCGATCACCATCGGCCGTGATTATTTTTTCAAGCAGCGCGATACGGAGACCGCCTGCACCAATTGCTGACGCAGTTGGGCGCAGACGGTAATCTTTCATCCAGGGAAATCTCTAGTAGACATCGCGCAGATAGCGTTTTTCGCGCTTCAGCCGGTTCACATAATCGCTTGCCGCTTCGGCAGAAATGCCGGCCTCATCGCTGACGATACTATGCAGGGCATCATCGACATCTTTCGCCATGCGGGTCGCATCACCGCAGACGTAGAAATAACCGCCCTCTTCAAGCCATTGATAGAGCGCCTTGCCGTTCTGCCGCATACGTGTCTGGACATAGATCTTCTCCACCTGATCCCGTGAAAAGGCCAGGTCGAGACGGGTCAGCACGCCGTCGCGGCTCATGTCGGCAAGTTCGTTTTCATAGATGAAGTCCGACTGCCGGTGCTGATCACCGAAAAACAGCCAGTTCTTGCCCTTGGCGCCGCGCGCCTGTCGTTCCTGCAGAAATGCCCGGAAGGGCGCGATGCCCGTTCCCGGTCCCACCATGATAACAGGCGCATCATTGTCCTGCGGCACACGGAATGACTTGTTCGGCGAGACGAAAATTCCGGCATTCCGTCCAGCCTCCACCCGGTCGGCCAGATAGGTGGAGCACACGCCGCCGCGCTCACGGCCCTCGGCGCGATAACGAACGCTGGCAATCGTCAGATGCACGCTGTTTTTCGCAACCAGAGGGCTGGAGGAGATGGAATAGGCCCGGTGCTGCAGCGGCTTCAGCAATGTCACGAATTCAGCGACATCAAATAGCGGCTTTCCGCCGAGATTGATGAGGTCGAGAATATCCTTGCCCCAGAGAAAGGCGCCCATCTGCTCCCTGTCTCCGTTTGCGATGATGTGGCTGAGTTCCTCATGCCCCGCACGCTTGCCGATTTCGGCAACGAGTTCGCGCGAGGGAGTCGATATCTCGAACATGTTGAGAAGCGCATCGCCAACGGGCCGGTCCAGCCCGCTGATTTGGCTGTCCGCGGCCGCTCCGAAGTGTTCCAGCAGCGCGCCCGCCAGTCTCGGATCGTTCAGGGGCACGACGCCAAGGGCATCACCCGCCTCATAGTCGAGCCCGCTTTCGCCGAGACCGAATTCGTAGTGACGAATCTCCTTGGACGATCTGGGACCGGACAGGCGGCGATTGACGCTCACCTCAGCCGAATAGGGATTCTTGCGGTTCCAGCCCTGCTTTGTCGGCACAGTAGGTTCGGCAACATCCGGCATGACAGCTGCCGCATTGCCACCATCGACAGCAAGCGCAAGTGGCAGGGTCTCGCCGATCCATGCGGCGGCCGCATCCTCGAAGTCGATATCGCAGTCGATACGCGTCTTCATCCGCTTGCCGCCAAGTTGCTCGAACCGCGTATCGATGAGCTTGCCCGCCTGGCAGAAACCGTCATAACCGGTGTCGCCAAGCGCAAGCACGGCAAAATTCATCTCGTCCAGACGCGGCGCGGCGTCGGTGGAAAGTGCTTCCCAGAAAAGCTGGGCATTGTCAGGCATTTCACCTTCGCCGTAAGTCGAGGTGACGACGATGACCCGCTTCATGGCACCGAGACCGTCCATCGAGACATCATCCAGCGCAGCCACCACCGGCCGCATGCCCTGCGCACGGGCGGCGGCGGCGATATCCATGGCTAAGGCCTCGGCATTGCCGGTCTGTGTGCCGAAGAGAATATTCAGCACACTGGCCGCCGCCTTTGGGGCGGCGGCGGCAACAGAAGTCTCCATACCTATGGCGGCGCGGGAATGGAGCCCGGCCAGAAAACCGGAAAGCCATGCGCGCTGATCACCATTGAAGGGCGCGTCTTCGGGAATATAAGGTATCTTCATCATGCTGCCCTGTGGCTGGATGCGGTGGCGAGATCTGGAATGGCACGCACCGCGAAAAGCTCCTCGAAGCCCGGCAGACGGCCGATCCTCTCGATGTTTTTCCGGTTCTGCTGAATGATCCAGCCATAGGTGCCGGGGCTGTCCACCGACCAGATGTTGCGGCGCGCCAGCGCCTGCTTGTAGTCGTCGAGACGCTTGGCGGCGATCATCACCGCAAGCTGTTCATCGCTATGATCGGAGAGCGCCTCGCGGGCGTATTTCAGCAAACGCTGCATCAATGCGTAGTCTTCCGTGAGGATGAGATTGCGTACGGCTTTTTCGATTGCGGGATCGGAAGGGCCCGCCGCCATCGGCAGCCGCTGCAGGGCGATTGCCTGCGCCATGCTCAACACCGTGTAGTTGTTGAGAAGCGCATACATGTCCTCCGTGTCCGTCTCGCCATAACCCGGTACGGTTCCGTTCAAAACGGCCTTACGGTCGCGGTAAGCGAGCTTGAACTTCCGCACCTGATGGGCGGCAAGCGCAGATGCCAGTTCCTCCAGCAGCTCCTTGCGGGGCTTCGCCTTCAGAATTTCATCGCTGTCCTGATAAAGCAGCAGGGCGCGCGGCATGCCATAGACGAAATTGTGCTGTTCGCTCTCCCAGTTTTCCAGAAGCCATGCGGCCTTGGCCGAGCCGGTCTCCGCGACATGCCAGGTCAAAAGCTGGTGGACGGCCTGATTGTGGATCGCGGCCTGTTCGTCCTCACCGGTGATCGAACCGAGCAGGATGGAATCGTGGCTGACCTTCTTCGGCAGATCGCCATAGGGATCATACTGATAGACGAAACCGCCGCTCATGCCGTTGCCGAAACCCTTGCCGAAACTGCCAAGGTTGAGAACGGCACCGTTGGTCATGTATTCGCAGGCGAAATCGCCCACGCCTTCGACCACGGCGGTCGCGCCGGAGTTACGCACCGCGAAACGGTCGCCCGCCTGACCCTCGACGAAAGTGCGGCCGCCAGTGGCGCCGAACAGCGCGAAATTGCCGACCAGCACATTGCCGCCAGCCTCTTGCGAACCGCCGCCCGGAGAGCGTACGACGATGGTGCCCCCGCAGGCGCTTTTGCCAACGCCGTCATTGCAGGTGCCGGTATGGACCATGACCATGCCGTCATTGCAGAAAGCGCCGAAGGACTGCCCGGCCGACCCTGAAGTATCGATGCGCACCGACCCAGCCTCGAGGAACCGGCGGCCACGGCTGTCCTGCTTCACTGCCGGCAGCGCATCCGCCTCTTCGTCGGAAAGCTCGTGGTTCAGCATGCGCTCGATATCGACGGCGAGCTGGCCGCCGACGCTCTTGTTGCAATTGTTGAGGAAACGATTGCCGCCAAGCTCGATGTTTTCCCGTCTGCTGTCGATCAGTGCCGAGCGGACGAGTTCGATGAAGGCATCATCAAGCGCGAAGTCCTTTTCCATATAGACGGGGTTGTCGATCTTCACTTCCTCGACCACGGCAAGCATCGCCCGGAGGTCAAGCTGGCCGACGCTGGCCGAATGATCGAGAAGGTGAAGAAGATCGGAACGGCCCCGTGCTTCGCGCAGCGAGCGCAGCCCGAGTGCGGCCAGGATCTCGCGGGTCTCATGGGCGATGTTCATGAGATATTGCGCCAGCGCGCGCGGATCACCGTTGAAAGCTTCCTGATTGGTAGTGAGACCCGCTGGGCACTTGATGTTGCAGTTCTTCGCCATCACGCATTTCAGCATCATCAGCGCCGTGGTGCCGAACTCGAAACTGTCACCGCCGAGAAGTGCTGATTTCACCACGTCGCTCGCCGTCTGGTGCGCGCCGGAGCAACGCAGCAGCACCTTGGCGCGCAGGCCGGTGGCGCAAAGCGCCTGATGCACCTCGGCAATGCCGATTTCCGCCGCACGGCCGGTATATTTGAGGCTGGTCACGGCGGCTGCACCCGTGCCGCCGGTATTGCCGGCAACGTTAATGACATCCGCCCCAGCCTTGGCGACGCCGACCGCGATCGTGCCGATACCTTCCGACGAGACGAGCTTGACGATGACGCGCACACGCGCCGCCTTGGCGTCATGGATGAGCTGGGCCAGATCCTCGATCGAATAAGTGTCGTGATGCGGTGGCGGCGAGACAAGCTCGACGCCCGGCGTGCCGCCGCGCGCGGCGGCAATTTCGACCGTCACCTTGGGAGACGGTAATTGCCCGCCCTCGCCCGGCTTTGCACCCTGGCCGATCTTGATCTCGATTTCCTCCAGCATCGGATCGGCAAGATAACCGGCCCAGACGCCGAAACGGCCGGAGGCGAACTGCTTGATGCGGGAGGCGCGGATGGTGCCGTAACGGGAAATATGCTCGCCGCCCTCACCCGAATTGGACATGCCGCCGACCATATTGGTGCCATGCGCCACCGCCTCATGGGCAGCCGCGACCAGTGCGCCATGGCTCATGGCGCCCGATGCGAGGGTCTTGGTGATCTCGCTGGCCTTCTGCACGGCATCGAGCGGAATGCCTGCCGGCGCTGTGCGGATGAGAGACAGGTGGGTGAATGCCTCGCCCTTCGCCTGAACCAGCAGCGCGCCCCCTTCCAGCCAATGGCCGGGGATATCAGTTCCGAAGCGGTCGAGCAATGACTGGCCGAGTGCGGCAAGCCGGGCAAGTTCATGACCGTGCGGGCCGGTCAATTGCAGCCGGAACGCACCGTCTCCCGCGCTCTCGCAAAGCAATCCGCGCACCATGAAACTGTTATTGCCATGCCGGGAAAAGCGACCCATCTCCCGGCGGAATTCTTCTGCCGAACCGGCGAAAGTCACATCGGCCGGCAATTCCAGAACATCGCGCAGGGCGGCGGGACGGCGCGCCCTTTCTTCGGCCATCATGCGGGCGAAGGCACGGTAACCAGGCGTTACCTCGAAGGCGTCGATCGCCTCCGGGGTCAGCCGGTCGAAGCTGTTGTGATAATAGGCCGCATCGTTGAGACCGAAAGCGTCTTCCAGCCGATTGAGCGGCAGGAGGCGCAGCGCCTCTTCATTGTCGGTTCCCTTGTCGAAACCGATCTTTTCCTCCGTCATGTCCACAAAACCGCGAACGGCCGTCGTGCCATAGGAATGGCCGGCACCTTCGGCGCGCTCCTTGAAAAGACCGAGCAGGGGAATGTCATTTTCCCCCTTCACGGAAAGCGCCTTCCGATGCCAATCGGCCACCGCCTGCGCGATGACGGCGAAATTGACGCCGCCGACCGGGGTCTTCACATTCGGGAAATAACGCTTCAGCACCGGATCGTTGGTGTCGAGGAAGTTCGGTTCGAAGAACTCGCCGCCGATATAGCTTTCCGCCGTGCACAGCCCGACCTTGCCCATGGTCTTCATCAACGACTTTTCAGCCGCCTTAGCGAAACGCTTGAAGGCCTTGTCGGCATCAGCACCAAATTTCTCCTCGGCGCGGAATTGCACGCCGAGCGGATAGACGGCCGAAGCGCCGAAGCCGAGGCTCGCCGCAATGTGATGCGAGGAGGAAAACTGCCCGCTTTCAACGATCAGCGAAACACGCAGCCGCAGACCTTCCTCGATCAGTCGCTGATTGATGGCGGAGACGACCATGATCATAGGCAAAGCCGCGCGGCCTGCCGAGACATGCCGATCGGTGATGACGGCAATCCCGCCTTCCTGCGCCGCGAAAGCCACGACCTCGTCGCAGAGACCGTCGATCGCCTGCCGCAAGGCCGCTTCGTTGGCATCCGCGACATCGAGGACTGGCGTATAGAGCATCTCGAAACGGCGAACCGGCGTCTCGGGCTGTTCACGAATGCGCAGCATATCGAGGTGGGTCAGGATCGGCGAGCGCACGACGATCTGGCGAGCCTTCTTCGCGCCGCTGTTCGGCTTTGCACCAAGAGCGACGCGCAGCGTCATGCCGTCAGCCTCGCGAATGCTGTCGAGCGGCGGGTTGGTGACCTGCGCAAAACGTTGCGAGAAATATTTGGCAACCCCGCCTTCCTGATCGGAGAGCGCGTTGATGGCGTTGCCATAACCCATGGCCGAGATTTTTTCCGCGCCCGACGCCAGCATCGGGTCCATCAGGAACTTGAAGCTTTCCTGATTGTGCGAATAGGCGACGTAGCGCTGATGCCGTTCCAGATCGCCATTGTAACGAAGCGGCGAGCCCTGCTTTTCGGCGGACACTTCTGGTAAATCATCAAGCATTACCCGGGATTCGGACAGCAGCGCCGGATAGTCCCTCCGCGCCGCCAGAAGCTCCAACGCCTCGACGGTGGAAAAGGCGCGACGTTCGGCGTGATCGTAATAAAGCATGCCGCCCGCCTCGATGCGGCCGCGACGGATGACGCTTTCGGCCGGAAAGGCGATCTGCCCCGCCTCCGACATGACACAGAGATAATCCTCCGTCTCGACGGTGCGCAGCGGGCGCAGGCCGAGGCGGTCGAGCCGGGCACCGATGATGGTGCCGTCGCCGAAAATCAGCGCGGCCGGGCCGTCATTCTTCTCCTCATAGAGCGAGAAATATTCCAGCATCGCCTTGACGCCGGGCGACAGGGTGTCGTCGTTTTCCCATGCCGGCGGCATCATCGAGACCACGGCGGTGACGAGGTCGAGACCATCCTCCATCACCCGCGCCTGCAAGGTCTGGTCCAGCCGGCAGCTGTCCGACTGGCCCTTGGGCCTGACGATGCTGGCATTCTTCGCCAGCGCCACGGCCGCTTCCGACAACCGGTTCTTCTTGTCGGTGTTGAGCTCACCATTATGCGCCATCAGGCGGAAAGGCTGCGCCATGGAGGGGTGTGGATCGGTATTGGTTGAAAACCGCGTGTGGAAATACATCGTATGCACTTCATGGCGCGGATCGGTGAGGTCGCAGAAATAGGGCATGACCTCGTGCGAGTTCAGACGCCCTTTGAGCACCTGCGTCCGCGCACTGAGCGATAGCGGATAAAAACCGGTGAGTTCCGGCACCGTATAGGCAAGCGCTTCAATGGCAAGCAGCGCCTTGTGGATGCGCCAGTCGAATTCGACGAGAGTTGCGCATTCCACTGGAGCCGAAAAAACCCATTGCCGGATCGGCAACTGGTAAGGGATGGCAGCCGGGCGGATGGCCGCGTCATTCACCGGCACGTCGCGGACGATGAGGATCGAAAACCCCTGCTGCTGCAGCGCGCTGCCGATAATGCCAACCGCCTGTTCATGGAAAGCTGGGTTCTGCGGCAGGAAAAAATTGCCGACGCCAAACCGGCCGGCCTGCAAGGTATCGTTGCCCGTCAGCTTCTGGAAAAAGGAGAGCGAGATGTCGAGCGACACGCCGGCACCGTCACCGACACCTTCCGCCGACATGCCGCCGCGATGCGGCACAGCACAGAGCGCCTCGTGGCCGCGCTTCAATACATCATGTGTCTGCGCGCCATCCTTGCGGGTGATGAAACCGACGCCACAGCTGCTTTTTTCAAAAGCGGCATCGTAAAGGCCGAATTTTTGCTCCGTCACACTCAAGGCACTCTCCTCTCGTTGCGCATTTCGCGCGGCATCACCCTCTTTTCCCGAAATTCGGCGCGGCAACCGGCACTCTGCGGGCGGAGCCGCAGGCGACCTGGCTGCTCCTCTTCTTCTGCTTATCGGCGTTTAATGGCGCGAACGGTCGTTTTGCGGCCGGCAAACGGCGTGGCGGCGATGGCCGCTTTCTCGCAAATAATGATCGTCATCGTTCGCATCGCGTTCCCTGATGGCCGGCTTTCCGGCGGTGAGATACACTGAATTACGTCAGTAGTACTTACATAATATTTCATGATCGACCGAGTCAAGATTAAAATCGGCCTTGCGCAATAAAAAAACAAAAACGCCGCGAAATCCGACAGGATTCCCCGGCGCGATGGCTGCAGGGATTTTTAAATTGCCGAGATCACTCAGACGGCATGTCCAGCGTACGGCTGAACCAGAGGGCAATCAGGGTACAAAGAGCGCCCGACATCAGATAGATGCCAACCGCGAAAAGGCCGAATTTGGACGAAAATCCGAGTGCGACCAGCGGTGCGAAACCGGCCCCGATCAGCCAGGAAATATCCGAGGTGAGCGATGCGCCGGTATAACGGTATTCCCGACTGAAGCGGGAGGCGAGTGCGCCGCCCGCCTGACCGAAGGACAGGCCAAGCAGCGAGAAGCCGATCAGCACGAAGAGATAGCGACCGATATCGCCCGAACTCAGGAGAACAGGGGCCACGAGGCTGAAGAGCCCAATCAGCACCGCCGCGACAGCCAGAAGCTTCCGCCGGCCGATCCTGTCGGCCAGTATGCCTGAAACCACGATCATGCCGCCAGCGATGATGGCGCTGACGAATTGCACGAACAGGAAGTCCGAGACACGCTGGCTGGTGTTGAGCGAAACCCAGCTCAGCGGAAAGACCGTGACGAGATGGAAGAGCGCAAAGCTCGCCAGCGGCACGAAGGCACCGGTGGCGACCACCGGAAACTGCGAACGCAGCATCTTGAACATCGGGCGCGGTTCCAGCTCATGCTGCTCCAGCATGGCCTGGAATTCCGGCGTCACGATCATGCGAAGACGGGCAAACAGTGCGAGAACATTGAGCGCCAGCGCCACGAAGAAGGGGAAACGCCAGCCCCAGGCAAGGAATTCCGCATTGGAAAGCTGCGTGACGAAGACGATGAAGAAGGCGCTGGCGAGGCCAAAGCCCATGGCCGCACCGATCTGCGGCATCATGGCGTACCAGCCGCGCTGCTTCGGCGGCGCATTCATGGCGAGCAGCGAGACTAGACCGTCCCAAGCACCGCCAAGGCCAAGACCCTGGCCGATGCGGAATACCGCCAGAAGACAGGGAGCAAGCACGCCTGCTTCCGCATAGGACGGAAGAAAGCTGATCGCCATGGTGGAACCACAGAGCGTGAAGAGGGCGGCCATCAGCTTCACGGCGCGCCCGAATTTTCGGTCGATCTGGAGGAAGATCAGCGAGCCGATCGGCCTTGCGATAAAGGCCAATGAGAAAACCGCGAAGGAATAGAGCGTGGCCGTCAGCGGATCGACGAAAGAAAAGAAGACATGCGGGAAAACGAGCGCGGAGGCGATGGCATAGATGAAAAAGTCGAAAAACTCCGTCATTCTCGCGAGAATGACTGCAATCGTAATGCGATCCGGATCGACCTTGACGGGACCGGCCCCATGTCCGTTCGCTTCCGGCGCCTGCCCAAAGGATGGAGCAGCATTCGTATAACTCATAATATCCCTCCTGCGTCATGGACGAACCATTTCCTGTAACGCGCCGGCTCCTCTTCCGTTGCGTTACGATGCGACGGATTGTCACACGCACCCTACGTAACGTCAATTGAAGTTTGGCAATAAAGGGTTGCCCAGTCGGTCGACCATGCGATAATGCACGCGCTCCGCCTTCAAACGCAGCTCTGCCCGAGACATGGTGCATCGCGAAGGTTTCGCTGCACCGCGACAATATACCTCATTTGAAAAATGATGTTCGGCAATTATTCGCGGCATAATCCAAACTGTACGAGTTCAAAGAACGTGCGCACGATCAAAAAAATCCTATCCGCCCTTCTGGCAATCCCGGCTCTGCTGCTGCTCAGCGGCTGTAACCTCGTGGTGATGAACCCTTCGGGCGACGTCGCCATCCAGCAGCGCGACCTTATCATCACGTCCACGGTTCTGATGCTGCTCATCATCGTCCCGGTCATTGCCCTGACACTGTTCTTCGCATGGAAGTATCGCGAATCGGGGAAAGCCGAAGACTACGATCCCGAGTGGCACCACTCCACGCGCCTTGAAATGGTTATCTGGTCGGCTCCGGTCGCCATCATCCTGATGCTCGGCACCGTGACCTGGATTTCCACCCACCGTCTCGACCCCTATCGCCCGCTGGAGCGTATCGACGAGACCCGCCAGGTAACCGCCGAGACCAAGCCGATCACCGTCGAAGTGGTGGCCATGGACTGGAAGTGGCTGTTCTTCTATCCCGAACTCGGCATTGGCAGCGTCAATGAATTCGCCGCTCCGGTTGATGTTCCGATCAATTTCAAGATCACCGGCACGACCGCGATGAACTCCTTCTTCGTTCCAGCGCTTGCGGGCCAGATCTATGCCATGGGCGGCATGCAGACCAAGCTGCATGCGGTCATCAACAAGGAAGGCGTCTACGACGGCTTCTCGGCCAACTTCTCCGGCCCGGGCTTCTCCCACATGCGCTTCAAGTTCCATGGCCTCAGCCAGCAGGGCTTCGACCAGTGGGTTGCCAGGGCGAAGGAAGGCGGCAAGGGCTTTGGCCGGCAGGAATATCTGGAATTCGCCAAGCCTTCCGAGCGTGAGCCGGTGCAATATTTCGCTTCGGTCGATCCGGAGCTCTACAGCGCCATTCTCAACCGCTGCGTTGAGCCGAACAAGCTCTGCATGCGCGACATGATGCATATCGACGCCAATGGCGGCGGCGGCAAGGAAGGCATCGACATCGCCAAGGCGCTGAACTCCGTCGTCTGCACACCGCTTGCGCCTTACGGCGTCGCCAGCGGCCCCCAATCCACTCCGGCTGCGATCGAAGGTCAGACTTTCGAGCCTGCGGCGCTGCCGGAAAAGAAACAAGTCGCTGGCTGACGATACGTCCCGGCATTCTGCGGCGCGGCCTGTCCGCGCCGAATTTACGTTTTCGAATCGCAAGAGGCTAAAATGATCGTCAATTCCGATCAAACGTCGTTCCTGTTCGGGAAGCTGACCTGGGAGTCCATCCCGCTTCACGAGCCCATTCTTGTCGCGACCTTCGCGGCCGTGGCTCTGGGCGGCATCGCCGTCGTCGGCGCCCTTACCTATTTCCGCCTGTGGGGTTATCTCTGGAACGAATGGTTCACGAGCATCGATCACAAGAAGATCGGTATCATGTACATCATTCTGGCGCTGGTCATGCTGTTGCGCGGCTTCGCCGACGCGATCATGATGCGCGTTCAGCAGGCGATCGCCTCCGGCGGATCGGAAGGTTACCTTCCGCCACACCATTACGACCAGATTTTCACGGCCCATGGCGTCATCATGATCTTCTTCATGGCCATGCCGATGATCACGGGTCTCATGAACTTCGTCGTGCCGCTGCAGATCGGCGCCCGCGACGTTTCGTTCCCCTTCCTCAACAATTTCTCCTTCTGGATGACCACGGCCGGCGCGGTCATCACCATGATCTCGTTGTTCATCGGTGAATATGCGCAGACCGGCTGGCTCGCCTATCCGCCGCTTTCCGGTATCGACGGCAGTCCGGGTGTGGGTGTGGACTATTACATCTGGGGTCTGCAGATCGCCGGTGTGGGAACGACGCTATCGGGCATCAACCTGATCGTGACGATCATCAAGATGCGCGCCCCTGGCATGACCATGATGCGCCTGCCGATCTTCGTCTGGACGTCTCTGTGTTCGAACATCCTGATCGTGGCTTCGTTCCCGATCCTGACCGGCACGCTCGCCCTTCTGACCCTTGACCGTTACGTTGGCACCAATTTCTTCACCAACGATCTCGGCGGCAATCCGATGATGTATGTTAACCTCATCTGGATCTGGGGCCATCCCGAAGTTTACATCCTGGTGCTGCCGGCTTTCGGCGTCTTCTCGGAAATCGTTTCGACCTTCTCCAACAAGCGTCTCTTTGGTTATGCCTCGATGGTTTACGCCACGGGTGTCATCACCATCCTCGCTTATATCGTGTGGCTGCACCACTTCTTCACCATGGGTTCCGGCGCAAGCGTCAACGCTTTCTTCGGCATCACCACGATGATCATCTCGATCCCGACGGGTGCGAAGATCTTCAACTGGCTCTTCACCATGTATAAGGGCCGCATCAAGTTCGATGTTCCGATGCTGTGGACGATCGGCTTCATGATCACCTTCGTCATCGGCGGCATGACCGGCGTTCTTCTCGCCGTTCCGCCTGCGGACTTCGTGCTCCACAACTCGCTGTTCCTCATCGCCCACTTCCACAACACCATCATCGGTGGCGTGGTGTTCGGTGTGCTTGCGGGCATCGTCTACTGGTTCCCGAAGGCCTTCGGTTATCGGCTCGATCCGTTCTGGGGCAAGCTGTCCTTCTGGTTCTGGTTCATCGGCTTCTATTTCGCCTTCATGCCGCTCTATATTCTCGGCCTGATGGGCATTACCCGCCGTATCAGCCAGTTCGAGGATAATTCCCTGCAGATCTGGTTCCTCATCGCCGCCTTCGGCGCCTTCCTGATCGCGCTCGGCATCGCCTCCTTCGTCATCCAGCTCATCGTCAGCTTCCTCAATCGCGACAAGCTGCGCGACGTGACCGGCGACCCCTACAATGGCCGTACGCTGGAATGGTCGACCTCGTCGCCGCCGCCGGCCTACAACTTCGCCTTCACGCCTGTTATCCATGATGTCGACGCCTGGGCGGACATGAAGAAGCGCGGTTACAACCGTCCCAAGGAAGGCTTCATCCCGATCCATATGCCGAAGAACACCGGCGCAGGCGTCATCATCAGCGCCATCAGCGTGGTTCTCGGCTTCGCCCTGGTTTGGCATATCTGGTGGCTTGCGGCTCTCTCCATGCTCGCCATCATCGCGGTCTCCATCGCCCATACCTTCAACTACAATCGCGATTATTACATTCCGGCGTCCGACGTTTCGACGGTCGAGGCGGAACGTACCAAGCTGCTCGCGGAACAGGCGTAACGGAACATGTCTCATACACCTGCACAAAGCGTCGACGGCGCTGAACCGGTCTTCTACCTGAAGGAAGACCACCACCCGGAGAACGGCACCTCGCTGGGCTTCTGGCTCTATCTGATGAGCGACTGCCTCATCTTCGCAACGCTGTTTGCCACCTATGCCGTTGTCGGCCGCAACTATGCGGCCGGTCCTTCGGGCGCCGACCTGTTCGATCTGAAGCTGGTGGCGATCAATACCGGCTTCCTGCTTTTCTCCTCCATCACCTATGGCTTCGCCATGCTGGAAATGGAAAAGCAGAAGGTGAAGGCCACGCTGGTCTGGCTCGGCGTCACCGGTCTCTTCGGCCTCGCCTTCCTTGCCGTGGAACTCTACGAATTCCACCACCTGATCGCGGAAGGCGCCGGCCCGCAGCGCTCGGCGTTCCTGTCAGCCTTCTTCGCGCTGGTCGGTACGCACGGACTGCACGTCAGCTTCGGCATCATCTGGCTCGTCACGTTGATGGTTCAGGTTACCAAGCATGGCCTGATCGCGGCAAACAAACGCCGCCTGATGTGCCTGTCGATGTTCTGGCACTTCCTTGACGTCATCTGGATCGGCGTCTTCTCCTTCGTTTACCTCATGGGAGTTCTTTGATGAGTTCCGAAGCACACGCACATCACGACGCGCATGGCGACGACCATCATCATGATGGCGCCAGCCACGGCACGTTCAAGAGCTACATGATCGGCTTTATCCTGTCGGTTATCCTGACGGCGATCCCCTTCTGGCTGGTCATGGGCGACGTTCTTGAAAACAAGACCCTGCTGGTCATCGCGATCATGGGTCTCGGCGTCATCCAGATCTTCGTGCATATGATCTACTTCCTGCACATGGACACCAAGTCCGAAGGCGGCTGGACCTTCATGGCGCTGATCTTCACCGTCGTGGTGCTCCTGATCACGCTCTCCGGCTCGCTCTGGGTCATGTACAACATGAACAAGAACATGATGCCGCTGCACATCGAGGATGTGAAGAACCTGCCCTGAGCAGCAGATATCAGCGGCCTGCCGGTTTTCCGGCGGGCCGCGTTCCGCGCCAACACATAACCCCATGAATCCCGGTGCGATTTATGGGGTTATTTGCTGGAGGAAGCCCCCGGTGGACGCCAAAGCAGATGGCCTTTCCCGCCAGCCGCGCTTCGCAAGGACCGTGACATGAGTGACACCACACCCCACAACCGGCGTATCCGCCCCGCCGCGATCATCGTTCTGTTTCTGACCGTTGTCCTGACGGGTCTGCTGCTGGTGCTCGGCACATGGCAGGTCAAACGCCTTTCCTGGAAGCTCGATCTTATCGAGCGCATCGAAGCCCGCGCCCATGCCGACCCCGTCGATGCCCCTGCCGCCGGCGAATGGCCAGCCCTCAAAGACCCCGCAGAATACGAATATCGCCGTGTGAAACTGTCCGGCACCTTCCTCAACGACAGGGAGGTTCAGGTCTATACGGTCACAGACCTCGGTCCCGGCTATTGGGTGATGACGCCGCTCAAGCGCGACGATGGCTCCAGCATCATCGTCAATCGAGGCTTCGTGCCGTCCGACCGGCGTGACCCGTCCTCCCGCCGGGAAGGCGAACCAGCCGGCAACGTCGAGATCACCGGGCTGATGCGCGCGCCCGAAACCGGCGGGCTTTTCCTGCGCACCAACGATCCGGCAAATGGCCGCTGGTATTCCCGCAATATTCCTCAGATTTCGCAGGCATCCGGCCTTTCCGATGTCGCGCCGTTCTATGTCGACGCCGACGCAACACCCAATCCGGACGGCCTGCCGGTCGGCGGCAAGACCATGCTCACCTTCCCCAACAACCACCTCTCCTATGCCGTTACGTGGTATATTCTGGCGGCCATGGTGGTGGCCGCGGGCTGGTATGTCCTGCACAATCTCAACGCTCCCAAATCGAAACGGGGCGAGGATTGAACGACCGGTTTTACCGGATGGTTCATAAAAGCACTTCCTTCTTCACGTTTTGCTGATCTATAACGACAGCTCGGCCTGACATTGCCCGTCGGCGCATTTTGTTTCGGTGAGTTATGGCAAGAGCATTTCTTTTCGTTCTGGATTCCTTCGGTGTCGGCGGTGCACCCGATGCGGAACACTATGGCGATCTTGGCGCGAACACGCTTGGCCATATCGCGGAATTCTGTGCCGCGGGCGCTGCCGACAAAGCCGGGCTTCGCTCCGGTCCGCTGAAACTGCCGAACATGTGTTCGCTCGGCCTGCTGGAGATCGCGAAACAGGCAAGCGGCGACATTCCCGCCGGCATGGAACCGCCTGAGCGTATTTTCGGCCTTCACGGTTCCGCCAGTGAAATCTCCAAAGGCAAGGATACGCCTTCCGGCCATTGGGAGATCGCCGGCACGCCGGTAACGTTCGACTGGGGATATTTCCCGACGGAGGGCGGCGCCTTTTCTCCCGATCTGGTGGAGGCCATTTGCAGGCAAGCCGATATTCCCGGCATTCTCGGCAATTGTCATGCTTCCGGCACAGAGATCATCGCGAAGCTCGGCGAGGAGCATATCAGGAGCGGCAAGCCGATCTGCTACACCTCTTCCGATTCCGTATTCCAGATAGCCGCGCATGAAACACATTTCGGGTTGCAGCGGCTCATCGCGCTCTGCGAGACGGTGCGCAAGCTGCTCGATCCGCTGAATATCGGCCGCGTCATCGCCCGCCCCTTCATCGGCGAAACGGTCGCAACCTTCGAACGCACCGGCAACCGCCGCGATTTTTCCGTTCTGCCACCGGAACCGACCCTGCTCGACAGGCTTGTGGAGGCCGGCCGCAAGGTGCACGCGATCGGCAAGATCGGCGATATCTATGCCCATCAGGGTATCTCGCGCGTCATCAAGGCAAATGGCAACAGCGCCCTGATGGACGCAACGTTGCAGGCCATCGACGAAGCTGAAAACGGCGATCTCGTCTTCACCAATTTCGTCGATTTCGACATGCTTTACGGCCATCGTCGCGACGTTGCGGGTTATGCGGCGGCGCTTGAGGCCTTCGATGCGCGCATCCCCGAAATCCATCGCAAGATGGCGCCTGGCGATATCGCCCTTCTCACCGCTGATCACGGCTGCGACCCCACATGGCGGGGCACCGACCATACGCGGGAAAGGGTGCCGATCATGGCATTCGGACCGGGTATCCGTTCCCGTGATGTCGGCATCCGTTCAAGCTACGCCGATATCGGCGAAAGCATCGCCCACCATCTTGGCATCGAGGCCGGTTCACACGGCAGGAGCTTCATTTGACATCCCATTTGCTGAAAGCGGAAATCCACTGCCATCTTGAAGGGGCGGCATCGCCCGCGCTTGTCGCACGACAGGCGGAGAAATACGGCATAGACACCAGCGGCTTTTTGCGCGATGGCCAATATGTCTGGTCGGATTTCGCCGAATTTATCCAGTGCTACGATGCGGTGGCGCAGGTGTTCAAGACGGACGAAGACTACGCGGTTCTGACGGAAACCTATCTGACTGAACTTGCCGAGGCCAACACGATCTATAGTGAACTGATCATCTCGCCCGACCATGGTGACCGCATCGGGCTCGGTGCAGACGCCTATCTCGCCGGCATTGCCGAGGGCATCAGGATCGCCAAAGAAAAGACCGGCATCGAGACCCGCATCATCGTCACCGGCGAGCGCCACTTCGGTCCTGAACGGGTGATCGCAGCGGCGGAATATGCAGCACGCGCCCGGCATCCACTGGTGACCGGCTTCAACATGGCGGGCGAGGAGCGCATGGGTCGCGTCGCCGATTATGTGCGCGCCTTCGATATCGCCCGCGATGCGGGTCTCGGGCTGACCATTCACGCGGGCGAGGTTTGCGGCCCTGAAAGCGTTGCCGATGCGCTCGATCTCGTCAAACCAGCCCGCATCGGCCATGGCGTGCGCGCCATCGAAGATGCCGGCCTCATCGCCCGGCTGGTCGAGACGGGAACGGTTCTGGAGGTCTGCCCCGGATCGAACATCGCACTCGACGTTTATCCCGATTTCGGCAGCCATCCACTCAAGGCGTTGCACGACGCGGGGGTGCGCGTCTGCATCAGTTCCGACGATCCGCCATTTTTCTTCACCTCGCTTGCACGGGAATACGCGCTGGCCGCGGACGAGTTCGGTTTCAGCGATGCCGAGATCAACCGCATGACCCGAACCGCGCTGGAATGCGCCTTCGTGGACGAGGAAACGCGCAACCAGCTGCTCGCAAAACTCGATTGTGCGTGACGCTGCGGTTCGCGGGGTAAAACCGCGAAGAAGGCTTGCGAAAAGCGTACTTTCGGTGAATTACAGGGGCACAAGATAAAAAGGAAGGCCAGTTTCATGGACGGCGTCACAGTCATCGAACATCCGCTGGTGCGGCACAAACTTACCATCATGCGCAAGAAAGAAACCTCAACGGCCGGCTTCCGCCGCCTGCTCAGGGAAATCTCGACGCTGCTCTGCTATGAAGTGACGCGCGACCTTGAAATGACGATGGAAACCATCGATACGCCGCTCGAAACCATCGAGGCTCCGGTGCTGGAGGGCAAGAAGCTGGTTTTCGCCTCCATCCTGCGCGCCGGCAACGGCCTGCTGGAAGGCATGCTGGAACTCGTGCCTTCGGCGCGTGTTGCCCATATCGGTGTGTATCGCGATCACGATACGCTGGAGGCCGTCGAATATTACTTCAAGGCTCCCGAAAGTCTCGATGCGCGCCTTATCATCGTTGTCGATCCAATGCTGGCGACCGGCAATTCCTCGATTGCCGCCGTGGAAAAGCTGAAGGAACGTGGTGCTAAGAACATTCGCTTCCTGTGTCTGCTGGCCGCCCCCGAGGGCATCAAGAATTTCCGTGAAGCGCATCCCGATGTGCCGATCTACACCGCCGCAATCGACAAGCAGCTGAACGAAAAGGGTTACATCGTTCCTGGCCTCGGCGATGCCGGCGACCGCATGTACGGCACCAAGTAATACCGTTCATCATTGCTTAACCGCTTGAGCCATTCGCCGCACGCAACGCGGCGGATGGCTTTTTCTTTTAAGATTTCAGCATGTTTTGCGCCTATGCTGCATGTGGATAAACCTTGCGATTAGGAGCAATCACTTGCTGGCGCGTGCGATTTTTCTGCTTGTCGGTCTTTCGGTCAGCGCCACGCAGATCCCGGCGCTGATGGAAAAATTTCAGCCACGCCCGGAAACCGGCGCGGCAAAATCCGATGCCACCACCGAACTTGCCAAACCGCAGCCGGTGTCGCTGGGCGGCGTCAGTCTGAAGGCGGATGCGCGCGGTCATTTCAACGCCACCTTCCGTATCAACGGCAAATCTTTCGACGGGCTTGTCGACACAGGCGCCTCCACGGTCGCCATCAACGAGACGATCGCCCGGCGGCTCGGTTTCGGCGTCAACAGCCTCGACTTTAAATATGCGATCTCAACCGCCAACGGCCAGACCATGGCGGCCTATGTGAAGCTCGACCGCGTGGAAATCGGCACGATCCGTGTCCAGAATGTCGATGCCATGGTGCTCAAAGACAATGCGCTGAGCAACATGCTGATCGGCATGAGCTTTTTGAAGCAATTGTCGTCATTCAAGGTGTCGAACGGCGAAATGCGGCTGGTCAGATAATCCGCTCAAGAACCACGTTGCCGGTCTCTGTCACAGAGTCCCCAATCCCGTAACAGGCCGCAATCCTTTCGGCGGCGCGTTCCGCTTCTTCTTTCGAAGCCGCGTGGACGAGGGCGATAGGTTCGCCCTTTTCTACTTTTGTGCCGAGCGGCAGGATGTCCGAAATACCGACCGCAGCGTCGATGGTATCCGACGGTTTTCTTCTGCCGCCGCCAAGCTCGACAACGACCATACCGAGATCGCGCGTCGCACAGGATGCGAGCCAGCCGCTGCGCGGAGCCGGAACAGGGAGAGTGGCCGGTGCGGATGGCAGGTAATGGGACGGGCGTTCAACGAAATCCGAAGGCCCGCCGAGTGCCGAAACCATCCGCGCAAAGACCTCCATGGCCCTGCCGGAGGAAAGAGCGGCCACAGCGAGCGCCTCGCCTTCATCCAGCGTAATAGCGCTTCCGGCGTGCACCAGCATTTCAGCAGCGAAGGCGAGCACGACCTGTTCGAGACGGGTACCCACCTTGCGGCCAGCCAGAAAATCCAGGCAATTGACGATTTCGACCGCATTACCCGCGGCATCGCCAAGCGGCTGGTTCATGTCGGTTATCAGAGCCGTCGTCGGCAGGCCCGCGCCATTCGCCACATCGACCAGCGCGCGGGCGAGATTGCGGGCATCCTCCACGCTCTGCATGAAAGCACCGTTACCGACCTTCACATCCAGAACCAGCGTCTGCAGCCCGGCTGCAAGCTTCTTCGACAGGATGGAGGCGGTGATCAGCGGTATGGAATCCACCGTCGCGGTCACGTCGCGGATGGCATAGAGGCGTTTGTCGGCGGGGGCGAGATCGCCCGTCTGGCCGATGATGGCGCAGCCGACCGTTTTCACCGTCTGGCGAAACAGCGCCTCGTCCGGCATGACGTTATAACCGGGGATCGCCTCCAGCTTGTCCAGCGTGCCGCCGGTATGGCCGAGACCCCTGCCGGAGATCATAGGCACGGCGAGACCGCAGGCGGCAACGATGGGAGCAAGCATCAGGGAGACATTGTCGCCGACACCGCCGGTCGAGTGCTTGTCCGCCACCGGCCTGCCGATATCGCTCCAGGACAGAACATCGCCGCTGTCGCGCATGGCGAGCGTCAGCGCCACCATCTCGTCCCGGTTCATGCCGCGGAAAAACACCGCCATGGCAAAGGCCGCCGCCTGGCCTTCCGATATGCCGTCTTTCGAAAGCGCGCTTATGAAAGCGGCGATCTCCTGCGGTTCCAGAGACAGGCCATCGCGTTTGCGGCGGATGATTTCCTGCGGGATCAAGCTCAATACCCGCTGGCAGCCTTGGCCGGCTCACCGCCGGCCAGCACGTTCAATACGTCGTCGAGGACGCCGGAAGCGCCGAAACGGAAGGTGGACGGCATGGCCCAGTTGGGCGCCATGATGGTTTCCGCCAGCCGCAGATAAAGCGTGGCGTCTTCCACCGTACCGATGCCGCCAGCGGGCTTGAAGCCAACCTTTTGCCTGCTGTCGCGGATCGCCTGCAACATGATGTCGGCGGCTTCCAGCGTGGCGTTGATCGCGACCTTGCCGGTAGAGGTCTTGATGAAATCGGCCCCCTCGGCAATGGTGATCTCGGAAGCGCGACGGATCAGCGCCTTGTCCTTCAGCTCACCGGTTTCAAGAATGACCTTGAGAAGCACGGGTGCTGCGCAGGCCTTACGCACAGCGGCCACCATGGTGGAAACCGCCGATTCATCGCCTGCTATGAATTTGCGATAGGGAATGACCAGATCGATTTCGTCGGCGCCGTCGCGGATCGCGGCCTCGGTTTCCGCGACCACGTTTGCGACGTCGAGGTCACCCGAAGGAAAGTTGACGACCGTGGCGATGCGGATCGCGTGGTCCTTTCCGAACGCCGCACGCGCCTGAGCGACGAAGCGGGGCCAGATGCAGATCGCCGCCGTATTGCCATATTCCGTATGCGCCCTCTGGCACAAAGCAGCAATCTGCTCAGGCGTGCAGTCTTCCTTGAGGTTTGTCAGGTCCAGCAAGGACAGTGTCAGGGCAGCCGCTTCGCGCGGACGCTGGAGTTCCATGGTCACGCTCCTCCTGCGATCATTTCCTTCAGAATGGCGGCAAGCCTCTTGCCACCCACGGGAGCCATATCCTTGGTTTCTTCATGGCTCAGTTCCGCGCCGGTCATGCCGGCACCGTAATTGGTAATAACCGATGCGGCGGCAACACGCATCCCGAAAAAGCGGGCAAGGATGACTTCCGGCACGGTGGACATGCCGACGGCATCCGCTCCCAGCAGCCGCGCCATGCGGATTTCCGCCGGCGTCTCGAAGCTCGGGCCGGAAAACCACATGTAGACGCCGCCGAACAAAGGCACCGTCGCGCGGATCGCGGCATTGCGCATGGCAAGCATCAGATCAGGATCGTAAGCTGTCGTCATGCCGACGAAGCGTCGGTCGCTTTCCTCGCCGATCAACGGGTTCATGCCGGAATAGTTGATGTGATCGGTGATCTGCATGACCGAGCCGGGCGGCATATCCTGCCTTACCGAACCCGCCGAATTGGTGAGGATGAGCGACTGCACGCCGAGACCAGCCAGCGCCCCGATGATCGCACGCATGGCGGAGGGATCGCCCTTTTCGTAATAATGCACCCGGCCGGAGAGCATCATGACCGGTTCACCACCGAGATAACCGGCCACCAGCTCGCCCGCATGGCCAGAGACGCCACTTGCGGGAAAACCAGGGAGTTCGGCATAGGGCACCCGGATCGGATCGCTGACCTCTTCCACCAGAGAACCCAGACCCGAGCCGAGGACGATGGCCACGCGCGGCATCAGGCCGTTCAGGCGCTCCACCAGAATATCGATCAGCATATCCGGCATCAGGGCAGCTCTGTCTTGAAGCTGAAGGGCAAAAGCTCTTCCATGGTCATGACCTTCTGGACGCCGGTTTCGTCGCACAGATAGACTTTCGTCTCCGGCGTGGCGAATTCGGCGATCTTCTGCCGGCAGCCGCCGCAGGGAGGGCAGAGAGCAAGCTTTTCGGCGATGACGGCGATTTCGCTGATCTTTTTTGCCCCACCCATGATCATGGCGCTGATGGCGGAAGGTTCGGCGCACCAGCCCTGCGGGAAGGAAAGGTTCTCGATATTGGCGCCCTTGTAGATCTTGCCGTCTTCGGCGCGGATTGCTGCACCGACCGGGAATTTCGAATAGGGCGCGTGGGCAAAGGCCATTGCCTCCACCGCTGCCTCGAACAGGGCATGGGATTGGGTATCGGAGGACATAAGCTTAACGCTCCTTCGCATAGGCAACGCCACCGGCCTTTGGTGGCTTGGCGACGCCGATGAAACCGGCAAGCAGGATGCAGGTCAGAATATAGGGCATGGCCTGGAATATCTGCACCGGCACCTCGCCGATGCCGGGCACGGATTTGCCCTGCATGAAGTTGGCAAAGGCATCCAGAAAACCGAACAGCAGGCAGGCGAACATGACCGGCACCGGCTTCCATTTTGCAAAGATCAGCGCCGCCAGCGCGATATAGCCCTTGCCCGCCGACATGTTGGCAATGAAGGCCGCCGATTGCGCAACGGCGAGATAGGCGCCCGAAAAACCACAAAGGAAACCGGCAACGATAACGGCGCGGTAGCGCATCCACGTCACCGAAATGCCTGCCGTATCGACGGCACCCGGATTTTCACCGACAGCGCGCAGACGCAGGCCGAAACGGGTGCGATAAAGCACCCACCAGGACAGCGGCACCGCCAGAAAGGCGAGATAGGTGAGGATGTTATTGCCGGAGATTACGTTAGCGTAGAGCGGGCCGATGAAAGGCACCTCCCGCATCGTATCCGCACCGGGCAAAATGATCGGGGCAAAACGGCCCTCACCCGGCAATTGCGGCGTGCGGCCGCCCTGCCCGAACCAGGCCTGCCCCAGAACCACGGTCAGACCGGCAGCAATGAAGTTCAACGCCACGCCCGATACGATCTGGTTGCCGCGATTGGTGATGACAGCGAAACCATGGATCAGCGAGAACAGGATGGAGACGGCAATGCCGGCCAGCAGACCGGCCCAGGGATTTGCGGTGATATAGGCAACACAGGCGGACGCGAAGGCCGCCGCCAGCATCTTGCCTTCAAGGCCGATATCGAACACGCCGGCGCGTTCGGAAAAAAGCCCGGCAAGCGCGGTGAAGAGCAGCGGGATGGTGAGACGGACGGTCGAGCCGAGGATGCTGACCATCATATCGAAGAAATCCATATCAGCTCACCCCTTTGCCAAGCGCTGGTAGATGTGGACGATCGCCGGCCGGTACATATATTCCAGCGCGCCAGCGAAGAGGATCACCAGACCCTGAATGACCACGATCATTTCGCGGGTAATGTTAGGCATTTCGAAGGAAAGATCCGCGCCGCCCTGATAGAGAATGCCGAACAGCAATGCCGCGAAGATGATGCCGAGCGGGTGGCTTCGCCCCATCAGCGACACGGCGATGCCGACGAAACCTGCGCCACCGACGAATTCCACCTGCAGGCGGGCGGAAGCGCCCATGACAGGGTTCAGCGCCATCATTCCCGCCAGACCACCAGAAATGAGCATGGCGATGATGACGGTGCGCGCATAGGGAATGCCGGCATAAACGGCCGCTGAAGGGCTGACGCCGAGCGTGCGCATCTCGTACCCGAGCTTGGTGCGCCAGATCAGCACCCAGACGAGGAAACACATGACCAGCGCGATGATGAAGGAGACGTTGAACGGCGCCGGCCCGAGCTTGAGGCCGAACAGCGCCATCAGCCAGTCCAGCTTCGGCAATTGGCCACCGGCCAAGAAGGTGCGCGTTTCCGGGGCCATCTTGCCTGGCACGATCAGCACATTCACCAGCAGATAGACCATCAAGGCCGCGGCGATGAAGTTGAACATGATGGTGGTGATGACGACGTGGCTGCCGCGTTTTGCCTGCAGCCATGCCGGAATGAAAGCCCAGGCCGCGCCGAAAAGTGCAGCACCGATGACGGCGAAGGGCATCGTCACATACCAGGGCACATAACGGTCGAGCGCAAGCGCCACCAGTGCGGCACCCAGCCCGCCAATATAGGCCTGACCTTCGGAGCCGATATTGAACAGGCCGGCATGGAAAGCGACCGCAACGGAGAGGCCGGTGAAGATGAAGCTCGTCGTGTAAAACAGCGTGAAGCCGATGGCGTCGCCACGACCGAGGGCGCCTTCGACGAGCAGGCGAAGTGCCGCCAGCGGATTTTCACCGATGGACCAGACGACGAGGCCGGAAATCAGAAAGGCGGTGACGACGTTCAGCAGCGGCAGCAGGCCGTAGCTGATCCAGTTTGGCAGGGGGGTGGAAGCGGTGCTCATTCATGCCTCATGCGGCGATGCCGGCCATCATCAGGCCCAGCGTCTGTTCTTCGGCTTCCGCCGTTTTTTCTCCAACGACACGCCCGGCGAACATGACCATGATCCGGTCCGAAAGGGAACGGATTTCATCGAGTTCGACCGAAACAAGCAGGATAGCCTTTCCGGCATCGCGCATTTCAATGATGCGGCGATGGATGAATTCGATGGCGCCGATATCCACGCCGCGGGTCGGCTGGCCGATGATCAGCATCTTGGGGTCACGTTCGATTTCGCGGGCGACGACGATCTTCTGCTGGTTGCCGCCGGAAAAATTGGCGGTCTTCAGCTGCGGGTTCGGCGGACGGATATCGTATTTCTCGATTTTTTCGACCGCATCCTTGCGGATGGCTTCGGGGTTGAGGAACGGTCCCTTGCCGTAGCGCTCATCGTGGTGATAGCCGAGGATGGAGTTTTCATATTCCTCGAATTTCAGCACCAGCCCCATATGGTGTCGGTCTTCCGGAATATGCGCGAGACCGAGCTCGCGCAAAATGGCCGGATCGGGACGGTCGACCTTCTGTCCGGCCACCCATATCTCACCCGAGTAAGGCTTGCGGATGCCGGCGATCGCCTCAAGGAGTTCGGACTGGCCATTGCCGGCCACACCGGCGATACCGACGATTTCACCGGCGCGGACATCGAGAGAGACATCATCCACCATGGTGACGCCACGGCTGTCCTTGACGGTGAGATTGCGGATGGAGAGGAGAACTTCGCCCGGCGTCGTCTCGCCCTTTTCCACCCTGAGCAGCACCCGGCGGCCGACCATCAGTTCGGCCAGTTCCTCGACGCTGGTTTCGGAGGTCTTGCGGGTCGCCACCATTTCGCCGCGGCGCATGACGGAGACGGAATCCGTGATCGCCATGATCTCGCGCAGCTTGTGGGTGATAAGGATGACAGTCTTGCCCTGCTCACGCAGGACGCCGAGGATCTTGAAAAGGTGATCGGCTTCAGCCGGAGTCAGAACACCGGTCGGCTCATCGAGGATCAGGATTTCCGCGCCACGATACATGGCTTTGAGGATTTCGACACGTTGCTGCAGGCCAACGGGCAATTCCTCGATCACCGCATCGGGATCGACTTCCAGCCCGTAATCGTCCTCGAGGCGCTGCAGCTCCTTGCGCGCGGCTGCCCGACCCTTGGCGAGCGATGCTCCGCCTTCCGCGCCCAGCATGACGTTTTCAAGCACGGTGAAATTTTCCACCAGCATGAAGTGCTGATGCACCATACCGATGCCCGAACTGATCGCGGCCTGACTGTCGCGGATCGAGACCGGCGCACCATTCACCCGGATTTCGCCGGCATCGGCCTGATAAAAACCGTAGAGGATCGACATCAGGGTCGATTTTCCGGCGCCGTTTTCCCCGATGATGCCGTGGATCGTGCCCTTGGCAACGGTCAGATTGATATTCTTGTTGGCGTGAACGGCACCGAATTTCTTGTCGATGCCTACGAGTTCGATTGCTGGGTCCATACTCAAACCGAAACCTCTCCGAAGGCTGGATATGAAAAGGGCGCAAGATGAAAAATCATCATGCGCCCCAGTCACATATCATATCATTTCGGGCAGGAATTGTCCGCCATATAGTCATGAACCTTGACGTTGCCGGCAATGATGTCGGCCTTTGCCTTGTCCACGGCGGCGGTCATTTCCGGTGTGATCAGGGCCTTGTTGTTGTCGTCAACAGCGTAAGCGACGCCGTCTTCCTTGACGCCCAGCGCAACGATGCCGGGGGTGAACTTGTCGTCCTTGGCATCCTTGTAGGCATTGTAGACAGCCAGATCGACGCGCTTGACCATCGAGGTCAGAACCGAACCGGGATGCAGATGGTTCTGGTTGGAATCGACGCCGATCGAGAACTTCTTGTTGTCGGCGGCGGTCTGCAACACGCCGATACCGGTCGCACCAGCTGCCGCGTAGATCACGTCGGCGCCCTGGTCGATCTGGTTCTTGGTCAGCTCGCCACCGCGCACCGGATCGTTCCAGGCAGCACCCGTGGTGCCGGTCATGTTCTGGAAGACTTCGATCTTGTCGTTGGCAGCCTTCGCGCCCTGAGCATAACCGCAGGCGAATTTACGGATCAGCGGAATATCCATGCCGCCGATGAAGCCGACCTTACCGGTCTTGGAGGCCATGCCTGCCAGAAGACCAACGAGATAGGAGCCTTCGTGCTCCTTGTAGACAACGGAGCGTACATTCGGCAGCTCGACGACGGAATCAACGATGACGAACTTGGTATCGGGGAATTCGGCTGCGACCTTTTCCATGGCCGAGGTCCAGGCGAAGGAGACAGCAACAACCGGGTTGAAGCCCTTGCTCGCGAAGTTGCGGATAGCCTGTTCACCCTGCGTGTCGCTGGTCGGTTCGAAGTCGCGGTAGTCGATGCCCGTTTCCGCCTTGAACTTTTCAGCGCCGGCCGCAGCGGCTTCGTTGAACGACTTGTCGAACTTGCCGCCCGTGCCATAGACCAGTGCCGGCTTGATATCGGCGGCGAGCGCGGAAGCCGACATTGCGGCAAGCGCAAAAAGCGTCAGAAGGGATTTTTTCATTGTGCAGCCCTGTTGTTGCAATTGATATTTTAAGGGTCCTCCCGCAAACCCGTTGACCGGGAATGTCTGCGGAACCGCCAGCCGTGTTTCCCGGCTGTGCTTGGCTCATATCCTTGCATGGCTCAATGAAAAATTCATCCGGTTTTTTTGACCCGGTGGAAAAACTTTATTCTGGCGCTTTTTTGGTCTTTCCACCGGGGCGACCTGCAAAAAATCTAGTCGATATTGCAGCTTACGCCCGTTCCCCTGAGGCCGCAGTAGCCACCCGGGTTCTTGGCAAGATATTGCTGATGATAGTCTTCAGCGTAATAAAACTTTTCAAGCGGCCCGATCTCGGTGGTGATGGCACTGCCATGGCCAGCCTCCTCCAAAGCCTGTTGAAAAGCATCGCGGGCCTTCTGCGCCTGCTGCAACTGGCCTTCCGTCGTCGCGTAGATGGCGGAACGATAGGTCGTGCCGACATCGTTGCCCTGTCGCATGCCCTGCGTCGGATCGTGCTCCTCAAAAAATATCTTCAAGAGGCCCGAGAGCGAGATCACGGCCGGATCGTAGACAACCTTGACCACTTCCGCGTGGCCCGTCTGACCTGTCGTCGTCTCCTGATAGGTGGGATTGCGGGTGAAACCGCCGGCATACCCCACCGCCGTCACCCACACACCCGGCGTTTTCCAGAACAGCCGTTCCGCGCCCCAGAAGCAGCCCATGCCGAGATAGATGGTTTCAAGGCCGTCGGGATAAGGCCCCTTCAAAGGCCGGCCATTGACGAAATGGGCCTCCGGCACCGCAAGCGCCGCTTCACGGCCAGGCAAGGCGGTTTCTTGCGTCGGCATCGTCGTCTTTTTTGAAAGCGTATCGAACAGGAACATTCGGTCCTCCATGCGGCCAGCTCCGCCGCTTTTCATGGTTCACATCTGCGGGCGCGCGCAATTCGGCTGACACAAGTCAGGCTGACAAACGCCTCATCGGCCTGTGTTTCCTGTACCCCGCCATCCAGCAGAGCAGGGAAAGCGCCAGGGAAACGGCAAATGCGGGCACCGCCGTCAGGGCGTTTTCAATGAAGCGCCACGCTTCAGGGTGAATATAGTGAGCCAAGGCCGCTTCCACCATGGTGCGGGAAGCAGGAAGAAGATAGTTCCAGACGGACAGGATGCCGGTGATGTCGATCGAGGATGTGGAAACCGAGCGGATCGAATCGAGCACGCCCAGAAAAACCGCCGCAACGAGGAAAAGAAAGCTCAAAAACCGCAAAAAAGCTTTCATTGGTATACCTCGCTCACGATCTGCCGGTCAGACAGCCACTTTTTGAAACCTATAATGCATCGATAAAGGTGGGAAAACCGGTTTGCAATCGCGTCGGAACACAGGAAATTGCCGACATTTCAAAAAACTGTCAGATTCGTGTTGATCCCTGCGAATTCATCGGTATATATCGCGCCGTTCCAGTGATTTGCATTCTTCATGACATGCAGACTTGAAAAAGGACAGGTGGCCGAGTGGTTTAAGGCGCACGCCTGGAACGCGTGTGTGCGTGAAAGCGTACCGTGGGTTCGAATCCCACCCTGTCCGCCATTTCACCTCATCTTCACCGACTTACATATGAACCTTGGTGTTGCCGACCGTGTTGCAAGGACGTAGCGTCAAAGTCGCGTTTTTCCGCTTCCGCATGCGTTGATGGCTATGCTTCTGCACAGACAAGGGATTCATCCGCTTTTTGCTGCTCTTACCCCTCTCTTGCGCCTTGCAGCAGGAAAAATCGCTCCTTATATACGCCGCATAACTGCAGCGAATACTGCAAATCCAAGTCAAGGAGTTGTCAATGGAATGCCTCACGGGGTTCCGACGGCTCGCTTCAAGGAGAGAAGAGCATGGCAAAAGTAATCGGTATCGACCTTGGCACGACCAATTCCTGCGTCGCAGTGATGGACGGCAAGGACACGAAAGTAATTGAAAATGCGGAAGGCGCGCGCACCACGCCGTCCATGGTGGCATTTTCCGACGATGGCGAACGCCTTGTCGGCCAGCCGGCCAAGCGCCAGGCGGTCACCAACCCGACCAATACCCTGTTTGCGGTGAAACGCCTTATCGGCCGCCGTTACGAAGACCCGACCGTCGAAAAGGACAAGGCTCTTGTCCCCTTTGAAATCGTCAAGGGCGACAATGGCGACGCATGGGTGAAGGCTCAGGACAAAAATTATTCCCCGTCGCAGATTTCCGCGATGATCCTTCAGAAGATGAAGGAAACGGCTGAATCCTATCTCGGTGAAAAGGTCGAAAAGGCCGTCATCACCGTTCCGGCCTATTTTAACGACGCCCAGCGTCAGGCAACCAAGGATGCCGGCCGCATTGCCGGTCTGGATGTTCTGCGCATCATCAACGAGCCGACCGCGGCAGCGCTTGCTTACGGCCTCGACAAGAAGGACGGCAAGACCATCGCCGTTTACGACCTTGGCGGCGGCACCTTCGATATTTCCGTTCTGGAAATCGGCGACGGCGTTTTCGAAGTGAAGTCCACCAATGGTGATACCTTCCTTGGCGGTGAAGACTTCGACATGCGTCTGGTCGAATATCTGGCCGGCGAGTTCAAGAAGGATCAGGGCATCGACCTGAAGAACGACAAGCTTGCCCTGCAGCGCCTCAAGGAAGCTGCCGAAAAGGCGAAGATCGAACTGTCGTCCTCGCAGCAGACCGAAATCAACCTGCCGTTCATCACGGCTGATGCTTCCGGTCCGAAGCACCTGACGCTGAAGCTGACCCGCGCCAAGTTCGAAAGCCTGGTGGACGATCTGGTGCAGCGCACCGTCGCCCCTTGCAAGGCTGCCCTCAAGGATGCCGGCGTTACCGCTGCCGAGATCGATGAAGTCGTTCTCGTTGGTGGCATGAGCCGCATGCCGAAGGTACAGGAAGTCGTCAAGCAGCTGTTCGGCAAGGAGCCGCACAAGGGCGTGAACCCTGATGAAGTGGTTGCCATGGGCGCCGCCATTCAGGCCGGCGTTCTGCAGGGCGACGTCAAGGACGTTCTGCTTCTCGACGTGACCCCGCTGTCGCTCGGCATCGAAACGCTGGGTGGCGTCTTCACCCGTCTGATCGATCGCAACACGACGATCCCGACGAAGAAGAGCCAGACCTTCTCGACCGCCGAAGACAACCAGTCGGCCGTGACCATCCGCGTTTCGCAGGGCGAGCGTGAAATGGCCCAGGACAACAAGCTGCTCGGCCAGTTCGACCTCGTCGGCCTGCCACCGTCGCCGCGCGGCGTTCCGCAGATCGAAGTCACCTTCGATATCGACGCCAACGGCATCGTGCAGGTTTCGGCGAAAGACAAGGGCACCGGCAAGGAACAGCAGATCCGCATCCAGGCCTCCGGCGGTCTTTCCGACGCCGACATCGAAAAGATGGTCAAGGACGCCGAAGCCAATGCCGAAGCCGACAAGAAGCGTCGCGCCGGTGTGGAAGCCAAAAACCAGGCCGAAAGCCTCATTCACTCCACCGAAAAGTCGGTGAAGGAATATGGTGACAAGGTTTCCGAGACCGACCGCAAGGCAATCGAAGACGCCATAGCCGCCCTGAAGACCGCTGTCGAAGCCGCCGAGCCTGACGCAGACGACATTCAGGCGAAGACCCAGACCCTCATGGAAGTTTCCATGAAGCTTGGTCAGGCCATTTACGAAGCGCAGCAGGCGGAGGCCGGTGATGCTTCTGAAGGCGGCAAGGACGACGTCGTCGACGCCGACTATGAAGAAATCAAGGACGACAAGAAGTCCGCATAATCGCGTGACTTCCCGTCTCCTGACAACATATGCAAGACATCCGGCTGCCGAGTGCAGCCGGAAATCCATTTGCGGGGCTTGTTAACTTAATGGCGAAAGCAGACTTTTACGAAACACTCGGCGTCAGCAAGACCGCGGACGAAAAAGAGCTGAAAAGCGCCTTCCGCAAACTCGCGATGAAGTACCATCCGGACAAGAATCCTGATGATGCCGATTCCGAACGGAAATTCAAAGAAATCAACGAAGCCTACGAAACGCTGAAGGACCCGCAGAAGCGCGCGGCCTATGACCGTTTCGGCCACGCCGCATTTGAAAATGGCGGCATGGGCGGCGGTGGCGGCTTTGGCGGCGGCGGTTTCGCCAATGGCGGCTTCTCCGACATCTTCGAGGACATCTTCGGCGAGATGATGGGTGGTGGCCGTGCGCGCCGCTCTTCCGGCGGGCGCGAACGCGGCGCCGATCTTCGCTACAACATGGAAATCACGCTGGAAGAAGCCTTCACCGGCAAGACGGCGCAGATCAGGGTTCCTACCTCGATCACCTGTGATGTCTGTTCGGGCTCTGGCGCCAAACCAGGTACACAGCCGAAGACCTGCGCTACCTGTCAGGGTTCCGGCCGCGTGCGCGCAGCACAGGGCTTCTTCTCGGTGGAACGCACCTGCCCCACCTGCCATGGCCGCGGGCAGACGATCTCCGATCCGTGCGGCAAGTGCCATGGTCAGGGCCGTGTAACGGAAGAGCGCTCGCTCTCGGTCAACATTCCCTCGGGTATCGAAGACGGCACCCGCATTCGCCTGCAGGGCGAAGGCGAGGCCGGCATGCGCGGCGGTCCGGCGGGCGATCTCTATATCTTCCTGTCCGTGCGTCCGCATGAGTTCTTCCAGCGCGACGGTGCCGATCTTTATTGCACCGTACCGATCTCCATGACGACGGCAGCGCTTGGCGGCACCTTCGATGTCACGACACTCGACGGCACCAAGTCACGCGTCACGGTTCCCGAGGGCACCCAGCCGGGCAAGCAATTCCGTCTGAAGGGCAAGGGCATGCCGGTGCTGCGTTCGGCGCAGACGGGCGATCTCTATATCCAGATTCAGATCGAGACGCCGCAGAAACTCAGCAAGCGTCAGCGCGAGCTGTTGCAGGAGTTCGAGCAGCTCTCCTCGAAGGAGAACAATCCGGAATCGACGGGCTTCTTTGCCCGGATGAAGGAATTCTTCGACGGCTGATTTCCGCCGGTCCCAAGCTTTTAGGACGCCGCCATCCCTTGAGACTGGCGGCGTTTTCGTTTTGGGCTCAGCCGGAAAAGCCGCCTTCTTCCAGATATTGCCGTTCTTCTGATGTCGTTTCCCGCAGCAATATGTCGTTGCGATGCGGAAAACGGCCGAAACGTTCAACGATATCGCGATGCTCTTCGGCATGATGAAGATAAAGCCCGCCGAGCGGCTGGTTCAGGTCGCAGGCACGCCGCTGGGCGGCGATATCCTCCGCATGGGAAAAGGGCAGGTAGAAGAAGACGCGCAAATCCTCGCTCACGGCCTGATCATGGCCACGGCGAATGGCCTCGTCGGCGAAAAGCCGCGCCAGGGGGTCTGTGGCATACATGTGGGCGGTGCCACGAAAACAATTGCGCGGAAACTGATCCAGCAGAAGCATCAGCGCAAGGCTGCTTTCCGCACCCTCCAGCCAGTCATCCAGTTCGCGCCGTGCTGCCGCGAAATGGGTATCGCGGAAACGGTCGTGGAAATGACTGTCGAAGGCGGCATCCTTGTCGAACCACTTGTCCGGCCCGGCCTTCTTCCAGAAATCGACGATATCGGCGGCAAGCGCGGCTGTGTCGTTTTTCATCTGCTCTTCCCTATCAATAATGCGGCGGCCGGGTGATCGCAGGCGCGTCCAGCGATTGCTCCTCAAGGCTAAGGAACCTCTCCGTCAAGCGGTCGAGCTTGGCGCGGGTCTGCTCCACCACCTTCCACTGTTCCGCCAGCTGGTCGGACAGTTCCTCTATCACCTTCACCTGATGCGCGACCGTCTCCTCGAGCGCGATGATCCGTTTTTCGGTTTCCGATGTCATATCGACCTCTCTTTCCAGCCCTTCCTTGGGCCTAAAAGCTTGCGAGTCAACCATATGTCGCTTTCGTGAAGCGAATTCGTCATGGTGATCCGGAAACGGAAAAAGCCGGCGATGTTTCCATCGCCGGCGTCGGGAAGTTTGATATTGCTTAGTCTTCTTCTACGAAAACCTCTTCTCGTTTCTTCTTCACGCTTGGCAGGAAGACGACGATCAGCACGGCCAAAGCGATGAAAAGCAGTGTGGCGCTGATCGGCCGGGTGACGAAGGTGGTTGGATCACCGCGGGACAGGATCATCGCGCGACGCAGGTTTTCCTCCAGGAGCGGGCCAAGCACGAAACCGAGGAGCAGCGGCGCCGGCTCGCAGCGCAATTTCACCAGCACGTAGCCGATGAAGCCGAAGAAGGCGACGGCATAGAGATCAAAGACGTTGGAATTGACGCTATAAACCCCGATGGCGCAGAAAGCCATGATGATGGGGAACAGCACGTAATAGGGCACCGTCAATAGCTTAACCCACAGCCCGATCAGGGGCAGGTTCAGGACAACGAGCATCAGGTTACCGATCCACATGGAGGCAATGATGCCCCAGAACAGCGCCGGCTGCTCGATTGCAACGTTTGGACCCGGCACGATCCCCTGAATGATCATCGCCCCAATCATCAGCGCCATCACCGGATTGGCGGGGATGCCGAGCGTGAGCAGCGGGATGAAGGAGGTCTGGGCGCCGGCATTATTGGCCGATTCCGGACCGGCCACACCGGCCACCGCGCCATGCCCGAATTCCTCCGGGTTCTTGGAGACGCGTTTTTCCACCGTGTAGGACGCAAAGGCCGCGAGGATGGCGCCGCCGCCCGGCAGGATGCCGAGCGCGGAACCGATGGCCGTGCCGCGTAGCACCGGGCCGACCATTTTCCGGAAATCCTCCCGCGTGGGCATCAGCCCGCTGACCTTGGCGATCAGCACCGAACGGGTGCGCTCGTTTTCGAGGTTGCGCAGGATTTCGGCGATACCGAAGACACCCACAGCCACGGCGACGAAGTTCAGACCATCGGCATATTCGCGGATGCCAAGGGTGAAACGCGGCGTACCACTATAGATATCTGTGCCGACCAGACCGAGCAGCAGACCAAGCACGACCATGGCCAGCGCCTTGACGATGGAGCCATGGGCAAGGGCGATGGACGAAACGAGGCCGACGACCATCAGCGAGAAATATTCCGCTGCACCAAACTCCAGCGCAATTGCGGTCAGAGGCGGCGCAAAGATCGCCACGAGGAAGGTGGAAACCGTGCCGGCAAAGAACGAACCGATGGCGGCAATAGCGAGAGCAGCCCCTGCCTTGCCCTTGCGCGCCATCTGATAACCATCGATGGCGGTGACGGCAGAGGAGGATTCGCCGGGCATGTTGATCAGGATGGCCGTGGTGGAACCGCCATATTGCGCGCCATAATAAATGCCGGCGAGCATGATCAGCGACGAGACGGGCTCGAGCTGAAAGGTGATGGGCAGCAGCATGGCAATGGTCGCCGTCGCGCCGATGCCGGGCAACACGCCGATCAGGGTGCCGAGCAGCACGCCGATCAGGCAGAAGAACAGGTTTGCCAGCGATGAGGCAGTGACGAAACCGAGAGCAAGATTATCAAGCAAATCCATCGCAGCACCTCAAAATTTAAGCCAGGGGCCGAAGCGCTGGAACGGCAGGCCGAGACCGTAATTGAAAACAGCGACGGAGAAGGCCGTGATGGCTGCGGAAAGAATAATCGCCATGATCGGACTCATCTTGTGCGAGGCAAAGGAGGCGATGAGCGCGCTAAAAAACAGCGCCGGCACGAAACCAAGACCCCGGACAGTAAAACCGAAGAAGATCGGCGCGGGCAGGATGAAGAATATGCCACGCCATGCGATCGCTCCGATCCCTTCCCCGGCCGGGCGGGCTGAGCGGAGGAATATGATGCCACCGAGCAGAATGAGGATAATTGCCAGAACGAGCGGGAAATAGCCCGGCCCCATACGAAAGGCGGTTCCGATCTCCAGCCCATAGGACTGCAAGGCGAAAAAGACGCCAAGTCCCATAAAAATTGCCCCGCAGACTGCCTCGGCAGGGTCATTAAATAATGACTTCATGAAAGATGCCCCTCCACCGCGGCCGGCATCACACCGGTCCGCCTGTTAAAATGATCACGGTCGACCGGCGGCGATGCCGCCGGTCCTTCCGCGTTCATCAGTCGGCATATTGGCCGGCAGCTTCGATCACCGGCTTCCAGCGGGCGATTTCGCTTTCGAGCTTGGCCTTGAGTGCCGCCGGCGTCGCATCGCTTTCCGAAGAGGGCGTGGTGCCCAGTTCTGCAAAACGAGCCGCGACATTCTTGTCCTTCAGCGCGACCTGCAGCGACTTGGAGAGCTTTTCGTTGATTTCAGCCGGCGTGCCCTTGGGCGTATAGATGCCGTGCCAGATGCCAACCTCAAGCTTCGGCAGGCCCGCCTCGACGACCGTCGGCACGTCAGGCAGCACGTCCAGCCGCTTGGCCGTGGTTACGGCATAGGCTTTCACGGTTCCGCCCTGAATCTGCTTGGTGGTGTTGGTGGTCTGGTCGCACATGATGTCGACCTGGCCGCCGAGCAGATCGGTCATGGCCGGCCCGGTGCCCTTATAGGGAACGGTGACCAGTGGCGTCTCGATGGCGCTCATGAACAGCATGCCGCAGAGATGCGAGGCAGCGCCAATGCCGGCATTGGCAACCGTGACCTTGTCCTTGTTCGCCTTGGCGTATTCGATCAGACCCTTCAGATCCTTCGTCTCAAGGGTCTTGCGCGACAGGATCGTCATCGGCACTTCGGTGACGAGACCAACATATTCGAAGGCGTTCAGTGTGTCATAGGCGAGCTTGCGGTAGAGCGTGGCGCTGGTGGCCATGCCGATATGGTGGAGAAGGACGGTGTAACCGTCCGGATCGGACGATGCCACACGACCAGCACCCAGCGTGCCGCCTGCGCCGCCGACATTTTCGACGATGATCTGCTGACCGAGATCCTTGGACATGGATTCAGCAACAAGACGCGCGACCGTATCCGTCGGGCCGCCGGCTGCAAAGGGCACGACCATGGTGATGTTGCGCTCTGGATAGTTCTGAGCGGATGCGGACAGCGCAAAAAGGGAAACGGCAGCGGCGGCAGCAAGGCCGGTGACTGTCTTCAGTATTTTCATCGATTCCTCCCGGATGAAAATGTTCGCCACTTCAGCCGCGCATGCTCCTCCATGGCGACCGGGGTGACATATTTGCGATCCGGGATTGCCGTTCAGCAATGGCGGTATTGCACCGGGATGCGCTTTTATCGCTATCGCGAGAGGCAATGGGTGGATTTCGACCCATAAGCACCTATTCATGGGTGGAAATCCACCCACTACACCTCGGTCATGTGCCGGTGCAGCCCGTATTTCTGCATTTTTTCATAGAGCGTTTTGCGCGAAATGCCGAGCGCCTCATAGACGGATTTCAGATTTCCGCCGTGGGCGGCAATTGCATGTGCGATCAGGCTCTTTTCATAAGCCGCGACCCTTGCAGCAAGAGCCGCTTTTCCGTCAGCCTGAAACGGCAACGACCCTTCGGAAACGTCGCTTTCCAGGCCGAGAACGAAACGGTCCGCGGCATTGCGCAATTCACGCACGTTGCCCGGCCACTCACGAAGGGAGATGGCCGAGAGCAGATTTTGCGGCACCTCCATGTCTTCCCGCCCGTAGCGCGCAGCAGCTTCCCGCACGAGATGCAGGAAGAGGAGCGGTATGTCGGCACTGCGCTGCGAGAGAGATGGCACGAGAAGTGTCGCCACGTTGAGCCGATAAAGAAGATCGGCACGGAACCGGCCAGCCGCGACTTCCTGTTCCAGATCCACCTTGCTTGTGGCGATGAAGCGAACATCGAGTTCGACCGTTTCATTCGAGCCCAGACGGGTAATCACCCGTTCCTGCAGGACACGCAGAAACCGGCCCTGCAATTCGAAGGGCATGGAGCCGATCTCGTCCAGCAGGATCGTGCCGCCGCGGGCATGTTCGAACTTGCCGTAGCGCGGGCGCAGCGCGCCCGGAAACGCACCCGCCTCATGACCGAACAATTCGCTTTCGATCAACGTCTGCGGGAGGGCGGCGCAATTGATCGCAACGAAGGGCCGGTTGCTTCTGGCACTGATATCGTGAAGCGCGCGCGCCACGACCTCCTTGCCCGCGCCCGTATCGCCGACGATCAGCGTATCGGCGTCCGTCGCGCCAATCGCGCGGATGCGGTATCGCAGATCGACCATGATCTGGGTTCTGCCGGGCAGACGTGTTTCGAGATCGTCGTGCTTGCCCGCCACCGCCTTCAGGCGGCGGTTTTCCAGCACCAGCGCCCGCCGGTCATTCGCCCTTTTGATGATGCCGGCGAGATATTGCGGCGTGAACGGCTTTTCGATGAAATCATAGGCACCGTTGCGCATGGCGTTGACCGCAAGCTGCACATCACCATGGCCCGTCATCAGGATGACAGGTATTTCCGGATCGAGCTCGCGCACCTTCTGCAGCAACGTCATGCCATCCATGCCGGGCATCCTGATATCGCTGACCACGACGCCATCAAAGCTGTAACCGATGAGTTCGAGCGCATGCTCGGCACTCGCGAGCATGGTGACGGCAAAGCCGGAAAGCTCCAGCGCCTGCGCGGTGGAAAAGCGCAGCTCCTCCTCGTCATCAATCAACAGGACCCGCGACATGGTCATTCCGCAGCCGCCTCCACACGCCAGGCGGCGGCTGGCAATTCGATCTCGAACTCCGCCCCACCCTCTTCATGGTTTCTCACCCGCAACTGGCCGCCAAAATCCTTGATGATATTATAGGAGATGGACAGGCCCAGACCGAGGCCGCGTCCCACACCCTTGGTGGTGAAGAAGGGATCAAAAATGCGCTCCGAAATCGCCGCCGGCACGCCGGGACCACGATCGCGGATAAAAATCGATACCATCTGGCCATGCTGGACGGCTTGCAGCGCAATATGGCGATCCTCGCGCCCTTCCACAGCATCGGCCGCGTTGGAGATGATGTTGACGAGCACCTGCTGCAATCTCACCGGGCCGGCTTTCACCGCAAGCTGCACCGGCCCGAGATCAACATCCAGCACCGCATCGGCGGCCTTCAACCGCGCACCGACAATTTCGAGCGTATCCCGAAGCACCGCCTCCAGACCCACCGCTGCCATTTTTTCGTTGGGCTTGCGGGCGAAATTCCTGAGATGCTTGCTGATCGACGCCATGCGGTCGATAAGGCCTGAAATACGCCTGAGGTTTTCCGTCACCTCTTCCAGCCGCCCGCGCTCCACGAGAAGCGAAGCATTTTCGGCATAGTTCTTGGCCGCGGCAAGCGGCTGATTGAACTCATGCGACAGCGCCGCCGACATCTGCCCGAGGGCTGCAAGCTTACCGGCCTGCACCAGATCGTTCTGCATCTTGCGCAGCTGTTTTTCCGTCTGGCGGCGTTCGGCGATTTCGTGTTCGATCTCCTGGTTCACCCGCGCCAGATCGGCAGTGCGCTCCTCCACCCGGCGTTCCAGTTCCGCCTGCGCCTCTGCCTGATGGATCAGCCGTTCGCGCAGACGCCGCCGTCTTTGCAGCATGGCCGCAATCACGGCGGCGGCCAGACACAGGCACAGGATTATCGCGATCATCGCGGTCTTGACCTGCGTCCTGAGCGAACCTGTATCCATCAGCACGCTGACCGTCCAACCGGCATCGGGCATGGGCTGTGACAGGAGCATATATTCCCTCTCGCCGTCGTCCTGGACGATCGTCATCAGCTGATGCGAACCGAAATTGCCGTTTTTCAGCGGCAGTTCCTTGAGGGTGGCATTGGCATACCGGCGGGAAGCCTCCGTTCGTGCCAGCCGTTCGGGCGTCAGCGGCATCAGACCGGAATAAAGCCATTGCGGCGTTCCGGTCATGAAGATGATGCCCTCAGGGTCCGAGACCAGAATTCGGTTCTCACCATCGCCGAATGAGGCCTCTATGCCTTCAATATCGACCTTGAAGACGATGACGCCCTTGATTTCCTCATTGAAGAGGATGGGCGCGGAAAAATAATAGCCGCGCTTATGGGAGGTGGTGCCAAGCGCGAAGAACCGCGACTGCAAGCCCTTCGCGGCATCCTGAAAATAAGGGCGGTAGCTGAAATTCTCACCAACGAAACTCGTCGGACCATCATAGTTGCTGGCGGCGATGGTCTCCCCGTCGAGCGTGATGATGTAGATATCGGAGGATTCCAGCAAGGTGTTAATAGATTTGAGGTAGACATTGGCGCGCTGGCGCAGTTCGGCATCCTTGGGATGTGCGACCAGTTCCTCAATGTCGTCGTGATCGGCGATCAAGGCGGGCAGCGGTTCGTAACGGTTCAAAAGCCCGCCGAGAGCGGAGACAGCCAACCGGAGGGTCGTGCGGCCCTGCTCGGACATTTCGCCGAAATAGCTTTCCGCAATGATGCCGCCGCCTCTCGTCACGGCGCCATAACCGAGACCGAAGCTGAGAAGCATCAACAAAATCCAGCGATATTTCACCGAAGCTCCCCTCCTGTTGCAGGCATCAAACCTGCTCTCCCTAAAAGAGTGTAGGTGGAGCGGCCGAATTTTCCAAGTGAGCGGAAAAGGCAGCCAGACAGTCCAAAAAACAAAAAACCGGCCACGAGGACCGGTTTTTTGCAAAGATGATTTCAGAAAAGCTTATGCGCTTTCCTTCGGCGTCAGAACCTGACGACCGCGATACATACCGGTCTTCAGATCGATATGGTGCGGACGGCGCAGTTCGCCGGAGTTCTTGTCTTCAACGTAGGTCGCAGACTTGAGACCGTCAGCCGAGCGGCGCATGCCACGCTTGGACGGGCTTGTTTTTCTTTTTGGTACAGCCATTTTTGTTACTCCACTTAAGCGGCGAAACAACGGAACCGGCCAGAACCAAAGGCCGAATGTCGGATGTCTCGATATCGGAAATTTGGCGCGCTTATACATGCCCAAACGGGCTTTGACCAGCCCTGACGCGCATTTTTTCCGATTCAGCGGAATAAGCGCAACAAGCGATCGTCAGGCATCGCAAATCATGGCTCACGTCTTATCGAAAATGACGCGCTCCTTGAAGTGGTTCATGTCCCGGAATTCACAGAAAGCCGGTTCGCCGATCAGTGCGCCTCATCCCAATTGTCGGCCGCGCGAGCATCCACTTTCAGCGGCACCTTCATCGAAATCGCCGGCATGGCCGCGTTTTCCATGACAGAGACGACGACGGGCAAGGTCTTTTCGATCTCCGCTTCCTCGACTTCGAAGATGAGTTCGTCATGCACCTGCAACAGCATGCGGGCGGAAAGTTTTTCCGCCTCCAGCGCGGGCTCGATGCGGACCATGGCACGGCGGATGATATCGGCAGCCGAGCCCTGGATCGGCGCGTTGATGGCCGCGCGCTCGTTGAATGCTTTTACCGAAGGATTGGAAGAGCGAATTTCCGGATAATGCGCGCGGCGGCCGAAAATCGTTTCGACATAACCGTTTTCGCGGGCGAAGGCCTTGGTCGCCTCCATGTAGTCGCGAATACCGGGAAAACGCTCGAAATATTTCTTGATATAGTCGCCTGCTTCGGAGCGGGCGATGCTGAGCTGATTGGCAAGGCCAAAAGCGGAAATGCCGTAGATGATGCCGAAGTTGATGGCCTTGGCGCGGCGGCGCACTTCCGACGGCATGCCTTCGACAGGCACGCCGAACATTTCCGATGCCGTCATCGCGTGAATGTCGATGCCGTTTTCGAAGGCGTTGCGAAGCTGCGGAATATCGGCGACATGAGCCAGCACGCGCAGTTCGATCTGGCTGTAATCGGCCGACAGAAGCTTGTGACCCGGCGTGGAGATGAAAGCCGTGCGGATCTTGCGCCCTTCGGCAGTGCGGACCGGGATGTTCTGAAGGTTCGGTTCCGAGGAGGACAGGCGTCCCGTGGTGGTGGAGGCGAGCGCATAGGATGTGTGCACCCGCTTCGTTTCGGGATGGATATATCCCGGCAGCGCATCCGTATAGGTCGATTTCAGCTTCGTCAGCTGCCGCCAGTCGACAATCTTGCGCGGCAGTTCGATACCTTCCGCCGCGAGATCTTCCAGAACCTGCGCCGATGTCGACCATTGGCCGGTCTTGGTTTTGGAACCACCCGGCAGGCCCATCTTGCCGAAAAGGATATCACCGAGCTGCTTTGGCGATCCGATATTGAAACGCTCGCCTGCCAGCTCGTAGATTTCCTCTTCGAAGGACGCAGCCTTCTGCGCGAGTTCGCCGGAAAGGCGCGAGAGAATCTGCCGGTCGATGGTGATGCCGCGCTCTTCCATATGCGCCAGAACCGGCACGAGGGGGCGCTCCAGCCGCTCATAGACCTTGGTCAGCCGTTCCGACACAAGCCTCGGCTTCAGCGCCATCCATAGCCTTAAGGTGACATCCGCGTCTTCCGCCGCGTAGGCTGTCGCCTTGTCGATATCGACAAAATCGAAGGTGACGCTCGACTTGCCCGATCCCGCCACGTCCTTATAGGCGATCGGCGTGTGGCCAAGCCAGCGTTCGGACAGCGAATCCATGCCGTGCGTGGCCTTGCCGGCCTCGAGAACATAGGAAATCAGCATCGTGTCGTCGAAGCTCTGCATGACGACGCCGTGGCGTTTCATCAGCAGATAATCATATTTGAGGTTCTGGGCGACTTTCAGGACAGCTTCATCTTCGAGCAGGTCCTTCAGGCGCGCCAGCGCCTCGGCAAAGGGCACCTGCCCCTCCGCCATTCTGATGCCATCGCTGAAGAGATCGCCGCCGGAGCCGGTCTTGTGCGTCAAAGGAACATAAGCGGCCCGGATATCGGTGCCCGTGGCATCCTTGCCATTATCGGCAATGGCCAGCGAAAAACCGACAAGTTCGGCCTGCATCGGATCGAGCGAGGTCGTTTCCGTATCGAAGGCGACAACGCCCGTCTCCCGGGCCGCCGCAATCCAGCGGTCGAGCGTCGGAAGATCCCTGATCGTTAGATAGGCTGTCGTATCGATCTTGGCGGCGGAAAAAAGCGCCTGTCGCGCTGCGGCCAGATCGGCGGGCGCGCTGCCCTCCCCCGTTACTTTTCTTGCCGGAGCGGCGGGCGAAGCCGCGGCGCCAGCGGTGTTAGTGGCCACTTCACCAGCCTGAACGGCAGGGGCTGGCGCATCAAGATCGGGACCATGGGCATCGGCACCCCATTGCACTGGCACATTGGCAGGGTCGATGGCAGAAGCGTCGGTTTCGGTCGCCTCGGCCACCCGGCGTGTCAGCGTCGTGAACTCCATCGCCTTCAGGAAGGCGATCAGTTTCGGCCCGTTCTGCGGTTCGAGCACCAGAGCTTCAAGCGACTGCTCCAGCGGCACATCAGTCCTGAGCGCCACAAGCTGTCTGGAAAGGCGGGCAAGTTCCGCATTGGCGATGATATTCTCCCGCCGCTTCTGCTGCTTGATTTCGCCAGCACGGGTCAGGAGGGTATCGAGATCGCCATATTCCTCCAGCAACTGCGCCGCCGTCTTCGGGCCGATGCCGGGAATGCCGGGCACATTGTCGGTGGAATCGCCGGTCATCGCCTGCAGGTCGATCATCTTTTCAGGGCCTACGCCCCACTTCTCGATGACATCAGGAATGCCGATCTGCTTGTCCTTCATGGCGTCGTACATGTGTACATTGGCCGTGACGAGCTGCATCAGATCCTTGTCGGAGGAGATGATGGTGACATCGGCGCCGATCGCTTCGGCCTGCCGGGCATAGGTGGCGATGATATCATCAGCCTCGAAGCCTTCCGTCTCGATGCAGGGAAGGTTGAAGGCCCGCGTCGCTTCGCGGATCAGGCCGAATTGCGGCACCAGATCTTCCGGCGGTGCGGTGCGGTTGGCCTTGTAGAGATCATAAAGCTCGTTGCGGAAGGTCTTCGATGAATAGTCGAAAATCACCGCGAAATGAGTAGGCGTCACGCCGACATCGGTATTGCGCGCATCCCTCAAGAGCTTCCACAACATGTTGCAGAAGCCGGAAACGGCGTTGACCGGCAGCCCGTCCGACTTGCGGTTCAGCGGCGGGATTGCATGGAAGGCCCGGAAAATGAAACCGGAACCGTCAACGAGGAAGAGATGATCGCCTTTTTTCATGGGTAGCATGGATAGCGCGGGGCCGTTTTGACGTCTACCGAAACTTCGCACAACGCACCGTAAAGCGCGGGGAATGGGGCTCCAGCACAGACCTGCAAAATTCACCTGAACGTTACCGATTTGTAATCCGCCCTTCCCTTGAAAAGCCGCATTTGCAGACACATTTCATAAGGGACGGCGCCTGATCACGCCGTAGTCTGATAGCTGGCTCGTCCCCCGCCGCGTCAGACCGGACAAAGGCCTTTCCCCCTCTCCGGGCCTTTGTCCTCCAATATGACCGCCATGGCCGACCCCTCCCGGCCATGGCGGTTTTATTTTATGCGCCGTTTCGGGCTGGCCTAAACATATCATGCGATATATATCGCGCTATTGAATTGCCGGGCTGAGCCGGCCGTGATGTTTTATGGGCGGAAAAATGGGTTTTTCCCGGGACGAATCGGCGATCTATCTCGCCTCGAAAATGGCGCGGGAATTCACCATGGCGCTGCAGAAAAGAGCCGCCGCCCTGGGTTTCTCGCCCGGACAATTCCCCATTCTCATCGAACTTTGGCATGAGGACGGCCTGACGCAGCGACAATTGCTTGATAGAATCGATGTCGAACAGGCGACGCTCGCCAATGCGCTCTCACGCATGGAACGCGACGGGCTGATCATCCGCAAATCCCATCCAAGCGACCGCCGTGCCCAGATCATCGAGCTGACACAGCGCGGCAGGGATCTGGAAGCCAATGCCATTGCAGCTTCCGAAGCCACCGAAGATGCACTGCTCAAGGATTTCCGGCGTTTCGAGAGACAGCTTTTGCTGGAATATATGCGCCGGGCGATCGAAAGCGCCAAAAAAGCGAAATAGCATTTACAGCCCGAAACCACTTCGCACTTTCCCTGAACTGCTCTATCGTTCCGGCGGCCGCACGTTTGCCGATTCACGACGCGCCGGCCCCCTTGTTTCCCGCGATGCGCGATGCCCGGATGTTTCGTCTTATCGCCGGGTCACGACAGACATGACAGGATCAGCGATGACAGACGTTTCCCCCATTCTTTCCACCGCCGACGACAATCTCACCTCCAGCCTTGAGCGACTGTTCGAGCTCGTACGCATTCCGTCGATTTCGACGGACCCCGCCTACAAGGCGGAATGCCGCAAGGCGGCGGAGTGGCTGGTCAGGACGCTTTCAGCGCTCGGCTTTACGGCCTCCGTGCGCGATACGGCCGGCCACCCTATGGTGGTGGCGCATCATGATGCGGCCACCAAGGACGCGCCGCATGTGCTTTTTTACGGCCATTATGACGTACAGCCGGTTGATCCGCTCGAGCTCTGGGAAAACGATCCGTTCGAACCCGCCGTAAAGGATATCGGCGCCGGCCGCCAGGTGATCACGGGACGTGGTACGGCAGACGACAAGGGCCAGCTGATGACCTTCGTCGAAGCCTGCCGCGCCTATAAGGCAGTGAATGGCGGCCTGCCGGTGCGTGTCACCATTCTTTTTGAAGGCGAAGAGGAATCCGGCTCGCCGTCGCTGAAGCCTTTCCTCGAAGCCAATGCGGAAGAACTGAAGGCCGATTATGCGCTGGTCTGCGATACCGGCATGTGGGACCGGGATACGCCAGCCATTGCTGCGGCCCTTCGCGGCCTGGTCGGCGAAGAAGTCGTCATCACAGCAGCCGACCGCGATCTGCATTCCGGTCTGTTCGGTGGGGCGGCGGCAAACCCCATCCACATTCTCACCGATATTCTCGCCGGCCTGCATGACGAGACCGGCCGGGTAACTCTTTCAGGCTTTTATGACGGCGTGGAAGAAACCCCAGCCAACATCAAGGCCTCCTGGGAAACGCTGGGCCGCACGGCCGAAGCCTTTCTCGGCGAAGTAGGCCTTTCGGTTCCCTCGGGCGAAAAGGGTCGCTCCGTGCTGGAGCAGACCTGGGCGCGACCAACGGCGGAAGTCAACGGCATTATCGGCGGCTATACCGGCGATGGTTTCAAGACCGTGATCGCCGCGAAAGCCTCCGCCAAGGTGTCTTTCCGTCTCGTCGGTGAGCAGGACCCTGCGGCCATTCGCGAAAGCTTCCGGGGCTATGTGCGCTCGAAAATACCCGCCGACTGCTCCGTGGAATTCCACGAACATGGCGGTTCACCCGCCATCCAGCTGTCCTACGACTCGCCCGTACTGACCAAAGCCAAAAATGCGCTTTCGGAAGAGTGGCCAAAGCCTGCCGTCGTCATCGGCATGGGAGGCTCGATCCCGATCGTCGGCGATTTCCAGAAGATGCTGGGAATGGATTCGCTGCTTGTGGGCTTCGGACTTACCGATGACCGCATTCATTCGCCGAATGAAAAATACGACCTGCAGTCGTTCCACAAGGGCATCCGCTCCTGGGTCCGCATTCTCGACGCACTCGCGGCAAAATAATCCGGAAAAAGAGGAGGCGCCGAATATTCGGCGCCTCCTCGGTACATAAACAAAAAGGCCGGGCAAGCCCGACCTTTCCATCCGTTTTTCGTCAATGCCAGTACATCCGTGGTCAAAGCGTTCAAACGGTCTGATGCTCCAGAGCGCGCCAAAGATATCGACGCTGCTTTCCGGCTTAGGATCGGCTGCTTTGGTTAATCTTTGGTTAACGCAACAGCAGCGGCACTTTTAAAAGCGCCATTCCCGGCAGTTCCGATCCGGAGCACTGTTGAACCCTATATTGGTATGTCGTCCGGCTTTTTCAAGAGTGGCCGGCCCAGTCCCTTCCTGCAAAAGAAAAAGGCCGGAAAAATCCGGCCTTTCCATTCATGCGAATGACCCTTTCGGGCCAAAGCGCTTATCAGGCAGCAACGAGGTTGCCTGCGGACATCTTGCCCGAGCGACGATCCTGCATCAGCTCGTAGGAGAGCTTCTGGCCGTCGTTGAGGGCGGTCAGACCAGCGCGCTCAACAGCGGAGATGTGAACGAATACGTCCTGCGAACCGTCGTCAGGCTGAATGAAGCCGTAGCCCTTGGTTGCGTTGAACCACTTTACTGTACCAGTCGCCATAACGATTTCCTTCCGTTGGCAATTGTATTTGCACTGCGAGCAGTGCGGACTTAGGTCGAATTTGAAGGAAAGATCGTCGTGTGCACCCAAAAAGGCGCCGAAGCTCTGGTCGTCAAACAAATATCGATGGCCGAACACCTAGGTTGGCAGGGGCGAAAAGTCAAGTTTCTTTGAAAAACGCGGCGATCTTTGTGAGCCGCCGGCCACCCAAATCCGTTGGAAACAGGGCCCTAAACAGCAAAAACCCGGCGCGGGAGGAGGTGCGCCGGGTTCTTGAAACTGACTGACAATTGGGAGGAGGAGTATTGTCAGTCCAATCGGGCGACGCTGGGAGGAGGAGTGCGTCGCTTCGATGGTTTGAAGATACAGGATATCAGCTTAAAAAACAGACGTTTCATCGCAGCGCAGCATTGCGCATAATGCATAGCTACTTCAGGGTGACTTGAAGCTTCTCCGCGTAACGCCTAATAAATACGCATGTCTATCGAATCCGTCAGAGCCTTCTTCACCGAAAAGTCGCCCGAAGTGACCGTGATTGAAACGGAAGCGAGTTCAGCGACGGTGGCGCTGGCCGCCGAAGCACACGGCGTCGACCCCGACCAGATTGCGAAAACGATCTGCCTGAAGGCGGGCGACACCATTCTTCTCGTCGTCGCCGCCGGCACGAAACGCCTCGACAACCGGAAATTCCGCGATCATTTCGGAGCAAAGCCGCGCATGCTTGGACCGGATGAGGTGGTTGCGGTGACCAGCCATCCCATCGGCGGGGTGTGCCCTTTCGGCCTGCCCTCGACCCTCCCGGTGTTTTGCGACATATCACTGAAAAACTATCGTGAGGTAGTTCCCGCGGCCGGCGCCACCAATGCGGCGGTGAAGATTTCACCCGATGTGATGGCCGAACTGACGGACGCGGAGTGGGTCGACGTCTGCCAATGACGCTGATTTGATGCGGCCGGGACTTAACCCCGCCTTAAATTGCCGCATTTAAACTCTTCATCCTGGATTAAGGATCGCGCAGGCATAGAAGCCTGAAACCCGAATGGGATGCGCGCGGTTTCGCGAATAGGAGCGACTTCGGCTGGATGGCAGGCAAGGGTAAATCACGCGAACGGGTAGAACCTTCCTTCGGGGATTTCCATGAGTCCGGTGACGACCTGCGCCTTGACGCCAGCGAGCGCATCAGCGGAACCACAAAGCAGCAGGCCAGGAAACCGAAGCCGGCATCCGGCCGCACCAAATCCAGCAAAAAAGAAAAGCGCACCCGCAGTTCCGGCCGTGGCGCGACGGGCTTCCTCCGCTCCCTCGTTTATTGGTGTATCGTACTCGGCATCTGGGGCGGCATCGGCGTTGCCGGTCTTGTCCTTTATTATGGCGCGCGCATGCCGAGCGCCAGCAGCTGGTCCATTCCCGAACGCCCGCCGAATGTGAAGATCGTTTCGGTGAATGGCAGCGTGCTTGCCAATCGCGGCACCACCGGCGGCGAGGCGCTCGCGCTGGAGGACATGTCACCCTATATTCCGCAGGCCGTGATGGCGATCGAGGACCGGCGGTTCTATTCGCATTTCGGCGTCGATCCGCTGGGTCTTGGACGCGCTATCGTAACGAATGTCCTGACGGGGCGAACGGTGCAGGGCGGCTCGACGCTGACACAGCAGCTGGCAAAAAACCTGTTCCTCTCGCCGGATCGCACGCTGGAGCGCAAGGTTCAGGAAGTGCTGCTGTCTTTCTGGCTGGAGCATGAATTCACCAAGGACCAGATTCTCGCGATGTATCTCAATCGCGTCTATTTCGGCTCCAATGCCTATGGCGTCGAGGCGGCCTCGCGGCGCTACTTCAACAAATCCGCGCGCGACGTCAATCTGGGCGAAGCGGCAATGCTGGCCGGGCTTCTTAAAGCGCCCTCGCGCCTTTCGCCGGCGCGCGATCCGCAGGCGGCGGAAGAGCGGGCGCAGGTCGTGCTGCAATCCATGCGCGATGTCGGCTTCATCACGGACGACGAAATCAAGACCGCCATGTCGCAGCCGCCAACCAAGGCGAAACGTTTCTGGTCCGGCGCCGAACATTACGCCGCCGACATGGTGCTGGAGGAGGTGCGCAACCTGGTTGGCGAGGTGAAGCAGGATATCGTCGTCGACACGACGATCGATCCCAATCTCGAGCGCGATGCCGAAAAGGCGCTGACCCACGTGCTGCAGGGCGACGGCAAGAAACAGGGCGCCTCGCAAGCGGCCCTTGTTTCCATTGATGGCACGGGTGCAATCCGGGCCGTGGTAGGCGGGGCTGATTATGCCGAAAGCCAGTTCAACCGCGCCGCCAAGGCAAAACGGCAACCCGGCTCCGCATTCAAGCCCTTCGTTTACGTCGCCGCGCTCGAATCCGGGCTTACCCCCTATACCATCCGTAATGACGCGCCTGTTCGTATCGGCAACTGGACCCCGGAAAATTACGAGAAGAAATATCGAGGCGAAGTGACACTCGCCACCGCGCTCGCCAATTCGCTGAACACCATTGCCGCGCAGCTGGTGATGGAAGTGGGTCCTGATCGTGTGACCCAGGTGGCACATCGCATGGGCATCGAATCCGAGCTGCAGAACAATGCCTCCATCGCGCTCGGCACCTCGGAAGTGTCGCTGATGGAGCTGACGGCCTCCTACGCCCCCTTCATGAATGGCGGCTACAAGGCGACGCCGCATATCGTCAAACGCATCACCGACGCCGACGGCAAAGTGCTTTACGAAAACAAATATGACAATCCGCCTCGCGTTCTGAGCGAAGAGATCGCCGCGACCATGAACAGCATGCTGTCGCGCGTTATCACCGAAGGCACCGGCAAGGCGGCAAGGCTGCAGGGCTGGCAGGCGGCTGGAAAATCCGGCACGACGCAGTCCTTCCGCGATGCACTTTTTGTCGGCTACACAAGCAACCTGACCACCGGCGTATGGTTCGGCAATGACGACGGCACATCAATGAAAAAGGTCACCGGCGGCGGGCTTCCGGCAAAGGCGTGGAAAGATTTCATGACCGCCGCCCATTCGGGGCTTTCACCCTCGCCGCTCTTCGGGCTTGGCGCAGGCGGCGTGCCGCCGCTTGGGGAAATGCAGCAGCCGGCACCGGAAAACCCGCCCTCCTCCATCGGCGATATCATTTCCAATGCGCTCGGGGGCGGGACGCCGGATACGCGCGCCTATCCCCAAGCCCCCATTGCGCCGAACCCGAATCAGCCGGATGTGCCGATGCCGCCGGCAAATATCCCTTCCCGCGATATCGAGCCCGGCTATTCAGCCGGCAACGGGCCTGTACCACCCGCCGATATCGGCGGTCAGGCGCCATCCGGACCAAAGCAGACGACCCTGCTCGATATTCTGATGGGAAACTGACGGCATAGCGTGGCCGGCAGGCGCTGATCTCACGGGCGGTGACGATGACGTCATTGTCGCGCTAAATTCCCGATTTAGCAGGATTTGGCTCCATGGAGACTGGTCGTCTCGGCAGCTACGAGCGGAGAGGATGCTCGCCCTGCAACATCCGCGTGCAGTCGCATTAACCGTAGATTGCCATTTGCTCCAGAGCGGTTACATTTCGGATGACTTTTTACGGTAAATGAATTATTAATCGTTCATATAAATTAATTTTCTTCTATCAAAATAACTTTTCAGGGCTTTATATTATGCTGGGTACTAAAGGCTCATCGCATGCCGTTTTTTACGGTGCCTCCTATTCCGCAGCCACAACTTTCGAATCGCCGGAAACGCAACCTTCCTCTTCGGAAAAAACCGTCTCCGCATTTTTGCGCGGCCAGTTCGCGCTCAAAAGAACGATGGATATTGCAGGGGCGTCCATCGCCCTTGTCGCGCTCGCGCCGGTGTTGCTCACCGTCGCGGCTCTGGTCAAACTCGATAGCAAAGGGCCGGTCCTGTTTTCGCAGGTCCGCTGGGGTATGAACGGGCGGAAAATCCGTGTCTATAAATTCCGCTCCATGAGAACCGACCTTTGCGATGCCACCGGTGTGGCGCAAACGGTGAAGAACGATCCCAGAATAACCCGGATCGGCGCGATTCTTCGCCGCACGAATATCGACGAACTGCCGCAGCTTCTGAATGTGCTGAAAGGCGATATGTCGCTGGTCGGGCCCCGCTGCCATGCCATCGGCATGCTGGCGGCTGGCCGTCTTTATGAGGAACTGGTGCCGCACTACCATATGCGGCACCGGGTGCGGCCGGGCATTACCGGCCTCGCACAGATGCGGGGATTACGCGGCCCGACGGATCGCAGCGACAAGGCGCGCGCCCGAATCGTCTCCGATCTTTATTACGTCGACAATTTTTCGATCTGGCTTGATATCAGGATCATGGTCGGAACGGTGATTTCCGAATTGCGCGGCGGCAAGGGTTTCTGATTTTTCAGACGCCATTCCCGCAGCTGCAGTCCATCCGTTATAAAAACAAAAGCCCGGCAGCGATGCCGGGCTTTTATCATGAAATCATCATGACGATCAGTTTGTCGGCGCGGGAGCCGCTGCCGGATCCGGAAGCGGTGCCGGGTTTGCCGAAAGCGTGCGCAGATAAGCGATGAGATCGGCGCGTTCCGTTTCCTTCTTCACACCCGCAAAGCCCATGGCCGTGCCGGGAACGTGTTTTTTGGGGGATTCGAGGAAGTAGCTGAGATGATCGTAATCCCAATGCACGGAACCACCCTTGGAGAAATCCTTCATCCCTGCGGAATAGCTGAAACCTTCATGGCTGGCGATCGGCCGGTTGACGATATCGAAGAGATTGGGGCCGACCTTGTTTGCACCACCACTCTCTCCGGTATGACAGCTCGTACACTTCTTGAAGACTGTTTCGCCCTTGGCGGCATCGGCGCTGGCAAGCAATTGCGCGATCGGCGTCGCCGCGGCAGCGGCTTCACCGCCACCCGCTTCGCCGCCGCTCTCTGCCGCAGCAATGGCGAAACCTTCCTTTTCGGGCGCAGGCGCATGGAAAATGCCCTCAGACGCAATCGACACCGACATCAGGACGAAAACCGTGCCAAGCAACGCCCCAACGCCCATATTTACATAAGAATTCATCTATATGCGCTCCCTCGCATCCGCTTGATATAACGGGCATCTTGAAATTGCTCGAAAGCTATGGCTTTTGCACAGCCTGCGCAACTTGAATAATGCTCCCCACACCGTGACGTTTTGACACTTTTCGGGCGGGATTTGAAGGGTGTCGGATGAAGAATCGGGAATTCGAGAAAGCTGTCGTCCTCATACCGGCGCGGATGGCATCCACACGCCTGCCAGGCAAGCCGCTCGCCGACATAGGCGGCAAGCCGATGATCGTGCAGGTTGCGCTGCGGGCACGCGAGGCCGGTGCGGAACGAATCGTTGTTGCCGTTGATGACGAACAGGTGTTTTCGGCCGTGCAAAATGCCGGTTTCGACGTGATGATGACCCGCGACGACCACCAGTCCGGCTCGGACCGCATTTTCGAAGCGCTGCAAAAGGCCGACCCCTATGGAAAGGCGGAATATGTCATCAATGTTCAGGGCGACCTGCCGACCATTGAGGCGGAAACGATCCGCGCTTCGCTGCGCCCACTGGAAAATACAGAGGTCGATATTGCGACACTGACGGTCGAAATCACCGACGAGGAAGAAAAAACCAATCCGAACGTGGTGAAAGTGGTGGGCAGCCCGCTTTCCGAGACGCGATTGCGCGCGCTTTATTTTACCCGCACCACCGCACCCTATGGCGATGGCCCGCTTTATCATCACATCGGGCTTTATACCTATCGCCGCTCTGCGCTCGAGACATTCGTGAGCCTGCCGCCCTCGCCGCTTGAAAAACGCGAACGGCTGGAACAGCTGCGCGCACTGGAAGCGGGGATGCGCATCGACGCTGAAATCGTCCGTTCCGTGCCGCTCGGCGTCGACACGCCGCACGATCTGGAAAAAGCCCGCAAAATTCTCGCAAGCAGAACCCTCTAACGGACAGTCCCATGACCTTGAGCACAAATCGTATTGCCTTCCAGGGCGAATTCGGCGCGAATTCCGACATGGCCTGCCGCGACATGTTCCCGGATATGGAGCCTTTGCCCTGCCCGACCTTCGAGGATGCCTTCAACGCCATTGAAAATGGCGAAGCTGATCTCGGTATGATCCCGATTGAAAATACACTGGCCGGCCGCGTTGCGGATATTCATCACCTGCTGCCGGAATCGCGTCTGCACATCATCGGTGAATATTTCATGCCGATCCGCTTCCAGCTGATGGTGATGCCAGGCGTGAAGAAGGACGAGATCCGCACCGTCCACAGCCACATTCACGCGCTTGGCCAATGCCGCAAGATCATTCGTTCCAACGGCTGGAAGCCCGTCATCGCCGGCGATACGGCAGGCTCCGCAAGGCTCGTGTCCGAACAGGGCGACCGCAGCATGGCGGCCCTTGCGCCACGTCTTGCCGCCAGCCTCTACGGTCTCGATATTCTCGCTGAAAATGTCGAGGATTCGGAAAACAACGTCACGCGCTTCGTGGTGCTTTCCCGCGATGAAAACTGGGCCAAGCGCCAGTCGAGCGATGAAATCGTCGTCACCACCTTCGTTTTCAACGTTCGCAATATTCCGGCAGCACTTTACAAGGCCATGGGCGGCTTTGCGACGAACGGCATCAACATGACGAAGCTCGAAAGCTACCAGCTCGGCGGCAAATTCGTGGCGACGCAGTTTTATGCCGATATTGAAGGCCACCCCGATGACGAGCCGGTGCGGCATGCGCTGGACGAGTTGCGTTTCTTCTCGGAAAAAGTCCGCATTCTCGGCGTCTACAACGGTCACGCGATGCGCGGCAAGCTCAACCAGAGCTGAGCCTGCCGCAGCCCATTATTTTAGCCATTCCACCCAGTCGCGCATCAGCCGATGCGCGATGGCTCCCATTGGCGGCGCGGAAAAACCTTCACCCGTCGGGGCCTCCAGCATCTTTGCTACCTCTTCCCGCGTGAACCAGCGGCAATCCTCAAGCTCGATCTCGTCACGCGCGATCTCAAAAGAGAGCGCCTCGGCATAACAGCCTATCATCAGCGTATGCGGCATCGGCCAGGGCTGGGAGGCGTGATACCGCACACGACCGATTTCAACGCCGGATTCCTCATGCGTTTCGCGGCGGACGGCCTGTTCGATGGTTTCGCCCGGCTCCACGAAGCCGGCAAGGCAGGAATACATGCCCGGCGCAAAATGCGCACCGCGGCCAAGCAGGCAGAGATCACGCTCGATATCGATGGTCATCATGATGACAACGGGATCGGTGCGCGGAAAAATAGTGTGGCTGCAGGCGCCGCAGATGCGCTTGTAGCCGCCGATTCGCAGCTCCATGGTTCCGCCGCACTTACCGCAAAAGCGATTGTCACCATTCCAGTGCGTCAGGCTGACTGCCTGCGCAACCTCGCTCAGCAGTTCCTCGTCGAGAAGATGATCGCGATAAAGCGTGCGGGCATCGGCCAGCTTGTAATGGCTCGCCAGCTGATCCTCGGCCACGGCGACCGGCACCGCAATTCTCGGCTCGCCGGTTTCGCGGTATCCGAGCAGCACGGCATTGTCGAAATCCGGCTGCAATTCGGCCAGCTCATAGGCGGAAAACAGGGGATCGATGACCTGCTCATCATGTTTCAGGACCAGCCGGTTGCCCGAGAAGGCAAAAATATGGGTGCCATCGACTTTCAGTGCATCGGCAACACACTCCTCCGTCCGCTTTTCGGCGAAACGGTCGAGGGCATTTTTGGAAAAGGCCGTCAGCAGGCTTGCTTCAGGATGGGGGGCAGTGGTTTCAAAAATTTTCATGGAAATCATCAGAGCGCGCCGGAGATTTTTTTCATCAAAGTTTCCTTTTCGCCCGCAGCATAGGGCACCGCCATTCCGTAACCCCAGATGGGGCCGGGCCAGCAGGTGTCGCCTTCATTGCGGGCGATAATATGGACATGCAATTGCCGGACGATATTGCCCAAAGCACCGACATTTATCTTGGTGGCCCCCGTGATCTCCTTCAAGGCGGACGCGACGAGATTGGTCTCGAATGTCAGCACGGCCTGATCAAGCGGGGTGAGATCGAACAATTCGCTGACGCCGTCTCGCTGCGGCACCAGCACCAGCCAAGGCCAGCGACTGTCGTTTTGCAAACGCAGTTCACATAGCCCCAAACGCGTCACAAGCACACTGTCGCGCGCCAGCCTGTCGTCCAGCCGGAATGTCTCCAAGGTGTCCTCCATGTTTGTTTTCATCGTGATAGCAGTTTTTTGAAGGCTTGGCTTGCATTTGCTGTCGATATTGCCGATATGTGGCCCCGGGAGGTTGGTGGTGGACGAGCCACTCGCCAACCGGGTCAGGTCCGGAAGGAAGCAGCCCTAACGAGCCCGGCACGGGTCGCCGTGCCAGCCTCCCACCTTTTTAGAAGACGTGCTCAGCTTTCGCCGGGCCAGTTCAGCGCCCCAAGACAAACTGGCAAAACAAACTGGCGAGGCAATGAGCGATACCGTACCCACCACAACAAGCGAATCCCAGGTCGGGACCGGCTACCGGGTACTGGCACGCAAATATCGCCCGAAAGATTTTTCCGATCTGATGGTCGGCCAGGAGCCGATGGTCCGCACGCTGACCAACGCGTTTGAGACCGGCCGCATTGCCCAGGCCTATATGCTGACCGGCGTTCGCGGCGTGGGCAAAACGACCACGGCACGCATTCTCGCCCGCGCGCTGAATTACAAGACCGACACCATCGACAAGCCGACCATCGACCTTCGGATCCCCGGCGAACATTGCCAGGCGATCATGGAAGGCCGGCATGTCGACGTGATCGAGATGGACGCCGCCTCCCATACCGGCATCGACGATATTCGCGAGATCATCGAACAGGTGCGCTATCGCCCGGTCTCGGCGCGCTACAAGGTCTATATCATCGACGAAGTGCACATGCTGTCGACGCAGGCGTTTAACGGTCTTCTGAAGACGCTGGAAGAGCCGCCGGAACATGTGAAATTCATCTTCGCGACCACCGAAATCCGCAAGGTTCCAATTACCGTTCTGTCGCGCTGCCAACGCTTCGACCTGCGCCGCATCAGCGCCGCTGATCTCGTCGGCCTGTTCACCGCCATTGCGGGCAAGGAAGGTTTCGAGGCCGATCCGCAGGCGCTGTCGATGATCGCCCGCGCGGCAGAGGGTTCCGCCCGTGACGGCCTTTCCCTGCTCGACCAGGCGATCGCCCATGGCGGCGGCCGGGTGGAGGCCGAAGCGGTGCGCGGCATGCTCGGCCTTGCCGACCGTGCGCGCATCGTCGATCTCTTCCAGCACGTCGTCAAAGGCGACGTCGCGGCCGCCCTTTCGGAATTCAACGGGCAATATGAGGCGGGCGCGAACCCTGTCGTCGTATTGAACGACCTTGCCGATTTCACCCATCTCGTCACCCGCATGAAATATGTACCTGATGCGGCGGAAGACCCCTCGCTTTCGGAAATAGAACGCGTGCGTGGTGCGGAATTTGCCGAGACGATTGCGGTAACCGCACTGTCACGTATCTGGCAGATGCTGCTGAAGGGCATTCCAGAAACGGAAAACGCCTCGCGGCCTGCCGGTGCTGCCGAAATGGTTCTGATCCGGCTTTCGCACGCCGCCAATCTGCCCGCACCTGAAGATGCCGCGCGGCGCCTGCTCGAGCTTTCGAGCGGCGACGGCGGCGGTTACGCCAATGGCGGACCTTCGGGCGGCGGCAATGGCGGCGGTGCGCGCGCCTATTCGTCAGGACAGACCGTGGCCGCGGGAAGACCTGTCGATCTTCCCGCCCAGCGCCAGACGACGCCGCAGACCTCCGCCATGCTGCGCGCCGTTCCAGACAGCCGCCCGCAGGAGATGCAGGTCGTAGCACCCAAAACCGAGGAGCGGCCGGAGCCGAAGGTTCCCGTCAATTCGGTGCAGGATATTGCCGATCTCTGCCAGAAGAACCGCGATCCCGTCATGCGGGCGAAGGTGCGAAACTTTGTGCGGCTGGTGCGGCTGGAGCCCGGCCGGCTTGATATGCGCCTCGGCGAAGGCGCGCCCGGCTCTCTGCCCGGCGAGCTTGGCGTCAAGCTCAAGGAATGGACCGGTATCCACTGGATCATAAGCCTCAGCAAGGAACAGGGGGAACCTACCCTCGTCGAAGCTGAAGGCAATGCCCGGGATGCCCGCCTTGTCGATGCGCGTCAGGATCCTGACGTTGCCGCCATTCTGGCGCAGTTTCCCGGCGCAAAAATCACCGACGTGCGCATCCGTGCCGCCGCACAGGATGAGGCGGAGGATATCGCGCCGCCATCGGTTGCCGAATCGAGCGAAGGTGACATCCTTCCCGGCGACGACATCGAGTTTTAAACAAAAAGAACAGGAGATTGGCACATGCGTGACATCATGGGCATGATGGGCAAGGTCAAGGAAATGCAGTCCAAGATGGAGAAGGTGCAGGAAGAAATCGCCGCCCTCGAAGTCGAAGGCAGGGCCGGCGGCGGTCTGGTGACCGTCATTCTCAACGGCAAGGGCGAAATGCGCGGCCTGAAAATCGATCCTTCGCTGTTCAAGGAAGACGAGGTGGAAATCCTCGAGGACCTGATCGTGGCTGCCCATAAGGACGCCAAGGAAAAAGGCGAAGCGCAGGCACAGGAAAAGATGGCCGGCCTGACCGCGGGTCTGCCGCTGCCGCCCGGCATGAAATTCCCGTTCTGATATAATCAACCCGAAGAGGATGGCGACACGCATGGCGTGGTCGCCGTCCCTGTCTCGAGGCGAGATTCAGGCTTCCAGCATCGCACGGAACCGGCTTGCAAGCGGTGTTTCGAGATAGGTCCTGCGTTCGGCTGCGTCGAGCTGCATGGGGCGGAAGCGCTGCAGAATAGTTGGTATCGGCAGCTTCGTTCCCTGATAGGCTGCAAAGGCGATATCCTCCCCGGCAGCGAGCATTCCGCCCTTCAACACCCGGCAATAAAAACCCGGATGGCCTGCCTGCCGGAAGCGCGGTGCGAAATCGGGATCGCCGATCCGGGCCGACAGCGTGGCGCAGGGAATGCGGGCAGCGGTCACCTCCAGCAAGACTTCGCTTGCCGAGAACCTGTCACCCACATGGAGTTTCGCGCTGTCGACACCATCAAGCACGAGGTTCTCGCCGAAAAATCCGGGTTCGACCACGAAACCCAGAGCGCGGGACCAGAAGTCGAGATCAACGGAGCCCATCACGTAAATTGCCTGATCCGGCCCGCCGTGATGTTTGCGATTGCAGACGGCATCGCTGACGATACCTTCGGCATCCACCATGACCGGCCCCTTCACGGGATGCTTGAAGATGCCCGTCTTCGTCGTCTTTCCCGGCAGGCTTTTTGCCTCGCCCCGGCATACCGCCTGTATTTTCATGGCCTGCCCTTCGTGCTTCATGATTCCCGTTTCCCGTTTTATGCAGTAGAAAGCGCTCATGGCAAAACGAGTCACCGGTCCCGAAATTGAAAAACTCATCCAGCTTCTGGCAAAAGTGCCGGGGCTTGGGCCCCGCTCGGCGCGGCGGGCAGCGTTGCATCTCATCAAGAAGAAGGAGCAACTTCTCGGACCGCTAGGCCATGCCATGGGCGAGGCCTATGACAAGGTGAAGATCTGCTCCTGCTGCGGCAATGTCGATACCATCGATCCCTGCACCGTCTGCGCTGACGACCGGCGTGACCAGTCGGTCATCATCGTGGTGGAAGACGTGTCGGATCTCTGGGCGCTGGAGCGGACGGGCGCGATGAACACCGCCTACCACGTTCTCGGCGGCACGCTTTCGCCACTCGATGGCGTCGGGCCGGAGGACCTAAATATCAAGGGCCTGATCGACCGTGTCAGCGCGGGCGGCATTCGCGAGCTTATCATCGCCGTCAATGCGACGGTGGAGGGACAGGCAACCGCCCATTACATCACCGACCGCCTCTCCGGTCTCGACATCAAGATCACCCGGCTTGCGCATGGCGTGCCGGTGGGCGGTGAGCTCGATTATCTCGACGAGGGCACATTGACGGCGGCGCTTCGGTCGCGCACGACGATCTGAAGTCCCCCTCCCTCCCCGTCATTCAAAGAGGAGACCCAATGCGAAACCATTTTGCCCCGAAGGCACTGGCTGCACTTCTTTCCGTTTTTTCAGCAACGACAGCTCTAGCGCAGTCGGCACCGACAGGAGCAGCGGCAGCCCGATATGACGCTGAATTTAATGTCTGGCTGAAAAAGGAAATCTGGCCGGAGGCCCGCAAGGCCGGCATTTCGCAAAAGACGCTTGAAGCCACGCTCAATGGTCTCTCCATCAGCTGGAACCTGCCCGATCTCGTCATTCCCGGCCAGAAGCCGCCAAAGGAGCAGAGCCAGAGCCAGGCGGAATTTTCCTCACCCGGCGCCTATTTCTCCGAAAAGCGGCTGCAGGGGCTGGCCAGCACCGGCCGTTCGCTTGCAGCCACCTATGCGGCGACGCTGCGCAGAATCGAGGCGAAATACGGTGTGCCGGGTGATATCGTCGTTGCGATCTGGGGTCGCGAATCCGGGTTCGGCCGAGCAAAACTGCCGCATTCCGTGGTCGATGTACTCGCCACAAAAGCCTATATGTCGACCCGCAAGGAGATGTTCCGCGCCGAGCTGATCGATGCGCTGAAGATCGTCGAAAGCGGCGATATCGCGGCCTCGCGCATGATGGGTTCCTGGGCCGGCGCCCTCGGCCAGCCGCAATTCATGCCGTCGAGCTATCTCAAATATGCCGTGGATTTCGATGGCGACGGCCACCGCGATATCTGGAACTCAGTGCCGGATGCGCTGGCATCCATAGCAAACTATCTTTCCCAGCGCGGCTGGCAGCGCAATCGTGACTGGGGTTTTGAAGTCTCTATCCCCGCCAATGTCTCCTGCGCGCAGGAGGGCCCTGATCTTGCCCGGCCGGTGGCCGACTGGGCGAATATGGGCATTACCCGCATTTCCGGAAAAGCCTTTCCAGCCAACGACCTATCAGCCGACGGCATGATGCTGGTGCCGGCCGGGCGGCACGGGCCGGAATTCGTGGTGACGCCGAATTTTTACGTCATCAAGGAATATAACAATTCCGATCTCTACGCGCTCTTCATCGGCAATCTCGCCGACCGCATCACCCATGGAGCAGGACCGTTCAAGGGTGAATGGGGCAATGTCGGGTCGATGCTGCGCTCCGACGTTCTCGCCATGCAAAAGGCGCTGGTCACCAAGGGTTATGATGTCGGCAAGGCCGATGGGCTGGCGGGCTTCAAGACGCGCCGCTCGCTCGGCGACTGGCAGGCGAAAAACGGCTTGGCCCCCACCTGCTTTCCCGATTCGACGTTGAAGGCGAAGCTGAAATAGCAGGTTGCTGGCGAAGCACAAACCTCTCTTCCGTCATGCTCGGGCCTTTCCCGAGCATCTGCAACCGATTGATTTAACGACAGGTGATTGGATCCTCGGGACAGGCCCGAGGATGACGGCGCGTGTGGGGTAAAAGCCGCCGCCACTCTCCCAGCGCATCGTCTTTCAGTGCTGATCGGTATGCGGCTTGTGAAAGATATCGTCGGTCGGCGGGATGGTCTGCCGCTCGATCATCCGGTGTACCCGCGGCCGCGTCTTGCCCCGGTGAAGCTCGAGCAGCCGGTCCCAGGCTTCCGCATCCGCCTGGGTGCGGCGGTGGTTGTGGCGGACATATTCCACCCATGTCGGCACATGGTAGCTTTCCGTCCAGATGTCGGGGTTTTCGAGATCGCGCATCAGGTTCCAGTTGCGCGCGCCGTCGCGCAGGCGGATACGGCGACGCTCGGCCATCAACGGCAGGAATTCGCCGAGGTCCTCGTCATGGATTTCATAATCGATGAGAATGGCGATGGGGCCGCTGCGCGGCTTGATGTCCAGTCTCAGCGGCGGTTCCACGAAACGGTTGAGCGGATCGAGATTGAGCGAGGCGAAGGCCGGCATTGCGAGCTTGAGGCCGACGACGACGCCGAGCAGCATCAGCACGCAGGAACAGAGAAGCGAATAGGAAATGCCGTAGTCTTCCGCCAACTCACCCCACAGCCAGCTGCCGACCGCAATGCCGCCGAAGGTCAGCGTCTGGTAAAGCGACAGTGCCCGACCCACCACCCAGCGCGGCGTGGAAAGCTGGACGATGGTGTTGAAGAGCGACAGCGCCAGAACCCAGCAGGCGCCGGCAACCGTCAGGACAAGCGAGGTGATGATCGCGCTCGTGCTCACCGCCGTCACGCCGGAGCTGAAAGCGAAGCCTAAAAAGGCGACGCGCACGATCCATTCGCTGGACAGGACCTCACGCAGTCTCGCACTGACCAGCGCGCCGGCTATCGCGCCGACACCGAATGCGCCGAGCATGACGCCGTAGGTCAGCGGACCGCCCTCGACCAGATCGCGAGCGACGATGGGCATCAGGGCGAGGATGGCGCTGGCGGAAAGGCCGAAGAGGAAACCGCGCACCAACACCTTGCCGATATTGGGCGACATCGCCACATAACGCATGCCGGCCGAAATGGCGGCCAGAAGCTGCTCGCGCGGCAATGTCGAGGCATATTTAGGCGGCTGCCAGCGAAACAGGGCGTAGATCAGGGTGAAATAGCTCAGCGCATTCACGAAAAACGCAGCGGCAGCACCGGCGGCGGCGACGATGATACCACCGATGGCCGGGCCGACGCTGCGGGTGATGTTGAAGCCGACGCTGTTCAGCGTCACGGCGGCGGGCAAGTCCTCGCGCGGCACCATTTCGCCGACCGATGCCTGCCAGGACGGATTGTTGAGCGCCGTGCCGCAGCCGATCATGAAGGTGAAGAAGAGCAGAAGCCAGGGCGTGAGCCAGCCGGACCAGGCAAAAACCGTGAGCAGCACAGAGGCCGTCAGCATCAGCAGCTGCGCCGAAATCATGATGCGGCGGCGGTCGAAACTATCGGCCAGCGCGCCTGAAATCAGCGAGAACAGCATGATCGGCAAAGAGGTGGAGGCCTGCACCAGAGCGATCATGTTTTCCGAACTTGAGAGCGACGTCATCATCCATGCGGCGCCCACCGCCTGGATCAGTCCGCCGAAATTCGAGGCAAGGCTCGCGACCCAGATTCGTCTGTAAGTCAAATGCCTTAAAGGCGCGAGTGGCGATTTACGGTCAGGCACGCTCTGTCCACTTGATGCAACTGCGATTTGTCAAACGGCAACTATAGACAGTGCCGGTAATCATGCCAGCCTTTCCGACAAGGTAAGGGTGAAAATGTGGCGAAGGCAGTGGCCGAAGCGGAGGAGCCCGCTAAAACCTTGCAATCCTGCCCCGATGGGTCTATATGACCCCTGAAATTCTTGATCGCTTGATGAAGAGTGGGGCCGCAAGGCTCCGCTCTTTTTCGTTAGGCGAACCGGAAACCACGGGCAGAAAGCCCGGTGAAAATCAAAGACCGGAAGGCCAGATGGCAGACACCGCACAAGAACCGCGACTGATTACCGAAACAGGCATCGACCAGCGCATTGCCGAGATCATCGAGCCTGTTCTGACGGGCATGGGCTATCTTCTGGTGCGCGTGCGGCTCTCCAACCAGAACGGCATGACGCTGCAGGTGATGGCCGAGCGCGAAGACGGAACCATGACCGTTCAGGACTGCGAAGCCATTTCGATGGCGATTTCACCGGTTCTTGATGTGGAAGATCCGGTCGATAAAGCGTATCATCTCGAAGTTTCCTCGCCCGGCATCGACCGGCCGATGGTTCGCAAATCGGATTTCACCCGCTGGCAGGGCCATCTGGTGAAGGTCGAAACCTCCATTCTGGTCGAGAACCGCAAGCGGTTTCGCGGCAAGATCGTTGAGGTTAATGCTGACGGCTTCAAGCTGGAACGCGACCAGATCGCCTATGGCGAAGAGCCGACAGTCATCATTCCGTTCAGCGCGCTTTCCGATGCGAAGCTCATTCTGACGGACGACCTTATTCGTGATGCGCTGCGGGCAGACAAGGCCGCCAAGGCCGCCGCCGCAAACCAGAACGACGAAAACGAAGCAGACGAAGACTAATTCCAACGTAAAGCCCGAAAAAACGGGCGATCAACGCAATTATGCGACTTACGGAGATAGAAAAATGGCAGTGAGTGCTAACCGGCTTGAGCTTCTGCAGATCGCCGATGCTGTGGCGCGCGAAAAGGTCATCGACCGCGAAATCGTGCTTGCCGCAATGGCCGACGCTATCCAGAAAGCCGCCCGCTCGCGCTATGGTTCGGAAACCAACATCCGCGCCGACATCAACTCCAAGACCGGCGAAATTCGCCTGCAGCGTCTTCTCGAAGTTGTCGAAGCGGCCGAGGACTATTCGACCCAGATCCCGCTTGAGTTGGCCCGCGACCGCAACCCGGACGCCAAGCTCGGCGACTTCATCGCCGACCCGCTGCCGCCGATGGATTTTGGCCGTATCGCCGCCCAGTCCGCCAAGCAGGTGATTGTGCAGAAGGTGCGCGAAGCCGAGCGTGACCGCCAGTATGACGAATTCAAGGACCGTATCGGCGAAATCGTCAACGGCACCGTCAAGCGCGTCGAATATGGCAATGTCATCGTCGATCTCGGCCGTGGCGAAGGCATCATCCGTCGTGACGAGATGATCCCGCGTGAAAACATGCGTTACGGCGATCGCGTGCGCGCTTACGTCTACGACGTTCGCCGCGAACAGCGCGGCCCGCAGATTTTCCTGTCGCGTACCCATCCGCAGTTCATGGTGAAGCTGTTCACCATGGAAGTTCCTGAGATCTACGACGGCATCATCCAGATCAAGTCGGTTGCCCGTGACCCCGGTTCGCGCGCCAAGATCGCGGTTATCTCGAACGACTCGTCTATCGATCCGGTCGGCGCCTGCGTCGGTATGCGCGGTTCGCGCGTTCAGGCCGTCGTCGGCGAACTCCAGGGCGAAAAGATCGACATCATTCCGTGGAGCCAGGAGCCGGCATCCTTCATCGTCAACGCCCTGCAGCCGGCAGAAGTCGCCAAGGTCGTTCTGGATGAAGAGTCCGAGCGCATCGAAGTGGTTGTTCCGGATGAGCAGCTGTCGCTCGCCATCGGCCGCCGTGGCCAGAACGTGCGTCTGGCATCGCAGCTGACCGGCTGGGATATCGACATCATGACCGAGCAGGAAGAATCCGAGCGCCGTCAGAAGGAATTCAACGAGCGTACGGCCCTCTTCATGGAAGCGCTGGATGTCGACGAAATGGTCGGTCAGGTTCTGGCTTCGGAAGGCTTCGCGCAGGTTGAAGAACTGGCCTATGTCGATCTCGACGAAATTTCGTCGATCGACGGCTTCGACGAAGACACCGCCGATGAAATCCAGACCCGCGCCCGCGAATATCTGGAGCGCCTGGAAGCCGAAATGGACGCCAAGCGCAAGGAACTCGGCGTTTCCGACGAACTGCGCCAGATCGACGGCCTGACCTCGCAGATGATGGTCGCCCTCGGTGAAGAAGGCATCAAGACCATCGAGGACTTTGCCGGCTGTGCCGCAGACGACCTGGTCGGCTGGAGCGAGCGCAAGGACGGCGAGACGAAGAAGTTCGAAGGCATCTTCTCCAAGCTCGACGTTTCGCGCGTCGAAGCCGAGAACATGGTGGTGCAGGCCCGCCTTCTGGCAGGCTGGATCACCGCCGAAGAGCTCGCTTCTGAAGAGGAAGCCAATGCGGAAGCTGCCGAGGAGGCGGATACCGCCGAACAGGAATGACATCGCAGGCGCATGAGCCGGACGAGCTGCCCGAAACGGATGACGACGGGCGGCTCAAAGGCGACGTCAATGGACGTATGTGCATTGTGACACGGCAAAGCGGATCGCCGGATGAGCTGATCCGCTTCGTCGCAGGCCCGGACGGCAGCGTCGTGCCGGATCTGAAACGCCAATTGCCGGGGCGCGGTTGCTGGGTAACACCCGAGCGCGCCCTGATCGAGAAGGCCATCGCGAAGAAGCTCTTCGCGCGGGCGCTCAAACGTGACGTCAAGGCCGGACCCGAGCTTCTTGCTATTCTCGACCGGCTGATGGCGCAGCATGTGGCTGGTATGATGAACATGGCGCGCAAGGCGGGCCAGTTCATCAGTGGCGCGACGAAGGTCGATGCCGCCGTCCGGTCCGGGAACGCGATCGCCGTATTCCACGCGACCGATGCTGCGGCCGATGGCGTGAGAAAACTGGACCAGGCCCGCAAGGCCTGGGCGCTCGGCAGCGATGCCGGCAATGAAATTCCGTCCTTCCGGCTCTTTAGCGAAGCCGAAATGGACGAGTTGATGGGCCAGAATGCTTTTATCCATGCCTGCGCGCTTGCAGGGCAGGCGGGTGAAGGTGTAGTGAAGCGCGCAACGATGCTTGAGCAGTACCGCCTTGGCGGTCGATCTCAGGCGGAACGCGACGCTGCCCGGACAGAACAATGACGCGGTTGCCCGACATGAACGGTCGCCGCGTTCCGATGCAGCAATTGAACGACGAGACCTGATGAACGTCATCCGGTTCTCGTCCGAAGGAACGGGAACGGAATGACCGACAACAACGACGACAAGACACTCAATGCGCCGGCCAAGAAGACTCTTACCCTGAAACCGGGCGGGATGAATCAAGGTACCGTGCGGCAGGACATGGGTCGAGGTCGCACAAACGCGGTTGTCGTGGAAACACGCAAGCGCCGCCCCCTGCGTCCCGAAGACGAGAAGCCGGTTCAGCCTGTTGCGGCAGCACCGAGGCCGGTGGTAGCAGCCCCCGCGCCTTCGGCACCGCGTCCGCAGGCTCCCCAGCAGCGTATTCACCAGCCAGGCGGCCAGCAGCAGCGTCCGGGCTCTTCCCAGTCGCAGCAGCGTCCAGGCTCGTCCGCACCCCAGCAGCGCCAGCCTGACCGACCGCGCGGCAATGTTCTGCACGACCTTTCAGCAGGCGAGATGGAAGCCCGTCGCCGCGCGCTGATGGAAGCGCAGGCTCGTGACGTGGTGGAAGCCAAGCAGCGCGCGGAAGATGAAGCACGCCGCAAGGTCGAGGAAGAACAGCGCATCGCAGCCGAAAAGGAAGAGGCGGCACGCCGCGCCGTCGAAGAGGCAGCGGCTGCAAAGGTGGCCGCAAGCCAGCCTGCCACTGAAGCAAAATCCGAACCGGCCGATGAAACGCCGGCTGCGGCCGCAGCACCTGCGCCACGAGCCGACGCCCGTCCTCAACCTGCAGCCGCCGCTCCCCGTTCTGCTCCTGCCACGCCTGACGCCATCGCTCCGCGCGGACGTCGTACCGGTGGTGACGACGAGGACGATCGTAGTGCGCGCCGCGGTAGCAGCCTTCCGGCTCGCGGCAAGGTCGTGGCTCCGGTTCCGGCCAAGCCCGCTGCCCGCCTGAAGACGGAAGAAGAACGCCGTCGCGGCAAGCTGACCGTTACCTCGTCCAATCTGGATGAAGACGGCACGCCGCGTGGCCGCTCCATGGCATCCATGCGCCGCCGCCAGGAAAAATTCCGCCGCAGCCAGATGCAGGAAACCCGCGAAAAGGTCATGCGCGAAGTGATCCTGCCTGAGACCATCACCATTCAGGAACTGTCGCAGCGCATGTCCGAACGCGCTGTCGACGTCATCAAGTTCCTGATGAAGGAAGGCCAGATGATGAAGCCGGGCGACGTTATCGACGCCGATCTGGCCGAACTGATCGCGGTCGAATTCGGCCACACCGTCAAGCGCGTATCTGAATCGGACGTTGAAGAAGGCATCTTCAATCAGGCTGACGACGCAGGCGAGATGGTTTCCCGTCCGCCGGTCGTGACGATCATGGGTCACGTCGACCACGGCAAGACCTCGCTGCTCGACGCCATTCGTCAGGCAAACGTGGTCGCTGGCGAAGCCGGTGGCATCACCCAGCATATCGGCGCCTACCAGGTCGAAAAGAACGGTCAGAAGATCACCTTCATCGACACCCCCGGCCACGCCGCCTTTACGGCCATGCGTGCCCGTGGCGCGCAGGCAACCGACATTGCAGTGCTGGTTGTCGCCGCTGATGACAGTGTGATGCCGCAGACGATCGAGTCCATCAACCATGCCAAGGCTGCCGGTGTTCCGATCGTCGTTGCGATCAACAAGATCGACAAGCACGAGGCAAACCCGGAAAAGGTGCGCCAGCAGCTGTTGCAGCACGAAGTTTTCGTGGAATCGATGGGTGGTGAAGTTCTTGATGTCGAAGTTTCGGCCAAGAACAAGCTCAACCTCGACAAGCTGCTCGAGGCGATCCTGCTTCAGGCCGAAATCCTCGATCTGAAGGCGGATCCGAACCGCACCGCAGAAGGCACGGTCATCGAAGCCGAGCTGGACCGTGGACGTGGTGCCGTCGCGACCGTTCTCGTGCAGAAGGGTACACTGAAGCCCGGCCAGATCATCGTTGCCGGCGACCAGTGGGGCCGCGTGCGCGCACTCGTCAACGACAAGGGCGAACACGTCAAGGAAGCCGGTCCGGCAATGCCGGTCGAGATTCTCGGCCTTTCCGGCACGCCTTCGGCCGGTGACCGTTTTGCGGTCGTCGAAAACGAAAGCCGCGCGAGAGAGATTTCCGAGTACCGCCAGCGTCTGGCCCGCGACAAGGCTGTCGCCCGTCAGACCGGCCAGCGCGGTTCGCTGGAACAGATGATGAGCCAGTTGCAGACTTCGGGATTGAAGGAATTCCCGCTGGTCATCAAGGCGGACGTGCAGGGTTCGGTCGAAGCCATTATCGCTTCGCTCGACAAGCTCGGCACAGACGAAGTCCGCGCTCGTGTCGTTCACTCTGGTGCTGGTGCCATCACGGAATCGGATATCTCGCTTGCCGAGGCATCGAACGCCGCGATCATCGGCTTCAACGTTCGCGCCAACGCACAGGCACGTACGGCGTCCGAACGCGCCGGTATAGAAATCCGCTACTACAACATCATCTACGATCTGGTGGATGACGTGAAGGCGGCGATGTCGGGTCTGCTTTCGCCGGAACGTCGCGAGACCTTCCTCGGCAATGCCGAAATTCTCGAGGTGTTCAACATCACCAAGGTCGGTAAGGTCGCGGGTTGCCGCGTCGTCGAGGGCAAGGTGGAACGTGGTGCGGGTGTGCGTCTGGTGCGCGACAACGTCGTTATCCACGAAGGCAAGCTCAAGACCCTCAAGCGCTTCAAGGACGAAGTCAACGAAGTGCCTGTTGGTCAGGAGTGCGGTATGGCATTCGAAAACTACGAAGACATCCGCGCCGGCGACACCATCGAGTGCTTCCGCGTCGAACACATCACGAGAACGCTCTAAGCGTTCTCGCCGCAAAACAGGAATTTACTGTCGGGCGCCGGCTTACCGGCGCTCGCTCCGTTTGAGGCATAACCAATGGCAAAAGCTACATCATCGGCCCCTTCGCAACGCATGCTGCGTGTTGGCGAACAGGTGCGCGCCGCCCTGACCCAGATTCTCCAGCGCGGTGAAGTCCGCGACGATCTGATCGAAGGCACCGTCATTTCCATTTCGGAAGTGCGCATGTCTCCCGATCTGAAGATCGCGACCGCCTATGTGACGCCGCTTGGCGTTGCCGATCACACCGACATCATCACGGCGCTCAACCGCCATGCCAAGTTCATGCGCGGCCGCCTCGGCCCGCAGCTGCGGCAGATGAAATACATGCCGGAACTGCGTTTCCGCGACGATACGAGTTTCGACAATTACCAGAAGATCGACGCCCTTCTGCGCTCGCCCGAAGTGCAGCGCGATCTTGGACCTTCAAACGAAAAAGACGACGAACAGAACTGAAGCATGTCCAAACCACGCAAACAGCAGAACCGCAAACCCAAGGGCCGCCCGATTTCCGGTTGGCTCATCCTCGACAAACCGCTCGATTTTGGCTCCACCGAGGCCGTTTCCAAGATCAAGTGGCTGTTCAATGCCCAGAAGGCGGGCCATGCCGGCACGCTCGATCCGTTGGCCTCCGGCATGCTGCCGATCGCGCTCGGCGACGCCACCAAAACCGTGCCTTACGTCATGGACGGTCGGAAAATCTACGAATTTACCGTCACCTGGGGTGAGCAGCGCACGACCGACGATCTGGAAGGCGAGGTGCTCGATTCCTCCGAGCAGCGCCCGGACGAACAGGCGATCCGCGATATTCTGCCCAACTATACCGGGGTGATCCTGCAGACGCCGCCGCAATTTTCGGCCATCAAGATCGCTGGCGAGCGCGCCTATGATCTGGCGCGCGAAGGCGAAACGGTGGAAATTCCCGCACGCGAGGTCGAAATCCATCGCCTGACGCTGCTTGCCTGCCCGGACGCCAATACGGCCCATTTCGAAGTGGAATGCGGCAAGGGCACCTATGTGCGGGCGCTGGCACGCGATATGGGCCGTGATCTCGGCTGTTTCGGCCATATTTCGGAACTGCGCCGCACCATGGTCGCCCCCTTCGGCGAGGACATGATGGTGCCGCTCGAAACCCTGACGGCACTGGAGGCCGTGGAGGACCGCGACGAACGGCTGGAGGCGCTGGACGCCTTCCTGATCGATACGGCCGAAGCGCTTTCCGCCCTTCCCCGCCTCATCATCAACGACGATCAGGCGCACCGGCTGAAGATGGGCAACCCAATCCTGCTTCGTGGGCGTGATGCACCGGCCAACCATCCGGAAGCCTATGCCACCGCACATGGCAAGCTTGTCGCTATCGGCGAGATCGGTGAAGGCGAGTTTCGGCCGAAGCGGGTTTTCGGCTGAGCCGGGCAGCGCGGGCGGGAATCAATCGCCTCTTTCCATTGCACCCGGAATAGTTTATAGGCAGCGCCAGCTTGGGCTTTGCCTATGCTGCTGAATGGCCTGAGCTGGACGACATCCCGGCTCAAGGCGTCCCATTTTTCCTTAAAACAGAAAGGATCGTCCGATGTCGATTACTGCAGAGCGCAAAGCCGCCCTCATCAAGGAATATGCCACGAAGGAAGGCGACACCGGTTCTCCGGAAGTTCAGGTCGCTATCCTGACCGAGCGGATCAACAACCTGACCGGTCACTTCAAGGACCACAAGAAGGACAACCACTCCCGTCGTGGCCTTCTGACGCTGGTTTCGAGCCGTCGTTCGCTTCTCGACTATCTGAAGAAGAAGGACGAAGCCCGTTACAGCAAGCTGATCGGTGCTCTCGGCATTCGCCGCTAATAACTTTTCCGGCGGGTTTCGCAACGATGCCCGCCGGTTTTTATATCCGGCCTTTCAAAGGCTATATGAATTTCCGGGCGTTTGCCGCAGATGTGGCCCCCGGACGATAAGGTAGACCCGGATGGGCCGGTGTCGCCTTTTCAACCGCAGACCTGTCATGGGGCAGGATTGCCGGATGCTTGCTTGTCGAAAGCCTCCCGCTGTCTTGCCCGTGATTGAGTCACCGCGTTGCCACCGCCGGCACGATGCTGGAGCGGCAGCCACAACCAAGGACAAGATATGTTCAATCAACACTCCGTGGAAATCGAATGGGCAGGCCGCCCGCTGAAGCTCGAGACCGGCAAGGTTGCCCGTCAGGCTGACGGCGCCGTCATCGCAACCTACGGCGAGACGATGGTTCTCGCGACAGTGGTTTCCGCAAAGTCTCCGAAGCCCGGCCAGGACTTCTTCCCGCTGACCGTCAACTACCAGGAAAAGACCTACGCGGCCGGCAAGATCCCCGGCGGCTACTTCAAACGCGAAGGCCGTCCGAGCGAAAACGAAACTCTCGTTTCCCGCCTGATCGACCGTCCGATCCGCCCGCTCTTCCCGGAAGGCTACAAGAACGACACGCAGGTCGTCGTCACGGTTATCCAGCATGATCTGGAAAACAACCCGGACGTTCTGTCGATGGTTGCGGCTTCCGCAGCGCTTACGCTCTCTGGCATTCCCTTCATGGGCCCGGTTGGCGGCGCGCGCGTTGGCTACATCAACGGTGAGTATGTTCTTAACCCGCATCTGGACGAAATGGACGAGTCTGTTCTCGACCTCGTCGTTGCCGGTACGCAGGACGCTGTTTTGATGGTTGAGTCCGAGGCCAAGGAACTCAACGAAGAAATCATGCTCGGCGCCGTCATGTTCGGTCATCGCGGCTTCCAGCCGGTTATCGACGCGATCATCAAGCTCGCCGAAGTTGCCGCCAAGGAACCACGCGAATTCGAACCGGAAGACTTCTCCGCGCTCGAAAACGAAATGCTGGCGCTCGCCGAAGCCGAACTGCGCGACGCCTACAAGATCACTGAAAAGGCTGCCCGTTACGCCGCCGTCGACGCCGTGAAGGCGAAGGTCAAGGCGCACTTCCTGCCGGAAGAAGGCGAAGCCAAGTACTCGCCGGAAGAAATCGGCGCCGTCTTCAAGCACCTTCAGGCGAAGATCGTTCGCTGGAACGTTCTCGACACCAAGAGCCGCATCGACGGCCGCGACCTGTCGACCGTTCGTCCGATCGTTTCGGAAGTCGGCCTGCTGCCGCGCACCCACGGTTCGGCGCTGTTCACCCGCGGTGAAACCCAGGCGATCGTCGTTGCGACGCTCGGCACCGGCGAAGACGAACAGTATGTCGATAGCCTTACCGGCATGTACAAGGAACGCTTCCTGCTGCATTACAACTTCCCGCCCTACTCGGTCGGTGAAACAGGTCGCATGGGCTCCCCGGGCCGTCGCGAAATCGGTCACGGCAAGCTCGCATGGCGCGCTATCCGTCCGATGCTGCCGACTGCGGAACAGTTCCCCTATACGCTGCGCGTCGTTTCCGAAATCACCGAGTCCAACGGCTCCTCGTCGATGGCAACGGTCTGCGGCACCTCGCTTGCACTGATGGACGCCGGCGTTCCGCTGGCAAAGCCGGTTGCCGGTATCGCCATGGGCCTGATCCTCGAAGGCGAGCGCTTTGCGGTCCTCTCCGACATCCTGGGTGACGAAGATCACCTCGGCGACATGGACTTCAAGGTCGCCGGTACTGCCGACGGCATCACCTCGCTGCAGATGGACATCAAGATCGCCGGTATCACCGAAGAGATCATGAAGATCGCTCTGGAGCAGGCACAGGGTGGCCGCAAGCACATCCTCGGCGAAATGGCGAACGCCATCACCGAAAGCCGCGGCCAGCTCGGCGAATTCGCACCGCGCATCGAAGTGATGAACATTCCGGTCGACAAGATCCGTGAAGTCATCGGTTCCGGCGGCAAGGTCATTCGCGAAATCGTCGAAAAGACCGGCGCGAAGATCAACATCGAAGACGACGGCACCGTCAAGATCGCCTCCTCGTCCGGCAAGGAAATCGAAGCGGCCCGCAAGTGGATCCACTCGATCGTTGCGGAACCGGAAGTCGGCCAGATCTACGAAGGTACTGTTGTCAAGACCGCTGACTTCGGCGCTTTCGTCAACTTCTTCGGCGCCCGTGACGGCCTCGTTCACATCTCGCAGCTCGCTTCAGAGCGTGTCGCCAAGACCTCCGACGTCGTCAAGGAAGGCGACAAGGTCTGGGTCAAGCTGATGGGCTTCGACGAGCGTGGCAAGGTTCGCCTGTCCATGAAGGTTGTCGATCAGGCCACCGGCCAGGAAATCGCTGCCGACAAGAAGAAAGAAGACGGCGAAGCCGCTGCCGAATAAGGCAGCGCCGCCAGACCCTATCGAGGCGCGGGTTTTGCCCGCGCCTTTTTTCTATTCTACCTTGAGGATGCTCCCATGAGCCGTGACGCTGTGAAAACCCTTTTCCACCCCTTTGCCTCGGAAATGCTTCCTATGCCGAAAGAGGGCGAGCGCGTTCTGTTTCTGGGAGCTGAGGCCGGTCCGCGCCTTGATGGTTTCGACGCCGAGATCGTCGCGGTTCAACATCTCCGGCCGCTCTACCGGGCCTTGCAGGCTCAGGGCGCAGAAGTCACCCCGGATGTTTCGGGCGAGGACTACGATGCGGCGCTTTTGCTGTGCGGCAAGCACCGTGGCGAAAACGAAAACCGCGTCGCCGAAGCACTTTCGCGCGTGAAGGCCGGCGGCCTGATCGTCGCGGCAGGATCGAAGGAAGACGGTATCGTGACGCTGCGCAAGACGCTGGCGAAGCTTGGCATCGAGGCGGAATCGACACCGAAATATCACGGCGTCGCCCTCTGGTTCAAACGTCCGGACGATATCGCATCCGCAGTGTCGAAACTCGCCCAGAAACCGGCGACGGTTGAAGGCCGTTTCACCGCCCTGCCCGGCATGTTCTCGCATGACCGCGTGGATGATGGCTCAGAACTGCTCGCATCGCGCCTACCGAACGATTTTGACGGCAACGCCGCCGATTTCGGCGCGGGCTGGGGTTATCTCTCCGTCATGCTGGCCGAGAAATCGCCGCGCACGGCCCGTATCGATCTGTTTGAAGCAGACTGGAACGCGCTGGAATTTGCAAAGACCAATCTTCTCGAAAACAATCCGCGACTGACGGCGCGCTTCTTCTGGCAGGATCTGGCAAACGAGCCGCCGAAGGAAAAATACGACCTCATCATCATGAACCCGCCTTTCCATGCGGCGGGACAGGCAGCAGAACCTGCCCTCGGTCAGGCCTTCATCAAGGCCGCCGCCGGCGCACTGCGCAGCGGCGGCAAGCTGCTGATGGTCGCCAATCGCGGCATGCCCTATGAGCCGGTGCTCGCGGCTGAATTCCGCACCAGCACTGAAGTATGCCGCAACGCCCGCTTCAAGATTCTGAGCGCCCAGAAGTAATCAACGCAGCAGAATAATCAGCTCAACAGCCATGCCCACAGCGACACGGAGAGAACGCCGGTCGCTGTGGAAATGCTGATGGTGGAGGCGGCAACGCTGTGGCCGATGCCGAAGCGGTTGGCGATAAGCCAGGCATTCACCCCCGTGGGCACCGAGGAGGTGAGCACGAGCGCCGCAGTCCATTCCCGGCTGAGACCGAGCGCATGACCCATTGCCCACACACAGGCGGGCAGAAGCAGCAGTTTGAACACCGTCATGGTGACGGCAATGCCCATATTGCCGCGGATGGTGTATTTGGTCAGCGCCATGCCGAGCGAAATAAGCGCCGCCGGCCCCGCCATCGACGCGATCTGATCAACCACGGTTTTTAAAATGGGCGTCAGAGCTACGCCGGAAACATTGGTCGAAAGCCCGATGACAAGCCCGATCACCAGCGGATTGGTAATGAGATTGCGGCCTACCTGCTTGAACACCGCAGCCATGCTGCGCTTTTCACCGCCGACCGCCTTATGGGTGGCATTTTCCATCAGGATCGTGCCGGCGATCATCATCACAGGCAGATGGATGGCGAGCAGGATGGAGAGAGCGACCAGCCCCTCATCCCCCACGGACCGCCCGACCAGCGGCAGGCCGATGAAGATATTGTTCGCAAAGGCCGAGGAAATGCCGGCAATGACGGCGATGCGGACATCCTGCTGGAAGACATAACGGGTGACGATATGCCCAACCGTCCAGGTGACGGCTACGCCGGCGAAATAGGTGATCCACAGTCGGAAAGGCGAAGCACCGTGAAAATTCGCTTCGGCAAGCGTGCGGAAGATCAAGGTCGGCACAGCAATCTTGAACACAAAGTCGCTGAGGATATCGCCGGCATCGGCCCTGAACAGACCGGCCTTGACGGTGAGCCAACCGATCAGGATGAGAATGAAAATCGGGGCGACATTCGCGGCAACGGCAGACATGGAGGGAAAGCTTTCGCGGCTTTTGCGGGGAGATACTCCGCTTTAGAGCCTTTTCAGCGGGAATGGAATCACGAATACGCTTTCGCTCCGCGTTTTCGTCCGATGAGGTATGCCGTGAAGGGGAAGAACGCGTGGTGAGGCGCTTGGGCGGAAACGCCCTTAGTGGCCACGTGGTACCATGGGCCGGCGTTCTCCAAAAAGAAAAAGCGGGGTCACCCCCGCCTTTTATGTCCGTTATATACCGCCAGTACATCCGTGGCGGAGATAACGGTTGAGCCAGAAGACCATCATGTCTTCCATTCCGGTACGCGTTCACACACCTTTTGCTCTGGTAGAAGGAATAGCTTAACCACATTACAGGCAGATGACGCGTTTTCGCCCCGTCCCGAGAACCGCATATTTTCTCTTTGGGCTTTTCTTGCCGCGAGAAATGTTTAAGACCTTTCGAAAAATATGCACACCCCGTGCGAAACGGATAGGGCCTATGACGAAATTCGACGTACTGACTGTCGGCAATGCCATCGTCGACATTATCTCCCGCTGCGATGATCGCTTTCTCAACGACAATGCCATTACCAAAGGTGCGATGAACCTCATCGACGCGGAACGCGCCGAGCTGCTTTATTCGCTTATGGGGCCGGCTCTTGAAGCCTCCGGCGGCAGCGCTGGCAACACGGCGGCAGGCGTGGCGAATTTCGGCGGTAAGGCCGCCTATTTCGGCAAGGTGGCGGAAGACCAGCTCGGAGAAATCTTCCAGCACGATATCCGCGCCCAGGGTGTCTATTTCGAAACGAAACCGGAAGGCACCTTTCCGCCGACCGCCCGCTCCATGATCTTCGTGACCGAAGACGGCGAGCGCTCGATGAACACCTATCTCGGCGCCTGCGTCGATCTCGGTCCGGAAGATGTCGAAGATGATGTGGTGGCAGATACGAAAGTCACCTACTTCGAGGGTTACCTGTGGGACCCGCCGCGCGCCAAGGACGCCATCCGCGAATGCGCCCGCATTGCCCATGAAAACGGCCGCGAAGTCTCCATGACGCTTTCCGACAGCTTCTGCGTCGGCCGCTACCGCGAAGAGTTTCTCGACCTGATGCGCTCCGGCACGGTGGACATCGTTTTCGCCAACAAGCAGGAAGCACTGTCGCTCTACGAAACCGACGATTTCGAACTGGCGCTGACCAAAATCGCAGCCGACTGCAAGATCGCGGCGGTGACGATGAGTGAAGAAGGCGCCGTCATCCTGCGCGGCACGGAGCGTGTGAAGGTAGAAGCCTATCCGGTGCATGACGTGGTCGACACGACGGGTGCCGGCGATCTTTTCGCTGCCGGATTCCTGTTTGGTTATACGCAGGACCGGTCGCTCGAAGATTGCGGCAAGCTCGGCTGCCTTGCGGCTGCCGCCGTCATTCAGCAGATCGGCCCGCGCCCCATGTCATCGTTGAAGGCGCTTGGCGAAAAACACGGTCTTATTTAAAGGCTTCGCCCGGGTAAGCACCCCAGATTTCGCCCTGCGAAACCCAGCCCGAGGCCTGACCGGCCTCGGCGCGGCACCAGTCGCCATTGCATTCGCCGATCCTGAAGACGACGCCCGGCTCAAGCCGTGCAACAACGGAAGCGCCCGACTGCGCTTCGCGGCGCATGTTCACAAAGACTTCCTTGCCCTTGCCACGCATCCACGGAGCCGCAACGGCCGTGCGCTCACCTGACAGCAGGGCCTGATTGACCCAGCCTTCCGTGCCGTCGGCATCGCGGATACGCCGCCAGTTTTCATATTCCTGGATGATTTCGACGGGCATTCCCGATTTCAAATACATCCATGACACGGCATAATCCGTGCTCGGGCCGATGCGCATATTGACGCGCTTTGATTTCAGGCTGACAAAACGCGGCAGCGGCAGACCGCTTGCGCCTTTTGCGGCACCCTGCGCCATGGCTTCGCCGGCCGCACAGAGAAGGCCCAGAGACAATGCAATGCAAACGATAGAAACCACACTGCGTATGCCCATTTCCGTTTCCTGCCTTCTGCAAACCGGATGATATTTAAGGAGGCTTATTTCCACATGCCTCAAGCTTCAGCGAGTTTTATTTGTCTTCGCCGGTGGGTCTGGTAGAAACGCCCTGATTGAAAGAAATTATCGCTCTTTCTGGTTAATGACTTCTGAACAAGGCAGCGGCAAACGATGACCCACAAGAAGAGACCGACAGTCTATATCACCCGCAAATTGCCAGACGTCGTCGAAACCAGAATGCGCGAACTCTTCGATGCCGAGCTGAATATCGACGATACGCCGCGCAGCGAAGCGGAGCTTGTCGCCGCCATGCAGCGAGTGGATGTGCTGGTGCCGACCGTCACTGACCGCATCACCGCCGCGATGATCGATCAGGCGGGGCCGCAGCTGAAGCTGATCGCCAGCTTTTCCAACGGTATCGACCATGTGGATGTGGATGCCGCGGCCCGCAAGGGGATTACCGTCACCAACACACCCAATGTGCTGACCGAGGACAGCGCCGATATCACCATGGCGCTGGTGCTGGCCGTGCCGCGCCGCATGATCGAAGGCACACGCGTGCTCGCCAATGGCGCAGATGAATGGCTTGGCTGGTCACCGACTTGGATGCTGGGGCGGCGTATTTCCGGCAAGCGCATCGGTATTGTTGGCATGGGCCGCATCGGAACGGCGGTTGCACGCCGCGCCAAGGCCTTCGGGCTTTCCATTCATTATCATAACCGCAAGCGCGTCAATCCGGCCACCGAGGCGGAGCTTGAGGCGACCTATTGGGATAGCCTTGACCAGATGCTGGCGCGGGTGGATATCGTTTCCGTCAATTGCCCCTCGACGCCTGCAACCTATCATCTGATTTCGGCGCGGCGGCTCGCGCTGATGCAGCCGACCAGCTACATCGTCAATACTGCGCGCGGCGATATCATCGATGAGGCGGCGATGATCCAGTGCCTGCGCGAAGGCAAGATCGCCGGCGCCGGTCTTGACGTCTATGAGAACGAGCCTGCGGTGAACCCCAAGCTCATCAAGCTCGCCAAGGAAGGTAAGGTCGTGCTGCTTCCGCACATGGGTTCTGCGACGATCGAAGGCCGCATCGAAATGGGCGACAAGGTCATCATCAACATCCGCACGCTGTTCGACGGCCACCGTCCCCCGAACCGGGTGCTGCCGGGGCGGAACTGAGCCGGCTCAGGCCACCGTCGTTCGATCATAGGGAGGGAAAGTTCAATGGGTATCCAGGCGAAGTTCTTAACGGTGATCTCCATCCTGCTCATGCTGGTCGGCGGTTCGGCCCAGGCCGCTTCGCCCTCCCCTGAAGAGACTGCGGAACTCTATTATCGCGCCTGGCTGAATTTTGATCGCGCCAGCATGTCTCGTTTGAACAAGGAATGGGGATCCTCGGGTAGCAGCCCGCGCTACGCGGATATGGAACTGGTTGCAGACCCGGTCGCCTGGCAACGCAAAAACAGAGGCATGCATTCACCCAAGGGGACAACGAACGAACAATCGGAGCAATTCGCAAAGCTCTGGGTGGCGAGTACGAAACGGGTGCGTTGCAAGGCGGAGCCCGCACGTATCGGTGCACAAACGCCCACGGGTGTTGTTGTGGCGCAAATCAGGATGAACTGCTCTCTGCCGGATGTCGCGCCAGCCTTCCAGCGGCTGAAGGCCAGTGCAAATGCAGACGAGATCGGCGACAGAACGCGCATGCCGTCCGCAAGACTGATGAAGCAGATGGTGGAAGCGACAAAGGCGGCTCCTCTCACCCACAAGGTCAACACGGAAATCCAGCTCTTCCGCGGGCCGGAGAAAGCTGTGTGGCGGGTCGGATCGGCAGAAAACCAGTCGCAGACCGGCATTGACCGCGTCTCCTCGGTCTTTCTCTCCCAGATGGTGCAATCCGGCCTTTTGCAATAGGCTCTGTGATCGGCCAAGGAAGATAACTCCGGACTTTACGCAGCCGGATCGGCTGAAGACGATTTCAGCCGAGGACCTTGGTCATCTCGATCGAGGTCGTGCGATCGTAACCGGCATGGGCGTTTTCAGCAGTCTTGACGAAACCCCAGGCGGCGAATCTGGCGTGATTGGTGATCAGCTCGATGCGGGTTTCCAGCCGCAGCGCCGGCAGCGCCAATTCGCGCGCCAACGCTTCGGACCTCTGCAGCAGCATCTTGCCTATGCCCTTTCCCTGCGCCTGGGGTGAGACGCACAGCTTTCCGACGTAAAGACAGGCGGGTGGCTCCGGCCGGCAGAACAGGCAGCCCAACAGTTCGCCTTCGTCCACCGCAACGAAAGCAATTTCCGCCCTCGCCTTTTCGGAGAGATTATCCAGCGTCAGGCGATGGGCCGAGGACGGTGGATCGATGACGCCGTCCATATAGGCGAAGGACGACATGATGAGCGCCAGCAATTCCTGCCAGCGATCGAAGTCCTCTCCGATCCCGATAATCTCGGTCATGATTTCCCTCCCGTTGCCCGTCGCCTGTATCGCACGGTTTCGAAACGGGCCGACAGGGCATCATAAAGGAGCAGGCGGCCAATCAGCGGTTCGCCGGCACCGGTGATCACCTTGATCGCCTCCATGGCCATAAGCGTGCCGATAACCCCGGTCAGCGCGCCGACAATACCTGTTTCCGCGCAATTGGGAATAAGCCCCTGCGGAGGCGGCTCGGGAAACAGGTCACGATAGCCGGGCAGCAGAATGCCCTCGACATTTGTCTCGTAGGGTTTCAGCACCGTTACCGAGCCGTCAAAACGGCCGACAGCACCCGTTACCAGCGGTCTCCTGGCAGCCTCCGCCGCATCGGCGGCGGTATAACGCGTATCGAAATTGTCCGAGCCGTCGATAAGGAGATCGAAGGATTGCAGATGGTCATGCGCCCAGACCTGCGAAAAGCGTTCCTCATAAACAAGAGTACGGACATACGGGTTGAGACGGGCGATGGCCTTGCGGGCGCTTTCCGTTTTCAGCTCCCCAATCGTGCCGGTATCGTGGATCACCTGTCGCTGGAGGTTGGAGAGGGAAACCACATCGTCATCGATCATGCCGAGCGTGCCGACACCGGCGGCGGCAAGATAATGAAGCACGGGCGCACCAAGACCGCCCGCTCCGATCACCAGTACGCGCGCCGCCTTCAGCCGCTGCTGTCCGGCGCCGCCGATTTCCGGCAGCAGGATGTGACGCTTGTAGCGTTCGATTTCTTCCGGGCTCAGCGGGTCCATGTCGCACTCCATCTCTCTGCCGTCACGCCGTGATGCTCCCGTGGGATACATTGAAGAACTGCGCCCGCTCACCAAGGGCCGAGAACATGGCCGCATCCGTTCCCGTCATGAAGCTCTGGCCGCCAAGCGCGTGGATGAGATCGAACAGCGCCGCCCGCCTGCCCTCATCCAGATGGGCGGCGATCTCGTCCAGCAGCAGGACCGGCGCATGGCCGGTCATATTGGCGGTGAGCTGCGCATGGGCAAGCACCAGCCCCACCAGCAGCGCCTTCTGTTCCCCGGTTGAACAGCGTTCGGCCTCCATGTCCTTTTCCGCATGACGCACGAAGAGATCGACGCGGTGCGGCCCATCCAGCGTACGGCCGGCAGCGGCGTCGCGATACCGGCCATCGCGCAACATAAGCCTGTATTCATCCTCCAGATCGACGGCAGGGCGGTTGAGCCCATCGTCCATGAAACCGGAGAGCGAGAGCGCTGCCGACGGGAAAGCGGCATTGCCCGCCCGCCCTTCGATCAGGCTCTTCAGAAGGCCGAGCATCTCATAACGGGCAACGGCCATGGATATGCCGAGTTCGGCCATCTGCTTTTCGATACCGTCCAGCCAGACCGGATCAAAGCGGCCTTCCGAAAGCAGGCGGTTGCGGCCGCGCATGGCCTTTTCAAAATCGCTTGCCCGCCGTCCATGAGCTGGATCGAGCGACAGCACCAGCCGGTCGAGGAAACGCCGGCGATCCGATGATGAGCCGGTAAAGAGGCCATCCATGGCGGGCGTCAGCCACAGCACCCGCAGATGGTCGGTCAATTCGTCGACGGATTTGACGGGCGTGCCATTTAGTCTCAGGCGACGCGACACCACCTCTCCGTCACCTTCGATCCCGGTGCCGATGGCGACTTCGCCATCCATGCCTTCGACATCGGCAAAAATCGAGAAACCGGCAGCCTCCGCCCCCACCCGTGTTACGTCGGATAAAGTGGCCCGGCGCAGGCCTCTTCCGGGTGAGAGAAAGGAGACAGCCTCAAGCAGATTGGTCTTGCCGGAACCATTGTCGCCCGTCAGCACCACATGGCGGTCATCGAGCGTGAGCGCAGCCGCCGCATAATTGCGGAAGTCCGTGAGTTTCAGCCGTAAAAGCGACACCTTGTTCGTCATCTTTACGGCCTAAAACGAACATGTCCGGATAGCAAGGTGGGGAATGCCTCTCCACATCGAAGACCACCGCAGCAGCGCAATTCATTCTCCAGTAGCAACTTTTTTGACGGCCGGTTATTTATCAGCCGTTCCTTGTCATCGGTAGCCCATTCATGCGCCTGATTTTTTCGCTCCTTCTCACCCTCAGCGTTCTTTCATCCTGCGCGGGCAGACCGGGGGCGGATGTGCTGCAGGCTGTGGACACCAGGGCCAAAGGCACCAAAATCGTAACCGCCTATGTGGCGAGTACACGCGAGAGAAACAAGGACGCAAAAAAGGGCTTCGGGACGGAACGGGCGGCCGAGCCGAATTATGCGCGCTTCGATATTTCCATTCCTCCTACCCATAAAAGCGGAAAAATCGAGTGGTCCAGCGGCAAGCCGGACCCGAAGAAGGACTTCGTTGTTACCAAGGCCGATATGTTGACGAAGACGGCCTTCAACGCCGATCTCGGCGATATTGCCCGCTCTGGCAAGCAGATCGCACTTTTTGTGCATGGCTATAATTACAGCTATCAGGAAGCCCTTTTCCGCGCGGCGCAAATGGCTGCCGATGCCAATATGAATGGCGTGCCATTAGTCTTTGCCTGGCCTTCGCAGGCCAATGTCACCGGCTACGTCGCCGACAAGGAATCGGCGACCTATTCGCGTGATGCGCTGGCCGCCCTATTGACCGACCTCACCCGGCAGACACCACGAAAAAGCGTCGTCGTATTCGGTCACAGCATGGGCGGCTGGCTGGTGATGGAAGCGTTGCGGCAATTGCGCTTCGAAGGCAGGAACGATGTCATCGCCAAGCTGCAGGTGGTGCTGGCTGCGCCCGATATCGACGCCGATGTCTTCCGCAAGCAGATCGAGGTCGTCGGCCGGCTCAATCCGCCACTCACCGTGCTGGTGTCCAAGGACGACCGGGCCTTAAAAGCATCCTCCATACTGGGTGCCGATGTCACCCGCATCGGTGCGCTTGACGTCACCGATCCGCAGGTTCAGGAAGCGGCCCTGAAAGAGGGCGTGCAATTCGTCGATATCTCCAATCTGGAGGCGTCGGACCCACTCAATCACGACCGTTATGCCGCGCTGGCCTCCATGGTTCCGCAACTGGAGGCAAGCAGGCGCGGCGGTGATATCAATAGTGCAGGAGCCTTCGTATTCGATGCGATCGGCGCAACGGTCTCCAGCCCCTTCCGCCTTGCGAGCCAGGTGGTGAACCCGCAATAGGCTTTGCGGGTTCCTGCTGACATCAGGGTTTCAGAAATCCCAGTCTTCATCTTCAGTCGCGACCGCCTTGCCGATGACATAGGACGAGCCGGAACCGGAGAAAAAGTCGTGGTTCTCGTCGGCATTGGGTGAGAGTGCCGACAGGATCGCTGGATTGACCCGGCAGGCCTCGGCGGGAAACAGCGCCTCGTAACCCAGATTCATAAGGGCCTTGTTGGCGTTGTAATGCAGGAACTGCTTGACATCCTCGGTCAGGCCAACGCCGTCATAGAGGTCTTCGGTATATTTCGCCTCGTTGTCATAAAGCTCGAGCAGGAGATCGAAGGCGAAGTCCTTGATTTCCTGTCTCTCCTTTTCGCCGAGGCGCTCCACCGCCCGCTGGAACTTGTAGCCGATATAATAGCCATGCACGGCCTCGTCGCGGATGATGAGGCGGATCAAATCCGCCGTATTGGTAAGCTTGGCGCGGCTTGACCAGAACATCGGCAGGTAGAAGCCGGAATAGAACAGAAAGCTTTCCAGGAAAACGCTGGCGATCTTCTTTTTCAGCGGATCGCCGCTGTCATATTCGCGCATGATCAGCGCGGATTTGCGTTGCAGGAACTCGTTTTCCTCAGACCAGCGATAGGCATCGTCGACATCAGGCGTGGAGCATAGCGTCGAGAAGATCGAGGAATAGGAGCGGGCGTGCACGGCCTCCATGAAGGAAATGTTGGAGAGCACGGCCTCCTCATGCGGCGTGGCCGAATCCGCCATCAGCCGCACGGCGCCGACGCCGTTCTGGATGGTGTCGAGCAATGTCAGCCCGGTGAAGACACGGATGGTCAGTTTCTGTTCTTCCGGCTTCAGCGTTCCCCAGGAGGGAATGTCGTTGGAGAGCGGCACTTTTTCCGGAAGCCAGAAATTCGAGGTCAGGCGGTTCCAGACTTCGAGATCCTTGTCGTCCTCGATGCGGTTCCAGTTGACCGCGCGAATGCGGGACGCGGGTTTTACGGCGATGTTCATTGTCTTGTCCCTCAATTCAGAGCGTGCAGGAAACGCAGCCCTGAACCTGCGTGCCTTCCAGCGCCATCTGGCGCAAACGGATGTAGTAGATCGTCTTGATGCCCTTCTTCCAGGCGTAGATCTGCGCCCGGTTGATATCGCGCGTCGTTGCCGTATCGCGGAAGAACAGCGTCAGAGACAGGCCCTGATCGACATGCTGGGTGGCCGCCGCATAGGTGTCGATGATCTTCTCAGGACCGATCTCATAGGCATCCTGATAATATTCGAGATTGTCGTTCGAGAGATAGGAAGCCGGGTAATAAACGCGGCCGATCTTGCCTTCCTTGCGGATTTCGATCTTCGAGACGATTGGATGAATGGAAGACGTCGAGTGGTTGATATAGGAGATCGAACCTGTCGGCGGCACAGCTTGTAGGTTCTGGTTATAAAGACCTGATGCCATGACGTCCTGCCTCAGCGCCTTCCAGTCCTCCTGCGTCGGAATGGCAATGCCGGCCTTTTCGAACAGTTCCTTCACCTTTTCGGTCGCGGGCAACCATTCCCGGTCGGTATATTTGTCGAAATAGTCGCCCGAGGCATATTTCGAATTTTCAAAGCCCTTGAAGCTCTGGCCTCTTTCCACCGCCAGCCGGTTGCTAGCGCGGATGGCATGATAGGTCACGGTGTAGAAATAGATATTGGTGAAATCGACGCCCTCTTCGGAACCGTAGAAGATGCGTTCGCGCGCCAGATAGCCGTGCAGGTTCATCTGGCCGAGCCCGATGGCGTGGCTCGCATCATTGCCCTTTTCCACCGAGGGGACGGAGGAAATGTGGCTCATATCAGACACTGCTGTCAGCGCCCGGATGGAGGTCTCGATGGTCTTGCCGAAATCGTCCGAATCCATTGCAGCGGCAATGTTGAGCGAACCGAGATTGCAGGAAATATCCTTGCCCATATGGCTGTAGGACAGATCGGCATTGAATTCGCTCGCTTCGCTGACCTGCAGGATTTCCGAGCAGAGATTGCTCATGCTGATGCGGCCGGCGATCTGATTGGCGCGGTTCACCGTGTCCTCGAACATGATGTAGGGGTAACCGCTCTCGAACTGGATTTCGGCGATCACCTGAAAGAATTCGCGCGCCTTGATCTTCTTCTTGCGGATGCGGCTGTCGGCGACCATTTCGTGATATTTTTCGCTGACCGAAATCTCGGTCAACGGCACGCCATAGACCCGCTCCACATCATAGGGCGAAAACAGATACATGTCCTCGTTGTTGCGGGCGAGTTCGAAGGTGATGTCGGGGATCACCACGCCGAGCGACAGCGTCTTGATGCGAATTTTTTCGTCGGCGTTTTCGCGCTTGGTATCAAGGAAGCGCATGATGTCAGGGTGATGGGCATGCAGATAGACCGCGCCAGCACCCTGGCGTGCGCCAAGCTGGTTGGCATATGAAAAAGAATCTTCCAGCAGCTTCATGACAGGAATGACGCCGGAGGACTGGTTTTCGATCTGTTTGATCGGCGCTCCGAATTCGCGAATATTGGTCAAGGACAGCGCCACGCCGCCGCCGCGCTTGGAAAGCTGCAAGGCCGAATTGATGGAGCGGCCGATGCTTTCCATATTGTCTTCCACCCGCAGCAGAAAACACGAGACCAGCTCGCCGCGGCTCTTTTTGCCGGCATTGAGGAATGTCGGGGTGGCCGGCTGGAAGCGGCCTGAAATGATTTCATCGACCAGATTGCGGGCAAGTTGCTCATCACCACGCGCAAGGGCCAGCGCCACCATGCAGACGCGATCCTCATAACGCTCCAGATAACGTTTTCCGTCGAAGGTCTTCAGCGTATAGGAGGTGTAATATTTGAAGGCGCCGAGAAAGGTCGGAAAACGGAATTTCCGGGCATAGGCCTCGTCATAGAGGTCACGAACAAAATTGAAGGAATACTGGTCCAGCACCTCCTGCTCGTAATATCCCTCCGTCACCAGATAATCGAGCTTTTCCCTGAGGTTATGGAAAAATACCGTGTTCTGGTTGACGTGCTGGAGGAAATATTGCCGGGCGGCCAGCCGATCCTTGTCGAGCTGGATCTTCCCGTTCTCGTCGTAAAGGTTCAGCATCGCGTTCAGCGCGTGATAGTCCAGCCCCGCATCAAGCGGTTTCTGGCTTGCGGCTGCCGGCTGTTTGGCGTCCTTGCGCAGCGCGCTCGAGGTCAGCGTGTCCAAAATCGTTCCAATCCATGTTTGACGTTGGCGACGTCTTCTTCCGTGCCGAGAAGCTCGAAGCGATAGAGAAACGGCACCGCGCATTTGCGCGAGACGATATCTCCGGCGGATGCGAAAGCGGTGCCAAAATTCGTGTTTCCCGCCGCGATGACGCCGCGAATGAGATTTCGGTTGGAGGGCTCGTTCAAAAACCGGATGACCGGCTTAGGCACGGCCCCTTTGGTGCCGCCGCCCCCATAGGTGGGGGTGACCAGCACATAGGGTTCCGACACATGAGGCACGTCGTCCTCAGCGCCGAGCGGCAGGCGAAACAAACGCCGCCCCAGTTTCAGAAGGAAACGATGGGTGTTTTCAGAGCGGCTGGAATAATAGACGATCAGGCCCATCACCTTACCGCCTCAGCTGATCGAGCCGATCATATCCGGCCGGAAACCCGCCCAATGGCGTTCGCCGGCGACGACCACGGGAACCTGCATGTAACCAAGACCCCGGACGTGATCGAGCGCATCCGCATCTTCGGAGATATCGATGATCTCATAGGGAACACCAATGCGGTCGAGCGCACGATAGGTGGCGGTGCACTGGACGCAGGCGGGTTTGCTGTAAACGGTGACGGTCATGATTTCCTCTCTCGAAGCCGATTTCGGACACGGCTCAACATTGCCGATTACAATCGCAATCGGGTGGCGGTGGATCTGTCATTCAGGTGAGGCGCGTAGCCCAAGCAACTCTTCGCATTTTCGGATGGAAACCGGGCTCCGGTTTTCCCAAAATGCTGCAAGCCGCACAAAATCACTCTCTACGCCGACGAGCGCAGCAACTTAAAGAAATGCACTGGCATGACTTCACCCCGAAGCTTGTTCTGGAGGGGGCAGAAAAGGGCGCACGCAAATCATTTGCGTCAACACCTTCCTCCGGACACCCCGCCCGTGGACGTTTGCGCTCAAGGCAGGTCTCCTGACTTGCGGGTCACAACATCTATTCCGGCCTTCCCGGAGCTTTTGGCTCCAGTGACCCAAATCGGAACGATGCTCGCCGCTTACAGTTGCGGGGGCAGTTTCGGCCTTGTTCCGCCATGATGGCGTTACGCACCGAATTCCCGTCTTAGCTCCCAACCCTTGCGAATCGGAAGAACCTTGAACACCACATATAGTATATGAGGAAATTTTCACGTCAATGAATAGACACACAAAAGCCCCACCCTGTGGATCAAAAAGATTCAACACATGGTCAACAAAGGCTTAACGGCAAACGCGCTTTGCCGGTAAAGAACTGGAAAGCGTTAATCTATTCCCAGATATCGATGTGAATATCGGCTGGACGGGCGTTTTCGATCACCCTTTTTCCGTTGGGAAGATCGTTTACGAAAAGCTTGGCATGGATCTGAGCGGCATCGAGACCATAACCCTGCCATCTGTTCCGCAGCCTCTCTTCCAGCACGGCGACGGACGGGCCCACGAAGATGGTGAGGTCAAAGCTCTCGGAGAGGTTTGTCCAGGGCGCTTCGTTCAGCAGCAGATAGTTGCCTTCGGCAAGGATAAGGCGTGTTTCCGGCGCGATCGCCCGGGCGGACGCAATGGCAATCTCCCGGGAGCGGTCGAAAACCGGAACAAGCACCTCCTGCCCGCCCTTGCGGACAGCGGACACGATATCAAGGAAGCCGCGCACATCGAAAGTTTCAGGTGCGCCTTTTCGCGGCAGCAGGCCCCGTTCCTCAAGAATGCCATTGTCCATATGGAAGCCATCCATGGGCAGGACGGCAGCCGTTTCGCCTCGCGCGCACAAGGCCTCGCAAAGAGCATCCGCCAGCGTGGATTTGCCGGCCCCAGGGGGACCGGCAATGGCTATGATGAAACGGGATTGACCCTCTGCCCGCCGAAGAACGTCTTCGACGATCGTCTCAAGCTTCAGCGTCATGCGGCAAGCGTTTCCTTCGGCGCTTCCTTGGCGCCGGTCATGAAGGCGACGGCGTCGGACATGGAATAGTCCTTCGGATTGATGACGCACAGGCGCTTACCGAGCCGGTGGATATGGATGCGATCCGCAACCTCGAAAACATGCGGCATGTTATGCGAGATCAGGACAATCGGCAGACCGCGGGAGCGCACATCCAGAATAAGCTCGAGAACGCGACGGCTTTCCTTGACGCCGAGTGCCGCCGTCGGCTCGTCGAGGATGACGACCTTGGAGCCAAAGGCTGCCGCACGCGCCACCGCCACGCCCTGGCGCTGACCGCCGGAGAGGGTTTCCACCGCCTGATTGATGTTCTGGATCGTCATCAGGCCGAGTTCCGACAGTTTTTCGCGGGCGAATTTTTCCATGGCCGGGCGGTCGAGCGCCCGGAACAGGCTGCCCTGAATGCCGGGCTTGCGGATTTCACGGCCGAGAAACATATTGTCAGCTATGGACAATGCGGGAGACAGCGCAAGGTTCTGATAGACGGTTTCGATGCCCGCCTTGCGCGCCTCGATCGGCGAGCGGAACTGCACCGGCTTGCCTTCCAGCCTGATCTCCCCTTCATCGGGTGTCACCGCACCGGAAATCGCCTTGATGAGAGAGGATTTGCCGGCGCCGTTATCACCGATGACGGCAAGGATTTCGCCCGGATAAAGGTCGAAATCGGCATTGTCGAGGGCGGTCACACGACCGTAGCGTTTGACGAGATTGCGTGCTGTGAGGATAGGTTCTTTTGCCATCAGCCTGCTACCTTTCTGATCCACTGGTCGATTGCGACAGCCAAGATGATAAGGACGCCGATCAACAGATAGGTCCATTGCGGGTCTGTGCCGATAAGCCGGAGACCGAGTGAAAAGACGCCGACGATCAGCGCACCGAAAATCATGCCCATGATGGAGCCGCGTCCGCCGAACAGTGACAGGCCGCCGATAACCACCGCGGTGATGGATTCGATGTTGGCGAACTGGCCGGCGGTCGGCGAAACCGAGCCGATACGGCCAATGAGGGCCCAGCCGGCAAAGGCGCAGATGAGACCGGACAGGGTATAAACGGTGGTCAGCATACGCTTGACATTGACACCAGCGAGTTCCGCAGCATCAGGATCGTCACCCACGGCATAAAGATGGCGGCCCCAGGCGGTGCGGTTCAGCACATACCAGAGCAGGGCGACCAGCAGAACCATGGCGATGACGCCATAGGTGAAGACCGCGTTGCCGAAACGGATATTGGCGCCGAAGAACTGCAGGATCGGCGCCTGCTGGGCAATGTCCTGGGCCCGGATCGTCTCATTCGCGGAATAGAGGAAGTTGGTCGCAAGCACGATCTGCCACATGCCAAGCGTGACGATGAAGGGCGGCAGGCGCATGCGCGAAACCAGCACGCCGTTGATGAAGCCGCAAAATGCGCCGACGGCGAGACCACAGAGAATGGAAAGCTCCGCCGGAAGACCGTAACGGAAGGTAAACTGCCCCATGACGACGGAGGACAGAACCATGATCGCGCCGACCGAAAGGTCGATGCCCGCCGTCAGGATGACAAGCGATTGCGCGGCGCCAACGATGCCGACGATCGCAACCTGCTGCAGGATGAGGGTCAGCGAGAAGGCGGAGAAAAACTTGCCGCCTAGGAGCAGGCCGAAAATAACCAGCGACAGCACCAGAACGATAAGCGGTACGGCCGCCGGGCTGGAATGGAGAAAATGCTGGAATTTTTCCAGCGCACTCTTGTCGTGCGTATCGAAAGCGGCGACCTGCGTCGAACTTCCCGAAAGCACCTTTTCAAATTCATTATGCGGCTGAGCCCGCACCGGCTGATCGCTCATTGGATTTTCCTCCCGATCGCTCTATCGCATCAGCCCTGACACCTGGGTCTATCTCCAAAGAGAATGATGCGTAGATTTCAAAGTGTTGTGAAGCGGCCTGTGTCATCCCCGCAGGGGCGCGCAACGCGCTCGTTTATTCCTTTGTCCGATCCCCCGGATCGTGCCTGATATTCATTCTGGTCCAAGGGCGGGGGCACGAATGCCCCCGCGGGTTTCAAAGGTGAGGCATCAGCCCCAGCACTTGTTGAGACCTTCCTTCGTATCGATCGAGTCGAGGCCCTTGACCGGCTTGTCGGTTACCAGCGTCACGCCGGTATCGACGAAGTTCTTGCCTTCGGTCGGCTTCGGCTTTTCGCCCGTATCGGCAAACTTCTTGACGGCTTCGACGCCGAGCGCCGCCATCAGCAGCGGATATTGCTGCGAGGTCGCGCCGATCACGCCTTCCGCTACGTTCTTGACGCCCGGGCAACCACCGTCGACGGATACGATCAGAACATCCTTTTCGCGGCCGACCGCCTTCAGCGCCTCATAAGCGCCGGCAGCTGCGGGCTCGTTGATGGTGTGGACGACGTTGATGGTGGGGTCCTTCTGCAGCAGATTTTCCATCGCTGCACGGCCGCCTTCTTCGTTACCATTGGTGACATCGTGACCGACGATACGCGGATCGCTCTCGTCGCCGATCTTGTTGATGTCCTTCACGTCGATGCCAAAGCCCTTCATGAAGCCCTGGTTGCGCAGCACATCAACCGTCGGCTGGGAGGGGGTGAGGTTGAGGAAGGCGATTTTCGCATCCTTGGCCTTGTCGCCGAGGCTGCCGGCGGCCCATTTGCCGATCAGTTCGCCGGCGAGAAGATTGTCGGTGGCGAAGGTGGAATCGGCGGCATCAACGGGTTCGAGCGGCGTATCAAGGGCGATGACCAGAAGACCGGCATCACGCGCCTTCTGCACGGCCGGAACGATGCCCTTGGTGTCCGATGCGGTGATCAGGATACCCTTGGCGCCATCGGCAATGCAGGTCTCGATGGCGGCAACCTGGCTTTCGGAATCGCCGTCGATCTTGCCGGCATAGGATTTCAGCGTCACGCCCAGCTCTTTGGCCTTGGCGGTCGCGCCTTCTTTCATCTTGACGAAGAAGGGATTGGTATCGGTTTTGGTGATGAGGCAAACCGAAGTATCGGCCGCAGACGCAACGGACGCGAAAGAAACGCCAAGCGCAAGCGCGCCCAGAAGAGCGGAAACAGTGGTCTTCATGAGATCCTCCCAATGGATATTTGAGCACCGTGACGGTTACCCGACGATCCCGTCTCCTCCGAGAACAATGATCGTTGACCCAGATGGAACCACCAAAGGAAACGGCTGTCAATAAATAAATCCGATTGAATTATTAATTCTCTATGGCATTCTAATAGGCGGCAGGGAGGAATATCGCCGCGTCGTTTAACGTTGCGATAGCAAGATTGCCATAAAGCCTGCTGTATCGGTCGCGACGGATATTGCGGGCGGGAGGATGACATATGAGACAATCTGTCGAGACGACGCCGCCGGCGTCGCCCACCACCATGGATATAAGCAGCGGCGCCAACCAGATCGGGGTGCGCGCCTATAATGAGCGGCTCGTGCTGTCCCTCGTTCGTCGCCACGGCGGACTGTCAAAAGCCGAAATATCAAGACTTTGCGGCCTTTCGGCACAGACCGTCTCCGTCATCATGCGGTCGCTTGAAAAGGACGGGCTTCTCATTCGTGGTGAAAGACTGCGCGGCAAAGTCGGCCAACCTTCGACGCCGATGCGGCTTAATCCTGACGCCGTCTTTTCTTTTGGCGTAAAGATCGGCCGGCGCAGCGTCGATCTCGTGCTGATGGATTTTGTCGGCCGGATCAGGCTCAAGCTGCGCAGAACCTATCCCTATCCCCTGCCGGAATGGATATTGCCATTCGTAATCGACGGCATAACGGAGCTCGAATCGAAGCTTTCGCCGGCCGAGCGAGAGAGAATTGCCGGCGTCGGCATCGCCGCGCCATTCGAATTGTGGAACTGGGCGCAGGAAGTGGGCGCTCCGCAGATTGAAATGGAGCGATGGCGGGGCGTCGATATCCGGTCGGAAATTGCTGAAAGCGTCAGCTATCCCGTTTTTCTGCAAAACGACGCGACCAGTGCCTGTGGCGCTGAACTGGTTTTCGGGACAGGCCAGCATTATCCGGATTTTCTCTACGTCTTCATCGGCTCCTTCATCGGTGGCGGCGTCGTTTTGAATTCGGCGCTGTTTTCCGGAAAGACCGGAACGGCCGGCGCTATCGGCCCCCTGCCGGTGCAGGGGCAGGACGGCAATACCGTCCAGCTTCTGAAAATCGCGTCGATCTTCGTTCTGGAAAATATGTTGCGGGATAGGGGCATCGATCCGCGTCCCCTGTGGTTTTCTCCAGACGAGTGGATCGATTTCGGCGAGCCGCTGGAAAGCTGGATCCGAAAAACTGCCGCGGCTCTGGCGCAGGCCGTCATTGCCGCCGCCTCCATCATCGATTTTTCGAGCGTTATCATCGACGGCGGTTTTCCCGATTGGGTCAGAACAAGGATCGTAGCCGCCACCCGCCTTGCCCTTAAACACCACGATTTGCAGGGTGTCACGCTGCCTGACATCATCGAAGGTGCGGTGGGTAGCCAGGCGCGGGCAATCGGCGGTGCTAGCCTACCGCTGTTTTCGCGCTACCTCATCGATCAGAACGTTCTGTTCAAGGACACGACCGGCTGAGCCTTTGTCGGAGCCCACCGATTTTTGCTTACCCGGCTTTTCATTCGATTTCTGCCGGTCACTCGCCAGCGGCGTGCTGCATGATCGCCGCCAGAAAGGCTGGCCCGTAGCGCTCCAGCTTGGTGTCTCCGACGCCGGGAATCCCAGCCATTTCCTTCGCGGAGACCGGTTTTGCCGTGGCAAGTTCTATCAGGGTCTTGTCGTGGAAAATCACATAGGGCGGAACGTTCTGCGCACGGGCAATTTCCATGCGCTTCGCACGCAGTGCCTCAAAAAGACTGCGATCAGCTTCAGGCAAAATCGTCGATACCGTGTTGCGGGGCGTCTGTTGCCGGGCGGAACGCGGAGCAGATGGTATCCTCAGCATCAACGCAGGTTTTTCGCGCAGGAAACGCCGTCCGTCCTCGGAAATGGACAGTCCACCATGCCCGGACAGATCCACTTCAATCATGCGTAACGCAACCAGTTGACGCAGAATGGCGCGCCAGGTGCGATTGTCATGTTCCTTGCCTATACCGTATGTCGTGATGCGATCATGTCCGAAGCGGGAAATCCGCTCATCCTCGACACCCAGCAACACGCGGATGACATAGGCCTGGCCAAAACGTTCACCCGTGCGATAAATGCAGGACAGAAGCTTCTGTGCGGCTATGGCCCCGTCAAACAGGTCGGGCGGCTCGGCGCAGGTATCGCAATTGCCGCAGGGCTCACACCGGTCGCCGAAATAGGACAGCAGAACCTGCCTGCGGCAGCTCGCGGTTTCCGCAAGGCCGAGCAGCGCGTCAAGCTTCTGGCGCTCCATATATTTGCGCTGGTCCGCAGCATCCGACTCTTCGATAAAGCGGTTGCGCAGGGCGATGTCTTCGTAACCGTAGAGCATGAGTACGTCCGATGGCAGACCATCGCGGCCGGCTCGGCCCGTTTCCTGATAATAGGCTTCGATGCTGCCGGGCAGATCAATATGAACGACGAAGCGCACATCGGGCTTGTCTATGCCCATGCCAAAAGCGACGGTCGCGACAATGATGACCGCCTCGCCGTGCTGGAAACGGGTCTGGTTCTCCTCGCGGGCGGCCTTGTCCATCCCAGCGTGATAGGGCAGTGCATCGCGCCCCTCCTCCCGCAGCCATGCGGCCGTTTCGTCCACCTTCCGTTTGGAAAGGCAATAGACGATCCCGCTTTCACTGTCGCGGTCCTTCAAAAAGCGCTTCAGCTGCGCGCGTGGATTATCCTTTTCCATGATCGCATAGCGGATATTGGGCCTATCGAAGCCGGCGATGAAGGCGTCATCCTCTTCGATTCCCAGGTGACCGAGAATTTCGGTGCGCGTAGGCCCATCGGCCGTTGCTGTCAGCGCCATGCGTGGCGTGTCGGGAAAACGCTCGATCAGCGTATCAAGCTGGCGGTAAGGTGGCCGGAAATCATGCCCCCATTGAGACAGGCAATGGGCTTCATCGATAGCGATCAGCGACAGGGCAATGGGCTGGAGGGCGTCCAGGACATCCGGCTTGAGAAGGGTTTCCGGTGCGGCATAAAGAATGTCGACTTTACCGGCCCGCATATCCCGCCAGAGCGCGCGCCGCTCTTCCGGAGAGAGATCGGAATTAAGAGCCTCTGCCCGCACGCCCGCCTGACGCAGGGCAGCGACCTGATCGACCATCAGCGCGATGAGCGGCGAGACGATCAGCCCCATACCGTCGCGTGCAAGCGCTGGAATCTGGTAACAAAGCGACTTCCCACCACCTGTCGGCATCAAAACGAAAGCATTATTGCCCGCCACCACGTGCTGGATGATTTCGGCCTGCCGCCCACGAAACACATCGTAGCCATAGACGGTCTTGAGGATGTGCAAGGGATCAGCGGTCACGGCAGCTTTTATCCGAACTGGAATGATGGCGCATCATCACCGTTTTGGGGTCTATGGCAATCCCGAAGATGGAATTGGTCATGGAATGACCTTGCCCCGTTGAAATAATCCATTTTGAAGTAAGCTCTGGCCCATTGAGAGGACCAGGGAATGAAGCGCAATCGTTTTACAGACGAACAGATCATCGGCATTCTGAAGGAGCACGAGGCTGGCACGCCGGTCTCGGAGCTTTGCCGCAAGCACGGCGTCAGCGATGCCAGCATCTATAAGTGGAAAGCCAAGTTCGGCGGCATGGACGTATCCGAAGCCAAGCGATTGAAGACGCTGGAAGACGAGAACACGAAGCTGAAACGGCTCCTGGCAGATGCGATGCTGGACAATGCGGCTTTGAAAGACCTTTTGGGAAAGAAGTGGTGACGCCCGCAGCAAGGCGAAAAGCTGTCGCGCATCTGATGGATCACCACCAGATGAGCGAACGGCGGGCGTGTAAAGCCATCGGCTTTTGCCGGATGACGATCCGTTACGAAACCAGACGCAGCGATGACTATGATCTTCGCGAGCGGATGAAGGCGCTGGCGCATGAACGTCGCGGCTTTGGATATCGATGCCTTCATGTGCTGCTCAGGCGTGAGGGTCACCTTGTGAACCACAAGCGGCTCTTCCGGCTCTATCGGGAAGAGAAACTGACGGTGCGCAAGCGCGGCGGTCGGAAACGAGCGATAGGCACACGAGCACCGATGCTGATCCCGCTTGCCGCCAACGATCGCTGGTCATTGGACTTCGTGTCGGATCAGCTCACCGATGGTCGCAGGTTCCGGGTGCTTACGGTGGTCGACGATTGCACCAGGGAGTGCTTGGCTCTCGTCGCCGATACGTCGCTTTCCGGTCTGCGGGTTGCCCGTGAGCTGGACCGGATCATCGAGGGACGAGGCAAGCCGAAGATGATCGTCAGCGACAATGGTAGCGAGTTCACCAGCAACGCGATCTTGCAATGGACGGATCGGACCAAGGTGGAATGGCACTACATCGCACCGGGCAAGCCGATCCAGAACGCCTTCATCGAAAGCTTCAATGGGCGGCTGCGAGACGAGTTCCTGAATGAGACTCTCTTCTCGTCGCTGGCTCATGCTCGATCAGCGCTTTCAAACTGGCGCTACGATTACAACGATCACCGCCCACACTCTGGCCTCGGCTGGCTGACACCCGCCGAGTTCGCTCAGACAATCAACCCGCGACGTGATGCGGTGCTGCGCAGCCGAAATGGCTCAGCACCGCACCCCGCCGCTACCGCCCCGAATACAGCAACCCAAAACCGCTGGAGCGAACTCAAAACTGGATAAAACTTGGGGGCAAGGTCATTGCGGTTTGACAGAATATCGTAATTTCCGAGGTCCAGAAACGCAAAAAGCTCCTCGACTCATATGAGGAGGAGCTTCGTCGCAAATACCCCGAGTGGGCGAATTTGCAAGTGTCGGTGGTTGCGGGGGCAGGATTTGAACCTGCGGCCTTCAGGTTATGAGCCTGACGAGCTACCGGGCTGCTCCACCCCGCGGAATGATTTATTATAGCATAAAGGCCGCTTTTGGCGGCCTTTTGATTTGGGCTTGTTGCCCATTTTTGTGATTGAGAAGATTTTGTGTTGCGTTTTGCAGACCTGGCAGCGACCTACTCTCCCGCGTCTTGAGACGAAGTACCATTGGCGCTGGGGCGTTTCACGGCCGTGTTCGGAAAGGGAACGGGTGCAGCCGCCCCGCGATAACCACCAGGTCGGCAAAACGCAACGATTTCCATTTTTGAGATGGAAACAGTTTTCGAGAAGCTGGAGAGCCGAAGCTCTATTTAATTTAACACGTCTTTCTTTGACTGGTCCGTTTGCCTGCCTTGCTCGAGGTTGAGCGAGGCAGCCATACAGGACGCTAGTCCGTCGCGCCTTCCGGTTTTTGCTGTCAAGCAAAATACCTGTGGCGCGCGCCGTCTGCAGGGCCTTGGCCCGTGAAGACAGAAGATGATGTCATCAAGCTTGGCTTGATGAACATGAACAATGGGAACGAAGAAGTCGATCGAGCTATTAGTAACGGTAAGCTTCACACATTGCTGTGCTTCCACACCCGTCCTATCAACGTGGTCGTCTTCCACGGCTCTGATAGGGAACACTCGTTTTCAGGTTGGTTTCCCGCTTAGATGCCTTCAGCGGTTATCCATTCCGTATATAGCTACTCTGCTATGCCCTTGGCAGGACAACAGATCCACCAGAGATACGTCCATCCCGGTCCTCTCGTACTAGGGACAGATCCTGTCAATATTCCTACACCCACGGCAGATAGGGACCGAACTGTCTCACGACGTTCTGAACCCAACTCACGTACCGCTTTAAATGGCGAACAGCCATACCCTTGGGACCTGCTCCAGCCCCAGGATGCGATGAGTCGACATCGAGGTGCCAAACAACCCCGTCGATATGGACTCTTGGGGGTCATCAGCCTGTTATCCCCGGCGTACCTTTTATCCGTTGAGCGATGGCCCTTCCACACGGGACCACCGGATCACTATGACCGACTTTCGTCTCTGCTCGACTTGTCAGTCTCGCAGTCAGGCTAGCTTATGCCATTGCACTCGACGACCGATTTCCGACCGGTCTGAGCTAACCATCGCGCGCCTCCGTTACTCTTTCGGAGGCGACCGCCCCAGTCAAACTACCCACCATACACTGTCCCGGATCCGGATAACGGACCGCGGTTAGACATCCACGAAGATAAGGGTGGTATTTCAAGGATGGCTCCACAGAAACTGGCGTCCCTGCTTCAAAGCCTACCACCTATCCTACACATGCCTTGGCGAATGCCAGTGTAAAGCTATAGTAAAGGTGCACGGGGTCTTTCCGTCTGACCGCAGGAACCCCGCATCTTCACGGGGAATTCAATTTCACTGAGTCTATGTTGGAGACAGCGGGGAAGTCGTTACGCCATTCGTGCAGGTCGGAACTTACCCGACAAGGAATTTCGCTACCTTAGGACCGTTATAGTTACGGCCGCCGTTTACTGGGGCTTCAGTTCAGAGCTTGCACCCCTCCCTTTAACCTTCCAGCACCGGGCAGGCGTCAGACCCTATACGTCGTATTGCTACTTCGCAGAGCCCTGTGTTTTTGATAAACAGTCGCTACCCCCTGGTCTGTGCCACCCCATCATAGTTGCCTAAAATGGGGTCACGCTTCTTCCGAAGTTACGCGTGCAATTTGCCGAGTTCCTTCAACATAGTTCTCTCAAGCGCCTTGGTATACTCTACCTGACCACCTGTGTCGGTTTCGGGTACGGTCTATACGGTGGAGCTATTTCCTGGAACCTCTTCGCCGCACAACCAATCCAATAAGGTTGTACAACACACGAGATCCGTCACTACCACCAGGCCCACGAATATTAACGTGGTTCCCATCGACTACGCGTGTCCGCCTCGTCTTAGGGGCCGGCTAACCCTGCTCAGATTAACTTTAAGCAGGAACCCTTGGTCTTTCGGCGAGGGAGTCTCTCACTCCCTTTATCGTTACTCATGTCAACATTCGCACTTCCGATATCTCCAGCAGCCCTCACGGGTCCGCCTTCACAGACTTACGGAACGCTCCGCTACCACTTGCATTACTGCAAATCCTCAGCTTCGGTGCATGGCTTTAGCCCCGTTACATTTTCGGCGCAAAGACCCTTATTTAGACCAGTGAGCTGTTACGCTTTCTTTAAATGATGGCTGCTTCTAAGCCAACATCCTGGTTGTTTTGGGATCCTCACATCCTTTCCCACTTAGCCATGACTTGGGGACCTTAGCTGGAGGTCAGGGTTGTTGCCCTTTTCACGACGGACGTTAGCACCCGCCGTGTGTCTGCCGACTAGTACTCCTCGGTATTCGGAGTTTGGTTAGGATCAGTAAGACGGTGAGTCCCCATAGCCCATCCAGTGCTCTACCCCCGAGGGTATTCGGTCGACGCTCTACCTAAATAGATTTCGCGGAGAACCAGCTATTTCCGAGTTTGATTGGCCTTTCACCCCTAGCCACAAGTCATCCCAATCTATTGCAACAGATACGGGTTCGGCCCTCCAGTTGGTGTTACCCAACCTTCAGCCTGCTCATGGCTAGATCACTCGGTTTCGGGTCTAATGCAACTAACTCAATCGCCCTGTTCAGACTCGCTTTCGCTGCGCCTACACCTACCGGCTTAAGCTTGCTAGTTACACTAAGTCGTTGACCCATTATACAAAAGGTACGCCGTCACCCTTGCGGGCTCCGACTGTTTGTAGGCATCCGGTTTCAGGTTCTATTTCACTCCCCTCGTCGGGGTGCTTTTCACCTTTCCCTCACGGTACT